>NZ_CP051130.1:0-1200000 GCF_013378055.1 Parasphingopyxis sp. CP4 | reverse complement strand
GCACGCGAATCCGAAGGTCATGTGCTGGACAACAAGCTTATTGCGATTGAGCGCACCCAGGTTGAGAAAGCGGAATATGTGTCGGGCAATGCCCGGGTAACGCTTCGCTTCGACGCCGATATTGCCGGCGTGACTCGCGATAAGGATGGCACCGTGATTGCGGGATCGCTCTCCGATGCTGTGCAAACGCATGACATCTGGACCTTCGCTCGCGACGTGAAGGATGCCGATCCCAACTGGAAACTGGTCGAAACCGACGAGGCTGCGTGAGCCCGATGCGGAGCGTCGTTGCGCTCCTTTCGGCCTGTTCGCTGACCGCCTGTGCCGGGATCATCCCGGACGTACCCGATCGCACGTCACAGCCGCCACCACACCCGCCGACACGGCCGGCGCCAACACCTCCGCCGCCGCCTGCAATCCCAGCTGACAATGCAGCCAGCGCTGGCGTGCAGGCTGGTCCGCGCGTCGCCTCGCTCGACATAACGCGGGATCAGGCGCGCCGTGCGCTCTCCGCTTTTCGAATTTCCTGCCCGTCCGTTGTGTCCCGGGAGGATCCGAGCGGCCTGACGCGCTCCGAAGATTGGGTCGAGCCATGTGCAGCCGCTGCACAATGGCGCGATGACCCCGAGGATTTCTTCGGCGAATATTTCCGGGCGGTCGAGATAGATGGCGGCTCGGCATTTGCCACTGGCTATTATGAGCCAGAGATACAGGCCGCTCGCGAACCGGAGCGCGGGTATGAATCGCCGATCTACGCCCTGCCTGCAGATGTGCCGCCGCCCTGTGAGATCGATTGCGACGATGAAACTGTCCTCACCCGGGCGGCGATCGAAGACGGGGCGCTGGAAGGCGAGGGGCTGGCGATTGCCTGGGCGCGTGATCCGGTCGATCTCTACTTCCTGCAGGTTCAGGGGTCCGGAATCCTGCGTTTGCCGAGCGGCGAAACCATGCGGATCGGCTATGCCGGAAATAATGCCTATCCCTATACAAGTATTGGCCGATTGATGCGCGAGCGCGGCCTGCTGGGCGATGGACAGACGACCGCTGAAGGCATTGCGCAGTGGCTGCGCGATAACCCTGACGAGGGGCGGGAAATCATGCAGGAGAACCGCCGCTATATATTCTTCACAGAGCTGACTGGTCCGGGCCCGCTGGGTTCGCTGGGCAGGCCGGTAACCCCGCGCGGAACGGTGGCCGCAGACCCAGCCTTTGTTCCGCTCGGTGCGCCGGTGTTCCTCAATATGGAGCATGACGTCGCGGATGGCCTTTGGGTGGCGCAGGATACTGGCAGCGCAATTCGCGGCGCAAACCGGTTCGATACATTTTGGGGCGCGGGCGACGATGCCTATGCTATTGCCAGCGGGATGGCGAGCCGAGGCCAGGCGCTGGTGCTGATACCGGCCCGCTCGGCAGCGCGGCTGCGCGCCGATTAGATGGCGAAGTCGGGCCTCAGCGCAGACGAGCAAGCGCTTTGGAACAAGGTGATTGAGAGCGTCGAGCCGCTTGACCGCAGTCCCATGGCCGATGGTGCGAAGCCAAGTTCCAAATCTGCTGCATCAAGCCGATCCGATCTTAGCCGCTACGCGGTCCCCAAATTGCCCGAACGCAAATCTGTACGCGGACCCGGCACTACGCTTGATGCAAGTTGGGACCGGAAGCTGGCGCGCGGCAAGGCCGAACCGGATTTCACCCTTGATCTGCACGGCCACAACCTGAACTCTGCTTATGACCGGCTGGATCATGCGCTTGCCCAAGCGATTGCCTCACATGCACGCGTCATTCTCCTGATTACCGGCCATGCGCCGAAAGGACAGGGGCCGGTTACGCGCGGCAAGATTCGTGCGGCAGTGGGCGATTGGTTGTCTGCATCGCGCCATGCGCCGCATATTGCTGCGGTGCGCGGCGCCCATCCGCGCCATGGCGGGCGCGGCGCGCTCTATATCGTGCTGAGGCGGCGGGCGAGCGCTTCGTAAATTCGCTCCCCGAAATCATCGGCCTGCATCGGGTAGAGAAATGGCTCGATCAGCTCCAACTCCATCAGCATCAATGCGCCATCGTCACCCCGAACCATATCCACGCGGGCATAGAGTGGTGCGTCATCCAGCGCTTCGAGGACAGACTGGGCGACCGTAAGATCGCTGGCGGACGGGCTATGGCGTCGCTCGCTACCGCCATAGGAGGACTGGATCCGATACTCACCGTCCGCCGCCGACTTGATTAAGCCGTGGGAGAACGCGCCGTCGATGAAGATGAGGCTGAGCTCGCCCTCGCTCTGGATCGCCGGGAGAAACGGTTGGGCCATCATCGGGTCAGACAGATCGGGGAGGGGATCGCCCTTGTGCAATCGGAACTGACCTTCCGCATTGGCGCCGACCTGGCGCTTGAGGACCAGATCATCCGATCCGAGCGCATCGAACGCACCGGAGAGTGTGTTTGCATCCGGTGTGTCGAGCCATAGCGTCGGCACTGTGGCGACAGCTTTGGCTGCCAGATCTTTCAGATAAGTCTTGCGGCAGTTCCAACGGACGATTTGGCCGGGGTTGAACAAGCATGTCTGGCTTTCGATCACATCCAGCCGCGTCAGAAATGCCTCCAGATTGTCCTGATAATCCCAGGCCGATCCGATGAGCACCGCGTCATAGGCGCTCCAGTCGATATCCTCGGCATCCCAGCGGATGGCTTCAATCGACGCGCCATGCGCAGCCAAGGCCGGTGTCAGACATTCCATCATCTGATCATGCTCGAATGCATCAGGACGCCGCTCTGGCGAGTCCGCAAGTGTCAGATTACAGGCGAGAAATGCGATCCGCATGATGATCGGCTTAGCCGAGCGCGCGGCGCAAAATGCCTGCGTAGATGTCCGTCAGCTTATGAACGTCGGCCATCGCAACGGCTTCATCAAGCTTGTGCATCGTCGCATTGAGCAGGCCGAACTCGACAATCGGGCAGAGCGTGTGGAGGAAGCGCGCATCCGAGGTACCTCCGCCGGTCGAAAGCGTCGGCGTTACGCCTGTCACTTCGGTGATTGATTCACTGACCAGATCGGAGAGCGGACCGGGTTCGGTGAGGAAGGCTTCTCCCGATACCATCGCCTTGAAGCGCGCGCCGGGCGCTTCTTCGTCGATGATCGATTGCACCTTTTCAACCAGCTCCTGGCCGGTGTGGTGCACATTGAAGCGGATGTTGAGCCGGAGATGCGCTTCGCCGGGTATGACATTGGAGGCAGGATTGCCGACATCGACGGTCACGACCTCAAGGTTGGACGGCTGAAACCATTCATCGCCATCGTCGAGATCGAGTTCATGGAGCCGGGTGCCGATGCGGAACAATCGCGTGATCGGATTATCGCCCTCATGCGGATAGGCGACATGCGCTTGCTTGCCGACAATATCGATCCACATATTCACCGAACCGCGCCGGCCGATCTTGATCGTATCGCCGAGCCGATCCTGTGAGGTCGGTTCGCCGACCAGGATCATGTCCGGCTTGATGTCGCGCTCTTCCATCCGCGTCATCAGAGCGCGCGTGCCGTGGACGGCCGGGCCTTCCTCGTCGCCAGTGATAATGAAACTCAGCGTGCCGGGAAGGTCTGGTAGCTGCGAAACGGCGGCGATGAAGGCCGCTATCGAACCCTTCATGTCGACCGCACCACGGCCGTAGAGCAGGTCGCCCTTGATCTCTGCGGTGAACGGATCGCTGGTCCAGCCCTTGCCCGGCGGAACGACATCGGTGTGCCCGGCAAAGGCGAAATGCGGGCCGCCTGATCCGCGTGTTGCGAGCAGGTTGGGAACCGGGCCATGGGGTTCTTCGCCCGATACGAGCCGTTCTACCTCAAAGCCAAGGGTGGTGAGCGTTTCTTCGAGCAGTGCCTGCGCACCGCCTTCTTCGGGCGTCACGCTTGGGCAGGCGATCAGGCGCTCAAGCAGCGCGATCGGGTCGATGGCATCTGCCATGGGCAGCTCAACTCACCACTTCATATTTTTCGATGACCCAGGGTTCGTCCTGCGCGGCTTCGACCCATTCGCGGACCCAGCTATGGGCGAGCACCGCCTGGACATAGCCCTGGGCAAAAGGCGGCAGCTTGACCGAATAGGTGACGAGCCGGGTGCAGACCGGCGCATACATGATGTCGGCTGCGCAAAACTCGCCGAACAGGAACGGATTTTCGCCGCCATAGCGCGCCCGGGCCTGGGCCCAGGTTTCGAGAATGCGGCCAAGCTCCGACGCGACATCCTCGCTGATCGGCTGGGGCGGGAAGACTTTGCGGACATTCATCGGCAGGTCGCGGCGCAGATTGGGAAAGCTTGAATGCATTTCGGCAGCCATGGATCGCGCCATGCCGCGGGCGCTGTCGTCCTTGGGCCAGAACCGGTCCCGGCCGACGCGATCGGCAAGCCAGTCGATTATCGCAAGACTGTCCCAGACTACGCTGTCGCCGTCCCACAGCACCGGGACTTTGCCGGAGGAAGCCGCAAATTCATTGCCCTCGCGGCGCTGTTCCCATTCTTCATCGAACAGCGGTACGGTTACTTCTTCGAAGGCTAGGCCCGATTGCTTCATCGCCAGCCAACCGCGCATCGACCAGGACGAGTAAGCCTTATTGCCGATGATCAGTTTCATGAAATGCCTTTCCGTGTCAGCCGATCGCTTGGATAACGGCTTTACGCAATTCGTCTACACCCAATCCGGTTTCGCTCGATGTTGTGAGGATCTCCGGATGCGCTGCTGCATGGCGTTTCGCCTGCTCGGTGAGCGTTTCTGTGGTCGCGGCGAGCGCCTTGTCCTTGAGCTTGTCGGACTTGGTGAGAACGATGCGATAGCTGACGGCCGCTTCGTCCAGCATCTCCATCAGTTCACGATCGATATCCTTTAGCCCACGCCGCGCGTCGATCAGCAGCAATGTGCGCTTCAGAGTCGGGCGACCGCGCAGGAAATCGTTGATCAGGTGCCGCCAGCGCTTGGCGACCTGGGGCGGGGCCTTGGCAAAGCCATAGCCCGGCATATCGACGAGCCGGAATTGCGGCGGATCGCCGACCTCGAAGAAATTGAGTTCCTGCGTCCGTCCGGGCGTATTGGACGCACGGGCCAGGCCTTTGCGGTTGGTCAGCGCGTTCAGGAGCGTCGACTTGCCGACATTGGAGCGGCCCGCAAAGGCCACTTCGGGAAGATCCGCATCGGGCAGAAATTCGAGGGTTGGTGCCGATTTCAGAAAGTCGATGGGTCCGGAAAATGTCTTCCGGGCCATCTCTTCCAAGGCAGCCTGATCGGTCATTCCTTGGCCATCTTCGCCTGCTCTTTGAGCCGCGGATCGCGGCTATAGAGCCATTTCTGCTGCGCAATGGTCAGCAAGTTGGACGTTACCCAATAGAGCTGCAGGCCAGCTGCAAACGGCGCCATGATGAACATGAAGATCCAGGGCATGAATTCGAAGATCTTCTGCTGGGTCGGGTCCATCTGGGCCGGGTTCAGCTTGAACTGCAGATACATGGTGATGCCAAGCAGGATCGGCAGGATACCGATCGCCAGCCAGCTGGGCGGATCGAAGGCAAGCAGCCCGAACAGGTTGACCGGGGTCAGCGGATCGGGTGCCGAGAGATCCTGCAACCAGAGCGCAAATGGCTCATGCCGCATCTCCACCGATACCAGGAGCACCTTGTAGAGCGCATAGAAGATCGGGATCTGCAGGAAGATCGGCAGGCAGCCGGCCAATGGATTGACCTTCTCGCGCTGATAGAGTGCCAGCACTTCCTGCTGCATCTTCGGCTTGTCGTCCTTGTAGCGTTCTTGCAGCTCCTTCATCTTGGGCTGCACGGCACGCATGCCAGCCATGGACGAGAATTGCTTCTGGGCAATCGGGAACATCAGTCCGCGGACGATGAACGTCATCAGGATGATCGCGACGCCGAAATTGCCGACCGTCGTGAACAGCCAGCTCAGCAGATAGAAGAGCGGCAGCTCGAACCAGTAGAACCAACCCCAGTCGATCGCCCGATCAAGCTGGTTGATCCCGGCTTCGACTTCATAGCGTTCAAGGAGGTGCGTTTCCTTGGCGCCGGCGAAGAAGTGAGTATCGGCCGTCATCGCGCGACCCGCTTCGATCACGGTTGGTTGGCCAGTGAAAACAGCCTGATAGCGGCCGTCGGTAAGCGCCATGAAAGCAGCGTCTACTTGGCGGTCTCCTGCAGGTGCGAGCGCGCCGAGCCAATATTTGCCGTTAAACCCAAGCCATCCGTTTTGCAGCGCGAATCGCTCACCGGCGGAACCGGCTTCATCAAGATCGGAAAAATCGAGATCGCGATGGAGAACATCGTCCCAGAACCCATAGGGGCCCGTGTGGATAAGCCAGGTGTCAGGATCGGGCGCACCGGCGCTTTGCATTTCGCCGCGATGCATCAGCAATGCATAGGGGCGGGCGCTGATCGGTGCATCGCTCGTATTGGATACGCGCTGGCCAACCGTGAACAGGAAATCCTCGTCGACCTGCAATTCGATCTCGAAGAGCTGGCCGGTGCCGTTACGCCAGCGCATCGTGACCGGGCTGTCGGGTGCGAGGGTCTCACTATCGGCCTGCCAGATGGTATCGCCGTCTGGCATCTCGACGCCGTCACCGGCCCAACCGAAATGCGCGAAATAGGAGGCTTCGGTGCCTTCGGGCGCGAGCAGCCGGATTGGAGCCGAATCGGGTTCGTTGGTTTCAAAATGATCGAGCAGGACCAGATCATCGATCCGCGCACCACGCAGGTTGATACTGCCCTGAAGGCGCGGGGTTTCAATTGCGATGCGGGCGGCCGTGGCAGTCCCTAGTGCTTCATCGACAGTCTGCGTCACGGCCGTTTCCTCGACCGGTGCGGTCTCGGATGCGGGGAGCACGACATCGGCTTCCTCGGCCGTTTCCGGCGCGGGCGGGGGAGGCGTCGGTGCGACCTGCTCGGAGACAAAGCTCCAGCCAATCAAGACCAGCGCCGAAAGCACGATCGCCAGGATCATGTTGCGCGAACTATCCACCGCAATTCCCCATTCTCTTCAATCTCTTGTTACGGGACAGGATCATGACCGGATCCTCCCCACGGATGACAGCGCAGAATTCGCCGAAGCGCAAGCCAGCTGCCTTTGAAAGCCCCATAGCGCGACCAGGCAGTGATCGCATAGGATGAACATGACGGCTGAAATCGGCAGGTCGGTGGCAAGATCGCCGAGGGACCCATCTGCCACAGTCGAGCAAGGCCAATGAACAGCTTCGCGATCATGGCTGAACCCGCTCCAACGCCGATAGCAGATCACCGCGAAGCGATCCAAAATCGCGCTCAATTCCCGCCTTGCGCCCGATCAGGATATGATCGGCACCATGAATTCCACGTTCCGGCAGGATCTCCCGTCCGAGAGCGCGGAACCGGCGCTTCATGCGGTTGCGAACCACTGAACCGCCGACCTTCTTGGTGACAGTAATGCCAAGACGCAGGCCATCATCGCCATCTTTGCGATCATGCACCAACAGAATGAAACCGGGCATGACTGCCCGTTTGCCGCGATTGGCGGCCAGAAAATCTTTGCGTTTTCTAAGAGTCGTCAAGCCGGGCGCTGACGCCGCGGTCAGGCGGACAGCTTCTTGCGGCCTTTTGCACGGCGTGCGCGGAGCACGTTGCGGCCACCGACGGTTGCTTTGCGGGCCCGGAATCCGTGCCGCCGTTTGCGCACGAGATTGCTCGGCTGAAAGGTGCGCTTCATCGCTCATTTCCTCAAAAACTGGAACAAAAAGGGCCGCGCCTTGCGGGCGGCCTCAAATCTGATGGGCGTGCTAGTCGAAGCCCCGTACAAAGTCAATCTGCGCCTCGCTCTTCGCGCCGTCTGCGCATGCGCCGCAAAGTGCTCTTTCTGCGCATCGCCCAATCGACCCATTCACCCTTTTGCGGATGCTTGGCTTTGAGACGCGCGTAGAAGCGCCGAACTAAAGCCGAATTCTTCAACATCAGCGCAAACCCGATAGCAAAAACAAAAATGCCACCTGGACCGGGCAGCAATCCAACGATCGGCGCTGCAACAACCATGATTCCGCCAATCACCGTCAGCACAAGGCGGATTCCAGCGCGTTTGTCGCGCGGATTGGTGAAATTTGGCTCCGTCACATCACCCGAACTGGGGATGAATTGTTACATCGACAAGATGCGAACAATAAAACACATATTATCAATGGTTTATGTCGACTCCTGAAATGGCGCATGGCACATCATGGCGGAAAACGGGAAAGGCGGGAGCCGGATATGGTCGCTCATGTTGCTACGACAGCCTATCTTGGGCTGGAGGCGCGGGCCGTTGAGGTACAGGTGCAGATTGCACCCGGGGTGCCGGCCTTCAACCTGGTCGGGCTGCCGGACAAGGCGGTCGCGGAAAGTCGCGAACGAGTCCGGGCCGCGATTGCTGCGATCGGCCTTGCGCTCCCGCCAAAACGAATCACGATCAACCTCTCGCCGGCCGATCTTCCCAAAGAAGGATCGCACTATGATTTACCGATCGCGCTCGGGCTGCTCGGCGCGATGGGTGTCATCGATGCGGAAACATTGGCCGGATATGTTGTGGTGGGTGAGCTCGGGCTTGATGGGCGGGTCGCCGCATCGCCGGGCGTGTTGTTGGCGGCGCTCAACGCATCGTCACGCGAGCTCGGCCTGATCTGCCCGGCAACGCAGGGTCCTGAAGCCGCCTGGGCCGGGGATGTCGAAGTGCTGGCTGCGCCCGATCTCCTGTCGCTGCTCAATCATTTCAAGGGTACGAGCCAGCTTGCGCCGCCAGTCCCTGGCGATGTGGAAGAGCGAGCGGCCGGACCGGACCTGCGCCAGGTAAAGGGACAGGAGACGGCGAAGCGCGCGCTCGAGATCGCGGCCGCGGGCGGCCATAACCTCCTGATGTCGGGCCCACCGGGTTCGGGAAAGTCGCTAATGGCGGCCTGCTTGCCCGGAATCTTGCCGGATTTGACCGCGTCCGAGGCACTGGATGTGTCGATGGTAGCCAGCGTTGCCGGCACATTGGATGGCGGAAGGCTTGCCCGCAATCGTCCGTTTCGCGCGCCGCACCACAGTGCATCCATGGCGGCACTTGTCGGCGGAGGGCTCAAGGTGCGGCCCGGCGAGGTTAGCCTCGCGCATCTTGGCGTATTGTTCCTTGATGAGCTGCCCGAGTTCCAGCGACCAGTGCTCGATTCCCTGCGCCAGCCGCTGGAAACCGGTACGATATCGATCGCGCGGGCCAATGCGCATGTCAGCTTTCCGGCGCAGGTTCAACTAATCGCGGCGATGAATCCGTGTCGCTGCGGTCATCTTGGTGATCCAGCGCTGGCCTGTTCGCGCGCACCTAAGTGCGCCGCCGACTATCAAGCCAAGATTTCGGGCCCGTTGCTCGACCGGATAGATCTGCATGTTGATGTGCAGGCGGTTTGCGCAGTTGATTTGACCTTGCCCGCGCCGACCGAAGGCTCTGCTGAAATTGCGCACCGCGTCGCTGCTGCGCGCAATGTCCAGTTGGCGCGCTACGCTGCTGAGGCGATCCGGACCAATTGCGAGGCAGATGGTGAATTATTGGATCGTGTGGCGACACCCAACGATGCTGGGCGCAAGCTCTTGATGCAAGCGGCCGAGGCGATGCGGCTTACGGCGCGCGGCTATTCGCGCGTCCTCAGAGTGGCGCGCACGATTGCCGATCTGGCCGGCGGTGAAACCGTCGGCCGCGTCCATATTGCTGAGGCTCTCAGCTATCGGCGCCAACCGCCACGCAGCTGACCTCCCTTGCCTGAACGGCCAAATTGTCCGACCCTGTCGCCAATCGGCACAGATCGATGGGGCGTTTTTCGATACCAGGTAAGGGGAAGTTTCATGGAATATATGTTCATGCCGTTGCGACGCTATGTCGATTTCAACGGTCGATCACGGCGCATGGAATATTGGATGTTCTTTTTGTTTGTCCTGATTGTGACATTCGTTTTGACGCTACTCACGGGCACCAGCCAAACCAATTATGGCGATGGCGGCATGGGATTTTCGATGCAATCCCAGTCACCTATCGTTCTTGTTTGGGTTCTGGCCATTATCATTCCCTCGCTGGCCGTCCAGGTCCGGCGCTTCCATGATCAGGATAAGTCAGGTTGGTTTGTGCTGCTCGGGCTCATTCCGTTCCTTGGTGGTCTGATCGTTCTGGTCTTCATGTGTCTCGAAGGAACGCGGGGGCCGAATCGCTTCGGCGAAGATCCCAAGGGCGGGGTAAACGCTGACACATTCAGCTAGAGCAGTTACCGTACATATTTCTTGAAACAGAGGGGGTGAACCAATGGAATTTATGCTTATGCCGTTGCGGCGGTATGCGGAGTTCAGTGGTCGATCACGGCGCATGGAATATTGGATGTGGGCCGTTTTCCAATTCCTGATTTCGATCGTAATTCAGATACTGATATTTGCGGTTGGCGGCGGTGCCATGATGGCCACGGGCGGTGATCCGACAGCTGCGATGGCCGCTGGTGGTGCGATCATGGTCATTTTCGGCCTCGCAATCATAATCTCGCTTGCCTTCATCATACCCAGCATCGCGGTGTCAGTGCGACGACTGCACGATACCAACCGGTCCGGCTGGTGGTTGTTGGCGCCTTTGGCCGGATATGTGCTCGTATTCCTGGGCGCAGGCATGGAGTCCGGAGCGATTACCATGATTGGAATGCTGATAGCTATCGGCTTCGCAATCACGCTGATCGTGTTCTACTTCCTTGACGGAACACCCGGCCCCAATCGCTATGGCGAAGACCCGAAAGGTCGCGGCACGGCAGATACATTTGCCTAATTAGGAGGGAGCCGCTTGCGGAGTGCGCAACGCTTCGCTAATCGGCTCCCCCTGCCTGCGGGCCTCTGTGGCGGAATTGGTAGACGCGCTCGACTCAAAATCGAGTTCCTTCGGGAGTGCCGGTTCGACTCCGGCCAGAGGTACCACCGGCCCGCTTTCTCCTGTCCTACACATTGGACACCATGGCATCTTCCATGGTGAGTCGACGTGATGCGTCACGACCGCAGGAGAGCGATCACGCGCAATTTTGATGCAAAATGACGAAAAAGAACCACGGCGCCGTGTTGGGGCGTCCTGTGCCAACCAGTGTCAATTAAAGCGTTACGGCCGGGTGCGGTGACGTCACTGCGATAGGAGCGCCACCACGGGCCATTGTGCCCGGAATGAGAAAATTTGGAGTAGCGGCCCGGATCGGGCTTCGCACTGTCAACCAGTGTCAACTAACCTTGGTTGCGAAGTGGCTTTAGAAGCCGAGATCGCGGAAGGTTTGCTGGTCAAAGCGCAGGCGGAAGGTCACATAGGGCCCATCTCGGGTGTAGCGCGCGGCTTCGAAGTCACGATCTTCGAAACCGGTGATGTTATAGCCGACCGAGATCCAGGTGTTTTCGATCGGGCTGATGCCGATGTTCGGGCCGACAGACCAGGTCCAGGCGCGGCCGCCATTGCCTTCACGCACGCTGGCCGAGGCGCCGATATCGAATGTTTCGGACAGATCGAAGCGCGCATCGGCACCAAACAGATTGCTCCAGCCCTCGACATCGGCTGTGCCGAACCGATCGGAAACATAGCGTGTGCCCCAGAAGAAGCTGAACTCGCTGCGGTCCAGAAAATCCTGGCCGCCATACATGCTCAGACCCGTGCTGGTCGGCGAATAGTTCAGCGAGAAGCTGTTGACGATCCGCCGCGATCGCTGGTCGCCGGTCACGAGCAGCGGTGCGCTGCCGATCGGGCCGGGTTGGCCCGCGACAGCATTGGTGATCTCGTCACTGCGCAGCTCAAGCTTGTTGAGGAATGACCAGTCGCTGGCCATCGGGCGATGCGCGACCGAGATTTCGAGCGTGGTGATTTCGCTGGTCGCGCCGCCATCCTGTTCGGCGCGCAGCCAGGAGAATGCACCGCCGACCGCGCTGCCTTCGCCGATCTGCCTTAGCAGTGAAGTTGTGACGCCATAGCGATCTTCCCGCTCGCCATCGCGATATTCGGCGCGACCTGCCCAGCTCCAGCGGTCACCGCGATAGGTTGCGCCGGCGGTTACAGCGGTAAAGTCCTCGGTCAGGGTCGGATTCGAACCATTGCCAATGAACCCGCCGCTGGCGACCGGCTGAGCCGGGTTCAAGACAGTGTCGGGATCGATACCTCCGTTCAGCGTCTTGTTGCCGTCGAGCGAGAAATCGACCGACCAGTTTTCGTCGAGCACCAACGACTGGGCAAAGCCATAAGCGGCAAAGGTACGCGGACCGAACTCGGCAATGTCTTGCTGATTGCCAGCGAGCGAAATGCGACCGCCGGACCAGGGCTGGATATCGAAGCCGACACGGGCCGTGCGTGCGTCAACGCTATCGCCCTCGGCAATTTCATATCCGCCGACCAGGGTGATCCAGTCGGTTGCGGCAAAGCGGGCGGTGAATTGATGGCGCGCCGGGAAGTCGACGCTTTCGGCATCATCGAGCGCGAACTCGGTCTGAGCGTCGAGCGTCAGCCGGTTTTCAAACAGGCGTTGCGTCGCGCCGATCTGGAGCAAGGTCGATTCCAGTGTCGATCCGTCGCTGAGCTCGTCATTACTGTAGATGATGCCCAGCCGCGCATCGGTCGAGCCGCTATGATATTCGACCAAGGCCTGACCAGCGATCCGCCGCGCACCGCTGGTGAGGAAGTCCTCATGCCAGGCGCTCGTTGCCAGCGAGAATTGTTCGTCGATGCGGACCCGACCGTCAAAACCGAACTTGCGTGTACCGCGCTCTGCGCCACTGAGTTGGCCAACGCCAAAGTCAGATTGCTGTTCGCGGGCATAGGCAAGGATATCGAAATCGGAGCTGTGATGCTCGGCTTCGACCAACCATGCGGTGGCAGTGCCCGGATCGTCTTCGGTCGGTGCAGCGCTGGCGCCTGGATCGGTATCGCTTGCCGCAAACTCAGCGCGAACTTCGGTTGAGTCCGTCGGACGCCAGCGAATGTCGATGCCGCCCATATTCGTCTCGCGCTGGTTGTCGTCGTCGCGAATTGCGGTGACGCCGATCCGCAGACGTTGGTCGGCAGTCGCCCAGGTGAAACGGCCACCGGCATTGACCCGGCGGGCAGCAATCCCGTCGACTTCATATTCGACGATGATGAATTGCGGATTGAGTGACGAATCCCGACTGAGGATCGGCTCGCGGAAGCGGATCGTCCCGTTGAAATAGTCGACGTCATAGTCGATGTGGCGAACGAGCTGCTGGCTCGAGACGATGATGTTCGAGCGCAGACGATCGCGCACTTCGATCGTCACGCGTTCGCTATTTGCAAGCAGCTGCGTGCTGCCGATCGCATAGGGACCAGTGAGGCCGTTGCCCTGAATCTCAACCCGGCGGAACCGATGCGGTGTATCCGCGACAAATGCAGTGGCCGATACGCGATTGTTCCGGAACTCGGCGCGCACACCGTTAAAGCTGCGGTTATATTGCGTGAGCTGGGTCTCGTTAAAGTTCGTCTCATAGTCGCCGAACATCGCGTAGAATTGCGGCCGCTCAAGCCGTAGATAAAGACGGCGAACACTGGCCGCGTCAAAGCGGCGTTCTGAGCGATCTGCATAGATGGTGTAATATTGGTTCGGATCGATAACGCCCTGGAAGCGGGTATCATCCCGCTCCGCATCGCTATCGTAGGCCATGGTCATCAGCCACTGACCAGTGATCCGACCGCGTGCGTACAGGGCGACGCGGGAATCGGTGTACCAGGTCTCTTCGTCAGCCCCAATCTCTTCCAGATTTCGGTCGAGATGGTTGAAGCCAACCGTGCCAGCCGCAAAGCCGACAACAGTCCAGGGTCGATCACCAGGCTCGAGCCAGGTCTCTATCGTCTGCTCTCGGGTAACCTCGCCATCTCGGAACGGTAGGGTGACGATTAGAGTGCCACTCACCGTTGTTGGTTCGAGTTCGATATAGGCAATGCCCTCATCGCCCTCTACGCGCCATCCAGGGGCGGCACGTTCGAGGCCGGCAAGCTGGCGCGCCTGTTGCGCGTCTGCTTCGACGGCAGCCCCATAGGGGGAGGGAACGGAGAAGTCTCCGGTCAGGCCATGATGGACCGGACGGCCATCACGATCGGTAAGCCGTATCGCGATCAGAGGACGCGAAACGCCGTCGGCAATCAGCCGTGATCGATGAGGCAAGAATTCAGCCCGGATCGGTGCGTTACTGAAATGGACTGTGCGCGACAGGGTTTCGACAACCGTGCCATCGGCGTCGACAATCTGAGCGACAAATCGATTTTCGCGCTCTTCAATTCCGATACCGCGCCATTGGCTGATTGCGATCGTATTGGCCGCATTTGTCCGCAAGCCTTCAAAGGCGACCGGTGCCACTGGAGCACCGTTGATGGTCAATCGTACCGTCTGGCCCGGATAATGTTTGATGGCGACTCGCATGACGCGGGTACGCGGGTTGTGATCTTCCGCGGGGAAAATCCATTCTATTCCAGGTGTTTGGTCAGTTATCCAGTCGCGATCGGCACCCGCCGCCTCACCATCTGTGATCGGCGTCGGCCGCTCAACAGCCGGTGTGGCGGTCTCAGGAGCCGCGCGAGGCTCCACGGCCCTGACACGAAAATCAACGCGATACAGTCCGCCGCCTTGGCCCTCTACGAAGCGCGAGAATGCGCGTCCGGCTGAACGCGTGTTGCGAGCGCAATCAACCGCAGCGCGATCAAGGGGAAGAGTAGATTCATCCATCTGGACGACATGCAGTCCGGGTGTAACCGCTTCGAAATGATAGCGCCCATCTTCGTCGGTCACGGCATAACTGCCATCTTCCAGCATGATGCGCACACCAGCTATTCCAGGTGCTGTGCGCGGATCTACGCCGCAGCCACCGTCTGTAATCCGACCGATTATCGTCATTCGTGTCGCCAGGGTCTCGCGAGAAACGCGAACCGTTGCATCGGCAATATTGCTGACCTGTCCCCGATCATCGCGAACCTGTGCACTGTTGGTCGCATTGCCTGCGCGCGCCTGTGGCAGCACTTCCGTGATGTAAGACAGGATGGAGCTCGTTCCAGCCGCAAGGCCTTGTATTGAAATAGTAAATTGTCGACCATCGGCGGTAATATCGACGCCACTGGCGAGCCTTTCACCGTTCAGGCGAATGGAATCGGGCCGGAGTCGCAATTGCGCGGGAAGGCTGTCGGTGATCACCAATGGTCGCGTCGGACGCGTGGAATCCGTGCTGCTGACACGGATGTTGAAGAGAATAGGATCCCCTGGCACGGCGACCTGCCGCGATGCTGCTTTCTCGACTGTCAGAGGTGCGGTTGGCCGATCGAGTGGGATATCAATCTCGATTGCATCGATACCGCCCAGGGTGAAACTCTCACCGAACGAACCATCGACGATATCATAGGGATCACCCCTAGAATCGACGAAAGCCGCCAGTTCGGCGGGCGATGCTTGCGAGATTCCTGTATAAGGATCAGGGGGTTGGATCACCAATCGATATTCACCGGGTGGCACGACCGGGAAGAAGAAGTCTCCCGGCCCGGGTGTATATGTGAAGCCTTGGCTGTCAGTGACGGTCTGTCCGGTGGTTACGGTCGCCGGGAATGTTGAGATTCCGTCATTGCCGAAGACTTCCGCGGGTTGGCCGGTTGCTGCGTCAACGAGAGTGACCTGCGTACCGTTGATTGGCGCGCCAGTTTCGCTGTCAAACACCGTCGAACCGAAGCTTTCGAGCACGTCTACGCTCAAATCTGCAAGATCTCGCGCGCCATTTTCGCCAGTTGGCGACATTTGCAGCGCCGTGCCCGGAACAACAGACAATATGCAGTTTTCCGGAACCGGCTGGGGTGGAACAGCTGCCGTAAATATATAGCCGGCGAATACGCCGCTATCGACGCCAGTTTCCGTCAGGATTAGGTTTTCGCGATCACCATTGTCGGTTTCTATAGTAATATCATAGGTTTCCGCGACCGTTGGATTCTGGTTCGATGCAGCATGCACAACGGAAAAGATCAGAGGTTCGCCGGGGCGAATTTCCGTCGCGGTGATGACCGAAGCAGGATCCACCGGGACGCTGCCATATACCCCGCCAAGCGGCGGCGAGGTGAATGGGGGGGTGGCGACACAGCTCGTTCCGTTCAGAACGACATTGTCAGTGCCGCCACCGCCACCAGGATTAAATTGGAAAAGCCCAATTTCCGGGGGTGTCCCGTCGACGAGTTCAACATCAATATCGAGTTGATTAGACGGTTCGCGCCGCCTTTCGCCGTTTTCGTCCCATTCCACATAGGCAATGTTACTAATCGTCTGGGCGTGCGCGATCGAACCCGCTGGCGACAATAGCGCAGCGAGCAGTGCAAAAATCATTGCACATGCCAAGAGGATCGGTTGACGCATCGCGCAGAATCCTGGCCGCCGAGAAATATCTGCGGCCACGATCTAGCTACCTAGTCGATAACCGCGCGGAACGTTACGATTTCAGTCGTCCCAGCGGTAACCGTTCCCAATGTAGCCGTGACGTTACCACCACCGAAACTGCCACCTGGCGTTCCGGTGCTGTTGTCACAGCTTGTCAGCGTGTCATCACCAGGAACACCCGGTGTACCGCCATCGTCAATCACTGCCGTACCGCCGATCACGATCGACGAAGCCACAAACGTAGTGTTTGTCGGCACAGCGTCCGTAATCGTAACGTTAGTGGCATCAGCACCACCGGCAGCGTTTGTTACAGCAATGCAGTATTCGACCGTTGCACCCGGAATATTGTAGAATTCCGTAGCGCCTGTGATCGGATAGTTCGCATTGGTTACGGTGCTGCCCTTGAGCGCGCTCAGTGCGGCAGCAAGTACCGTATAGTCATCATCGTCCGAAGCGATGCCGTCATAAACGCCATCAGCGTCAGCAAAGACTGTATCGACACCAGCGGTATCGCCGCCTGTGGTCGGCGTAATCACACCGCCGACAGCGCCGCCAGTCGTTCCGCTATTACCTTCACGCGCGGTACCCGTCAGCTCAACATCGGCAACATCGTTGGTGCCAAGGCCCGTCGGAACGTCTGCAACCACAAAGATCCGGCGCGTTTCGCCATTGCCCATCTCGTCGAGAAAGGTGACTTGGCTTTCCGTGCCATCATAGCTGCCGTTGCCGGCCGCTTCATCGACATAGATTTCGACAGTCGTGACGTCGAACGTGTCAGTCCCGCCATGCGATGCGGTTCCGCCGACGATCTGCGATACCGCAAGAGCAATATCGATAAATCCGTTGGTTTCGTTCGTGACGTCGAAGGTCGTTACTGCATCTTGCTGACCTGGTGTAACCGATGTGGTCACATTGCCTACTTCAGCAACGATCACATTGATCGCCCGATCGACGACGAATGCGTCTGATGCGATCACATCGTCCTGGTCAACACCAGATACCTGGTACTCGACCGTAACGCTGTTGTTGATGGATAGTCCTGCATCCGTCCCGGCTGCATATGCCGGTGCAGCAGCAAACGCGATGAGCGTAATGCTGCTGACGGAGACAAGATAATTTGTCATGTTTTTCATTGCCTTAATCCTAGTTCCGTCAAGTTTCGAGCCATTCACCCCCCGGTCCGCTGGCTCAGTCGGCGGTTGTATTTGCGGCTATCTCACGACGCCGCGAAATCTGAGTTGCCCGGACGCGCCGGCCGCGATCGGCTCGGTGAGTGTCCAGCGAATATGTGTGACATCGACAGGCTGGGCGTCGCGTTCGACACCGCCGTCTGAAGCAACGCGCAGTTCGGTCAGCGCGCCAAAATTGTTTCCGCCATCGACCGAATAAACAGCGCCAGCATCGATCGCTTCGACGAAGACGACAGCCTCTGGCATTGGGTTGGTGACGACAAAATTCTCTGCAGCATCGGCGCCGGTGTTCTCGTAGGTTAGAACAAACACCAAGGCATCGCCCGGAACTACGCGAGTGGGCTCTTCTAGTGTTACCGTGACGTTCCCATCAGGCTGCTCTTCGCTGCGCTCGACGAAAACCGTGCTTTCAAGTGCAACCTGGTTGGCCATGACTGGGCCAACTGGCGTGATCAATGCGATCAATGCGATAAGATACTTCATCTTGCTTCTCCGTCAGTCAATAACGACTTGAAATTCAATGATATTGATGGTCCCGGCGGTCACCGCTCCCAGTGAAACCGTGATCCCGGACCCGTCGAATGAGGCGCTGTCTGCATCCACGATGTCGGTCATTCCCAAGCCATCGAGGGTGATGCTGTTGGCGACATAGGTCGTGTCAGCGGGGATCGCGTCGGTGATGACGACATTCGCCAGGGTGCCCGTGCCAGTGGCCTCAGATGTCAGCTGATAGGTGATTGTCGCACCCGGGATTTGGCTTGTGCCGCCAAATTGGTCCACGACAGTTGCGGTCTTGGTCAGGTCGAGATCTGCATCGACGATAAGATAGAAGCCACTATCGACATCTGTGGCACCAGTAGAGCCAACTACAGCGTTTGCGCCGCCTTCGCCCTGACCTGCGAAGACGGTTCCAGGGGCGCCGCTGCCAGTTGCGGCCGTGGCCGTGAGCGAGACCTCGCTGCGTTCCGTATCAGCGGCCGTGGCGGGAATGTCGCCCAAAATGAAAACGGTAATTGTCTCATCAGCGGCGAGAACCGGAGGTGTGGTGGGGTCGTATAGAGTGTCAGTACCGGGATCGTAATTGCCGTTGCCGTCGGTATCGATGAATATCGAGATGGCATCTGGATCAAAATCGTCGCCGGCAATATTGGGATCACCGGTGAGGAGCGCCGGTTCCGGGCCGTTTCCGCCATTTGTGACGGTATAGGTGAGCACGGCATTCAATTCGCCAGGTGCCGCGGTGATGTCACCAGGATCTGCCGAGGTCACAGCAATATCCAGGATTTCGTCGACCACCAGCGTTACGGTATTGGAATCTACAGTTATTGTAGTGCCGCCGTCGTCGTAGCTGGCCGAAGCGGTGTTTTGGATCGGCGTGCCGGCCGGCGTTCCGGCGGCGTGGAGGGCTGGCGCGCCAAACACGGCGGTCGCCGCGCCCATGCATAGCATGACGGTTCTGGCGATCTGACGATTTTTAACGTCTCGACAGCGCGACATATATCGCAGCCCCCCCAAGTTGAAAAAACTCTTACGAAGGGGGTGCATGAGGCATTAACGCTAATAACCCGTAAAAATCCGGGGGTTTTCGGTGCGTTCAATGCAAAAAGGGAATTTTGTTAGGGATAATCGCCGAAAAATCGGCCAACTACTAAGAAAGTCTTACCAACGCGGCTCCAAAATGGCGTATTTCCAGCCGCCGGCAGCCGGGGTGCACAAGGATCGCGTAACTTTGCTTGACAGCGCTAGGCACCTACCCTAGTTCGCGCCTCTCCAACGCCTAAGCGGGTGTAGCTCAGTTGGTTAGAGCGCCGGCCTGTCACGCCGGAGGCCGCGGGTTCAAGTCCCGTCACTCGCGCCATTTTCCAGTTTCCATCCACTGTAAAAGTGGCTTTAGCGGCAGGATCCATATGATCCCGGCGACCAGGTATATTGGTGCCTGAACCAGCGCCGGAAGCGTTCCGATCGGGCCAGACGCGCTTGCGACAATCACCGCCCAAATGATGATTATTCCAATAATTACGAATATTCCGAAGGGCTTGCGCCAACTGGGATTCATGACGTCACCTTAATCAATCGCTCTGGTGTGGCGATATAGTCGAGCGGCTCATCCCAAGGATCAGCCGGGATCTCCTCGGCTATCTGACACTCCCATGCAAGGCCGATAGTCGTCAAAGGCTGTTTCGCACGGTTTTCCGCGAGATACCGATCATAATGACCTTGGCCCTGTCCTACACGATTGCCTGCCCTGTCGACTGCCACCAATGGAATTAGAAGCGTGTTTGGGGACAATTTGGGAGCATCACCAGCCGGCTGACGGAGACCAAATGGACCGGCGGTGAGGGCCTCTCCGGTCCATTCGCGAAACTCCATTGGTGATTGCCGATCTGTGAAAAAGGGAAGGGCGACTTGGCCGCCTTTTTCGACGTAGGATTTCTGCGTCTCGAGAGGGTCAATTTCTGACGTCATGGCGGCATACCCACCGATGATTCCAGCGAGTAGCCCGGCCGCTTCTAGTTGGCGAAATAGAGCGGTATTCGCGGGCTCCAATTGTATAGAATTTGCATTAAAAACATATTCTTCCCGAACTTTTCTAAAATATGCTCTTAACTCTGGCTTGGTCATGATTTCGCCTGCTCGGGTGGCGGGGCCGCCATGGCCGTTTGCCCGAAAATCCTCTGACGCCAATAACGTCAGGTGGGCGCCATATGCGTCGGACCAAGATCCGGGCAGGGACAGCTCCCTTGGATGTTGTATCGCCTCAGGGATATTCGTAAAGGCGCGTACCGGGCAGCGCCCGCCACGGATGACTTAGGAAGCCTGGCCGCCAGTGGCAAGCTGGTCGCCAAGTGCAGATAAGCGATCAGCCAGTTCTTCGAGATGATCGAGCGACTGATCTGGAACATCTGTGGTTCGCAGCTCGTCCGCCTCGTCGGCAAGCAAAAGGGCCGCGAACAGCAAAACCCGCGCTTCACCAAGATTTCCGCCGACAGCAGCCTGCGCATCGATGGTTTTTGCGTCAACCATGGCACCAAGCTTCTGCAGTCGATCTTCTTCGCCATCGCGGCATGCAACGGTATAGCTATGGCCCGCGATAGTGAGCGTTACTTCAGCCATTATTCGCCTGCTCCGCTTGTTCGATGATGATGTCGAGATCGCTAAGCACGGTTGATGCTGCCGCATACAGACGGTCGTATTTTTGCTGAATAGCATGCAATTCGGCATCGTGCGCTGCGGTATCGATCGCACCAGTTTCATCGCTCTTTGCCTGTAGCTCAGACCTAAGTCGCTCAATTTCCTGATCTTTTAGCTTGTCGATGTCAGCGGCATCCGCGCGCAGCTTGGCGATTGCGCGATCGCGTTCATCGAGCGCAGCCGCGTGTGCGCTGTTAAGCGCTGCAATTTCTTGCCGCAGCTTTTTCTCGGCGTCCTGATCTGTAGCCGCGGAAGCGCCCGGCTGTGCTTTGGCGATCCGCACGGCCGCAGCATCGATCCGAGCGATTACCAGGGAAAGGCGGTCATTTTCCATGCTCTTTGCATAGCAGGAAAGCGCTTCTCGGCAAGACTGTGGGCGCTGCGGTTGACGATAACGGCATGACATTCCAAGTGGTCGCGCGCGCTCGCGACTCGTAGGGCTGTCCCACAGGCAGCCTGGAGCATGCCGAGCCGGACAGGGGAAACCGTATGACCGTCACCCATATTCAGCTTGCAAACGCCATCCGCGCCCTTTCGATGGACGCTGTGCAGGAGGCCAATTCTGGCCATCCAGGAATGCCAATGGGTATGGCGGACGTCGCGACGGTTCTGTTTACAAAATATCTTAAATATAATCCGCAGGCCCCTGATTGGTTTGACAGAGATCGTTTCGTTCTTTCTGCCGGCCATGGCTCGATGCTGATCTATTCGCTGCTTCACCTCACCGGATATGCGCAGCCGACAATGGACGAAATCAAGCATTTTCGTCAGTTGGGCAGCCCCTGTGCGGGCCACCCCGAAAACTTCCTTCTGCCGGGTGTCGAGGCGACGACCGGGCCGCTTGGCCAGGGCCTTGCAATGGCGGTCGGCATGGCGATTGCCGAACGCCATTTGAATGCGCATTTCGGCGATGATCTGGTTGATCACCGCACCTGGGCGATTGCGGGTGATGGCTGTCTTATGGAAGGCATCAATCACGAAGCGATAGGGCTGGCTGGCCATCTTAAGCTCGGTCGGCTGATTACGTTCTGGGACGATAACGCGATCACGATCGATGGCGGAACCGATCTGTCGTCGAGCGAGGATATCCGCGCCCGTTACGAGGCTTCGGGTTGGCACGTAACCAGCTGTGATGGCCATGATCCGGATGCGATCCGCTTTGCCATTGAAGAGGCGTTGGCCGATCCGCGACCGTCGCTGATTGCGTGCAAGACGGTGATTGGTTTTGGCGCTCCGAACAAGCAGGGAACCTCCGCTACCCATGGCGCGCCGCTCGGAGATGAAGAGATCGCAGCTACGCGCGAAGAGCTGGGCTGGGACGCTGCGCCATTTGTCATCCCGCCGGAGATTGGTGAAGTGTGGGCAGAGGCGGGTGCGCGCGGCGCTGAACCTTATAGTGAATGGACGCAACGGCTTACAAGTCACTCAGAAAAAGATGAATTTAAACGGCGCATGGCTGGCGATCTGCCGGAAGGAACCGCCATGCAATCCTATCTTGAGACGCTCGCCAGCGACCCGCCCAAGGTCGCCACGCGTAAGTCTTCGGAAATGGCCCTGACCGCAATCAACAAGGCTATTCCAGAGACAATTGGTGGCTCAGCCGACCTGACCGGCTCCAACAATACGAAGACGCCAGCGACCGATCCGCTGACCAGCGACAATTATGGCGGGCGCTATATTTACTACGGAATACGTGAGTTCGGCATGGCGGCCGCGATGAACGGCATGGCCTTGCATGGCGGCGTGATCCCCTATGGCGGAACATTCCTTATCTTTTCAGACTATTGCCGCCCGGCGATCCGGCTTTCGGCGCTTCAACAAGTGCGCGCCGTCTATGTAATGACGCATGACTCGATCGGCCTGGGCGAAGATGGGCCGACGCATCAGCCGATTGAGCAGCTGGCCAGCCTGCGCGCCATGCCCAATCTTGCTGTTTACCGACCGTGTGATGCAATAGAAACCGCAGAATGTTGGGCTTTATCGCTCAAACGTAAGGATGGGCCATCACTGCTGGCGCTCACCCGGCAGGGCCTGCCGCCCATGCGCAGCGATGTTGCCGAAAATCAATGCGCCAAGGGCGCATATCGTTTGAAAACGGCAGAAAATGATCGGCGCGTCGTCCTCATGGCAACCGGATCTGAGGTTCACCTCGCGGCAGAGGTTGCTGAGAAGCTCGAGGCCAAGGGCTTTGGCACCGATCTGGTCTCTGTCCCGTGCTGGGAGCTGTTTGACGCTCAGGACGCGGCCTACAGAGCCGATATTCTTGGTGGAGACGATATTTTGCGCGTTTCTATCGAAGCTGGCGCGACTTTCGGTTGGGAACGCTATACCGGCACTGATGGACTGAATTTTGGTATCGATCGCTTTGGCGGTTCGGCGCCGGCGAATAAATTGTTCGAATATTTCGGGCTGACAGAAGCGGCAATCACTCCGCAGATCCTGTCAGCACTCAAGAATTAAGGAGACTGACCCCATGGCTGTCAAAGTAGCGATTAATGGTTTCGGACGGATTGGACGCCTGGTTGCCCGGGCAATGCTCGAACGCGACGATCATGATTTCGAACTGGTTGCGATTAACGATCTCGCCGATGCGAAGGCTAACGCCTTGTTGTTTCAATATGATTCAACGCATGGCCGTTTCCCGGGCACAGTCTCAGCGGGTGATGACAGTATTACTGTGAACGGCAAGACGATTGCCGCGACGTCAGAGCGCGATCCTGGCAATCTGCCGCATGCCGAGATGGGCGTCGATATGGTGTTGGAGTGCACGGGCTTTTTCCAGTCGCACGAAGCCTCTGAGCCGCATCTCAATGCGGGCGCCAAGCGCGTGCTGATTTCAGCGCCGGCCAAGAATGTGTCGAAGACAGTCGTTTACGGCGTCAATCATGACAGCCTGACGGCCGAAGATGTCATCGTCTCAAATGCGAGCTGCACAACCAACTGTCTGGCTCCCGTTGCCAAGGTGCTGAACGATACGGTGGGCATTGAGCGCGGGTTCATGACCACGATCCACAGCTACACCAATGATCAGCGCATGCTCGATCAAATGCATTCGGATATGCGCCGGGCCCGCGGCGGTGCGCAAAATATGATCCCGACTACGACGGGCGCAGCTCGTGCCGTCGGCCTGGTATTGCCGGAGCTGAACGGCAAGCTCGACGGCAGTTCGGTTCGCGTTCCGACGCCGAATGTTTCGCTGATCGATCTCGTCTTTACGCCGGGACGCGATACCTCGGCTGAAGAAATGAACGCAGCGCTCAAGGCGGCCGCTGATGGCCCGATGAACGGTGTGCTTTACTATACCGATCAGCCGCTGGTTTCTTCGGACTTCAATCACTATCCGGCAAGCTCCACGATCGACAGCCTCGAGACAGCTGTGCTCGAAGGCAAGCTCGCCCGTGTGGTTAGCTGGTATGACAATGAGTGGGGCTTTTCGAACCGTATGATCGACACGGCAACCGTTATGGCAGGCTTGCTCTAGGCCGCAGATTTCAGCGGATAAGAAAGGGTTGGCGTCATGACGTCATTTCGCACGTTGGACGATATCGAAGCGGTTCGCGGCCAGCGCGTGTTGGTCCGCGTCGATATGAATGTACCGATGGCGGATGGCGCGGTGACAGACGATACGCGGCTGCGTGCACATGTCCCGACGATTACCGAATTGTCGGATGCCGGTGCCAAGGTTCTGCTGCTCGCGCATTTCGGCCGGCCCAAGGGAGAATATCGCCCCGAATTCTCGCTCGAACCTGTCGTGCCGGTGCTGGCAGATGTGCTCGGCCGAGACGTAATATTCATGCAGCGACCAGACAATGATGCGATCGATGCTCTTCCCGACGGCGCGATCGTCGTGATCGAAAATACACGCTTTGCCGGGGGTGAAGAAAAGAATGATCCAGGTATGGCCAAGGCGATCGCCTCGTTCGGCAATGCCTTTGTCAGCGACGCGTTTTCGGTGTCGCATCGTGCGCATATGTCGACCGAAGGGATAGCGCATCATCTCCCGGCATATGCTGGGCGTGCAATGCAGGCAGAACTCGACGCCCTGGAAGCTGCGCTCGGCAACCCGGAGCATCCGGTTGCCGCAGTCGTCGGGGGCGCGAAAGTCTCCACAAAGCTTGCTGTGCTCGAGCATCTCGTCACCAAGGTCGATCATCTGATTATTGGCGGCGGTATGGCGAACACCTTTCTCGCCGCACGGGGTGTGGATGTCGGGAAATCGCTGTGCGAGCATGAATTGACAGATACCGCGCTTGCTATCCTCGAGGCCGCTGATCGTGCCGATTGTACGGTGCATTTGCCCTATGACGTAGTCGTGGCGAAGGAATTCGCACCCAATCCGCCGACGCGCACGGTAAATGTCCATGAAGTCGCGGAAGACGAGATGATCCTCGATATCGGCCCCGCAGCCGTTGAGGCGTTAGCCGACGCACTAAAGACCTGCCGGACGTTGGTGTGGAATGGACCGTTGGGTGCCTTTGAAACGCCGCCCTTTGACACCGCTACAGTGGCGCTGGCGCAGACTGCTGCTGCGCTCACCCGCGAAGGTTCGCTGACATCTGTCGCGGGGGGCGGGGACACCGTTGCCGCGCTCAACCATGCGGGCGTCGCCGGTGATTTCACCTTTGTGTCCACCGCAGGCGGCGCCTTCCTCGAATGGATGGAAGGCAAGGAATTGCCAGGCGTTGCGGCGCTTAGCACATGAGCGAGAATGACGGCGTCGGATCCGATAGCGGGCTAGTTCCGATCATCGAGGGCGAATGGGCCGGCTGGTCTACATGGCCCGGTGATTCTTTCGAGCAATCGAGCGGACCATTTTACGAACGTATTGGTGATGACGGTCGGCCGGTAGCCGCTTTCCGCGCTGAGGACCGTCATATGAACGGCGCCGGCTTTATGCATGGCGGTTGCCTGATGACTTTCGCCGATAGCGCGATCTTCACGATTGCCCATGAAGCGATGGGCGACAGCCATGGCGTCACGCTCAGTCTCACCGGAGACTTTCTGGATCCCGTCAGCGAAGGCCAGTTTCTTGAAGCTCGTGGTGAGGTTGTGCGAGCTGGCGGCAAGACGATATTTATCCAGGGCCTGATTACCGCCGACGGCAAACCGGCGCTCCGCTTTAACGCGATCATTCGCAAAATTCGAAGTTGAAGACTGCGCGCCCGACTATGCACGATGCGCGGCGGCTGACCGTTGCCGATACCAACGGCCTTGATTATCAGACGCGTGAGATTCGCGCGAACCAAAGAGGAACCCAGAGGCGATGGCTAATCCCGAGATGATGCAAAAGATCAAGACTGGCGAGGGCTTTATTGCAGCGCTGGATCAGAGCGGTGGCTCAACCCCGAAAGCACTCAAGGGTTTCGGTATCGGAGAGGACGCCTATTCCAATGAGGACGAGATGTTCGCCCTCATCCACCAGATGCGCCAGCGGATCATCACGGCACCATCCTTTGGTAATGGCAAAGTGCTCGGTGCGATCCTGTTCGAAATGACGATGGACGGCGATGCGGATGGCAAGCCGGTTCCGACATTGCTTTGGGAACGCGGCGTGGTGCCGTTCCTCAAGGTCGACAAGGGCTTGGAAGACGATGCCGACGGCGTGCAGGTCATGAAACCGATGCCGGAGCTCGATGCCCTGTGCAAACGCGCGGTGGGCAAGGGTATCTTCGGCACCAAGATGCGGTCGGTCATCAACATGGCTTCACCAACCGGCATTGCGGCCAATGTGACCCAGCAATTCAAGGTCGCAAACCAGATCATCGATCATGGCCTGATGCCGATCGTTGAGCCGGAGGTTTCACTCAAAAGCCCGGAACGCGCCGAAGCGGACGCAATCTTGCAGCAAGAACTCACCAAAGCGCTCGATGCGCTGCCCGATGATCGCCAGGTGATGTTGAAACTCTCGATACCGGTCCAGCCGGGGCTCTATGATTCCATTGTTGCGCATCCACGCGTTGCCCGAGTGGTCGCCCTGTCCGGCGGGTATTCGCAAGATGATGCCTGCACAGAACTCGCCAAGAACCACGGCATGATTGCCAGCTTCTCGCGCGCGCTGCTGCAGGATCTGCGGCATGACATGGACGATGCCACATTCGACGGCACGCTTTCAGCGGCGATCGACAAGATCCACCAGGCATCGACTGCCAAAGTCTGATCTGCAAACATCATGGCCGAGGCCGAAACCGATTGTCAGCTCTACCTGATCTCACCGCCCGAACTCGGCGATGATTTTCCAGAGCGACTGTCGCGCGCTTTGGCCGCCGGTCCGGTTGCCGCTTTCCAGCTTCGGATGAAGGATGCGGAGGATGCCGCAATCGTGGCAATGGCCGAGCAATTGATGCCGATCTGTGCGGAGCATGACTGCGCCTTCATAATAAACGATCGCGCGGATCTCTGCGGCGAGTTGGGCGCAGATGGCGTGCATCTGGGGCAGCGAGATGGGGATATTGCGGATGCGCGGGCGCAACTGGGACGTGACGTCCAGATCGGTGCGACCTGCCATGACAGTCGCCATCTCGCGATGGAGGCGGGGGAGGCGGGCGCCGACTATGTCGCCTTTGGCGCATTCTTCGGCAGCAACACAAAGGAAACGACCCATCGGCCTGATCCTGAGATACTCTCCTGGTGGTCGACAATGTTCGTTCTGCCATGCGTTGCGATTGGCGGGATCACGCCGGACAATGCCACGCCGCTAATCGAAGCGGGGGCAGACTTTATTGCGGTAAGTGGTGCCGTCTGGAACCATCCGGAAGGCGAAGTGGCTGCTGTTAAGGCGTTTGGGGAGCTGCTGGCTGTCTAAGCTTCAGTGTCGCGCCGCGTGCGGCGGCCCACGGTGAAGTTCACGGCGTTTTTGAGCAGCATCTTGCGATAGCTTTCGGCGCTGGGAACGTCCGCCGCGCCATGCGCTGTTTCGCCCTTGCGATTTGGAATTCGCACGATCCGGCCGAAAAGACCGGCGGCGCGTGGGAAATGACCTTTGCTCGGTACCATTTTCTGTGCCTCTCGCTGGTGATGGGAGAGATACCGGTTCCGCGATTCGCTGTATTGGACGGAAGCGACAGGGCTTCGCCGCTTGTGGCCCGGGCGCTTGGCTGTTAGAGGCCGCGCCGGCTCTTTCAAAACAAGTGAGACACCCATGAAGATCAGCGGCGTGGATATTCGTCCCGGCAATATCATCGAATATGAGGGCGGCCTTTGGAAGGCTGTGAAGATCCAGCATACCCAGCCGGGCAAGGGCGGGGCCTATATGCAGGTCGAACTCAAGAACCTCGTCGATGGGCGCAAGAACAATGTCCGCTTCCGGTCAGCCGAGACCGTGGAAAAGGTCCGGCTCGATACGCGGGACTATCAATTCCTGTTCGCCGACGATGAAATGCTGACGTTCATGGACAAGGAAAATTACGAGCAGATCGCGCTGTCCAAGGACATGTTGGGCGAAGCCGCCGCTTTTCTCCAGGACGGCATGGATGTAATGCTCGAACTGTATGAAGAGAAACCGATCTCGGTTCAGCTTCCTGATCATGTCGAAGCTGAAATTGTCGAAGCCGATGCGGTCGTCAAAGGCCAGACGGCATCCTCCTCCTACAAGCCTGCAATCCTCGATAATGGCGTACGCGTCATGGTGCCGCCGCATATCAGCGCCGGTACCCGGATCATCGTTGACGTCTATGCGCAGGAATATGTGAAAAAGGCCGATTAGGCTCCCCTCGATTTGCGCGCTCGGTTAGGGCGCAGGAAACCATCATGCCATCCCGTTCCGCCATCATTACCGTTATGGATCGCGCCGCCCGCAAGGCCGGACGCAGCCTCGCTCGTGACTTTTCTGAGGTCGAGCATCTGCAAGTCGCGCGCAAAGGCCCGGCCGACTTTGTCTCGAAAGCCGATATGCGGGCCGAGCGCATCCTGTACGACGAGCTGTTGGCAGTTCGACCGGGTTGGGGATTCTTGCTGGAAGAGGGTGGCGAGATTGAAGGTGAAGAAGGCATGCCGCGCTGGGTGGTCGATCCGCTCGATGGCACGACGAACTTCCTCCATGGCATTCCGCATTTTGCAATCTCGATTGCAGTCCAGGAACCCAGGCTCGACGGCGGCTGGGGCGAGATCAGTGCGGCGATGGTGTATCAGCCGATAACCGATGACCTGTTCTGGGCCGAACGACATCGCGGGGCGTTTCTGCATGACCGCCGGCTGCTTGTGTCGGGACGTCGCGATCTGAGCGAATGCCTGATTGCGACAGGTGTGCCGTTCAAAGGGCATGGGGATATCGATCAGTTCAACACGATTTTCAATGCGATTGCTCCGAAAGTCGCAGGGATCCGGCGCTACGGCTCTGCAGCTCTCGATCTCGCTTGGCTGGCCGCCGGGCGTTACGATGGATTTTGGGAAGCCGATCTCCAGCCCTGGGACGTCGCCGCCGGTATTTTGATCGTCCGCGAAGCCAAGGGTTTCGTCACCGATTTTCGCGGTGGAAGCCAGCCGATGGAGCGCAGCGAATTTCTTGCGGCCAATGATGCGGTCCATTCCAAGCTGCACAAGATCGTTGCAAGCGCGCTGCGCGGATAGAATAACCCGCAAATAGGCGGGCTTCCGGCCTTGCCCCTTGGTGCGCATCCTCCTAAAAGCGCCCCAGATTCCACGCAGACCGCGAGTCCTTCCTGTGCCCGAGACGATTGCCGTCGATCTGACCCAATATCTGCCGATCCTGTTGTTTCTCGGGATAGCGCTGCTGATGTCACTGGCCTTTGTCGTTTTGCCGATGATCGCGGCAAAATTCACTGGCGCTGCCAATCCATATCCGAACAAGCTCACCGAATATGAATGCGGCTTTCCCGCGTTTGAAGATTCACGAAGCCAGTTCGACGTACGCTTCTATCTGGTGGCGATCCTGTTCATCATCTTCGACCTGGAAGCGGCATTCCTGTTTCCCTGGGCCGTCACGGTGTTTGACCTTGGCTGGGTGGCCTGGATCGCGATGATGATTTTCCTGATCGAGCTGGCGATCGGCCTGGCCTATGCCTGGAAAGTGGGGGCACTCGAATGGGAGTAGATCTCAACACGACACCGCCACCACCCGGCACGCTTCCGGACCCGGACTTTTTGAAGGACATCAATGCCGAGGTGGCCGACAAAGGCTTTCTCGTCACCTCGACCGAAGAACTGTTTCAATGGGCGCGGACTGGTTCGCTCTGGTGGATGACGTTCGGCTTGGCCTGTTGCGCGGTCGAGATGATCCAGGTGAATATGCCGCGTTATGACATGGAACGGTTCGGCGCCGCGCCGCGCGCAAGCCCGCGCCAGTCCGATGTGATGATCGTTGCCGGCACGCTGTGCAACAAGATGGCACCGGCTCTGCGCCGCGTTTATGACCAGATGGCCGAACCACGTTATGTGATTTCGATGGGCAGCTGCGCCAATGGCGGCGGCTATTATCATTACAGCTATTCAGTGGTTCGCGGATGCGATCGCATTGTGCCCGTCGATATCTACGTCCCGGGGTGCCCGCCTACCGCAGAAGCTCTGCTCTATGGCGTGATGCAGCTCCAGCGGAAAATTCGCCGCGTTGGCACGGTGGAGCGTTGATCGATGGCATCGCCGGCTCCTGTAATCGCCTCAAATGAAGGCGTGATTGACGCGATCAGCGCCGCGCTTGGCGATGATCTGCTGCATGCTGAAGAGGCCGTAGACGAGATTTCGGTAACGGTGCGTCGGGAGGCGATTAACGCTGTGATGGTTACGCTGCGCGATACTGAAGGCCTGCATTACCAGCAGCTGATGGAGATCGCCGGTGTCGACTATCCGGAGCGGCCCGAACGCTTCGATGTCTGCTATCACCTGCTGTCTTTGACCCGCAATCATCGCATCCGCGTCCGCGTGACGACCGACGAAGAAACGCCGGTTCCGACGATCACCGATATCTGGCCGGTGGCCGGCTGGCTCGAGCGCGAATTGTTCGACATGTATGGCGTATTGTTTGACGGCAATCCTGACCTTCGCCGTATCCTCACCGATTATGGGTTTCGCGGCCATCCGTTCCGCAAGGATTTCCCGCTCACGGGCTATGTCGAGATGCGCTATTCCGAAGAGCATAAGCGGGTGATCTATGAGCCCGTCGAGCTCGCTCAGGATTTCCGGACATTCGATTTCATGAGCCCATGGGAAGGGGCCGACTATATTCTTCCGGGTGATGAGAAAGCGGATGGGGAGGAGGCTCCCAATGGCTAATTATCTCGAAGAAATTCAGGGCAAGACTGACGAGGTTGATCCGACCATCGGCGATGTCGAGATTTCCAACTACACGATCAACTTTGGTCCGCAGCATCCTGCAGCCCATGGTGTGCTGCGCATGGTCATGGAGCTGGACGGCGAGATTGTTGAACGCGTCGATCCGCATATCGGGCTGCTCCATCGCGGCACCGAAAAGCTGATCGAGCACAAAACCTATTTACAGGCGCTGCCCTATTTCGATCGGCTCGATTATGTCTCGCCGATGTGCATGGAGCATAGCTATGTGCTGGCGATCGAGAAGCTGCTCGATCTCGAAGTGCCGCTCCGCGCCCAATATATCCGCGTGCTATTTGCCGAGCTCACTCGCATCCTCAATCACTGCCTGAACCTGGGCGCCCATGTGATGGATGTTGGCGCGATGACGCCGAATATCTGGCTCTTCGAAATCCGTGAACAGGCGATGGCCTTTTATGAGCGCGCATCCGGCGCGCGCATGCATGCGGCCTATTTCCGGCCCGGTGGCGTACACCAGGACCTGCCACCCAAGCTGATCGCCGATATGGCCGACTGGCTCGATACGTTTCCGACGCTCTACGAAGACGCGATGAGCCTTGTCGTCGACAATCGCATTTTCAAGCAGCGCAATGTCGATATCGCGGTCGTTTCCAAGGATGATGCGGTAAAATGGGGCTTTTCCGGCCCGATGATCCGCGGCTCGGGCATTCCCTGGGACCTGCGCAAGTCGCAGCCTTACGATGTTTATGATCGGATGGAGTTTGACGTACCCGTGGGCACCAAGGGCGATTGCTATGATCGCTTCATGGTCCGGGTCGAAGAAGTTCGTCAGTCCGCGCGCATCATGCGCCAATGTATCAACGATATGCCAGAAGGGCCGATTGCCAGTCTTGATCGCAAGATTGTCCCGCCGAAGCGCGGCGAAATGAAGCAGTCGATGGAAGCGCTCATCCATCACTTCAAACTCTATACCGAAGGTTTCCACGTCCCGGCGGGCGAAGTCTATGTCGCCACCGAAAGCCCCAAGGGTGAGTTTGGCGTCTATCTGGTCAGTGACGGCACCAACAAGCCGTATCGTTGCAAGATCCGCCCGACAGCGTTCAGCCATCTCCAGGCGATGGATTTCATGTGCAAGGGCCATATGCTCGCCGACTCCACCGCAATCCTCGGCGCGATCGACGTCGTTTTCGGGGAGTGTGACCGGTGAGGCAGTTACGGTTCGCGATATTGTGCCTCTCGGCGGCCACGTTGATAAATGGGGCGATCTTGTTCATAATCGAGAGCTTTTTCTGGAGTGACGTCAGCAAGAGCATTCATTTGTTGCTTGGGCTGATCTTTATGGGCTTGCTAGCGATGACTGTGCTTTTTGCCGCAGTGGCAATCACCATACGGTTGTGGCCGGTTGTAAAGTCTTGGCGGAATGGGGCTGCTCGTGGCTGATTGTTGCCCCATCAACCTCGCCGACAAGCTCTCGCAGTTTTCAGACCATTGGAATCCGCGGATTGCGGCCAGCTACAATGACAATGAAGTCCGCCTCGCCAAGCTTAAGGGCGATTTCGATTGGCATAGCCATGCGGACACCGATGAGCTGTTCCTCGTGATCGAAGGCGCACTGGGCATCGAGTTTCGCGATGGCGTCCAGCACCTGGAGCGCGGCGAAATGATTGTTGTGCCCAAGGGCGTCGAGCATCGACCGTTCTGCGAGAATGAGGTGCATGTGATGATCATGGATCGTGAAGGCGAGCCCAATACAGGCGTCAATCCGTCCGCACGGACCCGCGAAACATTGGAGGCGATCTGATGACGATCCTTCCCGACGATAAACTCTCCCAGTCCTCCACGGACACGGCTCTCGAAAATGCCGAGATCCGTGAACGGTGGGGCAACTTCGCCTGGACTGATGAAAATGCGGAGAAGGCGAAAGAAATCATTGCGCGCTATCCCGATGGACGCCAGGCTTCGGCGGTGATGCCGCTCCTTGATCTGGCGCAGCGCCAGGTGGGTGCGGATACCAATACGCAAGGCTGGCTGCCGGTACCGGTGATCGAATTTGTCGCGGCGCAATGCGACATGCCCTATATGCGCGCCTATGAGGTAGCGACCTTCTACACCATGTATAATCTGGTGCCCGTCGGTCGGCATCATGTGCAGCTATGCGGTACCACGCCATGCCTGTTGCGCGGGTCTGACGATGTCATGGCCGCGTGCAAGAACAAGGGCCTGGTGAAAGGAAAGACGACCCCGGACGGCATGTTTACGCTGACCGAAGTCGAATGTCTGGGCGCCTGTGCCAATGCGCCGATGGTCCAGATCAACGACGATAATTTCGAAGATCTCGATTATGACAGCATGACCGATATCCTCGACAAGCTCAGCAATGACGAAGCAGTGACGCCGGGGCCGCAGATCGATCGCCAGACCAGCTGTCCAGAAGGCGGACCGACAACTCTCAAAGACATGGCCGAGGCGACCGAGTGATGGCGACGCGCGGACCCTTTTCCTCGATGACGCTTGTCCAGGCGACAATCACCTTTGTGGTTGCCTTCATGGCGATCAATATTCTGATCGATGTCTTTGCCTTCGGTTTCGAACCGACCCGCAATATTGTGCGCCATGTCGTCGCTGCGATGATCGCGGCGCCAATCTGGTATCTGTTCATTCGTTGGATGAGGTCGCGCAATGCTTGACGACAAGGATCGCATCTTCACCAATATCTATGGCTTCCAGCCATGGGAAATCGACGCGGCGATCAAGCGTGGCGATTGGGACGGCACGAAGAAGCTGCTGGAAAAATCGCAAGACGATATCATCGAAGAGGTGAAGGCATCGGGCTTGCGCGGTCGCGGCGGCGCGGGCTTCCCGACAGGCCTCAAATGGTCCTTCATGCCGAAGGAATCCAAGGACGGCCGGCCGAGCTTCCTCGTCATCAATGCCGATGAATCCGAGCCGGGCAGTTGCAAGGATCGCGAGATCATGCGGCATGATCCGCAAAAGCTGATCGAAGGTGCGCTGATCGCCGGTTACGCGATGCGCGCGCGCGCCGCCTATATCTATATTCGCGGCGAATTTATCCGCGAAGCCGAAACCCTCTTTGCGGCTGTGAAACAGGCCTATGACAAGGGCTTTATCGGTAAGAATGCCTGTGGTTCCGGTTATGATTTCGACGTTTTCGTCCATCGCGGCGCGGGCGCATATATCTGCGGCGAGGAAACCGCGCTGCTCGAAAGTCTCGAAGGCAAGAAGGGCCAGCCGCGTCTGAAGCCGCCATTCCCGGCTGGTGCGGGCCTCTATGGCTGCCCGACGACCGTCAACAATGTCGAGAGCATTGCGGTGGTGCCGACGATCCTGCGCCGCGGTCCGGGCTGGTTTGCCGGCATAGGTCGCGAAGGCAATCAGGGTACCAAGCTGTTCCAGATTTCCGGCCATGTCGAAAAGCCGTGCGTTGTCGAAGAGGCAATGAGCGTTCCGTTTCGCGATCTGATCGAAAAGCATGCGGGCGGCATTACTGGCGGTTGGGACAATCTGCTCGCCGTGATTCCGGGCGGCTCGTCCGTGCCTTTGGTGCCAGCCGAAGAAATTATGGACGCGCCGATGGATTTCGACGGGCTCAAGGATCTTGGCTCGGGTCTCGGCACGGCAGCGGTAATCGTCATGGACAAGTCGACGGATATTGTCCGCGCGATCAGCCGCATCTCCTATTTCTACAAGCATGAAAGCTGCGGTCAGTGCACGCCGTGCCGCGAAGGGACCGGCTGGATGTGGCGCATGATGGAGCGGCTGCGCGAAGGTAAAGCCGATTTCTCCGATATCGACATGCTTCAAGAGGTTACGAAACAGGTCGAAGGCCATACGATTTGCGCGCTGGGCGACGCAGCCGCATGGCCGATCCAGGGCCTGATCCGCCACTTCCGCCCCGAACTCGAACGCCGCATCCGCGAATATGCAAGCCGCAGCGATGGTGGCGAAATGATGGAGGCGGCAGAATGAGCGCAACACCAACACCGATCCGGAACCTGAAAGTGATTGTCGGGATAATTGCGCTCGCATGGGTCGTGGTGATGATCGCCTTCTTTCTCGCCATGAACGAGAAGGGCGATTGGATGGAGGATACGGCGTCCTTCTATGCCTTTATCTGTGGTTTGGCGGCGATGGTCGGCGCGATCTTCACCTATTTGCGCAAGAAATGGGCTGTCCTTGTCTATTTGCTCGCCAGTCTCGCATTGGTGCTGACACCCTTTATGCAAGGCACTCTGGACCTGCCTTTCACCATGGACTGGGGCTATCTGGCGCTGCTCGGGGTCTATCTCATTGCCGTGATACCGGCGTGGAAACATCTGGGGAGCGGCGATGCCTAAGGTCACCGTAGACGGCACCGAGATCGAGGTTCCCGAGGGCGCAACCGTCCTTCAGGCGTGCGAGCTTGCCGGTAAGGAAATCCCGCGTTTCTGCTATCATGAGCGACTGTCGATTGCCGGCAATTGCCGCATGTGCCTCGTTGAAGTGAAACCCGGACCACCCAAGCCGCAGGCGAGCTGTGCGCTGCCGGCCGCAGAGGGTCAGGAAATCTCGACGCAGAGCGAAATGGTTAAAACCGCGCGCGAAGGGGTGATGGAGTTTCTCCTCATCAACCATCCGCTCGATTGTCCGATTTGCGATCAGGGTGGCGAATGCGACTTGCAGGATCAGGCCATGGCCTATGGCAAAGGCCATACCCGCTATGAAATGAACAAGCGCGCGGTGACTGAGAAATATATGGGGCCGGTGGTCAAGACGATCATGACGCGATGCATCCATTGCACGCGCTGTGTCCGCTTTGCGCAGGAGGTTGCCGGCGTCGAAGAAATCGGTGCGGTGGGCCGCGGCGAGAATATGGAGATCACTACCTATCTCGAACATGCCGCCGAGAGTGAGCTCTCTGGCAATGTCGTGGATCTCTGTCCGGTTGGTGCGCTGACCGCACGGCCCTATGCGTTTGAAGCCCGGCCCTGGGAATTGCAGAAGACGCCGTCGATTGATGTGATGGATGCCGTGGGCACCAATATCCGGCTCGATAGCCGGGGCAGGGAAGTGCTCCGCGCCCTCCCGCGCATCAATGAAGACGTGAATGAGGAATGGGCGAGTAACAAGACGCGCCACGCAGTCGACGGTCTTTACAAGAACCGCCTCGATACGCCCTGGATTCGCAAGGACGGCACGCTCGAAAAAGCGAGCTGGAGCGAAGCCTTTGCGGCTATCGCCGATGCGGCGCAGAAAGCCGGCAGCAAGGTTGCTGCAATTGGTGGCGATCTCGTTGAAATCGAAGCGCTTTATGCCGCGCAGAAGCTTCTCGAAGGTCTTGGCTCCAAGCTGATCGAGGGCCGCCAGACCGGCATGGATTACGACGCGAGTAATCTTGCCGCGGTGAATTTCAACACGACGATCGCTGGCATCGAAACCGCTGATGCGATCCTGTTGGTCGGAACCAATCCGCGCTGGGAGGCCCCGCTGGTCAACACGCGGATCCGCAAGGCCATCAAGGCCGGCGCGAAGGTCTTCGCGATCGGCCCGGAAATCGATTTGACCTATCCGGTCACCTGGCTTGGCGATGATGCGGCGCTTTTGTCGAATCTTCCAAGCGAAGCCGCTGATGCGCTGAAAAATGCCGAGCGTCCCGCAATGATCCTGGGTGGCGGTGCGCTGATGGTGCCGGGCGTCCATGCCACATCGCTGGCGCTTGCCGATACGCTCAATCTCGTACGAGACGGTTGGAACGGATATAATGTGCTGCACTTCTCAGCCGCACGGATGGGCGGGTTGATGCTTGGCTGGGCACAGCCCGGCGGTGTTGCTGATCTTGCTGCTGCCAAGCCGGAACTACTGTTGTTGCTGGGTGCGGATGGCGTTGATTTCGGTGCGTTCGACAGCGCGTTCACTGTCTATGTTGGCCATCATGGTGAACAGGGCGCCGCGCATGCCGATGTCATCCTTCCGGGTGCGTCTTATGCTGAGAAAAGCGGCACCTGGGTCAATCTTGAAGGTCGCGTGCAACGTGGCAATCGCGCCATATTCCCGCCGGGCGATGCGCGCGAGGATTGGACGATCTTCCGGGCGCTGTCCGATGCGCTCGGGGAAGCGCTGCCGTTCGATACGCTGGACGAATTGCGCGATGCGATTGCGGCCGATTTCCCGGCGCTCGCCGACGAAGGCCTGGCGGACTATGAATGGGCACCGCCCAAGCTGTCCGCAGATGCACCAAGCGGTACCATCGCTCTGCCGATTTCTGATTTCTACCTGACCAACGCTATCTGCCGCGCAAGCGAGACGATGCAGCGCTGCTCGGCGGAACTGATCCATGGCGAAACATTCGCGGAGGCCGCCGAATGACCGCTTGGTTCCAGGAACTACTCGGCCTTGGCTTTGGCTGGTTTGTCGGGACGACCATCCTGATCCTGCTGATCGCGTTGCCGCTGCTGCTGGTCGTCGCAATGATCGTCTATGCGGATCGCAAGATCTGGGCGGCGATTGCGCTGCGTCGCGGGCCCAATGTGGTCGGGCCATGGGGCGTGCTGCAAAGCTTTGCGGATGGATTGAAAGTCTTCCTCAAGGAAACGATCATTCCGACATCGGCGAACAGGGGCCTGTTCCTGATTGCGCCGATCATCACATTCACGGTCGCGCTGATCTCATGGGCGGTGATCCCGTTCGGGCCGGACATGGTGTTGGCCAATATCAATGTCGGTCTGCTCTATATTCTCGCGATCAGTTCGCTGGGCGTTTACGGTGTCGTGATTGCCGGCTGGGCATCCAACTCCAAATATCCCTTCTATTCGGCGATGCGCGCCGCAGCCCAGATGGTGAGCTACGAGGTCTCGATCGGCTTTGTGCTGCTCGCCGTTGTGATGTGGGCGGATACGTTTAACCTGCAGGATATTATCCTTGCGCAACAAGCGCATGTGCTGGGTTTCATCAACGGCTTTGCCTTTAATCCGTTGCTTTTCCCGATGGCCGTGGTGTTCCTGATTTCCGCCTTGGCCGAAACGGCGCGCGCACCCTTTGACCTTACCGAGGCGGAATCCGAGCTCGTTGCCGGCTACCAGACCGAATATTCATCGATGAGCTTCGCGCTCTACTGGCTGGGTGAATATGCCAATGTCATCCTGATGTGCGCACTGAATGCCATTCTGTTCTGGGGTGGCTGGCTCCCGCCGGTGGATTGGGAGCCGCTCTATGCGGTGCCCGGCATTGTCTGGCTGTCCATGAAGATACTGATCTTCTTCTTCATCTTCAGCTGGGTGAAGGCGACCGTGCCGCGCTACCGCTATGACCAGTTGATGCGGCTGGGCTGGAAAGTCTTCCTGCCGCTGTCACTCATCTGGGTCGTGCTGATCTCCGGCTATCTCATGCTGACGAGGTATGGCCTGTGATCCCCGCAATCATCATCAATTCGATCGCAGCTTCGCCTGCCGAGGGAGGGATGCCGTCATGAGCAGCATTGCCCATTACATCAAATCCTTCACGCTCTGGGAAATCGTCAAGGCGCATGTCCTGACGCTCAAATATTTCTTCAAGCCCAAGGCGACGATCAACTATCCCTATGAGAAGAACCCGATCTCGCCGCGCTTCCGCGGGGAGCATGCGCTGCGCCGTTATCCCAATGGTGAAGAGCGCTGCATCGCCTGTAAGCTTTGCGAAGCCGTTTGCCCGGCCCAGGCGATCACGATCGAGGCCGAGCCGCGCGAAGACGGCAGTCGCCGCACGACGCGCTACGATATCGATATGACGAAGTGCATCTATTGCGGGCTGTGCCAGGAAGCATGCCCGGTCGATGCTGTCGTCGAAGGTCCAAATTTCGAATATGCAACAGAGACGCGGGAGGAGCTTCTCTACGACAAGGATAAATTGCTGGCCAATGGCGACAAATGGGAGCGGGCAATTGCCGCTAACCTTGCCGCCGATGCGCCCTATCGTTAAGCCGCAGCCGATTTCTACAGGGGTCCCAAGATAACGTGATTCAGGCCTTCGCCTTTTATATGTTCGCAACCGTCGTCATCGCCTCTGGCGTGCTGACGATCCTGTCGCGCAATCCGGTTCATTCGGTCCTCTGGCTGATCCTGGCATTCTTCAACGCTGCCGGCCTGATGGTCATCATCGGGGCTGAATTTATCGCGATGCTGCTGATCCTCGTTTATGTTGGCGCGGTCGCGGTGTTGTTCCTCTTTGTCGTGATGATGCTGAATATCGATTTTGCATCCTTGCGCACCGGTCTCGCGCGCAACCTGCCATTTGGCTTACTGATTGCCGCAATCCTGTTGGCCGAGATGATCCTTGCGGTTGGGGCTTGGTCCTTTGCCGATCTTGGCCCGGACACGCGCATGGCGACGATCAATCCCGATGTTCCCAATGTCGAAGCCATCGGCCGCGCGCTCTATGATCGCTATCTGCTGGTCTTTGAAGGGGCTGGCATCGTCCTGCTGATCGCCATGGTCGGTGCGATCGTGCTGACCCATCGCGAACGCAGCGGGACACGACCGCAAAATGTGTCGCAACAGATTAAGCGTCGCCCGGAAGATGCGGTGCGCAAAACCAATCCTGAAATCGGCAAGGGGGTCGAGCTATGATCGGCCTGGGCCATTATCTCGTCGTCAGCGCGATCCTGTTTGTGATCGGCGTGCTGGGGATCTTCATCAATCGGCGCAACATCATCATCATCATGATGGCGATCGAGCTGATCCTGCTCGCGGTGAACATCAATCTCGTCGCCTTCAGCGCCTATCTTGGCGATGTTGTCGGCCAGGTCTTTGCGATGTTCGTGCTGACAGTTGCAGCCGGTGAAGCTGCGATCGGGCTTGCCATCCTAGTTATCTTCTTCCGTGGTCGCGGCAATATTGCTGTTGACGACGCCAACCGGATGAAGGGCTGACACCATGATCCAGCTCATCGTCTTTCTGCCGTTACTCGCGGCGATCATTGCCGGTTTGGGCAATCGCGCGCTTGGCAATTTCACCGCGAAGATCCTCACGACGGGCGTGCTGTTTGCGGGCTGCGCGCTCAGCTGGATCATCTTCATGCAATTCATGGCCGGTGGGCAGGAAGCCTATGTCGCGCCGGTGTTCGACTGGATCCGGTCTGGCGATATGGATGTCGCCTGGAGCCTGCGTGTCGACACACTGACCGCGGTCATGCTGGTCGTGGTGACTACAGTATCGGCGCTCGTGCACCTTTATAGCTGGGGCTATATGGCCGAAGACCCGGATCAGCCGCGCTTCTTCGCCTATCTCTCGCTCTTCACCTTCGCGATGCTGATGCTCGTAACGTCGAACAATCTAGTGCAGATGTTCTTCGGTTGGGAAGGCGTGGGCCTCGCTTCCTATCTGCTGATCGGTTTCTGGTACAAAAAGCCAAGCGCCAATGCGGCGGCGATCAAGGCCTTTGTCGTCAACCGGGTCGGCGATTTCGGCTTCTCGCTCGGTATCTTCGGAACCTTCGTGGTGTTCGGCACGGTGTCGATTCCGGAAATCCTCGAAGCCGCACCCGCCATGGCGGGATCGACGATCGGTTTCCTCGGTTATCGCGTCGATACGATGACCTTGCTCTGCCTGCTGTTGTTTGTGGGCGCCATGGGCAAATCAGCACAGTTTGGCCTCCACACTTGGCTGCCCGATGCCATGGAAGGTCCGACACCGGTTTCCGCGCTGATCCATGCGGCAACGATGGTAACCGCTGGCGTTTTCATGGTCTGCCGCCTCTCGCCAATGTTCGAGACGAGCGACGTCGCGCTAACGGTTGTGGTGTTCTTCGGAATGCTGACGGCCTTCTTCGCAGCGACGGTTGGTACCGCTCAGATGGATATCAAGCGGGTGATTGCCTATTCGACCTGTTCACAGCTCGGCTATATGTTCGTGGCCGCAGGGCTGGGTGCCTATGGCATCGCCATGTTCCATCTTTTCACCCACGCCTTCTTCAAGGCGCTGCTGTTCCTCGGCGCGGGTTCGGTCATCCACGCCATGCATCATGAGCAGGACATGCAGCATTATGGCGCGTTGAGAAAAGAGATCCCGTTCACCTTCTGGGCGATGGTCATCGGCACCTTGGCGATCACCGGGGTTGGCATTGTTGGCGTGTTCGGATTTGCCGGCTTTTATTCGAAGGACCTGATCATCGAAGCGGCATTTGTGTCCGATTCTTCGCTGGGCGGCGTGGCCTTCTTCACGCTGGTATTCGCTGCGCTGCTAACCAGCTTCTATAGCTGGCGGCTCATTTTCATGACCTTCTTCGGCAAGGCGCGCTGGATCACGTCCGAGCATATTCAGCATGCCGTGCATGATCATGGCGATGACAGTCATGATGACGCGCCCGAAGGTACGGGCGGCTATCATCCGCATGAGAGCCCATGGTCGATGCTGATTCCGCTCGCCGTGCTGTCGATTGGTGCGATCTTTGCCGGTTATCTGTTCTACTATCCGTTTGGCTATGCCGAGCAGGGCGAGATCTTCTGGGCTGGCAGTATCGCGCTCGACACGCATCTGCTGCACGCGATCCATGAAGTGCCAACCTGGGTGAAATATGCGCCGGGCGCTGTGATGCTAACAGGCCTCGCAATCGCCTGGCTCGCTTACATTCGCTACACGGATTGGCCGCGCCGCTTTGTCGATCAGTTCCGCGTGCTGCACGCGTTCCTCTACAATAAATGGTATATTGATGAGCTGTACGATGTGATCTTTGTGCGCCCGTCCTTTGCGATCGGTCGCTTCTTGTGGAAGCGCGGCGACAAGGGCTTTATCGACCGGTTCGGGCCGGACGGCGTATCGGGGCTCGTTGCTGTCGGCAGCGGTTTCGCGCGGCGGTTCCAGAGCGGATATCTCTATAGCTATGCGCTGGTGATGCTGATCGGCATTGCAGCGGCGACAACCTGGGCGATCACGCGGTGAACCAGCTCGATTTCCCCATACTCTCGCTGATGGTCGCCTTGCCGCTGATCGGTGCGCTGCTGTGTCTCGTCTGGCCGGGCAAAGGTGACGACAAGGCGCAGATGGCTCGGGTGCTGGCGCTTGTGACCACCCTGGGAACGTTCGCCCTCGGTGTCCTGCTGTGGCTGACCTATGAAATTGGCGGTGCGCAGTGGCAATTTGTTGAAAGTTATCCGATCTTTGGCCGCTTCGCCTGGGCGCTTGGCATCGATGGCATCGCCCTGATGCTGATCATGCTGTCGGTATTCCTGATGCCGATCTGCATTATCGCCAGCTGGCAATCGATCAAGACGCGCGTGCCCGAATATATGGCGGCATTCCTGCTGATGGAATCGCTTATGATCGGCGTGTTTACGGCGCAGGATATCTTCCTGTTCTACATATTCTTCGAGGCTGGCCTGATCCCGATGTATTTGATTATCGGCATCTGGGGCGGTCAGGATCGGATCTACGCAAGCTACAAATTCTTCCTCTACACATTGCTCGGATCGGTGCTGATGCTGATCGCGATGCTGTGGATGGTGCAGGAAGCCGGCACGTCAGACATCCCCTCGCTGATGGCCTATGATTTCCCGGCCAATATCCAGAATTGGTTATGGCTCGCCTTCTTTGCGAGCTTTGCGGTGAAGATGCCGATGTGGCCGGTGCACACCTGGCTGCCCGATGCGCACGTTCAGGCACCCACGGCGGGATCCGTGATCCTCGCCGGGGTGCTACTGAAGATGGGTGGCTATGGCTTCATCCGCTTCTCGCTTCCAATGTTCCCGGAAGCCTCGGCGGAACTGGTTTGGATTGTCTTCGGCCTCTCAATGGTCGCGGTTGTTTACACCTCACTCGTCGCCCTGGTGCAGCAGGATATGAAGAAGCTGATCGCTTATTCTTCGGTTGCGCATATGGCCTTTGTTACGATCGGTCTCTTCGCGTTCAACCGCCAGGGCATCGAAGGTGCGATGATCGTCATGCTCTCGCATGGCCTTGTCTCCGGCGCGCTCTTCCTGTGCGTCGGCGTGATCTATGATCGCCTCCATACGCGTGAGATTGACCGCTATGGCGGGCTCAGCACCAACATGCCGCGCTATGCGATACTGTTCATGCTGTTCACCATGGCATCGGTTGGCCTCCCAGGCACGAGCGGATTTGTCGGTGAGTTCCTGGCTCTGGTTGGCGCCTATGAAGCCAATAGCTGGGTTGCCTTTGTCTGCACCACCGGCATCATCCTTGGTGCGGCCTATATGCTCTATCTCTATTGGCGGATTTGCTACGGCGAACTTGAGAAAGAAGATGTGAAGGCAATGCCTGATCTTTCGATCCGCGAATTTGCGACACTCGGTCCAATCGCTGCTGTTGTTCTGTGGATGGGTGTCTATCCAGAAAGCTTCCTCGCCCCGATCCGCGACGATGTCGGTACGCTGCTCGAACGGATCGAGCGCGCCAACCCACCGGGTGATGCACAGCTTATTATGGGTGCAGGCATGGCAGAAGGTACCGATCATGGCGATGCCCATGGTGGCGGCCATGACGGGGAGGGCACGCACTGATGACTACGCTTGAGAGCCTCCTCGTCGTATTGCCGGAGCTGATCCTGACGCTCGGCGCGACGGATCTGTTGCTAGTCGCCGCGTTCAGCAAGAAAGTGGACAAGGCACGCCGTGTCAGCGTCTATGCGGTGCTGATGCTGATTGGGTGTGGACTTGCCTTGCTGGGTCCGGCGAGTGACGGCGGCGCTGTCTTTGGCGGATTATATGTCGCCGATGCCTTCTCGACCTTTACCAAAGTGCTGATCTACGCCGCGGCCGCGATCGCGATCCTCATGGCACCGCGCTTTTTCGACAAAGCCGGGGAAATGCGCGCGGAATATCCTGTCCTGATCCTGTTCGCCGTGCTGGGCATGGGCTTCATGGTCTCATCCAATGACCTGATGATGCTGTATATCGGCCTCGAGATGCAGAGCCTTGCGGCTTATGTGTTGGCAAGCTTCATGCGCAAGGATCTGCGCTCGGCTGAAGCGGGTCTCAAATATTATGTGTTGGGCGCTCTGGCGAGCGGGATCCTGCTTTACGGTATCTCGCTGCTCTACGGTTTTACCGGCACGACCACCTATGACGGCATCGCGATCGCGATGGCCACTGGCATGTCGACCGGCGAACTGTTTGGCCTCGTATTCGTGCTGGCTGGCTTGGCCTTCAAGATCAGCGCGGTGCCGTTCCATATGTGGACGCCGGATGTCTACGAAGGCGCGCCGACACCGGTGACCGCATTCTTCGCCTCTGCACCGAAAATCGCCGCCATCGCCTTGTCGATGCGCGTGATGTTTGAAGCGCTCGCACCGGCCACCGATGCCTGGCAGCAGATCGTGATCTTCGTGGCCTTGGCGTCAATCGCACTGGGTGCGGTCGCGGCAATCGGCCAATCCAATATCAAACGCCTGCTGGCGTACAGCTCGATTAACAATATCGGCTTTGCCTTGATCGGCGTAGCGGCCGGCACCCAAGCAGGCGTTGCTGCCACCCTGTCCTATATGGCGATCTACGTCGCGATGACCTTGGGTAGCTTCCTGTGCGTCTTGCAGATGCGCGATGAGAATGACCGCGCGGTCGAGGATATCGAAAGCTTGGCGGGATTGTCCAAATCACGACCGGGACTCGCCGCAGCGTTCGCAATCTTCATGTTCAGCCTGGCGGGTATCCCGCCGCTATTGGGTTTCTGGGGCAAGTTCCTGGTCTTCGATGCGGCTGTGGCTGCCGGCCTGTTCCCGCTCGCGGTGATCGGTATCGCGCTGTCGGTAATCGGCGCCTATTATTATCTGCGCATCATCAAGACGATGTATTTTGACGATCCGGCACCGGCATATGCGCCCGCCAATTCGGTCGTCGAGAATGGGTTGATCGCGGTAACCGCGGTTGCCGTATCGCCGCTCGGTTACCTGCTGGTGCCGTTTCTGGCGCTTACCGCGGGCAATGCCGCGGCCGCCTTGTTCTAGGCCGAGCACCCCCTGGCTATCCGCATCCAGACCGTCGCCGAAACCGGCTCCACCAATGATGACATGATGGCGCTTGCCCAGTCCGGCGCAGAGGAAGGCAGCTGGCTGCGCGCCGAACGCCAGACCAGTGGGCGCGGACGCCAGGGCAGGGCATGGGACTCTCCCAGCGGCAATCTCTTTGCGAGCACATTGGTGCGGCTGCGGCCTGATGATCCACCGCCAGCGACCTTGGCCCTCGTGGCATCGCTGGCGCTCTACGAGGCCGTGTCAGCATTTCTTCCAACGGATGCTCATGATGAGTTGAGCCTCAAATGGCCGAATGACTTGCTCCTTCGACTGGCAAAGCTTTCCGGCATCCTTTTGGAACGTAAGGATGATGCAATCGTCATCGGCATCGGCGTCAATCTCGCCAGCCATCCGGACAGTCTGGATCGAGTGACTATCAGCCTGTCAGCCTATGGACCGCCGCCGGCTCCGGATATTTTCTTAATCGAACTTGCGGACCGCTTTGCCGACTGGGTTGTTAGTTGGCGCGCAGACGGGCTCGATCATATCCGCACCAGCTGGCTGAAGCGTGCGCATGCTAAGGGCACTGCATTGAGTGTGCACGACCCGTCGGGCGAGCGTATCGACGGGAGTTTTGACGATATCACCCGCGATGGTGCGCTATGCCTGCGCTTGGCGGATGGGTCTGTCCGTGTCATGCATGCGGGCGATGTTTTCCTTGTTTGAGGACTGATGCGATGCTGCTCGCTGTCGATGCCGGTAATACCAATGTTGTCTTCGCTCTCGTCAAGGAGAGTGAGATCGTCGCGCGCTGGCGGATCGCGACCGATCCGCGGCGTACCGGCGATGAATATGCTGTTTGGCTGCACAATCTCATGGCGCTTCAAGGATTTGATCCCGGCGACGTAGAAGCGGTGATCATCTCTACCGTGGTACCGCGCGCGCTCCATAATCTGCAGGTTCTGGCATCAAAATATTTCGATGTTGAGCCATTGGTTGCTGGAGAGGCGCCCGTCGAATGGGGGATCGCACTCGATATTGATGAGCCCACCAGCCTGGGCGCAGACCGCGCAATCAACGTTATCGCTGCCCACGCGCTGCACCCCGAAGATCTGATCATTATCGATTTCGGTACGGCAACCACCTTCGATGTCGCCGACTATAAGGGTGCGTACAAAGGCGGTGTGATTGCTCCCGGTATCAACTTGTCGCTCGATGCGTTGGTCGGAGCTGCGGCCAAACTCCCGCGCATCGCAATCGAAGCACCGCGCGATAACTCGGTGATCGGCACCAATACCGAAGATCAGATGCATATCGGCGTCTATTGGGGCTATATCGCGATGATCGAGGGGCTGGTTGAGCGGACCCGCGCTGAAATCGGTCGACCCGCGAAAGTGGTGTCCACGGGCGGGCTGGCCAGCCTTTTTGATGAGCATACGGACATATTCGACATTATTGAGCCCGATCTGACGATTCAGGGGCTGGCGATGCTCTACCAAAGGTCTAGATAGACCAGCATGACACCCAAAAACGAATTGCTTTTCCTCGCGCTCGGCGGGTCGGGCGAGATTGGCATGAACGTCAATCTCTACGGTACCCAGGGCAAATGGGTCATGGTTGATTGTGGCATGACCTTTGGCGATCCCTATTATCCCGGCATCGAACTCGTCCTGCCTGAGCTGGAGTTTATCGAAGACCGCGCGGATGATCTGCTCGGCATCGTGCTGACCCATGGCCATGAAGATCATATCGGTGCGATTCCCTATCTGGCAGCCGATTTGGGCGTTCCGCTTTATGCGACCGCATTCACGGCGGGTCTGATCTATCGGAAACTCGAAGAGGCGAGTCTCACGGAACAGGTCGAACTGAACGTTATCGAGCCGGAAACTGATTTTGAGCTTGGCCCCTTTGGTTTTCGGTACATCCCGCTTGCTCACTCGATACTTGAGGGCAATGCGCTGGTCATTGAGACAGACCATGGGCGTGTGTTCCATACCGGCGATTGGAAGCTCGATCCCGATCCACAAACCGGCACGCCGACCAGCCCGGAAGAAATGAAGGCGATTGGTGATACTGGAATTTTGGCGCTGGTCTGCGATTCGACCAATGTTTTCAATCAGAAAGACTCTGGCAGCGAAGGCGCGGTCAAGGCTGGACTTGGCGAGATTATCAGCGAGGCAACCGGCCGCGTACTCGTAACAACCTTTGCATCCAATGCAGCGCGACTGCAGACGCTGGGGCGGATCGCGAACGAAACCGGGCGCAAAGTCTGCGTCGCCGGGCGCTCGCTCAATCGGATTATCGATACCGCCAAGGCAGTCGGCTATCTGAAGGATTTTCCGCCGACCATCGATTTTGACGAAGCCATGCGCATTCCGGCGCGCGAGCTGCTGATCATTGCCACAGGTGGGCAGGGGGAATCCCGTGCCGCGCTGGGGCGGATTGCCGAAGATAATCATCCGTTGACCCTGGACAGCGGAGATTTGATCATTTTCAGCTCCAAGCAGATACCCGGCAACGAGCTCGCCATCGGCCGCATTCAGAATGCGCTGGCAGAGAAACAGATACCGATCATCACGGATCGCCAGGCCATGGTGCATGTATCCGGGCATCCGGGTCGTCCCGAGCTCGCAAAAATGTACGAGTGGATTCGGCCGGAGATATTGGTGCCCGTACATGGCGAAATGCGCCATATGGCGGAGCAAGCGCGGTTCGGCGCGTCGCAGGGGATTCCCAAGACCATTGTTCAGCAGAATGGCGATGTGGTCCGTCTTGCGCCCGACGGCCCCAAAATAATCAGCCATGAGCGAGTGGGGCGTCTCGTGCTCGACGGGGATACGATTGTTGCGGCGGACGGCGAGGCGATGAACGAGCGACGCCGGATCGGCCAACGTGGCTTGATCGCCGTGACCGTGGCCTTTGGCGCAGATGGCAAGATGCGCGGCAGTCCATCCTTCTCAATGGCCGGCATTCCGGTCGAGGAAGATCGTGAGACATTTATCGATGAGGCGATTGAGGCCGCTGCCAATGCGGCGCGCGCCGGCGCTAGCGATCCCGAAAAACTGCGTGAGGCTATTCGATTGGCCGTGCGGAGAATGGCCACGCATTGGACCGGCAAGAAACCGGTGGTCAATGTGTCCCTGATGGAGGTTTAGCCATGGAGCCAATTTCTGCTCTGGCGATCTATTTTCTTTTCTGGTTTCTCTCGCTTTTCATCGTTCTGCCCTTTGGTGTGCAAACGGATCGAGAAATGGGTGTGGAACCGGAACCGGGTCACGCAGAAAGCGCCCCGCATCGATTTCGTGCTGGCCGGATAGTGGTGCGCACAACCTTGGTTGCGACTATTTTGTTCGCGTTATTCTATGCAAATTACAGCTATGGCTGGATTGGCACGGACTTTCTCGATTTTCTAAAACCGGAGTCGATGCGCAACAGCTCTTAGCGCAGGCGTTCGATCGCCTGGGCGAGCGCAACATAGAGCTTGCCATTATCCGAGGATAACAGTGTCACAGCGAGCGGCGCCCCATCGCGTGCAGTCAGAACCCGGCGGAGCATCGCTTCAAAGTCGTGCACATAGCGATTGACCTGCTCGCGGAAATCGCTGTTATTTTCATATTCAGCAACGATTTCACGGGCTTCACCCGTATCCAGTAAGCGTACAGCGCGGCGCGAAAAGATACCGCGATCGCCTTTGAGATAAGCGGCCCAAGCGGTGTCGGTGACCTCATTGGAGAGGATCTTGCTGACATCGATTGCTGTTGAGTTCAGTGATTCAATCAACAGCGTCACGCTGCGAGCGAAACCGTCGAGCGTCGCCTCTTCAGCGCTTGCCTCCGTTTCTCTGAGTTGCTGCTGGACCGACGAATTCCTGCTCTCAATCTCGGCAATCTTTCTGTCGAGATTTGCGATTGCAGTAGTCGCAGTTTCGGCTGCCCGTTCGGAAGCGGCTGTTAGCTCGGCAATGCGCGCTTCGACATTTTCACCAAGAGCATCCGTCATCGCTGCCTGAGTGGCCTCGGTCAGAGCCGCCGCACTTTGTGGGATAACTTCGCCAAATGCGGCCCGTGCTTTCTCGGCTGCCTGATCAGCGGTTTCACGAACCTGCATCAGTGTTTCGATCAACCGAGGCGCAGCGCCATCGGCAATACTTTCGGCCTGTTCCGACGAATGGGTGAGAGCGGCCTCGATGCTATCAATATCTGTCCGCATGGCGGTAATACGATCACCGACCCTTTCGACAAATACGCCGACCTGACTCCGCTGATCTTCCAAACTTTCGCCGGTCACGCTGATGAAGCTGCTTGTATCGTCTGCAAGTTTCTGCAGCGTCTCGAGTTCGGGGGCCAGATCGGTGATCGCCTCTTTCAGGTGCACAGCGCGTTCTTCGGTGGCTGCAAACGCCTCCGGAAGCGCATCGCTTAGCGAGGACGCACTGAGGTCCAGCGCTGCCTTCACCTCTGCGGCGCGGGCGATCAGGCGTTCTGTTGCCTCATCATTGCCGCCAATGCTCTCGCCTAATGCGGCCATCTCCCGACCCAGGCTATCTAGTTCTTCGCCGAGTGCCCGGGCATGGGTTGCACCATCTTCAGATAGGCTGGAGATGCGACCTTCAATATCGCCAAGCCCTGTGCCCAGATCACCGAGCGTCGCGGATGTCGCTGTCCGGTGTTCGTCCAAGCGATTGCTGAATGCTGAAAGTGCGGCATCCGTTGACGCGATGCGCTCATCAAGCGCGGCGGCTGCCTCTTCGCCTTCCTTGCTAAAGCTGGTGCGGGCATTTTCGATCATTGCGGTTAAGGCAGTGCCGATTTCGTCGACGACTGTACGGGTGTCTTCTACTGCGCCACTGGAACGATCGAGGGCCGCATCGACGGTTGAATTGATCAGATCTCCGGTGCTTGTCAGTTTTGCCGCGGCAACTTCTGCAACACCTTCAATGCGCGCGAGATTTGCAGCCAATGATTGGGCCGCGCCGTTCGCCACCTCATTGGCCTGCTCTCCGCGAGATTTGAGGGTCAGCATCTGCGTATCAAGTGCGGCTGCTTGCTCATGCGCATTAATGCCGGCTTCGCGCAGTCCAGTGCTAACCGCCCGGGCCTGTTGTTCAGCACGTGGAAGATCGTTCATCAGGACTTCGACATCTTCGCGTGCCGTTTTCGTTGCCTTTTCCATGACGCTGGATTTTTGCTCGATCGACTGACTGGCCTCGCCAATCATGTCGCTTACGGCGCGCATACGACCTGCAGCATCATCGCCAAGCGTCAGCAGGCGATCGGTTTCACCCGAAACGCCTTCGCGAACTTCTGCTAGCTGGGCAGATATGACGGCCATTGCATTGTCGAGCCGACGAGCCTCAGCACGAAGGGCCTCTGACGTGCGCCCAAAGCGGATCGCTTCGCGGCGGCTTGTGCGTTGGGTTAGCAGCCAAGCGACACCAAGGAGCGCCAGCGGCACGCTTGCAATGGCAACCCAGTTTGCGATCTGTGTCAAAGTCGGTGCTTCGTCGGCAATGCTCGAATAAGCGGCCCAACCGACAAATCCTGTCCAGGCAAGAGCAAGCAATGCGATGATGATTGTCGGCACCCGTTCCGCAAAAGAAGGCGCCTCGAGATCAAAATCCCATTCCTCTTCGTCGATCCATTCGCTGGTACCGGCGTTTGTGCTGATATGCGCGGACAGCGCCTCGGCATTACGTTCGAGATCCGTCACGTCATTTGCAGGTTCGGCCATCGCATTTCCCTCTCGGTTGGGCGTATTTACCATGTTTTAGGCCCGTCGGAAGCCCGGTTTGGCAACGGAGCGTTAACGGCGATGCGTTAGGGCCACACTATGGCATATGATCCAGGCGCCCTTGATAAAACGCTCGCCGCCGCTGTCGGCGACGATCCGACGCTGATTTCGGAACTTCGTTCTGCGTTTGTTCAAAGCGCGCAACGGCAGGTTTCTGCGCTTCACAACGCTGTTAACGATCAGCAATGGCAGGTGGCCGCATGGCGGCTTAAAGGCCTTGCTGCAAGCTTTGGTGTGACCGATTTGATGGTCCTCGCCAATCAGGCCGCAGAGGGCGCCCCATTTGATCAAATGCTGCTTCATCGCATCGATAAGTCGCTTGCCGGCTTTTCGAACAGCTTCGATTTTGGCGACGAAAGCGAATAATTGACGTTCGCCGCGCAGGCGAAAAATCCCCCGATTTGCAGTCCAGATGCCTTTCCAAGCAAGGCTTTGTAAGCCTATTCCGTGGGCGGATGGCAGCGGAACGGAACTTATGGCTTTTGCGGCGCTAATCGCGGCCTATCAGGAAGCAGAAGACGGCGCTGCCGGGCTTCGGGCAATGCTGCCAATGGCTGGTCGCAGCCTTTTGGAGCATCAGGTTCGCCGGGCGATTGAAGCGGGCGCGAGCCATGCTGTCGTGCTTGTTGAGCGGGTACCCGCCGAACTCAGTGCCGCACTTGATCGATTGAAGCGCGATGGAATTGCGGTCCGGCTCGCCCGCGATCCAATGGATGCCGCCGATCATTTTCATCCCGAGGAAGCTGTGCTGCTGGTCGCTGACGGGTTGGTGGCGGCACCAGATTGTTTTGAGGCGATGGCAGCGCGGACAGCGCCGACCATTTTGGTTGTCGCCGACACACCAGACAATACGGAGTTTGAGCGCGTCGATGCCAGCCACCGATGGGCGGGACTTGCGCTGACGACGGTCGAGAGCGTTGCCGCGACGGCGCAGATGCTCGGTGAGTGGGATCTGCAATCAACCCTGATGCGGAGGATTGTTCAGGGCGGAGCAGACTTTCTGCCAGTAGATGGCGATGCCGGTGTTGTCGTCGACGCGAGTGAAGCCGTCCTGCTGGCCGAGGGCAAGGATGATAGCCGCGATGCCGGGCATACCATGTTGCGGCGAAACAGCGTCCAGGTTGAAAGTTGGCCCGAGCGGTTTCTCTATGGCCCGATTGCGATACGCGTTGCGCCGATGCTTCTCGATCGTCGGTTGGACGCGATTTGGCTTCGCGGCTTCGCGATCCTTCTTACCGCGGCAGGGGCAGCGGCAATCTGGATGACGTGGCTTTGGACCGGGCTGATCTTGCTGCTGCTCGCCGGTCCGATTGATGCCATTGCTGGCCGTATCGATCTCGCCCAGCTGCGCGATTATGAGGGCAGCTGGGAGCTGCGAGCGGTGCGCGGCTTTGCCCAGGCGACCGCGATGTTGGCCATGGGCAGTCTTGCTTGGGCCGAAACAGGAGAAGCAGCCTATCCAGTGATGGCAATCATGGCGATCTTGCTGCTCGTTCTGGCACGACGTGCGAGCGTTCAGATCCGCAAATTTCCCAATTTTGAGAGCCGTTTGATGCCCTGGCTGGCCGACGGAAACGCGGCGATTTGGCTGATAATTCCATTTGCCGCAGCTGCTCTCTGGTATTACTGGCCTATCGCGGTCGTAATTTATGCCTATATCACACTGATATTACAGCAAAATATCATCAGAGAGGGCGTTCGCAACCGAGACTGAGCTCCTGAAACAAGATTAGCACGGTCTTAACGACGTTTCGGCTATGTCTCTGCCATGTCTGATCCGGCCAATTCTGCCCCGGAAACTGCCGACGAGCGCGCTGCTGCGTTGCTCGCGGCGGCCGCGCGCGCGTCCTATGGCCGATCATTTAGTGGGTATTTGTCCATTGCGGCCCTGATGCGGCCAGAGGTTGTGCGGCTCAGCGAAGTCGAACGCCGGGTAATTCGGGAGATGCTGCTCGGCTTGGTCGAACAGATCGAGCAAGAGCTGCGCGCCCGTATCTTGGCCTCACCCGATTTGGAGACCGTTGAAGAATTCACCGCATCGTTGAGCGCACCCCATATCGCAATTGCCTGGCCGGCGCTTTCGGCCGCCGAGCTGCCTGATGACACCGAACTGGCCAAGCTACTGGTGCAGCGTGCCCGAGCCTATACGATCATCCGTTACTTGCGACGCTTCGGGAGTGTCGCCGAAGACTCAGTAATCGAGCAGCTGACCGAACACACCGAACCTGCAATCTCGGCAAGCGCAATGAATCTATTGATTGCTGAGAGTCGATCCAATGATCGCTTCGATGACCCGCGTCTTGGCCGGGCTGATTTACCTGAGCCTGTTGCCCGTCGGTTGATATGGACAATCGCTGCGGCAATTCGCGATTATGGAAAGCGGTTTGACGAGCTCGATCAGGCGCGGCTTGAAACCGTTGTTACCTTGGTGGCGGGCGCAATGGTTGCCGAGCATGATGACACTTCAGCGCTTGCCGTCGCTGCCGAAACACTTGCGACTGCGTTGCAAGATGCTGGATCTGTCGATCCCTCACTATGGGTTGAAGCCGTGCACGGGGCGCGGCTGCATCTCTATGTCGCGATGGTGGCCGTGCGTGCTGAGATTGAGTTCGAAGCGGCCTGGGACATGATATCCATGCCCGATGTGGCGACGCATATGGTTTTGCTCAAATCCATCGGTGTCGATCGCGATACCGCTTCCCAGTTAGTGACCATGATAAGCAGGGCAGTTTCGCAAGACGAAGCTACGGCCGACAATCACGCCGCGGCGTGGATCGAAACATATGATACGCTGGACGCGACGAATGTTGAGGAGGCGATGCGGGCATGGCGGGTAGATCCGGCCTATCGCAGTGCCCTGTCGTACCTCTCGTCCGCCAATCGAGGCGCATCGTCATGACGGATTTCGGAGCCTCAAATGCCGTGTCCGTTGGACGGGTCGACAATCAGGGATGCCTTGTTGCTGCTGATCCCCTGTTGGAAGATCTTCACGAGGGTGCAGGCGGAGTGCCGGGTGGCAGCCTCGCAATTCCGCAAATTGCGGCTCTTGCAAAACTAGCGGAAAGGCTGGGCGTCGCCGTGTCGCGCAGCGTCATTGCGGCGAAGGGTGATCGCGATGTTGAGCTACACATTCAAGCCGAGCCCGATAGCGAAGGGGTTAAGCTCGCGATTGGCGGATGGGTCGAGCGGGACCCAATCTCACCTGAGGGCGGCAATGACGGCTTGCGAGACCATGATTTTTTGCGGGCAGATGCAGATTGGCTTTGGGAGACCGACCATGCGTTGCGACTGACGGCGTTGTCACCGGATGCCGAGGCCGCATTAGGGTCGCTCGATCCCTATATTGGCCAACCGCTTACCGGGCTGTTTCGCTTTGTCGAAGGCGTTGATGGCGCGCTCCCGATTCTCAACGCCCTGGCTGAGCATCGTCGGTTTGCGCGGCAAGAGGCAGTGCTTCGCCCCGATGGAGATCAGCGGGTTGAGCTGACGGCGGTTCCCTTGATTGACGGAGCTGGACGCTTTGGAGGATTTCGCGGTACCGCAACTGCGCAGGCTGCAGAGGCTGTTGCCGTTCAACCTGCCGCAAATGATGCCGAAATTCCGGATGCCTTCGGGCGCCAGATCGACCGCGCGCTGCGGGCGCCGCTCGACCGGATCGTGGCCAGTGCACACAGTATCGAGGCGCAGCTCGAGGGGCCGATCCGTGGCGACTATGCCGAATATGCGGGCGATATCTCGCGCGCCGGACGCCACTTGCTTGGGCTGATCGATGACCTTGTCGATCTCCAGGCTGTTGAGCGACCAGATTTTACGCCCGAAGTGCAAGATATCGATCTCGCCGATATCGCTCGTGATGCCGCCGGCTTGCTTTCGGTGCGCGCCAGCGAAAAGAAAATCCGTATCGACCAACCGGCAGATGACGAATCTTTGCCGGCACGCGCTGACTATAAGCGGGTGCTCCAGATTTTGGTGAACCTGGTGGGCAATGCTGTGCGCTTTGCCCCGGAGGATAGCCAGGTCTGGATCCGATGCGAGAGCGAGGGCGATCTTGCAGCGGTGATCGTTGCTGATCAGGGACGCGGAATATCGGCTGAGGATCAGCCTCGCATTTTTGAGAAATTCGAACGGCTATCGGCCAGTGAACCGGGCACCGGGCTCGGTCTTTACATTGCGCGGCGACTTGCGCGCGCAATGGGCGGCGATATCGATGTCGATAGTGCCCGCGGACAGGGCGCCCGCTTTGTGCTGACCCTGCCAGTCGACGCTTAGAGTTTAGCGGCTGCCAATCGGCACATAGTCGCGCTGTTCCGGGCCGGTATACAGCTGACGCGGGCGACCGATGGTTTGTGCGGGATCCGAGATCATCTCGTTCCACTGCGCTACCCAGCCAACCGTGCGGGCAAGTGCAAACAGCACCGTGAACATCGTCGTCGGGAAGCCGATGGCTGACAGGATTACACCCGAATAGAAATCGACATTCGGGTACAGCTTCTTCTCGATGAAATAATCATCTTCAAGCGCGATTTTCTCAAGCTCGCGCGCTACATCGAAGATCGGATCGTCGACGCCCAAAGTGTCGAGCACTTCAGTGGCCGTCTTCTTCATGACCTTCGCGCGCGGATCGAAATTCTTATAGACGCGGTGGCCAAAGCCCATCAGGCGGAACGGATCGTCTTTGTCCTTGGCGCGCTTGATATATTCCGGAATACGGTCTGGCGTGCCGATTTCGCGGAGCATGTTGAGCGCCGCTTCATTGGCACCGCCATGAGCGGGACCCCAGAGGCAAGCGATGCCGGCAGCAATACACGCGAAGGGATTGGCACCTGACGATCCGGCCAGGCGGACTGTCGAGGTGGATGCATTCTGCTCGTGATCGGCATGCAGGATGAAGATCTTGTCCATCGCATCTTCGATGATCGGATTGACCTCATATTCTTCAGCCGGAACGCCGAACGTCATGCGCAGGAAATTGCCGGTGTAGGACAGGTCATTATCCGGATAGAGGAATGGCTGACCGATCGCATATTTATAGGCCATCGCCGCAATCGTCGGCATTTTTGCGATCATCCGATGCGAGGCTATAGTGCGCTGCTCAGGGTCGGAAATATCTGTCGAATCGTGATAAAATGCAGATAGCGCACCAACGACACCGCACATGATGGCCATCGGGTGAGCATCGCGGCGGAAGCCGTTATAGAGCGTCTTCAATTGCTCATGCACCATCGTGTGCAGCGTGATCGTCCGCTCGAAATCGACAAATTCTTGCTGTCCGGGAAGCTCGCCGTTGAGGAGCAGATAGGCGACTTCCATGAAGCTCGACTGTTCGGCGAGCTGTTCGATCGGATAGCCGCGATGGAGCAGGATACCCTTGCCACCATCGATATAGGTCAGACCGGATTCACAACTGGCAGTCGATTTGAAGCCGGGATCGAAGGTGAACAGGCCTGTCTCGGCGTAAAGCTTGCGAATATCGACGACGTCCGGGCCGACCGTGCCCGAATCCACGCTATATTCATGCTCATTGCCATTAACCGAGAGTTTAGCGCTGTTGTCACCCATATATTCGCTCCTGCTATGCCGCCTGATCGGCGATCCGCGCCAATGACTCCTCACGACCGAGGAGCAAAAGCACATCGAAAATTCCCGGCGATGTCGCACTTCCGGTCAGCGCCGCGCGCAGGGGTTGCGCAACCTTGCCCAGCTTGAGTTCGCGGGCGTCGGCAAAGTCCCTGACGGCGGTATCCAGCCTGTCTTCCGACCATTCCGCCACCCCTTCAAGATGTGGCAATAGATCGGCGAGCAACGCCGGCGCCTCATCCTGTAGCAGCATTTGAGCCTTCTCGTCCAGATTTAGGGGGCGAGTGCGAAATAAAAATGTCGCACTGGCACCCAAATCGGCGACAGACTTGGCCCGAGGCTTGATGCTTTCCATGCTGCGTTGCAGCAATTCAAGCTCTTCATCGGTAATATCACGGCCCAAATCGGCGGCAATTGCCGGTGTTGCCAGATCAGCAAGCCGGGCATTGTCGGACTCTCGAATATAGTGGCCGTTGAGGTTCGTTAGCTTCTTTACGTCAAACCGCGCTGCAGACTTGCCGACCCCATCAAGATCAAACCATTCGATAGCCTGTTCCTGACTGATTATCTCGTCATCGCCATGGCCCCACCCGAGGCGCAGGAGATAGTTGAAAACGGCTTCTGGCAGCATTCCCATCTCATCGCGATAGGCTTCAACACCCAGAGCGCCGTGGCGCTTGGATAGCTTGGCGCCATCGGGACCGTGGATCAGCGGCACATGGGCGTAGATCTTTTGGGGCCAGCCCATCGCATCGATCAGCGCGCGTTGACGGAATGCATTGTTGAGATGATCGTCACCACGGATCACATGGGTGACGCCCATGTCATGATCATCAACGGCAACCGCGAGCATATAAGTTGGCGTTCCGTCGCCGCGTAGCATGACGAAATCGTCGATCTCCTGGTTGCGGACTTTCACCCGGCCTTGCACCGCGTCTTCGATTATCGTTTCGCCTTCGATCGGCGTCTTGAGGCGAATAACGAACGGCGCGCCGTCAGGGGCTTCCGATGGATCGCGATCCCGCCAACGATTATCATATCGGATCGGTTGTTTCGCCGCGCGCTGTTGCTCGCGCATCTCCGCCAGTTCTTCCGGCGTCGCATAGCAGCGATAGGCATTGCCGCTTTCGAGCAGCGCGTTGGCAACTTCGACATGCCGGTCCGCGCGGGAGAATTGATAGATCTCGTCGCCGTCCCAATCGAGGCCGAGCCAACGCATACCATCGAGAATCTTCTCGATCGCATCATCGGTAGAGCGTGCCTGGTCCGTATCTTCAATGCGCAGCTTGAACTGACCGCCATGGTGGCGGGCAAAAAGCCAGTTGAAAAGGGCGGTTCGCGCACCGCCAATATGCAAATATCCGGTTGGTGAAGGGGCGAAACGGGTCACAACACCTTCATTATTAACGGCTTTTTCTATTGCGCTCATGGGCGCGATCTCCAAGACTGCTATTATGCGGGGAATATTGGGAGCGCGGACTAGCATAGCCCCTGCCGGGCGACAATCGGCGCTGGTGCGTCTGGTGTCCGGAATAGAAGATCGATTGCAGCTTGAGCGCGACCAGATACCGCTTTGGCTGCCAGTGGCTTTAGGGTGTGGAATTGCCAGCTGGTTCGCGCTGGCTGACCGTTCGGCCTGGATTGCATTCATCATGCTCGCATTGGCTGTTGCCTGCGCTTGCTTTGCGTTGGGACAGGGATTGCGGATTGTGCGGATCGCCGGGATTGCGGCGATGATGATGGCGCTGGGCTGTATCCTCATCTGGATACGCGCTGAACGGACCGACACCGAAACGCTTGGCCGGCCAGTGGCGAGCGACTTCACCGCCCAGGTTGTTTCCGTCGAGCATCTGCCCGCGCGCCAGAGCATACGCCTGCGACTTAGATCTCCGAGCGACACATCCCTACCGGTGCAGTTTCGCGTGAATATTGATGAAGATGCAGCACCGGACGGGCTGGCGGCGGGCGCATGGGTTGCGCTTGAGGCGCGCTTGATGCCGCCTCCGCGCGCGGCAGTTCCCGGAGCCTATGATTTTTCCCAGCGCGCCTGGTTTGATGGGATCGGCGCGACGGGCCGCGCATGGGGCGACGTGCGGATCGTCCGGGAAGCCGAGGGCGGCAGCTGGCGCGGTTGGTTGGAAGCGCAACGCACGCGGCTCGCTGCGCATGTTGCGGACCGCGTTGGGGGGCGAGAAGGTGCAATCGCCGCGACACTGGCCACCGGCGATCGCGGACGGATTGCCGAAGAGGATGCGGATGCGATGCGGCGCAGTGGCCTCGCGCATCTTCTGGCGATCAGCGGACTGCATGTGACGGCGGTGATCGGTGTGGCGATGTTGTTGGTGCTCAAGACATTGGCTCTCAGCCCAAGACTGGCGCTGAATCTACCTCTTATCGTCATCGCGGCGGGGGCAGGAGCCTTGGCAGGCCTTGCCTACACTCTGTTCACCGGGTCTCAGGTGCCGACCGTTCGCGCCTGCATCGCAGCCATGCTGATACTCATCGGGGTGGCGATGGGGCGGGATGCGATTACCTTGCGCCTGGTGGCGACGGGCGCGCTGATTGTGCTGTTGCTTTGGCCGGAGACGTTAGTTGGGCCAAGTTTCCAGCTGAGTTTTGCGGCCGTGACTGCGATTGTCGCTTTGCACGAGCATCCGCGTGTAAAACGGCTCCTGTCGCGGCGTGATGAACGGTTTTTCGCCAAAGTGGGGCGTTTCACGCTCGGCCTGTTGCTGACCGGCATTGTCGTTGAGATCGCTCTGATGCCGATCGCCTTGTATCATTTCAACAAGGCTGGCCTGTATGGCGCGCTCGCCAATATCATCGCCATTCCATTGACGAGCTTCGTGATCATACCATTGGAGGCTCTCGCGCTGTTCCTCGATATGTTTGGCCTTGGCGCGCCGGTTTGGTGGATCGTGGGACAAGCGCTCAGCCTGCTCATGACCCTGGCCCATTCAGTATCCGAGACGCCCGGCGCAGTGGCTCTGCTCCCGTCGATGCCCATCACTGCCTATGTGGCGATGATCATTGGCGGGCTCTGGTTCCTGCTCTGGAAGAGTGCGTGGCGGTACTGGGGGTTGCCTATAGTTATGTTCGGCGGCGCTTGGGCGTTAGTTTCGCCAGCACCGGACATTCTCGTCACCGGCGATGGTCAGCATATGGCGATACGGCAAGCGGATGGGCGTCTTGCACTATTGAGGCCGCGCGCTGGCGATTATGTGCGCGACATCTTCAACGAAACATCGGGTCTGGAGAGCGAGGCTGGAGCGCTCGACGATCTACCGACCGCCTGGTGCAATCCCGATAGCTGCCGTACCACGATATGGTCAGGCGGACGCCAGTGGAGGATCTTTGCCACGCGCAGCAGCTATTATCTGCCCTATCCCGAACTCATGGCGGAATGTTCAGCTGCGGATATCGTGGTGAGCGATCGGCGTATGCCGGACGGGTGCACGCCGCGCTGGCTGCTCGCCGACAGGGGCTTTCTGCAGGAGGCAGGAGGCCTCGCGATCCGGCTTTCGCCGGCACATATTGAAACCGTCCTTACGCCCGGCGACGATCGGCCGTGGCGGAGATCTCAGTAGCGGCGCAGCAAGCCCGCGAGAGTTCCCTGAATCGCAACCTGTTCCGGCGCATAACGCTGCGGTTCGTAGTTGCGGTTGGCAGGATCGAGCCGCACCATCGAACCTTCGTGACGGAAGGTTTTCAACGTGGCTTCGCTCTGGTCGATCAGGGCGACAACAATCTCGCCCTCGCGCGCCGTGCTCACCTTGCGGATCAGCGCATAATCGCCGTCTAGAATGCCTTCGTCGACCATCGAGTCTCCGGCAACTTCGAGGGCATAATGCTCCCCGCTACCGAGAAAGGCGGCCGGTACACTCAAGCTTTCCTGGCCTTCAATGGCTTCGATCGGCTGACCGGCAGCGATCCGTCCATGGAGGGGCAGATCGAGCACGTCATTCGCCGCGACCGGCATGAGCTTCGGAGCGGCGGAAATTGGCGTGACAGCAGCACCCGATTGATCCGGCATGCGGACAATTTCAAGGGCGCGCGCGCGATTGGGAAGACGACGAATAAACTCTCGTTCCTCAAGCGCCGAAATTAGCCGATGGACACCCGATTTTGATTTGAGATCAAGCGCATCCTTCATTTCCTCGAATGAGGGAGAAATGCCGGTTTCGGCCAAACGGTCGTGGATAAACATCAGCAGCTCATGCTGTTTCTTTGTCAGCATTGCCTTCGTCTCCTCCATTTTTGTTCCATTATGGAACGAACGGGGAACGTGTAGGAAACAAAAGATTCGCTGTCAAGCGAGCGGAAGGATGTCCACTGGATGACCTGGCTCGGCAGCTTCACCGTCCGCAGGGCGGCGGATCAACAGTTCGGCCTGGGCGAGCGCATTCAACGCTGCGCTACTTTGCTGATCGAGCGGGCGTACCCGCCCACCATCCCAGCGACCGCGGACGAATTCCGTTCGCTTTCCCACCGCCGGCATGGCTGCACCCAGCGTTGCCGACTGAAGCTGGGGAAGCGGACTGGACGCACCAGACAGATGCGCAATCATTGGCTCAAGGAAGAGCTTGGCCGTGACAAATGCCGAGGCGGGGTTGCCGGGCAGGCCAAGTACAACCGAACCATTTAGCGTGCCGGCCATGAGCGGCTTCCCGGGCTTCATCGCGATGCGCCAGAAATCGATCGATGCGTCTGCTGCTTCAAGAACGGGCCGGACCAGATCATGATCGCCAACCGATGCCCCGCCGATGGTCACGATGATGTCCGAACCGGATGCCGCGTCCAGCGCGTCCGATAGTGCCTCACGCGTATCAGCGACGATACCGAGATCATTGATTGTTACAGGCAGACCGCCGAGCTGCGCGACGAGCATCGGTCCGTTCGATGCGGGCAGCTGGGCGGCACTGGTGGATACGCCAGCGGGAACCAGCTCATCGCCAGTCGAAATCAACGCCACGCTAATAGGGCGGCGAACGGCGAGTTCCCCATGCCCGCCGGCAATCGCCAATGCGAGCGCCGGAGATGTCAGCCTGACACCCTGTTGGAGCAATATGTCGCCATCGGCGAAATCGCGACCCGCACACCGCACATTGCCGCCCTGTCCAGACGGACCTTCGCCGGTCATGCGGAGAGTGTCGCCATCGCGGTCGGCTTCTTCTTGCACGAGCACAGTGTCAGCCCCCGCGGGCATGGCCGCGCCAGTAAAGATGCGGGCAGCTTCTCCCGGCTCCAATGTCTGGTCGAACGGCCGGCCTGCCGCGCTCTCACCGACGACTGTCCATGGACCCGGGCGTTCATCAAAGCGGATCGCATAGCCGTCCATGGCTGACAGATTGACCGCCGGCTGCGTCCGCCGAGCGACAATACTTTCCGCTAGCCAGCGGCCCGCAGCAGCGGCAATCGGCACAGTTTCGGTCTCTACAGGTGCGGCCAGCGCAAGCAGGCGCTTTTGTGCGTCCTCAACGGGAAGCAGGCCGCTCATTCGGCCGTCCAGTCGCCCGATCGGCCTCCGGACTTGGCGAGCAGCCGCGTTTCGCCGATCACCATGCCCCGATCCAATGCCTTGGCCATGTCATATACTGTGAGGAGCGCGACCGACACGGCGGTAAGTGCTTCCATCTCGACGCCGGTTCGGTCGGTTGTTTTGACCGTGGCGGTGGCTGTGACGCTGGCCTCGTCGAGCGCCAGATCAAGCGTGACGCCAGACAGTGCCAAAGGATGGCAGAGCGGGATCAATTCGCTCGTCTTTTTGGCGGCCATGATCCCGGCCACGCGTGCCGTACCGAGAACATCGCCTTTCTTTACATTGCCGTCGCGAATGGCAGACACCGCCTCGCTCGACATGGTGATACGCCCGGTCGCCGTCGCTTCGCGCGCCGTGCCGGACTTGTCGGACACGTCCACCATGCGAGCCGCGCCGCTTTCATCAATATGCGTCAGATCAGCCATGGCCGGTCAATAGCATGCGAGTGGCACTTTCGACATCCGCCTGTCGCATCAATGATTCACCAACCAGGAAAGCGCGAATGCCGCTCTCGGCCAGCCGATCGCAATCCTCCTTCGTCGCAATGCCGCTTTCGGACACGAGGAAATGCGTATCCGGAACGCGGGCGGCCAGCCGTTCGCTCGTCGAGAGATCGGTGGTGAACTGTTTGAGGTCGCGATTGTTGATGCCGATCAACGTCGATTGCAGGGCCAGAGCGCGATCAAGTTCGGATTCGTTATGCACTTCCACCAGCACATCCATGCCAAGATCCAGAGCGGCATCTTCGATCTCAGCCATGGCCGCATCATCAAGAGCGGCCACAATGATCAGGATCGCATCGGCACCAAGCGCGCGTGCTTCGGTAACTTGCCAGGGATCGACCATGAAATCCTTGCGCAGGGCAGGGAGGGTGCAAGCCGATCGTGCAGCAATCAGATAGGCATCCGATCCCTGGAAATAGGCTTCGTCTGTCAGCACGGAGAGACAGGCCGCACCACCGGCTTCATAGGCAGCAGCATGGGACGGCGGATCGAAATCTTCGCGGATGAGCCCTTTGGACGGGCTCGCCTTCTTCACTTCCGCGATCAACGCATAGCCAGTATCAGCCTTGGCCTTGAGTGCTAGCAAGAAACCACGGGGGCTATCCTGCCCAGCCGCTTGCCGTTCCATATCCGCGAGCGAAACTGCGGATTTACGGCGCGCAACCTCATCCCGCTTCACGGCGCAGATTTCGGCTAGCTTGTCGCTCATCGATAGTCGATCCAGCGGTCGAGCAAATCTTTGGCGGCACCATCGTCGATGGCCGTCGCCGCTTTTGCGACACCATGTTCCCAGCCACCTACCTGTCCGGCCACGAGCAATGCGCCTGCTGTGTTCAGGAGTACAGCGCTCCGATAACCGCCATCTTCACCATCCAGCAATCGACGCAGGGCCGCCGCGTTAAACTCGGGATCGCCGCCGCGAATGGCTTCGATTGGATATTCGGCGAGTCCCGCAATGTCGGGCGTGACGCTGTCTCCAACATCGACCCCGCCAAAGCTGCGGATCCGGCTCGGGCCCGAGATGGAAAGCTCGTCCAAACCTTCTTCGCCGGACACTACCATCGCGCATTCAGCGCCCAGTTGGCGCAACGCTGCCCAGTAAACCGTGACATAGTTAGGGCGGGCAATACCGATTAGCTGTCGTTTCACGCCAGCCGGATTGGAGATCGGACCCATAAGGTTGAAAATCGTGCGCTTGCCAATGCGTTTGCGGATCGGAGTAATTCGGCCCATCGCCGGATGATGGTTCGCCGCATGGAGAAAGCAGATGCCTAGATCGGCAAGACTGCGCTCTGCGACCTTACCGGCATGATCGAGATCGATGCCGAGGGCCTCCAGCGTGTCGGATGCACCCGCCTTGCTTGATGCAGCGCGATTGCCGTGCTTTGCTACCGGCACGCCGAGCGACGCGACCAAGATCGATACGGCAGTAGAAACGTTCAACGTATGCTGGCCATCACCGCCGGTACCGCACACATCGATTGCGCCTGGCGGTGCGTTGATCGCAATCAGGCGCTCGCGCATCGCGGTCGCAGCCGCCGCAATCTCAATCGCGGTTTCATCGCGCTCGGTCATCGTGGTGAGGAAATGCTCGATTTCCTCTTCGCTTGGCTTGCCATCCAGCATGTCTGCAAAGGCCTGGTAAGCATCGTCTTCGGAGAGCGGCTTGGTGGGATCGGGCAAAATGGTCATGGGGCGGCCTCAAAGCATGGGGCGACCGGAAAGGCCAGATAGAAAATCTGCTCGAGTGAAAGGTCCCGCACACAGCGGCGGGCAGATATGCTATGACCATGCATCAGGTCGCTGGCATGGCAATCATGGAGACAAGTGATGAGGGTAATCACATTTCTGGGTCTGGCGGCGCTATTGGTGACCTCTGGATGTGGCGGTGAAATCGAGCCGCAAACCGAAGAGGTGTTACCGGTTGATACTGGCGGCGTGGCCGCGACCATTACCGTGTCGGGGACGCCCGGCAACTGCACCTTTGCCTGGAATGGGCAGCCACTCTCTTCTGACGGTATTGGCGTTCGCGCTGTCGTCGTGATGAGTGATGCCATCGATCAAAATGGCGGCGTCTACAATATGGTCGAAGATGATATTCCAATTCTTCGGTTCGAAGCGGCGGCCGATGCTGCCTTTCATTGCACGTCGATCGCTGTGGGCGTTGCGCGCTCGACCGGTATTGCCGGCGGAACTTTGCGCACAATTGATTCGAATATCGAAGTGAATTTCTTGTTCGAGATACCCGATGTTGAGGGCAACCCCCAGCGCGTCGTTACCGCGCTAGGCGAGAGTGGCGAAATCCGAGTATCGGGTCGTGATGTTCCGCTTGAAGACTTGGGCAGTGAGATAATCGCCGTGCCGGGCGACACCACTAGCGGAGCTGGCACCTTGTTCCTTTTGCCGTCAGCCAATACGCGTTTCGATCGGGTGCAAGCGGCAGCGGATGCCGTGTTTCAAGCCGGTGGGCGAGCGACCCTTGCCACCTGTTTCCATCCGAATTTCGATGTCGCGCGGCCATCGGGCCAGATCGGCGCGCCGCTGCCGGATTGTTTGGAGGATTAAGCGGCGTCGCTGATCTTTGCGGGTGTCAAACCCGCGAGCCGCATGAAATTGGCGAGCAGCGCATGGCCATGCTCTGTCGCAATGCTTTCGGGGTGAAACTGGACGCCATGGATCGGCAGGCTTTCGTGGCGGAAGCCCATCACGGTGCCGTCCGGCCCGCGCGCATTGATCTTCAAGCACTCCGGCAGGCCATCTTCCGGAACAATCAATGAATGATAGCGGGTCGCTGTGAACGGGGAGGGGAGATCGGTGAACACGCCAGAACCATCATGCTCCACGGCCGAAGTTTTCCCGTGCATCAATCCGCCTTGAATGACCCGGCCACCGAAATGCTGGCCGATCGATTGGTGCCCTAGGCACACGCCCAGCACGGGTTTTTGAGCCTCAGCACAGGCGGCGACCAGATCCAGGCTGATGCCAGCCTCATTCGGAGTGCAGGGACCCGGCGAGATCAAAAACGCCGATGCCCCGGAGGAAATCGCTTGCCCGGCGGATATCGCATCATTGCGTACAACATCGGTTTCTGCGCCCAATTCGCGCAGATAATGGACAAGGTTCCAGGTAAAGCTGTCATAATTGTCGATAACCAGGATCATGCGGGCCTGCCTATCCGCTTCGTCCGGTGCCGCCAAGACCTGTCATTCGCAGATGGATGGCGTTCGCTTGCAGAACTCCGCTGTACTAGTTAGGTAATGCACCAGAAGAAAATTTCATTTTGCTGACCATTCAGACTTTCAGGAGTAATTTATGCTCACCCGTTCTCTCGTCCTTGCCGCCGCATCGGCACTTGCCGTTGCCACCGCGACACCCGCCCTTGCCGATCACCATGCCGAAACGGCCGAAGCGGCAACGCCCGCATCTGGCAGCGCTGAAATTGGAAGCTGGGGTGTCGACCTCGAGGCGCGCAACCTGAGCATCAATCCGGGTGACGATTTCTATCGCTATGCCGGCGGAACCTGGATGGACAATACCGAGATGCCCGGCGATCGCTCACGTTACGGATCGTTCGATATCCTGCGGGAAAGCGCAGAACAGCAGGTTCTCGCCATTTTGACCGACCTTGCCGCCGATCCGGCCGCCGCTGGCCCAGTCGGGCAGATGGTTGGAGATTTCTACGGGTCCTGGATGGATGTCGATGCTGTAGAAGCACGCGGCACCGCGCCGCTCGCGCCTTACCTGGCGCGGATCGATGCAGTTGAAGATCGCGCCGGACTGCTCGAACTATTTGGTTCGGTCGGCTATTCAAGCCCGGTCGGCGTTGGCACGATTCCGGATCCGGCCGATCCTTCGCGCTATATCGCCTTTGCCGGCCAAGGCGGGCTGGGCATGCCGAATCGCGATTATTATCTGAATGAAGACGAAGAATATGTCGCGTTCCGCGCGGCCTATCGCGCTTACATTATCCAGCTCCACGAGCTTGCCGGAATTGCCGATGGCGAAGCGCGGGCCGATCGGATCATGGCGCTCGAAACCCAGATGGCCGAGAGCCAGTGGGAGCCGGCTCGCCAGCGCGATATCCAGCAGATTTACAACCCGATGAGCCGGGAACAGCTTGCCGAACTCGCTCCGCAATTTGACTGGGCGAACTGGCTGGACGGGATGGGTTTTGCCAGCGTCGATACCGTCGTGGCAGCGGAAACGACGGCTATTACGGCGGCTGGTGAAATGCTCGAAAGCGTTCCGCTTGATACATGGAAGGAATATCTGACCTTCCACTTCATCAACGATAATGCGCAATTCCTGCCGCGCGCCTTCGATCAGGCACAGTTCGAATTTTTCGGCCGCACATTGCGCGATACGCCGGAGCAGCGCGAACGCTGGAAACGCGGTGTGTCCTTTGTGAATGGCAATGTCGGCGAAGCAATCGGTCAGATCTATGTCGATCGCCACTATCCAGCCGAAGCACAGCGCCAGATGTCCGAGTTGATCGTGAACCTGCGCGCTGCCCTGCAGGAGCGGATCGAGAATAGCGACTGGATGGATGAGGCGACCCGCACCGAGGCGTTGTCCAAGCTTGAAGCGTTCGAACCGCGGATCGGTCATCCGGAAAACTGGATCGACTATTCCGCGCTGGAAGTCCGGCGCGATGATCTGCTGGGCAATGCAATCCGCGCGCAGCAATTTGCCTTTGACCTTGATCTGGAACGGCTGCCCAATCCGGTTGATCGTTCGCTATGGGCAATGAACCCGCAGACGGTGAATGCCTATTACAATCCGCTGTTGAACCAGATCACCTTCCCGGCCGCGATCCTGCAGCCGCCCTTCTTCGATCCCAATGCGGATCCGGCGGTCAATTATGGCGCGATTGGCGGCGTGATCGGCCATGAGATTGGCCATGGCTTTGACGATCAAGGTCGCCAGTTTGATGGCACGGGTCGCATTCGCGACTGGTGGACCGAGGCGACGGCAACGGCATTTGAAGAACGCTCCGGCCGGCTCGGAACGCAATATAGCGGGTTCGAACCGATCCCCGGACTGAACGTTAACGGCGATCTGACCATGGGTGAGAATATCGGCGATCTGGGCGGGCTTGAAATGGCTTACTCGGCTTATCGCCGCTATGTCGCAGAACATGGCGAACCGCCAGTTATCGACGGCCTGACCGGCGATCAGCGCTTCTTCCTCAGCTGGGCACAAGTGTGGCGCGGGCTGATCCGTGAGAATGCTCTGCGCGAGCGTATCATCACCGATCCGCACAGCCCGATGGAATATCGCACCAATGGCGTGGTTCCGAATATCGACGCCTGGTACGAGGCGTTCAATGTCGGTCCGGACAATGCGATGTACATCGCACCCGAAGATCGCGTGAAGATCTGGTAACGAGGGAAGGGCGATGAGCGAGACGATAACCGCAAATATCGCCCATCAACTCGGGCGGGTAGAAGCCCATCGCCGCATCGCTGAGGGAATGGACGGCTTTGCCGAAGCCATTCCCGGCGGTGTGGTCAGCGAAAAGCGCTGGGAAGAAGATGTCGCCTTTTTCACGATCGAGGCGCTCGGCCAGCGGCTGGGCTGCCGTCTGGATGTGATGGACGATGTGGTTGTCGCGACGTTCGATTTGCCAACCTTGCTACAACCCTTTGCTGGCGCGATCCGAGCCAAGCTTGAGGAATATGGCCCGAGGCTGTTGGAATCCTAAGCCGCTGATTAGAGCAAATCGCTGAGCAGTCGCGCGCTGTTTTCCAATGCCTTGGTGATTAGCGATCGTTGCGCCCATTCGCCCTTTTCAAGTTGTGTGGCGCTATCAAAATAGCGCTGCTCCACCGACGCAACGCGATCAGCAATTTCCGGTCCGTAACACAGCATACTGGCTTCTGCGTTGAGCCGGAACGACCGCTCGTCCATGTTGCAGGACCCGATGACCGATAGGTTCCGGTCGATCCGCATATGCTTGGCGTGCACAAAGCCGGATTCATAGAGATGGATTTCGACACCCGACCGCAACAGCTCAGCATAATAGGATCGCTGCGCAAAGCCGACGAGATATCCATCCAGATAGCGCGAGACCATGATGCGAACCTTCACACCACGTAAAGCCGCACTTGTCATTGCCGAGATCAATGCGCCGTTGGGAATAAAATAGGGCGTGACAATCACGATTTCTTCGCGCGCCAGGTTCATCGCCGCGACGAACAACAGGTCGATCCCGCCTATCGGATAATCCGGTCCGCTGGGTACAAATTGCGCGGAGATGGAACCTTCAGCGCTTGCTGGTGAGAAGATTTTGTCTCCCTCCAGCACTGCGCCGCTTTCAAGGTACCAATCACCCAGAAACACCGCCTGGAGCTCGCTGACCACGGGCCCGGTCACCCGTATCACCAGTTCAACATTGGACGGGCTGCCTGGGCTTGGCTGGGCGTTCACAATATTCTGCGATCCGGTAAACCCGACGTGTCCATCGATAACGGCAATCTTGCGGTGATTTCTGAGGTCCAGTCGCGATGCATTTCTGCGCATGCCCAGGGGCAAGATACGGTGCGCTTCGATCCCTGCTGCATGGAGACGGGCGAGAACGGCCTTGCTCCATTTGAGCGATCCCAGGGCATCGATCAATACACGACAGGTGACGCCGCGCTTACAGGCTCGTTCGACGGCTTCGGCTATTTTGCGGCCCGTCGCATCGTCGGCAAAGATATAATATTGGAGATGGACATGATGTTCGGCCCGATCGATTTCGGTGACCAGTGCGTCAATTGCATTGCCATAGTCTTCGAGCAATTCGATTTCATTTCCTGCGACCGGAGGCAGTCCGGCAAGGCCGCTCGCCAACGCGCTGATCGGCTCGACATTGCTGGGCAGCTGGGCCCGTGCCTCGCCGGTCGCAATTCCTGCATCGGCAACCGAACGCCGCAAAATGTCTGGCAGTTTTTCAAACAGCTTGCGGCGGCGCTTGGGGTGCTGAGACGAGCCGAGAATGAGGAACAGCAGCAAGGCCGGTAGCGGGGCAATAAAGAACAGCAAGAGCCAACCGCGGGCGGCTGCCGGAGACCGGCGAAATGGCACCAGGATAAGGGCGCCGATGCGAATAACCCATGAGATGATGGTCAGCGCATTGGCCCAGACAAAGGCGATCAACACACTCATCTAGATTGCCCCCAAATTATTGCCCAAAACCGGGCTCATCAGCCCGTTCGACGGCTTCCTTGGCAGCCGCGAACAGGGCGCCAGCCTTGGCCTCGCACTCGCGCTGCTCATAGGCCGGGTCGCTGTCTGCTACGATTCCGGCACCTGCCTGAATATGCATGGTGCCGTCTTTGACAACTGCCGTACGCAAAACGATGCAGCTGTCCATGCTTCCGTCCGGTGAAAAATAGCCGACACCGCCTGCATAGGCGCCGCGAGTTTCCGGTTCGAGCTCGGCGATGATTTCACAGGCGCGCACCTTGGGCGCGCCGGATACGGTGCCGGCCGGGAAGCCCGCAAACAGTGCATCAATCGCATCATGCTCTGCCGCGAGTTTGCCTGTGACGTTTGAAACGATGTGCATGACATGGCTGTAGAATTCGACGCCATAGCTGTCCGTGACGGTAACGGTTCCTGCTTCGGCAACCCGACCCACATCGTTGCGCCCCAGATCAAGCAGCATCAGATGCTCGGCGCGTTCCTTGGGATCAGCGAGCAGGCTTTCCCGGTTGGCGGCATCCTCGCTCGCGGTTTGTCCACGCGGACGTGTCCCTGCAATCGGCCGGATAGTAACTTCGCCATCGCGCTCGCGCACCAGGATTTCGGGACTTGAGCCGATCAAAGCAAATCCTGGGAGATCGAGATAGTAGAGAAAGGGCGAGGGATTGATGCGTCTGAGCGCGCGATACAGATCGACCGGCGGCAAGGGGAATGGCTGGGTAAATCGCTGGGCGAGGACGACCTGGAATATGTCACCGGCAGCGATGTATTCCTTCGCAGCTTCCACCATGCGTTTATAGTCGTCAGCCGGCACCATCGATTGCGGTGCGACTTCAGGGAGCTCGGTAACCTTTCGGTGGCGCGGCAGATAGGGTGCGGCAAGGCGCGCCGCGGCCGTTTCAATGCGTTCCACAGCCTTATCGACAGCTTTTTCTGCAGCGTGATCCCCAGATTGATCCCCAGATTGATCCCCGGTGCCCCAGACTGGAGCGACCAGATGGAGTCGATCTTCCAAGCGATCGAATATCAGGATCAGTGTCGGTCGGACAAACAGCATGTCCGGAAGCTGCAGCGGGTTCTCCGCTGGGCGGGGCAAGTCTTCGATCAGGCCAATCGTTTCGTAGCCGAAATAACCGACAAGGCAGGCGAGCGATTGTGGCAGGCCTTCCGGCAAATCCATCCGGCATTCTTCGACGAGCGCGCGTAGCGCGGCGACACTGTCGCCATCGGCAGGGGCAAATGCCTCGCGATCATCTTCCCAACTGCGATTAATGGCAGCGGATGCGCCTTCGGCGCAAAAGACGAGGTCAGGAGCGAGGCCGACATAGGTATATCGACCCCGGACATTGCTGCCTTCGACAGACTCCAGGATAAAATCACCGCGACCTGGTTCAACAAGCTTAAGTGCCGCGCCGATTGGCGTATCGAGATCGGCCAGCTGCTGGCGCCAGATTAGCGTCGGCCGGCCGGACTCAAGCGCCGCGATGGCATCGGCGCGCTCATTCATATTAGTTGCTGCGACCCGTAATCAGCCGCTGGCTCAATGCTTCGATTGCGTCTTCGTCACGCTCAATCGGATAGTCGGCAATCACAGCATTGACGAACTGTTCGGCATATTCGTCAGCGGTGACATTCGCGAACTCTCGGCGCGTGGCTTCAATCAGCTCGGCGGTTACGGCATCAGCATCGCTGACAATCGAATTCAACACCACAACAAACCAACCCTGGTCTTGCGGCAGACGCACCAGTTTTGCCGTGTCTTCGGCCATCCGGAACAGTAATCGCACCGGCTCGGGAATATTGGCGCCTGGCTGCGAAATTGCCTGGCGCGAAGCCCGGGCGGGTTGCACCGGCGGCAGGGTGAGTTCGGTCTCGGCCATGGCTTGCGCAAGCGGCATGCCGCCATTCACCTTCTCCGCAATTTCGGCAGCGACTGCTTGGGCTTGGCGCGCAGCACGGTCGGACAGGAAATTCTGCTGTACAAAGGGCAGGATCGTTTCGAGCGGCTGAGGCGCTGATCGAGCGATTTCGGTGACATCCACCAGAGCAAAACGCTGATCAGCGACGATAGGTGCAATCACCGCATCCTCATCATCATCCAGCGTAAAAATGAGTTGGAGCATTGGCAGGAGGTCCGCCGACGGGCGGAAGTCTGGCTGTTGCGGTGATAATCCGTTCGGTGCGACCAATGGCGTCGACACAATGGTCAGCCCTTTGTCATCGACCACTTCCTCGAAGGATGCGCCGTCATCAATTGCATTTTCAATGTCGAGATAAAGTTGCGCCAGCGCTTCATTGCCGGCCTGGTCCGTCAAGGCTTGTACAATTTCCGGGCGGACCGTTCCGAGTGGCGTGGCGTCTCGGTCGACGATATCGGCCACGCGGATCACGTGCCAACCCAAACCCGATTGTGAAGGTTCAAGCAGGTCGCCTTCTGCTGCGGCGAATGCGGCGGCGGCAATCTCCTCAGAGGCGGCTCGCGCAAAACTATCTTCTGTGGCGCCGCTTACCTGGATGGAGGGCAGGGAGAAGCCGCGTTCAATGGCTTGCTCGCCAAAGTCTGCCCCACCATTCACGGCCTCGAAAAAGGCCTGCGCATCGGCTTCATCTGTCAGGATGATCTGCTGGAATGAGCGGGTTGCGCTACCGCCATAGGTATCGCTGTTCGCTTCATAATATTCGCGGACCTGTTCCTCGGTCGGCGCTGGTACTTCCAGCTGAGCAAGATCGAAGACTGCGTAACGCAAGGAGCGCCGCTCTGGCAGCGTGTAGCGATCAAGATTGTCGTCATAAAAGGCTGTCAGTTCTTCCGCCGTCGGCTCTTCGCCTTCAGGCATGGCAGCCGACGGTATGGCCGCAACCTGCCCGGTTCGTTCCTCCAGCAATAGCCGCGCATAAGGCGCCGCAATCTCAGCCGGAACTTCGGCTGCTGCACTGACCGGGCCGAGCAACAGGCCCAACAGGGTTTGGCGTCCCAGATCCGTGCGGACTTCGTCTTCAGTCAGGCCTTCCTGGGCAAGGACCTGGCGAAATGTCGGCTCGTCGAAATTTCCGGTGAGACCCTGAAAGGCGGGAATTTCGGCAATCGATGCATCGATCAATCGTTTGCTGATCAGCAGGCCATTATCGCGCGCAAAGCTGCTCAGCGCCTCGCCGCGCATATATTGGTCGATGGTTTCATCGAGCGCACCGCCTTCGATCATCGCGGCCATATCCAGGCCTGGCTGATCTTCGCGTGCGTTTTGGAGCGCGCGGTTCAACAGTCGCTGCAGTTCCTCGTCGGTGACTTCGGCACCTTCGACAGAGGCCACGGCGTTTCCGCTGCCGCCGAACAAGCTGGTTCCGCCACCTGGCGCGCTGATGTCCGCGAGCGCAAAGGCCGTACCGATCAGGATGAGCAGACCCATTGCCAGGGCAAGGCCAAGCTTTGAGGCGAATAGGCGGCGGAAGAATGAGATCATGATCGAAGTGTCTTTGCGTGATTGAGGGCAATATCACCCGTGCTTTACGGATGTGGCCGCGCGGCTTCAAGCATTGTCGCGCGATTGGCAGATGCAAATCATCCGGGTATCAGACCGCTAAGTTGAAATGACGAACATCTGAGGGAGATCCGGACATCATGGCACGACGTAAGCTGATCGCCGGCAACTGGAAAATGAACGGCCATCTCGATCACCTGCGCGAGCTGCACGGGATCGAAAAGGCCGCCAAAACCCATCCGCAGGTGGACGTCGCGATTTGCCCGCCGGCGACGCTGATCGCCCCGGCAGTGGCCCGCGTTCCCGGTTTGGCGATTGGTGCGCAAGATTGTCACGCCGCAGACAAAGGCGCGCATACTGGCTGCCTCTCGGCGCCGATGCTTAAGGAAGTCGGCGCGCATCATGTGATTGTCGGCCATAGCGAGCGGCGCGCCGATCAGGGCGAGACCGACAGTGACGTGAAGGCCAAGGCAGAAGCCGCGCATCGCCATGGCCTGACAGCGATCGTCTGTGTCGGTGAGACCGAGGAAGAGCGCGATGCCGGGCAAGCAGAAGCGGTGGTGACCGGACAAGTCTCTGCATCGCTTCCATCAGACGCGACGGCGGATTGGCTTGTTGTCGCCTATGAACCGGTATGGGCGATCGGCACCGGACGGGTGCCGACACTCGATGACGTTGCGACGATGCATGCGGCCATCCGGGCGACGCTTTCGGACATTATTGGCGACGAAGCTCCTGGCGTGCGGATTCTCTATGGTGGCTCAATGAATGGCGATAATGCGGCTGAGTTGCTGGCGGTCGACAATGTCGATGGCGGATTGGTCGGTGGGGCCAGCCTTAGCGCTGACAAGTTTGTGCCGATCATTGAGGCGGGTGCTGCGCTGGCCTGATTTGGCGGAATTGCTGACGCTGCGCTTGAACCCGAGCGCATTAAGGCCTATTTCGCGCGCCATATTGATGGGAACGGGAACATCCCGCCCGAAAATTCAAAGATAATCGAGATCTGACATGTTTACTTTCCTGCTGGTTCTACAGGCCGTTATTGCCGCACTGCTCGTTACGCTGATCCTGATGCAGCGTTCCGAAGGCGGCGGGCTCGGTGTCGGCGGATCTTCGTCAGGCTTGATGACAGCGCGTGGCCAGGCAGACTTTCTGACGCGCGCGACGGCCTTTGTGGCAATCGCATTTGTCGGTCTCAGCATTCTACTCGCCGGTCTCGCAACGACCCGCCAGGCTGATTCGACGATCGACACCAGCCTGACGCAGCCGGCTGAACCGGTTACTCCGATCGCTCCGATCGGTGGCGATGCTCCTGCGACAGACTCCGTCGACAATGATATCCTGAGCACGATTGCCGGCCAGGCCGAAAGCACTGGCGCGGAAGAGGAAGACGCTCCGGCTGAATAAATCCGGCTGCGTTATTCACACAATATTTGCTGGCATTGGATTCGATGGCTTGCGCTATCGGGGTAATCCTGCGTAAGCCTTTCCTCCCATGGCGCGGTTCATTTTTGTCACCGGCGGCGTGGTTTCCTCGCTCGGTAAAGGTCTCATGGCGGCAAGCCTTGCTGCGTTGCTTCAGGCACGCGGCTACAACGTCCGCATTCGCAAATTCGACCCCTATCTAAACGTCGATCCAGGGACGATGTCCCCCTATCAGCATGGTGAAGTCTATGTCACTGATGATGGGGCAGAAACCGATCTAGATCTCGGTCACTATGAACGCTTCACGGGCGTCTCAGCGCGGCAATCTGACAATGTAACCTCGGGCCGAATCTATCAAACGATCATCACCAAGGAACGGCGCGGAGATTATCTCGGGGCGACCGTTCAGGTGATTCCGCACGTCACCGACGCAATCAAGGATTTTGCCAAATCGGATCTGGGAGACCTCGATTTTGTCATTTGCGAGATTGGCGGCACGGTCGGGGACATAGAAAGCCTGCCATTCATGGAAGCGATCCGGCAGCTCAGGAATGAGCTGGGTCGTGGTCAGTCAGTTTCGATCCACACGACATTGGTGCCCTATATTGCGGCTGCAGGGGAACTGAAAACCAAGCCGACCCAGCACAGCGTGCGCGAGCTCACCTCACTGGGAATCCAGCCCGAAGTGTTGGTCTGCCGGTGCGAACAGCCACTACCGGAAGAAGAGCGCGCCAAGATTGCAGCCTTTTGTAACGTCCGCAAAAGTGCGGTTATCCCGGCGCTCGACGCGCCCAGCATCTATGCCGTGCCACTTACCTATCATGCCGCCGGGCTGGATGACGAAGTCCTGCGGGCCTTTGGCATTGAAGACGCATCCGAACCTGAACTCAGCCGCTGGGTCGATATCAATGACCGTCTCGAGAACCCGGAAGGCGAGGTTACGATCGGCGTGGTCGGCAAATATGTTGGCCTGCAGGACGCGTATAAATCGCTCAATGAAGCGTTGGTCCATGGTGGAATCGCGAATCGGGTGAAGGTCCATGTGAAATGGATCGATGCCGAGCTGTTCGAAGATGAGGATGCCGATATTGCGGCGCTGCTTGAGCCGCTCCACGGAATATTGGTCCCGGGTGCGTTCGGTGAGCGCGGCGCCGAGGGCAAGATCGAGGCCGTACGCTTCGCGCGCGAGCGCAATGTTCCTTATTTCGGCATTTGCTTCGGCATGCAGATGGCATGCATCGAAGGCGCGCGTAACCTGGCGGAAATTCCTGGAGCCTCATCGACCGAATTTGGCGATACACCGGAGCCCGTTGTTGGCCTGATTTCCGAATGGATGTCCGAAGAAGGCTTGCAGAAGCGCGAAGAGGGCGGCGATCTTGGCGGGACGATGCGGCTAGGTGCCTATGATGCGAAGCTCGCCGGGAACAGCCATGTCGCATCCATCTACGATGGCACGGAGTGTATCAGTGAACGCCATCGGCACCGCTATGAGGTAAATACCGGCTATGTCGAAGCGCTTGAAAAGGGCGGTTTGATCTTTTCCGGCATGTCACCAGACGGCGAATTGCCGGAGATTGTCGAGCGCCCGGATCATGACTGGTTTGTTGGCGTGCAATTCCATCCAGAGCTCAAATCGCGGCCGTTCGATCCGCATCCTTTGTTTGCCAGTTTCATCGAGGCGGCCGTCCATCAGTCACGTCTGGTCTGATCTCCCGAAATGCGCCATACTGGCGCATTAGCATCGTCGAGGGAGGGGTTTATGGCCTTGGAACGCATGAATGCGCAGGACTTGTTAGGGATATTGCCCGAAGGATCACTCCTTTCGGCGTGCGAACCTGATCAGCTCGATGACCTCCTGTCGCGGTCCAAAGTTGAGTTCGTCCCGCGCCGCGAAGTGCTAATTCACCAAGGCGATCCTGGCGATTCAGCCGTCATTCTCGTTACCGGCACTGCGCGCGTGAACATGGTGTCCGCCAATGGCCGCGAGATTGTCCTTGATTATCTCGCGCCAGGAACAGTGATCGGTGAGATTGCATTGCTTGATGGCGGAGAGCGGACTGCCACTGTCACCATGGTTGAAGACGGAAGCGTCATTCGGCTGAGCCGCACCGAATGCGAAGACTTTATCGCCAGCAACCCGACGGTCGCCCTGCGAATGCTGCAGGAAATGGCGCGACGACTCCGGCAGATGAATCTTACCGTAGAAAGTGATCGTGCCTTTTCTGCTGGACCGCGCCTTGCTCGCTATTTGCAGCGCCTAACGGACGAAGAAGCGGCGAGCCAGAAGCTCAAGATCAATGTGAGTCAGAGCGAGCTTGGCAATTTTGTCGGCATCAGCCGGGAAAACATCAATCGCCAGCTCTCAGCCTGGTCGGACGCTGGACTAATCGAGCTCGAACAGGGCAAAATCAGAATTGTAGATTGCGCAGCGCTTTGGGAAATCGCCTCGATGGGCGACTGATCAAACTAAACAAGGAATATCCATGACAATCAGCACCGATTTTCAGGTCAGCAAATCTGACCTTGGAGAAACCCGCACCGTTGAAACCGATCTTGGCGATCTATCAGAAGGCCAAGTTCTTCTGGCTATTGAGAAATTTGCGCTGACTGCGAACAACATCACCTATGCAGTTGTTGGCGAACAGATGGCCTATTGGAATTTCTTCCCGGCCGAAGAGGGCTGGGGACGCATCCCGGTATGGGGATTTGCGACCGTGGCTGAATCCCGCCATCCGGATTTCTCGGCGGGCGAAAGGGTCTATGGCTATCTGCCCATGTCGTCGCATCTGGTGGTTGAGCCAGGCAAGGTTGCGACCGGAACTTTCTCCGACATGGCAGCCCATCGTCAGCCGATGAATCCGGTTTATAATAACTATCGCCGGCTTGCCGCAGACCCGGCGCATAATCCGGAGCTGGAAGCGCATCGCGCGCTGTTTGAACCGCTGTTCATGACGTCGTTCCTGATCGAAGCCTTTATGCGTCGGCATGATTATCATGGCGCACAGTCACTGATCATGACGAGTGCATCATCGAAGACCGGGATGGCATTGGCACAGGTCGCGAAAGCGCGCAGTCCCGAGATCGAGCGGATTGGGCTGACCAGTGCTGGCAACATCGCATTTGTCGAGGGCTTGGGCCTCTATGATAAAGTCGTGTCATACGATGCGATCGGAGAACTTGACGGCGCCAAAGCATCGGTAGTTGTCGATTTCGCAGGCAACGGAAAAGCGCTGGCGGCGATTCACAATCACTTTGCGGACCATTTAAAGTATAGCTGCCTGGTCGGCGCGACCCATTGGGACGCGCGCGGCATGACCGAAGATATTGCCGGTCCGGCGCCGATCCTGTTTTTTGCGCCGGATCACGTGGTCGCGATGACGGAAGAGCTGGGACCGGAAGGCTTTGGCATGGAAGTCGGCAAGGCCTGGGGCGGATTCATTGGCGAAGCCAAGGGCTGGATCGACGTGATCGAAAGCTCAGGAAGCGATGCGGTTGCCAAGACCTATGGCGTGCTGCTTCCCGGCAAGGCCAGTCCGCGCGACGGTTTCATCCTCTCGCTCTAGCCGCTCCTCAAAGGAGCAGTGTTTCACAGCCAGTGCCGTCAAGAATCGTCCGCGCGCGCGCTTGATCTTCGGCTGACATCGCACCGAAGGCCTCATTGATCCACTGCAGGCATTTGGCCTGGTAAGGAAAGCTGGGTTGTGACCAGGCGCGTCCATCGACCTGCGCTTCGAAACTGCCTTCACCCGCCATCACGGCCTTGGCGTTAGCGAGGAGGACGGGCGCATAGACCCGACCAATCTCTGATAGCAACGGGTTAAGCACGGTCTGCGCATCGTCGACAGTGAGCCAACCATTGTCGATGTCGACGCCCGACAGATCGTCGACCCGGTCAACCCAGGCGCGCACGCGCTGCTTTTCGCTGTTCATGATCCCCGCCGGCGTCGGATCGACCAGAGCCAGCTGAGTCAGCTGGCCATAGAGCGCAAAATCTGCGGAAGAGGGGCGGGTGCCGAGCACATAGCCTTGGTCGGTGATCAGCGTGTCGAGGATATCGAGCAAGCGCACATAGCTGGATTCGATGGTTTCTCCGGTGACTGCGTTGGATCCGACGACATAGAGGCGATCGATCTGGCGTTGTGAGAACATCGCTGCCATCTGCTCGGCCTGGTCCTGGGCCAGTGTTGGATTGGCCCAGTAGACGAGGAGCGGCCCGGCATTGTCGATATCGGCTTGATACGCCCAGCGATAATGAAACATCGCCTTGGTCAGCCATTCATCGGCATAGTCTTCGATCAGATAGTTCACGAACCCCATGACCGGATCGTCAGGGAGTGCAGATCGGCCATCATAGTCTGATTCAAGTCGACGGATGATCGGCGTGGAATCGACGACCGCTTCCAGCTCACCATCGGCATCCTTGAAGAAGAAAGTCGGCATCAGCTGGACTTTGGGTTTCGGAAAATTATCTGGCGCGTTCAGCTGACCGCCCCAGCGCATCCCGTAAGGAATATGGCGATACCGCAGATAAGCGAGCATCTTGCGGGTATAGGGCGAGCCTGGCGCGCCCAACAATTCGATACGATCATTCGTGTCAGCAACAGCCATCGCAAACCTCCTCTTGCAGTGCGCGCGAGCGCTTACTCTGCCGCAGCAGTGTCGCGCCGTTCTGCGAGCTTGCGAAGATTATCCTCATGGCCCGCACGATCAAGTTCGTAGCGCGAGATAAAGAAAATCATGATCATCCAAAGCGACAAGATGACCGGGACATAAACAGCGCCAAGCCGCCATAGGGTATCATCGGGCACTTCGCCTTGGGCGGCGCCTGCGGCCAATCCGACTGCGGACAGAACGACCGTTGCGACGACAATGCCAAAACCTTCACCCCATTTACGCATGAAGGTGGATGCCGCGAAGAACAATCCTTCGGACCGGCGGCCGGTTTTGACTTCCGATTGTTCAACGAGATCTGCAATCATCGATGCAGCGAGGATCTGGTAACAGATGATCAGACCGACATCGATCGTATTGGCGATCAGATAGAACCAGAAAATGAACGGATCGCCATTTTCCGGCAGCACGCCGAGCAGGCGCAGGAAGATCGGCATCGGCGATCCGATAAAGGCGATCAGGCCGACAATGATGGCACCCCGCTTCTTCCCCAGCTTGCGGGTCACGATCGGGGCTAGCACCGCGCCGATGATGGCTGAGATGAAGACGCCGAAGGTGATTGCGCCCAATTGCTCCGGGCCGAACCCCCAGAAATATGTGCCGAAGTAAAAGGCGAGCCCGGCGGCTAGCCCACTCGCGGTAAAGGCAACCAGCGCGGCGCAGAAAAGCGCAACAAAAGAACGGCTCGAAAGGGTTTCAAAGATTTCGCTGAAGATCTTTTTCAGCGTCATGTCGCGCTTGGGCGGCGGTGATTTCAAATGGGGAATGCGCGAATGGGTGCCGATTGATGACACCATGATCGCGGTGAAGATGAGGATTGACGCGATCAGCCCATAAAAGGAATAGGCTTCCGGATTGAACTGCCCATTGGGTATCGCCAGCGTCGCGAAAGCCGGGAAGATCATCGCGAAATTGATGACCGTCATCGCATTGCCGCCGGTCCAGCCGAAATAATAGCGGAAGCTCAGCAGCGAACTGCGTTCGTCATAATCATCGGTAAGTTCGGGTGCGAGCGCGGTATTCGGTGTTTCGAAAAAGGTGATGAAGGTCCGGATAATGATCGCGAGGATCGCAATATACCAGAACATCGCCTGGTCGCTCCATCCGAGCGGCGGGTTCCAGATGAAGTAATAGCTGACCGAAATCGGGACGGCAGCGACGTACATGAAGGGATGGCGGCGACCCCAGCGCGATCGGAGATTGTCGGACCAGTAGCCGACGATCGGATCGCTAAAGGCATCGGAAACCAGCGCAAGCAAGATCGCCGCGCCGACCAGCAGCTGATCCACGCCGATAACCTGGCCATAGAATAACAGCAGGAAATATTTGAGACCGCCATCTTTGACGCCATAGGCGACAGACCCAAAGCCATAAGCCAGCTTTGTGCGCGTTGGGATCTTGGCCGACCCGCCTCCGCCTGGCGCGGTTTGCAGGATCTCTCGTTCGACGGCCAATTGCTCCGACGCGGGCGGTTCTTTCATACAGGCAACCCCTCAAGGCTTTTTCTTTGCTTATGGGGGCTTGATCGGAGGCTGGCAATTGCATCTTTTCGAGGCAATGCGGACGGGAGAAGGGGATCCGGGCGCATCGAAACGCGAGGGTCGACGCGCGACCTACCGCGCCCATTGTGAGAAGAATCTGCTCCAGACACGAAAGTGCCCGGGCCGTTAGACCCGGGCACTAGCGTGACGAACTTAAGTTCGCCCCCTTTTGTCAGCCCCCGAATTCGCGCACGATCCTTCCCCTCAAGGTGTGCAGCGAGGAGGCCTCCCTGAACCACGGCCATAAGGCGCGTGATCTTCTGACAACAGCTGCTAGGCCATCTCGGCCTTGCTTGTCATGCGGTTAGGCGGATTATGGCAGAAATAAGTTTAGCCCTGTGACGATAGCGCAACAGGGTTGGTGCTTGCGGCTGGCACGTGGCCCGCCTAGAGACTCGATCTTTCAATGGCCCTTTATCGGACCCCTTAACATGCGACTATCCCGCTATTTTCTGCCCGTTACCAAAGAAACGCCCAGCGATGCCGAGATCATTAGCCACAAGCTGATGTTGCGCGCAGGACTGGTGCGCCAGACCTCGTCGGGGATTTATGCCTGGTTGCCGCTTGGCCTCCGCGTCCTGAAGAAGATCGAACAGATTGTCCGCGAAGAACAGGATCGGATCGGTGCGGCCGAAATGCTGATGCCGACGCTCCAGTCCGCCGATCTGTGGCGCGAGAGCGGTCGATATGATGCCTATGGCCCCGAGATGCTGCGAATCGAAGACCGGCATGGCCGCGACCTGCTCTATGGACCGACCAATGAAGAGATGATCACCTCGATCTTCAAGGATGGCGCGCGTAGTTATCGCGACCTGCCGAAGATGCTCTACCATATTCAATGGAAATTCCGTGATGAGATCCGCCCGCGCTTCGGTGTGATGCGCGGCCGCGAATTCCTGATGAAGGATGCGTATAGCTTCGATCTTGATGAGGCTGGCGGGCGGATTAGCTATAACAAGCAGTTCGTTGCCTATCTGCGTACCTTCGCGCGGATGGGGCTGCGCGCCATTCCGATGCAGGCAGACACTGGTCCGATTGGCGGCGATCTCAGTCATGAGTTCATCATCCTTGCACCCTCCGGTGAAAGTGAAGTCTTCTTCCACAAGAGCTGGGAAGAAGCGCGTTCGGCGGATGACTATGGCGTCGATGTCGAAGATACCGGAGCGCTGCAGGGCTTCGTAGATTCCATGACGGCCGAATATGCCGCGACGGATGAAAAACGCGACGAAGAGCGCGAAGCGGAAATGGGCGATGACCTGCTCAAATCGCGCGGCGTCGAAGTTGGCCATATCTTCTTCTTCGGTGACAAATACTCAAAGGCCATGGGCCTCAAAGTCTCCGGCAATGACGGGTCGATGGTGACCCCGGTGATGGGCAGCTATGGTGTCGGCGTCTCGCGGCTGGCTGGCGCGATCATCGAGGCGAGCCATGATGATAATGGCATTATCTGGCCCGAAGCTGTCGCGCCGTACCAGGTGGGCCTGATCAATATGCGCGCCGATGACGATGCCTGTGTGGCGGCGGCCGATGATCTCTATGCCAAACTGCAGGCCGCCGGTGTTGAAGTACTCTACGATGATCGCGACGAGCGCGGCGGCGCCAAATTCGCTACAATGGACGTGATCGGATTGCCTTGGCAGCTGGTTGTCGGTCCGCGCGGACTGAAAAACGGCGTTGTCGAGTTAAAGCAACGTTCAACCGGAGAGCGTATAGAAGTGGCTCCGGACGCTGCTTTGGAGAAATTGGCGAAATGACTCAGAGTGTCATTGCGAGCATAGCGAAGCAATCCAGAGCCGCGTGCGACATCGCCTGCAGCTCTGGATTGCTTCGTCGCCTTGCTCCTCGCAATGACCGCAAGAAGGAATGGGCAAATGCTGCTTAGCCGCCATGAGCGGATGATTGCCAAACGCTATCTGCTGCCCGGCAAAGGCGAGCGGTTCATTTTTGTCGTAGCCTCGATCAGCTTTGTTGCGGTGATGCTTGGCGTCATGGCGCTGGTCGTTGTCATGAGCGTGATGAACGGGTTTCGCGCCGATCTGTTCGACAAGATTGTGGGACTGAACGGTCACGCAGTGATGCAGGGTTATGGCGGGCGCCTGCCCAGTTGGGAAGAAATTCTCGAAGAGAGCCGGCAGGTGGAAGGGGTTGTGTCTGCGACCCCGCTGATCGAACAGCCGCTGATGGCGAGCTATGATGGCCGCGTCGAAGGCGTGCTGGCTCGCGGTATGCAGATCGAAGACATTCGATCGAATGAGCTTATCAATTCCAATATCATTGCAGGAGACATGTCGCGCCTCCAGCCCGGGAGCAATTCGGTCGCCATCGGATCGCGTCTGGCAACTGCCTTGGGAGCGGTTACCGGCGGGCAGATTAGCCTGATATCTCCGCAAGGCCGATCCACACCATTTGGCACAGTGCCGCGAATTGTATCGTACAATGTGGCGGCGATTTTCGAAGTTGGCGTCTATGATTTCGACAAAGCGTTCGTGCTGATGCCGATGGAAGATGCGCAAACGCTACTCATGCTCGATGGTGCGGTCGGGATGATCGAATTCGATACGACCGATCCTGATAATGTGGCTGAGATCCTCGAGCCTATAGCGGCGAATTATGCGACCGAAGGAATATTGACCGATTGGCGTGAGATGAACACGCAACTTTTCGACGCGCTGGCGATCGAGCGAGTTGTGATGTTCTGGGTCCTGTCGCTGATCATCCTGGTTGCGGTATTCAATATCCTGTCCTCCCTGATCATGCTGGTCCGGGCCAAGAAGCGTGACATTGCGATTCTGCGGACGATGGGTGCGTCGCGCCGATCGATGATGAAGATTTTCCTGACGATCGGCATGACAACCAGCACTCTTGGCACGCTGGCCGGGCTTGGGCTCGGTTTCTTGCTGCTTCATTTCCGGCAGAATGTGGTCAATTTCATACAGACCGTGACGGGGCAAAATCTCTGGGATCCTTCGGTTCGGTTTATCACGGAACTGCCAGCGCGCACGGATCCGTTCGAAATATTGGCAATCGTTGGTCTCGCCCTGGGATCGGCGTTTGTCTTCACCCTCTATCCGGCATTCAAGGCAGCAAGCACTGATCCCGTCCAGGTGTTGCGCTATGAGTGAGGCCGTTCTTGAAGTCCGTAACCTGGCTCGGAGCTTTGAGCAGGGTGGCGTGAAGATCGAAGTCCTGCGCGGCATCGATATTTCGATCAACCAGGGCCAGATTGTTGCATTGCTCGGCCCGTCAGGGTCCGGCAAATCGACAATGCTGCAAGCTGTCGGCTTATTGGAGGGCGGCTTTAGCGGCTCGATATCCATAGATGGCGAGAATGCAGGTAATCTCGAAAATGATGCGCGCACCCGATTGCGCCGCGATCATCTCGGCTTTGTTTATCAGTTCCATCATCTCCTCCCCGATTTCTCGGCGCTGGAGAATGTGGTGATCCCGCAGCTCATCTACGGTGCCTCGCCGACGGAAGCAGAAGATCGCGCGGCGTCACTGCTTGATCGGCTTGGCTTGGGCCATCGTTTGGAGCATCGTCCTTCACAACTTTCCGGTGGCGAACAGCAGCGTGTTGCGGTTGGCCGGGCGCTGGCAAATCGCCCGTCGCTGGTTCTGGCCGATGAACCGACCGGCAATCTGGACGAAACCACTGCTGATCTGGTGCTTGGAGAATTTCTGGCTCTGGTCCGCGAGGAGGGCAGTGCGGCGCTGATCGCAACTCATAATCAAAGGCTCGCGAAAAAGACCGATCAGGTCTATCGTCTCCATGAAGGCCATCTGGAAAAGGACGAATAATGAGCGTGCATGATTATGCCGTTGCGCTACCCGATGGAGCGGAACAAAAGCTTGCCGATTACGCAGGCAAGACGGTGCTGATCGTCAATGTCGCGTCAAAATGCGGTTTCACGCCGCAATATGCCGGGCTCGAAGAATTGTATCGGAAATATAAGGATCGCGGTTTCGAGATTCTGGCCTTTCCGTGCAATCAATTCGGGGCGCAGGAACCCGGCGATGCGGAAGAGATCCAGAATTTCTGCACGCTGACCTATGACGTGACATTCCCGCTCTTCGCAAAAGTTGATGTGAATGGCGCGGATGCCGATCCGCTGTTCGAACATCTGCGTGCCCAGAAGCGCGGTCTGATGGGTGATAGCATCAAATGGAATTTCACGAAGTTTCTGGTCGATGCCAATGGCGAAGTCGTTCAGCGTTATGCGCCGACCACCAAGCCGTACCAGATTGAACGGGATATCGCCGCGCTGCTCGACTAGCGCCTATCCACCGGGCCTCTTTTGTTCACGTTTCGCGAATCACGGTGTGATCGCATAGTAAGACCCATGGCCGCCGCATCCTTTGTCCCTCTGCGAATTTTTTCCGCCTACACAATGTTGGAAGGCGCGATCCAGCCGGACGAAATTGCCGCGCGCGCTCGCGAACTTGGTTTCCCTGCGGCTGCCCTGGTCGATCGCAATGGTCTCTATGCGGCCATGCCCTTTTGCGCCGCGGCCTTTGGAAAGGGCGTGCAGCCAATAATCGGGACCTTGCTTGCGGTCTCCAGACCCGATCGCGCCGAGGGAGAGGACCCGATCATCGATTGGCTGCCTCTGCTGGCTCAGGATGAGACGGGGTATGAAAATCTCTGCGCGCTCGTATCCGAAGCGCATCTGGATCGTCCGCTCGAAGAAGCGCCGCATGTGCCGTTCGCTGCGCTGCAAGGGCGCACCGACGGTGTAATCGCTTTGACCGGCGGAAGCGAAGGGGCGCTCGCGCGCTTGTTCGAGGCGGAACAGGATGAGGCCGCCCAAGACTATGCAGACCAGCTGGTCGCGCTGTTTCCGGATCGGCTCTATGTTGAAATCAGCCGCCGTGGCGATCCGATCGAAATGGCCAGCGAGGACGCGTTGATCGATCTTGCCTATGCGCGTGACTTGCCGTTGGTTGCGACCAACCCGGCTTTCTTCCAGCGCGAGGACTTCCACAGCGCACACGACGCGATGCTCTGCATTGCTGACAGCAATTATGTCGAAAGCGATGATCGCCGCCAGAGCCCGGAAGAAGGCTGGCTCGTCCCGCAAGATGCAATGGAAGATCGGTTTCAGGATTTGCCCGAAGCGCTCGCCAACACGGTCGTCATTGCACAACGCTGCGCCTTTGCTGCGCCGCAGCGCGATCCGATCTTGCCGAGCGTTGCCGGGGACCTGGAAGGGGAATCCGCGCAGCTCCGCGAAGATGCGCGCGCCGGACTTGAGGAGCGCCTGGTTGCGATCCATGGCGACAAGCTGACCGACGAAATTCGCCAACCTTATCTCGAACGCCTGACCTATGAGCTTGATATCATTATCGAGATGGGCTTTCCGGGCTATTTCCTGATCGTTGCTGATTTCATCAAATGGGCAAAGGGTGAGGGGATACCTGTCGGGCCGGGCCGGGGATCCGGGGCAGGCTCGGTGGTCGCCTGGGGGCTGACGATCACGGATCTCGATCCGCTTCAGCTGGGGCTGCTGTTCGAGCGTTTCCTTAATCCCGAACGCGTATCGATGCCTGACTTTGACATCGATTTCTGCGAAACGCGGCGTGGCGAAGTGATCCGTTACGTCCAGCAGAAATATGGCCGCGATCAGGTCGCCCAGATCATCACCTTTGGAACAATGAAATCGCGCGCCGTGCTGCGCGATGTCGGGCGCGTCCTGCAGATGCCGTACGGCCAGGTCGATCGGCTGACCAAGATGGTACCGAACCATCCGACCGATCCCTGGACTCTCGAACGGGCACTCAACGGCGTCGCCGAGTTCGAGACCGAATATAAAACCGATGCCGATGTGAAGAAGCTCGTCGATCTGGCGATGAAGCTTGAAGGGTTACCGCGGCACAGCTCCACTCATGCCGCCGGCGTGGTGATCGGTGATCGGCGGCTTGACCAACTCGTGCCGCTCTATCGCGATCCGCGCTCCGATATCCCGGTCACCCAGTTCGATATGAAGAATGTTGAGAAGGCGGGTCTGGTCAAATTCGATTTTCTTGGACTGAAGACGCTGTCGGTCCTGAAGAAGGCCGTGCAGCTGCTCGCCAAGCGCGGGATTACGGTCGATCTGGATCGGCTCGGTTGGGATGATGAGCAAGTCTATGAGCTGCTCCAAAGTGGCAATACTGTTGGTGTGTTCCAGCTGGAATCCGAAGGCATGCGGCGCACGCTGGCTGCGGTGAAGCCAACCTGTTTTGAAGATATCATCGCGCTCGTCTCGCTCTATCGGCCGGGTCCGATGGACAATATTCCGATGTTCGGTGCCCGCAAGAACGGGCTCGAACCGATCGAATATCCGCATCCCGAGCTCGAGCCGATCCTCAAGGAAACCTACGGGATCTTCGTCTATCAGGAACAGGTGATGGAGGCGGCGAAATCGCTGGCGGGATACTCGCTCGGTGATGCCGATCTGTTGCGCCGCGCCATGGGCAAGAAGATCCAGGCGGAAATGGACGCTCAGCGCGAACGCTTTGTGCAGGGTTGTGGAGAAAATGGGACGGACGCGGCCAAGGCCAATGAGCTGTTCGATTTGATCGCCAAATTTGCTGGCTATGGATTCAACAAGAGCCATGCTGCGGCCTATGCCCTGATCGCCTATCAGACAGCTTGGCTCAAAACCCATTATCCGCATGAATTCTTTGCCGCATCCATGTGTTACGACATGGGTAATACCGACAAGCTGGGTATCTTCCTTGAGGATATCCGCCGGACGCCAGACGCGAATAGCGGTGAGAAGATCAAATGTCTGCCACCTTGCGTGAATGCGAGCGAGGCATTGTTCTCGGTCGAAGAAGACGGCGCGGGACATGCCGTCCGCTATGCGTTGGCGGCGCTCAAGGGCGTAGGCCAGAAGGCGATGGAACAGCTCGTCGTCGAGCGCGATACGGAAGGGCAGTTCGAGACCCTCGATGATTTTGCAGCGCGCGTCGACCCGCATCTCCTCAACAAGCGCCAGCTGGAAAGCCTGGCCGGCGCTGGAGCCTTTGACGGATTGGAAGACAACCGGCCCGCCGTCTTTGCCGCTTGCGAGACGATCCTGGCGATCGCATCGAGCGCGGCTGATGCGCGCGAGACAGGACAGGGCGGGCTGTTTGCCGATGGCGGCGAGGCAGACATCGCGCATATTCGACTGGCGGAAAACATGCATTGGCCGCTCGCCGAACGCATGGCGCAGGAAAAGGAAGCGTTTGGCTTCTATTTCTCCGGCCATCCGGTCGATAATTACAGGCATCTTGCCGATGCCTTTGGCGCGCAAAGCTATGGCGAGCTCTGCGACATGCCGGCTCCTGCGGCAGGTGGGCGCGTCGGCGCGGTGATGGCGGGCATGGCCGAAAATGTCCGCAAGCGAACCTCGCGGCGCGGGAATCCCTTTGTCACCGCGACACTGTCGGATTCATCCGGTCAGTTTTTTGCGAGCGCCTTTGATGAAGGCCCCCGCCTCGCCTTGGAAGATGCTGCGGAAAACAGCAGCTGTGGCCTGCTCCATGTCGAGCTCGACTGGCAGCCGGGTGAAGAGATGCCACGCGTTACGGTGCGCCAGTTCCAACCTTTCGATGCGCTGGCCAACAGCAAACGCATGATGCTGACGGTGAAGGTTGCAGAACCTGCTGCACTTGAAACCTTGGCCGAACTGCTTGGCGAGAATGGCGATGGTCGCGGGACCGTGGTTCTGGAGGCCGCAATCGGCGATGGCGGTTCAGCGCGTGTTGTGCTCGGCCGCAATTTCCAGCTCGATCCGGAACGGGCTGATGCTATCGGCCAACTACCTGCGGTGATCGAAGCCCGGTTATCGGCTGACGCGGGACCGATCGCCGAAGAGCCGCCAAAGCTCGCGCTCGTCTCCTGATAAAACGCGCGTGCTGGGCCATTGGGGCTGGACGATTGCCCGCGCGCCGGTAAAGTGACCGGCAAAAATCAAATCATTGAGAGGATAACCATGCTCGGAGGAATGCAGGACGCGCCATTGCGCATCAGTCGGATAATAGACCATGCGGAACGCGAACACGGATCGCGCGAAATCGTAACGCGCTGGGCCGATGGTACGACGACCCGATCGAATTGGGCGGGCATTGCCGAAGACGCCCGCAAATTTTCACAGGCTCTTCAGAAACTCGGCATGGTCAAAGGCGATCGGATTGCCACTTTGGCAATGAACCATGGCCATCACCTGGCGGCCTGGTACGGGATCAGCGGGATTGGCGGCGTCGTGCATACGGTCAATCCGCGGCTGTTCACCGAGCAGCTGGTGTACATCATCAACCATGCCGAAGACCGGGTGCTGCTGTTTGACAAGGCCTTTGAGCCGTTGGTTGAAGGGATCAAGGATCAACTCACTACGGTTGAGCATTATGTGCTGTTCGACGGATCGGGCGACTATCCGACCTTCCGCGACCTTGCCGATGCCGAGGATGGCAATTTCGAGTGGGTCGAAGGCGATGAACGCGAACCATGCGGCCTGTGCTACACCAGCGGTACCACCGGCAATCCCAAGGGCGTGCTTTACGAACATCGCTCAAACGTCCTTCACGCAATCACTGAAGGCCAACCGGATGCAATGAATCTTTCGCAAAGCACGGTCTTGATGCCGATCGTGCCGATGTTTCACGCCAATGCCTGGGGCCTGCCATTCGCCTGCGCGGTGACCGGATCGAAGATGGTCTTCTCCGCCACCAATGATGGCGGCGTCTTGCATGATCTGATGCTGCAGGAGGGCGTGACCCATTCGGCCGGCGTCCCGACAGTATGGCTGGCCATGTTCGCGCATATGGATGCGACGACCGTAGACTATGGCAAGCTTGAAATGGTGGTGATCGGCGGTTCCGCCTGTCCGCGCGCGATGATCGAGCGCTTCATGAAAGCCGGTGTCTATGTGCTCCATGCCTGGGGCATGACAGAAACCTCGCCAATCGGAACCATCGGCATGCGGCCGCCAAATTGGGACGAGCTCAGCTTCGATGAGCAGGTTGATATTGTTGCGAAACAAGGCCGCACACCCTTTGGTGTCGATATCAAGGTAGTGGATGACGACGACAATGATCTGCCGCGTGACGGCGAATCTTCCGGGCGGCTTCTTGTGCGCGGCCCCTGGGTCCTGGATCAATATTTCCAGGATGAAAGTGGCACCTGTGTGACCGAGGATAACTGGTTCGACACGGGTGACGTGTCGGTGATCCATCCAGACGGCGTCATGCAGATTACTGACCGCGCCAAGGATGTCATCAAATCCGGCGGTGAATGGATCAGCTCGATCGAACTGGAAAATGAAGCAGTTGGCTGTCCGGGTGTTGCCGAAGCCGCCGCCGTTGGTGTCTATCACCCCAAATGGGACGAGCGACCGCTGCTCTTGATCGTCAAGAAAGAGGGCGCCGAGCTGAGCGCCGATGATGTAACCGCGTTCCTCGAGGATCGCGTAGCGAAATGGTGGCTGCCGGACGAAGTGAAATTCGTCGATGAGTTGCCGCATACGGCGACCGGCAAGATCCTGAAACGCGCGCTGCGGGATGAATATAAGGATTATAAGCTGGCGGGTAGTTAGACGCAGGCCCAGGCAAGGAGAGATCAGGATGGTTCGTGACACCAATATTGTGATAGCGGCCATCCTGGTTGCGAATTCGCCTGCAGCATATGCTAAGACCGATGCCGGTTCGCGGATCGTCACCGCGGCCGATGTCACCGTTTCTGACGGAACGACCTATCGGGCCAGCACCGAGTATCAGGCGCCGGATCGCGCAGAATATCTGCAGCAATATCCCGACATGACAATGCGTTTTGCAATCGACGGAGAGACGGTTTCGGTGTGGCGTGACGGCGAAGCGCTAACCCGCTTTCCGGCCGGCATTGGTATCTGGGCTCTTGGACATCAGTTCCATGCGCAACTCACCAGCTTTGCCGAAATCAACGGCGGAATCATTGCTGTTGCGGCCTATGATGGGGAAGGGGATTGCCCGTGCACAGAATATCGTGGACGTCTTTCGGCCGAAGGTATGGGCATTGAAGGCTATGGTCTTGTCGTCAGCAATCAAAGCGGCCGAGCACAGCGCTTTTTCGTCCATCGGCAGGATCAGGCCCCGGTTACGACGACCTTCGATGACTGGCGCAGCGAGGCTGATCGGGAGCTTCCCTATCGGGTCGTCATCGATGATGGCGAAGATGTGTATGATTTCCGGTTCAGCAGCATCGAATTCGGCTAGCAGCTAGAGCGCCAACTCCCCCTGACGTCCGGCTGGTGGGCGGAAAAGATCGGATCGCAGCGTAATCACCCTCTGATTGAGGCCATGTTTCCGGCATGCCCGCCTGAAACGCGTGCGGATGAGATCGGCCCAAGGTCCTTCGCCGCGCATCCGGTTGAAAAAGGCGGGGTCATTGTCGCGGCCGTCGCGCAAGGATTGGATCATATTCATCACCTTGCTCGCCCGATCGGGATAATATTCGTTGAGCCAGGCGCGAAACAGGGGGGAGACTTCATGTGGCAATCGGATCGGCACGAAGAAACCCGCATGAGCGCCGGCCTCCGCCGCCGCCTCAATCAGATGCTCAATCTCATGATCGGTTATCGCCGGGATGATCGGCGACATCGACACATAGGTCGGAATACCAGCCTCGTTTAGAGCGCTGATCGCGGCGAGGCGTTTGCGCGCGGAAGGCGCTCGGGGTTCGAGCGTGCGATGCACTTTGGGGTCGAGAGATGTTACCGAGATAGCTACGGCAACCAGATTGTTGCTGGCCATGTCGGCCAGGTAATCGATGTCGCGGACGACCCGATCGGACTTGGTCGTGATCGTGACCGGGTGCCGCGCCTCGGCGAGGATTGCGAGGCAATCGCGGGTAATCCGGTATCGACCTTCGATTGGTTGGTAGGGATCGGTGTTCGTCCCCATCGCGATCTGCGACGCCCGATAGCCTTTCTTCTGCAAGGCAGCGCGCAGCAGCTCAGGGGCATTGGGCTTGGCGAATAACCGCGTTTCGAAGTCGAGGCCCGGAGAGAGGTCGTGAAAGGCATGGGTCGGCCGCGCATAGCAATAGATGCAGCCATGTTCGCATCCCCGATAGGCATTGATCGATTGATCGAAGGGAATGTCCGGCGAGCTATTGCGCGAAATGATTCTCTTGGGGTTCTCGATCGTAACCTGTGTTCGCAGCAGCGGCGGCGGACCATCGATCGCTTCGCGTTGATCGAGCCAATCGCCATCCTCTTCGCGCTCTGCGAGGCCAAAGCGTGTTGGCACCTGGTTGCTGGTGGCACCTCTGCCTCGAACAGGATGAGGGGCGGGTCGAGTCATATCGACATTGTATCAATCGATAAGAACATAACAAGAACAAAATACGGACTTGGACAAAGATGGCTGGTCCGGGATACAAAGCGATGATGGGGGAAATCCGATTTCAGCTGACCGAAGACGATGGGGTTGACGCGAACCGCCTCTATTTTCGGCGTCAGATGCTGCGCCATGGGCGGATCGCCGCCTGGCTGGTTGGCGCGATCGTTCTTTTGCTTTTGATCCTGATCGTATTGGGCAATGGGCCGGACTTGGTAAGCGACCCTTTGCTGCGAAGCCTGGTTGGCGCTGTCGTCATACTGATCGTGCTGATTTTTGCGATCTATTGGTTTTGGCTGCCATGGCAGGCGCGCAAATTGTTTCGCCAGACGAAACTGCTGCAGGGTGAAATCACTGCCCTGTGGACGTCAACGACAATCACCTATTCAGGGGAGTGGGGTTCAACCGAGATCGCCTGGAGTGACTATCATCGCTGGATGGAGAATGAGCGACTAATTGTGCTTTTCCAGTCTGATGCGGTTTACAATATTGTACCCAAAGCAGTGATCGCGAGAGACGAGGTCGCCGCGATAGGCCGGTATCTTGAAGATGCGGGTGTGAAAAAGACTTGAGGGCCTTCACCGCGTCTTGGTGAAAAAAAGACGAGTAAAAGATGGATCGAACAGATGGAGTTAAGCCGATGACCAGATTTCTGATTTCCGCTGCAATGCTGCCGATCATGGCATTAACGGCCTGTGGCTCACAGTCTGGAGAGGCGCCGGCAGATGACGTAGACGCTCCCGCTGCTACCGAGCCGGGCGAGGTAGTCGATTCTGGCGGGTTGATCCTCGACTCTGACGCCGCTGACGGAGCGACACTGGTCGAGTCAGCTGGCAATGCAGCGTCGTTCGACGCCGATTGCGTGATTAGCGAAACTGGAGCCGCGGGCATCGATATGCCGGCCACGACTGGAGATTTCGTCGAAGCTTTTCCAGCCGGAACGGGATTGAGTTTCCAACCAGTCTATATGGTCGATTTCGGAGCGCTTTGCGCGCGATCCGGCGGTGAGGATGCATTGTGCGTCATCTTCGAGAGCTATGATGTTGAGGAGTATCGCGCTGACATCCCGGTCATGGCGATGGGTGTCTATGCCAACCAGTGCCGGACGGCAGAGGGCGTGGGTCCGGGGTCCAGCATTGTGGACGCGGTTGCGGCTTATGGCGCCGCCCGGTTCGGGTTCAGTTACGAAAACGAAGCCCGGGAATATGTATCGTTCGAAAGCGCTCCCGATGCCTACAGCTTCCGTGCTGAGTCAGAGGCGGTGGCCGCGGACCCTGAAGGAAACCAGCCATCAGGTCGCTACGGAGGCGACTATACTGGGGTTGAGGGCGATAGCTATTTCGAGACTAATGTTGCCCAGCCGGATGCGACCCTCTGGGAGATCTGGATTTCTACGCCTCTGTAAGGCGGGGCATCAGTTCGACGAAATTGCACGGCCGGTAGCGGCTATCGAGCTGGGTCGCGAGGATGCCGTCCCAGCCATCTTTCACGGCGCCGTTCGATCCAGGTAGCGCAAAGATGTAGGTGCCGCGGGCAACGCAGCCACAGGCGCGTGACTGGATGGTCGACGTGCCGATCTTGTCATAGCTGAGCGCACGAAACAGCTCGCCAAAGCCGGGGATTGGCTTGTCCTGGACGCGCTCCAGCGCTTCGGGAGTGATATCTCGGCCGGTCAGGCCGGTACCGCCGGTGGTGATCACGCAATCGACTTCCGGATCCTCAACCCAGGCATGGAGCCGGGCCACGATTTGAGACATTTCATCTTTGACGATCTTACGGGCGGCCAGCTCATGTCCGGCATCCGTGAGCCGCTTGACGAGAATGTCACCTGAGCTGTCTTGCTCTAGATTGCGGGTGTCGGAAACGGTGAGCACGGCAATATTCACCGGCTTGAACGTTGCGCTTTCATCAATCGGCAATGCGCGCACCTCCCTGACCGGACAAACGTACGGCGACCGCGCCAGGGGCACCGGGGAAGCGGGGCCACATGCCTTGGGCGAGTGCGCCAAGGCTCGTCGCGTCTTCGCCGGCATTGCGCTGATACATCCAATAGTTGCGCAGGATGATCGGCACATAGCCGCGTGTCTCATAAAAGGGGATGCTCTCAATATAGAGTAGCGGATCACCGCGATCGCGCAGGCGACCTTCCCAATTCACAACCGCACCGGGCCCGGCATTATAGGAGGCGATGACCTTGGGCAGCAGACCCTGTGTACCAGGGAAATCGCGCATTTCTTCCATGTAATGCTGACCGTAAGCGATATTGACCTCAGGCACGTTGAGCCGTGAGGCGCTGATGGATTCGCCGCGATCGCGGGCGATATCGCGCGCGGTACCGGGCATCAGCTGCAACAGGCCGCGGGCGCCAGCAGGGCTGACAACTTCGGGCCTGAAATTCGATTCCTGCAAGGCATGGGCATAGACCAGCGATCGATCGACACGCCAGCCGCCAACCGGTTCATAGCCTGGGGCAGGGAAGCGGACGCGGGCCGAGGGATGGTAGGAAACCGGCGCGTTGCGTGCCATCCACAGCTCCGCATTGGGCAGGCCAAGCTCGTTTGCCAGATCCATCCAGGCGTCATGATGTTGCGGATTGCCGATCGCCGAGCCGTGACGCACATATTCATCCGCGAGGTTGCGCTCACCGACCTCGATCAGCGCCATTGCGCGACGGGCATTCGAATAGTCGGCGACTGTTTCCCAGGTCGGATCGATCCGGATGCGATGCGCAGGGCGCCGCGTAATGCGCAGTGTTTGCGCGGCGAGCAGCCCGTAAAAGGTTTCGTCCATCAGCGCTGCGGTACGTAGCGGCGTCTGGACATTTTCCGGACGCCCGGCGGCCATTTCCGCGCGCGCAGCCCAGAAGAGGCCGGCGGCGCGTTTCTCGCTGTCCGGTCCACGTTGCCCGACCGATGCGAAGGCTTCGGCAGCAGCGTCAAAGTCTCCGGCGCGCCAGGAAGCGAGGCCGTCGACCCAATCGGCATGGGCGGCCCAATCGCCGATACCGGCGCGGGCTTGGCGGGCGACACGTTGGGCATTGCGATCGTCACCGGTGAGATAATAGGACCAGGCGACGCGCTGCTGGATTTCGGTCAGTCCGGCACGTGTCAGATTTTCGGCATTTTCCTCGAGCAGGTTTTCCGCTTCGCGCGGGCTGTCTGCGACAATGAGCGGACGGATCTGGCGGGCAAGCGAGCGGGCGGCACTGTCATCGCGAACCGGGCGAGCGCGACCACGGCGCGACGGACCTGGCATGCGGCGCAGGGAATGGGCTTCAGGGAGAACGGGCGCGCGTTCCAGACCGCGGCCTTGAGCCAGGGTGAGGATGCGGCGTGCATCGGGAAGGTCTGGCGCGTCCTCAAGGAGCTCGCTCAACGGATCAAGCTCGACCCGTGGTGAGCCGGGGGCGAGATAGAGCTCTGCAAGCGCAACCGGTTCAAGAAGGCTGTCTGGCGCACGGCTGATCCGGGCCAGGGCGCTTTCCCAGTTGCGATTGCGAATATCAGCAAAGATCTGGCGATAGGCTTCGCGTTCGTCGCGATCGATGACGCTGCCAATCTCGGATCGCTCTTCCGAAAAGCTTGGCCCGGCGATACTGCCAGTATCGGCCAGAGTCGGCGCGGCGGCGACGCTCGCTAGTGTGGATGCGACGAGAAGCTTCAGTTTCACGCGGTCATTCCTTCGATCACCATCTGCAGATCCTGCCAGCTATGGGCCTTGAGGCGCGGTTGCTTCAGCAGGAAGCGCGGATGAAAAGTAGCAGTGACGGGCACATTGCCGCCATCATGGTTAAAATTGTGTTGCGATCCGCGGCTTTCATCGAGGCTGGCCCCGCAAAACACACGGCTCGGCGCGTCGCCCATCACAATCAGCTGTGATGGCGCGGCCAGCGCCACGTGCCGGCGCGCCACCTGGCTCAAAATGTCGAGCATCGTTTCGTCGATTGCACCACCAGCTATCCGCGCGGGACACAGGGCGGCAATGTAAGTCGAGGCCCGATCACGGCCCATGGCCGCGAGCATTCGATCAAACAGTAGGCCAGCGTCACCCGATAACAGGGTTCCGGCGGCAGAATCACCGCGTTCCGGCATGTCGACAAGGATCATCAGACCACTGGCCGGATCGCCGGTCGCGTCCAGTCGTTCCGCAGCAGACGCGGCAATCATGTCGGTCGACATCATCCATTCGCGCAGCTCGCCAATATCTGCGGGGAGGGACAGGGCTTGGGGTGCGGCTGGTTCGGCATCTGGTGTATTGGCCACTTTCGCCTCACCAGAGCGGGGTTTTGCGGCTTCAAGCCAGCTGCGCGGTTCGTCCGCGACAATTGTGTCGACGCCGGCTTCTTGCCACCATTTCATACTGTTTTCGAATTCGCCGCTGATGGCGCATCCCCTTGGCTAACTGGCTGGCCATAGAGTCGAAGGTTGACGGCTTGGTCAATCGCCGGGCAGTGACTATCTGACAGATTGGTTGCTGGCCGCGACGATATGAGCCAAGAACGGCCGGTTGAAGGAGAATGTTGGAATGTCCGAACGGGAATCCATGCCATATGACGTCGTGATTGTCGGCGGTGGGCCAGCAGGGCTTTCTGCTGCGATCAGGCTGAAACAGCTTGCTGAAGAAACCGGCAAGGATATTTCGGTCTGCATCCTCGAAAAAGGCAGCGAAGTTGGTGCGCATATCCTCTCAGGCGCGGTAGTCGATCCGCGGGCACTTGATGAGTTATTCCCCGACTGGCGCGATTTCGACGATAATCCGCTGACGGTCCCGGTTACTGAGAATCATCACTGGATCCTCACCGAGACGAAAAAGCGCGAATTTCCCCACATCATGATGCCGACCTTCATGAACAATAAGGGCACCTATACTGTCAGCCTGGGCAATTTCTGCCGCTGGCTGGCCGGTCGGGCAGAAGCGCTGGGTATCGAGATATTCCCGGGCTTTGCGGCTGCTGAAATCCTGTATCATGATGATGGCTCGGTTAAGGGTGTGGCGACCGGTGATATGGGTATCGCCCGAGATGGCGAGAAAAAGCCGGATTACATGGCCGGAATGGAGCTCCACGCTAAATACACTTTCTTTGCCGAAGGCGTGCGCGGACACCTGTCGAAACAGCTGATCAAACAGTTTGAACTCGATGCGAACAGTCAGCCGCAAGTCTATGGTCTTGGTATAAAAGAGCTATGGGATATCGATCCGGAAAAACATGCTCCGGGCCGTGTCATTCATACCCAGGGCTGGCCGCTCGATGAGGCCAATGGCGGTGGCTTTCTCTACCATCAGGAAAATGGCCAGGTCGCGCTCGGGTTCGTCACGTGGCTCAATTATGCGAACCCATGGGTTTCACCATTTGAAGAGATGCAGCGCTGGAAACAGCACCCTGCGATCCGCGAAATTCTCGAAGGCGGGAAACGGGTGTCCTATGGCGCCCGTGCGATCAATGATGGCGGCTGGCAGTCGGTTCCCAAACTGACCTTCCCGGGCGGCGCTCTGATCGGCTGTTCTGCCGGGTTCGTGAATGTACCGCGGATCAAGGGCAGCCATACGGCGATGAAAACCGGGATGATGGCGGCTGAGGCGGCCTTCGAAGCGGTTCATGCCGAACGCACCAGCGATGAACTGACCGCTTATGAGCAAGCCTATGAGACGAGCTGGGTATCGAAAGAGCTGCGCAAAGTCCGCAACACGCTGCCGCTGGTTGAGAAATATGGCAATTTCGCGGGGACGATCCTCTCAGGCATGACGATGTGGGCCGAGCATCTCGGGATCCGTATGCCATTCACGATGAAGCATCATCCCGACAATGAAAGCCTATGGCGCGCCGATCAGGTGAAAAAGATCGAATATCCCAAGCCCGATGGCGTCATCAGTTTCGATCGCCTGTCCTCGGTATTCCTGTCGAATACCAATCATGAGGAAGATCAGCCGGTCCATCTGACACTGAAGGACCCAGATGTTCCGATTGCGCATAACCTGCCGCTCTACGCCGAACCGGCCCAGCGGTATTGCCCAGCCGGGGTGTATGAAGTGGTTGAGGAAGATGATGGCAATCCGCGCTTTCAAATCAACGCGCAAAATTGCGTCCATTGCAAAACATGCGATATCAAGGATCCGACCCAGAATATTAACTGGGTTGTTCCGGAAGGCGGCGGAGGGCCGAACTATCCCAATATGTAATCGTTTTTCTCGTATTTCCGCGGTTGCCCTAGCCGCGGCAATCACTTTTTCAGGCGCTGCAGAAGCCAATAATCCGCTCGCCGAATATGCACGCGCGCGGGTCGCCGATGCATCGGGCCAGATCGACCTGGCGGCGCGCGGATATGCATCTGCGTTGACTGACGCACCGTTTGACCAGACGCTTGCTGCGCGTACCTATCGCCGCGCAGTTGCGGCGGGTGACCGGAACCTCGCGTTGCGCGGGGCACAATCGCTGCAGGCGGCCGACGCGTTGCCACCAGATGGCGAGTTCCTGTTCCTGATCGAGGCGCTAGAAGATGGCGATTGGACCGAGGCTCGCCGGATTGTTGATCGAATAGAGGAACAAGGCCTTTTTGCCTCATTGTCGACGGTCATGCGTGCCTGGATTGCATTTGGTGCGGGTGACGAAGATCCACTGGCAATCCTGGACCGCGAAACTGACAGCAGCGTAGCTACCGCATATATCAGCGAACATCGGGCGCTGATGTTGCTGGCGATGCGGCGTTATGACGAAGGCATATCGGCAACCCTTGGTCTTACCAATCTGGGCGCGCCACGGTTTTTGCGCCTTCGGCTGGCGGCGGCTGCGCGTTTGGCCCAAGCCCGACGGCGCGATGATGCGATCGCCCTATTGCCGGGCAACAGCCGGGCCGAACTTTCAGCCCGGGCAAATATCGAACGCCGACGTTCCGTTCCCGGCGCGATTGACAGTGCGGCCGATGGAATTGCCGAGATGTTCGTTCGCCTGGCGACCGAGATCAATCGGCAAAATGCCTCGTCGCTGGCGCTCACAATAAGCCGCTTCGCAACATTTCTTGCGCCCGATAATTCGGTTGGCTGGTTCGTTACCAGTGGAATTCTGAATCAGGCCGATCAGGAAGACGCCGCATTGGCGGCGCTTGATAGTGTCGACCGGCGCGATCCGTTCTTTTCAGATGTTCAGGATATGCGGGTCCAGCTTCTCGCCCAGACCAATGAAACCGATGCCGCGCTTGAACTGGCGCGGGCACAAGCGGAACGGCGGAATGCCGCTGCGGCCGATTGGCAGCGTTACGGCGAACGCTATGCGGCTATCGGACGCTACGAAGAAGCCGCAGATGCCTATGGCCGCGCGTTGACGCTGGCTGGTGGCGATGATGCGCCTTGGACGGCATGGCTGCTCTATGGCGGCGCCTTGCTTGATGCTGACCGCTGGGATGAGTCTCGCCCGGCACTCGAAAAGGCAGTCGAGCGCGGGCCCGATCAACCGGTTGTTCTCAACTATCTCGGCTATGCGTTGCTCGAACGGCGCGAAGATCTCGACTATGCCGAGGAACTCATTCGTCGTGCGAGTGAGTTGAATCCGGATAGCCCGTCGATCACGGACTCTCTGGGCTGGGTGCATTATGTCCGCGGCAATCTTGATCAGGCCATTCCAATGTTGGAGCGTGCTGCAGTTGGCGAACCGGCTGAACCGACGATCAATGAGCATCTTGGCGACGCCTACTGGGCCGCCGGACGGCGTCGTGATGCGCGATTTGCATGGCAAGCGGCCCTTGTATCGGCAGAAGATGATATGGCGGAGCGCATTCAGCAGAAGATCGACATCGGCCTGACGGCCGAAACCGCGTCTCCCTGATGACCGTTGAGGCAGCGGCATTGCGGGAAACCGCCTATGCCAAGATCAACCTTGCGCTGCATGTCCGCGCGCGCGAGCCGGATGGCTATCACAGGATCGAGACGCTCTTCGCATATTGCAGTGACGGTGACATGGTGTCTGTGACACCGGCACCTGAGCTGACATTATCGATCGACGGGCCTTTTGCGGCGGGCTTGTCCACCGGCCAAGACAATCTCGTAATCCAGGCGGCGCAGGCACTGAAAAGCCAGACTGCAGGCGCAAAAGGGGCGGCGCTTCACCTCACAAAGACTCTGCCGATTGCGTCGGGCGTCGGCGGCGGATCGAGCGATGCGGCGGCTGCGCTTCGGTTGCTCAACCGGTTTTGGGATGCGGGCGCAGATGAGCGCTTGCTGCATGACATTGCCGCTGATCTCGGGGCAGATGTGCCCGCCTGTATCGCATCGCAGACCTGTTTCGGTTCGGGCCGCGGGGACGATCTTAAATTCCTCGCACCGTGCAGGCTGGACGGGATGCCGGTGCTGCTGGTTAATCCGCGCGTTCCTGTCGAAACCGGCCCTGTCTTTGCGGGCTGGGATGGCGTCGACCGCGGGGCCTTGGATGTTGAACCTCCGCTCACCCTGGATTCCGATTGGCGCAATGACTTGCAAAAACCGGCTTGCGCCATCGCTCCGGAGATTGAAGGCGTACTGGATTGGATCACTGGCCAACCGGATGTGATCTTCCATCGCATGTCGGGATCTGGGGCGACATGTTTCGCGCTGTTTGACAGCCCGGCGGCATGCGAACGGGCAGAAACAGCCGTCAGGCGCGATCATCCCGGTTGGTGGACCATGGCGTCACAGCTACGGTAAATTGATGATTTTCTCGAAGAATCTGCAATTTCGGGCGCTAAAGACTGGAGTTAACCCTCTTTTTCAGCACGATCGTAACGCAATCGGCTAAATATGGGGAATGAACGGATCGAGCCTTAACCGGCGACATTCGCCAATGATCTACGACCGGATACGTACGTCATTGAAACGGGCAGCGAGGCTTCGGCACCGCTGCCCGTTTCGTATTGTCAGCTTGCAGCGGCAACCCGTTCGGCGACGAGCCCAAGCGGCATGGCGCCCTGGCTGAGCACGACCGCATTGAACGCGCGCAGATCAAAGGCTTCGCCCTGGGCGGCGCGCATCTGTTCGCGCAGTTCGATCAGGCGCAATTGACCAAGCTTGTAGCCAAGGGCCTGACCCGGCCACGCCATATAGCGTTCAATTTCTGCCACACAGGTGCTTTCGGGGTTGCCGGTCACCTCCTGCATGTAGGAAATCGCCCGTTCGCGGGTCCAACGCAGATGGTGCATGCCGGTATCGACAACGAGCCGGACAGCCCGGAAGAGCTCATCCTGCAAGCGCCCAAGATCGCCGAACGGATCCTCTTCATAGGCACCGAGTTCCGCCATCAATCGTTCTGAATAGAGTGCCCAGCCTTCCTGATAGGCGTTGAAGCTTGCGATCCTGATGATCAGTGGTGCCTCGCCAAGACCGCTGGCAATTGCGATCTGCGTGTGATGGCCTGGAACGCCTTCGTGATAGCTGAGCGTAGGCAAGGCGAAACGCGCCACGGCGGACATGTCACGCAGGTTGATCCAGTAAGTTCCGGGGCGCGTGCCATCGAGCGATGGCGAGTCGTAGTAACCGCCTGGCGCGCTGTCTTGTGTGGCGACAGGTACGCGGCGGATCAGCATGGGTTGCTGTGGTACGACTTCCTCGGGGAGAAATTCGGGGTAGCGGGTTTCCGCCTCGCGAACGAGCGTATCGAGATAGTCTAGCAACTCCTGGCGACCTGCATCGCTGTCGTCGAACAGGAAGCGGTCATCATCGGCGAGCGCTAGCATCCGTTCGCCCACGCTGCCCTGGGTAAGCTCTTGAGCGGTCAGCAATGTCTCCATTTCGGCGCTGATCCGGGCAACTTCGTCCAGCCCGATCTGATGGATCTCATCGGCCGATTGTTCGGTGTCACCCAGGGCGAGGATATTGGCGGCATAGAGCGCTTCCCCATCGGGTTGCGCCCAGATGCCGGAGTTTTCCTGACCACGCGGAAGCATGTCGGCGATCTGGTCGCGCAGGCGCACATAGGCCGGTCGAGCTTTGGTCTCGAGCGCAGTGGTCGCCTGGCGGAGGGCATTTTCGCGCATCGTCCGGTCGATCACTGCGTCGCTCATTCCCGTCTCAAGCGCCTGGATCAGCGGATGCTGCTCTGCCGGACCAGCGATAAAGGAATCCAACACCGGCAGCACCTTGGTGAGCAGCGCTTGGGGCGGATGGCATCCGGCACTTTCATCGGCCCGAATCTTTTCAATGATGCCGTCAAACGTCGCCTCGAACCCATCGAGCTTTTCAAGCCAGGCATCGATCGCTTCAGGAGACCGCACCGATTGCTGCGTCGTCATCACCGCAGGTGTGTCGATATGCGGCCCGCTGATCTGGGACACGAGATAGGGGAGGTGATTGACATAGCTGAATGGATTGATGTGGCCATAGCTCACATCAGCAGAGCGTCCCGCATTCGCGAGCACCGCTTCGCAGACCGCAGCTTGCAGACCTGCGCTCGAATCCGTCGAGCAATTGAGCGCTGCGATCCGCTCACGACTAGCCGATGTTCCGTCACGCAATGCTTGCTCACCGGCGGGGGAATAATCATTGCTCCGCCGCGCAAGCGGACCGCCATTCAATGATGCTTCCGCGCCGTTATAGGTTGCGACTTCCGGTAACAGCGAAAGCAATGCTTCGGCTTCGCTCGCCAGGGTTGTTCCGGCGTCGCAGATTCCGGCAGATTGGCCTGGTAGAGAGGCGCATCCGGTTCCTGCCAAGAAAGTACCGGCGGCAAGCCCGGCCAATGCCTCACGGCGTGTCAGTTCGAAACTCATCTGCGACCTCCTCGTTGGTTTCACTGGTGACATAGCGGACCAAGAACGGCAACTAGGCCGGATGAAGGACGTCTATTTGGAAATTGAAGGCGATAGCGCATCGGGGCTCGTGCTGATTGCCGATCATGCATCAAACCGCGTGCCCGATGATATCGATCTCGGTATCCATCCCGAGGTGCTGACGAAGCATGTCGCTGTCGATATCGGTATCGATCACCTCTCTGGCCTTGTCGCAGGGCATCTTGAATGCCCGGCGATTGTCGCGAATATTTCGCGTCTTGTGGTGGATCTCCATCGCGAGCACGACAATCCGTCGGCGACGCCCGTGCATAGCGATGGCCACCATATTCCGGGCAATGCTGAGCTGGATGAGGCGGCGCGCCAGGCACGGATCGAGCGGTTTTGGCATCCCTATCATGGTCGCGCCGCAGAGCTGATAGAGCATCATCAGCCGGACATGCTCTTCACACTCCACAGTTTTACGCCGCAATTGGAGTCTGCCACCCACGATCGGCGACCCTGGCATGCTGGAATTCTTTATAATCAGGATGATCGGGCGGCGCGGGTAGCCATCCCCAAACTGGAGGCGTTGGGTCTGCATGTTGGCGATAACGAGCCCTATTCCGGTCGTGAGCTCAATGCGACGATGGACCTGCATGCCGAGGCCCGCGGATTACCCTATCTCGCCATTGAGGTTCGGAATGACTTGATTGCAGACGCGGAAGGCGCAAGGAAATGGGCCGAATTGCTCGCCCCGATAATCTCCGAAACTCGGGACGCGCTGAAATAGACTGAGCAGGATACCCCTATGTCCAATCGTTTCGATAAATCGCAGCTGCCGAGCCGGCATGTTTCCGTCGGGCCTTCGCGCGCTCCGCATCGCAGCTATTATTATGCGATGGGGATTAGCGAGGAGGAGATCGAGCAGCCATTTGTCGCCGTCGCGAGTGCGGGAAATGATAGCGCGCCCTGTAATACCCGACTTGATCATCAAGCCGATATCTGCCGCGAAGGCGTGATCACGGGCGGCGGTCTGCCGCGCCGCTTCAACACCATCACCGTTACGGACGGTATCGCGATGGGCCATCAGGGCATGAAGAGTTCGCTTGTCAGCCGCGAGGTAATTGCGGACTCGGTCGAGCTTTCAGTCCGCGGCCATTGCTATGATGCACTGGTCGGATTTGCCGGCTGTGATAAATCGCTGCCGGGTATGATGATGGCCATGCTCCGCCTCAATATTCCGTCGATCTTTGTCTATGGTGGCTCGATCCTGCCCGGGCGTTTTCACGACAAGGACGTAACTGTCGTCGATGTGTTCGAGGCGGTTGGCCAGTATGAGGCCGAAGCCTGTCCGTTGCAGGAATTGATCGAGCTCGAAAAGGTCGCCTGTCCTGGCCATGGCGCCTGTGGCGGCCAATTTACAGCCAACACCATGGCCTGTGTCGGCGAAGCGATTGGGCTTTCGCTGCCGAACAGCAACATGGTTCCCGCGCCTTATGATTCTAACGATGCCATCGCGCAGGCTGCGGGCCAGCAGGTTATGGACCTACTGGCGGACAATATCCGGCCGCGCGATATCTGTACGAAAGAAGCGTTTCAGAATGCCGCGCGCGTCGTTGCAGCGACTGGCGGTTCGACCAATGCAGCGCTCCATCTGCCGGCCATGGCCAATGAGTGCGGGATCGATTTCGATCTGTTCGACGTCGCGGAAACCTTCAAATCCACGCCATATCTCGCCGATCTCAAGCCTGGCGGGAAATATGTCGCAAAGGATATGTATGAAGCTGGCGGCGTATATATGCTGATGAAGACATTGCTCGCCGACGGCCTGCTCGATGGCAATTGCCAGACGGTTACTGGCAAGTCGCTTGGCGAGAATATCGATCAAGTTACTTGGAACCCCGATCAAAAAGTGATCTACGCTGTTGACGACGCGATCACTCCAACCGGCGGGGTCGTCGGTCTGCGCGGCTCGCTGGCACCCGACGGTGCGATCGTGAAGGTCGCCGGTATGGAGCGGCTCCAGTTCGAGGGGCCAGCGCAGTGCTTTGATAGCGAGGAAGACTGTTTCAAGGCTGTTGAAGAGCGGACGATTGCCGAAGGATCGGTTATCGTCATTCGCTATGAAGGCCCCAAAGGCGGGCCAGGCATGCGCGAGATGCTCTCCACTACGGCAGCGCTCTATGGCCAGGGAATGGGCGAGAAAGTCGCCTTGATCACTGACGGACGTTTTTCGGGCGCGACGCGTGGCTTCTGCATCGGGCATGTCGGCCCGGAGGCTGCCGATTGCGGACCGATCGCACTAGTCCAAGACGGCGACATTATCCGTATCGACGCCGAGGCGGGTACGATCGATCTTGTTGTCGACGCTGCCGAACTGGAACAACGCCGTGCGGCATGGACGCCGCGACAGAATGATTATCAGGCCGGGACATTGTGGCGCTATGCCCAGAATGTCGGCCCAGCCCATGAGGGCGCTGTCACTCATCCCGGAGCCAAGGCGGAAACGCATGTCTATGCGGATATCTAGCGCCGTCGCCATCTCGGTTTTGCTTATGTCTTGCGGAACAGAAGGGCAGCAACAAGCACTGCCCGCCGATCCGCTGATTGAGGCGGAGGTGGCAGCGCGTTCTGAACTCGCCGAAAGCGGAATCATCTATTGCGCAGTAAACGGATCGACCGAGTTTCGGTCCGAGTGCCAGATCGACCGCTCCCAGGGTGACGAGGGGCTGTTCCTGACAATCCGCCATCCCGATGGTGGCTTCCGGCGCCTGTTGGTGACAAATGATGGACGCGGTGTGATCGCCGCAGATGGCGCTGACCCGGCCATAGTCGAGCCCATTTCTGATCGCGAAGTCGAGGTCGCCATTGCGGGTGACTATTATCGCTTGCCGGCCACCGTGCGGTGATGAGCCAGCCGATCCTGACCGCCGCGGAAATGGTGGCTGCCGAACAGGCGGCTGTCGCGAACGGCATATCGCTCGGCCAATTGATGGACAGGGCGGGCAAGACGGTTGCTGACATCGCCTGTCGAATGGCCGGACCGGTGGATGCGCTGATCCTGTGCGGACCCGGCAATAATGGCGGCGATGGTTATGTGATCGCGCGTGAGCTGTCAGAGCGCGGATGCGATGTGCGCGTCGCGGCGCTTGCTGATCCGACAACCGAGATTGCGATCGCGGCACGTGAGAAATGGAACGGCCCCGTAGAGCCTGTCGCCGGAACCAAGGGTGCGACCCTCGTTATCGATGCGCTATTCGGTACGGGACTGGTGCGTCCGTTGAGCGACGATCTGTCGAAAGCGTTGTCAGATCATGTTTCTGCTGCACGCCACAGTATCGCGGTCGATCTGCCGAGCGGGATCGCAACTGATACCGGCCTGCTCTTATCACCGGTCCCGCGTTTCGATGTGACGGTTGCGCTGGGCGCGTTGAAACCATCGCATGTGCTGCAACCGGCTGCGACTATTCTGGGCCGGGTCATGCTCGGCGATATCGGTGTCGTGGCGGAGAGCGAGTTGCGGACGATCGGCAGGCCGAAACTAACCGCTCCTGGTCCTGCCGATCACAAATATTCACGCGGCTATGTGCTGGTAGCCGGCGGTGCAATGGCGGGCGCGGCGAGGCTGACCGCCCATGCCGCCATTCGCAGCGGTGCTGGCTATGTGGCACTGGCAGGACCGGACAGCCCAGACGCACCACTGGCGCTGGTCTATCGATTGGCGGATGATCCGGACACATTGGGAGAATTGCTGCAAGACGAGCGGATTGATGTCGCCGCTATCGGACCCGGGCTGGGATTGACCAGCAAAGCCGAAGCGCGACTCGATCGGGCATTGGTATCAGGACGCCGTTTGCTGCTGGATGCAGACGCGCTGACGCTGCTCGCACAGCGTGGCGTGGAGTGTCTGTCCGAGTGCAGATCTCCCCCGATATTGACCCCGCACCATGGGGAGTTTGTCCGTCTGTTCGGCGAAGGAGATGGTAGCAAGATCGATCGGGCTCGCGCCGCAGCTTCGCAAGCCAAGGCGGTGATCGTCTACAAAGGCGCTGATACAGTCGTTGCGGCGCCGGACGGGCGTGCTGCGATCGCCTGGCCGGCCTCAAACTGGCTGGCGACCGCCGGTACGGGCGATGTGCTGACAGGGATTACTGCGGCCCGATATTCCCAGAATGACGATCCGTTCATTGCCGCCTGCGAGGCAGTGTGGCTGCACGCAGAAGCTGGCCGCCGCGCCGGTGCATTCCTGATCGCAGATGATCTTCTCGATACACTCCCGGACGCGCTGGTAAGCTGTCTCTAGTTCTGATCGTCGAAAACTACGCCGGCTTGTTCAGCGGTATTCACGCGCAATTCGAACACATCGTGCCGTGCATAATGGCCGTCCGTATCGAGTGAGGCGAGGCCCTGGCCGATCAGATCCAGGTCGAGCTCGGCATGGATGATCTCGTCAAGATTGCCGGCTTCCGCCAGAATGTCCGCGGTTGGCGAAATGATCATCGACCCACCAAATTGTAACTTCTCGTCGGGCATCGCTTCGATCAGCGATAGCGCTTCGGGGTTGCCACCGCATCGTTCAAGCCCGTCGAGTAGGGCGCTCCGATGCAGAACCGTTCCAGCAGCGAGTACAAAACAGCGTCCTTCGAAAGCATAATGGCGCGAGGCGATGGAATAGGTGTCCCGCACTGTTGGCCAGGCCGCAACATGGATCGCTTCGCCCTGATTGTGCATGGCCGCCCGCGCAAGCGGCATCCAATGCTCCCAGCAAATCAGATGCCCGACATTGCCCCAATCGGCCTCATGCACGCCGAGCGTTGATCCATCGCCCCGCGCCCAGATCAACCGTTCGCCATGGGTCGGTACCAGCTTGCGATGGGGCAGGGGTGATTGCCCCGGCCGGAACAGGAATTGGGTGTTTACAAGGCTTGATCGCACCCGCTCATGCGCGCCCACCGAGACGGCCAAGTTGCGTTGATCAACAATTTCCTGGATTGGCGCCAGTCGCGGGTCATTCTCCACAACTGCCTGGTCGAGCAGGATCTTGTGCAGCGCCTTGCTGCCTGGATGGTCCCACAAAGCCGCCCCGGGAGATTCGTCAAGCCAGATCGGGTAGCCGCCGAGAAATGTCTCACCGAAGGCAATCACCTGCGCGCCGCTCTCCGCCGCCGCAGAAATATGGGCAGGCAGCGCCTCCAGTCCGCCTGAAATATCGAGCGGGACTGGTTCGGCCTGGACAATGGCCGCGGCGATGCGCGCCACTAGAAGACCAGCAGTGCGGTGTTAACGGTTAGCCAACCGAGAACGATGGTGCTGAGCGTGAAGAGCAGAAAACGCAGGGGCACGATATTGATGGTGCTCTGCCAGATGCTGTGCACGACACGCAGGCCGACATAGGCCCATGCCAGGGTAAGGTTGATGCCTTCGCCACCGCCGATCAGTGCCAGCGTAATCGCTACCGCATAGAAAACGGTCGGTGCTTCATGGAGATGGTTGTAGTTATCGGCTTGCCATTGGACTTTAACCGGCAGCTTTTTCAGATCGTCATTGGTGTAGACACCCGGTGTGAAATCGACTTTGGCGGCACCCATTGCCGGGATCCGGGTGGCGTACATCCATAGCCACATGACCAGCGTCCAGATGGCGAGTGCGATGACAGGTGCGAGGATTGGGCTGTTGGTTTCCATCATTTTTCTCCGGTATGATTTTTATTGCAGCGTGGCGGCGGTGGCGTGCAGCGCCAATGCGATCAGCACGAATGTGCCCAGCACGAAGATCAGGAAGCGGATCGGCACGATATTCCAGATTGCCTGGAACAGGCTGTGTACGATCCGGATGCCGACATAGGCCCAGGCCAGCCAGACATTGATCCAGGCATCGCCGGTTCCGGTGAGCGCAATTATGAACACGGTCGCGTAAAAAAGCGTCGGCTGTTCCAACAGATGTGTGTGATTGTGGGATTTCCACATGACACTGGGTGGCAGTACTTCTTCCAGATCCTGGCCTCTGCCACCCGGATTGGCTCCGAGATCGACACCGGCCTTTTTCATTGCCGGGAAGCGAGTGGCTGCCATCCATAACAGCATAAACAACGTCCAGCAGATCAAAACGCCAGCTGGCGCCAAAATAGCACTATTCATTACGACCCCCATATGTTTGATCCTGCGGAGACTGGGGCAGCACCGAAAAACTGTCAAATCCTGCGCGATCATGATTGCAGCTCCACGGTCACCGGGCTAGCGAGATCAGATGCAGGAAAACGACACACGAACACCAACATTGGCGGGTATCAAAGAGGCAGCAGCGCGTATCCATGAGGTTGTGCCGCCAACACCACTAATCCCCTTCGACACCGAGCATGGGCGCATTTGGCTGAAGTGCGAAAATCTCCAGCCGATTGGCGCATTCAAATTACGCGGCGGCTATCATCGACTCTCGGCCATGACACCCGCTGAGCGCGAGACAGGGGTTGTCGCCTTTTCTTCTGGGAACCATGCGCAGGGCGTCGCCTGGGCGGCAAAGCGCCTCGGAATACCCGCGCTGATTGTGATGCCGGAAGACGCGCCCAAGGCCAAACTGGATGGCACGCGCGGTCTGGGAGCGGAAATCGTCACCTATGATCGTATGGACGGTAGTCGGGAAAAGCTGGCAGCAGACCTGGCGGCAGAACGCGGCGCGATCGTTGTGCCGAGCTTTGATGATCCCTGGGTCGTCGAAGGGCAGGGGACCGCCACGCTGGAAGCGGTTGAGCAGATGACCGAGCTAGCTGGCGGGCCACCTGACAGCGCGATTATCTGTTGTGGCGGTGGCGGATTGGCAACCGGTGCAGCGCTGGTTCTCCCGGATGCCAAGATTACAGTCGTCGAGCCCGAAGGCTGGGACGATATGGCGCGATCGCTCGCCAATGGCGCGATTGAACCGGTTGGAGCCAATCCACCCGATACGCGCTGCGACGCGCTCCAGACGATGGAAGTTGCACCGATCACCTTTGATATCCTCTCGGCGCACGGGGCGACCGGCATTGCAGTAACAGAAGAGGAAGTCGCGCATGCGGTGCGCACGGCCTTTTCGAAGTTGCAGCTTGTCGTTGAACCGGGTGGTGCCGTGGCATTGGCGGCGGTTCTTGCGGGGAAAGCCAAGCCCGAGGGGCGGACTATGGTCACGCTATCCGGTGGCAATGTTGATGCGGCAGTTTTCGCAGCAATCATCCAGGGCTAGAGAATAACAATGCTGCTCGCTGCCAACATCGCCCTCTCAATTGCCATGTTTGCGGTATTCGCCCTGAGCATCGGCGGCCTCTATTTGTGGCGCAAGCGCGGCGACACACAGCGCGGCCTGCTGATGCTGGCTGCGGCAATCGTCATTCTGGCAAATGTGCTGATCTGGACGGTGCCCAACCCTATTTGATTGGGCAATCCGGATCGAGACGCATGTCGAGATAATCGTCGACCGATTTCATCAGCGGGTTCATTTCCCGTTCGAAGAAATGATTGGCGCCAGGGATCACGTCATGCTGGATCGTGATGTGCTTTTGCGTGCGGAGCTTGTCGACCAGCTTCTGGGTGCCCGACGGCGTTGCGACTTCGTCAGCATCGCCCTGGATGATCACGCCGGATGCGGGGCATGGCGCAAGGAAGCTGAAATCATACATATTGGCCGGCGGTGCGATGGTGATGAAACCCCGGATTTCCGGACGACGCATCAGCAACTGCATGCCAATCAGCGAACCAAAGGAGAAACCCGCGACCCAGGTCGTTTCGGCTTCAAGGTGGAAGCTCTGGATCCAATCCAAGGCTGCCGCAGCATCCGACAGTTCGCCTACGCCATTGTCAAACTCGCCCTGGCTTTTGCCGACGCCGCGGAAGTTGAAACGGAGCGTTGCGAAACCGCGTTGCACGAAGGTTTTATAGAGCGCCTGAACAATCGCATTGTTCATGGTGCCGCCGCCTTGCGGGTGCGGATGCAGGATCATGGCAACCGGCGCACGCGGACGCGGTGGCGGTGAGAAACGGCCTTCAAGGCGACCATCGGGACCGGGAAAGATAACTTCAGGCATAATCTATGGTTCAACCTTGGCTGGAAACGGCGGGGAATCGGGCTTATGCGGGCATAAGCAGAGGCGGCGCTATAGGCCATTTTAATAGCGTTTCGCAACAAAAACCGGGTAAGCTATTGAAAGAACGCCTTTATCTAGACAATGCGGCAACCATGCCGATGCTGCCGGAAGCACGCGATGCGATGGCAGAGGCTTTTGCAGATTGGGCGAACCCATCGTCGCCGCATGGCGAGGGCCGAGCTGCGCGGGCTGCGTTAGAGGATGCACGCACGCGGATTGCGACCGCCCTGGAGTGGGATGGCGAGATCATTTTTACCAGCGGCGCCAGTGAGGCCATCGCCCTTGCGATCTCCTGCACCAAGGCCGAGCGGGTGATCATCAGCGCGGTGGAGCATGATGCTGTGCTGCGCGCGGCGGGTGACGTCGAACGCATACCGGTAGATGAAAATGGACGCGTCGATGCGGGCAAGTTGAACTGGATGTTGTCGGGCACGGAAGAGACTGCGCTGGTTGCGATCCAGTCGGTGAACAGCGAGACCGGCGTTAAACAGGATCTCGAAGAGCTGCGCAGTCGGGTCCATGTCGGGGGCAATTGGCTGTTTGCCGATTGCAGCCAGTCTGCCGGGAAGCTGCCATTACCCGATGCCGACCTGATCGCAATATCGGCCCATAAGCTGGGCGGACCGCCCGGTATCGGCGCGCTGCTGGTCAAGGATTTCGCAACGCTTCATGCGCTTGGCGGACAAGAGCGCGGCTATCGGCCGGGCACTGAAAACCTGCCCGCGGCAATGGGTTTTGCCGCGGCTCTCGAAGCACCCAATAATTGGGTCGGTCGGGCAGCCGAATTGCGCGAGCATCTCGACAAAGCGATCGAGCAGGAAGGCGGCACCGTCGTCGCGAAAGATGCGGATCGCATTCCAACAATCGCGTCCTATCGCATGCCGGGCATGGCGGCGAATGCGCAGCTCATCCAGTTCGATATGGCGGGGATCGCAATTTCAGCCGGCAGCGCGTGCTCCTCCGGGAGTCTGAAGCCCAGCCATGTGCTCACCGCGATGGGATGGAGTGAGGCAGACGCAGCCGAAGTGGTCCGGGTTAGCTTTGGGCCGCAAACCAGTCGCGCCGACATCTATCGTTTCATGGATGATTGGAAGCGCTTGGCAGCGGAAGCCAAGGGACGAGCGGCATGAGCGCGCCGATCTATCTCGATTACCAGGCAACCACGATGATTGCCCCAGAAGCGCGCACGGCCATACAGCCCTATCTCGACGACAAATTCGGTAATCCGCATTCGCCGCACAAAATGGGTCGCGAGGCGGCCGCAGCAGTTGAGGTTGCGAGAGATCAGATTCAGGCGTGTCTCGGCGCAGACAACGGTAGTCTCTACTTCACCAGCGGCGCAACGGAGGCAACGAACTGGGCGATCAAGGGTGCGCTCGCGACGGTCCCGGAGGACAGCCGGCGTATTGTCACGCTGGCGACCGAACATGCAGCGGTGCTCGATAGCTGCGAGTTTTTGAACCAATGGGGCTGTCCACTCACCATTGTTGAGGTCGGCGCGGACGGGCTTGTTGATCTTGCTGCCCTAGATGACGCTATGGACGAAGACGTGGCGCTCGTTGCCGCGATGTGCGTCAACAATGAGATTGGTGTCATCCAGCCGATTGCCGAGATTGGCGCACTGGCGAAACGCTATGGCGCCCTGATGTTCTGCGATGCGGTCCAAGCGCTCGGTCGGGTGCCCGTCCCGTGGCAGCATTGCGATATGATTGCGATGTCGGGACACAAGATCCACGGACCCAAGGGTATTGGCGCACTCTGGCTGGCAGATGGCGTGAGGCCCGTGCCGTTGATGCATGGCGGCGGGCAGGAAGGCGATCTGCGGTCCGGCACATTGTCGCCAGCCTTATGCGCCGGTTTCGGGGCGGCTGCGAAACTGATGCAACAGAATCGCGACGCTGATATTGTACATGTTACAGCCTTGGCCGAGCTGGCGCGGCGTCGGTTTGGCAACGACTGGATTATCAATGGATCGGTCACTGACCGCTATCCGGGCAATCTCAACATCCGCTATCCCGGCCTGGACGCAGCGCGTTTGATTTCGGACGTACGCGGCGTGGCGTTCTCCGCTGGCTCAGCCTGTGCCAGTGGGTCTGGCCGGCCTAGCCATGTGCTCTCTGCACTTGGCCTGAGTGACGTCGACGCGCGCGCTTCGATCCGATTGGGATTTGGGCGCTACACAAGCGAGGAAGAGCTGGAGGCTGCCATCCGATTGATCGTTGAAGCTGCAGATGCGCAGGCTAATCTTACTGCATGACATTGGTGCGCTTCATCTCCGCTGACGGACAATCGACGAGCGAGGTCAATGCGAAACCCGGTGACCGATTGCTCGATCTGGCCCAGACGGATGGCCAGCCATTGGAAGGGACCTGCGAAGGGCAGATGGCCTGTTCCACCTGCCATGTGCATGTCGATCCCGGTGATTTTGCCAAACTGCCGCGCGCTGAGGAGATGGAAGATGATATGCTCGACCTGGCCGCTGATGTAACACGCTATAGTCGACTAGCCTGCCAGATCTGGCTGACAGAAGAGCTGGATAGCCTTACTGTGCGCATCCCGGATGCGGTTCACAATATGCAAGGGAGATAGCCATGAAAGCCGGCTTGTTTGGAATCTTTGCGGCCGCGGCGGTGTTGGTTGGATGCGCGTCCGAACCTCAAGGTTCACCGCAAATCGAAAACATCCTCGGCGAAGATGTGATCGAAGGGATTGAGCAGCGTATTGGCGGGCGGATCGGGTTCGCGCTTACTGATGAGAGCGGCAATCTCCTGCGCGCCTATCGCGGGGACGAACGCTTTGCGATGTGCTCGACATTCAAGCTGGCGTTAAGCGCCGCGGTACTCGAACGGGTCGAGGCTGGCGATTTGACGCTCGATGAATCGCTGGCTTTTGCCGAGGAGGATCTGCTCGCCTATGCGCCGGCGGCCCGCGACTATGTTGAGGCCGGGTCGATGACGGTCGGGCAGGCGGCCGAAGCGATCAGCACCTTGTCGGACAATACTGCCGCCAATCTTTTACTCGAACTGATCGGCGGCCCGGACGGTATGACGGAATTCTTCCGCAGCCATGGTGACGAAGTTAGCCGGCTTGATCGCATGGAACCGGAGCTCAATGAAAATGCCGAAGGCGACGAGCGCGATACCACCAGTCCGGTCGCCATGTCCGGCCTGATACAGCGGCTGGTGTTCAGTGACATCCTGTCCGAATCGGGCCGTCAGCAGCTTTCTGACTGGGCGATTGCAAATCAAACCGGCGATACGCGCATCCGTGCCGGGATCCCGGATGGTTGGATCGTTGGAGACAAGACGGGAAGCTGCGGTACCGCGTATAATGATATCGGCATCGTCTGGCCGCCCAGCGGACCGGCCTTTGTGCTCAGCGTCTATATCGATCGCCCAACCGCAGAAGCAGCCGAAGTAGACTTTGCGATAGAAGAAATCGCCGAGCTCGCTGTTCTCTATATGACAGAGCGGAATATCGGCTGACATTGCAATTATGCGCGGACATCGCCATATGCCCCCTCGGAAGTCGGGCGGACGTGGCATTCGCCAACCCGGTCAGGTCCGGAAGGAAGCAGCCGTAACGATTTCGTCGCGGGTCGTTCCGGCTTCCACCATTATCTTCAATACAGCTTCGACTTCATGAGCCGGGCGGGCTAGTCTTGGCCGATGTCCGATTCCCAAGACATGATGGATACCGTTCCCGATGCCGGCCCCGGTCTCGGGTTGGATGAACCTCCTCAGTCCGCGCCGCCTGAAAGCGCGCAGCCCTATCGTGTGCTGGCGCGCAAATATCGCCCGCAAAGCTTTAGTGAGCTGATTGGCCAGGATGCGATGGTCCAGACGCTTGGCAATGCAATCAAGCGCGACAGGCTGGCCCATGCGTTCCTGCTGACCGGCGTGCGCGGGGTTGGCAAGACGTCGACCGCACGGCTGATCGCGAAGGCGCTAAACTGTATCGGCCCCGATGGTGAAGGCGGGCCGACCATTGATCCGTGCGGCCAGTGTGAGCCATGCGAGGCGATTGCCGAAGGGCGGCATATCGACGTGGTCGAGATGGACGCTGCGTCGCATACCGGTGTCGATGATGTCCGCGAGATTATCGAGGCGGTGCGCTATGCAGCCGTCTCAGCCCGCTACAAAGTCTATATCATCGACGAAGTGCACATGCTGTCGAAGAATGCCTTCAATGCGCTTCTAAAGACGCTCGAAGAACCACCGCCGCATGTGAAGTTCCTGTTCGCGACAACCGAAGTCAACAAGGTTCCCGTGACGGTCTTGTCGCGGTGCCAGCGATTCGACCTGCGCCGTATCCCGGCCGACCGCCTTGCCGAGCATTTCGGCTGGATTGTCGGCGAGGAGGGCGCAGAGGCGGAAGATGAGGCACTGGCGCTGATCGCGCGCGCGGCGGAAGGCTCGGTCCGCGACGGGCTCTCGATCCTTGATCAAGCGATTGCCCATGGCCCGGATGGGGTAACGGCTGCGCAGATCCGCGAGATGATCGGCCTGTCCGATCGCGGTGCGGTGCGCACCCTGTTTGGTCAATTATTGGCCGGGGATGCGCAAGCAGTGCTGGCCTCGATCGAGGAACAGCATGATCTGGGTACAGATCCGGCGGCGCTGTTCCGCGGCCTGCTGGAAACAACCCATGGCATTGTCCGCGCGAAAGTGGGCGGTGCTGATGATCCGGCCCTGTCAGCAGAAGAGCGTGAAGCTTTTGCAGATTGGGCGAGCCGTTTGGGTTTCGCCTCGCTGCATCGGATATGGCAGTTGCTATTGAAAGGACTGCACGAGGTAGAGACGGCACCAATGCCGCTGGAAGCAGCGGAAATGGGATTGCTGCGGATCGTCCATGCGGCAGGCATGCCTGACCCTGGCGATCTGGCTCGTAAGCTCGATAGCGGGGAATTTTCAGCCGCGCCGGCACCGGCCACCGCGCCGAGTGAATCGGGTGCAGAGACCAAGGGCGCGATGCCCGCCGATTATGCAGCGATGGTCCGCATGGTGGCCGAGAGCGCGCATGACGACGAAAGCTGGCGCGCGGCACAGTATCTCGAACGCGATATCCGATTGGTACGCTATGAGCCGCCTCATCTGGTGGTGCGCCCGCTGAAACCCCGCGATGAGGAATTCTTCCGCGATCTTGCGCGTTTGCTGCGCAAGGAAACCGGTGAAGTCTGGACGATCGACACGAGCGATGAGGAAGGCGAGCCGAGCTTGCTCGACCAGGAACAGGCCGCGGCGAGCGCAGAGCGCGAAGCTGTGCTACAATCGCCGATGGTCAAGGCGGCCTTTGACGCCTTTCCCGATGCGGAGCTGATCGATTACAAGCTTGCCCAAGGCAAATAGGAGCTGATCCCGTGCAGAATATGGAAGACATTATGAAGGCTGCGCAAAATGTGCAGGAAGAGCTGCAAAAAGCGCAGGCCAGCCTCGAGAATATCGAAGTCATAGGCGTATCCGGTGGCGGGTTGGTCAAGGTCCGGGCGAGCGCCAAGGGTACGATCAAAGGCGTCGAAATCGACGATTCCCTGATGACGGCTGATGAAAAGTCGGTGCTTGAAGATCTGATCGCGGCCGCGTTCAATGATGCGCGCGCCAAGGCCGATGCCGCTAGCCAGGAAGAAATGAGCAAGATGACGAGCGGTCTGCCGCTTCCACCTGGCTTCAAACTGCCTTTCTAGGCGCTAGCATTCACTGACATTTGACGGCGGATCGAAAACGATCCTGCTGAGCCGCGTGATTGTCGCTAGATACAATCATCCAACGGGCTGGCGCTGACTTGGCGCATGCGCCGAACCAGGCGATTTGCATAACGCGCCGTCCAGCTTCCCGGTCGGTTTGCATCGCGTGTCTTGGGGGCGGGGAGCACAGCTGCAATGCGCGCCGCTTCGAGATCGGTGAGCGTGCTCGCATCATGGCCGAAATAGCGCATGGCGCCGGCGTTTGCGCCATAGGTTCCAATCCCGGTTTCTGCGACGTTGAGATAGACCTCCATGATCCGCTCTTTGCCCCAAAGGAATTCGATCAGCACGGTGAAATAGGCTTCCAGGCCTTTGCGGAACCAGCCGCCACCTTGCCACAGGAATACATTCTTCGCCGTTTGCTGACTGATCGTTGAGCCACCCCGCTGGCGTTCGCCTGACCGGCGCTCCTCCCAGGCGCGCTGGATCGCTTCATAGTCAAAGCCGTTATGGATGCAGAAATTGCCGTCCTCGGACGCAATTACTGCGATCGCCATCGCCCGGTCCATATTTTCGAGGCTCATCCAGTTCTGACCCGATCCATTCTCATCCAGCGCCATGGTCGCGGTGATTGGCGGCGGTACAAACCGGTAGAGGAGCACCCACAGGACAGTGACCAGGACAAACCAGAAAATGGTTTTTAGCAGGAGACGGAAGATCCAACCCATCAGTCCGCTTTACGCAGCAGGTTGAAAAAGGCCAGAGGCATCCGATCCATGATCGGATATTTTGCAACGCCGACAGCCATAATTACCGTGTGATAACAATGCGGTAACCCAAATCGACTGCATCCTCATCCAGGAGATGGCCATAGCGTTCCTCCCAGCGCCCGGATTCCAGATCTGCCGCCAGCGTGTCGAGCCCCGCATCGACATTGTCGATCGCCCAGAATGAGGACATGCCTGTGCGAATGCGCGGGTCGAGATAGGCTGCCGGGCGTCGCCAATAGGCGTAGAGAAAGCCGTCCGTGCAATCATGCGGGATTGGCACGGGCACGATATCTACCGGCCCCAGCGCTTCGCCATAGTCCGTCATGCGCGGCATTTGCCCATCATCGAGCGTGACCAGTTCGGGGATATAGTCGTTGAGCCACGCCGATTGATGATCGGCATCGAACGTCAGTATGACAATCCGATCGCGCGCGACCCTTCGCATTTCGGCTGCACCCTGCGCAAAATCTGTCCAGTGATGCACGGTCAGGATTGCCATGGCGGCATCGAAACTGTCGTCGGGGAAGGGCAGCTCTTCGGCAAAGCCCTGGATCGCCTTGGCAGCGCCAGCAGGCCGTTGCTGGATCATTGCGTCCGATGGCTCCAGCGATGTGACATTGCGATCGGCGGGTTCGTAGGAACCGGTTCCGGCACCGACATTCAAAATCGTTTTTGCCGACCCCAATCCCTCGTTGATCATGTCTGCTATGCGCGCATCGGGTTTGCGCAAATCGGAATAGTTGATGCCGATCAGATCATAGGTCGCGTCCATGCCGCCACCTATCATGGGAGCCGAGAGGGGTCACGCGATCCAGGCACAAAAAAGGGCCGGGTGCTATCTAAGCAACCGACCCTTCATTGTTCGTTTTGAAGCGCTTAGCTTGCCGGAAGCAGCTTCTTCTCTTCGGCAATCCGCATCATGGCCTTCTGGATCTTTTCAAAGGCACGCACTTCGATTTGCCGGATACGCTCGCGGGATACACCGTAAACCTGGCTCAGTTCTTCCAGCGTCTGCGGGTCATCGGTCAGCTTGCGCTCGGTGAGAATATGCTGTTCGCGCTCATTGAGCTCACCCATGGCTTCCATCAGCATTTCGCGACGGACATCGGCTTCCTGCTCATTGGCGATCGTCTGATCGTGCAGCGGTTCGTCATCGACGAGCCAATCCTGCCACTGACCTTCGCCATCTTCGCGCATCGGCACGTTGAGCGACGTATCGCCACCCATCGCCATGCGGCGGTTCATGCTGGTCACTTCGGCTTCGGTAACGCCGAGATCGCTCGCAATCTGCTGCACATCTTCCGGCTTCAGATCGCCATCCTCAAATGCGTTGAGACGGGCCTTCATCTTGCGCAGATTGAAGAACAGTTTCTTCTGAGCAGCGGTCGTGCCCATTTTCACCAGGCTCCAGGATCGCAGGATATATTCCTGGATCGATGCCCGGATCCACCACATTGCATAGGTGGCAAGGCGGAAACCGCGATCGGCTTCAAACTTCTTCACGCCCTGCATAAGGCCGATATTGCCTTCCGAAATCAGCTCGGTGACAGGCAGTCCATAGCCGCGATAGCCCATGGCGATTTTCGCCACGAGACGCAGATGTGACGTCACAAGCTGCTGGGCTGCTTCGCGATCGTCATGCTCTTCAAAACGCTTCGCAAGCATATATTCCTCTTCCTGGGACAGGATCGGGAACTTCTTGATTTCGGTCATGTAACGATTGAGGCCTATCTCGCCTCCAATCGCCGGAATTGTAGCAACGGCTTTGGCCATTTCTTACTTTGCTCCTTGAACCTTGCTCGCGGAAAAATATCCCGCAAGTCCTTATATATTATCTACGCTTAATGCCCTGAATAGTTCCTGTATGTCGACCGGGAGATCGCTATCAAAGGCTAAAGCTTCACTTGTCACTGGATGCGTAAAACCTAGGCGTGCAGCATGCAGTGCCTGGCGCCGAAAATCCAGCTTTTTCAGCACGTCCTTTAGGGCAGGTTTGGGACGCCCATAGACGGGATCACCGACCAGGGAATGGCCGATATGCGCCATATGTACGCGAATCTGGTGCGTACGGCCAGTTTCCAGCCGGCACTCGATTAGGGTCGCATCATTCAGCGCCTGCAAACGCCGATATCGCGTGATCGCATGTTTTCCGCGCGGTGGCTCGACAACCGCCATTTTTTGCCGGTTTTGGGTGGAGCGTGCGAGGTTGGTTTCAATTTTATCCTCAGACTTATTCACAAGTTTATACACTATCGCTTTGTAAACGCGATCAATGCTGTGATCGGCAAATTGCTTGGCCAGTCCAACATGGGCCTTGTCCGTCTTCGCCGCGACGATCAGCCCGGATGTATCCTTGTCGATCCGATGGACAATTCCGGGCCTTGCAACACCACCAATTCCGGAGAGGTTTCCGGCGCAATGATGGAGCAGGGCATTGACCAATGTGCCGTCGGCATTGCCGGCTGCGGGGTGGACCACCAATCCCGCGGGTTTGTCGACGATGATGAGGTGATCATCCTCAAACACCACATTGAGCGGAATATCCTGGGCGATGGCCTTTGCTGGTTCGGGCGCAGGCACGGAAACGGTGAATTTCTGCCCTTGCTGGACCTTGTTTTTGGCGTCACGAACCAGCGAACCGTCCGCGGCCTCAACATTTCCGGTAGAAATGAGCTTTTTTAGTCGTTCGCGGGAAAATTGCGGCAAAGCCGCCGCCAATGCGCGATCCAGCCGCCAGCCATCCGATTCGGCGGAAATGCGCGCTTCCAATATCGACATATCCCCCGTCATCGCATAGCAATTTGGGGGTGATCGTAACAATATCAAGGACTGTCGAGCGCCAGATTTTCGCGCATTGTGCGGAATCTTCCGAAATCGAGGCATGCGGCCTGCTGTTCGGCGACGAAAGCTTCATTTCCCGCGCGATAGAGACCCGCAATGTCTCGGCGACCCCTCGCGACAGCTTCGAGATCGATCCGGCGGCTTTATTCGCGGCGATCCGTGCGGAGCGCGATGGCGGGGAGCGGCTAATCGGCCATTATCATTCCCATCCAACCGGCTCCGCCAAACCCTCTGTACGGGATGAGGCGCAAGCTCTGGAGGTTGGCAAGCTGTGGTTGATCGTTGCAGGTCAGGAGATGAAGCTTTGGCGCGCCAATCGGCCCGGTGAGCTTACTTCTGTGGAGCTCGCTCTTGCCAGCCAATCCGGCAAGGGACATTAGGAGCGATACGCATGGGGACAAATCAGGAATTAGCGAGATATGGACAGCAAGAGCGTTGAATTTGCGAGCCTGCTGGCGTCGCGTTTGTGCCACGATCTGTTGAGCCCGATCGGTGCGCTCAATAATGGCATCGAGCTGCTCGCCGACGAACATGATCCGGAAATGCGCGAACGCTGCATGGAGTTGCTGGCCGAAAGTGCCAAGACTTCCGCAACCAAGCTCAAATTCTTCCGCCTCGCCTTTGGCGCTGCCGGCGGTTTCGATGATGAGATCGATAGCCGCGAGGCAAAGACCGCGATCGAAGGCCTGGTCGGCACGCAAGGCCGGGTCGCGCTTGACTGGATGGTCGAAGAACCAAGCATGTCGAAAGCGAAGATCAAGATCCTGCTCAACCTCGCATTGATCGCCGCCGATGCACTGGTGCGCGGCGGTACCTTGCTGGTCGGCGCAGAGGGCGGCGAAATCGTCGTGCGGGCCGAGGGAGACCGGATCGTCCTCGATCCCGAACTCAAAACGGCTTTGCTGGGCAAGACCGAAAGTGAATCGCTTACGCCGCGCGCTGCGGCGGCCTGGCTCGTCCATGTCCTGGTGAGCGAACGATCGGGCGAGGTGCAGGTCTCAGAACCCGAGGATAATGTCCTACTTTTCGGGGTAACCTTCGCCGCTTAGCGCGACCGGTAAACGACATCTTAACCAACAAAGCGCATCAGGGTCGTCTGGCGACTTTCCTGGATGGGCTTGATGGACGAACTTCTCGCTGAATTCATTGCAGAAACCCGAGAAATGCTCGGCACGATTTCGGGCGAAATCGTCGCATGGGAAGCCGATCCGACAGATACCGAGCGCCTCGATGCGGTTTTTCGCTTCGTTCACACCGTCAAAGGCAGCTGCGGATTTCTGGATCTACCGCACATCATGCGGATCAGCCATGAAGCAGAGACAGTCCTTTCGGAGCTCCGCAACGGCAAACGCGAGCCTACCTCTCAGCTGGTCGGCGCGATCCTCGCGATCATCGATCGCATTGGCGATATGGCAGACGCGCTCGAACGCGGCGAGGAAACAGACACGGCAATTGATGACGCATTGATTGGTGCGCTGAACGGCAGCTCCAGCTCGATTGAGGTGAACCCGATTGAAGCTGAGGCACCGCAAACCGAGGTATCGGAAGTCAAGAATCCGGCCCGCAGCATCCGGGTGCCGCTCGAGCTGCTCGATCGATTGATGGGCGGTGTTTCCGATCTGGTGCTCGCAAGGAACGAACTGTCGCGCCAGATCCGTCGCGCACAAGGCGATGACCAGATCGACACGGCCTTTGATCGCATGTCTACATGCGTCGCAGAGATGCGCGACGCGATCACCTGGGCCCGTATGCAGCGGATCGAGAGCTTGTTTGCGGCTCTACCGCGCCTGGTTCGCGATCTCTCCGAAGAATTGGGCAAGTCGGTGACGCTGGAAATTGACGGGACGGATGTCGAGCTTGATCGCGAAATGATCGAGATGCTGCGTGACCCGCTGACCCATATAGTCCGTAACGCGCTTGATCACGGTATCGAGGCGCCAGATGAGCGCGCCGCCGCAAACAAGACCGATGAGGGCGTGCTGCGCATCGCTGCGCGCCAGTCCGGTAATCAGATTCAGATCAGCATCAGCGACGATGGTCGCGGCATCGACCCTGAGAAACTCAAAGAGCGAGCGATCAAAACCGGCACGCTGGCGCGCGAAGACATTCGATCCATGACGGACAACCAGTTGCTGGATCTCGTCTTCCAGCCCGGTCTGTCGACTGCAGATACGGTCAGCACGATTTCCGGACGCGGTGTTGGCATGGACATCGTCCGTTCCAATGTCGAACGGATCGGCGGCACAATCGAGGTTGAAAGCGAGCTGGGCCAGGGGACCAGCTTGTCCATGCTCGTCCCGCTGACACTCACCATCATTCCGGCATTGGTGTTTGGCATTGGTGAACAGCGCTACGCAATTCCACGCTCCAGCATCGAAGAGATTGTATCCCTCAAGAAAGATCGCGCGCGCCTTGAAGAACTGGGTGGAACGATGATCGCCCGGGTGCGTGATGCGCGCCTGCCGGCAGTCCGATTGGCCGAAATATTCGACATCGATAGCGCGGTAGGCGAAGCGAGCCAGGATCAGCATCTCATTATCGTTCGATCCAGTCGCCGCGAACGTTTTGCGATCATGGTTTCAGCGGTTTTTGATCATGAGGAACTGGTTGTGAAACCAGCCGCTCCGGGCATCATGGGTACCGGGGTTTATGCCGGCACAACCTTGCCGGACAACGGATTGCCTCTGCTTCTGCTCGATATCGCAGGGATCGCGTCGATCGCTGGTCTGCGACTGTCGCAAGCGTCACTGGCAACCGAGGACGAGAGCGCAGCACCCGAGAAAATTGAGCGTCCCGACGCGCTGGTCTTTATGGATCTCGATGGTCGGCGCCGGGCGGTGCGAATGGCATTGGTCGAGCGGATCATCGATGCCGATGTGTCCAGCATAGACGAACGGGCCGGCCTGCTTCGCCTGGTGAAAGATGGTGAAACCATTCCCGTTGTGGCCAGCGCACCTTTGCCAGAGAGTGGCATGGTTCGCCTCCTACGTCTGAGCGATGGCACCAACGCGATTACCTATGCCATTGCACCTGGCGCGGCTGACGTTGTGCCGCTGCCCGTTACGTTCGAGCCAGCAGCCCGACCCGGGCGTATCGCCGGTGTTGCCGCTCAAGGGGACGAAGCGGTCGAGCTAATTGATGCCCATTATCTATTTGCCGAATTTGCCGGGGGAGCACCGCGTCAGGAAACCAAGCCGCGCTGCGTTGTCGTCGGCGGCGACGATCACTGGCGGCATGAATTGCTCGCCCCGCTGATCGAGATGGCCGGCTATGAAGTCAGTTTCGACGCAGATGAAACGGCAACCTTGGTAATCGATGCCAGCGAAGCCGATGCGGTGTCCAGCAAACAGGCGGACAATGTCGTCCGCTTATCCTCCGATCCTTCGCCCGGCGCTGGTCGCCTCTACCGCTATGATCGCGCGGCGATTGCTGACGCACTGCAAAAGGCAAGGGGGTAACAATGGATCGTTTGTACCTGATTGCGGAGGCGGGTGGAGAGCATTTCGCAATACCCGCAGAAGCTGTGGAATCTGTGGTTACCGCATCAGATGTGGTTCCAGTTCCGCTGGCGGATCCAATGATCGCCGGTGTCTCCGCGCTGCGCAGCAAAGTCATCACGGTCGTTGATACCGTCGCAGCTATTGAAGGCGGTAGTGCTGCCGTCGCTGCAGGATCTTCGCTTGTTGTCGTGAAGATCGAGGATTTTCTGTACGGACTGGCAGTTGATGATGTGCATGATGTCGTTGATTTTTCGGCCGACCCGGAACGGCTCGGCGCGTCTTTCGCACCCGGATGGCAACGTGTTTCAACAGGCGTAATCGAAATTGAAGATCGCACAATTGTCGTCATTGATCCCGGGGCGCTGCTGACCACTCCCGAGGTGGCGGCGGCCTAATATGAAAATGACCAAAATCGCCATTAACGTGCCGGTTACCGGGCGCTGCTATCCTTGTTGTGGGGGTAAAACGCCGGGAGAGGTCGCTTGAAGAAATGCCTGATCGTTGATGATTCAAAGGTCATCCGCAAGGTTGCCTGCCACATGCTGGAAACATTGGATTTTTCGGTTGCCGAAGCAGAGGATGGCAGCCAAGCGCTTGAGCATGTTCAAGGGGAATCACCGGACATCGTCCTGCTCGACTGGAACATGCCGGTCATGGATGGAATGGAATTTTTGCATGCGCTGCGCGAATTGAAATTAGCCACGCAGCCAAAAGTCATTTTCTGCACAACAGAGAATGATGTCGGCCAGATCCGCCGGGCCATGGATGCCGGCGCCGACGAATATATCATGAAACCATTCGATCGCGAGACGCTCAAAGGCAAGATCGAACTCGTAGAATCAGGTAGCGACTGTGGCCAGCCGGCCTGATCATCCAGCATCCGCGGAACGGGTGCGCAGCGACAAACGCAACGTCCTGATCGTCGACGATTCCGCCGTCGCACGCCTGATCATGCAGCGTGTCATCAGCGAGACCGAACAGTTTCGCGTCGGCGGACATGCCGGCAGCGCGGAAGACGCCTTGCGCCAGCTCCAGACCAAACAAGTCGACCTCGTCGTTCTCGATATTGAAATGCCGGGAATGAATGGCATTGAAGCGATTCCGCATATCATCCGCCAAAGCAATAATACGCCGATCCTGATCGTTTCGTCTCATGCTCGCGAGGGCGCGGAATCGTCGGTACGCGCGATGGCAATGGGCGCAAGTGACATCGCCCTGAAACCAAGCGGTCCTGATGAAAATGCCAAGTTTGCCGAGACTTTGCAGCGGAAAATGATCCGGCTGACCGAAGCGCGCCGCGTGCATCCAATTGCCGGCGAGCGAGTGGCGAAACGGGCCCATGTTCAGCCAGTGCCGGTTAAAAGCTTCGAGCGTCCGATCCAATGCCTGGCAATTGGTGCGTCAACCGGCGGAATCCACGCGCTGTCACAATTTTTCAAAGAACTACCGCGCGATGTGGCAGTCCCGATCTTCGTCACGCAGCACCTTCCGGCAGATTTCATTGTCTATTTTGCCCGCCAACTTGCCAGCATTTCCGGTCGCAAGGCCGTGCCCGCCTTCGATGGACAGCTGGTTACGGGCGATGAAATAATGATCGCGCCTGGCGATGCCCATCTCACTGTCGAACAGATTGATGGTCAGTTACGGGTGATCTTTGATCACGCGCCCGCTCCCCATGGATATTGCCCGTCTGTCGATCCGATGCTTTCCAGCGTTGCGCAGGTTTATGGCGAAGGCGCCATCGGCGTGGTGCTCACCGGCATGGGTCGCGATGGTGCGCTTGGCACGGCCGAGCTCGCCAAATTGGGGGGCGAGATTCTTGTGCAAGATCCCGACAGTTCGGTAATTTGGGGTATGCCGGGCGCAGTGGCCAATCAGGGCATCGCCAACCTTGTCGCACCCCCAATCACTATCGCCCAACACATTGCGGAACGCGCCCGGAACTTCGGATGCAGTTGACAGATTCTGCCCTTAAAGTCCTGTCCGCGCTGCTCGAGGCACGCACCGGTCAACGCTTGTCCGTTGGTCGCCAATGGCGAATTGAAATTGCCTTGGTACCAGTATTGAAACGACACGGTATCAGCGATTGTGATGCCCTGGTTAGCCAGCTTAGTGCGTCGACTGGATCATTGTTGGCCGATGAAACAGTGGACGCCTTGTTGAACAATGAAACCTATTTTTTCCGCGATCAGGCCGCTTTCGCCAAACTACCGCAGCTCATGGAAACAATTGCGCGAGGTCGAACGAAGGACCGCAAAATCCGTGTGTGGAGCGCTGGGTGTTCAACCGGGCAGGAAATTTATTCTCTGGCCATGCAATTTTGTGAGAATGAGGCGTTGTGGAATGGCTGGACGATCGACCTGCTCGGAACCGATATCTCGCGCACGGCAATAGATCAGGCGCGAGAAGGCAATTACAGTCAATTCGAGATTCAACGCGGACTTTCGACCCGCCACATGCTGCGCTGGTTCGAACAGCGTGATGATCGCTGGATTATTGATGATCGCCTGCGCCAGATGGTCAATTTCCGTCGTCATAATGTACTCGATACGCCGCCGCTCGGGCCTTTTGACCTGGTTCTGTGTCGCAACGTGCTTCTTTATTTCCCTGCTGAGAATCGAAGCCGGGCGCTCGCCAATGCTGCCAGGATACTGGCTCCGGACGGGGCGCTTATGCTTGGGGCTGGAGAGACGGTGCTCGGCTATACAGATGCGTTTGAGATCCTTCCGGGCGTTAGCTCTGTGTATCGCTTGGCGCCCGCAACATCACAAACAAATCACAAGGCTGCGTAAGGCTGGCTATTGACCTTGCCGCCGGTTTTGACCGTATTGGCGCACAGAGGTATTTCAATTTGGGATGCCGGATCGCGATGAGGCAAAACTGGTGACGATCGTCGAAACGCCATCGCCGAACTTCAATGACCGCACATTGCCGGTGTCGATGCTGGTCATGCACTATACGGGTATGGTGGATGGGGCTTCGGCTATCCGACGCCTGACAAGTTCGAATGCCGGTGTGTCCGCCCATTATGTCGTAAACGAGGACGGAACGGTGTTGCGCCTTGTCGATGAAGGCAAGCGCGCCTGGCACGCCGGGGTTTCCTATTGGCGCGGGATCACGGATGTGAACTCGGCGAGCATCGGCATCGAAATCGTCAATCCCGGCCATGAGTTTGGCTATCGGCCATTTCCGGCCGACCAGGTGGCCGCAGTTGTTCGCCTCACCGACGAAATTCGCAAGCGGCACGATATTCCGCGCGCCAATGTCGTTGGCCATTCGGATGTCGCACCCTCGCGCAAACAGGATCCTGGCGAGCTGTTTCCATGGGACAAGCTGGCTCGGCTCGGTCACGCCCTGGCAGTTCCCAAGAATGCGACGGTTGATCCGGGCTGGACGGATAGCGCCTTTCTCGTCGCGCTGGAGCGATTCGGATACGATATTGAAGACAAGCTGGCGGTGGTCGTTGCCTTCCAACGCCGGTTTCGACCCGAGCTGATTGACGGAACGATCGATGGCCAGTCCCGCGCCATTCTTTTCCGACTGCTCTTGGATCGCGAGCAAGGCGAGGCTAGATAGGGTGCGCCAGAGGGCCGGGCGGCCGCGGGATAGCAATATCGCGAGGAAAGTCCGGGCTCCATGGACCCACGGTGCCGGATAATGTCCGGCGGGGGCGACCCCAGGGAAAGTGCCACAGAGAGCAGGTCACCCAAGGCTTCGGCCAGAAAGCTTAGGCTTGGTGAAAAGTGAAAGGGTGCGGTAAGAGCGCACCGCGCGCGCCAGCAATGGCCGCGGCACGGCAAACCCCACCGGGAGCAAGACCGAATAGGAATGGCGCATGGGCATGGGTCTTGCCCGTCATTCGGGTTGGTTGCTTGAGGGCGGGAGCAATCCCGTCCCTAGAGGAATGGTCGCACAGGCGGAGTGATCCGCTGGACAGAACCCGGCTTACAGGCCCTCTGGCAGATTATTGAGTGATCTGGGGCACAACGGCCAAACCGCGCCTTTGCTTTACGAATCGAGCATTTTCGTTCACATAAGCCACTGCAGAATAAGGGGGAGGTAATATGAGCTTTATTGATCGCGCAAAAAACATCCTTTTGTCGCCGAAGGATGAATGGAAAAAGATCGACGAAGAAGAAACGACAGCCGGAGCGTTGTTTACTGGATACGCGGTCATTCTCGCGCTGATCCCGGTAATCGGAACCTTGCTGGCAGTTGCCCTGTCGATCGGGGCCTATCGGTATCTTGGGTTCAACTATTTTTTGGTCACAGCGCTCGCTGGCTATGTGATCGGCCTTGGGATTCTCTACCTCATGGGAATCATCGCCAACGCATTGGCACCAAGTTTTGATGGCGAGAAAAGTGACACTTCAGCAATGAAGCTCGTCGTTTACTCGGCTACGCCTGGTTGGATTGCTGGGTTCTTCAACTTCATCCCAGGCATTGGCTTTCTGATCAGCCTTATCGGGTTCGGCTATTCGGCCTATCTTCTGTATCTTGGTAGCCAAGCCACAGTGAAGGTTCCGGAAAACAAGGCGGTAGGTTACACGGCGGTCACGATCATTATCTGGATCGTGCTCTCGATCATCGTTACTGCGGTCATTATCGGTGCGATTGTGTCGGCGTTCATCGGAACCGCGGCACTCACCGGAGCCGCTGCATACCGTTAGAGCGAAAACAGCGCATGAAAATTGTGGCGGGTCATGCCTTTGGCATGGCCCGTTGCTGTTTGAGGCGTTAGAATAGAGACTTATGGCAGGTGCACGTCGATCCAATGACTGGGGTTTTCCCCGCTGGCGCGGTTATGAATCGTCGCGCGATACCGTCGAGGTGCGCCTGTGCGATCGCCACGGATGCGAAGAACCCGGAGACTGTCCGGCACCCAAAGCGCCAAACAGCCCGGAACGCTGGTATTTCTGCGCCAAGCATGCCGGCGAATATAATCGCAACTATAATTATTTCGAAGGCCTGACCAAGGAACAGCGCGAACAACGCACCCATGACGAACAGCGCGATGCGAGCGGGTTTGGACAGGCATCCCATTATGGCTGGGGTGGCCCGGGTGACGGAACGCGCAGCGCCGATGAAATGCGCGCGTTGGAGATATTCGAGCTCGACAGCGATGCCGATTTCAAAGCGGTGAAAAAAGCGTGGCGCGCGCTTGCCAAAGAAAACCATCCTGACGTCAAGCCGGATGACGCCGAGGCTGCAAAGCGATTCCAAGCAGGGCAGGCAGCGTTTGATGTCTTGCGGGTCGCCGAAGAGCGGCGTGAGTGGAAGGGGCCAGACTCCAAGTCCTAGTGGAGCGGTCCGCCCATTACATATTCAGGAATAGCGCTCTGCAGTTTCGCGGATCAGCGCGATCATATTCGGTATTCCCTGAGTCCGGTTTGAGCTCAGCTGGTTCTTCAGGTCGAATGCCGTCAGCGCCTCTTCGATATCAACCGCGCTGATATTCTGGGCCGAACGATCCTGGACCGTCAGCAAGACCAGCGCGATGATTCCTTTGGTAATGGCCGCATTGCTATCTGCCAGGAAATGCAGTCGGCCATCATCGAGTTGTGTCGGGTAGACCCAGACGGCCGCCGAACATCCGCGCACGAGCGTGGCATCGGTTTTCAGCGCATCGGGCATATCCTCCAGCGACTGACCGAGATCGATCAGCAGGCGGTAGCGATCGTCGCTGTCGAGGAATTCATATTCGTCGCGGACATCGTCCAGGGAGGGGAGCTTGGTCATGGCCGCCATGTAGGGGCTGTTCGGCCGGTCGTCACCCCGGCATATTCGCCGGGGCCCCCTCGGGTGGAGTTTCTGGCCGGTCCGAGAAGATTCCGCGGGGCAAGCGGAATGACGAAACGTTAGAGTTCGATGCCAGCGGCAATTGCTTCGAGCTTGCGGACCCGTTCCTTGAGATCAGCGACTTCAATTCGCGATCCTGTTGTCGGCGCCGGCACATCTCCGGAGAGGGCAGCTTGCTGCTGCAGCTCAAGCCGTTTCAGCTCCAGCCAACCGCGCCAGCCTCTGAGGGCCGCGTAGCTTACGATTATCATCCCGATCAATCCGGAAGCCGCAACGGCTAATGTCGGTATCTGATCCTGCATGATTATACCTTTCTTTCCTGAACCTTATCTTCTTCTTGTTAGCCGTGCGTCTTGTCGCGCAGTGCTTCGATTTCCTGTTCGAGGCGGTTGCCCTTGTCGGTCGCGATCCGCTCAAGAACCGCTATCCGATCTTTGAGCTGTCCGATCTCCTGGACCATCCGGTCAGCATCGGGATTGACGAGGTGGCGTGTGTTGCCGTCTTCATCTTCGACGATGCCGTGTTGCGCTCGATATTTGGCGCGCATCACTCCTGAGACTGCGGTGATCAGCACGATTAGGACCACCATGATGGCGACTGTCTCTGGCATGTAATTCCTCCCTGAACCTTTCCGTTTCTAATTTAGCGGCTTGTCGCGCAGATTTTCGATCTGATCGCTGAGATTGTTCGACTGATCCGTGAGGATCCGTTCCAGCGTGGCAACGCGCTGTTCAAGCCGTTCCGTCTTGGCGACATATTGAGCCGCTTTTTCCGCTGTCTCATGCGACGTCATTTCCATTTGCGCCTGCTTGAACTTCGTCCAGCGATCAAAAGCGATGTAGCCGAAGACAATCGATACTGGCATCACGACGACCATGAAGAGAATGGCGAGTGTGTTGAAATCCATTGTTTCAGTCCCTTCCTAGCTCGCCTGCTTGTCGCGCAGAGCGTTGATTTCCTGATCGAGGTTGTAACCGCTGTCGGTGACAATGCGTTCGACGGTAGCGAGGCGATCCTTGAAATCGGCTAGCTCGTCACGCAGTTGCGTGTTTTCCTGACTGAGCAGCTTAATTTCTTCCTTCGATTCACGATCAATCTGAGGTTGTACAGGCTGTCCCCAGGTGCTTTCGAGCGGATAGCCATGTTTGATCCGCATCCAGGTGGTGACTACCCAGCCGACCACGCCAAGCGCCACGACAACGGCAATCATTGGGGCAACGTCAGCCAAGAATTGTGCGCGTTCCGGATCCATTATTTTTCCTCCTGTTTAGCCGTGTCACGGAGATTTTCGATTTCATCCGCAAGCCGTGTGCTGCCATCTGTTGCGATCCGTTCGAGAACAGAGATCCGTTCTTCCAGTCGACCAATCTTGCCCTGCAACTCACCATTCTCATTGGAGAGAAGTTCGATCTTGCGATCATTTTCGGGATCCTTGCGCTGGGTCGAGCCGCCCCACTCATTTTCGAGCGGATAGCCGTGCTTGGCACGGATGGCAGTGGTGATGATCCAGGCGAGGAAACTCATTCCAATAATCGCCAGAACAAAGACCGGACTTCCCCAATTCATACGTAATTTCCTCCCTGAACCTTCTTGCCTGAACCTGTGTCGTGCGCCTTAGCGAAGCGCATCGATCTCCTGGGCCAGACGGGTATTCTTGCTTGTGACCATCAATTCGACATCGGCGAGGCGACGATCAACATCACGGAAACGCGAGCGGATCTCGTTCACAGAACGCCGCGGATTGGCCCGCGTGCCTTGCCAGAATTTTTCTTCTTCCTTGTTCTCGTAAAGGCCGAGCGGTTTGGACGGAGCCAACCAGGCGACGATGAAGTAAACGAGGAACAGCGGTGGGAAGAAGAACAAAGCGGTGACCATGAACCCGATCCGGGTCCAGAGCGTGTCGATGCCCGTATAGTCTGCGACACCGGAACAAACGCCGAGGAACTTCGAATTCTGTTTGTCGAGGTAAAATTTCGTGCGGCGATCATGCATGGTTCGGTCTCCTATTCGTCTTGTCGTTACCGCCGGCGCTCAGCGCGGGCCGTGTCTTTTTCTGGCATCAGCCCTTCCAGGCGATCTTCCATCTGGTCTTCAATCCGGGGCTCGTCGCGGATGCTACGTTCCTGCGCCCATTCCGGGTTATCGGCGGCCATGATCCGTTCGATCGTGTTCATCCGATCATCCAGTCGGCGCGCAGTGTCATAAAGTTCATCCAGCAGATCTTCATCTTCCCGGGTGATTGATCCGGCACGCTTCCATTGGGTGGAATAGTGAAGGATCAGCCAGGGGAGCCCGATGAAGAGCATCCCGACGACGCCGATGGGTACAAGGATATCTTCCATGGTTTAGGCTTCCTTGGTTTCTGAAGGTTTCTTGTTGGCCTTTTTCATGGCCGCGAGCTCGGCTTCGACCTTGTCGCCGGCTTCCAGGTCTTCGATTTCCTGTTCAAGCGTCTTCGGCTGGCCGTTGCCTAACGCAAGTGAATCTGCGCGGCCCTCAGCCATATCTACGTGACGCTCCAGCATTTCGAACCGTGAAAAGGCATCCTGAACCCGGTCGCCATTATAAAGATCGCGCAGTTTGATCTGGTTTTCTGCGGTCTCGAGGCGGGCCGAAATATTGTTCTGGCGGCTGCGTGCTTCCCGCAGTTTGCCCTGAAGTTTGGCGATGTCCTGCTCATAGGCTTTGAGCGATTCATCGAGAATTTCGATTTCGCCGTTGAGGCGGTCAGCCATGTCGCTGGCCTTCTGTTTCTCAACCAGCGCCTGTTTGGCCAGGTCTTCGCGATCCTTGGAGAGAGCAAGCTCAGCTTTGTCTTTCCAGCTTTCCTGCAGCTGTTCGAGCTTCACAATGGAGCGCTTCATCTCTTTCTGATCGGCAATCGTGCGTGCCGCAGAGGCGCGAACTTCAACCAGTGTTTCCTCCATTTCGAGGATGATCATCCGGACCATTTTGGCCGGATCTTCAGCCTTGTCGAGAATGTCGGTGACATTGGCGGCGACTATGTCGCGGGTGCGGGAGAAAATTCCCATGGTAGCTACTCCTAATGTCCCTCTTTAGTTTTGAGCCGGGAAGGGGGAGGGGCTGCCACCTTCCCGGCTTATCTCTATGGCCTAGGCAATACGGCCGGTAACAATAATCATGCCGTCCTGATCCGATTGCAGCTGGACGGGCTGAGCTGTGGTTTCTGCCGGTACTGGACCGACTGTGCCGAGGACGCAGATGCCAGTGACGGCGAGAGCGGCCATTGCGGCGATGATATTCTTGCTGACTTCCCTTGCATTCGTCATCTCTGGTCTCCTGAACCTTGGCCCACGCTGTGGGTGTGAATTTCGCGTTCCGATCTTTTGATCGTTAACGTCCTATTCATAGCAGGGACCGTGCCAAATTTGGAAAAGATAATAAAAACAGTAGTTTGAGCCAAAAAGCATCTATTTCGTGCAGGTGCATATTGCCATTCTTTGGTATTTTACGCTAAAGAGTGGGAATGGAACGCGAAAGCCAATTTGTGGGAGAATCCGGCGCTTTTCTCGATGCTGTCGAGATGGCGAGCCGGGCTGCCGAACTAGATCGCCCTGTCCTCGTAATTGGAGAGCGGGGGACCGGCAAGGAGCTGATTGCCGAACGGCTGCACAGGCTAAGCCGGAGATGGGAAGGGCCCTTGATTACGTTGAACTGCGCGGCCTTGCCTGAAACGTTGATCGAGGCCGAGCTGTTCGGCCATGAAGCGGGTGCCTTTACCGGGGCAACGCGAGCCCGCGCCGGTGCCTTTGAAGAGGCCGATGGCGGGACCTTGTTTCTTGATGAACTGGCGACAATGTCGGCCGCGGCCCAGGAACGGCTGCTTCGCGCTGTAGAATATGGTGAAGTAACGCGCATCGGATCGAACAAACCGCTGCAGGTCGATGCCCGCATTGTCGCGGCTACGAATGAGAATCTGCCGAACCTTGTTGAGCAAAACCGATTCCGGGCCGATCTGCTCGACAGATTGTCGTTCGAGGTTGTTACGCTCCCGCCGCTGCGGGTCCGCGAAAGCGACATATTGATCCTGGCCGACTATTTCGGGCGGCGCATGGGTGTCGAACTGGATTGGCCGGCCTGGCCGGGCTTTGGTGACGATGCGGTTGCTGCTCTTATGGCGCATGATTGGCCGGGCAATGTTCGCGAGCTGCGCAACGTGGTCGAACGGGCTGTGTATCGTTGGGACCGGCATGAGGAGCCGGTCAATAGTATTCAGCTCGATCCGTTTGATTCTCCCTGGCAGATTCCCGCTGCGCCAGAATCTGAAGCTCCGACGCCGAGCGCTGCGCCAGCCCTCCAATCAGAAGCGGAAAAACCGATCGTGTCCGATTTCAAGGGCGCGGTAGAAAGCTATGAAAAAGAGATACTTGAAGGTGCGTTGGAGCGATCGCGCTACAATCAGCGCCAGACGGCCAAGGCATTGGGGCTCAGCTATGATCAGCTGCGTCATGCGCTGAAGCGCCACGACATGATCGGCTGACTCGCCAGTTTGGCGGAAATACGGTATGTTGAGGCAATTCAGAGGAGAATTGCCATGCGTCGATCTTCGCTAGTTGCAGGACTTGCCCTGATCACTCTTGCCAGCGGAAGTGCACATGCCACCATCTCGGTTTTCGGGAATACGACGGCACGCACCTGTTATGAATCTGCACTCAATGAGCGGTCTGGACCCAGTGACATCAGCACGTGCACGGAGGCCATCCAGGATCGGAACATCACCGGTCGCGATCGGGTAGCAAGCTATGTCAATCGTGGGATACTCCACGTCCAGAATGGAAATTTCGAACGGGCCATTGCCGATTATGATGAAGCAATTGAGCTCGATGAGAATGAGCCTGAAGCCTATCTCAACAAAGGTCTCGCACTGCTGCATCAGCGCGCAGCGATGACCGAAGTGGTGGCACTGCTGACCGCAGCCATTGAGAACGGAACCCGCGAACCTGCTTTGGCCTATTATGGTCGCGGTGTGGCTCATGAAATGAATGGCGATGTGTCGGCCGCCTATTTCGATATCCAACGGGCGAGTGACCTTGATCCGGACTGGGATGTCCCGGCCCGGGATTTGACCCGTTTCCGCGTGGTTGGCGGCCAAGGCGGCTAGAATCTAGGCTTTGCGTACTGCGGTTCGTCGTTAGATCCATGCCGTTCGGCGAATAGTAGGGCGGTATTGGGCAGCTTTTTGCGACGATGTCCTGGATTTGATGCATAGTTTGTAGAAGCAAAAGGAGGATGCCATGACCATGATGCTCAAACTTGCCGCAGGCGCGCTTGCAGTCACCACGATCGCTGGTGCGGCCAACGGTGCGGTGCTGGTTGCCGGAAACAGCTCAGCAGAAACATGCTATACGCTCGCTGCCCGCGAAGCGGATAATCGCGGTGCCTTGCGGCCATGTGATTTTGCCCTGCGCGAAGAAGCGCTGACGCGCGAAGATCGCATTGCCACCTATGTTAATCGTGGCATTATTCAGTTCCATCGTGGCCAATATGATCTTGCTCTGGCCGATTTCGACGAGGCGCTCGAAATGGATGCGGAACAGCCCGAAGCGATGCTCAACAAAGCGATCGTGCTGATGCGCCGTGACGAGCGCGGTGAAGAGGCTCTGCCTTACTTTACGCGCGCGCTTGAGCTGGGAACCCAATCCCCGGCCGTTGCCCATTATGGCCGCGGCCTTGCGCATCATCTGACGGGCGATCTTACGTCCGCCTATATTGACATTCTGACGGCAACAGAGCTGGCCCCGGAATGGGAAGCGCCGCGTAACGATCTCGATAATTATATTGTCGAACCAAATAGCTAAGCGGTTCAGACCCGCTCAATTAGCGTCGAAAAGGCCGTCCTGGTGAACGCTGGGGCGGTTTTTTCTTTTTGTGCAGGCTGAACATGATTTCTCAATATCCATGGTAGATATACTTGAACCGGCCCAGCGATATGGCCATGACGGTCAAGACCAAGAGGAGACAGTTCCATGGCGTTTGAATTGCCCGACCTTCCTTATGCAAAGGAAGCATTTGGCGAACTGATTTCGGCCAAAACTTTTGAGTTCCATCACGGCAAGCATCATCAAGGCTATGTGAACAAGACCAATGCCGCGATCGAAGGCGGTGATCTGGCAGAGGCAAAGCTTTCTGAAGTGATCCTTGCCGCCAAGGGTGCGGGCAATGGCGGGCTGTTCAACAATGCTGCCCAAGTGTGGAATCACAGTTTTTATTGGAAATGCTTGAGCCCCGAAAAGCAAAGGCCTTCAGGCGCACTGGCTGCGCATATTGAGGATTGTTTCGGATCGACCAGCGAGATGCTGGACGCGCTAAAGGCCGAGGCGCGCGGTCATTTCGCCAGTGGCTGGGCGTGGCTGATATTCAACGGCGACAAGCTTGAGATCACATCGCTCCACGATGCGGATACACCGGTTGCGTATGAGGGGATGAAACCTCTGTTTACGTTGGATGTGTGGGAACATGCCTATTATCTGGATTATCAGAATGGGCGAGGCGACTATATCGAAGCGATCCTGGAAAATGCCGTCAATTGGGAGTTCGTTGCCCAAAATCTCGATGGCGAGGGCGTATCGCGCGCGGACCAGGGCTAACGCTTAGCGCCCCGGCCACTCGGAACCATTATTCGTGGGCGTCAGGGATCGGCACATCGTCTTTGTCTTCGACATCCAGTCCATTTTTCAGCAGCATGGGTACGTTCGCGATCGCAAAGATCAATGTCAGCGGAATCGCGCCCCATAGCTTGAAACCAATCCAGAAATCCGTGCTGAAATTGCGCCACACGGCCTCGTTAAGCACTGCCATGCCGAGAAAGAAAATCGCCCAGTTTCGCGAAAGCAGGTTCCATCCCCGCTCCGTCAGCCCCGGATAGGCACTTCCCAGTAACGCCTGGAGCGTCGGCCGCTTAGTCAACAGTCCGCCGATTAGCAGCAGCGCGATAAAGACGTAGTAGATGGTCGGCTTGATCTTGATGAATGTCTCATCGCGCAGGAGCAAAGTTACCCCTCCGAAGATCAGCACCATTGCGCCGGAAAAGAGCAGCATGGGCGAAATCTTGCCGACCTTGGTCCAAGAATAAATCATTGCCGCCATCATCGCGGCCATGAAGGCAGCCGTGGCGTAGAATATGCTAAAAGGTGCCGGTGCGAGATAATTGACGACAAAGAAGACAAGCACCGGACCGAAATCCAACGCCATGCGCATACCCGAAGACAGCTCTTTATCCGCCGCTTTCTCTTTGTCACTCATACGCTACGCTCCATCAAACTCATCCGCGGCAGTAATCGCGCGGGCCACCGCTCTGGGATCAAACGGCCGCAAATCTTCCAAGGTCTCGCCAACGCCAATGGCATGGATCGGCAATCCGAATTTTTCAGCCGCAGCGACCAGAACACCGCCGCGCGCCGTGCCGTCCAGCTTTGTCATAACAAGCCCGGTGACATTGGCCACTTCTTTGAACACTTCGATCTGCGATAGGGCATTCTGGCCAGTCGTCGCATCGAGGACGAGAATTACGTTGTGCGGCGCCTGGTCATTTAACCGCCCAAGAACACGACGAATTTTGGATAGCTCATCCATCAGGTGACTCTTGTTTTGAAGCCGTCCGGCTGTATCGACAATCAACACATCCGTGCCGATTTCGGTGCCTTGCTTCACCCCCTCGAAGACCAGACTGGCCGCGTCACCACCTTCATCACCAGCTATAATCGGAACATCGAGCCGGTCGGCCCATATCTTTAGCTGGCCAATAGCGGCTGCGCGAAACGTATCGCCTGCCACGAGCATCACATTATAGTCATCCTCGAGGAACAGATGCCCTAACTTTGCGATGGTCGTGGTCTTGCCTGATCCGTTGACCCCAATCACCAGCATGACTTGCGGTCGCGGAAAGGCGTCGATCTCCAGCGGTACGGCCACCGGACGAAGGATCGCTTCAAGCTCTTCTGCGACGATTTCGCGGATATCCAGTTCCGACAGGTGTCTATCAAACCGACCTGATGCCAGCCGGTCGCGAACACGCGCTGCGACGGACGGGCCAAGATCAGAGGCAATCAGTGCCTCCTCAATCTCGTCCAGCGTCTCTTCGTCCAGTTTTTCCTTGGTGACCAATCCAGCAAGATTGCCGCCCAGCCGATCCGATGTGCGCTTGAAGCCGAAACGCAGCTTCTCGCCCCAGCCTTTTTGTTCGCTCACACTGGTTCCCCGACAAGTTTCCCGTTCTCGATACCGGTAATGCGACTGCGAACCGTTTGGCCGACTATTGCCTCACCGGTCACCGAAGCCTGGGAGATCATCACATCAGCGAAGTTTTCCCCATGGCCGTAACCGTCTTTGCGTTCGATCAGGACATTTTGCTCGGTCTTTACAAGCTGTTCCAGAAAGGCGGCCTTTTGACGCGCTGTGGCTTCACGCAGCCGCTCGGCGCGTGCTTTGCGCGCAGGCACGGGAACTTGCGGCATCTTCGCTGCTGGCGTCCCGCGGCGTGCCGAGTAAGGGAAGATATGACCGAATACGATCTGGCAATCATCGACGAGCGCTAAGGTATTGGCTGCCATCTCGTCACTTTCCGTGGGAAAGCCTGCGATAATATCGGCGCCAATCGCGATTTCGGGCCGTGCAGCCTTGAGGCGCGCAACCATCTCGACAGACTGCGCGCGGCTGTGGCGCCGTTTCATCCGCTTGAGGATCATGTCGTCTCCCGCTTGGAGCGATAGATGAAGGTGCGGCATGAAACGTGGCTCGCTCGTGATGATCTCAAACAGCCGATCATCAATTTCGATGGAATCGAGCGAAGACAGGCGGAGCCGTTGCAGATCTGGGACGCCATTCAGGATGCGCTCTACGAGTAGGCCAAGGCTTGGGCTTCCCGGCAGGTCCGGACCGTAGCTGGTGACATCGACGCCGGTTAGCACGACTTCCTGAAAGCCTTCATCAACCAGCGCCTTGATGCGCTCGACCACGAGACCCGCTGGGACAGATCGGCTATTCCCGCGGCCATAGGGGATCACGCAAAAGGTGCAGCGATGATCACAGCCATTTTGCACTTCGACAAAGGCGCGGGCGCGATCGGAAAAGCCGGTGACGAGATGCGGGGCGGTTTCGCGCACTGCCATGATATCTGAGACTAGTGAACGATCACTGGCGAAGCTCTCCGGCATCATCTTGTCACGATTGCCAAGCAACCGGCTGACCTCTGGCATTTCGGCGAAGGTTTCCGGTTCAGTCTGAACCGCGCAGCCGGTGACAACAATTTCTGCGTCTGGTCGCGCGCGCCGTGCCTTGCGGATTTGCTGGCGTGTCTTGCGCACGGCTTCAGCTGTAACAGCGCAGCTATTGACGATTACGAGATCGTCGCGGTCCGAAGCCATTGCGCGCATCGCCTCGCTCTCGGCAAAATTGAGCCGGCAACCAAGGGTTATGAGTTCTGGGCCGCTCATGCGAACGCCTCAATGTCGAATTCACCGGAAAAGACATGGGTCGCTGGGCCGGTCATCTGGATCGTACCGCCTGGAGACCAGCTGATGTGTAGATCGCCGCCTGGCAATTGTACGGTGGTTTCTCCATCGACAAGTTTGCGGCGGATAGCAGCGACCGTCGTTGCGCATGCTCCGGTGCCGCAGGCTCGCGTTAATCCGGCGCCGCGCTCCCATACTCTCAATGTGATGCTGTTATCAGCTTCAACAGTCGCGACATTTACGTTGACGCGCTCAGGAAACAGCGGATCGGTCTCGATCAATGGCCCGAGCCGTTCAAGATCAATCGCGGCGATATCATCGACAAAGAAGATGACATGGGGATTGCCGACATTGACGGCGACCGGGTTCTCCAACGATTCCCAGCCAACGGGCATGGCGAGCGTGTCCATCGCATAGGCGAGGGGGATCTTGTCCCAATCGAACTGCGGTTCGCCCATATCCAGTGTTGCGCCTTCATCTGTCAGGCTTCCAGATATAGGGCCGCCATTGGTGTCGATTGACGGTGTGTCACCCAAGAGCAGCGTTACACAGCGCGCTGCATTGCCACAGGCCTCCACTTCGCCACCATCTGCATTGAAAATACGCATACGCACATCAGCAATGTCTGACGGTTCCAGGACGATCAATTGATCACAACCAATGCCGGTGCGGCGATCGGCTATTTCGCGCGCCAGCATTTGCGTCATTGCAACAGGCTGCGTTCGTCCATCGATAATGACAAAGTCATTGCCGAGTCCGTGCATCTTGTGAAATGCCAAAGGTTCAGAAGTTTGACGCATGGCGCGCGATTTAGGGTTGGGAAGCCCCTGTGTCTACTTGAAGGCGTGATTATCGACCGCCCTGATCGGCGCTGGGCTATGCTGTCTTGCGCAGTTTACGAAGGTCATCAAGCGCTTCTTCGGCAACTTCTTCGGTCGGGCGAGGATTGAGCTTGTCCTGATCCGCCAGCAAACGCCGAGTTTGGCCAATCGCCATCGGCTTGCCGAAATGCCAGCCCTGCCCAGCCATGGAGCCGAGATTTTTAAGGCTCTCTTCAATCTGTTCGTTTTCGATGCCTTCCGCGGTCACAGGCAAGCCCAAGCTGGATCCAAGTCGCGTAATCGCATCAACGATCGCTGCGCTTTCATTGTCGTCATTGATCGACGTTACAAAGCTGCGATCAATCTTGATCCGGTCGAACGGCAGCGCTCTGAGATGGGCGAGGCTTGAATAGCCGGTGCCGAAATCGTCAAGGGCGACGCGAATGCCCTGGTTCTTGAGGCTGGAAATGATCGATTGCGCAATGCCCAGATTATCGAACAAGGCTGTTTCCGTAATCTCAATTTCCAGCCGGCTGGGCGGGAAATTGGTTTCGGTCAGCAGTTTGATGACCTTTTGCGCCAGCCAGGGATCCTTGAGCTGCGCCGGGGAAATATTGACCGACAACGTAAGATTTTGGTCCCAATCCCGGGCCTCGACAAAGGCCTGCGACATGACGCATTCGGACAGTTCGCCGATTAGTCCGCATTCTTCGGCCACCGGAATAAACTCGTCCGGCATGATGATGCCGCGCGTCGGATGTTCCCAACGAGCGAGCACTTCGAAACCATGCAGTTTGCCGGTCATCAGATCGATTTGCTGCTCATAATATGGTTTGAACTCACCGGCAGGAATGCCTTTGCGCATGCCAGCTTCAACGCGATTACGTTCCTCAAGCAGCCGCTCCATGCTGCCGTCGAACCATACGGCCCGGTTCTTGCCCTGATGCTTGGCCGCATACATGGCGATATCAGCGCGGCGCAGCAGCGTCTCAATACCGTTACAATCATGATCCGAACGGGCGATACCCACCGATGCACTCGTCTGGATGGATTGGTTCTCGATGTCGAACGGCAGCGATATGCGTTCGATAAGTTCATCCGCCACTGCATCGACAGCGGCCGGATTGGTTGGGTCAAATTGGAAAGCGGCCGCGAATTCGTCACCGCCAAGGCGTGCGCCAAGCGCCGAGCCGGGCAGGGCGCTCATAATCCGTTTGCCAACTTCGCGCAGCAATACGTCGCCGACATGATGGCCATTGAGGTCATTGATATATTTGAAACTGTCGAGATCAATGACGAACATTGCGACCACGCGATTGCGGTCCTTCGATCGACTGAGCATTGAAGCTGCCTCGGCGCTCAGCGCGCGGCGATTGAGAAATCCGGTGAGCGGGTCGCGCAGCGCAAGCATCCGTGCGCGCTTAGCTGCATCTTTGTGTGACCGGATCTGGACGCTCACTTCATTGTGATGGCGCCAGCCAATCAGGATCAGGGCGATATTGAGGATCAGTGCCACAGCCAGAACTGGGTCTCGGGTTGATGCGGTCCCGGCGATGATATTGGCGATCACTTCGCCACCAAGAGCAGCGAACATCACGATGGTTGTCACCGCAATCGAACCCGAAATCAGGGCGCGTGGCGTCCTCATCCCTTGGGTTGGTGCGTCGGATGGCTTGGCTACCCCAGCGAGAGTATCGCTATCGCCCATAATCTAAGTCCCCATTAACTACATGTCTCCATCGCACGAACGGAGTGAAGACCGGGTTAATTGCGCCGATTCCAGACTTTCCCTTGTAAATTGCGATTATGCGCAGTATTTGCGCCCCTCAGTTCCGCAAGGAATGCACTAAGCGCGCCCAAATGGCGTACGCTGGCCGGCGAGGTTTCGCCCGCCGGCGTTTTTTGCGTTATGCGTGGAATGGAAAGGAATTGAGCGATGTTCGACAATCTCAGCGACAGGCTTGGCGGCGTATTCGACCGTCTGAAAGGCCGCGGTGCGCTTAATGAGAGCGATGTTCGTGCAGCGATGCGCGAAGTACGCATTGCATTGCTTGAGGCCGATGTGGCGCTGCCAGTGGCCCGTGATTTTGTCGAAGGGGTCACGGAACAGGCGGTTGGCCAGCAAGTTCTCAAATCCGTTACGCCGGGGCAGCAGGTCGTCAAAATCGTCAATGACGCGCTGGTCGAGATGTTGGGCGCAGAAGCGTCTGAGCTCAATGTTGATGGTGCGCCGCCCAATGTCGTGATGATGGTTGGCCTTCAGGGGTCGGGTAAAACGACAACCACAGCCAAGATCGCCAAGCGCCTGACCGAAAAGGGACGCAAAAAGGTGCTGATGGCGTCGCTCGACGTTAATCGCCCGGCTGCCCAGGAACAGCTCGCTGTACTCGGCACGCAAACCGAAGTCGCAACGCTTCCGATTGTCGAAGGCCAGCAACCGGTCGATATCGCGAAACGCGCGCTGCAGGCCGCAAAGCTTCAGGGCTTTGACGTGGTCATGCTGGATACCGCGGGTCGTCTCCATGTCGATCAGCAGCTGATGGACGAAATGAAGGCGGTGTCCGATGCAGCGACGCCGGAAGAGATCCTCCTCGTTGTCGATGCGCTGACCGGCCAGGATGCCGTGAATGTCGCACAGAATTTCAGCGAGCAGGTGCCGCTTACCGGAACGGTGCTCACCCGGATGGATGGCGATGCCCGCGGTGGTGCGGCTCTCTCGATGCGCGCGGTCACTGGTACGCCGATTAAATTTGTCGGCGTCGGTGAAAAGCTTGACGAGATTGAGGAATTTCATCCCGAACGCGTTGCCGGCCGTATTCTCGGCATGGGCGATGTGGTCAGCCTCGTGGAACGCGCCGCAGAGACGGTGCAGAAGGACGAGGCCGAGGCATTCGCCGAGAAAATGGCCAAGGGCCAGTTCGACATGAACGACCTGCGCACCCAGCTCTCGCAGATGCAGCGCATGGGCGGGCTTGGCGCTTTGGCCGGCATGTTGCCCGGCATGAAGAAAGCGAAAGCTGCGATGGATCAGAGCGGCATGGATGACAAAGTGCTGGTTCACATGGATGCGATCATCAGCTCGATGACCAAGGACGAGCGCGCAAAACCCGGGCTGTTGAACGCGAAGCGCAAGCGGCGCGTCGCCATGGGCTCGGGGACGACCGTTCAGGAGGTCAACAAGCTCATCAAGATGCACAAGGAAATGTCATCAGCGATGAAGCGCATCAAGAAGATGGGCGGCCTTAAGGGATTGATGAAGATGTTCGGCGGCGGCGGACCAGATGGCCTGCCGCCCGGCGATGGCGGAATGCCGCCTGGCGGTGTGCCAGGTCTCCCTGGAATGCCAGGGCAGGGCGTTCCACCCGGACTCGATAAATTACTGAAACGCTAGAGTTATTTGAAACAGAACTGATTTTTGAAAGAAGGAAATATCAATGCCAGTAGCAATTCGGCTGTCGCGCGGTGGCGCAAAAAAGCGGCCCTACTACAAGATCGTCGTTACCGATTCTCGCAAGGCGCGGGACGGCAAGTTCATCGAACGTATCGGCAGCTATAATCCGCTGCTCGCCAAGGATAATCCTGATCGCGTGAAGCTCGATGAAGATCGCGCCAAGCATTGGCTTTCGGTCGGCGCCCAGCCGTCCGACCGCGTCCTGCGCTTCCTCGATGCCGCCGGTATCATGGAGCGTCAGCCGCGCAACAACCCGCAAAAAGCGGAACCGGGCGAAAAGGCCAAGGAACGCGTTGAAGAGCGTGCCGAGAAGGAAAAGGCTGCTGCAGAAGCCGCTGCTGCTCCGGCTGAAGAAGCCCCTGCTGAAGAAGCGCCCGCTGAAGAAGCACCGGCCGAAGAAGCAGCCGCTGAGGAAGCACCAGCAGAAGAAGCCAAGGCTGACGAAGCGCCCGCTGAAGAAGCTCCAGCTGAAGAAGCCAAGGCCGACGAAGCCCCGGCTGAGGAAGCGCCTGCTGAGGAAGCTGCTGCTGAAGAAGAAGCGCCTGCCGAAGACGCTGAGAAAGAAGAAGCCAAGAGCTAAGCCTTGGCCGAGAAGCGCATTACCCTCGCCGCCATTGCCGGAGCGCATGGCATTGGCGGTGAGGTGCGTCTCAAGCTCTTTTCCGAAAGCCTGGCCAGTTTCAAACGCTTCAAGGCGTTTGAGGCGGGTGGGCAATCGCTTACGCTCAAATCCGTGCGCGAAACCGGCAAGATGCCGATCGCCCGCTTTGCCGAAGTGACGGACCGCAACGCCGCCGAGGCCTTGCGCGGTACCGAGCTGACAGTTCCGCGCTCCGCCCTCCCGCCTTTGGAAGAGGGCGAATATTATCATGCGGACCTGTTGGGCCTGCCGTGCGTCAGCGAAGAGGGTGATCCGATCGGCGAAGTGGTCAATGTCGAAAATTTCGGCGCCGGTGACATAATCGAGATCAAACAGCCCGATGGATCCGATTTCATGGTACCGATACGGGCGATCACCGCATCGGATACTGAGATCATACTGGATAACGATTTCCTGCCATGACCTTCGCCGCCACCATCCTCACCCTGTACCCGGAAATGTTTCCCGGGCCGCTCGGTCATTCGATTGCCGGGCGGGCGCGGGATGAGGGGCTTTGGTCGCTCGAAACCCTGCAAATCCGCGATTTCGCGACTGACAAGCATCATACGGTGGATGATACACCAGCAGGCGGCGGTGCCGGCATGGTGATGAAGGCGGATGTGCTAGGCGCAGCAATCGATGCCGCGTTGGAACGCGAACCGAATGCGCCGGTACTGGCGATGTCACCACGCGGAACGCCGCTCTCCCAAGCGCGGGTGCGGGAGCTCTCAGCCGGTTCCGGGGTATCCATCCTGTGCGGGCGCTTTGAGGGTTTTGACGAGCGGATTTTCGAAGGGCGCCCGGTTGAGGAGGTCTCAATCGGCGATTATGTGCTCTCTGGTGGCGAAATCGGCGCTTTGGCGCTGTTAGACGCTTGCATAAGGCTGCTTCCCGGGGTAATGGGCGCGGCTTCAAGCGGTGATGAAGAAAGCTTCGAACAGGGGCTTCTTGAATATCCGCACTATACCCGGCCTGTTGAATGGGAAGGGCGCACGATCCCTGAAGTGTTGCGATCGGGGGATCATGCGAAAATCGCTTCGTGGCGGAAACGCCAGGCAGAAGCGATTACACGGTCACGGCGGCCGGATCTTTGGGAGCGCTACTCTGGCGCTTCGGATCAGTCGCCCTCTGGCGCGCAACGCGATAAAGCAAAGGACGAATGAGATGAATCTCATCGAACAGCTCGAGGCGGAAGCCATTGAGAGCATTACGACGGACAAGAAGCTCCCCGAATTCAAAGCGGGCGACACTGTTCGTGTGGGTGTGAAGGTTGTCGAAGGCACCCGAACCCGTATTCAGAATTTCGAAGGCGTGTGCATCGCGCGTACCAATCGCGGCATGGGATCGAGCTTCACGGTTCGCAAAATCTCGTTCGGCGAAGGCGTTGAGCGTGTATTCCCGCTGTACAGCCCGAATGTCGACAGCGTGACCGTGCTGAAGCGCGGCATCGTGCGTCGCGCCAAGCTTTACTATCTGCGTGGTCGCACCGGTAAGAGCGCGCGTATCGCCGAAGCCCGTGACGATCGCGAGAAAGAAACGATCAAGACCGAAGCGCCTGAAGCAGCGGAAACCGCTGAAAGCTAAGTCGCTCCGTCTTGCAAGACAGCAAAAGGGTCGCTCGATTGAGCGGCCCTTTTTCTTTGGGCCGAGCGCAGGCCCTATTCGCCTGCCGAAGTGCCGACCAATGTCGCGGGCCGCACATCGCGGATGGCCAGATAATAGTCGAAGCCGAAGATCAGGGCGCGTGATCCAGCGTCGATTTCAGTAGATCGGCGGATGAGTGGGCGCAGGGGCCGCAAATCAATCAACGCGAGCGGCCTGTCATCCAGAACATTGCCGATCAGCGAATCTTCCTCAAGCAGATAGGATTCGCACGGGGTTGTTTCGCCGGACCTCGGATCGCGCGCTTCGCCGCCCAGACAATCGATCATCACATTGACGACCTGGAAGGCGCGCGTACGCCCCCACTCGACAAGGAAGTTGCCGAGCGCTGGCACATTCGTGTTGCTCAGCCCGCGCATCATATGGCTGGCGCCGAACTTGAAATAGACGCGGGGAGCCTCGCCGTCGCGCGCTTCGGCCCGTTCAAATGCGCGCAGAAAATTGGCCTTCATATAGTTTTCGCGGGTGAGATTTGCGGAGTAGATCGCCCCGCCACGGCCGGTGAATGGCGCGTAGATTTCATTGGTCAGCAGTATCGCTTCAACGATTTCGAGCGCCTCGGCGTCTTGCCCGGTATCAAAGGCGGATCGCAATGCGGCGAACTCTTCGGGCGGCGTCATCCCGACAGCCATCTGGTTGGTCTGGGCAAGGCTGGTGAAGTCCGCGACTGCCGCGCGTTGCGCATCGGTGCGGCTGAGTTCGGCCAAGCGGGCCGCAAGCAATGGCCCGCCAGCGATAAACTCCTGATCGATGCCCCAGAAAATCTCCGAAGGTGCATCAGACAATCGCGCGGCATCTTCGACAATATCGAGATCTTCGGAGAAAAAGAGAAAGGGGATCACAAGACCGTTTCCCGGGGTTGCGATATAATCCCGCAGGGCCGTCGGACTTTCCGCCAGCATCGCTTCTGCTGAAGCCATGCCATAGGGCCCGACTTCCATCGCCATATAGTCATAACCTTGCGGGTCCAGCGCGCGATACAGGGCGCGTGAGACTTCGCCGATATCGGCCGTGGCATGCTGCTCGCCGACCAGGAAGAATTGGGCTTCCGATCCATCGGTAATCAGCTGATCCCAACCGGCACCGGATATGGATCCATCTGCATTGCGTGTGATCTCAAGGACATTTTCTTCGGCGGCTGCGCGCAGCGGATCGGGTTCGGTCTCAGATTGGGCGTGTCCGGCCGTGGTCGAGGCGAGAAGGATTGCAGCTATTGAAAGTCCCTTGAGCACGTAGTCGTCTCCCGCTGTATTATTTATATAATACAGTAGGCAAGGAAGGCTGATCGGGTCAAGAGAGAAGGGGAGTTTGTCCGGGCTATAAAAAGACTGGCTTGGCGAATGGTTGGACACACCCTAAATGGTGCGCCTGCTAACAAGGAAGTTTGGGATTATGGGTTATCGGGTTGCTGTTGTCGGAGCGACGGGGAATGTCGGGCGCGAAATGCTCGCCTGTCTTGCCGAACGTGAGTTTCCGGCAGACGAAATTGCCGCGGTCGCATCGTCGCGCTCGCACGGTATGGAAGTCGAATTCGGCGAAACCGAGCGCATGCTCAAATGCCAGAACATCGAACATTTCGATTTTTCCGAATGGGATATTGCGCTGTTTGCCGCGGGTTCCGGACCGGCTCAGGAATATGGCCCCAAGGCAGCCGAAGCCGGATGCACGGTCATCGACAATAGTTCGCTCTTCCGGATGGATCCGGATGTTCCGCTGATCGTACCGGAGGTAAATCCCGAGGCGATTGATGGCTATCGGGCGAAGAATATCATCGCCAATCCCAATTGTTCGACGGCGCAGCTCGTTGTGGCGCTGAAGCCGCTCCACGATGTCGCCAAGATCAAACGCGTCGTCGTGGCGACCTATCAGTCGACGTCCGGTGCCGGGAAATCGGGCATGGATGAGCTGTTCAAGCAATCGCGCGACATTTTTGTCGGCGATACGGCCGAGGCAGACAAATTCACCAAGCAGATCGCATTCAACGTCATTCCGCATATCGATGTCTTCCTGGAAGATGGATCGACCAAGGAAGAGTGGAAGATGATGGTCGAGACGAAGAAGATCCTCGATCCGAAGATCAAGCTCAGCGCTACCTGTGTTCGCGTGCCGGTCTTTGTCGGTCATGCCGAAGCGGTGAATATCGAATTTGAGGATGAACTCTCGGCCGAAGACGCGCAGGCAATTCTGCGCGAGGCACCGGGCATCATGCTCGTCGATAAGCGCGAAGATGGCGGGTATGTCACGCCGATCGAATGCGTCGGCGATGGCGCAACGTTCATCAGCCGCGTGCGCGACGATCCCACCGTCGATAACGGCCTGAGCTTGTGGTGTGTGTCGGACAATCTGCGCAAGGGCGCGGCGCTCAATGCGGTCCAGATCGCCGAACTGCTCGGTCGCCGGCACCTGAAAAAGGCTGCTTAGTCGAAAGCTACGTCATTGCGAGGCGGCCGAAAGCCGGTGCGGCAATCCAGAGCCGTAAACGCTATTGCCTGCCGCTCTGGATTGCTTCGCTACGCTCGCAATGACAATCTGCTACTCCGCTGGCTTCAATTCGCCGTCCGGTTCCTTGTCGACTGTCGCCGTTCCGGTCGGGGGTATCTTTTTGAGCAGCATTGCGGCGGGTACGGCGATGATGCAGCCCCACATGATAAGCCAGAAATTGTTGAGATAACCGATCATCAGCGCCTGGCGGTTGATCTCGGCATCAACCAGCATGGCGACTTGGCCGGCGGGCAGGTTAAGCCGTTCGAGGCCGAGCGAGGGTAGGGTGGATGGCGTGATATTGGCGCCGAGATCGGCATGACTGATCTGCTGCGCGCGCGCGACGTTACTCGCCGTGATCGAAATGCCGAGGGATGCACCGACATTGCGGGCGAGGTTCATGAGCGCTGCGCCTTCCGGCCGGAGGCTGATCGGGAGCGTCGCAAAGGCGATCACGTTCAGCGGTACGAAGATGAAGCCGATGCCGAGCCCCTGGATCACGCCGACCGTGAAGACCGGCCACCAGTCCATCTCGATCGACCAGCCGATCATCATATAGCAGGACCAGCCGCAGATCGCCCAACCCAGCGCGAGCAGGATGCGCGCGTCCATCATGTTCATCAGCCGCGCAGCCAGTGCCATGGCGATGATCACGCCGATGCCTCTGGGCGCGAGCAGCAGGCCGGCGGTGATCACCGGATAGTTGAGTACGCCTTGGAGGAGGGGCGCGATCAGCGCCATGATCGCGAAGACGACAATGCCGACAAGCAGCAGGTTCACCAGCGATGCGACAAGGTTGCGATCCCTGAATATCGCCGGTGAGAGCAGCGTATTGCGGCCGCCGATCATATGTACGGTGAACACCCAGAAGCCGATGATTATGCAACCAATCCCGATCCAGATTTCGGTGCTGTCGAGCCAGTCCAGGGTCTGGCCACGGTCGAGAACGAGCTGCAGCGCTGCAAGGCCAAGCGCAAACATCGAGAAGCCGAACAGATCGAAGCCGCGCCGATCGATCTTGCGGGTCGGCAGCAGGAACCAGAGCAATACGAGGATCAGCCCGCCCAGCGGTACGTTCACATAGAAGACCCAGCGCCAGCTATAGCTCTCGGTGATATAGCCACCGATCACCGGGCCGATGATCGGGCCGAGCACCGCACCCAGGCTCCAGATCGCCATTGCCTGGCCATGTTTATGCGAGGGGTTGATGTCGAGCATCGCGGTTTGCGAGATCGGGCCAATGAAGGCCGCGGCGATGCCCTGCAAGATGCGGAACAGAACCATCTGCTCCAGTGTCGTCGCCGCACCGCACAGCACCGACGCCACGATGAAGAAAGCGACCGCGCCCAGGAACAGGTTGCGCGATCCGATCCGGTCGGACAGCCAGCCGGTGATCGGGATAGCGACCGCGGTCGCGACGATGTAGCTGGTCAGCACCCAGGCAATGGAATCGATCGTCGCGCCGAGGCTCGTGCGCATATGCGGCAGTGCGACGTTGATGATCGTGGTGTCGATGATCTGCATCGTCATCGCCAGCATGATGGCGAAGGTCAGCAGCCCTTTATAGCGGACCTGGAGGAGAGCATCGTCCTCCGGCTCGGCGGTGCTATTGTCCGCCATCGTCGCGAATATCGACGCGTACTTCGGCGCTCAGCCCGGTGATCATTTGCCGTGCTGGCGTTCCGTCAATCTCGATACGGACCGGCACGCGCTGGGTGACTTTGACCCAATTGCCGGTCGCATTTTGCGGCGGCAGGATTGAGAATTCCGAGCCCGTGCCTGCGCCAATGCTGCCGACCCGGCCTTCAACCACAAGATCGGGATAGGCATCGAACGTTACTTCGGCTGGCTGGCCGACCCGCATATGATTGAGGTCGGTTTCCTTGAAATTGGCTTCGATCCAGGTCGCGTCGCGCGCGACAATGCTGACCACTGTCGTGCCGGAGCTCGCCATCTGGCCGATCTGCAGGCGATCAACCTCACTGATCGTTCCGCTCACTGGGGCTCGGATAACGGTGCGTTCGAGGTTGAGCTGCGCTTCTTCGCGCATCGCGCGGGCAGCGGCAATTGCCGGAAATTCGGATCGTGCACCACGGCTGCTGGCACTGCCGACTGCGGCACGTGCATCCTGCTGCGCCGCGCGCGCTGCGTTCAGTCGTGCGCGGGCTTCGGAAAGCTGGTTTTCAAATGACTCAACCCGTGCGCGGGTATTGAAACCGCGATCCATGAGTTCGCGTTCCCGCGCGAGATTGCGCTGGGCAAACTCCACATTGGCCTGGGCCGTCGAGATATCGACGCCGCTGGTCGAGACCGAGGTTTCGGCCTGTTCAAGCGCAAGCTGGGCGTCGCTGATATCGGCTTCGGCTTGCTGTACGGCGATCCGATAGGGTTCAGGATCGATCCGGAACAGGATGTCCCCAGCTTCAACCTGCTGGTTTTCTTCGACCATGACGGCAACGATCCGGCCGCCGACTTCCGGGCTGATTTCGACAATATTCTGCTGCACATAGGCATTGTCGGTCGACACATATCGACCCGATGTCATGTACCAATAGACGCCGAAACCGATGACCAAGGCGGGCACCAGCAGCATCATGAATAGCTTGAGCGGAGAACGTTTCTTCTCCGTCTCCACCCCGTCAGCCATTGTATCCGCGGTTATTTGCGGGTCTTGCTCGGCCACTATGCGACATCCTCTCAGACGAACCCGAAGAATCGCACAGAGTGTGCGCTTTGGCGAGACATAATTGGAAAATCGCCACCAAAGTGAGTCTTTTGAGTCACAGTGGCCCTGATGGCGAATAGCCATTATCACTAGGGCACAGCATTTCGACGAATTGACAGGAACTGCCCATATGACCCTGCATGCCGATCTTTATTGGTCTTTCCGCAGCCCTTACAGCTATTTGGCAACCGGGCGATATCGCCAATTGATGGTCGATTATGACCTCGAAATCGCGCTCAAGCCTGTCTATCCGCTGGCGATCCGCGAGCCGGATTTCTTCGAAAAAAACCACCCCAACTGGCTTGGCTATACATTCCAGGACATTTTTCGGGTCGCGCAGTTTGAAGGGATCCCGATGGGGCCGCCCAATCCCGATCCGATTGTCCAGGATATCGCGACCCGCAAGATTTCCGATGATCAGCCGTATATCTTCCGACTGCTGCGCGCGGGCCAGGCGGCTGCACGCAGGGGCAAGGGATTTGAATTTGCCGATGAGGTTTCGCAGCTCATCTGGGGTGGGACGCCAAATTGGCACGAGGGTGATCATCTCGCCAAGGCGGTTGAGCGCGCCGGGCTGGATTTAGCCGAGCTGGATGCCGAGGCAGAAGCGGAACCGGAAGAACTCGACGCCGAAATCGCTGCCAATCAAGAGGCGCTCGAAGCTGCCGGCCATTGGGGCGTCCCGACCCTGGTCTTCGATGGCGAGCCGTTTTTTGGCCAAGATCGGATCGAACTGGCCCTTTGGCGGATGAAACAGAAAGGCCTGACGGAACGATGAGCTTGGAAGGCGGATGCCTGTGTGGAGCGGTGCGTTATCGCATCGAGGAGGATTCACCGCCTTGCTATGCGTGCCACTGCACCGAATGTCAGACCCATAGTGGCAGTGCGTTCGTCCTTCAAATGCCTGTATTCGCAAATAAATTCATCATCGAAGGGAAGGTTGTTACCGCCGACCAAGATCTCCCAAATGGCCGGGTCAGTACCATCCATTGCTGCGCCACCTGCTTGGTACGCCTTTTTGCGAAAGTGACCGGTCGCGAGGGGTTGGTCACAGTTCGAGCAGGGACATTGGATAACAGCAAGACCCTCACTCCCGTCGCGCATATCTGGGTGCGGTCGAAACAAGAATGGCTAGAAATTCCGGATGGTCATCGGGTGTTCGAAAAGATGCCGAGCGAAGCCGACTGGTTCGAAATTCTCGATACGAAAAACAGGCTAGAAGCCGGATGAGCGAGGATACAAAAGGAGCTCGCAACGAGACATCCGTAGAAGGTGGCTGCATGTGCGGAAGGGTCCGTTACGCGGTCTCGATTACTGATAATGACGGCTATCTGTGCCATTGTCGCATGTGCCAGCGGGCAGGAGGCGGCTTGGCGATTGCCTTCAAGAATGTGCCCAAAGACAGTGTGACTTGGACGACGCCAGAACCCGATTATTATAAGAGCTCACCAATCGCGCGCCGCGGCCATTGCGCAGACTGCGGCACACCGCTGACATTCGATTATCCGGATAGCGAGCATATCGATCTGACGATCGGATCCTTTGATGATCCCATCCGCTTCACGCCGACGCATCATTTCGGCGCTGAGAATATTCACGAAGCCTGGCTCGACACCCGCGCGCTGCCGCGCAAGCGCACCGATGAATATGAGCCGCTCGTCAAACGCTGGAAGGACACAATTGGCAAACTCCCCGAATAACCTGCCGATCCACCATTATGAGAGCGAGGACGGTTACGCGCTCGCCTATCGCGAGATGGGGGAAGGGCGACCGTTGCTGTTGCTGCACGGCTTTTTCTCCAACGCGCATACAAACTGGATCCGATACGGCCATGCCGAGATGCTGGTTGCACAGGGCTATCGCGTCATCATGCCGGATTTGCGCGCTCATGGAGACAGCGCCAAGCCGCACGATCCAGCCGCCTATCCGGCCGACATATTGGCGCGCGACAGCCTTGGGCTGATCGCGCACCTTGGTCTCACCGATTATGATCTCGGCGGATATTCGCTTGGCGCGCGGACTGTTGTCCGCATGCACGTGCTTGGTGCCCGGCCGGCGCGACTTATCATTTCCGGCATGGGGCTATCAGGGCTGACCAGTCTTGCCAGTCGTGCCGATCATTTCCGGCATATCCTGACCAATCTCGGCAATCATCCGAAACATTCGCCCGAATGGATGGCCGAAGCCTTTCTGAAGACCACAAAGGGCGATCCCGAAGCATTGCTCCAGGTCTTGAACGTCTTCACCAACACGCCCGAGGATGCGCTCCGCGAGATCACAATGCCGACCCTGGTCCTGGCCGGCGAAGAAGATGAAGATAATGGCAGTCATGCGGATCTGACGGCTGTGCTCCCCAATGCGATGCACGTTCAAGTGCCCGGCGGTCATATGAGCTGCATTGTGAAGCCCGATTTCGGTGCGGCATTGGCGAATTGGCTGGGCGAGGTTGTCTAGCCGTTAGCCCTCCCCATCAAGGGGAGGGGAGTCGCGTTCCTCCATAACCCTTCATGCTGAACTCGTTTCAGCATCCACCCATCAGATCGCACCGACTGTGCCAATGGCGCGGTGGACCCTGAAACAAGTTCAGGGTGACGAAACAGGCTTGCGGGTCGATTTGCCGCTTTGTGCTCCGGCGCAATGCCGGAGCCCAGTCCCGCACCAACCGCATAACGTATCTCTACCAGCGCTAGGCTCCGGCCTGCGCCGGAGCACAATGCACCCTCAATCCACATCCGTTATTGCGAGGAGCCGTTAGGCGACGTGGCAATCCAGAGCCGCATGTACTGAGTCTATCCGCTCGGGATTGCTTCGCTGTGCTCGCAATGACGAGCGCGAACGAGCCCCGCCAACCCCCTCGATGGCGAGATCTTTCGACCAACGGCCTTGACCCGTGTCCGGTGCCTTGGTCAAACGCGCAGCATATATGTTCAGAGGGGAATGAGCTCATGAAAATCTTTGGAAAGCTTGGCGCGTCGGTGCTGGCGGTTGGCACTGTCCTGGCTGCATCACCGGCACTGGCCGATAATCATGCGGGCGAAAGTGTCGAACGCACGCCGGAGGCTGCGCAAGCCTTTGTTGCAGAGGCCAATCAGGAATTGCTCGATCTGTTTGATATTGCGGCTCGCGCTGCCTGGGTGAATTCCACCTATCTCAACACGGATACCGATCGGTTAAACACCTATTTCGGGACCCAGATTACCGAGATGCTGGTCCGTCTTGCCAATGAGTCTGCCCGTTGGGCCGAAGTCGATGGTCTCGACTATGGCACCAGCCGCCAACTCGATCAGATGCGCTCTGGTATCGGTATGCCCGCACCGACCCGCGATGGCGCTGCCGCTGAGCTCAACGAGATCGCAACCGCGCTGAGCACCGCCTATTCGACAGGCCGTGCGACGATGAATGGCGAAGAGATCAACGGCAATGAAGCCGAAGCTCGGATGGGCTCGGTGCGCGATCCGTCGCTACTCGCCGAGATGTGGACGAGCTGGCACAATGATGCCGCCGATATGCGCGATCAATATTCGCGGATTGTTACCATCGCCAACGAAGGTGCCACCGAACTTGGCTATGACAATGTCGGCGATCTGTGGCGATCCGGCTATGATATGAGTCCGGATGAATTTGCCGCGCTGACCGAGCGTCTGTGGAACGAGACCCGGCCGCTCTACGAACAGCTGCATTGCTATGTGCGCGCTGAGCTGAACGAGGAATATGGCGACGAGGTGCAGGGTGAAACCGGCCCGATCCGTGCTGATCTGCTTGGCAATATGTGGGCTCAGGAATGGGGCAATATCTACGATATCGTGGCGCCGGAAGGTGCTGGCGATGTCGGATATGACCTGACGGCATTGCTGGAAGCCGCCGACTACACACCGGAACAGATTGTCCGTCAGGGCGAAGGCTTTTTCAGCTCGCTTGGCTTTGATCCGTTACCTGAAACCTTCTGGGAACGCTCACAGATTACCGAACCGCGCGATCGTAATGTGGTGTGCCATGCGAGCGCATGGAACCTCGACAATGTCGATGATCTGCGGATCAAGATGTGCACGCGCGTCAATGCCGATGACTTTGTCACCGTGCATCATGAGCTCGGTCATAACTATTATCAGCGCGCCTATAACCAGCAGCCGATGATCTTCCGGAACAGCGCCAATGACGGATTCCACGAAGCGATTGGCGATATGATCGCCTTGAGCGTGACGCCGGAATATCTGGTGCAGGTTGGTCTGTTGGATGAAGCCAATGTGCCGGGCGCCGATCGGGATACCGGCCTGTTGCTTCGCCAGGCGATGGACAAGGTAGCCTTCCTGCCATTCGGCTTGCTGATCGATCGCTGGCGCTGGGGTGTGTTCGACGGTTCGATCACGCCGGACAATTACAACGCCGCATGGAATGAAATGCGTCTTCGCTATCAGGGGATCACCCCGCCAACCGAGCGAAGCGAAGAGAATTTCGATCCCGGTGCAAAATATCATGTGCCGAACAATGTGTCCTACACGCGCTATTTCCTCGCGCGGATCCTGCAGTTCCAATTCTACCAAGCCGCCTGTGAACAGGCCGGTTGGGATGGCCCGCTGCACCGCTGTTCCTTCTACGGGAATGAGGAAGTCGGCGAGCGTTTGAACGCGATGCTCGAAATGGGATCGTCACGGCCTTGGCCCGAAGCGCTGGAAGCCTTTACCGGCACCCGCGAAATGTCGGCCGAACCGCTGCTTGCTTACTTCCAGCCGCTGCAGAGCTGGCTCGAAGAGCAGAATGAAGGGCGTCAGTGCGGCTGGTAAACGCGCGATAATATCCGCGTCCCGCGCCGTCGCTTATGACGGTCGGGATGCGGATCATCGCGGTCTTAGTGTTCTACCGTAAGGGCTGGCGGTCTAGCCTTCCTTGTTGGCCTTGCGCTTGTCGTACATTTTCTTGCCGACAACCGCGCCTGCTGCTGCGGCGGCAACACCGCCGACGGCTGCAGCCGTTTTGATCGGGTGTTTCTTCACCGTTTCGGTGGCGGCCTTTGCGCCATCTGCCACTTTGGACTTGGCGGCTTTCGCGCCGCTCGAAACCTTGGCGGCGGCATCCTTCGCTCCGCTGCTGACTTTGGCGGCAGCACCCTTGGCCGTTTCACCGGCTTTCTCGGACACGGATTTCGCCGTCTCGGCCAGTTTTTCGGTTTTGGTCACTTGGGTGGCTTCGTCAGTCATGATTTTCGATCTCCTTCAGGCCCATCGGGCCGGCGGCGTGCGGGGTGCAAAGCGTAGCAATAGTCGCAGGCCCCTGAAACAAGGCTGAACGACATTGGTGAAAACTATCCTATCGAAAGGGCGGTTCGTCGAAGGCGCGCAGCTTTCGACTATGAAGCCGGGTGCCAAAGCCGCGCAGTTCGTCAACGGCGGCGATGCCGATCTGGATATGCTCGCTCACCGCCTGATCGTAGAAGAGGTTCGCCTGGCCCGGCAGTTTGAGCTCGCCATGAAGCGGTTTGTCCGAGACGCAGAGCAGCGTCCCATAGGGCACACGATAGCGATAGCCCTGGGCCGCGATGGTCGCGGATTCCATATCGATGGCGACGGCGCGGGAGAGCGAGAAGCGCAGCGCTGACTGGCTGTAGCGCAGCTCCCAATTGCGATCATCGGTGGTGACCAGCGTGCCCGTCCGCATCCGGCGCTTGAGCGCATCGGCCTCTTCGCCCGTCACACCGCGTGCGGCGGTCTCCAGCGCCTGCTGCACTTCCGCGATTGGCGGGATCGGGATTTCGGGCGGGAGCACCGCGTTCAGCACATTGTCGTCGCGCAGATAGGCATGGGCGAGCACATAATCGCCGATCCGCTGGCTCGGTCGTAACCCGCCGCAATGGCCGATCATCAGCCAGGCTTCGGGGCGCAGAACCGCAAGATGATCGGTGATCGTCTTCGCATTGCTTGGCCCGACGCCGATATTGACGATCGTGATCCCGGCCCGGCCTTTGGCGGTCAGGTGATAGGCCGGCATCTGGTGCTTGCGCGCTGCCGCTGCGGTTTCGAGCGCCGCCGGATCGGCATGGTCCGCGGTCAGTTCGACGCCGCCCGCACCGGATAATGTCAGATAACGATCGCCGCTCTTGAGTTGTTCGCAACCCCATTGCACGAACTCGTCGACATAGCGCTGATAGTTGGTGAACAGGATATAGCGCTGGACATGTTCCGGCGGCGTGCCCGTGTAATGGCGCAGCCGGGCCAGGCTGAAATCGGTGCGCAGCGCATCGAACAGCGCGAGCGGGCGATATTTGGCAAGGCTATCGTCCCAGGTCCCGTCGGCCAGCTCATCGCCGATATGCGAAAGCTCGGTCGCCGGGAAATGACGCGCCAGTTCCTCGGCACGCAGCTCGCCCAGCTCGATCCCGCTGCCGTCCAGCACATAGGGAAAGGGGATATCCTGATGACTTGGTCCCACTTCGACACTGACCGGATAGTCGGTCATCAGGATGCCGAGCTGATCGGCAAGATAATTGCGGAACATTTCCGGCCGCGTCACGGTGATCGCATAGGTTCCTTCTTCGCCGAGCCGGCCAAAAGACCGCGGCGGGCGATCGCCGAGCGCGCCCGAACCGTCATAACTCAGCCGGATCTCCGGATAGGCAAAGCCGCCCGTCGCCCGGACCTTTTGGTCGGGCAGGGAACCATCATCAATATAGGCGCGCAGGGCCGCACGCAGCCGGTCTATGCTCTCACCATAATGCAGGTCGAGCGCATCAATGACCTTGGTAACGGCCGCGTTTGTTTCGGCCTCAGTCAAGCTGTGCCAGCATATGCTCTGCGGAGCTGACCTTGTATTCGCCCGGTGCTTCGACGTTGAGCTTTTCAACCACGCCATCATTGACGATCATCGAGAAACGCTGGCCGCGTTTGCCCATGCCAAATCCGGTTCCGTCCATGGTCAGGCCAACGGCTTCCACAAAATCGCCATTGCCGTCGGCGAGTGCGGTGACCTGGTCAGCGTCCTTGGTCCATTCGCCCATCACAAAAGCGTCGTTGACCGCGGTCGTCGCAATCTCATCGATGCCCTTGGCTTTCAGTTCATCGGCCTTTTCGACATAGCTTGGCAGATGCTTGGCGGAGCAAGTTGGCGTGAATGCGCCCGGTACCGAGAATAGGGCGACGCGGCGGCCACCAAAGAACTGGCCATGGTCCACAGGCTGCGGGCCATTTTCCGTCATTGTCACAAAACCGGTCTGGGGAAGCGTATCGCCTTCGCTAATCGTCATTTGAATCTCCTGTTGCTCAGGGGGATATTGGTATTTGTTGCTCGTGATCAACCATGAAACTTTGCGGACGTCCAGCGCTATTCGCCGCAAAAAGCCGTCTCGCCATCCTTATCATTGCCCGCCATCGGCTAACACGGCTATTGCAGGAACCCGAGTCTTGGGCGGGGTGTTTCTGCCAAGGGAGAGTGAAATGCGTATCATGATTGTCGCCCTGATGGCCCTGCTGTTGAGCGGTTGCATCGCCCGCACAGCGGTAGATGTCGTGACCGCACCCGTGCGTGCCGTTGGCCAGGTGGCCGATTGGGCCACCACGAGCCAGGACGAAGCCGATCGCAATCGCGGGCGCGAAATCCGCGAGGAAGAAGAAGAGCTTGGCCGTGATTGGCGCGAATGTATGGAAGATAATGAGCGCGAATATTGCGACGACCTTTATTACAACCGCTCCCGCTACCAGCCGCCGGAAGAGGACTAAGGCGGACCGCACACAAATCCTTACGAAAGGATCACGTTAATTGGGTTATTTCATTCTTGTCGGTGCTATTCAGCTGGTGACTGTCATTCACGTCATCCGCACCGATCGGCCCAAACTCTGGATTCTGGGAATCATGATAGCGCCCTTATTGGGCAGTCTTGCCTATTTCTTGCTTGAGGTTCTGCCAGGCATGCGCGGAAACCGGCATGTGCGCTATGCCGAGAAGAAAGCGCTGGAAAAGATCGATCCGGAGCGCGAGCTTCGCCAAGCGCGGGAACAGCTAGAGATAACGGACAGCTTGGCAAATCGGACCCGTCTTGCGGATGCCCTGGCAAAAATTGGGGATCACGCAGGTGCGATCGAGCATTATGAGCATATATTATCCGGGCCGCATGGACGGGAAGACAAGTTGCTGGTTCGGTATGCGTCTGCCTTGTTTGAGAATGGGAATGCGCAAAAAGCGCTCGATCTGTTCGATGAGATTGAACCGGTCGAGCAAGTCAGTACGCAGGACCGCCGATGGTTGCTCAAGGCACGCATCCTCGAACATCTTGATCGCAACGAAGAGGCGGCAGACCTGTTTGCCGATATTGTGACCCGGCTGGCTGGAATAGAAGCGCGCGGCCGCTATGCGGGCCTGCTCCTCAAAATGGGCCGGAACGATGAGGCCAAAGCGCAGCTTGATGAAATTCTGCACAATAGCCGGCAGATGGACCGGACCCAGATTGGCGACGACAAACCTATCCTCGATTGGGTAAGAACGACACAAAGGGAGCTGAGCCGCTGACCAACGAAACGCCGCCCTTCTATTCGGGCCAGCTATTGCTCGCCTTGCCGGGCATGGGCGATCCGCGGTTCGAACGCGCGGTGATTGCGATGTGCGCGCATGACGAAGAAGGCGCGCTCGGCATTGGGGTGGGCGATGTGATCGCTAATGTCGGGTTTCACAGCTTGCTCAAACAGCTTGATATCGAGGTCGGCGAAGCTCCCGATGTGCCGGTCCATATGGGCGGGCCGGTCGAGCCGCAGCGCGGCTTCATCCTGCACAGCCTGGATTGGGGCGGCGAAGACAGTGTCCAAGTCGGTGACAAATGGGGGCTCACCGGCACCTTGGATATCCTGCGGGCAATCTCAGAAGGGAAGGGGCCGAAACACTGGCTCTCGGCGCTGGGCTATGCGGGCTGGTCTGCCGGCCAGCTCGACGAGGAAATGACCCGCCATGGATGGTTCACCGCCGATGGCGACAGTGAGATATTGTTCGAAACCGAAGCCGAAGACCGCTGGGCAGCCAGCTATCGCAAGTCCGGCGTCGATCCGGCGCTGCTCGCCCATGATGCGGGGCATGCCTGAGCGTCTCCAGCTCCGCATATAAAGAATTCTTTATATTCCATTTGCAATCGCGGCACCGGCTCGGTAAATGAGCGCTCATAACGGTCGCCGGTCTTGTCGCGCGGCCTTTCTTTTTGATGGATAGACGCCCCAACAGGAGCCCGTAATGGCCGATCAGGACTATATTATTGCTGATATCTCGCTTGCCGAATTCGGCCGGCGCGAACTCGATATCGCTGAAACCGAAATGCCAGGCCTGATGGCCACGCGCGAAGAATATGGCGAAGAAAAACCACTTAATGGCGCACGCATTGCCGGCTGCCTGCATATGACGATCCAGACGGCTGCGTTGATTGAAACGCTGACCGCGCTGGGTGCGGACGTTCGCTGGGCGTCGTGCAACATCTATTCCACCCAGGATCATGCCGCTGCCGTAATCGCAGCCTCCGGCGTTCCTGTATTCGCCAAGAAAGGCGAAACGCTCGCTGAATATTGGGAATATGTCGATCATATTTTCCAGTGGGGCGATGAGCCGTGCAACATGATCCTCGACGATGGCGGCGATGCCACCATGTATATTATCTGGGGTGCACGGGTTGAAGACGGCGAAGAATTGCCGGCTCCGACCAATGAAGAAGAAGAGGAAATGCAGAAGGTGCTGAAGAAGCGCCTTGCGGATACTCCGGGTTTCTTCACCAAGACGCGCGATGCGATCAAAGGCGTTTCGGAAGAAACGACGACCGGTGTGCACCGCCTTTATGAACTGGCACGCGAACACAAATTGCCATTCCCGGCAATCAACGTGAATGACAGCGTAACCAAGTCGAAGTTCGACAATAAATATGGCTGTAAGGAATCGCTCGTCGACGGCATTCGTCGCGGTACCGATGTGATGATGGCCGGCAAGACGGCATGCGTCGCCGGTTATGGCGATGTCGGCAAGGGATCGGCGGCCTCACTGAGCGGCGCTGGTGCCCGTGTGATCGTCACTGAAATCGATCCGATCTGTGCGCTGCAGGCCGCAATGGACGGTTTTGAAGTTGTGACGATGGAAGAGGCCGCACCGCGCGCCGACATCTTCGTCACCGCCACCGGCAACAAGGATGTCATCACCATCGAGCATATGCGCGCGATGAAAGACATGGCGATCGTCGGCAATATTGGCCATTTCGACAATGAAATTCAGGTCGGCAATCTCGCCAATCTCGAACATGTCGAAGTGAAACCGCAGGTTGATATGTACACCTTCCCGGACGGCAAGCGGATGTTGCTGCTGTCCCAGGGTCGTCTGCTCAATCTCGGTAACGCCACTGGCCATCCAAGCTTTGTGATGTCGGCCAGCTTCACCAACCAGGTGCTGGCGCAGATCGAACTGTTCAACAATCACGGCACCTATGGCCACCAGGTCTATGTGCTGCCCAAGCATCTCGACGAGAAGGTGGCGAAACTCCATCTCGACAAGCTGGGCGTCCAGCTGAGCGAGCTTTCGAAAGAACAGGCCGATTATATTGGCGTGGAATCGCATGGCCCGTTCAAGACGGATCAGTATCGCTACTAGCAAATCGGCCATTTTGGCTCTTGAGGGCGTCCATCCAGAACCGGATGGGCGCCCTTTTTGCATTGAATTTGCTCAGATAACGACAAATCGACGCGTTCATTCGACGAACTGGTGAAAAATCCTATTGATATGTTGTCACATACCGTTTAGCTCCGCCGCATGAACAACGCACACACGCTATCGGCCAAGGCCGTATTGGCGGCTGGCGCCGCATTTCTTGCGGTTCCTGCCATCGCTCAGGACACAAACGAACAGTCTTCGGGCGATGATTTTCATGGTGATGCAACCGCCGGGATCGTCGTTACGGCGCGCTTTGTTGAAGAGCTGGATTTGATTGCCGGTACGTCAACGCTATCGGGCCAGGCTCTCGATCAGAGTATCCGGCCGCAGATCGGCGATACGCTGACCGCGCTGCCAGGTGTGTCGGCAACCTCCTTTACGCCAGGCGCATCGCGCCCGGTGCTCCGTGGTTTCCAGGGTGAACGCATCCGCGTGCTCACCGATGGTATCGGAGCCATCGATGCGTCGAACACCTCGGCCGACCATGCCGTGACGATTGATCCGATTACGGCCTATCGTATCGAAGTGTTGCGCGGTCCGGCTGCCTTGCTCTTTGGTAGCCAGGCCATTGGTGGTGCAGTCAATGTATTTGATCGCCGCATTCCGATCGAAGTGCCGGATGAGCCTGTGCATATTGATGCCGTCACCTCCTACGGTTCGGCTGCCGATGAGCGGAGCATCGCCGGTGGTGTAGACCTGCCACTGACCTCCAAGCTGGTGCTGCATGTCGATGGCAGCTACCGCGAGAGCAACGATCTGGACATTTCCGGCTTTACACTGTCACCAGCCTTGCGTGCCGAACAGCTCGAAATTGTGGCCGAAGAAACCGAAGAAGGTAACCTGGACGAAGCGGCTGAGGCCCTCGAACTCGCCAACTTGGCCGGCACTGTACCGAATAGCGCGACCGAGACCTGGACCGCGGGTGCAGGCCTGGCGTTAATCGACAGCTGGGGCAGCATCGGCGCCTCGATCAGCTTCTTCGATACCAATTATGGCATTCCGGCACGTCCGGGTGCTGAACATCATCACGAAGAAGGCGAAGAAGAGGGCGAAGAAGAAGAGGAAGAAGAAGGCCCAGTCACCATCGATCTCGAACAGGTTCGCTTGGACCTGCGTGGCGAGATCATCACTGGCGGCGGTTTCTTTGAGAGTATTCGCGTTCGCCTCGGCTATTCCGACTATACCCATACCGAATTTGAGGGTGATGAGGTCGGTACCTTGTTCTTTGTCGAAGGACTTGAAGGCCGATTAGAGCTGGTTCAAGCGGATCAGGACGGCTGGCGCGGAGTTATCGGCGGCCAGATGTATGTCCGCGATTTCAATGCGATCGGTGCAGAAGCCTTTGTACCGCGCAACGACACCGAACAGGTCGGCATTTTCACGCTGCAGGAATTCACCTTTGGCCAGCTGGGTGTGGAAGCAGCGGCGCGGTTCGAACATACCAGCGTGTCTGCGCCCGATCTTGCGATTGACCGGAGCTTCAACTCCTTCTCGATTGCCGGCGGCCTGCATTATAATTTCGAGGAAGATCTCCGTATCGGCCTGAACCTGTCGCGCGCGGAACGTGCCCCATCGGCTGAAGAACTGTTTTCCAACGGCCCGCATATCGCGACCCAGGCATTTGAGATCGGCAATCCCAATTTCAACACTGAGAAGAGCCTCGGCCTGGAAGCCTATGTCCGCGGTGATATTGGTGGGGTAAATTTTGCGCTCACCGGCTTTGCCAACTGGTTTGACGATTTCATCTTTGATGCGGCCACTGGCGCGGAAGAAGATGATCTCCCGGTCTTCCAATATTTTCAAAGTGACGCGAGCTATTATGGCTTTGAGGCCGAGATTTCGGCGACGATCGCCGAAGTCGGCTCGGTCAGCATCAATGCCGATGCGGTTGCCGATTATGTCCGTGCGACCATCGACAATGGCGGTGGGCCGGTTCCCCGGATCCCACCGTTCCGGGTCCGTGGCGGTATCGAAGCAACATCGGATGCTTTTGATGTGCGCGGCGAAATCGAATGGGCGGCCGAGCAGAATCGCGTTGCAGCTTTTGAAACAACGACGGATGACTTCACCTTCGTGAACGCGTCTGTGGCCTGGCGACCTTGGGGTCGCGCAGCGGGTACGTCGCTATTCGCGTCGGTGAACAATATCTTCGACGTTAATGCGCGGCGCCATGCCTCCTTCACCAAGGATTTCGTGCCGCTGGCCGGCCGCGACTTCCGGGTCGGTGCACGCTTCAGCTTCTAAGGCGCTATCTGCGGCAAAAAAATTGAGCGATCACTCCCAGCCCGGGGGTGATCGCATCTTCCCGAACCCCCGTTTGAGGGTCTAGAAGCGCTGTCATGATCCGGGGCACGCGCGCGCTATGATTACCATCTCGACGACCGCTGCTGTCGTAACGGGCATGCTGCTTGCAGCCTGGCTCGGCGTGGCTGTGTGGGCGACGGTGCTGGGCTTGCGCCGGAAAGCAGCGGGCGAACGCGCGGCTGCGGCAGCGCGGCGTGGCGGGCTGCTGTTGGAAAATACCCCGGCCGTGTTCATGCTGGTCGACGCCAAGGGCCGCATAAATGCTGGCCCAGGCCTCGAAGAATGGTTGGGTCTTTCATCACCACCAAAGCGCCTGATCGAGTTCAAAGACCTGCTTGGCGAAGATCGCTTCGACAGTTTTTCCGATACCGTGATCACCGCTTGCCGCACCGCCAAATCCTTTGGCATGGAATTGCGTGTCACCGGTTCAGATCGCATCCTGTTTTCACAAGGTGGTCCCGCGCCAGATGAACTCGGCGGCAATCAAGCCTCGATGATCTGGATATTTGACGCGACAGAAACCCGCAGCGAGATCCTCGCCTTGTCGAGCCGCGCTGATCAAGCCCATGAAGCCTTGAATGCTTTATCAGCCCTTATCGAAGCCGCCCCATTTCCGATGTGGCACCGAGCCCCGGATCTAAGGCTAACGCTCGTAAATAAGGCCTATGTCCGCGCCGTCGAAGCGGAAAACTCAGCCGAAGCTATTAGCCGCGGCCTGGAACTGATTGACATGCCAGGCAAGGATAGTGCGCGCGCTGTGGCCGCTCGCGTTCGCGAGGATGGTGAGCCCCATTCGCGGACTGTACCGGCGACCATCCGTGGCGAACGGCGGATGATGCAGATCGTCGACGTACCACTCGGTGAGGTGGGTGTTGCCGGCTATTCCATCGATGTTGACCAGCTTGAGGGTGCTCGGGCCGAGCTGGCGCGCTTTGCCAGGGCGCAGCGCGACATGCTCGATCTGCTATCGGCCGGCGTTGCACAATTCGACCTCGACAGGACACTTATTTTCTCGAATCAACCCTTCCAACGAATATTCGAGATGAAGAACGAGTGGCTGACAGACAGGCCTGAGTTTGACCGTGTGCTAGATCGTATGCGGGAAGCAGACAGGGTCCCGGAAGTTAGGGATTTCCCTGAATGGAAAGCTGAACGACGCGATTGGTTTCTAGCTGCTGATGGGCCCGCTGAGGAAAATTGGTTGTTAGCGGATGGGACGCATTTGCGGGTCGTTGCGCAACCGTTGCCTGATGGCGGCTTGCTGCTGATTTTTGAAGATCGCACGGAGCAAGCTCAGCTCGCAAGTGCGCGCGACACGTTACTTCAGGTTCGGACGGCCACCTTCGACAATCTTTCCGAAGCAATAGGCGTGTTCGCTGCAGACGGTCGACTGCACATCTGGAATCGCCGTTTCCGAGAAGTTTGGGATCTGGATGAAGACATCCTTTCCAATCATCCTCGGGTTGATGAGCTTACTGATACAATTGCCGAACGGTTTCGCTCTGCAGGGAGCGCTGATGCGATTCAAACAGCCGTCCGATCAGCCACCGCCGAGCGGCAACAAGCCAGCGGCCGCTTATCTCTTCACGATGGGCGCTATTTTGACTTTGCGGCTGTCCCGCTGCCGGATGGGAACGCCTTGTTCACACTGCTCGACATCTCCGATAGCAAGCGAATAGAGGCGGCGCTCCTTGAACGGAATGAAGCGCTGGAAGCTGGTGATCGACTTAAGACTGCCTTTGTTTCGAATATCAGTTATGAGCTGCGCACGCCCCTGACTTCAATCGCCGGTTTCGCAGAGATGCTCGACGGCGGCTATGCCGGTGACCTTCCTGAACAAGCCGCTGAATATGTGAAGTCGATCCTTGATTCCGTCGCGACGCTGCGGGTGCAGATCGACGAGGTTCTGGATCTGACACAAGGCGAGGCGGAAGACCTGCCAATGGCGAAAGAGGAGGTCGATCTACAATTGCTATGCGAGGAAGCAGCAGCGGACGCCCGGGTTAGAGCGGCGGCCCGGCACCATGAGTTTGTCGCGGAAATCGACTGGTCCGTGGGGAGCGTGATCGGCGATGCCCGTCGGCTGCGCCAATCCCTTGACCACTTACTTCGCAATGCGATCCGATACACCCCGGAGGGCGGACGAGTTTTGTTGCATGCCGAGGGCTCTACCGGTGAGGCCCGAATAACCGTTTCAGACAATGGTGTCGGCATCACCGAAGAGGATCGGGCTCGAGTATTTGACCGTTTTCATCGTGGTTCGGGCGAACAGCAATCCCGAGCTTTGGGACTTGGATTACCGCTGACGAAACAGTTCGTCGAAGCTCATGCGGGAACATTGGAACTCAATAGCGAACCGGGCGAGGGGACGTTTGTAACAATCGCTCTACCCCGCGAAGGTCAGCAGTAACGATGCCGGACGCGATACCGCTCGAAGACGAAGAAGCGACGGTCGCATTTGGTGCATCAATTGCACCGACCCTGCGGCAGGGAGATGCGGTTGCGCTGTTTGGCGATCTGGGCGCTGGAAAGACGACGCTTGCTCGTGGAATTCTTCAGGGCCTGGGCCTAAATAGTGAGGCGCCAAGCCCAACCTTTGCGATTGTGCAACCATATGACGCTCCCGAAACACGGATCCCGGTATGGCATGTCGATCTGTATCGTCTTGAGGATCCAGACGAAGCGTTGGAGCTGGGTTTAGATGAAGCACGTCGTGAAGTGGCGATGCTGATTGAGTGGCCTGAGCGACTTGGCGCAAATCTCTGGAACGACACGTTGCGCCTCTATTTGAACATTGAATCGCAGGGAGAAGGGCGACCTGCCGCACGGTCCTTGACAGCGACGGTTCCGCCCGCTTGGGAGACCCGATGGCCACCAGCATGAAAAACCCCGAGTCTGCTCCAGAATTTCTCCAAGCCAATGGCTGGGGAGATGGGGCGCTGCTACCGCTCGCCGGCGATGCTTCCTTTCGGCGCTATTTCCGAGTCGTCGCTCCCGGTCGAACCGCAGTGTTGATGCATGCTCCGGCAGACAAGGAAGATAGCCAGCCCTTTATCGACGTCGCAGATCATCTGAATCGGCTCGGGTTTGCCGCACCGAAGATCATGGCGAGCAATCTTGAGGAAGGTCTTATCCTGCTGGAAGATTTCGGTGACGCTCGCATGCGCGAAGTTGTCGATGCAGCGCCTGAAAGTGAAGCGCGAATTTACCGGGATGCAGTAACCCTGTTGGGCGTGCTTCACCGTTCTGGCGCAGGTGATCTGCCAAGCTACACGATGGACGAGTATCTCCGCGAGGCCCGATTGTTTACTGAATGGTACGCCCCGGCGCTCGATTTGACTGTCGACGAAGCCGGATTTGATGCCGCATGGCACAAGGTGCTGGGTCCGGTCGTAGAACAGTCCGATCCTGTGACTGTCTTGCGGGACTATCATGCCGAGAATCTGATGCTGCTTGAGGGGCGACATGGAATTGGATCGCTTGGTTTGCTGGATTTCCAGGACGCACTAGCCGGTCATCCAGCTTATGATCTGGTTTCGCTTTTGCAAGATGCGCGTCGCGACGTGTCGCGGGAACTCGAGGAAAACATGATAACGCACTATCGGGTAACCAATCCCGTCGTGACAGGGCCAGAGTTTGACGCCGCCTATGCCATTCTCGGAGCGCAGCGAAACGTGAAGATCCTGGGTATTTTCACCAGGCTTTGGAAGCGCGATGGAAAATCGCGCTACCTTTCCTATCAGGCGCGGGTGTGGAAATATCTTGAACGGGATTTGAGGCACCCGGCACTTGCACCGGTGACAGCATGGTTTTCATCCAATGTTCCAAGCGGAAAACGGTCTGATGCTTGGCAAGGAGGCTCGCCACGATGAACAAATTCAGTGCGCCGTTAGCCATCCGTCCGGCCACTGAAGGCCCGAATGTCGACACGGCCATGGTAATGGCAGCAGGCCTCGGCAAGAGGATGCGACCGCTGACAGCGACAACGCCCAAACCGCTTATTCAGGTGAAAGGTCGAGCCCTGCTTGATCATGTTCTGGACCGACTTCGCGATGCTGGCGTGTCAAAAGCTATCATTAACGTTCACTATCTGGCGGATGCGGTCGAAGCCCATTTGGCGCGACGAGATGGTGATGTCGGCATCACCGTATCTGACGAACGGTCCGAGCTGCTCGAAACAGGCGGCGGTGTCACCAAGGCTTTGCCTTTAATTGATGCAGACCCCTTCTTCGTCATGAACTCTGACGTCCTGTGGGTCGATGGTCCGACCGACACACTGCGCCTCCTTGCGGCGCGTTGGGATCCGGACAAGATGGACGCATTATTGTTACTGGTTCCTCAGGCCCATGCGCACTGCCACAAAGGCCGTGGCGATTTTCACATGGATAGCCTCGGTCGGCTCACCCGTCGGAATCGCGGCAAAATCGCGCCATTCGTTTACTCGGGCATTCAACTGGTTTCGAAGCGATTGTTTGTTGATCCGCCAGCTGGTCCGTTCTCGACAAATATCCTCTGGGATAGAGCCATTGAACAGGGTCGAGTATTCGGCTTGGCCCACCAGGGCCTATGGTTCGATATCGGCACGCCGCCTGCAATAAAGAAGGCTGAGGCCCTTCTGTTGGATGGCTAAGGCCGTCCACCCAAACATTTTTACAATCCCGCCCCATCGGGCCTTTTCGGACGCGCTCGCGGCCGGCCTTTTGCGGATGCATGGGAAAGATCCCCTCGGGTTAGCGGGCGGCATCATTCTGGTACCAACCAATCGCACAGCACGTGCGATTCAGGATGCCTTTGTTCGCCGGTCGTCGGCTGGATTGGTATTGCCCCGTCTTGTACCAATCGGCGATCCGGAAATTGTCGAGACATTGGGCAGCGCGCTCGATCCTATCGGCATCTGTGCTGATATCCCGCCGGCAGTCGCGCCGCTTGAACGGACCATGCGGCTTGCAACAATTGTTCAGCGAACCCGCGAAAGATTGGGCGAGCCCGTTGACGCTGGCGAAGCGGTTCGGTTGGCGCGCGATCTAGCGACGACGCTCGATCAGCTGTTGATCGAAAAAGTGAATCCCGAGGCATTGGCCGATGGCGTCGAGGGAGAGCTTGCCGAACACTGGAAAGTCTCGCTTGACCAGCTCGAGATGATATTGACCGAATGGCCGGCCGAACTACTCAAGCTTGGTAAGATCGACATGGCCGAACGGCGTAATCGACTACTCGATCATATGGCGGAGCGTTGGCGGATTAGCCCGCCTGATGGATTTGTCGTTGCGGCTGGTATTGCGTCAACGTCACCGTCTGTTGCCCAAGTCCTGCGTACTGTTGCCCGAATGGAGCAGGGTAGCGTTGTGCTGCCGGGTTTAGACACAGTGATGCCGGACTGTGAATGGGAGGCACTGGGACCTCATGACCGTGATCCACAGTCCGGCTTCAGAAAACGTTCGATTGAGACCCATCCGCAATTCGCGCTAAAACTGTTGCTGGATCGCGTTGGAGTAGCGCGTGACGAAGTTAGGCCTTGGCGTTGGGGCGGTGGACATGACTCTCCCGCTGTTCGGACACGCGCGATCAGCAATGTGATGGCGCCCGCAAATTTCACCGGCAAATGGAATGATCTTCCACCTCGCGAACGTCGACTTTCAGGGGTCCGAGGGCTGGAATTGGCTACCCCGCGCGAAGAAGCGCAAGTCATTGCAATTGCGATGCGAGAGGTGCTTGAGACGCCCGGGCGCACGGCCGCACTGGTCACGCCTGATCGTGCTTTGGCTCGAAGAGTATCAGCCCACTTGCGCCGCTGGGGAGTCGAGGCAGATGATTCCGCCGGGCGTCCCTTGTCGGAGCAACCGCCTGGAACATTACTAGTTGCGCTGGCAACGGCCGCGGCCGACCGATTTGCTCCCATTTCACTGCTGGCCTTGTTGAAGCATCCCCTTGTTCAGGCCGGAGACGGCCGCGGCACATGGCTCAACGATGTGCGGCAACTTGATATAGCTTTGCGAGGTCCTCGACCCCGGGCAGGGCTTGAAGGCGTCAGCGAGCATCTTCGATCCATGACCGCCCAGGCGCGCGATCGAGAGCGCGAAGCGTTATTGTCAGTTCAGCGATGGTGGGACGACACAGCTGATCTGCTGCGCCCGCTGCAAGGTGCAGCACAAGCCAGCGCGACATTGTCCGCGCTCATTGCCGCAATACGCGATGCCGCAAGCAGACTGGCTGGAGATGTCGTTTGGTCTGGCCCAACCGGGCGCGAAGCCGCGCGGTTTATTGCCGATTGTGAGATGCAATCCGCTCTTGGTCCGGCAGCTGCGGAGATTTCCGATATGGCACCGCTGCTGACCCACTTGATGGGTGATATCGCAGTCCGCCCGCCACAGGGTGGTCATCCGCGCCTTTCCATCTGGGGGGTTCTCGAAGCGCGGCTGCAGCAGGCGGATTTAATGATCCTTGGAGGCTTGAACGAAGGCATTTGGCCCAATCTTCCGGCACCAGACCCCTGGCTCGCTCCGCGCTTACGCGCTGAGCTGGAACTGCCGGGCCTGGAACGGCGTATCGGGTTAGCTGCCCATGATTTTGCCAGTGCCTTGGGTGGTCGTCAGGTTTTAGTGACGCGGGCGCGCAGGGATGCGAGCGCACCCGCAATTGCCTCGCGCTTCTGGTTGCGCCTTGAAGCCATGACAGGAGGCCTAACGCGCGCTCCGCGATTCAAGGCATGGGGCACATCTATTGATCATGCCGATCACCAGACACAATCGGCTGCGCGGCCGGCTCCCGCTCCACCCATGGCTGACCGTCCGAAGCAGATATCAGTCACCAAGGTTGATCGGCTTAAGGCCGACCCCTTCGCTTTCTACGCGCAGACCATGTTGCGACTGTCCGCGCTCGATCCGCTCGATTCAGATCCGAGCCCTGCATGGCGGGGGTCAGCTGTGCATCAGATATTGGAAGACTGGTTCCGCGAAGATGATTGCGACCCGGACAAGTTAATAGCGCGGGCGGAAGCGCTTCTCGATGCGAGCGATGCGCATCCATTGATGCGCGCCATGTGGCGACCGCGACTGACCGAACCGATCCGCTGGATTGGTGAGCGGGTCCGGGCTCAGATAGCAGCGGGTCGAATTCCCGTGGCCGCGGAGGCCGATGGCAAAACCGAGATTTCCGGCGTTGTGCTGACCGGAAAAGTCGATCGCATCGACACTCTGCCAGATAGCAGCCTTGCGATAGTTGACTATAAAACCGGCCAGCCTCCGAGCCCAGCAGCCGTCGAAGCGGGCTTCGCGATGCAGCTTGGCTTGCTGGGACTATTGGCAGATCGCGGTGCGTTTGCAGGGATCGATGGCAGCGCCGCTCTCTTTGAGTACTGGTCCCTTGGAAAAGATGGCGATGGCTTTGGTTATGTCAAAGAACCATTTCGTAAACGCGGTGACGCTGAGATCACCGCCGAGAACTTCGTCGCACATGCAGCCTCGGTGTTCGCCGATGCTGCCGAGCTGTGGTTGATCGGTGACGAGCCTTTCACCGCAAAACTCCATCCCGAATATGCGCCCTATGGTGATTATGATCAGCTGATGCGGTTGCAAGAATGGTATGGGCGCAGTGATGGGTAAACGCCTATCTCCGCTCTATCCGCTGACCGATGAACAGCGCGACGCTTCAGACCCAGCCGAACTTGCCTGGCTGTCGGCTTCTGCTGGCACAGGAAAAACCCAGGTGCTCACAGCGCGGGTCATGCGGTTGCTGTTGTCGGGTGTCGATCCAGCCGCGATCTTGTGTCTGACCTTCACCAAGGCCGGCGCCGCAGAAATGGCGGATCGGATTCATGCGCGTTTGGCGCATTGGGTTCGGCTGAAAAATCCCGTCTTGGCTCAAGAGTTGATGGCGCTTGGGGAGGCGCATGATCCCGATTCCGTCGCCGAGGCTCGCAAATTATTTGCCCGGGTGCTCGATGCGACAGGCGGTGGATTGAGAATACAGACTATCCATGCCTTCGCGCAGAGCCTGTTGGCCGCATTTCCGGCCGAAGCACGAATAGTACCCGGATTCCGACCGATCGAAGGGCGCGAACAATCGCTCCTGATCCGGGATACATTGGCGGCAATGCTCGTCAGCGCCGAAGAAGGTGGTGACACGGACCTGATATCCGATGTCCAACATCTCAGTCGCCGAATGGGCGAGGAGGGGGCCGAGAATTTTCTCCGTCATTGCGCTCACAACTTTGAAGCATTGGCCGCCGTTGGCCCCCCAGAGCTGTTTAATGACGTATTGCGCCGCGGCTTCGACTTGCCGGCCGGTGATGTGGATCAGGCCATCATTGAAACGTGTTCCGATACTGCGTTTGATATCGACGCGCTGAGCAAGATCGCAGATGCAAATTCTCAATGGGGGACCAAAACCGGCCTTGCTGGAGCGCAAACCATATCGACCTGGCTCGCCGCAGATGCCGAACAGCGATCCGTGATGCTCTCGGATCTTCGCAATGTTTGGGCGACAAAGCAGGGAGATCTCAGAAAGTTCAGTCAGAAACTGATCGATAACGCGCCCGACTATCCTGAAATTTGTGCGTCGTTAGACGAGCAAGTTGGCGCCATGTTGGCCATGCGCATCAAGGCCGAGTTTTCCCAATTCGCTGGTGCCGCACTTCGCTCCGGCCGGCGTTTTGCAGAGGATTATGCCGTAGCCAAGCGCCGGCGGGGCGCTCTCGATTTCAATGACATGATCACCATTGTCCGGTTTCTACTCACCCAGGACGGCATTGGAGAGTGGGTGCGCTACAAGCTGGACCAAAGCATCGATCATATTCTGGTTGATGAGGCGCAAGATACAAACAGTGCGCAATGGTCCATCATCGAAGGCTTGAGCGCCGAGTTTTTCGAGCTGGATCCTGACAGCGCAGATGCTGTGCACAGGACGATCTTTGCCGTAGGTGACTTCAAGCAGGCGATCTTCGGTTTCCAGGGCACAAACCCGCAGGCGTTTACAGATGCGCGGACACGATTTGCACAGCATATCGAAGAGCGGCAACGGGCGCTCCAAAATCTTAGTTTGGATAAGAGCTACCGGTCTTCGGCGCCGATCCTCGAACTCGTCGATGCGGTGCTGAAAAATGTCGGAGCGGATGCGATCGGCCTGCCGGACGCACTTCGGAGTCATGTTTCTGCGCATGCGGGACGCCCCGGCCAGGTCAGCATTTTCAAGCCAGTGCGGGGCGAGACGCTGGATGAGGTTGATGCAGGTGAAGAGGGGTGGCTAGCCGATGCCAAGCTCGCCTTGGCGCGAAAAATTGCCCAGCAGGTGAAGCGCTGGATTGCCGACGGGCCCGATCAAATCTGGGTTTCCGGCAAAGGGCGTCCGTTGCGGCCGGAAGACGTGCTGATTCTGATGCGGAGCCGCGGCGAGCTTGCCTCATTGCTCGTGGCGCGCTTGCATGAAGAGGCGGTCCCCGTGGCCGGCGTCGATCGGCTCATGCTTACCGACCCATTGGTCGTGCAAGACTTGCTAGCGACATTGCGGTTTGTCCTGCAGCCCGAGGACGATCTGAATCTTGCAAATTTGCTCGTTTCGCCGTTGATTGGTTGGTCGCAGGATCAGCTCTACGCTCTATCCTTTGGCAGAAAATCTGGGCTTTGGAGTGTGTTGCGTGATGCAGCGCAACAAAAAGGTCAGGCGATCGATGGTGCAGCTGCGACCGTGCAATTGTTGCAGGAACTGTTGGATCGTGCGGATTTCATCACCCCCTATCAGTTGCTCGAACATATTCTCTCCGGGCCACTGCAAGGTCGTCAGAATCTTCTCTCCCGTCTTGGAGAAGAGGCCCGTGATCCGATTGATGAGCTGTTGAACACGGCATTGGTGTTTGAAACCGAAAACTCGCCATCGCTTCAGCATTTTCTTGATTGGTTTGATCGCGGTGACGCGGAGATCAAACGAGATCCTGCGGCCCCGCTAGATGCCGTCCGAGTCATGACGGTGCACGGCGCCAAAGGCCTGCAGGCGCCATTGGTAATCCTCGCCGATGCGACCTTCGATCCCAATCTTGCGCGCAGTTCGAGTGTTGATTTCCAACTTGCAGAAAATCTGCCTGCGGTTCCATTGCCGCGACCTAGGAAGGTCGAGCAGGTCGATATGCTTGCCGATGCCGTCGAGCGTCAGCAGCTGGCAGATCGCGAAGAACATTGGCGGCTGTTGTATGTCGCGCTGACGCGGGCTGAAGAACAATTGGTGGTCGCTGGGTCACTGGGCCCACGTAACAAAGACGGCGCTCCGCAAGACAGCTGGTACAATGCTGTCGAGCAAGCAATGCAAACGCTTGATCGAGAATGGGAAGACGATGCTCACTGGTCCGGCGTGATGCGGTTTGAGGGACACCAGCCGGTTGATACGAAGCGTCGCCGTTCCGTTGCCAGCCGCTCAGTTCCGCCAGTTATCGCAAAACCCGGTTGGCTCGATATGCCGGCCCCCGACGAAGAATGTCCTCCGCGTCCGTTAGCACCATCGTCTTTGGCCGACGATAAAGTTCCCGATCCACCGCCAAGCGATGCAATGCGTTTCGCCGCCGAGAGGGGGCGGTTGCTTCATAGCTTGTTCGAACGCCTGCCGGACGTGGCGAAGCCCGATCGTACAGATGCAGCGCATCACTGGCTGGAGCGCAATGCGGGCATAGAAAACCAGACCATCCGGGATGAGATTGTCGGTCATGCACTCGCTATAGTGGAGAATGACGATTTCTCTGAGATATTCTCGTCCGATGCGCTCGCTGAAGCGCCGATTGCTGCGGTTGTTGGAGATATTGTTGTGTCAGGCACGGTCGACCGATTGCTGGTTGACGATGAGCGGGTGCAGGTCGTCGATTTCAAGACCGGCGGCTTTGTACCGTCTGGGCCAGACGCGGTTCCCGTGACGCATGTCCGCCAAATGGCAGCCTATGCTGCGGCATTGCGTGTGATCTTCCCCGAACGTGATATCGAAGCAAGCTTGCTATATACGTCTGGCCCGAAACTGATCAGCGTGTCCGCCGATCAACTCGAAGCGAACAAGCCGGGCTTGCCCCCCATGGAGCAAAGTTTGTCGCCGGGCGGTTGAGTGAAAGCCCGTGGCACCCTAAATGGCGACTAACCGATAAGGAGATAATGATCATGGCAACGAAGCCGGTAACCGATGGTAGTTTCGAACAGGACGTGCTGAATGCCGATGGGCCCGTGCTCGTCGATTTCTGGGCGGAATGGTGTGGCCCTTGTAAAATGATCGGCCCGGCGCTTGAAGAACTGTCGGACGAAATGGCCGGTCAGGTTACGATTGCCAAGATCAATATCGATGAGAATCCGGATGCAGCTGCCAAATATGGTGTGCGCAGTATCCCGACCATGCTGATCTTCAAGGGTGGCGAGAAACACGCTGAAAAAGTCGGCGCGGCGCCAAAGATGCAGCTCAAACAGTGGATTGAGAGCGCTGTCGCAGCCTAACTAGGCGAACAAAATTTCCGCAGCCTGCTCCCAGAGCTGCGGTGTGGCGGCCGAGAGTAGTCCCGGACGCTGATCAGTCGGAGAAAACGGCGTGCCATCAGGGCGCGCCGTTTTTCCGCCCGCTTCTGACAAAAACAAAGCGCCGGGTGCATGGTCCCAGGGCAGCACGCGTTCATAAAGCGAGATATCATTCACGCCGAGCGCCAGCCGGGGATATTGCTCGCCAGCGCAACGGGGAATGGCAACAATGTCGAGTTTGCCCGAAGCCCGCTCCTCCAACATTTTGCGGCGCTCAGCTGGCAAAAAATGCATGCCAAGAGCGGCAATTGGCATCGGGCCTTTGGTGGGTTCCGTTCGAACCCTTTCATCACCAACAAAGGCGCCGTGACCGCGATGGGCATGACACATGCGTTGCGTGACCGGATCATAAATCCAGCCAGCCTGGGCCTCGCCATCTTCCAACAAGGCGATCATGACGGCGAAGGGCGTCTTGCCTTCTGAGAAATTGGTTGTGCCGTCTACAGGGTCGACTAGCCAGGATAACCCGGCCCCGAGCGTGTCCAACAATGACGCGTCGGCCGCGGTTGCTTCCTCACCTACAATACGTGCTTCGGGCAGGATCCTGCTCAATTGCTCGGCGATCCGTTCCTCGCTTTCTTCGTCGGCAATTGTGACTATTTCTCCCGGCGATTTTTCAGAGATTTCATGCGCCGCGAGTGCCTGAAACCGTGGCATGATGATCTCACGTCCGACTTCGATCATTAGATCCGAAACCGCGCCGTGCAGGCTATGCATCGTCATGTGCGATAATCGGCGTTGATCGAGATATAGCCATGCGTCAGGTCGCACGTCCAAACGGTCGCTCGCCCGTCACCAATTCCCAGATCGATACCGATTTCGATTTCGTCGCCTGCTAGATGGGCGGCAACTGGCGTTTCGTCATAGCCTTCGACCGCCAATCCGTTTTGGGCCACTTGTGTGGCGCCGAAACGGATGCCCAGTGCATCGCGATCCGCCGGCTCTCCAGCTTTTCCAACCGCCATTACAACTCGACCCCAATTCGCGTCTTCGCCTGCAATGGCCGTTTTCACGAGCGGAGAATTAGCGACCGACAGGGCCACCCGCCGCGCGCTTTCGTCGCTCTCTGCGCCATCAACCTTGATTTCGATGAACTTCGTTGCGCCTTCTCCATCACGGACCACGAGTTGCGCAAGAGTGAGACAGACCTGATCGAGAGCAGCAACGAAACCATCAACACCGGCCTCATCAATGGCGGTGAGGGCGGCGTTCCCGGCTTTGCCCGTGGCGAACAGAAGCACCGTATCCGACGTCGATGTATCGCTATCAACGGTGATGCAATTGAATGTCTTGGCAGCGGACCGGGTCAGCATGTCTTGCAACAACGCACTGTCGATTGCTGCATCGGTGAAAATGAAGCCAAGCATTGTCGCCATATCGGGCGCGATCATACCCGAGCCTTTGACGATACCGCTGATCTGCACTGTTGTATCACCGATTACAGCGCTTGCCGTTGCACCCTTCGGAAATGTGTCGGTGGTGGAGATCGCCAGAGCCGCGTCCTCCCAGTTCGCGTTGCCCGCAGAGAAAGCAGCCTCGAGGCCCGCTTCTGCTTTGTCGATGGGCAGCGGCTCGCCTATGACTCCAGTCGACGCGATAAAGACTTCATTCGGTGTGCAGCCGAGATGATCGGATACTTTCGCAGTTATCGCCTCAACAGCCGCTCGTCCGCGATTACCTGTGAAAGCATTGGCATTGCCAGCATTGACGATCAGTGCGCGCGCCGTACCGGTCGATAGAGCGTCCCTGCACCATTCAACCTCGGGTGAAGGACAGCGCGATTGGGTGGTGACGCCGGCGACAACAGTTCCCGGATTCAGCTCAAAAAAGGTCAAATCGCAACGATCCCAGTGTTTGTATTGAGCGCGTGAGACGCGGATTGTCACACCGTCAATCGATGCCGGTTGGCGAAATTCAGCGGGGCTTAGGGGAGAGGCGGCAATTTCCATGACAAGGTTTCCGTGATTTTGGCTTGCCTTAACGCGTCACCATCCAATTGACTATCCTCCCCCCGATCCCTACATCGCGCGCCTAGGTTTTCGGGGATTTCAGGCCGTTTCACATGGCCCTCCCAACATAAATAGTCAGGAATGCCCATGTTTGGCGGTATTGCCAAATCGATATTCGGATCGAGCAATGATCGGTACATCAAAAAGCTCGAAAAGATCGTCGCGCAGATCAATGCGCTAGAGCCCGAGATTCAGGCTCTCAACGATGATCAACTCAAGGCCCAAACGCCAAAATTGAAGGATCTCCTTGCCGCCGGTGCGACGCTTGAGGATATCCTACCCGAGGCCTTTGCAACCGTGCGCGAAGCAGCCGTACGCACACTCGGCCAGCGGCACTATGATGTGCAGATGCTGGGTGGAATTGTGCTCCACCGTGGCGAGATTGCAGAGATGGCAACTGGCGAGGGTAAAACGCTCGTCGCGACGCTGCCCTGCTATCTGAACGCCTTGGAAGGCAAGGGCGTTCATGTCGTCACGGTCAACGACTATCTGGCTCGCCGCGACGCGGAATGGATGGGACAGGTCTATAATTTCCTCGGCATGGAAGTTGGCGTGATCGTCCCGAACTTGCCGGAAGAAGAGCGCCGTGCTGCCTATGCAGCGGACATCACTTACGGCACGAACAACGAATATGGTTTCGATTATCTGCGCGATAACATGAAATATTCGCGCACGCAGATGGTCCACCGCCCGTTCAATTTCTCGATCGTCGATGAGGTGGATTCTATCTTGATCGATGAGGCGCGGACACCGCTCATCATCTCTGGTCCGACCGAAGATAAATCTGAGCTGTATATCGGCGTTGACGCTGTCGTGAAGAAGCTCGTCGAAGACGATTATGAGCTCGATGAAAAGCAGCGTGCTGTAACCCTCACCGAAGACGGTACTGAAAAAGCCGAGCGACTGCTTGAAGAGGCGGGACTGCTCGAAGGTGCCAATCTCTATGATTATGAGAACACGCTCGTCGTTCACCATTTGCAACAGGCTCTCCGCGCCAACACGCTGCAGAAGCGCGACAAGGAGTATCTCGTCAAGAATGATGAGATCGTAATCATCGACGAGTTTACCGGCCGCATGATGGACGGACGACGCTGGTCAGATGGTCTCCACCAAGCTGTTGAAGCCAAAGAAGGCGTGCCGATCAAGCCGGAAAACCAGACTTTGGCGTCAATCACCTTCCAGAACTATTTCCGGATGTATCCCAAACTCGCTGGTATGACCGGTACCGCGCTGACCGAAGCGCCGGAGTTTTTCGATATCTATCAAATGAATGTGACGACGATCCCGACCAATGTCCCGATCCAGCGCATCGACGATACCGACGAATTCTACAAAGATGAGATGGATAAGTTTGCGGCAATTGCCAAGGCTATTGGCGAGGCGGCTGAACGCGGACAGCCGGTTCTGGTCGGTACGGTTTCAATCGAAAAATCCGAGCTCTTGTCGGAGTTTCTGAATAAAGAGAAGGTTGAGCACGCCGTTCTTAATGCACGACATCATGAGCGCGAAGCCCATATTGTTGCGCAAGCCGGACGCACCGGTGCGGTCACTATCGCGACAAATATGGCGGGTCGTGGCACCGATATTCAGCTTGGCGGTAATGTTGAATTCCGGATTGAAGACGAACTTTCCGATATGGAAGAGGGGTCGGAGCGCGACGCTGCGATTGAGCGCATCACCAAAGAAGTGAGCGAAGAGAAAGAGCGGGTGAAAGCCGCTGGCGGCCTGTTTGTTCTCGCGACCGAACGCCATGAGAGCCGCCGGATCGACAACCAGCTCCGTGGTCGCTCGGGACGACAGGGTGACCCAGGTCTGTCGCGTTTCTATCTTTCACTCGATGATGACCTGCTGCGTATCTTCGGCCCGCAGACAATGTTTGCCAAAATGGTTCGCAGCAATCTCGAAGAGGGCGAGGCGATTGTTAGCCCGTGGGTAGCCAAGGCGATCGAGACCGCGCAGAAAAAAGTCGAAGCGCGCAACTATGATATCCGCAAACAGGTCGTCGAATATGATGACGTGATGAATGACCAGCGCAAGGTCATTTATCAGCAGCGTGGTGACATCATGGATGCCGAGGATGTTGATGATATCGTTGTCGATATGCGTCAGGAGACAGTGAATGGCATTGTGGCCGATCACTGCCCGCATGGCACCTATCCTGAGCAATGGGACGTAGAGGGCCTGAAGAAGACGGTTGATGATCTTCTGGGAATGCAACCGCCGTTCGACGATTGGATGCGCGAAGAGGAAGTGGCTCCCGATCTTCTTGAAGAGCGGCTGTTAGAACTCACCGACCGTCAGGTCGACGATAAGTCCAAGGACATTCCGGCTCCTGACTGGGTTGAGGTTGAAAAGAGCATCCTGCTGCAGAATCTCGATATCCAGTGGAAAGAACATCTCTCCACTCTGGATGCGCTTCGCCAGGTCGTGAACCTGCGGTCCTATGCGCAGAAGAAACCGATTGACGAGTATAAGCGCGAAGCCTTCATGATGTTCCAGCAGATGCTGGTGAATATTCGCGAGGAGGTGACCAAGACTTTGGCATTCGCGCGGTTTACACCCGCCGAACCGCCGCCATTGCCGGATCTGCCAGACTTCATCACCACCCACATCGATCCGCTGACAGGTGAAGATAACAGTGCTGACATCGATGGGGGCGATTTGGGATTGGTGACATCCAAACTACCGCCACGCCAAACAGGCGCTCCACGCTTGGACGAGCTAGCTGCCGGCAATCCTGAGGATTGGAAAGGCAAAGTTAGCCGCAATGCGCCGTGCCCATGTGGCTCGGGACGCAAATACAAACATTGTCACGGAGCGCTCAAATAGGCGCTGCTCATCTGGCACATATTCGGCGGCCACGCATATGATGACGACGGCCGCCGATCCGGTCGTTCTTGCGGACGACGCGCTGTCGCGCGGCGATAATCTCGAGGCATATGATATCGCCATTTCCGCCGAGGCGGAGGGCCAGCAAAGGCCACGCCTTGCCTATATCGCGACGCTCGCCCTTGCGCGTATGGGCGACACGAATATGGCGCTGGATTATTATGACAAGGCGGGGCTTGGCGATATCGATGATGACGATATTCTGGCGCTTTTGGGACGCCTTAAGAAAGATCTGGCTGAAACAGCAAAAGCCAGAGATCAGGCGGAGTTGTTTGCTGAGGCAAGCCGTGCTTATCGCGAAGTTTACGAAAATCGCGAAAGCTATTTTACCGGCATCAATGCCGCCACGACGGCGCTTCTCGCCGGAGATCGGGTATCGGCTGAAGAGCTGGCCGAGAAAATCCTCGACGATCCTGCAGTAGCAAAACCGACGGGATTCTACGCCACCGCGACGGCGGCTGAAGCCAATATATTGCTCGGCCGTGGTGAGGATGCGTTGGATGCAATATCGGCGGCGGTGCGCTGGTCAGATGCGAGTGTGGGATCCAAGGCGTCGACATTCCGGCAAATGATGTTGATCGCAAAAATTGTGCCGGACATGGCAGAAATTATTGCACCGATAATCGAGGTGCTCCGCCCCTCGCCGGTATTGGTTTTCACCGGCCATATGTTTCGTGCCGACCTTAAAGCCGAGGAGGCTTTGACGGCCCAAATAGATGCGGCGTTGGATGAGCTTGAACCGGATACGGCCTATGGCGCTCTTGCCTGCGGTGCTGACATATTGGTTGCAGAAGCCGTAATCCGGCGCGGGTTAGAGCTGCACGTCGTCCTGCCATTTGAGCGCGAGGATTTCATCACTCAATCTGTTCGCCCAGGTGGCGAAGACTGGGTGCCCCGATTTGAGAAATGCATGGAGCGGGCGACCAGCGTCAGCTTTGCGACTGATATGAGCTATATAGGTGACCCCAATATGTTCAGCTATGGCTCGGCCGTTGCAATGGGCCTTGCACGGATGCGGGCCAGGCATTTGCGGACAAGCGCCGTGCAGCTAGCGATTGCTCAGACTGAAGACAACGCGCTGCCTGTCGGCACCAATAGCGACGTTTCGACGTGGAACAGTCTCGGCCATGAAAGCAGGATCATTGATCCAAGTGAGATCGATCGCAATCTTGATCGGCCGCCAGAAATCTCAATGCCTGAAGGGGTTACGCGCGTCGCACATTCGATGATCTTTGCGGACTTTGCCGGTTTCTCGAAACTGTCGGAAGCGGCCCTGCCGCTGTTTGCGCGCGATATCTTTGGACGGGCGGGCAAAGTGCTAGACGAATATGGTGATAAGATTCTCTACCGTAACAGCTGGGGCGATGCGCTTTACGCCGTTGTTTCGACACCAAAAGATGCGGCTGAAATCGTCCTGAAACTACAAACTCAGTTTGCCGAAATTCCCGACCTGTTGCAGGAATGTGCCGGCGGGAATTGTGGGATGCGTATCGGGGTCCATCACGGTCCGATCTATCGCGGCCATGATGCAGTAATGATGCGGACGACATTCTTTGGCACGGAGGTTACGCGAACTGCCCGGATCGAACCGGTAACGCCGACCGGCGAAGTCTATGCGACCGAAGCATTTGCAGCGATATTATCGTTGGAGTCGGATCGGCCATTTGGAACGCACTATGTTGGCCGGGTACAGCTCGCAAAGAATTATGGCACGCTTGCGATGTACAAGCTCAGCCGGCGTAATCTCGATCTGTAAGGAAAGGGTGGCTCCCCGGGTCTGATTCGAACAGACGACCGATCGGTTAACAGCCGATTGCTCTACCACTGAGCTACCGGGGAATGCCCTTGAAACCTGCCTCGCGATTCACGGATCGTCTGGCAGAGGCGCGCCTATAGCAACGCTTTATGGGGCGATGCAAGCGTCTCAGACGATGAATTGTTCGCGGGCGATCCGTTCGTCGAGTGCGTGTTCGGGATCAAACATTAATGTCAGGGCGAGGCTGGCGTCCAAACGGACCTCAACGGTCGCCACATCGCGTACTTCGCGTTGGTCCGCAACCGCGCTGACCGGGCGTTTCAGCGGTTCGAGCACGCGAAAAGCGATCCGCGTATTGTCCGGCAAAATGGCGCCTCGCCAGCGCCGCGGACGAAACGGGCTGATCGGTGTCAACGCCACCATGTTCGATCCCATCGGCAGGATCGGACCGCGGGCAGACAGGTTATATGCCGTCGATCCGGCCGGTGTGGCGACAATCACGCCGTCACAGACCAGTTCTTCAATGACGACATTATCGCCTGCCATCACTTCGAGCTTTGCCGTCTGGCGGGTTTCCCTGAGCAGCGAGACTTCGTTGATCGCGGGACTGGAAACCGTTTCACCCTCTACCGTCACCGCATCCATTCGCAATGGCATCACTGTAAAGGACTTGGCTTTAGACAATCGCTCTTCGAGCCCATCGGGCCGCCATTCGTTCATCAGGAAACCGACAGTACCGAGGTTCATGCCGAACACCGGAAGGATCCGACGTTCTGAAAGCATTTGATGCAGTGTCTGCAGCATGAAACCGTCACCGCCCAGGACAATCGCGGCCTCAGCGTCAGCCATGTCGGCAAAGCTGTGCCGTTCGCGCAGGGCGGCTTCTGCGGTCTGGGCTTCTTCTGTCGGCGAGGCGACGAGCGCATATTTGCTATCGATCGTCATCCGCCGGTTACGCTCATATGCCGCTCAACCGATGGCCTCGAATCGCTTCCAATGGCGAAATCATGACGTTTAGGCTTCATGAGCATCGCGCGATCAAGCAGTGCGTCCAGCGCCTCGCGACCGCCCTTGCGCAGGGCTGTGCGCAAATCGAGATTATCGTCATGTCCAAGGCACATATAGATCTTCCCAGACACAGTGATCCGAACGCGATTGCAGCCGTCGCAGAAATTATTCGTCAAGGGCGTGATAAGGCCCAGTTTCAAACCGAGTTGCTCAACCTGCCAATAACGGGCCGGTCCGCCGGTCCGTTCGGCCAGAGGGTTGAGCGAGAATTGATTTTCTAGCTGACGCTGCACACTATCAAGCGGGAGATACCGATCTTGCCGATCATCGTCGATCTGACCTAGCGGCATTGTTTCGATCAGCGTCAGGTCGTGGCCTTGATCGGCGCACCAGCGCATCATTGGGACAATCTGGTCGTCGTTCAGGCCTTTCAAGCCGACCATATTGATCTTCACCTTCAGGCCAGCCGATTTTGCGGCGGCTATGCCCTGCAAAGTTTTGTCGAGGTCGCCCCAGCGCGTGATGTAGCGAAAGGTTTCGGAATCAAGAGTATCGAGACTCACATTGACGCGCCTAACACCGGCATCCACCAATCGCTCAGCGAATTCTGCCAAGCGCGACGCGTTTGTTGTCATCGTCAGTTCGTCGAGATTGCCACTGTCGAGATGGCGTCCCAGCATATCTACCAAGTCGAGAACGCCTCTGCGAACCAGCGGTTCGCCGCCCGAAAGGCGGATCTTGCGGACTCCACGATCGATGAACGCAGTCGCGATCTGGTCAATCTCTTCGAATGACAGAATCTCGCTCCGCGGCAGGAACTGCATCTTCTCGGACATGCAATAGCGGCACCTTAGGTCGCAGCGATCGGTCACCGATATGCGCAAATAGCTGACATGTCGGCCAAAACTGTCCGTAAGTGGCCGATTCTGTGGGATCGTGTCCGGATTCATATGCTATGCCCTAAAACGGGGCAGTGATGCGGGCAAGTGTGGATCGGATCATTGCGCCGACACTCGGGTAGGATAGACTGAAGTTGGCCTATCGATGGCCGCTCGGGCGGGGAGGCCCAATATTTCGACTTTTGCATCTTCCACCGGAAACCCGCTCTTTCTGCTGTCTTTTCGGCAGCGAAACGAAATGGCGGCCATTGCGGAGCGGGCGGGGTGGTCACCGATCGCCGCACGGCGGCTCGATAAAGCCGAAAGACGGTTTACGCTTTCGGGTGCCAGAATTGCAGTTGTTGACGCGCGTGGTGCGTTTGATGACGGAATAAAAGCGGTCCAGTTGCTGGCTGAAGCGGTTGAAGCCAATGCCGCAGCGTTGCTGGTGTTGATATCCAAAACCGATACTGATCGGATTGATTCCGTACTTGCCGCTGGAGCGACGCATTATTTGGCGAGCCCGTTTGGAGAACAGGAACTCGTTCAGGCACTGCGGTTTGCTGACAGATATACGGTCCGTGTTGGCGGTAGATTTCATCAGGCTGCTCAGCGCGCACCTTCGATGGGCGCTGAACTGGGTTGGCGTTATGACCGAACGACAGGCCTGGTCACACCAACCCCGGCACTTCATGCGCATCTTGGTTTGCCGGGTGGGCCGGGCGAGCCAATGCCTTGGTCCAACTTTGCCGAGCTGCTCGATGACGACGCACAGGGAGATTCCGCGCGGGCGATTGAAAAACTGTTGGCCAATCGCGAGCCTACAGCCTTTGCGCACGACACCCCGAATGGTGGAGCGAGCCGGATGGTGCACCATTTGGCTCTGGATGAGACCGGCAATCAGGTCGACGGACGTGTCGAGCTCCCCGATGAAGAAGCATCCAGTCGATCTACAGCCGACCGAGATTATCTTACCGGTATTGGCGATGTTCGGGCTGCGCATCGATGGCTGGACACACAGCTTGGCGCGCAGGAAGAAGCTGAGCAAAATTTTGCACTGATCCTGCTGTCCTTGCATCGATTTGAACGGATCAACCAAGCCTATGGCAGTGCCATAGGCGATGCTGCCTTGCAGGGCATGGCGCGGCGCATTGAGCGATTGGTTATGGGAATGCCAATGCGCAACAAGTTGATTGCCAGGTTGGCAGGTGCCGAATTCGCTATTGGCCTTGCGCCGGGGGTCTCGCTCGATGAAGCCGAATTCGTCGCACAGCAGTTAAATGGCGTGATAGAGCAGCCGTTTATTACCGATGGTCAGGTTATCCGGCTGAAGGCGCGTTGCGGCATTGTTACAAGCATAGAGACGGATGCAAATGCTGCCGGGATTATGAGACGCGCAAGTGTAGCCTTGGCCGATGCACGGTCCGCAGATGGCAGCGCAATCAGCGTGTTCGGTCGCGACGAAGAGATTGAAGCGGCCAGAGACAGCCGACTCGAGATTGACCTTCGACTGGCGCTGGACCGGGACGAAATCGAAATTCTTTTTCAGCCTCAGGTATCGATTACATCTGGCAAGGTAATCGGAGTGGAAGCACTTGCGCGGTGGCAACATCCAGGCTTTGGCGAACTTGGTGCAGTGGCATTGTTCGCTGCCGCAGAAAGGTCCGACTATCTCACCGAATTGTCGACCCATGTTCAGCGTAAGGCGGTTGAGGTCGCGGCCAGCTGGAATGACGCCCGCGCCAACCTGCGCGTGTCCATTAACGTAACGGCGGCGGATATGGCTGAACAAGGCTTTGTCCAGCGATTTGCCGCGATGGTCGATGATGCAGCATTGAGCCGAAATCTTGTGACCGCAGAAGTAACAGAGAGCGGTTTGATCGAAGATCTTGGCGTCGCCGCTGACCATCTGGCGGAGCTTCGCGCCGATGACTTCCGCGTCGCAATCGACGATTTTGGGACGGGCTATTCGAGCCTAGCCTATCTTAAGTCCTTGCCTATGGACTATCTCAAGATCGACCGTCGGCTCAGTCAGGATATAACCGGCAGCGCCCGGGACCGCATTGTCGTCACTGGCGTAATCGAAATGGCGCGGTCGTTAGGCCTGTCTGTAATTGCCGAAGGCGTGGAAACCGAAGAGCAGTTGGCACTGCTCGCGGAGCAAGGGTGCGAACTCTATCAGGGGTATCTTTTCGCGCCGCCGGTTTCATCGGACGAGCTCGCGAAGCTTGTTTCTCAGGACGATTAGCTGGCTGCCTTGGCCAGTCCCTTCGACAACTGCAGAGCCGCGTTAAGCCGCGCCTGCGGGTCGCCCCAATTGCGCGTGATGACCATCTTGTGGTCTGGGCGCAGCTTTGCCGTACCTTTCAGACGCTCAACATAGTCAATCAGCCCGGCCGGGTTTGGTACGCTGTCCTGGAAGAAGCTGACCAGTGCGCCGCGTGGCCCCACATCGATCTTGGACACATTGGCGACCTTGGCGTTGAGCTTGGTTTCGATGATCTTGAGCAGATTGGATGTCGGAGCAGGGATCTCACCGAACCGATCGATCAACTCTGCCGCGAACGCTTCTACCTCCTGGCGATTTTCGAGATCATTCATCCGGCGATAGAGGCCCATACGCAGATCGAGATCAGGGACATAATCATCAGGGATCAGGATTGGCGCGTCGACAGTAATCTGCGGTGAGAAATCGGTTGAACTGCTATCGATGCCTATGTCGCCAGCCTTGGCAGCGACAATCGCATCTTCCAGCATCGATTGGTACAGCTCGAAGCCAACCTCCTTGATATGGCCGGACTGTTCATCGCCAAGCAGGTTGCCTGCCCCACGCTGGTCAAGGTCATGGCTGGCAAGTTGGAAACCCGCACCTAATGATTCGAGATCGGAGAGCACGCCGAGCCGTTTTTCCGCGGCTTCGGTGACGATGCGATTGGCTGGCGTCGTCAGATAGGCATATGCGCGCTCTTTCGATCGCCCGACACGACCGCGCAACTGGTACAACTGGGACAACCCGAATTGATTGGCGCGGTGAATGATCAATGTGTTCGCCGAAGGGATATCAAGACCGCTTTCGACGATCGTGGTCGACAAAAGTATATCATATTTCTTGTCGTAAAATGCGCTCATCCGTTCCTCGACCATGGTCGGGGCCATTTGACCATGGGCGGTGATAAAGCTGACTTCCGGAATCTCCTCGCGCAAAAACTCCTCAAGATCCGGTAAGTCGGAAATTCGCGGTGCGACAAAAAAGCTCTGTCCACCGCGATAATGTTCGCGCAGCAAGGCTTCGCGCAAAACGACGGGATCCCAAGGCATGACATAGGTACGGACAGCGAGGCGATCGATTGGCGGAGTTTGGATTACCGAGAGTTCACGTAATCCTGACATCGCCATCTGCAGGGTGCGTGGAATCGGGGTGGCGGTCAGAGTCAGGACATGGACGTCAGATTTCAGGGTTTTCAGGCGCTCTTTGTGAACCACCCCAAAATGCTGTTCTTCATCGACAATCACGAGGCCAAGGCGTTTGAAGTCGATCGACTTGGCGAGCAGGGCATGGGTACCGATCACGATATCTATCGAGCCATCCGCAACGCCTTCGCGGGTCTGTTTTGCTTCGCCGGTTGGCACCAGTCGTGAGAGCCTTCCGATCTTCATTGGAAAGCCGGAAAAACGCTCCGTGAAATTTGTGAAATGTTGGCGTGCGAGAAGCGTGGTCGGACAGACCAAGGCAACCTGCATCCCAGCCATGGCCGCGACATAAGCCGCTCGCAATGCAACTTCGGTTTTGCCGAAGCCAACATCGCCGCAGACCAACCGATCCATCGGTGTGCCCTTGCCAAGATCTGTAATCACCTGGTCGATAGCCCGATCCTGATCTTCGGTTTCGGCATAGGGGAAGCGGTCGACAAAGCTCGCATAGCTGCTGTCCGGTTCTGCAATATCGGCTTTGCGCAGGGCACGGGCGGCGGCGGTTTCGATAAGATCGCCCGCAATGGCGCGAATGCGATCCTTCATCCGTGCCTTACGCCGTTGCCACCCTTCACCACCCAATTTGTCGAGTTGGACACCTTCGGTGTGCGCGCCGTAGCGAGACAGGACGTCCAGATTTTCAACAGGGACGTAAAGCTTGTCGCCACCCGCATATTCGAGTGCCACACAGTCATGTGGCGCATTGCCGACGGGTATCGACATCAGGCCCTCGTAACGGCCGATCCCATGCTCGCTGTGGACAACCAGATCACCAGGAGAGAGCGTTGCGAGTTCATTGAAGAATGCATCCGCATCCTTTCTTCGGCGCGTGCGGCGTCGTAACCGATCGCCGAGCATGTCCTGCTCGGTCAGGACCGCGATATTCTGCGCAGCATAGCCGTGATCGAGCGGAATAACCGCAAGCGTGATATCGGCCGTCTGGGCGCTTTGCCAATCGTCGACCATTTGCGCGGCTGGCAGTCCATGCTCCTCGAGCAGGCCGCCAAGGCGTTCACGCGCGCCAACACTGTAGCTTGCCAGCGTAACGGTTTTGCCTTGCGATCTCAGGGCAGCGATATGGGCGACGACAGCTTCGTAGATATTAGCATTGGCCTTGCGTTCCGGTGCAAAATCACGGGCGCTTTCAACGCCAAGGTCGATGACGGTTGCGCTTTCGGGTTCGCGATAGGGGCTCGTGATATGCAGCGGAGATTCGCTGATGCGATTCTGCCACTGCGCTTCGGACAGATAGAGCGTTTCAGGGGTGAGCGGACGATAACTGCCGGGATCGCTTGTGCGAACATTTTCGCGATTACGATAATAGTCGGCGATTGCCTCGAAGCGGGATTCCGCGGCCGCCGGCGATCCACTGTCGCGAACAATGACAGCGCCGTCGCCCAGATGATCGAAAACGGTAGCCAATGAGTCTTCGAACAAGGGGAGCCAATGCTCCATGCCGGCGAGCCTGCGACCCTCGCTGATCGCCTGATACAGCGGATCACCGGTTGCAGTGGCGCCAAATAGCTCACGATATTGGCCACGAAATCGCGTTATATTCTCGGCATCGAGTAATGCTTCGGAGGCGGGCAACAGCGTGAATCGATCTGCGCGGCCGGTTGTCCGCTGATCAGCGGGATCAAACCGACGGATGCTCTCAATCTCATCGCCAAAGAAATCGAGCCGCAATGCTGCCTTTGCGCCCGACGGAAACAGGTCCAGAATTCCACCGCGCACCGCAAACTCGCCAGCATCCGCCACACTCTCGACGAGAATATAACCATTGGCTTGGAGTCTTGCGGTCAGGGCATCGCGATCGATGCGCTCACCGGGTGCAAGATTGGCCACGAGTTGCCGAATACGAAATGGTGTGAGTGTGCGCTGCGTTACCGCATTGATGGTGGTGACGACGAGGCGGGGCTTTTCGGTATCGCGTTGCAGTGCCGCCAGCGCCGCCAGTCGCTCGGCAGAGATACGTAGGCTAGGACTGGCGCGATCAAAGGGCAGGCAATCCCATGCAGGAAACGCAATCACTTCCAATTCAGGTGCAAAATATCCGGCAGCATCCATAAGGCCACGCATGCCCGCATCGTCGGCGGCGACGTATACAGCTGGACGGTCCTGAAAAGCGGCCGCGCGCGCGATATCGGCCATCAGCGCCGGCAGAAATCCTGCCGGCGTACTGGCGAGCGTCACCGGTTCTGACGTATTGAGAAGTTTCTGGATGTCGGTCATTCGGAGATGGGGATGTAATCCAGCTGTTGCATCCGTTTCATCATCGGTCCGTCAATATTTTCAGGCGGAACTTCCGTTCCGATTGCCCATGCCATGATCGAAACATCGTCAATTTCCAGCAATCGCTCAAACCAATCGGTTTGATCGTTGGTCCAACTATCAGAAAAGCGATCAAAAAACCCCCCAATCAGCAGGTCTGCTTCTTTGGTGCCCCGATGCCAAGCTCGGAACTTGAGGCGCTTTAGGCGGTCTGCGTGATTCATAACGGCTCCAACAGCAAAAGGCCGACGGGCGCTAGCGCGGCCTGCCGGCTTCGGTATAGGGTCATCTAATCATGCGCCCCGAAATTCTCAATCCGCTCTTTGCCGAAATCGAGGCACTCAAGGGAGTAGGCAAAGGCCTTGCCAAGCCCCTGGGCCGCCTGAAGCTTGAGCAGATCGTCGATATTCTGTTTCATCTGCCGACCGGATGGATCGACCGGAAACATGTCGAGACGCTCGATATGGCCGACGCTGGCCGGATTGTGACGGCGATTGTGACACCCACCGATTACCAGTCTCGCGGCCCGCGCAGCCCGCTCCGGGTGCAGGCGGTGGATGGCGAGGGCAATGTGATCAGCCTTGTTTATTTTAACAATCCGGGCTGGGCGAAGAAACTGCTACCCCTGGATGAGCCGCGTGCGATTTCCGGTCGTATGGAATTGTACGGCCAAGAATTGCAGATCGTACATCCCGACATAGTCGTGAAACCTGATGAGATTGGTGAAATTCCAAAACGGGAGCCGGTCTACGCGCTCTCAGAAGGGCTGACAAACAAACGCATTGGTCAGCTCGCAGCCCAGGCGCTGGAGCGGGCGCCACAGCTACCGGAGTGGATTGAACCCGGGTTGAAGGAACGCGAAGGCTGGCCCGACTGGCGCGAGGCAATCGAAACCACGCACGGAAACCCGGCCGATGAAAAGGGGCGTCGTCGTCTTGCCTATGACGAGATTTTTGCAAACCAGCTGGCATTGGCACTGGTTCGGGAATCCACCCGCAATCGCCGAGGGGAGGCGCTGTCGCCGGATGGCCGGCTGCGCGATCAGCTGCGATTGCCCTATGAACCAACGGGTGCCCAGAAACGCAGCACGGCTGAAGTGGAGGCCGATGTCCAGCAAGAGCAGCCAATGTTGCGTTTGCTTCAGGGCGACGTCGGATCCGGAAAGACTTTGGTCGCGGTAAATGCGCTATTGATGGCGGTTGAGTATGGAGCGCAGGGCGCGTTGCTGGCGCCGACCGAAATACTCGCGCGCCAGCATTATGACACGATCTCGACAATGCTCTCCGGCTTGCCAGTCAATGTCGCCGTGCTGACCGGACGAGACAAAGGCAAAGTTCGGGAATCGACCCTGATGGGGCTTGCCGATGGATCGGTTGATATATTGATCGGTACCCATGCCATCTTCCAGGAAGCCGTCCAATACAAGAAACTCGCGCTTGCGGTGATCGATGAACAGCATCGTTTCGGTGTCGCACAGCGCATGATGCTGGCGCAGAAGGCGCAGCGACCACCACATCTCCTTGTCATGACCGCGACACCGATTCCCAGAACCCTGACCCTCACCCATTATGGCGAAATGGATGTGTCCCGTCTCGACGAGATGCCGCCGGGTAGGCAGCCCATCGAAACCCGTGTGCTGGCCAGCGCAAGGTTGGACGAGGTGGTCGACGGCCTTGGTCGCCACATTGCGAAGGGCGGTCAGGCTTATTGGGTGTGTCCCCTGGTCGAAGAAAGTGAACTCTCAGATCAAGCTGCGGCAGAGGAGCGCGCCCGCTTGCTCCAGGCGCGTTTTGGGGAAGATCGCGTTGGATTGGTCCATGGTCGGATGAAGGGGCCTGAAAAAGACGCTGTCATGGAGCGTTTCCAGCGAGCAGAACTTTCGGTTCTCGTAGCGACGACGGTGATCGAAGTGGGCGTTGATGTGCCCAATGCGACGTTGATGATCGTCGAGGGAGCAGATCGCTTTGGGCTGGCTCAGCTGCATCAGTTGCGCGGACGGGTTGGGCGTGGCGATGCCCAATCGATATGTTTGCTGCTGCGTGGAGATACGCTTAGCGAAACCGCTCGGGCGCGGTTGAAGCTGTTGCGGGAAACCAATGATGGCTTTCGGATCGCTGAGGAGGATCTCAGGCTGCGCGGGGCAGGGGAATTGCTCGGAACGCGCCAGTCTGGCGATGTCGGTTTTCGGGTCGCATCGCCCGAACTCGTGTCTGACCTCGCACCAACCGCGAATGACGATGCGAGACTATTGATCGAAAACGAAGGCGGCCTGGATAGTGCGCGCGGTGAGGCGGCGCGGATCGCGCTCTATCTGTTCAAACGGGATGCGGCCGTGCCGCTTATGCGCTCAGGCTAGTCGGTATCGTTGCCGGCTTTTTGCGGCGTAGTATCGAGTAGTTCACGATATCCGCGGGCATCGAACGGACGAATGAATTCGGCACCGATACGATCGCTGAGCGACCAGACGATACGGGCATTCACTTCACCGATAAGCGGGAGATCGAGACGCACCAATGTGCCTTCCCGGTAACCGCGAGGAGAAATCGCCATAAATCCAAACGGCGAAAGGTTGCCGACCAGGATTTCATGACTGACCGTGCTGGGCTCGTGCAATGCGGCACGAATTGAGACTGCATCACGCGCAGCACGGCGCTTCTCCACATCGAAGATATGCTGAGCAAGAGGTTGCGCGTTCATGTTCCGACACTCCAATTCATTGGAAACATAGAATCCTAATGGCAGAAACTGTTTAAGCGCTCGCCAAACAAACTGGATAATTACCTGTTTACCATGAGATTTTCTGTACGCTTCCAAGGATTTCGATAAATGGCCTTGCCAGCGGCTTAGCGAATGATCACAGCCCTGTGATGGTCGATAAGCGCGATCTTACGCAGGGTTCGGTGCGTCTCCAGCTTTTCAGACTGGCGAGCCCACTTTCTGTCGGCATTATCGCCATGTTTGCGGTCACGATTGTCGATACGTTTTTCTTGGGACAATTGGGTACGCAGCCGCTTGCAGCGGTCAGCTATGCATTCCCTGTAGCATTTGCGGTTATGAGCCTGGCCATCGGCCTGTCAGCGGGTACGGGATCTGTATTGTCGCGCGCGATCGGCAAGGGTGATCGCAGCCGGATCGTTAGCCTGACAACCCATAGTCTGATCCTCGCACTGCTGTTGGGCATTTTGGTGGCCTTTGTCGGGACCGCGCTTATCCGGCCGCTATTCGGATTGTTGGGTGCAGAGGGTGCGGTATTGGACGATATCGAAACCTATATGAGGATCTGGTTCTACGGCTTGCCGTTGCTGGTCCTTGCCCAAGTGGCAGGCAGCATTCTTCGCGCTAATGGCGATGCCCTTGTCCCTAGCAGCCTCATGATCGCTGGTGCGGCGGTTAATGTCGCGCTCGATCCGATACTGATATTTGGTGGCTTTGGTATTGAAGGCATGGGGATTGAAGGCGCCGCCTGGGCCGCTTTTGCTTCACGCGTTGTTATGCCGGTTGCTATCATTCCCGTGCTCTTGTTTCGGGATAAGCTGATTAACTTGCGTCGGACAAGCTGGGGCGAGGTGTTTGAAAGCTGGAGGGAGATCGCACGGATCGGTGTGACGGCAGCATTGGGGAACGCTGTGAGCCCGATTGCAATCGCCGTGGTGACCGGATTTCTTGCAGTATATGGCGATCAGGTCGTTGCTGGTTTTGGCGTTGTCGGCCGCCTTGAGGGTTTTGCCGTTATTCCGATGCTGGCGCTTTCAGGTTCAATCGGTCCCGTTGCCGGCCAGAACTGGGGCGCCGGGAATTTTGATCGTGTCCGCGAGGCGATCCGCTTCGCATTTGCTGTGTGCGTCGTGTGGAGCGGCATCGTGGCCGTGACCTTTTGGATCTGGGGCCAATGGCTAGCCAATCAGTTTAGCGATGCTCCGGTTGTCGGCGCAGAAGCCACGGAATATCTCTGGATCGTTCCGATCACTTTTGCTGGCTATGGGATCACAATCGTCGCCGCAGCTGCTTTCAACGCGCTCGGACGACCGGCGCTAGGGCTGGTCATTTATCTGCTGCGTGCATTGGTTTTCTATATTCCGCTGGCATTCACTGCGACCACTCTTTTCGACACAACAGGCGTATATGTTGGCATTGCCATTGCTAATGTGCTGGCCGGTTGCGTTATCTTGTGGCTGACATTCCGCTGGGTCGCCAGAATGATCGAGAAGGAACGCGTTGCCGCCTAAGCGCGGACTAGCACCCCGTGCTTTTTCTTGCCGGCGGATATTCGGACGGGCTCGTCGCTTACTGATACGACCATACCGAGATCGGAAACCTGTTCGCCATCTATCCGCGCACCGCCGCCTTTGACGAGCCGCTTTGCTTCGCCTTTCGAAGCGACAAGACCAAGCTCGACCATTGCATCCAGCAGCCCAATTTCACCGCTAACCGACACGGTGGGCAGATCTTCGCCGACCGCGCCCTGTTCGAACGTTTGTGCAGCAGTTGTAGCTGCAGCTTGCGCCGCGTCTGCACCGCGCACCATTGCCGTTACCTCATTGGCCAGGCGGATCTTGGCGTCATTGATTTCAGCGCCTTCCAGCGCTTCCATCCGCGTGATCTCATCCAACGGCACATCGGTAAACAGGCGCAAGAAACGGCCGACGTCTCGATCATCGGTATTGCGCCAATATTGCCAGAAATCATAGGCTGGCAGCTGATCTTCGTTCAGCCAAATGGCGCCATCAACGGATTTGCCCATCTTCGCGCCGTCCGCACGGGTAATCAGCGGGGCCGTTGCACCGTAAAGCTCGCTACCGTCAATCCGACGGCCTAGCTCGATACCATTGACGATATTGCCCCATTGATCGCTGCCACCCAATTGCAGTCGGCAGCCATACTCGCGCGACAGCACAAGGAAATCGTACGCCTGGAGGATCATATAGTTGAATTCGAGGAAGGTAAGTGGCTGCTCGCGGTCCAGGCGCAGTTTGACACTGTCGAAGGTCAGCATGCGGTTGATCGTGAAATGCTTGCCGACGTTGCGGAGCATTTCGATATAGCTGAGTTCACTCAGCCAATCGTCATTGTTGATAAGAAGTGCGCCAGTTTCGCTATCGTCGAAACGGAGGATTTTCTCGAAGCTATCCTGAATGGATGCGATATTCGCATCGAGCAATTCATCGGTCAGCAGCTTGCGAACATCGTCCTTGCCAGAAGGATCTCCGACTTTTGCCGTACCCCCGCCCATGATGACGATCGGTCGATGACCAGCCTGTTGCACGCGCCGAAGCAGCATGATCGATGCAAGGTTGCCGATATGCAGGGACGGTGCCGTCGGATCGAAGCCTACATAGCCGGTTACAGTCTCCTTCAGCGCAAGCGCTTCAAGCCCTTCAGCATCGGTGAGCTGATGGATATGTCCACGCTCTTCAAGGAGGCGCAACAGATCGGATTGATAGTCGGTCATGTCCGGTCCGTTACAGGCTGGACACGGGCTGTGCAATTGCGGCTATCCGAGCGGCGTGAAAATTGCCAATAGGCCGTATGACCTTTGCGCTCACTTACCACCCGGAAACTCCAACCCAGATCGTCGAGCAGATTGCCGTCCATCATGAATGGCGATCGGCCAGTCAGCTGTGGCTGCGTTACCATGTCGATATCCCTCTTTCTGAGTTGTTTCTACCAGATCCGGCCGAACCTGAGCGGATGGACGATCTTTGGCATACAACCTGTTTCGAGCTGTTTCTTCGGGAGCCAGGCGCTTCTCCCTATTGCGAGTTCAATCTATCGCCCTCGAGTCGATGGGCGGCTTACGGCTTCACCGATTTTCGGGAGGGCATGCACGACATGGCCGTACCGCAAGCGCCGGAGATTGCTCTGGATTTCGGAGACTCCTACTTTGCACTTGAGGCACTGCTCACGCTCCCAGATGATCGCGTGCTTCCGAAATTGGCGGCCGCGGTATCGGCCATCATCGTGACGAACAATGGGCACAAGTCGTTTTGGGGGTATCGGCATCCCGACGGCAAACCGGAGTTTCATCATGCGGATTGCTTTGCGGCGCGTTTGACGCCACCTGTTGCAGCATGAAGTTTGGCATTGATCGCCTGCTCGAAGATCAAGAGCTACGCGCGCCGCTTGTCGGCCAGCGAGTGGCGTTGCTCGCGCATCCAGCCTCAGTCACCGCTGACCTGACCCATTCCCTCGATGCACTAATGGATGCTGGCGTGAACATTACGGCTGCTTTTGGTCCACAGCATGGCATCAAGGGCGATAAGCAGGACAATATGGTCGAGACGGCTGATGAGACCGATCCAGTTCACGGTATCCCGATATTCAGCCTCTATGGCGAAGTACGCCGCCCAACCGGTCAATCTATGGGCACGTTCGATACGGTGCTGATTGATCTGCAGGATCTTGGCTGCCGTATCTACACCTTCATCACCACGCTTCGCTACATGCTCGAAGCAGCCGAAGAGCATGGCAAGACTGTCTGGGTGCTCGATCGCCCCAATCCTGCCGGGAGACCTGTCGAGGGCATGATGCTGCGTGATGGATGGGAGAGTTTTGTCGGTGCTGGACCGATGCCAATGCGGCACGGGCTAACGCTTGGCGAAATGGGACATTGGTTTATTGAGCATCTCAATCTCGACGTCGACTATCGCGTGATCGAGATGGAGGATTGGCAACCCGGCGCGGCACCTGGCTTTGGATGGCCGTTGGACAAACGCATCTGGGTCAATCCGAGCCCCAACGCGGCAAACCTCAACATGGCACGCGCCTATGCCGGTACGGTGATGCTGGAGGGGGCAACACTAAGTGAAGGCAGGGGTACGACCCGTCCGCTTGAGATTTTTGGGGCACCTGACATTGATGCACGCGCGACGCTCGCTGAAATGGAACGCCTTGCGCTGGATTGGTTAGCCGGATGCACGTTGCGCGAAATCTGGTTCCAGCCGACATTCCACAAACATGTCGGAGAACTGTGTCACGGTGTCCATATCCACGCCGAGGGTATGGGTTATGATCACGCTCGCTTCAAACCGTGGCGGTTACAGGCGTTGGCTTTCAAGGCGATCCGGCGCCTCTATCCGGATTATGAGCTGTGGCGAGGCAAGGATTTTGCCTATGAGTATACCCAGGACGTGCTTGCCATCGATGTGCTCAACGGCAGTCCATTGCTGAGAGAATGGGTCGATGATGCGGCGGCAGAACCCGGCGATCTTGATGGTATTGCCAAATTTGACGAAGCCGCCTGGACGGACCAACGATCCGCGTCGTTACTCTATTGACGATCGGTTCGACCAGAGACCCAGTTCAGCACTAGCCAAAAAAGAGCGGTCAGCGCGCCATAGCTCGCGCCAATAAGGGCAAGTTTCAGTGCCTTGGGTTGTGACACGCCGGCGAGCGCCAGGACCGAGCCGAGCATCACTCCACCGGTTATTGCGGCGAGCCCCGTTATCGCTATCCATCGTCCGGCGCTATGACCGATCCGTCGACCGAGTTGGTGATCGACCGGCCAAATTATCAGGAACGCACCGATCAATGTGAAAGGCAGCGCATCAAGCGCACCTTGATCGGGTTCTGGCGGAAACAGCAGATTGCCCGTGAATAATCCGCCAATAGCGGCGCCGAGCGACACCGCTATTTTGCGAATACGCGATCCACTCATTAGCCCTGCTTGCGCGTGAGCTCCCGCATGGCGTCATCCAGGCCGCCGAGCGTTAAAGGGTACATTCGGTCATTCATCAGTTCGCGAATGACCTTTGTGCTCTGCGAATAGCCCCATTGTGATTCCGGTACGGGATTGAGCCAAGCGGATGCTGGATAGGTATTTGTCAGGCGGTGCATCCAGACGGCGCCGGATTCTTCGTTGAAATGCTCGACCGAACCACCCGGATGAGTGATCTCATAGGGGCTCATCGATGCATCGCCGACAAAGACCAGCTTATAATCATGGCCGAATTTGTGCAGCACGTCCCAGGTCGGTGTCCGTTCGCTGAAACGACGCCGATTATCTTTCCACAGTCCTTCATAGGGGCAGTTGTGGAAGTAGAAGAATTCGAGATTTTTGAACTCGCTCGTCGCGGCTGAAAACAGCTCCTCACACAGTTTCACATGCGGATCCATCGAGCCACCGATATCGAGGCAGAGCAGCACCTTGATCGCGTTGCGGCGTTCGGCGCGCATATGGATATCGAGCCACCCTTTGCGAGCGGTGCCGTCGATGGTCGAATTGATATCGAGTTCGTCCTGGGCACCTTCGCGGGCAAATTTCCGCAGGCGTCGGAGCGCCACCTTGATGTTCCGGGTTCCGAGTTCCTTGGTAGAATCGAGATTCTGGAATTCGCGCTTTTCCCAAACCTTTACGGCCTTGCCATGTTTGGCCTTACCGCCGATCCGCACGCCTTCGGGATTATAGCCACTGTTCCCGTATGGCGACGTGCCACCGGTGCCGACCCATTTATTGCCGCCTTCATGGCGTTTCTGCTGCTCTTCAAGCCGCTCTTTGAGCGTCTCCATAATCTCTTCCCATGAACCGAGCTTCTCGATCTCGGCCATTTCCTCTTCGGAAAGATATTGTTCGGCAACGGCGCGCAGCCATTCCTCAGGCACTTCTGCACCTTCTTCGCCATAAGTGGTCTCAATTCCCTTGAAGACCTTGGCGAAGACCTGATCGAAGCGATCCAGCAATCCTTCGTCTTTGACGAAAGTCGCGCGTGCCAAATAGTAAAATTCGGTCGGCGACCGCTCGATCACGTCCTTGTCGAGCGCATCTAGCAATGTGAGATGCTCTTTCAGGCTGGCCTGGATCCCGGCGGTGCGGAGTTCATCGACAAAGGAAAAGAACATGCATTATCTCTTTTTCGCGCGGCAGGCTTTTAGACCGTTAGTTGACACTTGTTAACACAGGCAGCTGGCTATCGAGCCGGTGAGTTTCCGTTAACGGAAACTATGGCAGAATGAAACGGCGTAGGAAAGCGATAGCGAAAAAGAAAAGGCGATCTAGAGGCGGACACGCTATTCCGTTGCGTCACCGGTAAGCGAGCTATCGACAGTGATCGCCGTCGCACCATCGGGGGAAGAGAATGCAACCGTGGCATAGGGGTGGGCGGCACCTTCCAACACGGAAGATACGGCGGCCACGGCCTGTTGCGGTGTTGGCATTCCTTCAAAGAAACCAACAACCATGGCTTCCTCTGGCCCATGATAATCCACCTGATAGATGTTGGATTCTGCGCCTGTCAGGGACTGCGAGACTTGCGCTACCTTCCCGCTGTCGCCCAATGCAACCACATAGCCGCTATCGCCGTCGCCTGCGCGATACGCCGCGAATGTAGGCGTAAATCGCTGATCGCGGCAGGAGGGGATGCGAATCTCCGTGGCACTCGTAGCGAGCATGAGGGCCCCGGCCAGTGACAGTTCCATGGTGGCCTCGGCGGTCCTTGCGTCAGTATATGAGAGCAGCTCGTCGCACTCGCGCATATTGGCCGGCGGGGCCGCTTCTATGGCCTGATCCGGCAATTGGAGTCCGGTTATCAGTGATCGAATCGCCACGCGATTTTCGTCTGGTGTCATGTTGAGTGAAGACAGGCGCACCTTGATCAGCCAGCCATTACGTTCTGTTAGTCCGAGCCCCGTGCTCCGATAGTCACCTTCCACGGGAAAGGTGACAAGTCCCGAGTCCGGGGTTTGCTCGCCGAACAAGGAGACCAAATTTGGTGTTCGAGTGCCTCCGCTCTGCGCGCCGAGAACTGGGTTTGTCGAAATCGCAGAATAGGATTGGTCAAACCATAAACCCAAATCGCGATAACCAGTGCGATAGAGATAGAGCGTCGCAAATGACTGATCATCTGCCGTCCGAAACTGAATGAACACGTCGTGCAGGCTCTCGGAGAGATCCCGAATTTCGCCGCGTGCCATGCCTGCCAAAACAGATGGAACGGTGATTCCAGACGGTTCGTGCGCCCAATCCTGGCTGGCGTCGCTCGTGACAACGGTGCCCCGCGCGTGCACAGGCTGGGCGGAGGCAATCGCGCCGCAAACGATCGCCAGAATTGCTGCCGCTTTGATTTGAATGCTCATATCCCTCTCCATGATCCCGCACTGTGTGCAATCTATGCATCGAAGAGGGTAGGCCGAACCTACGCAGTCGCCCAATATCTCATTGCGGGTGACAGGTAGTTGAGTCGTTAGTTGACACTAGTCGACACTAGCCGCTGGCATTCGAGCCAGTGAGGTTCCTTTAGCGGTAATTATGACAGAATGAGGCGGTGTAGGAAAGGATTCCTAGCGCCGTCCTCCAGTGGATCGCGCTATCGTGGCGCCCGTGGCCGATGGACGAGCGAGACAAGAACGAAAGAGATAATCATCAGCAAATACCAGCTGCCGAGTTTCGCCAGCGATACCATTTCCCATCCGGTTTCTTGGCTCGGATAGGTCCAGGCGCGCGCATAGGTACTGATGTTTTCGGCAAACCAGATGAACAGTGCGACGAGAAGGAAGCCGAGTAACAAAGGCATCCGGCGGGCCTTTTTCCAAGGATGGTAATGAACCCAGCACCGCCAGAAAAGCACGGCGGTCAGAAGGAACAATACGTAGCGGATATCCGGTAGCCAGTGATGTGCGAAGAAATTGACATAGATGGCGATGGCCAGAGCAACAGTAGTCCAGCGCGATGGAAAATGGCTGAAGCGCATATCGAAAATCCGCCAGATACGGGCGATATAGCTACCGACTGCTGCGTACATGAATCCGGAAAAAAGCGGTACATCGCCGATCCGCAAGACGCTGTGTTCGGGATAGATCCATGAACCATTGGCGGTTTTGAAGAGCTCCATGACTGTACCGACGGCATGGAAGACCAAAATGACCTTCGCTTCGTCAAGCGTTTCAAACCGTAGCGCCAGCATTGCGACCTGAATGCCGATCGCCGCCAGTGTCAGGAAATCGTAACGCGCAAGAGAGGCGTTTTCGGGATAGAAAAGGAATGTCCCGAGCAGCAGCGCCAGCATGAGCCCGCCGAACAGGCAGGCCCAAGCCTGCTTGAATCCAAACAACAGGAATTCGAACAACCAGCGTTGCCACCGTTGCTCGAACTCAATTGCTTCGAGCGCGTCGCGAACATTGCTGAAGCGTGTGGTCTTGCTGGCGGGTGTCATTGATTCACGCTCTACGCGAAAATCAGCGCAACTGCAGCATTACGATCCTTGCCGTTCAAAACTTGGCAAATCCGGGTCTATGTCCGCACCACTAGCCCGATTGGCGTAGGTTCCTAATTCCCCTCGCGACGGCTCATGAACGCGAGCCGCTCGAACAGCATCACATCCTGCTCATTCTTGAGCAATGCGCCGTGAAGCGGTGGGATAAGCTTTTTCGGATCGCGCGATGTCAGAACATCCAACGGCATATCTTCGTGCAGGAGAAGCTTGAGCCAATCCAGCAGCTCGCTGGTGCTGGGTTTCTTCTTCAGGCCCGGTACGTCGCGGACTTCGTAGAAAATATCCATCGCCTTTGAGACAAGCATCTTCTGGATGTCCGGGAAATGCACGTCGATGATTTCCTGCATCGTATCGCGTTCCGGAAACTTGATATAGTGGAAGAAGCAGCGGCGCAGAAATGCGTCCGGCAATTCTTTTTCATTGTTCGACGTAATGACGACGATCGGCCGTTCCTTGGCCTTGATCTCTTCCTTCGTTTCATAAACGTAGAATTCCATCCGATCGAGTTCCTGGAGAAGATCGTTCGGGAATTCGATATCGGCCTTGTCGATCTCGTCGATCAGCAGGACGGGCAGTTCGTCGCTCGTAAATGCTTCCCAGAGCTTGCCGCGCTTGATGTAATTCTTGATATCATGGACGCGTTCGTCGCCAAGCTGGCCATCGCGCAAACGGGCAACGGCGTCATATTCATACAGGCCTTGCTGCGCCTTGGTCGTCGATTTGATGTTCCACTCAATCAGCGGTGCATCGATCGCCTTGGCCACTTCATGGGCGAGGACGGTTTTGCCCGTGCCTGGTTCACCCTTCACCAGCAGTGGGCGCCGCAATGTCACTGCGGCATTGACTGCAACCTTCAAATCATCGGTTGCGACATAATCCTTGGTACCGTCAAAACGCACGGGCGATCCTTCCCATCAGCTTGGAGTATGGCCGGAAACTGGCCTTTCCGTTAACGTCAAGCGAATAGCGATAGGCGGACGGGTTGCGAGTTGCAACCGTCAAGGATGTTTCAAAATGGAGTTAGATCGATTGCTTGGCGCGATTTACCAGATGTCGCGAGCGGCTTCGCGGGCCTCAAGCAGATTCCATAATCCGCGATGTTGGGCGAGTATTTGTTCCGCGCCAAAGTTTACAGCCCGCTGAATGGCAGGGGCTTCACCACCAAGACTATCGGCGAGTTGAACCGTTTCAGTTGAATCCGGCAGGGCGCAAAGAGGAGCTTCCACGTCGAGCTTTTCCGCTGCCGAAAGCAGAACCGGCCGAATGGCTTGCCAATCGAGGACCAAAGCAATTGCAGCGCCCAGGGCGCAACCGACGCGTTCGGACGATGCCAGCGTTTCGATCGCGTGGCGCTGGCTCAGCACAGCGGCTTCGCTCTTGTCATGACCGGCGGTGCTCGGAAGCGGACCGGCGGCGACCGTAAGGTGAGACAGGAACAGCCGTTCGCGGGCAAATCCGAGTTCGGCCTGTTCGATCCAGCTGCGCGCAACCGGGATTGCCGTCTTCGATGAGGCGAGCTCAATCACGCCCGGATGATGGCCATGCAGCATGCTGAGATAATGGGCGGCATCTGCCAAATTACGAGCGGCTTCGCTGTCACCGTTGAATGCAGGGCCAGAGATATAACTCTGACTGGCCGACCCGTCATGCGCGATCATCGCCGACAGAATCGTTCCAAGCCCTTGATTTACTGCGGCAGTTGCGACGCCGTGCACCATATTTGTTCCCCACTACAACATTGACGCACAGGCATATCCGCACGCGCAAGCCACCCTGATAGGGGAAGCGCGTAAATACGGGGTTTACGGCGCATTAGCTTTGGATTGACGGAGGTTAAGGGGCGTCAACACGCTGCCCAGGTTTGGACGAAGCCGAACCGGGATCAGACATGCTGATGAATAGGCTGATCGCGCTACTGGTCGAGGAAGCTCCGCATTTTGCGGCTGCGGCTCGGATGTTTGAGCTTGCGCAGCGCTTTTGCTTCGATCTGCCGGATACGTTCGCGCGTCACGCTGAACTGCTGGCCGACTTCCTCAAGCGTGTGATCGGTGTTCATGCCGATGCCAAAGCGCATGCGCAGCACGCGTTCTTCGCGCGGCGTAAGCGAGGCCAGAACCCGGGTCACGGTTTCCTTGAGGTTCGACTGGATCGCAGCGTCGACCGGGATGATCGCATTCTTGTCCTCGATGAAATCGCCGAGATGCGAATCTTCCTCATCGCCAATCGGCGTTTCGAGGCTGATCGGCTCCTTGGCGATCTTCATCACCTTGCGCACTTTTTCGAGCGGCATGGAAAGCCGTTCCGCCATTTCTTCGGGCGTAGCTTCGCGGCCCTGCTCGTGGAGGAATTGGCGCGAGGTGCGGACCAGCTTGTTGATCGTCTCGATCATGTGAACCGGGATACGGATCGTACGTGCCTGGTCGGCAATTGATCGGGTGATCGCCTGTCGGATCCACCAGGTGGCATAGGTGCTGAACTTGTAGCCGCGTCGATACTCGAATTTGTCGACGGCTTTCATGAGGCCGATATTTCCTTCCTGGATCAGATCCAGGAATTGCAGGCCGCGATTGGTGTATTTCTTCGCGATCGAAATCACGAGGCGCAGATTGGCCTCGACCATTTCTTTCTTTGCGATCCGCGCTTCCCGCTCTGCCTTCTGGACCATGTTCACGATCCGGCGGAATTCCTTGAGCGATGTGCCGGTGGCCTGGCTGATCTCCGAAATTTCAGTGCGAATACGATCGACCGCTTCGCCTTCCTTGTCGGCGAACTTTTTCCATTTCGCGTCGATCTTCGACACCTTCTTCAGCCAGCCATCTTCCAGCTCGCGACCCATATATTCATCGAGGAAGGATCTACGGGCGACTTTGTGCCGCTCGGCAAGGCGCAGCATCTGGCCGCCAAGCGCGGTCAGGCGCCGGTTGTAGCTATAAAGCTGATCGACCAGATATTCGATCTTGGTCGCGTGAAACTGTACACTTTCAACTTCGGCGGTCAGCTCTTCGCGAAGATTATGGTAGCGGGTTTCCTGCGCCTTGGGGAAGTCCTTGCTGCTTCCCAGCGCATCTAGCCGGCGTTCCTGGATCTTGGAGAAGGTGCGATAGAGCTTGGTGATCTTGGCGAACCGCTCAAGCGCATCAGGCTTCAGAGCCTCTTCCATCTGGGCGAGAGAAAGCTGGTTATCGTCTTCTTCCTCTTCCTCACGACGGCGTTTGGCGACGGGATCCTCTTCCTCTTCGCCATCTTCGCTATCGCCGTCAGAATCTTCCTCGTCATCATCATCATAATCGTCGTCATCGTCTTTGATCGAGACGCCGGCGGTTTTTTCCGAGATTTCACCGCTATCATCGTCATTTTCGACTTCTTCGAGCGATGGACCTTTGGTCAGCATGGCTTCGAGGTCGAGGATTTCGCGCAACTGCATTTCTTCGTCGTTGAGTGCGTTCGACCATTCGATGATCGCGTTAAAGGTGATCGGGCTTTCGCACAGGCCCATGATCATCATGTCACGCCCGGCTTCGATACGCTTGGCAATCGCGATCTCGCCTTCGCGGCTGAGCAACTCGACCGCGCCCATTTCGCGCAGATACATACGCACGGGATCGTCGGTGCGGTCACCCGTCGTTTTCTTGGCCGGCGCCTCGACAACTTTCTTGTCGGGGCCGTCTACAGCTTTTGGTGCATCCTTGGCTTCGGCGGCCTCTTCTTCGCCCGCATCTTCGTTTTCGACGATGTTGACGCCCATTTCGGACAGGGCCGACATCACATCTTCGATTTGCTCGGATGACATCTGATCCTGTGGCAGAGCCTCATTCAGCTCGTCATAGGTCAGATAGCCACGCTTCTTGGCCTTGGTGATCAGCTTCTTGATAGAAGCCTGATTGAGATCGATGACCGGAGCATCGCCTTCGGCCTGCTCCGCAGTTTTTGCTTTTGCCATGTAAAACCTTGTGTCCTTGGCCGCCTATGCTGCGGCTTCCCCTAACAACTCCAATTCATCGTGCAAGCGCTGCTTTTCTTCCATCAGCTGTTTGCGACGTTCCGACTCCCTGTTCCAGACGCTTTCAAAATCTTCTGAATCCGCCGCCTTTTCGAGATTGGCACGGACAGATTCCAGATTTTCGTCAAGCTCCTGGCTGCGGGCAATAGTATCGATGGCGGCTTCCAGATCGCGCACTGCAATTTCGGGATCCGTCTTCCGCTTGAAGAACGAGAATCCAAGATCGCGCCAAGAATGCCTCTTTTCCGCCGATTCTAACTCCGCATCTGCCAATATGGTTTCGATCATGTCTGCATCAAGGTCCGGCCGCTCAAATGCCGCGCCGACAAGTAAATCGCGCCAGCGGCCCAGCAAGGCCTCGCCAATCTGCAACGACTGTATTTGATCCGCTCTGGATTTCACGACTGCTGGATAGCGCGACAGTCCCAGTAAAATCGCCCGTACATAAATATCAAGCCCTGTGAGCTGATTGCGACCTGCGGTCGCGGCGAGAGCATCGCGGACAAAATCGACTTCTTTCTTTTTCCAGCCAAAAGCGTCCCAAAACCGTTCGCGAAAATCCCGGCCAAACTCTTCGCGCATGGCTGGGTCGCCAATAGCGCCTGCAACATCAGCAAGCCGACGTTTCAGTTTTGCACGGTCAGTCGGGTTCTTCGGATCAATCTGCGCGGCTTCGTACCGCCAGAGAAATGCATCGAGGCTGAGCGGCGCATCAAATTGCGCACGCAGGCGATCAGTACCGCCGCTACGGATCACATCATCGGGATCTTGACCGGGAGGCATCTGAACAAATGCCAGGCTGCGTTCAGGCTGGATAGCGGGAAGGGCGCGCTCGACGGCGCGCATCGCGGCCTTTTGCCCGGCGGCATCGCCGTCGAAGCAGAATATCGGTGTCTCATCGACGCGCCAAAGCATGACGAGCTGGTGCTCGGTCACCGCGGTACCGAGCGGCGCGACGGCTTCCTTGAACCCGGCCTGGTCGAGCGCGATCACGTCCATCTGGCCCTCGACGACAATAATCCGCTTCGTATCGCGCGCCGCCGGAGACGCGCGATCGAAATTATAGATGGTCCGACCCTTGTCGAAGAGCGGGGTATCGGGCGAGTTCAGATATTTGGGTTTGCCATCACCAATGATGCGCCCGCTAAAGGCAATGACACGACCGCGCTGATCGCGGATCGGGAACATCAGCCGGCTGCGAAACCGGTCATAGGGTGAGCGATCGGCTTCTTCGGGGATGGCGATCAGGCCGGCTTCGACGAGCATCTCGCGCGGAAACTCCTTGAGCGCTTCCTCAAGCTTGCCGCGCGCATTGGGCGCAAATCCGAGACCGAACGCCTGTTGTGTTTCCTGGGTGATGCCGCGCTCTTCGAGATAGGCACGCGTTTCTGCGCCCGCCGGACTGGCAAGCTGATCGATATACCAACGCGCCGCCGCTTCCATCACATCGCGCAGTGACGCCGATTTTTCCTGCCGCTCGCGCATCCGCGGATCGGGTGCTGGAACCTGCATCCCAGCGCCATCAGCCAATTCCTTTACGGCATCGATAAAGGGCAGACCGCGGGTCTCTGTAAGGAAGCTGATCGCATCGCCATGCGCGCCACAGCCAAAGCAATGATAAAAGCCTTTTTCATCATTGACGGTGAAGGATGGCGTCTTTTCCTTGTGGAACGGACAGCATGCCTTCCACTCACGACCGGCCTTTTGGAGTTTGGTATGTTTCCCGATGACGCTGGATAGCGTCGTGCGCATGCGAAGTTCATCGAGAAAAGCAGGCGAGAGGGACATGACCCTATTATAACGCGACTAGCGCATCGCGCAGCGAAATTCAATTACCCGCTTTGCGCTGTTTCGCAGATAGCCGCGATTTCTCCGCCTTCTGCTGGCAATGGCCCTGGGCCAGTTGCCTCCAACTCGTCTCCAACAAAGCGATACTCGCCATCCGGGCCGGTTGGCGGCTGAGTCGTTTGCCAGAAAAATGTGATCGTTTCGCCGGTGCTCCAGCCGGATTCTTCGGGGAAGCTCCAGGTAATCTGATTGTCGACACAGCTGATCGAGCCGACAAAGCCTTCGGCGAGCACTTCATCGGCATCATAGACCGAATAGCCAGCAACGCCGGTAAAGCCATGCGCGGGAAAGCCGAGGGCAAAGCTGGATGCGCTTTCGATCGGCCGTACCGTTTCAGGCATTTCGAACGGTGGATCATTCGGCCCGTCAAAGCCGGGGCGAACCTCATATATATAGGTATAGATCGTGCCCTCTTCGGCGGTATTCGGATCGCACGGATCAACGCCGTCCGGACATTGGACGCGGCTCGCAATGTCGGCGATCGCCACGCCGTCGGCACTCAACGACGCTTCGACCTCGGGCCCGACCGGCCCCTGGATCGTGCCGCCAAGTGTCAGCGACGCGAAATCAGTGGGAGCAATCACATTGTCCGGTTCGGCCAGTGTGGCGTCCTCTGCAGGATCGGCTGGCTCTTCGATTGGCGCGCCTGAACAGGCTGCGACAAGCAGGGTAGATAGCAATAGAGGGGCGCGACTCATGACGGTCCTGATTTTATGTTCTGTGTTGGAAGTCAACGCGGCATGTTGGGGCCGGGTTCCTTCTCGTCAAGTCACTAGCCCCCAATCAGGCGTGCTTTCACTAATCCGCTGGCCTTGCCCATGTCGATATCGCCGGCATGGCGCGCCTTGAGCTGACCCATGACTTTTCCCATGTCCTGAGGACCCTGGGCACCGAGCTCTTCGATAAGCGCATCGATAATCTTGCCGGCTTCATCGTCGCTCATCATTGCCGGTAAAAATTCTTCGATGACCGCCACCTCGGCTTTTTCAGCGTCTGCCAGTTCCTGGCGACCGCCGCTTTCATACATGGAAATCGACTCGCGGCGCTGTTTCACCATTTTCTGGAGAACGTCGACAACCATCGTGTCGTCATCCTTGGCACCGCCTTCGGTACGCAGCTCGATATCGCGATCCTTGACCTTGGACAGGATGAGCCGGAGCGCCGCTGTGCGGCCACTGTCTTTCGCTTTCATCGCCGCCACCTGAGCGGCCTTGATATCGTCGCGGAGCATCGTCTTGTTCCTTTGAAAATTGATCGCCATCATCTAGCTGGGGATAAAGCGAATGAACAGCCATTGACCGCACCGGCACGGCACCCTAGCTGACAGCCGTTTGCGCGCCCGGCAAACTATTGAAATAGGGACTGACCATCATGGCTGACGCCACATCAACCAGCACGCCCCAGGGAGCAACGGGCGTATTGGTTTTGGCGGACGGCACATTGGTCTGGGGTCGCGGCTTTGGTGCAGAGGGCGATGCGGTCGGCGAAGTCTGCTTCAACACCGCAATGACCGGTTATCAGGAAAGCATGACCGACCCGAGCTATGCCGGGCAGATCATAACCTTCACTTTCCCGCATATCGGCAATGTCGGCACCAATCCCGAAGACATGGAGAACACCAACCCGCATGCACTGGGTTGCATCGTTCGACAGGACATCACCGACCCCGCCAACTTCCGATCGACCCAGCATTATGATCAATGGCTGAAGGTGAGCGGCCGGATCGGTCTTTCTGGTGTCGATACGCGCGCACTGACGCGTCTCATCCGGATGCAAGGCGCGCCCAATGGCGTGATCGCTCACAATGCACGGGGGGAATTTGACCTCGACGCACTGCGGGCCAAGGCAGCAGACTGGCCGGGCCTTGAAGGGATGGATCTCGCCAAGACGGTAAGCACCACCCAGCAATATGATTGGCATGATGGACTTTGGTCGCTGGAAGACGGCTTTGCCAAAGGGCAGGGCGATGATGACAGCCGGCCGCATGTCGTTGCCATCGATTATGGGGCAAAACGCAATATCCTTCGGCACCTAGTGAACGCCGGTGCACGGGTGACCGTCGTGCCGGGCGAAGCATCCTATGAGGATGTGATGCGCCACGAACCCGATGGCATATTTCTCGCCAATGGCCCCGGCGATCCGGCAGCGACGGGCGAATATGCGGTGCCAGTGATCCAGAAACTGCTTGAGACGGGTAAGCCGCTGTTTGGGATTTGCCTGGGCCATCAAATGCTCGGTCTCGCGATGGGTGCCAAGACCATCAAAATGCATCAAGGGCATCGCGGTGCGAACCATCCGGTGCAGCGGCTCGAAGATGGTCGGGTCGAGATTACCAGCATGAACCATGGCTTTGCGGTGGATATCGACACGCTGCCGGGCGGAGTGAAAGCCACGCATGTCAGTCTGTTTGATGGCAGCCTGTGCGGCCTGGAATTGGAAGATCGTCCCGCCTTCAGCGTGCAATATCATCCCGAAGCGAGCCCCGGCCCGCAGGATAGTGCATATCTGTTCGCGAAATTTGCCAAGATGCTATAGTGTTAGGGTTGCCAAATGGGGTCGCAGTCCAGGAGGCACGGAATGGTCCGCGTCACACACATGATAGGGGGTAATAATATGCGTATTTTGATTTTAGGAGCCGCGACGATCGCGCTTGCAGGTTGCGGCGGAAGCGGGCTTGAAAATGTCGCGCGTGAACAATGTATCGAACAGGGCGCACAAGTCGAAGGTCAGCTGGCGGCTGCCGGTCTTGATCTTGAAGAATATTGCGCCTGTGCGACCGAAGGCCTGACGGCTGCAGACGCCACCAACCAGGAGGAACTGGCCAGTCGCGCGCAGCAATGCATCAGCGATGCGATGTCGAACGCATCGGCTGGTTAATCCGTAACCCAGAAATCAGCCGCGCCGTCATCCGCAAGGACGCCGGCGCGGCTTTTTTAAGAAGATCCGCCTAATGCCCAAACGCACTGACATATCTTCAATCCTGATTATTGGCGCGGGTCCGATCATTATCGGTCAGGCTTGCGAGTTTGATTATTCGGGAACCCAGGCCGTCAAGGCGCTGAAGGAAGAGGGCTATCGGATCATCTTGGTGAATTCGAACCCGGCGACGATCATGACGGATCCGGAGCTGGCCGATGCCACCTATGTCGAACCGATCACGCCGGATATTGTAGCAAAGATCATCGCCAAGGAGCGTGAGGAGCGGCCGGACGACACCTTGGTCCTTTTGCCAACCATGGGCGGACAGACGGCACTCAATACGGCGCTCGCGCTGCATGATGATGGTACGCTTGAGAAATTCGGCGTCGAGCTCATCGGTGCGGATGCCGATGCGATCGACAAGGCGGAAGATCGCCTGCGCTTTCGCGACGCGATGGACAAGGTTGGCTTGGAAAGCCCGCGTTCGCGGATCGCTCATTCAATGGAAGAAGCGCTGGAAGGGCTCGCCTTTGTTGGGCTGCCGACGATTATCCGGCCAAGCTTCACGATGGGCGGCACCGGTGGCGGTATCGCTTATAATCGTGAGGAATTTGAAGAGATCGTTCGTGGCGGTCTATCCGCCAGTCCGACCACCGAGGTGCTGATCGAAGAATCCGTCCTCGGCTGGAAAGAATATGAGATGGAGGTTGTTCGCGACAAGAATGACAATGCCATCATCATCTGCTCGATCGAGAATGTGGACCCGATGGGCGTCCATACCGGCGACAGCATCACCATCGCGCCAGCCCTGACGCTGACCGACAAAGAATATCAGATCATGCGCAATGCATCGATCGCCTGCCTGCGCGAGATTGGCGTCGAGACCGGCGGATCGAATGTGCAGTTCGCCGTCAATCCGGAAGATGGCCGGCTGGTCGTGATCGAGATGAACCCGCGTGTGTCACGCAGTTCCGCGCTGGCCTCCAAGGCCACCGGCTTCCCAATCGCGAAAGTCGCGGCCAAGCTTGCGGTCGGCTATACGCTCGACGAGATCGACAATGATATTACCGGTGTGACGCCGGCGAGTTTCGAACCGACTATCGATTATGTCGTCACCAAGATCCCGCGCTTCGCCTTTGAGAAATTCAAGGGTGCGGAGCCGGTGCTGGGAACGGCGATGAAATCCGTCGGCGAAGTGATGGCAATCGGCCGCAGCTTTACCGAGAGCCTGCAAAAGGCGCTGCGTGGGCTAGAGACCGGTTTGGTGGGTCTCAACTGGGTCGATGATCTGGTTGATGCACCCAAGCCGCGCATTGAAGCGGCGCTGTCCGAGGTATCGCCAGAACGCTTGTTGGTGACCGCTCAAGCCCTGCGCGAGGGGCTGAGCGTCGAAGAGGTCCATGCGATCACCAAGTACGAGCCTTGGTTCCTCGAGCGGCTCTCCGAGATTGTCGAGGCTGAAAAGGGCGTGATCGAAAACGGCCTGCCCAACGACGCAGATAGCCTGCGCTCGCTCAAAGCCATGGGATTTTCCGACAAGCGTCTCGCGCGGCTGGCGCTGGCGTCAACGCACATTGCCGAAGGGATGGAGAAGGCGGCGTATAGCCCCGGCCTGATCGGCGAAACGCTGCAGGCGATGGCAGGGGCTGTGACTGAGGGCCAGGTGCGCGCGCTGCGCCACAAGCTTGGCGTCCGCCCGGTGTACAAGCGGATCGATACCTGTGCGGCTGAGTTCGAAGCCAAGACGCCCTATATGTACTCCTCCTATGAGGCGCCGAGCTTCGGAGAGCCCGAATGCGAAGCGCAGCCGAGCGATCGGAAGAAAGTGGTGATCCTGGGCGGTGGCCCCAATCGGATCGGGCAGGGGATCGAGTTCGACTATTGCTGCTGTCATGCCTGTTTCGCGCTGGAAGACCAGGGCTATGAAACGATCATGATCAACTGCAACCCGGAAACGGTGTCGACCGATTATGACACATCCGATCGCCTCTATTTCGAACCGCTGACGGCCGAAGATGTGCTCGAGATTCTGCATGTCGAGCAACAGTCTGGAGAACTGGCTGGGGTGATCGTGCAGTTTGGTGGGCAGACGCCTCTCAATCTTGCTCAGGCATTGGAAGAGGAGGGGATCCCGATCTTTGGCACGTCGCCTGATGCAATTGATCTTGCGGAGGATCGTGAACGGTTTGCCGATCTCGTATCGCGGCTTGAGTTGAAACAGCCGGAAAATGGCATTGCGCGTAGCGCCGAGGAGGCGCTCAGCGTTGCGCAGCGGATCGGTTATCCGGTGCTGATGCGGCCCAGCTATGTCCTGGGTGGTCGCGCGATGGAAATTGTCGACAGCGATGCGCAGCTCGAAGACTATATCCAGACGGCCGTGCAGGTGTCAGGCGATAGTCCCGTCCTGATCGATCAATATCTGCGCGATGCAATCGAGGTGGATGTCGATGCGATCGCCGATGGTGATGATGTAGTCGTCGCCGGTGTGCTGCAGCACATTGAAGAAGCTGGCGTGCATTCCGGCGATAGCGCCTGCACCTTGCCGCCCTACAGCCTGCCTGATGAGATCATCGCGGAGATTGAGCGGCAGACCAAGGCGTTGGCCGTCGCGCTCGAAGTGCGTGGGCTGATGAATATCCAATTCGCGATAAAGAATGGCGATGTCTATCTGATCGAGGTGAATCCGCGGGCGAGCCGCACAGTGCCGTTCGTTGCGAAGGCGATCGGTCATCCGGTCGCCAAGATCGCGGCGCGCGTCATGGCCGGCGAGAAACTGGCCGATCTCCCGGATATTGACCGGGCCATCACGCATATTGCCGTCAAAGAGGCGGTTTTCCCCTTCGCCCGCTTCCAGGGAACGGATCCGGTGTTATCACCAGAAATGAAATCCACCGGCGAAGTTATGGGTATCGATGGCGACTTTCCGGTTGCCTTTGCCAAATCGCAGCTGGCCGGGGGAACGACATTACCGACTGAGGGTCGGGTGTTTGTTTCGGTCAAAGATAGCGACAAGAACCATATCCTGCCTGCCGTAAAAGACATTGTGAATCATGGATTTACAGTCGTTGCGACGGGAGGAACGGCCGATTTCCTGCGCGACAATGATGTACCGGCGGAGCGGATCAACAAGGTGGCGCAGGGTCGCCCTCACATTGTGGACGCGATCGTCGACGGGGAAATCGATCTGATTTTCAATACAACAGAAGGCTGGCAGTCACTAAAAGACAGCGCTTCTATCCGAAAATCGGCAGTTTCCAGCGGGATACCTTATTTCACGACTGCGGCAGCAAGCGTGGCTGCCGTAAGGGCAATTGGGGCATTACGCACCTCAGAGCTTGAAGTACGACCGCTTCAGGACTATTATTCAACAGCCGATCGCTAATCCCGACAATTTGTGCGGAATTAAAAAGGCGGACCCGATAGGGCCGCTGCACGGCAGGTTTTTGACGAAAGGTAAGGCAATGGCGACGATTGAAAAAATGCCGATGTTGCTGGAAGGTTATGAGCGGCTGAACGCCGATGTGAAGCACCTGAAAGAGGTAGAGCGTCCCGAAGTGATCGATGCGATCGAGGAAGCGCGCGCCCATGGTGATCTCTCGGAGAACGCTGAATATCATGCGGCGAAGGAACGCCAGGGCCAGATTGAGGCAACGATCGCCGATTATGAAGATCGGTTGACCCGGGCCCAGGTAATCGACCCGAAAGAGCTTTCGGGCGACAAGGTTGTGTTTGGTGCGACAGTTCATCTTCTGGACGAAGATGATAAGCCGCTGAAATATCAGATTGTCGGTGAAATCGAAGCTGATGCCAATTCCGGAAAAATCTCGTACAGCTCGCCGCTTGCCCGCGCCCTGATCGGCCGCAACAAAGGCGATGAGGTCGAGTTTACGGTCCCGGCCGGCGATAAATATTTCCTGATCAAAAAAATCGAGTTCGTATAGGGCGCATGAGCGAGGGATAGTCTCATGGATTGGCAGACACGCCTCGCTCAATCGTCGCTTACGACCAAGATCATCATTGTCACGGCTGTCGCCTGGCTGCTGGTAATGGCGCTCGGGCAGGAACGCTGGGCCTATCCATTTGGCGGATTCATTCCGTTGCGGTTCGATGATGGCTTCACCGTGGAAGGCGCATTGCCTGCAATCCTGACGCCGCTTTCAGCGACATTGCTGCATGCGGATTTCATGCACCTCGCTTTTAACATGCTGCTGATGTTCGTCTGCGGAAAAGGCGTGGAAGAGGCGCTTGGTGGGCGCGGCCTGATGGGGCTCTATGTGATCGGCGCCTATGTCGCTGCCGCCGGGCATTATCTCTTCAATACCGACAGCGCCGGGCCAATGATTGGCGCAAGTGGTGCCGTGTCCGCGATTATCGGCGCCTATGCCTTGCTTTACTCAAAGCCGCGCAACGGCGTGGGCGGGTGGAAACATGTCGCATCGCTCGCCGGCGCCTGGATCATCATCCAGCTGCTGATCGGCCTGACCACTGTCGGTTCACCGACTTCGATTGCGATCATGGCGCACATCTTCGGGTTCGGCGCAGGCCTGGCATTGGCCCGCCCGATGCTGATGTGGCGATATCGAGACGCCTAACGGCTATTTCTTGCCGGGCTCGATCAGTTCGGGTTCGAACAGTCGATGCAGATGTACGACCACATATTTCATTTCGGCATCATCGACGGTGGCTTGGGCACGTCCGCGCCAGGCTTCTTCCGCTTCGTCATAGCTCGGGAAGATACCGACCAGGTCCATTGAATCGAAATCGTTGAAATCGAGGGTGCGCGGGTCCGACACGCGGCCGCCAAATACGAGGTGGAGTTTGTTTTCGCTCATGGCCGCGCCCTTAATCCAACAGGACCAATAATGCTACTATTGATGTGGCTAAAGCTGCACACAGGCAGCCATCGTTGGTTGGCTGTTATGCGCCCCGCTGACGCATGAAGCTGACTAGCCGGTCAAACCCGTTTCGCTGGATATAGCTGTCAAAGTCCTGGGCCTGGTTCAGCGTCAGGTTTATCCCGGCAACCCGCATATTATACACCTGATAGTTGCCACCTGACCGCGTAAGATACCAGATCGCGGTTACCGGGCGCTGGCCAGGGTTCGTGATCCGGGTCTGGACGAGATAGGTGCTGCCGCGCTGAGTGGCATTGGTTACTTCAACCCGAGCGCGTGCATAGGTCGACAGCCGATCCGCATAGGTACCGAGGATGAAGCCGGGCAGGGCGTTCTGATAGGCGCGATACTGCGCCGTGCTGATATCGTCGCGCCAGCGTCGAATCAGGCGATCACCGATCCGGTTGACTGCAAAATGCTCACCGAGCAACGAACGGAACCGGCTACGGCGTTCAGAAGCAGATCCCGATCGCAATGTTGCCAGACCATCTGTCGAAAGGCTTTCCACAAAAGCAGATGGGCTCGCCTGGCTGACAGCAGCGTCAGCGGGTGTGGCAATAGCGGTGGTGCCAGCAATCGCGCTGACTGCAAATGCGCCGGCGGCGAATATCGTCGAGATTCGTTTCATTCTGTCCCAAAACCCTATTATTTCAGTTGATTACTGATGTAGACGAACCCGCCTGAACCGGAATTGAACTGATCGTAATGCGGATTGAAAGCTAGTCTTCGCCGCGGGCCTTGCGGGCAGCGGCGGACCCAGCCTCGCTGGCGGCCGATTTGGCTTCTTCGATGACCTTTTGAGCAGTTTCGCGAGCATTTTCTTTCACAAAACCGAGATCGTCCAGTTTGTCCTGGCCGACGGCTTTCGCGGCTTCGGCGGCCTCGCGGGCGCGGTTGGTAATCTGACTGCCATAGGGGCCCAGTAGTTCCGTCTCGCGACGCGTGCGGGGAAGAAGAGCTCCAATCAACATCCCGACGCCCAAACCACCGATCAGGGCAGCAAGTGGATTGTCCTGAACCGTATTGGCGGTGCGCCGACCTGCAACGGCTGCCTGTTCGCGTGCGGTGGCATAAAGTTCTCCGGTGCGCGCTGCTGCAGCTTCATAGGCATCGCCTGCACGCACCCGAGTGGCGCGATAGGATTCGCGGACTGTTTCACCGGCTTTGCCGGCGCTTTCCTTGATCGTCATGATGTCACTTCCTCAGTCAAAATTGTCTTGGGGGTCGGATCGGGGATCGGACCGCCACTGGGTTCGGGCGCGTCTAGTGGCTCGGGCCTTGCCTTGCTCTCTTGGTATCGCGTGATTTGTTTGCGCACTGCCGCCGCAATCGGTTTGCGAAAAACGAACAGTCCGATCGCTGCGCCAATCGCAATAATTGTGCCCGGGCGCTTTTTCACAACGCCGGTCGCAGTCTCAACAGCAGTAGTTGCGCTATCTTTCACCCGGTCAACTGCGTCCTGCGCAATGGCTTTTGGTGCCAGCCGCGCTTGCGCGACGCCGAGCGAATAGAGCCAGTCGGCGCGGGCCTGTCGTTCGGCCTGACGGGCTTCGGCAAGGCGCGCCTTCGCATCGCTCACGGTTCTATCCTGTCTCTGGTTTCGTCGAGTGCGGACAGGGACGGCGCGACGTCGAATTCATCATCGTCGAACAACTTCTCGTCGAGGTCAGGGAATGTCTTCACACCCCAATAGGTGAGCAGCGCCGCGAGTAGCAGCCCGGCACCGCACACGATGATCCCGGCCAGTAGCGGGCCAACGCTAAGCGATAGGGACAGGACGAGCGCCATGAGGAGCGCGACCAAAGCAGCCGCAGCGATCAAGAAGGCAATGGCGATAAGGCCTACCGCTTTCTTGGCCTGCGATACGCGGTACAATACGACCGCGCGGTACAGCTTGATCTTCGACTTGGCGAATTGCTCGCCATCTTCCATCAGGCCGGCAACTATCTGCCGATATGTGGCGTCGTCGACGTCCGGATCGCTCATAGTTCGTCCCGTTCTCCGAGCCCGGACTTCACAAGGCGCGCAATCGCAAAGCCAGCAACAGCAGCAAGGCCAATCGCGATAACCGGACTGCGCCGGACAAAATCTTCTGTGTCACGCAGCATATCATCGACTTCCTTGCCGTCGAGCTTGTCGGCAAAGGTTGCGACGGCACCCGCCGCCTTGCGGGCATATTCGCCATAATCTTCGCCAAGCCGTTCATCGACGGACTTCGCGGCGTCATCCATTGCGGCCGATACATCCTTGATCGTGCCGGTCGCTTTGTCCTTGCCGGCGGTTGCATATTCGCGCGCCTGGTCGGTGGCTTGAGTGCGCAGGTTCTGCGCCTCGTCCTTGATGCGTTCCTTGGCCTTGGCCACGGCACCTTGTTCGGCGTCGTCTGTGAGGACTTCGATCTCCGTATCGGTGGCCTCAGCCGCGTCTTTCTTCTTGCTTGCCATCATAGTTTCTCCGTTACGAGATTAGCATCTGTGTATTAATCGCATAAAACGCAATCCAGTTCCGCAATTTTTCCCACCTTAGACCATTTGCTTCGCGGACGCAGCATGGATAGAGCAACCGGGTAAATAGCCCGTAATCGAGAAGGTTTTTTCCCTCATGACCGCCATTGCCGATATTCGCGCCCGTGAAATCCTGGATAGCCGCGGAAATCCGACCGTTGAGGTCGATGTCGCACTGGAAGATGGCAGTTTTGGACGGGCTGCTGTGCCATCGGGCGCCTCCACGGGTGCCTATGAAGCGAATGAAAAACGCGACGGAGACGCTGATCGGTACAAGGGAAAAGGCGTCCTAAAGGCCGTTGAATCGGTAAATGGCGAGATTGCGGACTTGTTGCGCGACGCTGATGCGGAAGAACAGGTCGCGATCGATACAGCGATGATAGCGCTCGACGGTACGCCAAACAAAGCGAACTTGGGTGCCAATGCAATCCTCGGTGTAAGCCTGGCCGTGGCAAAGGCTGCGGCAGAAGCGCGCGGTCTGCCGCTCTATCGTTATGTTGGCGGCACATCGGCGACGACGCTTCCCGTACCGATGATGAATATCATCAATGGCGGCGAACATGCCGATAACCCGATCGACTTTCAGGAATTCATGGTCATGCCGGTGGGTGCCGAAAGCCTCGCCGAAGCCGTGCGCTGGGGTGCGGAAATTTTCCATACCCTCAAGAAAGAGCTGCATGATGCCGGGCACAATACGGCAGTCGGCGACGAAGGCGGGTTCGCGCCCAATATCGGTTCGACAACGGATGCGCTCGATTTCATTCTGAGCTCGATTGAGAAAGCTGGTTATACGCCTGGCGATAATGTGATGCTGGCGCTGGATTGTGCAGCGACGGAGTTTTTCAAAGACGGGAATTACGTCATGGCGGGGGAGGGAACGACCCTGTCACCTGCTGAAATGGCCGCTTATCTGGCCGATCTGGCCGGCAAATATCCGATCCTGTCGATCGAAGACGGCATGGCCGAAGATGATTTCGAAGGCTGGAAGGCGCTCACCGATGCCGTTGGCGATACGGTACAGCTGGTCGGCGACGATCTGTTTGTGACCAATCCCGAACGGCTTTCAATGGGCATCGAAAAAGGCCTCGCCAACTCGCTGCTCGTCAAGGTCAACCAGATCGGCACGCTCACTGAAACGCTGGAAGCCGTCGATATGGCGCATCGCGCAAATTACACCAGCGTGATGTCGCATCGTTCGGGCGAGACCGAGGACGCGACCATTGCCGATCTCGCCGTCGCCACCAATTGCGGCCAGATCAAAACCGGCAGCCTTGCGCGCTCAGACCGGCTCGCCAAATATAACCAGCTCATTCGTATCGAAGAAGAACTGGGCGGCGTCGCACATTATGCAGGGCGGGAGATTCTGCGATAGCAAGATATTGGTATTGGCTGTTTTTTGCTCTTTTTGGGATCTCTTCACCTGTGTGTGCGGATGAGTTAGACGACTATGTAGCGGAGTTGGAACAGATTCAGGCGGCGGGACGCGCTAATTTTTATGCAGCTCTGGAAAACTGTTCAGAGGATAATGCGATACCGGTGGCATTTGCCCAGCTGGTGGGGAACGGTGTCGGCTATATTGATCGTTGTGTTCAGATTTCGGGGTTAATCTACGGTAGGCAACTGTTCTCAATTCCCGACCAAGTATATCTTTCTGATCGCTTCTCAGCATTTCAAGTAATCCATCACGACCCGAACCCTTTCAGGCTGGATGGAAAGCTGGCGTCGTGAGCTTCGTTTTGACGATAGGCTTTATCAAGCAACTGTGATCGGCATCGCGAGAGATTGCGGTGCCCAGGACGGTCGTTGGAGTCAGGCCGTTTGGGCACAAGCCGTTCTTAGCGGTGGCGTGGTGGTTTCGGGAAGTGACGGATTTTGTGGTTGGCATGGCTATGGAACTGTCATCGTTCCGGTCGAAGTCGAATATGGAAATCATCTACAGTATCCGAGGAGAATGGGGCCCGAAGCATCGGCTCGTATCGGATCGCTATGGGAGATTGAATCTGGTAATCCACTGCACGGTCCGTTGGTCGAGTTCATGACAACTTTCCTGTCGGACCTTCGGTCCGGCGATCGAGGTCGATTTGTCGATGACGAATATTCTGAAAACACGCGATTGATTGGTATGCTGTTCGACCCGGATCCCCGATCCCCATTCTATTTTCTAATGCGTGGAGGGAACGATCCACAATATGCCTTCTTCTGGTCCAATGATTCGGAAAATTGGCTCCCGTCCAGCCAGGTCAATCCCGATGAAGATGGCGGTGAACAAGTGGCAGCGTGCTTCTGCCGAGATGAAGATTGCACAGGTCGCTGGCCGATTGCCTGGTTCGATGCGGCGCCGAAGTTAGGTCAACCGTATGTTTGTATTTTTGGGCGGGCGAATTTGAGCTATCAAGAACAAGCCGTGATTGAGCGTGTTGTGCCGAGAAGCGAACTCTTTCGCGGAGCGTCACCATTTTACGAACCCGAGCAGCACGGTACTGACTAATCCACTCGTCGTACGCCCGATTCCATTCGTCGCAAAAGGGAGTCGGTTGGCGAATCCCCCTTGAATCCACGAGTCGCTTGTGATTCAACGCTGTCATGACGCGTTCACAAAATCTCGCCAACATATTGCGATCGGCCGCTGCGCCGGCGCTGGCGATCCTCGTGATTGCGAACTTTGCCGGCTATGCCTTGCTCGGCCCGAACGGCCTTTTTGCCTGGGGTGATTATGCCCGTTTGCATGAGCAGCGGCAGATCGAACTGACACAACTCAGTGAGGAGCGAGACCGTCTCGCCAACCGTGTTGAGCTGCTCAACCCAAACAGCGTCGATCCGGACTTTGCCGATGAGTTAGTGCGCCGGAATACGGGCAAGGTGAGCGAAGACGAACATATCGTCATCACCGACTGACTTTCCCTTATCGTAACGTTGCGGAATCGTTCAGCCTGAGCCATATCCAATGCCGAATTCAGCAACAGGGAAGGCCCAGATCTTGGCCAAGGCACCTGCGTCTCGAAAACGCACTCCTCGCAAATCGCCGAGCAAGAAGGCGGCTCCGAAAAAGGCTGCGGCCAAGGCTGCGCCGAAACGGGAACGCCCGGCTGAGCCGAAGCGCCGCAAGGCGCCGAAAGCCGAACTGCTCGAATATTATCGCCAGATGCTGCTGATCCGGCGGTTCGAGGAGAAAGCTGGCCAGCTCTATGGCCTCGGGCTGATTGGTGGCTTCTGCCATCTCTACATTGGTCAGGAAGCGGTAGCTGTCGGCCTGCAATCTGCACTCGACAATGACAAGGACAGCGTGATTACCGGCTATCGCGATCATGGTCATATGCTGGCCTATGGCCTCGACCCGAAAGTGATCATGGCGGAATTGACTGGCCGTGCCGCCGGGATTGCCGAGGGCAAGGGCGGTTCGATGCACATGTTTTCTGTCGAGCATCGCTTTTATGGCGGGCATGGTATCGTCGGTGCGCAGGTGCCACTCGGCACTGGCTTGGCCTTCGCTCACAAATATCGCGAAGACGGTGGCGTATGCCTTGCCTATTTCGGTGATGGCGCGGCCAATCAGGGCCAGGTTTATGAAGCCTTCAACATGGCGGAGCTTTGGAAGCTGCCGATCATATTCGTGATCGAGAATAACCAATATGCGATGGGCACCAGCGTGAACCGTTCATCCGCCGAGGATCAGCTCTACAGGCGCGGTGAGAGCTTCCGCATTCCCGGATTGCAGATCAACGGCATGGATGTGCTGGAAGTGCGCGGCGCGGCGGAAGTGGCGCTCGACTGGGTGCGGAGCGGGAAGGGGCCGATCCTGCTCGAGCTCAAAACCTATCGCTATCGGGGTCATTCGATGTCGGACCCGGCCAAATATCGCTCGCGCGAAGAGGTGCAGTCGGTTCGTGAAAAATCCGATCCGATCGAAGCGATCAAGAAAGAGCTGGAATCCGCCGGTGTCAGTGCTGACGAAATGAAAGCGACCGACAAGGAGATCAAGGCGATCGTGGCCGAGGCTGCTGACTTTGCCGAAAGTTCGCCCGAACCGAATCTCGCCGAGCTCTACACCGATGTTCTGGTGGAGCAGTATTGATGGCGATCGAGCTCAAAATGCCGGCCCTCTCGCCGACGATGGAAGAAGGCACCTTGGCCAAATGGCTGGTCAAGGAAGGCGATGAAGTCAGCGCTGGCGACATTATGGCCGAAATCGAGACCGACAAGGCGACGATGGAATTCGAAGCCGTGGACGAGGGCGTATTGGCGCAGATTCTCGTTCCAGAAGGTACAGACGAGGTGCCGGTTGGCGCCGTGATAGCGATCCTGGCCGAAGAGGGCGAGGATGCGTCCAGTGTCGACGCGGCTCCATCTGCTCCGCCGCCGGCTGCGCCTGAACCGGTTGCCGAGGCACCCGCCGCCGAAGCCGCCACTCCGGATGTTGAACGACCGGCCGAGAGCGTGCGTGCCGATGACCCAGATCTGCCAGACGGAACTGCAATGGTGACATTGACGGTCCGGGAAGCTCTGCGCGATGCAATGGCCGAGGAAATGCGCACCGACGAGCGTGTATTCGTGATGGGCGAGGAAGTTGCCGAATATCAGGGCGCTTACAAGGTAACCCAAGGCTTGCTTGATGAATTTGGCGCACGGCGCGTTATCGATACGCCGATCACCGAATATGGTTTTGCAGGTGTCGGCACTGGCGCGGCGATGGGCGGCTTGCGGCCCATAGTGGAGTTCATGACGTTCAACTTTGCGATGCAGGCGATCGACCACATCATCAATTCCGCCGGCAAGACCAATTATATGTCCGGTGGCCAGATGCGCTGTCCGATCGTGTTTCGCGGTCCGAACGGTGCGGCCAGTCGCGTGGGCGCTCAGCATAGCCAGAATTACGGTCCCTGGTATGCGGGCGTGCCCGGACTGATCGTAATTGCGCCTTATTCGGCAGCGGATGCCAAGGGTCTGCTCAAATCGGCAATCCGCACGGAAGACCCGGTCGTGTTCCTCGAAAATGAACTGCTCTACGGCCAGAGCTTCGATGTCCCTGAGCTTGACGATTATGCCCTGCCAATCGGCAAGGCCCGCACCATGCGGTCCGGTAATGACGTTTCGATCGTCAGCTATTCGATCGGCGTCGGCATTGCGCTTGAAGCGGCGGACAAGCTCGCCGAAGAGGGTATCGAAGCCGACGTAATCGATCTGCGGACCTTGCGTCCCCTGGACAAGGCCGCTGTGCTTGAGAGCCTGTCGCGCACCAACCGCATGGTCGTTGTCGAAGAAGGTTGGCCGGTTTGCTCCATCTCGTCCGAGATCGCATCGATCTGCATGGAAGAAGGGTTTGACGATCTTGATGCGCCGGTAACGCGCGTCACGAACGAAGATGTCCCGATGCCTTATGCAGCGAACCTCGAACAGTTAGCGCTCGTCAATGCCGACAAGGTAATCGCAGCGGTGAAAGCAGTCACCTATCGATAGCGTCAAATAGCGACTCTATCGTGTCAGGCGCAACCGCCCGATACCCTGTCCGATCTCGGCAAACACGTCATGTAGATCGCTGCCATCCGAAACGAAGAAATGGCCATTACTAGTCGCACAAGGTCGGATATCGTCAATTTCCGTGACGTCGAGGGCGATAACCCAGATCGTCATGCCCATTGTCTTGGCGGTATTGCAGGCGGATTGGAACCGCTCTCGATGCCGCGCCTCGAGCGATCCCGAACCGTCGATTCGAGATGCCCGGCGATCGACGCCATAGGCCGAATACGCGTTCCCGTCGGTATTCAGTATACCATCGGTTAGAAACGCGATGTGCATGGAGACTGGTGCGCCATTGTGAGTTGATGTGTTGTCGGCGGAGAACATGCCTGTCCGGGAGAGAAAGCGGGCACCCCAGATCAGTCCGATGTCATGATAGGTATGTCCGCCAATCACATCGGTCGCATCGTTAATCGCGGCGTCAAACTGACCGGTGCCGGAATAGAGCTGCAATCGCGAAGCGGAATTCGGGCAGAGTGACGTTCCTGCGCCCATTTGTTCTCCCGGATCATAGCGTCCCCATTGCAGATCGGCATCGGCATCACTCGCAGCGATGCTGTCAATATCTGCCGATGACACGCTTGTGCCAACCGATACTGGAAGCGCGCTGGTGCCCGCATCCGATCGTTCTTCGATGCAGGCTTCGCTGCTTGTGCGCCAAACCGCAATATCCTGGGCATCCGAGCCACCCTCCCATTGGGTGTCATCGATATGAATACCTGTAAATTCCCACCGGTTGCGGCGAAGGCGTTTGTGGTAATGGGTCGTTCGCAGGATGTCCTCGTCTTGCAGCGATCCGCCGACATTTACCGTCATCGAATAGGGCATGATCCCGTATCGCGTGCGACTGTCGCTATCGACGTCCAAGGCCTGATAGAGACTTGTGGCTGCCGTCCGCAAACGGGTAATCTTTGGGTCGCCGCCGACTGTTGGGGCATCGTTCATCGAACCGGTAACATCGAGCACCAGCATAATATCTGCATGACCTTGGTCTTTGTTGGCATCGCATGTGACAGAAATCGGTACGGAATCCCTGCCGAACAACGACATGACCGTCGTCGGGATATCGGCCGATGCCTGCACTATGATCGTACTGGCATCGGCCGCGCTGGGGTCAATATTTCGAGTGACGTTTTCCGCCTGCATTGTCGTCGCGGGGAAGTTGAAATCGAAAAAGCGTTCGCCGTCGAAGCGAACCTCCTCGCTGAACAAGCTGCCGGCCATGCTGCGCCGCGCCGCCAGCGCAGCCGCGTCACAGGCATTCTGAAGCTTAGACTGGGCGGTATAGGCGCGGCTCATATCGAGCCCCGAGCCGATAATCGCGGCAATCGGGAAGATTGCAGCTGCAGCGAGAATTAGCGTATTGCCGCGCGAATCCTGACAGAAATTCCGCAGGAAGCGGGAGATCGACAACTTTTGACGGGGCAGTCCCATCTTTAGGCGAGGGAACATTATTTCCTCTTGGGTCAGACGTTTGTCCCCCAAGGGCTGCGGATCGAATAGATCGCAATCTGTTAAAAAATCGTTTCTAGCCGGCGTGCATCATTCCATTCCCATCAGCCAGATGAGTATAAAAAGTATCGGTTTGTGTGGCTGAGCTGCGAGTGACAGCTCGTCGAAACACATCGCTTAGCAGGAATTGACGGTAAGACCCTGCGTATTGGTGATATCCTGGTTCACCCGTTCGCGCACATTAAACGCGCTTTCGTAGCGAATTTCTCGCGTACCAAGGAAACCAAGCTCAGCGACGAGTGGCTGATAGGTGTAAGTAACCTCGACAAACATCACCGCGGTACCATCTGCTGCTACGATCCGGTTCCCGGCTTCACCCATTCCGAATTCTAAAGAATCGTTCGTGCGGCCTTTGTCTTCGAGGCCATATGCGGGTGTCGCAGCCGTCATTTGCCCGGCACAGCGCTGCCAGTTGATCATTTGACCCTCATTCGACCCAGTCAGGCCGTTGGGTTGCAAAGACGATAGAACCACCCGCCCGTTTGCCATGAAATCAAGCGATTCACCGACCAATCCGGCACCGGCGAAAACCTCATAGATATTCGCTTCGTCGATCGTCGTGTCTACACGCCCGGCATTGTCGGCAACGGTCATTGCAATCTGACTTACGCGCAGATGGGCAAGGGCGTAGTTGGCGGTCTCAAGGCCTCCAAATATCAACCCGAGCAGGATCGGCAGCGAAAAGGCAAACTCAACTAGAGCGATGCCTTCGCTGTCATCCTTCATGCGGCGGACGCGCGCAATGCGCTTGAGAAACTTCTTTGTGATCATGGGCCACACACCGTCGGAGGAACGACCTGGTCTTCGAAAGGCTGGTTACGAACCGCCGCCTGGGCCGTGATTGCGTAATTATCAGGAACACCGATTAGTCCCATTACCGGGACAATTCGCGGCATCGTGATCGTCACTTCATAATAGACAACATCATCGGCGCCGCCCTGGCCTGTATCGCCGGCATCCAGATCGAACGCACCATTATTATTGATGTCCTCAAAACAATCGCCATCGACTGCATCATATTCGCCATTGGTATTGTTGTCGGTGAGCAGCTTTTCTGCGTTACCGACGCCTGAGAACTCGTAAAAGTTGGTCTGAGTGATCGTGTAGGTCGCGTTGCGTGCAATGCCGTTTACGCGCTCTTGAATAGCGTTTTCGATCCGCTCTTCAGTTGACGTGCCAGCATAGCCAGAGAAATCTGGCGATTCCACGACGGCTGTTCGAGCCACATCATTGAGCACGCCTTGTAGCTGTGCCCGGACATAGCTTTGATAGCCAATATCGAATGCGCCCAGCAGGATCACCATCAATGGCACGACGATCAAGCCGAATTCGGTGGCAGCAATACCGCGATCGTCCGAACGCAGCTTGCGGATATGGCGGATAATCTTCCTCATGTCGTGAGCCTTAAGCGACCGATGCCCTGGCCGATCCGCGTAAAGACGCTCTCCAGATCGGATCCATCGCTAATGAAGAAGTGACCGCTGCTGGTTGCGCAGGGTTCAATATCATCCGTGCTGCCAACATCGAGCGCGATCACCCAGATCGTCATGCCCATCGACTTCGCCGTTGCGCATGCTGCAAGGAAACGCGCCCGGTGATTTTCATCGTTCGAGCCCGAGCCTGTCATGCGCCCATCCTGGTTCTGCGCACCATAGGATGAGTAGAAGGATCCGCCTGTATCCAGCGTACCGTCGGTCAGGAACACGATGTGCATCGCCACCGGGACATTGTTGAATTCTGCCGGATTGCGAGATGTGTTCATGCCGGTCTGCGACAGCAAACGAGCCGCCCAGATCAGACCTACGTCATGATAGGTACCACCTGTCACATTCTGCGTCGCATCATTAATCGCCGTCGTGTAGGTCGCTTCACTGCCATAGGTGCGAAGGCGGGTCGCTTCGTTCGGGCACGCCCATTGAGTCTGAGATTCCTGCTCATCTGGGTCATAGCGACCCCATTGGCGGGCCGTGTCGCTGCCGTTTACCGCAGTCAGGTCGATATCGTCCTGCGTGACAGTGGTGTCTGCAACGATTGGGTGAGCGGCATTACCGATATCGGGACGTTCTTCGACGCAGCCTTCGCCACTCAAACGCCATTCACGAATGTCTTTGTTGTTATTGCCGCCTTCCCATTCGGTATCGTCAATATGAACGCCGACGAGATCATAACTTCCGCCCACATCTTTCTGGTAGAAGGTGGTTTTGAGAATATCGCGGTTCCGCAAGATGCGTCCGACATTCACGGTGCCCGAATAGGGAACGATGCCAAAGCGTGTGCGTGTGTTGGTCGCGCCTGAAAGGGCGCGATATAGGCCAACAGCTCCGGTCCGCAATCGTTCGATCCGGGTACCGCCACCGCCACTGGCATTGTTGTTCATTGAGCCGGTAACATCGAGCACCACCATGATGTCATTATTGCCGTAATCTTGGTCGGCATTGCACGATACGCTGATCGGAATGCTGTCTTTTCCGAACAAGCCCATGACGGAGGTCGGCACATCAGCGCTTGCCGTCACCGTCACAGCAGACGGGTCAGTGCCGCTCTGTGCCACCGTACGGGTGACATTCTGAGAATTCATCGTCGAAGACGGGAAGTTGAAATCGAAGAAGCGTTCGCCTTCTGTCTGGGCGTCAGAGGTCCATGTTTCGCCAGCCATTACACGGCGGGCCGCAAGCGCGGACGCGTCACATGCGTTTTGAAGCTTGGCTTGCGCCATATAGGCGCGGCTCATATCCAAGCCCGAACCGATCATGCCGGCGATTGGAACGAGCGCGGCGCCAGCCATAGCTAGCGTATTGCCGCGACTATCACTCCGGAGACGAGAGAGAAAAGGCTTCGCTTTCGCGACTCGCCGCGATACGTTTCTTTTCAACCAGTTGCTCATATTTACCCCTGCCGTTGTGGCATGTTTCACCCAAGGTTCGGCACGTTATGAACGGACAAACTTAAACAGATGTCTCGCAGCAAGGTTAACGAGATGTTTGCCATATCCCGCGGCGCACTTCAGAGGGTTTCACGTGATGCACAGACTGGCTGATCCGGAGCGCGAACTCGCCCTGAGCTACGCGAAGAAGACCGCAAGGCCTTTGTTGCGAACTTTATGGTCCGTCGATGAACGCTTTGGATCGATCGTTGCCGGCACCACTGAAACGACTATTGGCGAGATGCGATTGTTGTGGTGGCGCGAAGCATTGGCCGCGGCTTCTGATCATGCTGCCGCCGAACCCTTGTTGCAGCAAGTCGCAGACAGTCTGGGACAAAGCGGCGCTGACGGTGCGGAATGGGGCAAGATGGCGGAGGGTTGGTTTGCGCTTCTCCAAGAGCCACTGGAGTCAGTTGATCTGGAGCGATTTGCAGAGGATAGGGGCGGACCCCTGTTTCGTCTGTCTGCGGCATTGTTAACCGAAGACGTGCCGGACTGGGTTTCAGACTATGGCCGAGCTTGGGCGCTTGTTGATCTCTCATTCCGTATCCGGGACGAAGTCGCGGCGAGCCAAGCCCGCAGTCTGGCCGGTGATATCCTCGCGCGTATGGATCCCCACAAATGGCCGCGTACATTGCGATCGCTGGGCGCATTGGTGATCCTCACCAGGCGCGATATTGGCAAATCCGAACGACGCCAGGGATCACCTTCGCGCGTGTTGCGCATGATTTATCATAATATTACAGGATATTAAGCCTATTCTCATCCTACTGCTCCCGCTAAAGGCTGGGAGAGGAGGCTGGTGATGGGTCGCTTTCTGGCCGGTATCATGTCGGCACTATTGTTAATGGGCGCGGGATTGTTCGTCTGGGAAACATTGGCCCAGCAAGACGAGCCGCCTCCGCCTGCACCGCCGCCGCCGGAGATTGAACCAATCGATCCGATCGACGCGCCGCCTCCGGTTACCATTGGTCCGCCACCGCCCGAGGCTACAGAGCTCACTCGTGAGCAGCGCAGATTTGGGCGATATGACCGTGATCGGGATGGCGCGATCACGCGCGCGGAAATGATGAGCAGTCGCACCGATGGATTTCGCGCACTCGATACCAATGGCGATAACTATTTGACGTTTGAGGAATGGGCGGTCCGGACCAGCGATCGCTTTTCCGCGGCAGATGCTGATCAGTCAGGCGCACTTACACCGGCAGAATTTGCCACCACGCGTCAGTCCCGATCATCATCTACTCGCCAACGGTGTAATTGTTGAGTTGACGATGCGGGTTCGGCCAGCGATTGCTTTGCCCATGAAAATGAAGCTCCTGACCGTCGCCGCGCTTGCAGCGCTTCCTCTGAGCGCAGCATTTGCCATGCAGCTAGATCCCGCGCCCGATACCTATGATGCCGAAGTAGTACAGATGCGGGAGGATCCGCGCATGGTGGCGGCATTTGCGCACCTTAACGAAACGCATGAGGCCCGCCTTGCCGACATGATCACCCTGAATGAGGTGCCAGCGCCTCCTTTTGGTGAAGAGGCGCGAGCGGCTGTGTTTGCCGAAATGATGCAGGCGACCGGGTTTGGCGACGTGACGATCGACGAGGTTGGCAATGTCGTCGCCAGTCGCGCTGGCACTGTAGGTGAGCGCACGGTCACGGTCGCCGCGCATATCGATACCGTCTTTCCGATCGAAACTGATGTCACGATTCGCGTTGAGGGCAACCGCTACATCGCGCCCGGGATCGGCGACAATACGCGCGGTGCCATCATGTTGCTCCAATTTGCGTCGGCCATCGCATCTGCAGACATCGCCACGGAAGCGACCATCGTGTTGGTCGGCAATATCGGCGAGGAAGGTCTTGGGGATCTGCGCGGGGTTCGGCATCTCTTCCGCGATGGCATTGATCATCCCGATGCGTTTATCGCCATCGACGGTGGCAATGACGCGCGGCTTGTTACCAGCGCCGTTGGCTCAAATCGTTACCGTGTCACGATGCAGGGGCCCGGCGGTCATAGTTGGGGCGACTTTGGGGATGGCAATCCGCATCATGCCGCATCTCGGGCGATCACGCGTTTTGTAAACGCGGCGCGCCCGATCACCCAGGATGGCCCGCGCTCAAGTTACAATATCGGGCGCATTGGCGGCGGAACATCGGTCAATTCAATTCCGTTTGAAAGTTGGTTTGAAGTCGATATGCGCTCCGGTAATCCGGAAAAGCTGGCTGCTCTCGATGTCGTGTTCCAGCAGGCGATGCGTGACGGCCTGGAAGCTGAGAATGCCGTGCGTGGCGACGGTGATTTGCTGACGATGGAAGTTGCACCAATCGGCCAGCGACCAGCAGGTGAGGGCGATACAAGCGTTCCGCTCGTTCAGCGCGCTCTGGCGCTTCTGCGGGCTGATGATATTGAGCCGAGCATGGTTGGGTCATCGACCGATTCCAACATTCCGATTTCGCTCGGCATTCCGGCCATCACGATCACCCGGTGCGGCGTGAGTAGTGGGGCGCACTCGCTCAGCGAAACATGGGAAGATGATGGCAATGTTCCAGCATGCACAATGCGCGGATTGATGCTGCTGGTCGGTGAGGCTGGGTTAGCCGAAAACTAAGCCGCGGCTCGCGGAGCAATCGCGCTCACCCATTTCGCCATCGCCGTGCGGGCACGCGTGGTCATCGCTTCCTTGCGTTGCTTCTTATGGACGCGTTCGGCAAGCGGCGGAAACAGACCGAAATTGACATTCATCGGCTGATAGTCGCGCGCATCCGCACCGCCGGTAATGTGGCCCAGCAACGCGCCTAGCGCCGTTTCAGCTGGCGGAGGCGTAAGCGTTTCGCCGCGCAATTCTGCGGCAGCAAACCGCCCGACCGTCAGGCCGACAGCCGAACTTTCGACATAGCCTTCGCAACCCGTGATCTGCCCAGCAAAGCGAACATGCGGCGCTGATTTCAAGCGCATCTCGCTGTCGAGCAGCTTGGGTGAATTGATGAAGGTGTTGCGATGCAGCCCCCCGAGCCGCGCAAATTCCGCCTGTTCCAATCCAGGAATCGTCCGGAACAGCTCGACCTGGGCGCCATATTTCAGCTTCGTCTGGAAGCCGACCATGTTCCACAAGGTGCCGAGCGCATTGTCCTGGCGCAGTTGGACAACGGCATAGGGCCAGCGACCGGTGCGCGGATTATCGAGGCCGACCGGTTTCATCGGGCCGTAGCGTAGCGTATCCACGCCGCGCTCCGCCATGATCTCGATCGGCATACAGCCTTCGAAATAGGGCGTGTCCTGTTCCCATTCGCGAAACTCGGTTTTCTCGCCGTCGATCAAGCCTTGATGGAAGGCGAGATATTGCTCCTTGTCCATCGGGCAGTTGACGTAATCATCGCCTTCGCCCTTATCCCATCGCGACGCCATCCAGCAGATATCCATGTCGATACTGTCTTTGTGGACGATTGGCGCAATGGCATCGAAAAAGGCGAGCGCATCATCGCCGGTGGCCGCGCCAATGCTTTCAGCTAGGGAAAGTGCAGTGAGAGGACCCGTCGCCACAATCGTCAGACCGCTTTCGGGCAAACTGTCGACGCGTTCGCGGACGATCTCGATATTGGAATGCTGCTCAAGCGCTTGCGTGACCGCATCGGAGAACCCATCGCGGTCCACAGCTAAGGCAGAGCCGGCCGGTACCTTGTGCGCGTCCCCGCACTGCATGATGATCGAACCAAGGTCGCGCATCTCCTGATGCAGCAGGCCGACAGCGTTACGTTCGGCATCGTCGGACCGAAAGCTGTTCGAGCACACCAGCTCCGCCAGCCCGTCCGACTGGTGTGCCGGGGTCATCTCCCCGCTACCACGCATTTCGGAAAGCCGCACTTTCACGCCCTGTTCGGCAAGCTGCCATGCAGCCTCGGACCCAGCCAGGCCGCCGCCGATAATATGTACGTGATGGTCACTCATGGTCTTGCTTCACCCGGGCGCGATAGATTTTGCCGTGCTTTGGTTACATATTGGAAGGGAACGCGATGTAGGGCAATGCATGCAGAGTGCAACCGCCAGGTCACGAAATCCGGCCATGTCGCTTGCTAATCAACCTGCGGACTTTCGGTAAAATAGTAACATATCCCTGCACAGCTTCCACCGGTAACGCCCATTGCAATTAGCATTTCCATTGAGAACTGTTCGAAGCCGACAATCGCGGGGCCTGCAAGCATCGTCAGAGTTCCAACGGCAATCCAGACACCAGGCGAATGAGATTCGATCCAATGCTCGCCAATCCTGATCATAATGACGGCTCCAGCAGCGTTGAAGGCGAGGGCCACAAAAGTGCCAAAGATACTGGCGGGGATTAGCGTGCCGACAAAGTTTGCTGCCATCTCCACATCGATTGTCCCTGGCATTGGTAGCTGCAGATAGTAAGTTGCCAGGGCGTCAGTGATCATAAGAATGGGGCCAGCGGCGAGGGATGCCAAGAAGATTCCACGAAAAAGATTGCCTTGTTCGGGCATTTTGATGCTCCAAATTTGGATCGGGGCGGGCACCGCGGACGGCGCCCGTTTTCTCGCGACTAGACAGGATCCGACTGCACGAACTCCTGATCAACGATCCAATCATTCAACTTGCGACCAAAGCGTGCGATTGCGGACATATTGAAGAAATGCATCCCGCCAAGGACGAGGACCGCCAGGCCAACTTTTCCGCTTAGGAAACGAATGGCCTCCGGCAACGTGCTGGGCTCGTTACCGATGCTCAAGGTTAGCGTGATGAAGCCGATATTGACGAGATAGAATCCCACAACTAGCAGGTGATTGGTCGATTTGGCCAGGACCGAGTTATGGCCGAAACACTGGATGAGGAACACTTCGCCATTTTTTGACAGGGTACGCGCTACCCAGATCGTGATTGCGATGGTGATAGCGAGATAGAGACCATAGGAAATTTCGACCATTGTTCTTTCCTCAAATAATGTAATTTCTGAAAAAACTGAAACGATGTGGCGTGCCTAATCTCAGCCTGGCATTGTGTCCTCCTATCTTAGTCTTTCTTTTTAGTGATCGGTTTGACGAAACGCGCGACCTTACCGCCGAGCTTCATCAAAGTTACCAGAGTGGGCTTGGGCAGCACACGAACCTGTTCGTACCAGTTCCCGAGCGTCGAGATGAACTCGTGCATGCGGGTTACGCGCTCACGGATATAAGGAGGTGCGCCTGGATCGTCTGCCATCTTTTGCGACAGTTCTTCCAACAATTGGATTGTCGGATCGATTTCACGACGTTTCCGTTCCGCCACGATCTGCATCAGCATATCCCAAAGGTCGGTCTCGGCTACAAAATGGTCGCGCCGATCGCCCTCGACATGAACGCGTCGAACGATGCCGTAGCCTTGCAACTCTTTGAGGCCATTGGAGATGTTAGATCTAGCCAATCCGAGTTGCTCGACAATTTCATCTGCCGTTACAGGTCGGTCTGATAAGTAGAGCAGGGCATGCATTTGAGCCACGGACCGATTGACGCCCCATTGTGTGCCCATCTCACCCCAGTGCAGGATGAATGCTTTGGCGTCGGGATGATTGGTTATTGCCATTCCATAATTTCTGTAATTACAGAAATAAATGATGTCAATGTTCTTTTCATAGAAATCGGGCTAGCAATCGACGGATCCTTAAACGGAGGCATCTTACGAGCATGACTGACACACCATCGACGAAATCCGGCGGCTTCACCACTCTCGTGCTGCTGCTCTCGCTATTGGCGGGGCTGAGCTATTATCTGGCTGGTCGGATCCTGGAGCCTTCGACGCTGTTGATCGCCTGGAAGGGGGCAGGGGTCGCTTTGCTGGCCGTATGGGCCGGGATGCAGGCGCGTAACCTGGACGGTTGGCTGATCGCGCTGGTGATGGCGTTGGGGGCGACTGGCGATGTGATGCTCGAGACCCACGGTATGACTCAAGGTGGTTTGGCCTTTGCCGCCGGGCATTTGGTGGCGATCCTCTTGTTCTTCCGCAATCGCCGACCGGAAACGACGCTGAGCCAGAAAATGCTCGCGGTCCTGCTGATTCCGGCCGTGATCTGGATTGCCTGGAGGCTACCGGCAGATCGCGCGATGGCGACGGACTTGGCCGTCTATGCGACCCCGCTGGCCTTTATGGCGTCGCTGGCCTGGATCAGCCGCTTCTCGCGCTATCTCACGGGCGTTGGCGCGATACTCTTTGTGATTTCGGATCTCTTGATCTTCTCGCGGTTCGGTCTATTAGCCGCCTCACCGCTTCCCGATCTCCTGATCTGGCCACTCTATTTCACCGGCCAGGCGATGATCGCAATTGGCGTGGTGCGGGTTCTTTCACGCGATAGCGAAACTTAGGCAGCCGGCGTCGTTTCCGCATTGTCGCCCTCGCAGGCCAGCAATGCGACAAATTTCTCGGCATTGATCGCCACATCATCTTCGCCAATCTGGTCAAACGGATCTTCCAGATGGTCCTGAATATTGGCGAGGCCGACCAGGATGACCGAGAACAGGATCGGCATCACATAGACCAACGCCAGCGAGTAATTGGCGGCTTCATGTGCGAAATAAGGTCCGTAGAGGATCGGCAGCACGACGATGAAAAAGTCGCTGAATGCATTGAGCGTGCGCGGCGTGCGATACTGATAGATATGTTTGATCTGCTCGAATGAGACGATCATCTTGCTGATATATTGGTTGCAGCGCGAACACTCACCTGATGCGAGCCCCTCGTTGCGCATCCGTTTCACGAACACCGATAGCTCCGAAAAGGCCGAGTAAACCTCTTTCTCGTGGGTCGCCATTTCGCTGAGGGGGCTTTTGAACATGTCGCGGCAGCCTTTGAGCAAATGGCCCAACACTTCCTCGATCCGACGCAAGCGATCTTCGTCGCGATCCGGCAGCCAATCGCGCGCGGCGAAATAAATCGCCCGGCCATGGGCCTTGATGATCCCATAATCGTCGAGCGCCTTTTCGCGGCGCTTAAACGCGTGCCCGATGGCAAAAACGATGGGAAAGACAATCGCGGTGGCGATCAGGGTCAAGGGGAAATTGCCAGTGATCCCATATTCAAGGCAATACCAGGTCGACAGTACGGCCAAGCCGCTGACTAACAGGCTCCGCATGTCGATGACTTTACCGATGACCAGCATGTTGCCCATAGCGCTTTACCTACCCTGTTTCCCTGACAGGCAGGATAGCGGGAGGCTGCCGCGCTTGGCGAGATTTACCGATGATCGTCCTGTGGAATAACGGCGCCCGATGATAGGTGCGGCGAGGCTAGATCGCTACTCTGCTTCGCCTTGCGGCTCATCGCCGGCAATTTCCGCCGCTACAGCTTCTTCGGCTGCATCTTCGGGGCCTTCTTCCTCATCGATCAAGGCCACGCCGACAACTTTCTCGCCCTTCGCAACATCAAGCAGCGTCACACCGGCCGTACTGCGGCCCATCACGCGGACATCGCTGACATTCATCCGGATCAGTTTGCCCTGATCGGTGATCAGCATCGCCTGGCTGTCATTGCTGGCGGGGAAGCTTGCGACCACCCGTCCGTTTCGCTTGATATTGTCGATATTCACAACGCCCTGTCCGCCGCGCTTGGTAAGGCGATACTCATAAGCGCTCGATCGCTTGCCATAGCCGTTCGAACACACGGTCAGGATAAACTGTTCCGCAGCAATCATCTTGGACATGGTTTCAGGCGCGAGCTCAGGCTCGTTGTCATTATCCTTCCACGGTGCCGCCTTCAGATAGGCGTCGCGTTCCTCGATATCTGTGCCGGTCGCACCCATCACGGACAGCGAGATCACTTCGTCATCATCCTTGAGCGTCACGCCGCGAACGCCGGTTGCCGTCCGACTGGCAAAGGCGCGCACATCGGTGGCCGAGAACCGTATCGCCTTGCCGTTGCGCGTTGCGAGCAGGACATCATCGCTTTCCTGTAACAGTGCGACCCCGATCAGTTTGTCGTCACTATCCTCGGCAAAGCGCATGGCGATCTTGCCGTTGGACGGGATATTCTCAAACGCATCCATCGAATTGCGTCGGACGCTGCCTTTTGCCGTGGCAAACATGACGTGCAGCTTTTCCCATTCCGCTTCGTCTTCGGGCAGGGGCAGGACAGTGCGGATATATTCGTCTTCGGACAGCGGTAGCAGGTTCTGCATCGGCCGACCTTTAGTTTGCGGACTGCCTTCAGGCAGTTTCCACACCTTCATCCGATAGACCTGACCCTTGTTTGAGAAGAATAGCACGGGCGTGTGGGTCGAAGTCACAAATAGGCGCGTGACAACATCCTCTTCCTTGGTCGCCATGCCGGCGCGGCCTTTGCCGCCACGTCGCTGAGCGCGGAATGTCGCCAATGGGGTGCGCTTGATATAGCCCGAATGGGTCACCGTAACGACCATCTCTTCGCGCGCGATCAGGTCTTCGTCTTCGATATCGAAATCACCCGCGGTGATCTCTGACACCCGCGGTGTCGCATATTGCTCGCTGACCTCATCGAACTCGGCGCGCATGACAGCATATAGTTTTGCGCGATCGCCAAGAATGTCGAGGAGCTCGGTGATTTTCTCCGCCAATTCTTTCAGCTCTGCACCGATCTCATCGCGACCAAGTGCGGTCAGGCGGTGCAGGCGGAGTTCAAGGATTGCCCGAACCTGCGCTTCGGATAGCTGGTACGTATCGCCTTCAATCGCGGATTCGACCGCTTCGACCAGCTGGATATAGGATTTGATCTCCGCGATTGGCCATTCGCGCGCCAGCAATGCTGCGCGGGCCTCGGCGGGGTTCGCTGAACCGCGAATGATCCGAACAACTTCATCCAGATTGGTCACGGCGACGACCAGACCGAGCAACAGATGCGCGCGCTCGCGTGCCTTGAACAGTTCGAACTTGGCCCGGCGTGTGATTACTTCTTCGCGGAACTGAATGAACGCCTGGATGATATCGACAAGCTTCAGCGTTTCGGGACGTCCGCCGCGGATCGCGAGCATATTGGCCGGGAAGCTGGATTGCGCTGGCGTGTGGCGCCAAAGCTGGTTCAGCGTTACATCCGGAGTTGCATTCTTCTTGAGCTCAATGACGACGCGGACACCGTCTCGGTTGGATTCATCCCGGATATCGGAAACGCCTTCAATCCGATCCTCCTTTGCGGCATCGGCAATTTTCTCGACCAATCCTGACTTGCCAACCTGGAAGGGTATCGATGTCAGGATGATCGCGCGCTTGTCGCCTGCTTTTTCCTCGATCACATGGCGCGACCGCATCAGAACCGAACCACGGCCGGTCTCATAGGCTGAACGCGCGCCGGAGCGACCCAAGATGAGCGGGGCCGTCGGGAAATCAGGTGCGGGGACGATCTCCATCAGTTCGGCATTGGTGATCGCCGGATTGTCGATAAACGCGCGACAAGCGTCGAGTACTTCACCCAGGTTATGGGGTGGGATGTTCGTCGCCATGCCAACCGCGATACCACCGGCGCCATTGACAAGAATATTAGGGAAGCGCGCCGGAAGCACCTGTGGCTCCTGCGTCGATCCATCATAATTGGGCGTGAAATCGACGGTATCCTTGTCCAGATCGTCGAGCAGGGTCATCGCGACCTTGTTGAGCCGCGCTTCGGTGTATCGCATCGAGGCAGGCGGATCGGGATCCATCGACCCAAAATTACCCTGGCCGTCGACGAGCGGTACACGCAGCGACCAATCCTGGGTCATGCGCGCGAGCGCGTCATAAATCGCGCTGTCGCCGTGCGGATGGTAATTGCCCATGACGTCGCCGACGATTTTCGCCGATTTGCGATAGGGGCGGCCAGCGACAAATCCGCCTTCCTGACAAGCGTAGAGAATGCGGCGATGCACTGGTTTAAGGCCATCGCGGACGTCAGGCAGCGCCCGCGCAACAATCACCGACATCGCATAGTCGAGATAGCTCGACTTCATCTCGTCGACGATATTGATCGGGCTGATATCCGATGGACTCGCGGTGGTAGTTTCGTCGTCGCTCAAAGCGTCACTTTCCGATTTGAAATATCGATGGAAACCCTAGCAAAACTGGCGGAAATTAGCGAGCCGAAAGGCCGATTTATCCACAGTTGCGATAGGCGCGTTCATCGCGAAAAATGAACGCGATATCTGGCGATTTATGCTGTTATCGGCGCACGAAGCGCCAGCGATCCTGGTCTGAGCCGTCCGCGACGTATTGATAGCCATCGCTGTCGAATGATTTGAGCGCTTCAGGGTCGTCGAGCCGATGTTCGCAGATGTAGCGGGCCATCATTCCGCGTGCGCGTTTTGCTTCAAAGCTATTGAAGCGGAGACCATTCGGGCCATTCTCTTTGAAATCAATTGTTATCACCCGTGCGCCGGCAACTGCTTTCGATCCGGCGATCACCGCCCAATATTCATTGCTGGCGAGATTGATGATCGTGCCTGAACCATCCGTTTCGAGATCGTCCGCGAGAAGCCCGGCAATTTTGTCACCCCAAAAGTCGGTCAGCTTCTTGTATCGCGGGGCCCATTTCGTCCCCATTTCAAGGCGATAGGGTCGGATCGCGTCCAGCGGCCGCAAAAGGCCATAAAGGCCGGATAGAATGCGCACATGGTCCTGGGCAAACCAGATATCATCTTCATCGAGCGATTTGGCTTCGAAACCGGTGTAGACATCGCCAGAAAAAGCAAAGATGGCTTGGCGCTCTGGTTGATCCCAAAAATCCTTATAGCGGCTGTAATTTAGCTCAATCAGCTTGTCGGACACCGGCATGATAGCCTGGAGACGTTTCTTCGACAGATTCGATGCGGCGGAAACCAATCGCTCTGTTTCTGCTGAAAGGCGCACATCTGTGCGATCAAGCGATCCGAGTTCACTATCGAAATCGAGGGACTTGGCGGGGGAAATAATTGCTAGCATCGGGGTCGGTTAGCCGTTGATTTTCCTACGGTCAAAGTGGGTTTTTCGATGGCAAACCATCGGTTCAACCGCTGTTCAGTGGGCAGCCGCTAGGATTCGCGCTATTCAACGCAACTTGTTCTTGGCGTCATCCGTTAGTAGCAGGCTATTGAACGGTCGTTCTGGGACCGCGCGAACAATTTTTGGGAGATTAGGGTACATGAAACGGGTTTCCACCATGGGGCTGGCCGCAGCTATGGTTTTTGGCGGTTCAGCCGTCATCGCAACTGCACCGGCAATGGCCGTCCAGGCAGCCGAAGAAGCAGAAGAATTTGATCCGGGCGAGATTTCGGAAGGCGTCCGGGCGGTTGTGGTCGGCGCTCAGACCGCGCTTGATGCCGAAGAGGGGCCAGTCGATACGGCTGCTATTTTGGCACAACTTCAGGCCGCAGTGCCCACAGTTCAGAATCAGGATGATCGCTTCATCCTCGGTAGCTTACTGCTGCAGACGGCTGCGAAGATTCAGGAGCAGGGCGGAACCGCCGAACAGATCCAGGCAGTCCAGATTCCAGGCCTTCGCCTTTCCCTGGACAGTAACCGGGTAGCTATAGAACGTCGGCCAGTCTTCTGGCTGGCCGTGGGCAACGCCGCCAATGCGGCGGAGGACTCTGCCGCTGCAATCGAAGCCTATCAGAATGTGTTGCGCTATGATCCGACCAATGGCGACGCATTGATACAGTCCGCACTGGCACATTTCCGCACGAACAACAGTGCGGCAGGCTATGATTCGGCTAGCCGCGCCTTCGCGGCCCTTCGTGCAGCCGGGCAGGTAGTTCCACAGAGCTGGCACACGGTTCCGTTCCGTCAGGCCTATCAGACAAATGATGTCGCCCGGGTTGTCGAATTCGGCACATCGTTGCTGCAGTCTCACCCGACGCCGCAAAACTGGAACGAAGTGCTTCGGGTACTTCAGACGGCAGGGCGGTTGGAAGATCAGCCAAATCTTGATCTGTTGCGCCTAATGCGCGCCACTGGTGGGCTCGATCCGAACAGCATCAACGAATATATCCGCTTGGCGGATCAACGCGGATTGCCGCGTGAGGCACAGGCAATTTATGATGGCAGTGTTGCCGGTGGTGCGATTGTCGCGAACCAGGAAGTCGCTGGCGAACTTGCGACCAATGTTGCGTCTGATCAGTCCGGCCTTGCGGAATCGGCAGCAGCTGCACGCAGCTCTGCTAATGGTCGCGTCGCGTTGAACACAGCCGATGCCTATGCATCCTATGGCGAGAATTCGACGGCGATGGAGCTGTATAATCTCGCGCTCGAAAAGGGTGGTGTCGATGCTGGGGTCGTAAATCTCCGCAAAGGTGCGCTCTACTATTCGATGGGCCAGATGGCGGAAGCCCGTTCATCCTTCGAAGCTGTCACCGGCGATCGTCAGCCACATGCCGCCTTCTGGCTGCGCTGGATGGACCAACAAGCCGCTCCGGCCCCGGCTGCAGAGCCTGCAAGCGCCGAATAGAGAGGCAGACAGGACAAGCGGATGATTTATGGGGACGGCGAGATGGTATCGCCGTCCCCATTTTACTATGCGCATGAAAAGGCTGTGAAAGAGTAGGGAACATAATGGTGCAAAAGCTTGCCGCGTTGGCGATTTGGGGAAGCGTATTGGCCGTCAGTTCTGGTGCGGCCCCGCTGGCTGCGCAAACGCAACCATTGCAGTATAGTATTAGTCCCGACGTCCGCGCGGCTGCTGAACAGGCGCAGACAGCGATTGCACAGGGTAGCTATCCGACGGCCTCGGCATATCTCAGTCAGGCATCGGCTTCGCTTCAAACCGATGGAGATCGATATCTGCTCGCTACCATGCAGCTTGATATTGCGAACCGCACATTCAACACCGCCGCCCAAGTGGCTGCCATCAATACTCTGCTGGCCAGTCCGCTGATTACAGCGGAACAAAGTGCCGAATATTATTATCATCGAGCCCGAATTTCTTATCATGCGCAGAATCTTGATGCTGCACGCGCAGATCTTCAGGCAGCAATCACCCGCGGTACCGCCAATCCGCGCGTTTTTATTGCGTTGGCCAGCATCACCACTGGTCCGAACCAGGATACCGAAGCGTTGGCGCTTATCGAGCGAGCAATGGCCATCCATCAAACTGCCGGAATTACTGTCCCGGTCGATTGGTATCGGCGCGCTATTCATTTTGCGCAGGAGATTGGGGACAACGCGAAGGTAGCAGGATTTGGCCAGGCCATGCTGGCCGAGCATCCCAGCCAGCGAAACTGGCGTGACGTGCTGATCCAGCATCGCGATATCTACACTGCCGATCCAGAAGCTGCGCTTGATCTATGGCGCCTCCAGGATGCTGCGAACGCATTAACGGGTGAATTTGACTATCGCGACTATGCACGGGTTGCCCATGGCCGCACGTTGCCAGTCGAAATTGAGCGCATCGTTCAGGCGGGCCGGGCTGCCAATATGCTCGATGGTTCGAACTCGGAAATCGCCACCCTGGACCGGGGCACGACACGAGCAGCGCAAAGCTTGCGCACGGCGCTCCCTGGCCGGGCACAATCAGCCGCTTCGGCCGCAACGGGGGCGAACGCGTTGGCGGCTGCCAACGACTATCTGGCGCTTGGCGATTATGCTGCGGCGGTACCGTTATATCAGATGGCGATTGAAAAGGGGTCTGTGGACACAGAACTGGCTAATCTCAGGCTGGGAATGGCTTTGGCACGTACCGGTGATGCGGCAAGCGCTGCAGCTGCGCTAAACCAGGTTATTGGACCACGCGCCAGCATTGCTCGGTTGTGGGGCGTTTATGCGGGCCAAATTCGCCCGGTTGTGCCGCCGGCTATGATCGCTCCGACGACCGATACGCAATAGCTCCCGGGCGTTCTATTCTTCGATATCGACGGGTACACCCGGTAGAGATTTAGCTGTCCGTATGGTCAGCGATGTCTTTACGCTTTCGACATTGGGAATCGTCGTTAGGCTCGAGGTCAGAAAATCCTGAAAATGCTGAAGGTCCCGAGCGACAATTTTGAGAATGAAATCAATCTCACCGTTCAACATATGGCATTCGCGAACCAACGACAGCGAAGCGATATGATGCTCGAATGCGCGAAGATCTTCTTCCGCCTGACTCTTGAGGCTCACCATCGCAAACACTGTGATCCCATAGCCCAGAGTGCGTGGATCGAGTTTTGCATGATAGCTTTCAATCGCCCCGCTATCTTCGAGCGCCCGGACTCGCCTCAGACAGGGGGGGGCAGTCAGCCCGGCGCGCCGCGCCAATTCGACATTGGTGATTCGCCCTTCGTCCTGGAGAGTCGCCAAAATCAGTCGATCAATTGTGTCGAGCGATGGAGGGGCGGCCGTCATAGTCAAATCCTTCACAAAAGCTCTCCCAGTTATAATTATATGTCACGGAAAAGCAATTGTCCCAGTATCGCACGGATCAAAATGGTAGCTTTCGTTAACCATTGTCGGCGGCTATCTCGAGACCGCTATCCGCATTGGTGACGGAGAAGCGGGATGAGGACCTTTGATGCGATTTGACGACATGCTGGCAACGGTGATGGCGCAGCCGCGTAACTCGGCTGACGCGCGCGTGTCACTATGGCGTCAGCTGGTCGATCTATTCGCCCAACGTGAAGATATCGCGCTCGATCCCGAACATATCCAAGCCTTTGCTTTACTTGACGAATGGCAAGCCGATGTCCCGCCCGATACTCGATTGAAAGCGGCTCAATCGCTTTCCGGTAGACGGATTCCCGCCTGGTTGTGCGCGCATTTTGCAGAAGATGCTCCGGAAATTGCGCGGCCTGTGTTGTTGGGGGTCGACCTTGATCCGGATGACTGGATTGATCTCTTGCCGCAGATGAGAGGCAGCTCGAGGGCCTTACTGCGCCACCGCGACGATCTTGATCCCGAAGTTGCTGAGGCGTTGTCCCAGTTTGGAGCTGCGGACATGGTCTTGGAGCGGCCGGTGGGCGCTGCGATTGAGCCTGAGGCGGATATCCTGGAACTTGATGCGGCATCGGCATTGCCAGATTTGCCAAAGACCGAATCGCCAACCGGAAATATGGAGCAGATTCGCACTCTGGTTGATCGGATCGAAGCATTTCGCAAATCTCGTGACGGCGAGGCGTCGACCCGTGATGAGCAACGTGTGCACGAGTTCCGCTTTGAGGCTGGCCCCGACGGAGTGATCCGCTGGGTCGAGGGTGCACCACGTGGTCCTCTGATCGGCCAGACCATAGGTTTCAGCGCTGACGCACTGGATTTTGGTGTTGATGGCCATGCCGCAGGCGCGTTCCGCCAGCGGGCGCCATTTCGTGACGCACGTCTTGTGGTTGCTGGGGAAGGCTCTGCTTCAGGCGACTGGCGCATCTCGGCCGTGCCATTTTTCGGAGAGAATGATGGCCGCTTCGCGGGGTATCGCGGGATGGCGCGGAGACCGCGCCGAGATGAGGACGCTGCAACTTCAGCGACAGCATCGGATGGATTATTCGGATCAAATCTTGCGCCCGACTCATTGCGTCAGTTGATCCATGAACTGCGAACGCCATTGAATGCGATAATTGGCTTTTCTGAAATGATAGATGGCCAACTGCTCGGCCCGGTCTCGACGATCTATCGCGAGCGCGCTGCGGGTATAGCTGCAGAGGCGGTTCGGCTGCTTCAGTCGATTGACGATATCGATACCGCCGCGCGGGCACAGACCGATCGGTTGAACTTTGAAAGCCAGACGGTCGACCTGCCGGTCCTGCTAGAGCGGCTGCACGATGAGTATGTCGAACAGGCCAAGACCCGCGGCGTGATCCTCGCAGTAAGGATTGCACAAGACCTGTTGCCCCTAGCGGCTGATCCGATCGCGATCGAGCGGATGGTTGAGCGAATGCTCTCATCAACGGTCGGCCTTGCCGGTGCCGGTGAAACCATCACCGTTACATGCGAAAATCGCCGCCTGAGCAATGCCGTCGCTATCAACTTTGATCGCCCTAAGCTTTTAGAAGGAAAAGAAGAAACGTCATTGTTGGATCCAGGCTATTCACCTGATGGTGATTGGCCGGACGCTCCTGCTCTGGGTCTCGGCTTCGCATTGCGCCTCGTGCGCAACATCGCTGAAGAGGTAGATGGCCGGCTCGATATTGAACCACGCAAATTTGTCCTGCACGTGCCCGCAAAAGATGCTAGCGCCTTGCCGGGTGAGCGGGGGAGTTAATAACACCAGCCGTGCCGATGGCGCAGGCGACCGACCGGAACGCCGAGTTGGTCGGATTGATCGTCCGGCCGATAAGCGTGCTTATGCGAAACTTCCGGAAGATTTCGGCCCGCACTATGTGATTTTCGTCGATACCGAAGAAGAATTCGACTGGGATGAACCGCTGAGCCGAGACAATGTCTCAGTTGAGGCAATGGAAGGCCTGCCCCAAGCGCAGCGTTTCTTTCGCGAGGCCGGGGCGCTGCCAGCCTATATGGTTGACTATCCAATCGTCGATAATGATCGCAGTGCCGCTATAATAGCCGAGATGCATGCCCAGGACGGATGCGAGATCGGTACGCAACTCCATCCATGGGTAAATCCGCCTCATGATGAGGAGGTTTCGAGCCTGACCAGCTTTACCGGTAATCTTCCGGTTGAGCTGCAACAGGCAAAGCTTGCAAATCTTACCGAACGGATAGCTGAGCGGATCGGGGTTCGCCCAACGCTGTATCGTGCAGGCCGTTACGGTATCGGCGAACAAACCGCGCGACTGCTCGAGGAAGCTGGGTATCGCATGGATACTTCGGGCCGGGCGCTGTTCGATTATTCCGACGAAGGCGGGCCGGATTTTTCGCGATACACTACAAATCCCTTCTGGGCGGGCCCGGGACGTACGCTTCTCGAACTGCCGCTCACCTCAACCTTTATTGGGCCACTGCGCGGGATGGGCGCTCCGCTATTTGCCTGGGGCAAAAAAATCCCGTTGTGGCGGTCGGTGTTGGCACGGTCGCGGCTTTTGCAACGTGTCTCGATCACGCCCGAAGAAAATCCCATCCATGTCGCGCTCAAGGCGGCCGAGCGGCTGATCAAGGATGGCCAGCCAATTATCGGCCTTTCCTATCATTCCCCAACGGTCGTACCCGGCTACACGCCCTATGTGCGTGACGCCGCAGAGCTCAAAACATTCTACGACTGGTGGGATGCGATGTTCGAACTGTTCGCCAAATATGGCGTTACAGCCGTCCGCGCAGCCGATATTGTCGCGGCAGCCGATCGCGCGCGTGGATAAGCTTTGGTGATGAAATAGCGGCTTGCCACGGCAGGCGACCTTTGGCAGGGCGAGGCCCGTGAAAGGGTGGGGCCTGTAGCTCAATGGTAGAGCCGGCCGCTCATAACGGCTTGGTTGGGGGTTCGAGTCCCTCCGGGCCCACCAATTCTTTCATTGCCCTTCTCGGCTACACAGACTAAGGGCCCTTTTCCGGTCGGGGAGTGGCGCAGCCTGGTAGCGCATCTGTTTTGGGAACAGAGGGTCGCAGGTTCGAATCCTGTCTCCCCGACCATTTTTCAATATCACCGGAATTTGGGTTCGCGCATTCCGTGTCGCGCGGGCCAGCCGTTACTGCTGGACCATGTCCACCGCCCAATCGAGCGTATCGAAATAGAAGCGGTGCCGATCTTCAAGATAGCCGTCTGCCTCGCGCATATGGACCCAACTGTTGAGGAAGTGGAGCAGGCGCTCTTCGTCATTGCGGAGCACAAAGCCTGCCACACTGGAAACCATAGGCTCATCAAGGGGCAGGGCGACAGTTCCGCCGCTTCGTAGTGCGAATATCCGGAGTTCTGGTACGCTGGCGACATAGGCATCGGCCCGGCCTGTCATAACGGCGCCTTCCGCTCCGCTGGCGGTCGAGAAGCGGCTGATATTGGCATCGGCAAGTTGTTCGGCGGCAACCCGAGCGGCCAAAGTATCTTCAACCACGGCAATGGTGAGTTCGGGCGAATTGAAGTCGGCAATACCGGTGAGCTCTCCGGTTGCGGATGGGCCCGTGGCAATTGTCACGCCGGTGGAGAAATAGGGAATTGAGAAATGGAACCGTCGAGCTCGCTCGGCCGTCATCGCGACACCCGCAGCAATCATATCGATTTCGTCATTGGCGAGCGCGTCGAAAACCTCTTCGAAATTATACAGCTCGAATCGCACTCCTACACCAAGATCTTCTGCGATCCGGCGCGCAATATCGATTTCATGGCCTGCCAACTCGCCATTTCGGTCCGTGTAGGTCCAGGGCGCGAATACGGAAACACCCACAATTAGCTGCTCGCGTTCCTGAATATCGTCATAAACGTCTGCCGATGCCATTACAGGAGCCGCAAACCAGATCGCCAACAGCAGTTTCATGAGCAGTTTCACGGATTTTCTCCCCTAGGTTTCAAAGGTCAGATTGGCGGATGTTGTCCGGGACATCAAGCATTTGGGGGACAGGTCGCAGCTACGAGCTGTTACCCGCGCCGAGATCCGTATAACGCACATAAAAAAAGGGCGCCTCCCAACGGGAAGCGCCCTTCTTTTCGTTGGCTGGCCTAATCGGCCAACCGCTGAATTACATAGCGTCTTCAGCGGCTTCTTCGCCTTCAGCCATTGCATCTTCAACAGCTTCTTCGCCTTCAGCCATGGCATCTTCAGCCATTGCTTCGCCTTCAGCCATGGCGTCTTCAGCCATTTCTTCGCCTTCGGCCATTGCTTCTTCAGCAACTTCTTCCGTTGCTTCTTCAACGGCTTCAGCGCCTTCATCGGCGGTTTCAGTGGCGGTTTCGCCGCATGCGGCCAACGCAAAAAGGCTGGCGGACGCAAGCGCAAAGCTAAGTTTCTTCATTATTAAGTGCTCCCATAGCAATAAATCAGGGCCTGGCTCTGCGCCAATCCCAGCGGGGTGCAATAGCGTGCATTCACGGAACGTCAACTTGTAATTGAACACCCGTATCGAATTGGGGCGTTCGGATTACTGCGTCTCGGCACGGATTTCTGCGGATTATTCAGCGATTTCAGTGGGTGAGAGCGCCGCCTCGCTATTCGCCATAACGGCCAACATGACGATCCAGGCTGCCACATTCTGCCGCATTTGCGCAGGATCGATTTTGTCGAGTGTATCGTTGCGCGTGTGATGCAGATCGAAATAGCGGGTGCCATCCTGCTGAAGATCAATGGCTGGAGCGCCATTTGTCGCGAGGATCCGCACATCAGGGCCGCCCGAGGCGGGCAGGGTGCTGCGTGGAATGCGCAGTGGAGCCAGCAGGCGGGTTACGCGATCGGCATCGGCGCTGGCGCCGTCTGGAAGTGCGAATTCGACACGCCAGATTCGATCTGCCCCGAAATCAGATTCGGAGACCAGCGCATGATTGTCGGCACCATGGCGTTGGAAATAGGCGGTCGAACCGAGCAGGCCGACTTCCTCGGCACCCGCCCAAAACAGGCGGATCGTGCGGCGCGGCTGTATTCCGCTTTCAAGGATCGCATGGGCTGCGGCGGTCACAATCCCGCAACCCGAGGCATCGTCGAAGGCGCCGGGAGATAAATCCCAGCTATCGACATGACAGGCCCCAACAACGATTCCCGCATCCGGATCGGCGCCCGGGATTTCGGCGATGACATTTCCCGATTCCTGATCACCGATCCACCGCGGCGTCAGCGTGAGATGCATGGACACCGGTTGGCCGAGGGCGATCATCCGCTCAAGATTGTCTGCGTCGGGGTTGGAGAGTGCACCCGCGGCAATTGGCGTGACACTGTCTGCCCAGTTGGTACCACCGGTATGCGGGCTGCGGTGGTTGGCCGTTCCAACCGAGCGGATGACAATTGCTGCGGCACCGCGTTCGGATGCGAGCGAAGGTGCGATCCAGCGGGTTGGTCCAGCAAATCCGTAGCCGGAGCCATCCTGCGCAGCTTCCATATGATGGCCGACATAGACGATCTTTCCCTCAAGGCTGCCCATCGGTGCGGCGCGCAAAGCTTCGACATCTTCAAAGGCGACAATCTCAGCACGAATGCCATTAGCGCCAGTCGATCCGCTGCGGCCGAGTGCGGTCACATGCATCTCTTGCGGATAGGGCGAGACAATCTCTGCCGTCTCCACGCCGCGTACCCAGGTTGGCATCTGGAACGGTTCATTGCGGACATTGGAGAATCCAAGCTCGGTGAGCCGGGTGATTGCCCAATCCCGGGCCCGTGCTTCGGCTTCTGTGCCAGCGAGGCGCGGGCCGATCTCGGTCGTCAGGCCTTCGGTGATTGCATAGGCCAGCGTGTCGCCCTCCATCGCGGCATCGCGCATCGCGGCGATGTCAGCGTCAGAGGGCTGGGCAGCCAGGGTGGAGGGCAGGGCGGCGGCGCATAGCGCGAGGGGGAGGATGATTTTTTGCATCCAAGTCGCTTACCGCGCGTTTCAGCGTTTGCCAATTCGGCTTCGGACCCCTACATCGCGGCGAAATTCCCACATTCCCATTTCGGAGCGTAATCGACCCATGGCCGCGCAATATTCATATGTCATGAAGGGCATGACCAAGAGCTTTCCCGGCGCTCGCAAACCGATCCTCGACCAGGTTCATCTGCAATTCTATCCGGATGCCAAGATCGGCATCGTCGGCCCCAATGGTTCGGGAAAATCGACGCTGATGAAGATCATGGCCGGTATCGATACCGAATTTCAGGGCGAAGCGTGGCCGGGCGAGGGAATTCGGGTTGGCTATCTGGCTCAGGAGCCGGACCTTGATGACAGTAAAACCGTCAAAGAGAATGTCATGGATGGCGTTCGCCCGGTGGCCGATCTGGTCGATCGTTTCAACGAAATCTCCGGCATGATGGCCGACCCGCCCGAAGATGCCGATTTCGACAAGCTGATGGAAGAAATGGGCGAACTTCAGGAGAAGATCGACGCGGTTGATGGCTGGACGCTCGACAACCAGCTGGAAATCGCGATGGACGCGCTCCGCTGCCCACCCGGCGATAGCAGCGTAGAAAGCCTGTCCGGTGGTGAACGGCGGCGCGTCGCGCTATGCCGCTTGCTGCTCGACAAGCCCGATATCTTGCTGCTTGACGAACCGACCAACCATTTGGACGCGGAAAGCGTTGCCTGGCTCGAGAAACATCTCGTCGACTATCCGGGCAATGTGATCCTGGTGACCCATGATCGCTACTTCCTCGACAATGTCGTCAACTGGATCCTCGAGCTCGATCGCGGTCGCTACTTTGTCTATGAAGGTAATTACTCGACCTATCTCGACAAGAAATCCAAGCGCCTCGAACAGGAAGAGCGCGAGGATAAGGGCAAGCAAAAGGCGATCTCGGACGAGCTGGCCTGGATCCGGCAGAGCCCGAAGGCGCGCCAGACTAAATCGAAAGCGCGTATCAAGGCCTTTGATGAGCTGGTTGAAGCCCAGGAAAACCGTTCACCCGGCAAGGCGCAGATCCTCATCCAGACACCCGAACGGCTTGGCGGCAAGGTGATCGAAGCCAATGGGCTGACCAAAGCGTATGGCGACAAATTGCTCTTCGACGATCTGACCTTCAGCCTTCCACCTGGCGGTATCGTCGGCGTGATCGGTGCGAACGGTGCGGGTAAGACTACGCTCTTCAAGCTCATCACCGGACAGGAAGAGCCCGATGCGGGCGATATCTCGATCGGCGAAACGGTGAAGCTCGGCTATGTTGACCAGAGCCGCGATGCGCTCGATCCGAACCATAATGTCTGGGAAGAAGTGTCAGACGGGCTCGATATCTTCACCTTCGGCAAGCATGAAGTGCAGACGCGCGCTTATGTCGGCGCCTTCAACTTCAAGGGCACCGACCAGCAGAAAAAGGTCGGCCAGCTATCGGGCGGTGAACGCAACCGTGTGCATATGGCGAAGATGCTCAAAGAGGGCGGCAATGTGCTGCTGTTGGATGAACCGACCAACGATCTCGACGTGGAAACCCTGCGTGCGCTTGAAGAGGCGCTGGAAAGCTTTGCCGGCTGCGCTGTGGTCATCTCGCATGACCGCTTCTTCCTCGATCGCCTCGCGACCCATATCCTTGCTTTTGAAGGCAATAGCCATGTCGAATGGTTCGAAGGCAATTTCGAAAGCTATGAAGAAGACAAGCTCCGCCGCCTGGGCGACGAGGCGGATCGCCCGCACCGGATGAGTTACAAGAAACTGACGCGCTAGTCTAAAGAAGCTGCGGTGAAACCAACCGTCATGCCGGACTTGATCCGGCATCCAGAGCCGCAAATAAGGGTGCCTGGCGCACTGGACCCCGGATCAAGTCCGGGGTGACGATGCGGGGAGGGGATCGAATCCGAGGTCTTCCGCTCAATCGCCAGCGGCGATCACCGCACCCTCTTTACCCACACCTGTCCACGCTCGCGTTTTTCGGTGGCGAAATTGGGAATGTCTTCGATCAAATCGCTGAGCCGGGTATAGCCATAGTTGCGAACGTCAAAGCTGGAGCGGTTGCCGGCGCGTTGGCCGACGGCTGACAGGGCGGCAAAGCCGTTCTCATCGCGCTTGGCGGCGTCATAGGCATCGATGAGCAGCGCAACGACATCATCGTCCACTTCGCTCCTTTCGCCATTCGCACCGTCATTCTTTTCCTTCTCGGCGCGGATCAGCGCTTCGACGTCAATAAAACGCGTACAGGCCTGGCGAAACGCTTCGGGTGTCTTGCCGCTGCCAAAGCCATAAACGGGTATGCCATCCTGGCGAATGCGCATCGCCATCGGCATGAAATCGCTGTCCGAGCTCATGATCCCGAAGCCATCGACCCGGCCGCCGAACAGCAAATCCATCGCGTCGATGGTCATCTTCATGTCGGTGGCATTCTTGCCCTTGGTGAGATCGAATTGCTGCTGCGGTTCGATGCCATAGCGATGCAGCTTGTCGACCCAGTTTTTGAGCGCCTGTTTGCGCCAATTTCCATAGGCCCGCCGGATATTCACATTGCCGAGCTCGGCAAGCACGGTGAGGACCGGATCGATGCCGTGATGCGAGGCGTTATCCGCGTCGATCAGCAACGCGATATTGGCATGATCGGTATTGCGGATGTCGGACATTTCGATCTCCTCACTCAACCAGTACGCACTGCGCGGGCCCGTTCAAAGGTATCCGCGATGGCCTGGTCCGGTTCGCTGCCGAACAGGCTGACCGCGATCGCCACGATCCCGCATACCGCAAAGCCCGGGACGATCTCATAGATCAGCGAGGAAAGGGTAGCACCGTCGGCTAGGATTGGAACATAGATCCAGGCAAGCACCGTCACCGCGCCAGCAATCATGCCCGCCAAGGCACCGTTGCGGGTCATCCGGTTCCAGGTGAGGCTGAGCAGGATGATCGGGCCAAATGCGGCGCCAAAGCCCGCCCATGCGTTGCTCACCAGTCCCAGCACATTGTTGTTGGGGTTATAGGCAAGCATGATCGCCACCAGGCTGACGGCGATCACGGAAAGGCGCCCGATCAGCACCAGTTCCCCCTGGCTCGCATCGCGGCGGAGATAAATGCGATAGAAATCTTCGGTCAGCGAGCTCGACGACACCAAAAGCTGCGATGAGATGGTGCTCATAATCGCGGCCAAGATCGCGGCGAGCAGGAAACCGGCGATCAGCGGATGGAAAAGAACCTGGCTGAGCAGGATGAATATCGTTTCGGGATCATCGACCGCCAAGCCATTCTGCGTCGCCCAGGCAAGGCCAATAAGCCCGGTCGAGAGCGCGCCGATCAGGGTGACACCCATCCAGGTCATGCCGATATTGCGGGCCCGCGGCATATCCTTGACGCTGCGGATCGCCATGAAGCGGACAATGATATGGGGCTGCCCGAAATAGCCCAGGCCCCAGGCCATGGCGGATATCACGCCGATCAACGTCACGCCGCCAAACAGGTTGAGCATTTCGGGGTTGATGCCCGATATCGTTGTGCGCAGGCCTTCCATGCCGCCAATGTCTGTGAGCGCGACAACCGGTACGAGGACGAGCGCAACGAACATGATGCAGCCTTGCACGAAATCGGTGAGGCTGGCCGCGAGGAACCCGCCGAACAATGTGTAGACGACCACTACGCCCGCCGTGATCCAGAGGCCAAGTGCATAGTCGGCACCAAAGGCGCTTTCGAACAATTTGCCACCCGCTACGACGCCGCTCGATGTGTACAGCGTGAAGAATATGATGATGACGATCGAAGAAATGACCCGCAGCATGTGCGAATTGTCTGCGAAGCGTTTTTCGAAATAGTCGGGGATGGTGATGGCATCGTCCGCCACTTCGGTATGGACCCGCAACCGCGGTGCGACGACGATCCAGTTGGCCAGAGCGCCGATAAACAAGCCGATTGCGATCCAGCTTGCGCTGAGACCGGAAACATAGATGGCGCCCGGCAGGCCAAGCAGCATCCAGCCGGACATGTCCGATGCGCCGGCGCTCAGTGACCCGACGGCCGGGCTGAGTTTGCGGCCACCCAGCATATAGCCGGAGACATCGTCGGTGGAGGTTCGCCAGGCATATAGCCCGATGCCGAGCATCAGGACGAAATAAAGGGCGAGGGATATGAGTTGGCCGGTTTCCATGCGGCAGCCTTAGCAGCCGGAAAGAAGTTGGCTAGGGGAGGGGTGGCCCTCAGGCGGGGGCAAATTCGCCAGTCTCATCATCCATGACATGCAGTTCGCCTTCGGAAATTGCGAACCATGCACCATGGAGTTTGAGTGTTCCCGCTTCGACACGTTCGGCAACATAGGGGAAGGTGAGCAAGTTGCGGAGGCTGGTTCGAATACCTTCCAGCTCCAACTCGCGTTGGGCATCAAGGGAGGGGTCGGCAGCCACGCGTTCGACAACCCGGTTGCGACCGTCCTCGATGATCGTCATCCAGTCATCGATAAAACTCTCGCCTGGTACGCCGCGACCCTCCCCATGGAGCGAGGCCGAGATGCCGCCGCATTTGCCATGGCCCATCACGACCAGATGGCGCACCTCCAAATGGACCACCGCAAACTCGATAGCCGCCGAAGCACCGTGCAGGCCGTCATCGGGTTGATAGGGCGGAACCAGATTGGCCACATTGCGCAGGGCAAACATCTGACCTGGAACGGTATCAAAGATCGTAGCGGGATCGACGCGGCTATCGCAACAGCCGATGATCATCACGGGCGGGTGCTGTCCCTCATCTGCGAGATTGTCATAACGACGCTTTTGGGCGGCGTAGTCGCCAGCGCGGAAGCGGTAGTATCCATCAAGCAGCGCACCAAATTCAGGCATTAGAAACGGTCTCCTCTGACAACCTGTACATCGGCAACCGTGAGCAGCAGGCTGTGGCTATCAAGTTTGGGCGCGAGTGCTTCAACCAATGCATCGGCTTTGTCTTCAGATGCGATGGTCAGGAATAGGACTTTATTCTCTGCGCCAGAGATACGGTCATTGCGCCAGCTGCCATGCCGGCCGGATCCCGACTGGACGGGCACGAGCGAATATCCGGCAATGCCGACATCCGCTGCCGCCTGGATCGGGACTTGCGCGAGCGGCTTGTCCACCAGGATCTCGATGCGTTTGCGGGTTACGGTTTCAACCATGGTTATCCTATCGCCTGCGCAAGGGCTGCGAACAGCGGAATGCCAAAAATGATGTTGAATGGGAAGGTGACGCCAAGTGACATGGAAAGATAGAGGCCAGGGTCCGCTTCGGGCAGCGCCATACGCATGGCTGCCGGAACCGCGATATAGGAGGCGCTGGCACCAAGCACGCCCAGCGCGGCCGCAGAGCCGACATCAAGGCCGATAGCGGTGCCCAACACGGTTCCGATCACGCCATTGGCAATCGGAAACAGGATGCCGAGGATGGTCAGCCGCACTGTCATCGCCCGGGATTCGACCAGCCGGCGCGCTGCAACTAGGCCCATATCGAGCAGGAAGAAGCACAAGACGCCGGTGAATGGGATCTGGAACAAGGGCGCAATCGCTTCGAACCCGGATGGGCCCGCGACAAGGCCGATCAGGAAGCTACCCATCAAGAGGACCACCGAGGCGTTGAGGAGGACTTCGTGCATCAATCCGCCGCCCGCGCTGTCTGCGCGTTTTTCGCCGCGCCGGGCGAGCATCAGACCGCTGATAATCGCTGGCGTTTCCATCAGTGCGAGCACCGCGACCATATAGCCAGCAGGGCCGATTGATTGGCCGGTGTAAATCTCCGTAGCCGTGACGAAGGTGACAACACTGACCGAGCCATAATGGGCCGAAACAGCGCCGGCATTCACCTGGTCGAGCCGACCGAAGCTCCGCAATAAAGCGAACGCAAAATAGGGAATAAGGAAGGAGAGGGCGACACCGGCGGCGGCTGCAAGTGCCAAATCCGGCGTGAAACCGGATTCCGAAACGGCAACGCCGCCTTTCAACCCGATCGCGGCCATCAGGTAGAGTGAAAGGCCCTTGGCGATCGCTTCGGGTATCGCAAGATCGGACCGAGCAAAGGCCGCCAACATGCCAAGAATGAAGAAGAGGATGACCGGCGAGGTCAGCGTGGCGATCACGATGTCCATGATTGTGCGCTAAATGATCCCTTGCAGCTTGCCAACTATGGTTGGATTCACCCCTGTGCATTGCTATTTGGGCCGCATGACCGACGCAATTGCCATCGAAACTGTTGAAAAATCACCCAAGCGCCAGCGCAAGCCAGATTGGATCCGCGTAAAGGCGCCGATGGGCGATACGTTCAACGAGACGCGCAAGCTGATGCGCGAATTGAACCTCAACACCGTATGCGAAGAGGCGGCGTGCCCGAATATCGGCGAATGCTGGTCGAAAAAGCATGCGACGGTGATGATCTTGGGCGATGTCTGCACCCGGGCCTGCGCCTTTTGTAATGTGAAAACCGGTATGCCGTCTGCGGTGGATGCCCTGGAACCTCAGCACACGGCGGACGCGGCTGCAAAGCTGGGGCTTGAGCATATCGTGGTGACGTCGGTGGATCGGGATGATTTGGCCGATGGCGGTGCCAGCCAGTTCGTTAAAGTGATTGAAGCCTTGCGGGCCACGACACCAAACACCACAATCGAGATCCTCACACCCGATTTCCGCAACAAGTCCGAAGCGGCGGTCGAAGCAATCGTTGCCGCGCGGCCGGACGTCTATAACCATAATCTCGAAACGGTGCCGCGTCTGTATCCGACCATTCGTCCGGGCGCGCGTTATTATGCGTCGCTCCGCTTGCTCGAGCAGGTAAAGCGCCTCGATCCGTCAATCTTCACGAAATCTGGCGTCATGCTGGGCCTCGGAGAAGAGCGGATGGAAGTGCATCAGGTGATGGACGATATGCGATCCGCCGGGGTCGACTTCCTGACCATGGGCCAATATCTCCAACCAACACCAAAGCACGCCAAGGTTGCCGACTTTGTCAGTCCGCAGGCATTTGACGCCTATGCCGGAATTGCTCGCGCGAAGGGCTTCCTTTTGGTGGCTTCCAGCCCACTGACGCGCTCCAGCTATCATGCTGGTGATGATTTCGAAAAGCTGCGGGCCGCGCGCGAAGCCAAGTTGGCGAAGGACTAAGCCACCAATCGATGCCCCGTCATAGCGAATCCCGCCACATAGCCTATAGCGCTGAACAGATGTTTGAACTGGTGGCTGATGTCGGTCGCTATGGAGAATTTCTTCCCTGGGTGGTCGCAACACGGATCCGGTCTGACAGTGAGACGGAAATGGTGGCCGATCTTGTGGTGGGATTCAAATCCCTGCGCGAAACCTTTACCTCAAAAGTGCACAAGGAACGGCCCGGGCGGATATCTGTCGATTATCTCGATGGGCCGTTAAAATATCTGCACAATGAATGGGGCTTTGAACCCGATCCGAACGGCGGATGTACGATCGAGTTTCTGGTCGATTTCGCGTTCAGGAACAAGATGTTCGAAAGCCTTGCGGGGCAGGTATTCGATCGCGCCTTGCGGAAGATGACCGACAGTTTCGAAGCGCGTGCCGACGAACTCTACGGCTCCTCCGGCTATTCGGGAAGCAGCAGCTCCAACGCCCATAGCCCTGCCTGAAGGCGCACACCGGCTCGGCCATTATCCTCAAATGTTTTCTGATAGGCTTCGATTTTTTCCGGATCGGTGCCTCGAAGCGCGCGACCGAATACAACCGTGCCCACAGGCTTCTTGTCGGTTCCACCGCCAGGACCCGCGATACCGGTAATCGAAACGGCAATATCGGCGCGCGTTCGTTCGAGCGCACCAAGTGCCATCGCCCAAGCGACAGCTTCTGACACCGCGCCGAAAGTTTCGAGGACATCCGCATTAACCCCGAGCAGGCCGATCTTCGCTTCATTGGCATAGGTTACGAAACCGCCGTCAAACACGTCCGATGAGCCGGCTATCTCGGTGAGGGCGGCGCCGACGAGCCCGCCTGTGCAGCTTTCTGCGACCACGATTCGACGGCCAGTAGCGCGGTTGCGATCGACGACCTCGCGGGCTTTTTCGACAAGTGCGTCGGGAAGAAGGTTCACCGGTTCATCCTTGGTCAGCCGGTTGCGGTCTGGCAGATTGCAAATGGACCAGGGCTTTCACCCTCTTCCTCATCATCGGCGCTGCCGATCTCGATCAAGAGCGTAAGCAGTCCCGCGAAATTTCGGGAGGGAAGGGGTTCCAGGGCCGTGAAGACACGATCCGCCGTGGGGCAGCTTTCTGCATTGAGCATTTCAGCCAGCGCAACTCCGATACCCATTTCGAACAAGCCGATAATCAATTCGCCCCCAGATTCAGCATCAAGGCCTGGTGAATCTTCACCGTTGTCAAGCACCCGCAAGGCGAGGCCCGCAGCTTCATCGCGTGCCATGTCGGCGGCAGGCGTATAACGCTGGCTCAGGGCATCTCCGCGCGCAACGATTGCGCTGTTGGCTGGAAGATACGACGCGCATTGTTCGCTGGCATTATCGATCAAACTCGGCAGCATCGCCTGGACGAGTGTTTCTGCCTCGGCGGTTGTCAGGCAGGCCGGTTGCGCAGCCACCTGAACGGACATGCCTATCAATGCCGCTCCTGCGGCCAGTTTTCTCAATCTCATGGTTCCCCTCCCAGTTATCCGATCGTTGCAATCGCCTGTGCGGCAATCCCTTCGCCTCTGCCTGTAAAGCCGAGCCGCTCAGTTGTCGTCGCCTTCACGCTAACCGAACTCTCCGGAATGGCGAGTATCTCAGCAATTCGCGTGCGCATGGCGGACCGATGCGGCCCGACCTTAGGTGCTTCGCAGATTAGAGTCAGGTCGACATGATGAATCGCCATGCCACGGCCAGTGGTCAGATCACGCGCATGTTCGAGGAAGCGGTAAGAAGCGGCGCCTTTCCATTGCGGATCACTGGGTGGAAAATGATCACCAATATCGCCTTCTCCAAGGGCGCCCAGGATTGCATCTGTAAGTGCATGGAGTCCGACATCGGCATCGGAATGACCGGCCAGGCTTTTTGAATGCGGGATTTGGATACCGCACAGCCAAACATGGTCGCCATCCTCAAAAGCGTGGACATCATAGCCAAGGCCAGTGCGTGTGATGGTGGGAGAGGGCATTGCAAAATCCTCTGCGAAAGTAATCTTTTTGAGCGCCGGATCACCCTCAACCAGCGCAACTTCATGCCCCGCACTGCGGGCAATTGCCGCATCGTCGGTTGCCGAGCTATCCGCAGCCCAGGCCCGATGCGCTGCTAGGATGGCATCGAAATGAAATGCCTGCGGAGTCTGGATGGTAACAAAGTCTGCTCGATCGACGGTGCTGCCGTCTGTTCGGGCCAAGCTATCAACAACCGGTAGGGCAGGAATTGCGGCGGTCTCACTATCCAGTGCGCCAACGAGACGATCGACGACCGCTATCGGGGTAAATGGTCGCGCTGCATCATGAATCAGCACACGGTCCGGTCGAGTGCTTGCCGCCAATGCTTCTAGGCCATTGCGAACGGATTCTTGCCGCGTGGTGCCCCCGATGATTGGATCGCCGAGCTCCTTTGTTTCGATTGTTTCGCGATACAGTTCTTCCTGGCCAGATCCGATCACAACGCGAATTTCATCGATTGCAGGGTGGACGGCCAGCGCATCGATCGCATGTGTGAGAACCGGCTTTCCTCGAAATCGCCGAAACTGTTTGGGGATTTCGCCGCCCGCGCGTTCGCCTTTTCCGGCGGCCACAATCAGAGCAGTGGTTCGGGGTTTTGCGTCGGCCATTGCGACCCCTTAGCCGAGCGTCAGCTTGCTCGCCAACGGCTTTGTCACTAGATGCGCCCCATCACGAGAGCAGACAGATACGCAAGATGATGAAACTCGATCCTATTTCTATCGGTCCGTTGACGATCGACATGCCGGTAATCCTGGCGCCGATGACCGGCGTCACCGATCGACCGTTCCGTCGTCTCGTCCGGCGATATGGGTCGGGACTGAATGTGACCGAGATGATCGCCAGTCATGCGATGATCCGCGAAACCCGACAGTCTCTCCAGAAAGCGTCCTGGGATCCGACTGAAGAGCCGGTATCGATGCAGCTTGCAGGTTGTGAACCCAAGGTGATGGCGGAAGCGGCGCGCTTGAACGAAGATCGTGGCGCTGCGATTATCGACATCAACATGGGGTGTCCGGTCAAAAAGGTCGTCAATGGCGATGCCGGGTCTGCCTTGATGCGGGATCTTCCGCTTGCTGCCTCGCTGATCGAAGCAACGGTAAAGGCCGTGAATGTGCCGGTGACTGTGAAGATGCGCACCGGATGGGACGATAACAGCCGGAACGCCGCCGAGCTCGCCCATATCGCCGAGGATCTTGGCGCGCAGATGATTACGGTCCACGGTCGCACGCGTTGCCAGATGTATAAAGGGCATGCGGATTGGGAATTTGTTTCGAACGTAAAACAGGCCGTGTCTCTCCCGGTGATCGTCAACGGCGACATCTGCTCAATTGAAGATGCTGAGGAAGCGCTGCGATTATCTGGTGCGGATGGCGTGATGATCGGCCGTGGTGCCTATGGCAAACCTTGGCTGCTCAGCCAGGTAATGCACTGGTTCAACCATGGCGAGCGTCGCCCTGATCCTTCGCTTGGCGAACAGTATCATGTGATTGCCGGCCACTATCGCGACATGCTGGAACTGTACGGCCCAGACGTCGGCGTCAAAGTCGCTCGCAAGCATATTGGCTGGTATACTAAGGGACTGCCGGGTTCGGCTGAGTTTCGCAATCGCGCAAACCAGGAAATCGATCCTGAGCAGGTGCTGCAAATGCTGGCCGATTTCTTTGGACCTGCAGTTGATCGCGCCGCGGCCTGATGCGGAATTGAGACTAGTTGCGGCAGAGCGCCCTTCCTAATCGGCAGAATATCGCGGGTGCCATGGAAAACTGTGTTTTCTATGCAACGCGCCTGTGTTAGCCGTGCAACGATGGCAAGCGACGCAGCTACCAATGATGTGACCAGCGAAGAGAGGGGGCTCGAGGGCCTCCGTCGTGCGAGCTGGTTTATGCCGTCTATTGAGCTGATCACGCTCGGTATTTCGCTCTCTATGGTCGCGCTCACTTACTTCATCTTGTCGCGCCAGGAATCGGACGAGCTGTTCCTAACGCCATTTCTGACTGCCTTGTTACTGGTCTCATTGCTGGTTCCAGCGATGTTTTTGATGGTGCTGATGGCAAGACGGATTGCCCAACGGCGAGCGGCGCGTTCACCGATCGGCGGCAAAGGGCGATTGCACGTACGATTGGTGGCCTTGTTCTCCGGAATTGCGGCTGTTCCGACATTGCTCGTCGTGATCTTTGCTTCCCTGTTGTTCCAATATGGCGTCGAATTTTGGTTCTCCGAGCGCGCGCGCGATACGCTGGAGAATGCCGGTAGTCTTGCGCAGGATTTCTATGTCCAAAGCCTCGAAGAGGTTGAGGCGGAAACGCGAACGATGGCCGCTGACCTCGCGCCATTGGTAGAGGGGCGATCTTTCGAGACGCCAGAATTTGTCGAGAACTTCGCCTTCCAAGTCTATGCGCGCGAGCTGTCGGATGCCGCCATTTTCACGGTGGGTGAGGGGGGCGAAGTCCGCACTGTCGCGCTCGTCAATCCAGACGATGAATCGATGGAATCACGATTGACGGCGTCGCTGCTCGCCACCTTGGATGCCGAAAGCCAGTCTGCCGTGAATGACGCCGGTGATCGGTTCGAGGCGCTTGCGCGTTTTGCTGAGGATTCGCCTTTCCTAATCTACGCCTCCCGGGCTTCTGATCCGCAGATGCAACTGCAAACCGAACGCGCAACCGCTATCCTAAATGATTATGATGAGCTGATCGATCGCGGTCAGGTTATGCAGTTGCGGTTTAACGCAGCACTGCTCGTCATTTCTCTGTTGATCGTTGCAGCTGCGATCTGGATTGCTTTGACCGTCGCGGATCGTCTGGTCCGGCCGGTAGGATTCCTTGTCGAGGCGGCACGTAAAGTGGCTGACGGCGATTTGACCACGCGGGTTCCCGAACCAGATTCGCGGGATGAGATCGGGATATTGGCGAGCGCTTTTAATGGCATGACGGGAAGGCTCGAAGAACAAACCGGTGCGCTGGTCCTGGCCAACGACCAGCTCGATAGTCGGCGAGCCTTTACCGAGGCGGTGTTGTCGAGTGTGACGGCAGGTGTTGTATCCGTAGATGGCGAGCGCCGGATCCGCTTGATCAACCGCTTTGCGGCTGAACTCATGGAAGCAGACCAGCAGGCTGTGATGGGTGAATGTCTCGATTCAATCGGTCCGGAGCTCGATCGCTTGCTGGAAGGTGGGGAAAGCGAAAAGACCATCCAGATGACAAGTGGCGGCGAACTGAAAACACTGGCCGTGAAGATCGTCGAGGACCAGGGCGGCCATGTGCTTACCTTTGACGACATCACACAGCAGCTACTCGATCAACGACGCGCAGCTTGGTCTGACGTGGCGCGCCGCATCGCACATGAGATCAAAAATCCGCTGACACCCATTCAGCTTGCTGCCGAGCGGCTGCAACGGCGCTTTGGTGACGCGGCCGATCCGGATAGCGGCGTGTTTTCCAAACTGACCGGCACAATTGTCCGTCAGGTTGGCGACCTGCGCCGGATGGTCGATGAATTCTCTTCATTTGCGCGGATGCCGAAGCCGGTGTTTCGCGAAGAATCGATTGTCGATATCGCTCGACAGGCGGTGTTCCTGCACGAAGTGGCTCATCCTGAGATCACGTTCGATCAGCAGGTCGCAGGCGATGTCCCATCTCTCGTCTGCGATCGACGCCAGCTTGGACAAGCATTGACCAATGTGGTCAAAAATGCCGTCGAGGCTGTCGAGCAACGCCATGGTGAGGGTGAGCCTGGCGGCGCAGTATATCTGGGCGTCATCCTCGAAGATGATCGAACAGTCATAACGGTAGAAGATAATGGCGTCGGATTGCCCGCCGAGCGTGAGCGATTGACCGAACCCTATATGACAACTCGAGAAAGTGGCACTGGCTTGGGGTTGGCGATTGTCAAAAAGATTGTCGAAGAGCATTTTGGCACGGTTGCTTTTTCCGACCGGGATGGCGGCGGAACGCGGGTACGGATAGCGCTCGATCATGCCGCGCTGAGACCGCTTCAGGATATGGCCGAGGCCGATGCAGAGGGCGACGATCGCCTGTTTCAGTTAACGCGTAACGAAGAGGAGACATCCTAGTGTCGCTCGATATTCTCGTAGTCGATGATGAAGCAGATATCTGCGAACTTGTCGCTGGCGTACTGGAAGATGAAGGCTATGAGGCGCGCACCGCACGAAGCAGCGATGAAGCGATCGCCGCGCTGGAGGACCGCCGGCCATCTTTGGTCTTGCTCGACGTCTGGCTACAGGGATCCAAACTTGACGGCCTGGATCTGCTGGACGAGATCAAGCAGCGCGATCCTAGCTTGCCGGTGCTGATGATTTCTGGCCATGGCAATCTGGATACGGCCGTTGCCGCGATCCGCCGGGGTGCGGCTGACTTCATCGAAAAACCATTTGAGGCGGCTCGCCTGCTCCATCTGGTATCACGGGCGACGGAGACCGATCGACTGCGCCGCGAAAATGAATCGCTCAAGGCGCGGATTGGCGAAGAAGACGAGCTCACCGGCAATTCGAGCGCCATCAATGGGGTTCGCGCGACGTTGAAACGCGTTGCAGGAACCGGCAGCCGGGTGCTGATCACCGGACCTGCTGGCGTTGGCAAGGAAGTGGCCGCGCGCTTGCTGCATAGCTGGAGCGGAAGGTCCAATGCACCGTTCGTCGTCGTAAGTGCGGCGCGCATGACGGCTGAGCGAGTTGAGGAAGAACTGTTCGGTACGGAAGAAGACGAAAAAGCACGGCCGGGCCTGCTTGAACAGGCCCATGGCGGGACGCTTTTTCTTGACGAGATTGGCGACATGCCGCTTGCGGCGCAAGGTCGTATTTTGCGCGTCCTTACCGATCAACGCTTCAACCGCATCGGCGGACAGCGTCTCGTAAATGTCGACGTCCGTGTGATTTCTTCGACAGCCCGCGATCTGGAAACGGAAATTGCCGAAGGTCGATTCCGCGAAGATCTGTTTTACCGGCTCAATGTTGTGCCGGTTCATCTTCCACCACTCGCCGAGCGTCGCGAGGATATTCCCGCATTGGTCGAGCATTTTGCCGCGCGCTACGCGTCGGAGCGTCGGGTGCCAAATCCGGAGATATCGGACGAAGCAATCGCCGCAATGCAAGCCTATGAATGGCCGGGCAATGTTCGCCAGCTTCGCAACATTGTCGAACGCACTATCATTCTCGCGCCAGGCGACAGAATTGCCCGGATCGATGCCGATATGTTGCCGGCGGAAATTCTCGAAGATCAGCTGCAGATTACGCCGGACAAGGGCGCGCGCGCAATTATGGGCACACCGCTTCGCGAAGCACGCGAAACATTCGAACGCGAATATCTGCGCGTTCAGATTCGTCGCTTCTCAGGCAATATCTCCAGGACGGCGACTTTCATCGGGATGGAACGCTCGGCCTTGCACCGCAAGCTCAAGACATTGGGCCTCAACGAAAACAAGAAGAACAACAACTGATTGAAGTCAGGCGCTGTTAGACCTACATTTCAGGGTGAGGCGGGTCGCCGCCTCGTCGTGAGACGTCGATTAACGATGCCCAGCGGGCTACGACCCGCCAAGAACCGGAGGCCATAATGGCTGAAAAGGTCAACATACTTCAGGATTTGTTTCTCAACACGCTGCGCAAATCGAAAACACCAGTTACGATGTTCCTCGTAAAAGGCGTGAAATTGCAGGGCGTAATCACCTGGTTTGATAATTTCTCTGTGCTGCTGCGCCGTGATGGCCAGTCGCAGTTGGTGTACAAGCATGCAATCTCAACGATTATGCCGGGTGGCCCGGTTGATCTGTCGGAGATCGAAGAGACATTTGCAGAGGAAAAACGCGGCAAGCTGCTGCAGGAAATCTTTCTCAACGCTGTGAAGCGCGATCGCGATCCAGTGACGATGTTCCTTGTGAACGGCGTGATGCTGCAGGGTGAAGTCGCGGCTTTCGACCTGTTCTGCCTGCTTTTGAACCGGGATGGACAATCTCAGCTCGTATACAAACACGCAATTTCGACCGTCCAGCCCAGCAATCCGGTCGATCTTGGCAGCGCAGATCCCGATAACCAGCCTTGAGCGTTTTTGATCGCGATGAATTGGACGGACTGAGGCGCGGCGATCGCGCGCTCGTCATCTTCCCCGATTTCGGCCGGGAAGAGAGCCGTGACAGCGATGCGCGGCTTGAAGAGGCTGCAGGCCTGGCTGAAGCTATCGGCATCGATGTAGTAGAGAAAAAAGCGCTCCGGCTCCGCCAGATGCGTCCCGCTACGCTGTTTGGCAAAGGGCAGGTTGATCGACTGGCGGTTGATGTCCGTCTGGCGGAGGCCAGTATCGCGATAGTCGATGCCGCTTTGACGCCCGTTCAGCAAAAGAACCTTGAAGATGAACTAAAGGTCAAGGTCATCGACCGAACTGGCCTTATTCTTGAAATATTCGGGGAACGTGCAGCAACCGCAGAAGGTCGATTGCAGGTCGAACTCGCGCATCTTGATTATCAGGCCGGCCGGCTCGTCCGGAGCTGGACTCACTTGGAACGGCAGCGGGGTGGTTTCGGCTTCCTCGGCGGCCCAGGTGAAACGCAGATCGAGGCCGATCGGCGGATGATCCGGGATCGCATGGCCAAGCTGCGCAAAGAGCTTGAGCAAGTCCGCAGAACCCGCACGCTGCATCGCTCTCGACGGCAAAAGGCACCCTGGCCGGTTATCGCACTGGTCGGCTATACAAATGCCGGAAAATCTACACTTTTCAATCAGATGACCGGCGGTGACGTCATGGCGGCAGACCTGCTATTTGCCACCCTTGATCCAACGATGCGAGAGATCGCATTGCCAGGCCTCGATAAGGCTATACTGTCAGACACCGTTGGATTTGTATCGGATTTGCCCACCCAGCTGGTTGCCGCGTTCCGGGCAACGCTTGAAGAGGTGAATGCGGCTGATTTGATCGTCCATGTTCGCGATATCGCGCACCCGGATAGCGATGCGCAGCGGTTGGACGTTGAGCAGGTTTTGGCGGAAATCGGCGCCGGCGGGGAAGGGGATGTCCCCATGATTGAGGCATGGAACAAGATCGATGCTTTACCGCAGGATACGCATGACCAGATATGCACTGCCGCTGACCGGCGAGACGATGTAGTTGCGGTTTCAGCATTAACCGGGGAGGGGGTCGAGGCGCTTCGCTCCCTGATGGTCGAGCAGTTGGACCGGGGCAGTGCAGTGCATGATGTCAGTCTGGCGGTGTCTGACGGCGAGAATCTTGCCTGGCTCCATCGTAACGGAAAAGTTATCAAACAGGATGTTGAAGGCGATACTTTAGAAGTATCGGTAAGTCTTTCCGCTATCGATTGGGCGCGATTCCAGGGTCGGGTGGCCAGTCAATAGGATTCCTGCGATTTGGTAGAATTCCAGAGGCGGTCTTGATCCTCGGGTGAAGCCTTTTCAGATTTGGCAATCACCCATAATTCTTCCATTTTCTCGAGGCTTAGCTTGGTGAAACCATCTCCAGCTTGTGTTTCCATAGATCGAAAACGCCGTTCAAATTTGGAATTTGCATGGCGGAGGGCGGCTTCGGGATCGATTTTGTGAAACCTGGCCCAATTGACCACAGCAAAGAGCAAGTCTCCAATTTCTTCGGCGCGTTGCGCATCGGTCTCGGCCGTCTCAACTTCGCGGATTTCCTCATCAATCTTGCCGCGCGGGCCACTTTCATCAGGCCAATCAAAGCCCGTGCGGGCCGCGCGTTTTTGCAGTTTTTCAGCGCGTAGCAATGCGGGGAGGGCGGTCGCCACTCCGTCCAGGGCGCTCTCCCGGCCCTTCTCCGCCCTTTCCGCCTCCTTGATCGCTTCCCAGCCTGGTCCTGATTCACCATTTTCTGCTTCTGTGCCAAAGACATGCGGATGCCGGCGGACCATTTTATCCGAGATTCCATCGATTACGGCTGACAAGTCGAAATCGCCATTTTCCTCGGCCATGCGGGCGTGAAAGACGACCTGGAGCTGGAGATCGCCGAGCTCGTCTTTCAGCGCCGCCATATCGCCATGCTCGATCGCGTCAGCGACCTCATAGGCTTCCTCGATGGTATATGGTGCTATTGAAGCGAAATCCTGGTCGACATCCCATGGACAGCCGGTGTCGGGATTTCGGAGGCGCTCCATGATCGTGGCGAGGCGTGAAATGCGATCGCCGAGACTGTCATTTGGCTGAGAGGGGCGCGTCACGTCCATCGATCTTATATCCCGATAATATACATTATGTTAAATTATTCATGGATCCAGGGAAATAGCCCTTCTCACCGGTTCTAAAAGCAAAAAGCGCCCCGGCCAAGCGCCGGAGCGCTTATCAGAGCCAATAACTCTGCGATTGCTATTCGACGCGCCGCAATATGGCATCGCCATCGCGTGAATCCTCCAGTCGGATGACTTCATCGCGAAGCCCACTATCGCGGCCAAATCCGCGTGTTCCGTAGAATCTGGTGCCAAACGCGCCCCAGATGGCGGCACGTTGTGCATCCGATACCGCTGCCGGAAGATTGGTTGGCCCGGCGTTCGGTCCGCCATAGGACCAATGGCCGGTATAGCCGTCTGGCCCGCCATGGCTGATATGGTCACCCGGAAGTCCGCCTGGATAGATCCCTACCTGGGCTGACGCAGCGCTACCGACAAGGCCGGCCGCCGCGACAAGGGCTAATGTTGCAATCATCTTCTTCATGATCTTACTCCTTCAAACGCGACAAAAGCACTATGGGGTATCAACGTCGGACGGTCCGTGATGGCGATCACTGGAAATGAAAACGGCCCGGTCGTGATGACCGAGCCGTTTCTTTTCAGTAGTTTGCCGGTTTAGTCTTGGCCGTCGCCGTTCACATCGCCAGTCGCGACCCGGACACCGCCACGGAAGGACGATGATGGCGGCTGTGTGTTAAAGTCGCTGCCATCGCCATTATTCACGATCAGCAGATCGTTGCCGTCCTGGCCCAGTCGTGGCGAGCGATTGCTGGGTTGACGCGTATAGCCGCGCGGAAGTCCGCCTGGTGCGGCCCGCTGCGAATTGCGGCGTGCAGCTTCTCGCGCAGACTGGACAGCCGGCAGTAACAGTCCGACTTGGCTGGTTTGTCCTGGGCCGGTAAAATTCCCGGGATTTCGCGGCGCATGAGCGCTTCCACCGGGCTGGTAGATCGGCTGTGAAATTGATTGTATTTCAACCCATTGGGCATGGGAATCGCGAGCCGTTGCTGCGGTTGCGGACAGACCGAGCGCTGCGGTAAGGGCGAGTATTGCAAAAGTGTTTTTCATGATTTCCTCCGTTCAATGTGACGAAGGCTATTTCGCAAGATTTCCGCTACGCTGATGTGATCGCCATCACCGCCCGGCGCTTTTTACGGCTCGAGCAGTAGCCACTCCCCTTCAACGCTCCAGCTCGACAGCGATGAAAGGAAATTCATGCCGAGCACATTAGTACCGCCAAATTCCTCGGCGATGACTACCGGCATGTTTTCACGCCGGATCGTACCAACGATAAGCGTCGCGGCCTCAGCGCGATCTGCGGCGATGGCGCCATTGGCTGTATTGAGAATCATCGGATAGCCGCCGCTCGGTTGGATACCCGAGCGCTGCGCAGCGCCGACTGAGAGTGCGGTCACGGTTGCGCCACTATCGACAAGGAACCGCTCAACATTCCCATTAAGCTGCACATCCACCCAGAAATGGCCGTCCGGCGATTTCCGAATTTGGAGCGCGTCTCCTTGGGCAACGGTTTCCGGCGGACTGATTTCATACCAGACACGTTGCGCCACCGATGCGATATCATTGCGAAACGCATAGATTGTCAGCCCGACGGCAAATATGGCGATCCAGGCCAGTGCCATCTTGGCCGCCTGGCCAATGGGAATTCTGCGGCTGATCAGCGCGCTGCCGACGATCACCAGCATTACGATCGCCCATATTAGGCTTTGGCCCTGCCCGTCTGTCATTACAGCTCGACCTCCAATCCATCATAGCCAGGTTCGACACCCGACGGCAGCTCCTCACACAGAGTGCGATAATCCATGCTGTGATCCATATGCGTCAAGATAGCGCGACCAGGCTTGGCTTTTTCGATCCATGCGAGCGTTTGGGCGAGATGTGGGTGTGTCGGATGCTCTCGGCGCCGCAACGCATCCACGACCCAGACGTCCACACCCTCGACACATTCGAAAGCCTTGGCCGGCAGGCCGGTGAAATCGGTCGTATAGGCAATGCTCTTGCCGCCATGCTCGAACCGCAATGCGGCCGATGTAATTGTTCCATGCGGCATGTCCGCCGCACTTACAGTCATGCTTCCGAGCATTACACGATCCGTAAGCGCCATGCCTTGCGCATAGGATGGATAGGGACCGTTGCCGCGAAAGGCGAAGTCGAACCGTTGTTGCAGCTCGCGCAGCGTCCTGGGTCGCGCCAGGCACGGAATGGGTCCGCCCAGGGCAAAATAAAGCTGCCGCAACTCATCAATGCCATGGCAGTGATCGGCATGTTCGTGGGTCCAGACCACATGATCGATGCGCTTGGTGCCCGCGTCCAGCAGCTGCTGCCTCAGGTCAGGCCCGGTATCCACAAGGATGGTGTGATTGTCGGCAGACACCATGATTGAAGAGCGCATGCGCCGATTGCGCGGCTCTTCGGGATCGCATGCGCCCCAATCATCGCCGATCCTCGGAACCCCGGCCGATGTGCCGCAACCGAGAATGCGCAGCTTCACGCGACCGTCTTGTCGAACAGCGAATGAAAATTGCTGGTCGTAAAGGAGGCCAGCTCTTCAACCGGCTCACCGCGCAGCTCAGCAAGGAAATTGGCGGTATCAGCGACAAATGCAGGTTCACACGTCTTGCCACGGTTGGGAACCGGGGCGAGAAACGGAGAATCTGTCTCGATCAGCAATCGATCCCGTGGGAGCTTGGCTGCCGTGGCTTGAAGATCCTTGGCGTTCTTGAACGTTACGATACCCGAAATCGAGATATAGAAACCAAGGTCGAGCGCGATATCGGCAAAGTCCTGGCTTGCGGTGAAACAGTGGATGACGCCGCGATACGGCCCCTTCCCCATCTCGTCCGCCAGAATTTCCGCCGTATCCTCTTCAGCATCGCGCGTATGGACGATTAGTGGCAGGTCCGTGTCGCGGGACGCTGCAATATGCGCACGGAAGCTGCGTTTCTGCTGCTCGCGATCGGAATGCTCATAATAATAGTCCAGTCCGGTTTCGCCGATTGCCACCACACGTGGATGATCAGATTTGGCGACCAGTTTGGCGGTATCGATATCCGGATGCCCATCAGCTTCGTGCGGATGGATGCCGATAGAGGCCCAGATATTCTCACTCTTACCGGCAGTCGCGATGATCGCATCCCATTCGCGTTCGCGCGTGGAGATGTTGAGCATCGTTGAGACACCGCGCGCCTGTGCAGCGGCGATCACGTCATCCTGACGCTCGACCAAGCCTTCATAATTGAGATGGCAATGACTATCGACGAACATATCGCCGAGATAAGGGCTCAAACCCTAGCTGTCACCCTGCTCCTCCGGGATTTCGAGCCGCGGGAATACGCCCTGCGGTGCGGGTAGCTCCAGCCCGACTTCCAGAGGCGTACCGAGTGCGGCGAAATCGCGTGCGTCGGCGGCTTGCCCCAACTGATCGAGCAAGGCGTCCGCAGATGCCGGAATCGCCCAGCGTGCGAGGATCGCGAGTTGGCGCACAGCTTCAGCGCAGCGATACAGGATTGCCCCGGCGCGTTCCGGATCGGTTTTGCGCACCGACCATGGCTGTTGCTCGGATATATAGAGATTGGCTTCCCCGGCACCCTTCCAGATTGCCTCGAGCGCCTGATGGATGGCAAATTCATCCATCGCCGCCTCTGCTTTTCCTGGAATTGCATCGAAAAGGGCCATCAGTGCGGCATCATCGTCGGTGGGGTCACCCGGATCCGGCACTGTTCCATCAAAATTCTTGGCGATCATCGACAGCGTGCGTTGTGCAAGGTTGCCGAGGTCATTTGCTAGGTCCGCATTGCATCGATTGACGATCGCTTCGGCTGAATAGCTGCCATCATTGCCAAAACTCACTTCCCGCAGCAGGAAATAACGAACGGAATCAACGCCGAATGTCTCAGCCAGGGCCATTGGATCGGTGACATTGCCGAGCGATTTAGACTCTTTCTGCCCGCGATTGAGCAGGAATCCATGGCCGAATACGCGATCCGGCAACGCCAGGTCAGCACTCATCAAGAATGCCGGCCAATAGACCGTATGGAAACGGACAATATCCTTGCCGATGATATGGACGCTTTCCGCGCCCTCCCCCCAATAGTGCGCGTAGAGCCCCTCTTCGTCAGGAAAATCAAGACCCGTCAGATAGTTGGTGAGTGCATCGAGCCAAACATACATGACGTGTGTATCGTCACCCGGTACCTTCACGCCCCAGTCAAAGCTGGTGCGCGAAATGCTGAGGTCGCGCAGCCCGCCGCTGACGAAGTTTGCAATCTCGTTGCGACGACTATCGGGTTTCAGGAATTCTGGGTGATTTTTGTATAATTCGAGAAGCTTATCCTGATAGTTGGACAGCTTGAAGAACCAGCTTTCTTCGACGGTCCACTCAACCGGTGTGCTCTGGGGAGACAGTTTTTCGTCCCCTTCCCCGTCGATTAGCTCTTTTTCATCATAATAGGCTTCGTCGCGAACCGAATACCAACCCTCATAGCGATCGAGGTAAAGATCGCCCTTTTCTTCCATTCTTTTCCAGATAGCCTGGGCCGCGCGATGATTGGCCTCTTCAGTCGTTCGAATGAAGCGCTCATATTTGATATTAAAAACATCACACATATCAATGAAATAGCTGGTCATTTCATCAGCAAAATCACGGATTTCGACACCGCGCTCGCGTGCTGTTTTGACCATCTTCAAGCCATGTTCGTCGACTCCGGTCTGAAACCGTACATCGCGGCCCATAAGTCGATAAAACCGCGCAATTGCGTCGGTTGTGATAGCCTCATAGGCATGACCGATATGTGGCCGCCCATTTGGGTAGCTGATGGCCGTGGTAATGTAGAATGGCTTGGAATCAGGCGTCATGCCGGGGTTCATGCAGCGAAGCGAGCAGTCCGGCAAGCGTGAAAACGGTGGTTTGCGGATCGAGTGACAATCTTTGCGCTCCACCCGCCAGCGAACGGGCTTCTTCCCACGCTGAAACCGCTTGTTCCAGTGCCCTTCCCTCCTGCTGACGCGCATAGGATGCGATTGCGGCCGGAGCGCGCTCGAGAAACGCCTCATAGCGCGGTTGCGCCTTTTTGAGGGCCAAAGACTGGGCAAGGGCAGCACGAGCGTCATTTCCCGCATCGCCCTTGGCGATCAGTGAACGGATCGCCGCATCCAGGCCGGCAATATCAAGGCCGGCATATTGGAGTGCCTGGCCAGGGGCGCCATTGCCAATCTGCACGAGCGCCGCACGCTCCGCTTCATCGAGCTCGGGTTCCGCTTGGGCAATGGCTGATGTCATGGCGTCATCTGAAAGTCTTGAAAACTTTAGCATTCTGCAGCGGGATCTGATCGTGGGCAGGATCCGACCCGGGCTATGGCACACCAACAGAAACACGCATTTTGCCGGCGGTTCTTCTAGATTTTTAAGCAATGCATTCGCCGCAGAACGTTCAAGATCGTCAATTGCGTCTATCACCACGGCTCGCCAGTCGGACATGGATGGCGTTGTCGCAAATAGCGATTGAATCGCGCGAACCTGGTTTACGGAAATATTGCGGGCCAACTCGTCAGGTTTGCGATCTCGCGGCAGGCGCTGGAGGCGTCGCAGGTCGGGATGGCTGCCTGCCGCGATCAATTGCGCCGTTGGATGGCTCTCAGGCACGGACAGGCCCTCACCAAGCCCTTCGGGAGCCGCTGCCTGTGCGAGCACCCGGCGCGCGGCCATATCGGCGAACAGGGCCTTGCCGATCCCCTTCGGACCGCCAAGCAGCCACGCATGATGGAGCTTTTCGCTGTCCAGCGCATCGCGGAAGGCGGTTACTGCATCATCTTGACCAAAGAGCTTCACTTCAACCTCTCGGTGACAATCGAACGAATTTCCTGTGCCACTGTCTCAATATCGTTTCGGCCATCGATCACAGCAAAGCGGTCGGGTTCCGTCGCTGCGAATTCGTCAAACGCCTCGGCCACCGCGCGATGAAAGGCGAATTCGCGATTGGTAAAGCGATCGATCTCGGCTCCATCTCGTGCGATTGCCCTCCGTGTTCCAGTGTCACCATCAGTTCGCAGCAACAGGGTCAAGTCGGGCCAGGTGTCGCCAATCGCGCTCGCATTGATCGCCCGCACGGTATCAACACCCATTTTTCCGGCTGCCCCCTGATAGGCGAGCGTTGAGTCGATGAAGCGATCGCAAATGACCCATTTGCCCTCGGCGAGTGCCGGACGGATCAGATTTTCGACATGATCGGCGCGCGCTGCAGCGAAAAGATGCGCTTCGGCAGTGGCGGTAAGCGGGACGTCGTCTTCCAGCAGCAGTGCACGAATGGCGTCGGCACCCGGTGTGCCTCCCGGTTCGCGGGTTTCGACCACTTCGGTCCCCTGTTCTCTCAGCCAAGCGGCTAGCAAGCCCGCCTGTGTAGATTTGCCGGCGCCTTCGCCGCCCTCCAGGGTTATGAAGTTTCCGCGCACCCTGCCCTATCCGAAGCCGAGCAGCGACATCAGGCCGGCCCATACGCGTCCGAAGAACCCGCTTTCCTCGACAGCTTGCTCGGCAACCAGCGGCAAGCGCTGGGGCGGCATGTCTGGGGTCTCGACGACAAGGTCTGCGATATGTTGGCCCTCGGCAATCGGTGCCCGAATTGGCCCTTGATATGCGATTTTGACCTCGCGGTCCGCCGCCAACCCGGCCGGAATTGTCACCGCGAGATCGCGTGGTGCCACCAGGCCAACTTCGCTCTCGCTGCCGCCCTGGACCTGAGCCGTGCCGACACGATTGCCGCTCGAAAGCAGCGTGAGAGCCTGCCAGGCATTGAATCCCCATTGCATGAAACGGGTCGATTCACTGACGCGCAGGCCATAGGAATCCAGGCCAGCGAGTACCATGACCAGCCTGCGTCCATCTTGGGCTGCCGATCCGGTAAAGCCAAAGCCGGCTTCCTCGGTATGGCCGGTTTTCAGGCCATCTGCGCCATCCACACGGCCCATGATCGGGTTGCGATTGGGCTGCGTGATAGGTTGTCCGCTCATGGTTTCACCCCAGGTGAACTCACGGCGCCCGTAGAATTGACTATAATATTCCGGATATCGTTCGATGGTCGCAATCGCGAGATTTGCGAGATCTTCCGCGCTCACATAGCTGCGGCCTTCATCGGGCCAGCCCGTGCTGTTGCCGAAATTGCTGTTTTCGAGGCCAAGCTCTTCCGCCTTGCGGTTCATCAGGGCAGCGAAAGCGTCTTCGGTGCCAGACAGGCATTCGGCAAGTACAACACTCGCGTCATTTCCCGAGACGGTAACGATTCCATAGAGCAGGTTTTCGATGCTGACCTGTTCGCCTGGTGAAAGGAACATCGTCGAACCGGCACTCGGCCCGTGCCACTGTCGCCAAGTATCCGGCTGCACCGTGCATTCCTGATCGAGTGTGATCTCTTCTTCCGCCAAAAGATCGAATGCGACATGGGCGGTCATCATCTTGGCCATCGATGCAGGTGGAATACGACGCTGGGCATTGCGCTCGAACAGCACGGCGCCCGAGCTGATGTCGACGAGATAGGCAATCTGCGCTTCGCCGTCATAGGTCGGGCGCTCTGCCTGGGTCGGAAAGGCGACTGCCGCCAGCGCCAGTGCAAGTAGGGCGGGTGCCTTTTTCATCTCTGTCATTCTTCCCATCTTATCGACTGGTGTCGCGAAGTACGCGGGCGTCGCCGAATCCTGCTGAACGGGCCCTGGATAATGCCTGTCGCGCAATTGCCTGAGTTGCATAGGGTCCAAGGCGGACGCGGCGGATATCACCGGCTGTCATGATACGGACCGCACCGAGGCTCCGGGCACGATTGGCGAGGCGCTGAGCGTTGTTTGCATTCGAAAACGCGCCGAGCTGGACATAATATTCGCCGCTTGGCGCTGCGGTCGGCGGCGGTGTGCCAATCGGTGTAGTCGTTGCTGTCGCCGACGGCGGTGAGTTGGCATTTTCCCAACTGACGCCTGGGCCCGACGGATTGCCGTTGGTGGGCGCAGATGGCGGCGCGTTGACGGTGCGTGTAGTGGCTGGCGCATCTGGCGATGGCACCGCTTGCGGGATTATCCCGCCGCCGCGCTCATATTGCGCGCGCAGGGCCGTTAACAGCTGCGGCGATGCATCCAATCGTGGACGTGCCGCTTGCCCTCCACGTAAGCGAGTCCGATCCCCTTCATTCGGCTGTACGCGGCGAACACGCACTGGCGCTGTACCTTGCTCGACAAAACCGAGCAGGCGCGCCGCGCCAATCGACAGATCGATAATCCGGTTACCGGCAAACGGGCCCCGGTCATTTACCCGAACGAGGATCGAGCGCCCTGTTTGGAGCGATGTCACTTCTACATAGGATGGCAGCGGAAGCGTGCGGTGTGCGGCGCTGATGCCCGCCGGCCGAAAGATCTCGCCATTGGCCGTCGGACGACCGCCCAACTCCTCACCGTAAAAGGAAGCAAGGCCTACTTCATCATAATGGGACGGGTCGGACGGCGTATAGGTTCGGCCGTCTATCGTATACGGCGCGCCAATGCGGACCGGCGTATCGGAGACAAGCTCTCCGGTAATCGGGCCCTGCCCGCCAGCCGATGCTGGTGGTAGCTCGCGGCTACCACCCCCGCATCCCGCTAAAGCCAGTACCGCTAAGCCGGCCAGCCATTTATGTCTGCTATCGAACAATCTCATCAGCCAATAACCCCACCGATAGTGCATAGAAATTCGAGCAATTATAGTCGAGTATCACGCGATAATTGTTGGTGAGAAGATAGGCCGTATTTCCTGGGCCATCGGGTTCGAGAAGCGTGGCCATGATCCGGTCATCGGGCCATACACCATTGCGCGGGCGGATACCCAGTTCGCGCCATTCGGCCATTGAGAGCCAGCGGCTATGGCGTTCCATAACCCGGGGGCATCGCGTAGCGTCTGTCCGATTGGCAATCGCAGTGCGATCTAGCGATGACGGTACTCTTACGGCCACACCCCATGGCTGGCCGCGGCGCCAACCTGCATTCTCAAGATAATTGCCAATCGACGCCAATGCGTCTGCTTCGCTACGCCAGATTTCTGCCCGACCGTCACCATCGCCGTCGATTGCCAGTCGTAAATAGACACTCGGCAGGAATTGCGGATAGCCAAAAGCCCCGGCCCAACTCCCGATCAGTCGATCCCGCGGAACACCCCGATCGATCATCTTCATGGCCGCGATGAATTCACCTGCGAACAACTCACGCCGCCGCCCTTCATAGGCGAGTGTCGCCAACGACCGCGGCAAATCGAAATCGCCTGTAATCCGGCCATAACCCGTTTCATGACCGTAGATCGCAATGGCGATCTTTCCGGGAACGCCGGTACGCGCTTCTATATCACGCAGTTGGCTGCGGACCCGCCGATAGGTAGCGACACCGCCATTGATGCGAGTCGGATTTACATGGCGTGCCTGATAGGGCGCAAATGGCGGTATCGGCGCATCGAAGCTGCCACCCGGTTGATTGCGATCGAGCCTGATCACGCGGGGATTGTAGCTGAGCGTTGGAATTATCCGGTCCAGGGTTTCTGGCCGGACGCCTTCGGCAATCGCCTGCGCCCGCAATTCCTGCATATAGTTGCGAAAGCCTGCATCAGTCTGGGCGGCTGCAGGAATGGCGACAAACAGGCCGGAGACCGCGATAATGAGAGTGAGAAAAATCTTGCGCATCAGGATACCTTTCTTCTCACTCCTGCCATAGCGGCATGATCAAGGGAAAGGCTTTTCGTCGTAAGACTTGCACGTTGGGGCGTTTGCAGGATAAGCGCCCTGATACGCGGACAGGTGGCCGAGTGGTTTAAGGCACTGGTCTTGAAAACCAGCGTGGGTTCACGCTCACCGTGGGTTCGAATCCCACCCTGTCCGCCACCATCACCTGATAAAATAAAGGGCCCGCCAATTTCTTGGCGAGCCCTTCATTTTTTTGGAGGCTAGGTCTCTTAGAAACCGACCCGGGCGCCGAGCCGGAAGACCCTGCCCAACGTGTTGCCGATGAACGGGTTGTACCCCAGCGGCAGTCTTGCTTCTGACGCTTCTTCGTTCGTGAAGTTTTCAATCGAGAACTGCAGCTGTGTATCAAATGCGGTGAACGGCAAGTCATAGGTCACATGGAAATCATGCTGCGTATAGCTTGAGATGTTCCGGCCAAAATTCGTGCCGCCGAAATTCGTGGTCGCACAGAATTGAAGACCATCGCACCGCTCATCGCGAACACCGTCAATATATGTCACGCCATAACGAAGGTTCAGCCCAGACACGTTATAATTGACGTAGCCATTGCCTCTCCACTGAGCGATTGTGCCCGGAAGCCGATCCAGATTGGCCAAACCAACAGCGCTGAAACCAGGCCGCAGCAGGTTCCCGTTCAAATTGAAATCGCCAATGTCATAATCCAGAATGTGGCTGCCATTGATTCCAACTGAAAAGACACCGGGTCCGATATCGGTGGTGTAGCTGGCCGAGAAGTCGATCCCTGACGTTGTTGTCTTGGGACCATTTACCCACTGGGTCAGGATCCGCGAGATGTTCGTACCAAGCGTTGTGCCTTGCACACATGCGCCGCCATCAAAGGTGATCAATGGGGCAAAGGGACTTGCGCAATTGGCCAGGCCACCGGCTACCGGAACAACGGAGCTGGCAATTGCCTGACCGTCAGTCGTGGTAATCTCGTCTTCAAATTCGAAACTCCAATAATCAATGGAGAACACGAACCCGCCATAATCAACGACTGCGCCGATATTGTAGCTAAAGGCCGTTTCAGGACCGAGATCGGTTGGATTGCCAGCAATATCAACCGCTTTAAAGTTGCCATTTGCGGCGTTGATAGCCGCAAGAGACGTCACCGCGTTGTTAGACACCTGAGCAGCCAATGGTCCGCGGAAGGTGGTTCCGAGCGAACCGCGCAGCACCAACCAATCAGTTGGTTCCCAACGAACGGCGGCCTTGGGATTGAAGGTCGATCCGATTGATCCGCCATAATCTTCGTACCGCGCAGCTGCCGTCACTTCCAAAGTATCAGTGATCGGAATCGCCAGCTCGGCAAAAATGGCCTGCACATCCTGGTTCAAGGATTCTGGCCGTGAACCGCCCAGGAAGATGAACGAGCCTGCGCCGTCCAAAGCACCGCCAAGACAACTTTGATCCCCCAGGATAACGCATGGGTTTTCATTGAGGTTGGATTCCTGCCTCAGCGGAGTCGTGGTGTAGGAGAGATCGCGATATTGTGCGCCCACGGCCCAACCAATCGGACCAGCGCCGAGATCGATACCAAGCTCACCGGAGAAAATGAGATCGATGACAAACGTATCTTCGATTTCTTCAACACCGTTGGTAACCTGGAGAAACTCAATCAGCTCGATCGAGTTTTCGTTACCAGGAACGTAGAAAGGATTGGTCAGTCCCAATGCTGGGTTACCAGGACCGGCGTTGACGAATGGGTTGAACCACTGACATGGCCCTACGCCAGGCGTTCCACCAACCGTGTCACAATTCGCTCCGCCCAAGCCGTTCAACGCATTCTGCAGACGCGAACCGACAAAGCCAGGCGAACTGCGCGAACGTTGATAGTTGGACCGTGTCAGTGACAGCTGACCACGGAAGGTGTCGGAGAAGTCTTTTTCCAACGTACCGGATACCCGCCAGGCCTCGTTATTTGCCGTCTGCCGACCTGAGCCCCGACCGGGATCAGTTGGGTTGCCGAGATTGCCAAACGGACGCCACAAGAAAATACCAATGGGCCCCACTGGCGCTGGAATGCCGGCTTGCTGGGCAAAGATTTGCGCGCCCGGGTTATTGGGAGAAATGGTGAAACCGCCGCCAAGTCTGGCACCACCAGGTCCCTGGAGTGGAGGATAGCCAGGCGACGTCCCGATGCTGTCCAAATCCGTCCGGGCATAGGTTGCTTCACCGTGGAAACGGAAAGTGTCCGACAAATCGACATCGGCTTGGAGATAGGCCTGATAGCGATCTTCTTCTTCGACTAGATTATCAAAGGGAATGAAGCTGAACCGGCAAATTCCGTCTGGAGTGCCGCCCAGTTCTGCGCAGCCTACATCGTTGGTAAAGCCCGGCGCAAAGAAAGAACCCGGCGTTGCCAATGCAGACCAAGCCGATGGGTTAACGGCATAGGGTTGGAAACCATATGACCGTTCCGTTGACGGAAGCTCTGAACGATGCTGCCAGCCAAAGCCTGCCATGATATTGAGATCGCCGAAGTTGCGACCAACCAAAATGGAGGCGGTATAGTTATCGTCCGAGCCATCGATAAAGTCGTAGTCACCCACGAGCTCGACGCCTTCAAATCCTGACCGCGTTACAAAGTTGGCAACACCGGCAATAGCATCAGAACCGTAGGTTGCCGCGGCGCCATCCTTGAGGATTTCGATACGGTCCAGGGCGAAAAGTGGAATGGAGTTGGTATCGCCAAAACCGCCGCCGACTGCGCCAGGTGCGGTTAATGTGCGCCGACCGTTGAACAACACCAAGGTACGCGTCGGTCCCAGGTTGCGTAAGTTAATCGAGCCAAAGCCCTGATTGCCCTGTGCAGCGGTGGAAAACTGGTTGGAATCACCAAGAACGCTACCGACTTCGGGCAAGTCCTTGATAAACTCCAGAGGCGAAGAAACCCCGTTAGCCGTGAGATCAGCGGCGGTATAGACATCGACCGGAACCGCTGCATCTTCTGGTGTGCCGCGAATGTAAGAGCCGGTAACAACAATGATATTGTCGTCCGCACTCGCGCCGTCATCAGCCTGAGCCTGACCAACGCTTGGAACAGCGGCTAATGATAGGGCCAAGGCACCAAGGGCGCACTTGTCGCGTAAAATGGATTTTTTCATGAATATTCCTCCCAAGTTGCAGCTGCTATTATTTTTATGAGAGACGCGCCCCTGCGTGCACCCTTTTAGTTGCTGCTAGAAACTGGTTTGGCGCAGCTCAGCGGACGGGGCAACCCTTTGATTGAATTGTTTGAGGGTAGTGGCATTTCTGTCATTCCCGCCGCGAAACACTATTCGGTGCGCGATTGGACGATATTGGCGTCTTGGCCGCGATGCAATTTGATGGCCCGCCGTCCGCCGCAAATCATTCGCTTTGTAGAATGCCTTGGCTGATCAACGCCTCGATTTCCGCCCCATCCATATCCAGCCAGTCAGTCAGGGCTTGAGCATTATGTTCGCCGCGTTTCGACACATGCGCGTCACTGCCGATACCGCTTTGCGATTCCGAGAATCGATATGGTGATTGGACCGTTCGACGTGATTCTCCGATATCATCTTTTACGTCGACAAAGATGCCGCGCGGCTCAACGCTGGGTTCAGAAAAACTGTCATCGCCAAACTCCCGCACCAGACCCCAAGCCAGGTTCAATTCGTCCAATTTGGCAATCAGCGCGTCGAAGCTCTCGAAGGAGCCAACCCGCTCGATTAGGGCTTCACGGCGCATTTGAATCTTGGTTTCGATATCGGCACCGTCCGGCGTCGGATCGACCAGCCCGTCGCGGGTTGAGAATACTCGCCAGATCCATTTCAGATCGGCGGTGATCAAGATTCGTTTTCCCTCTGGCGCGTCCCAGACGATATTCTCATCCGGCTTGGGCCAGACCCCGTCCAATGCCCAATGGGCATAATCGTCCACCGAATGCATGACATTGATCATCGCAATATCGATATGCTGACCCTGACCGGTTTGCTCGGCAAGCCGCAGGGCGGCAAAGATCCCGACAAGGCCGTGGAGCGAGCTGTACGTGTCGGCGAGCGACATTTGTACATCTCCAGCGGGACCGCCGATCATTTGGGCCTGGCGCGCGACCAAGCCGGTTTCTGCATGCAAGACCGGCGCATAAGCCGCCCGGCCGCGTTCCGGGCCTTCCTGGCCGAAGCCTGAAATGGACAGCATCACCAATTTGGGATTCACTGGCTTCAGGTCCTCCCAGCCCAGGCCGAACCGGTGCATGACGCCCGGTCGATAATTTTCCACGATAATGTCTGCTTCGGCTGCCAGTCTCAGTACCAGGGCACGGGCCCCGTCTGATTTGAGATCGAGGCTGATGTTCCGCTTGCCGATATTCTGCTGCAGATAAAATCCAGCGACGCCTCCGTCCTGCTTGCCGAAATGGCGCGTTACATCGCCTTCCGGTGGCTCGACTTTGAGCACGTCTGCGCCGAGGTCTGAGAGCATGCGCGTGGCATAGGGGCCCGCGAGAACACGCGAAAAATCAAGAACCTTCACGCCCTCAAGGGGATAACCGGAAATCATGAATGCAGGCTCCCTTTATCCGCGATAGCTACGATTGAGTTTGCGCATGCCGCCGATCCAGCGATCATAGTCACCGGTCTTGTTGCGCATATATTCGAGCACTTCGGGATGCGGTAGTACGAGGAAGCTCTCTTCTTCGATCGTGCGGACGCAGGCTTCGGCGACTTCGGGCGGCTCCATCATACCATCGATGCTAGCCACACCGTCTTCGTTACCGGCGGTCATCGCGGTTCGCACGGCCTGGGGGCAAAGAACCGACACCTTGATGCCATCATCGCGATGGGTCAGCGCAAGCCATTCGGCCAGGCCAACGGCTGCATGTTTGGTAACCGCATAGGGAGCCGAACCGATTTGCGACAGCAATCCGGCAGCCGAGGCGGTATTAAGCAAATAGCCCCCTCCCCGTTCCACCATCTTCGGGATCAAATGACGTGCCGCCCAGACATGGGCCATTACATTGATATCCCAGATATCTTGCCAGCCTTTGTTGCTGACCTCGGCACCACCAGCGATGCCAATTCCCGCGTTTGAGCAGAATAGGTCAATCGGACCATGCTCGCCTTCGACCGTTTCTATCAGGCGCTGGATATCTTCTTCCTTGCTGACGTCGGTCGGAATGGAGATGCCGCCGACGGCAGTTGCCACCCGCTCTGCGCCGTCGGCATCGCGATCGGCACAGACGATGAGCTTGGCACCCTCCGCCTGGAAGCGATGGGCCAGCGCTTCGCCAATGCCGCTTGCGGCGCCGGTCACAACGATGATTCGGTCTGCCAATTTCAAATTCGATCTCCTCAGGGTGACGTATGAGAGCGGATCGCCTCCGTCTCGTCGGATAGTGTCTCGGAGATCATCCTATAACCGCATTGGCCTGTGGTCTATCGCGCCGTTTGATGGGCGCAACCGCCGATCGGCAGGACAAGTGCGATTAGCTGTTGTCGGCCTGCTCTGCGGCTGCAACCACATCGGCGGCGAATTTGCGGGCCATGTCTGGTGTCATTACGAACTGAACACCATCCGGCACATTGGCCATTTCTGGGTTTTCCGTGAAATAGAGCATCCGCAGGAGTACATTTCCGGGCGAAGTTGCCGATTCATAGCCGTGAAATCGCAGCATCTTAAAGTTGCCGTCGTCGTCGGTTTCCCAGTCTTCCACGTGTCTCTCCTGTTATGCGCAACAGCAATCGGCCCCTTCTCGGTACGAAAAGAGGCGATGCCAGATAATTCGAACGGCTAAGCCGCCTAGTCTTTTTTGAGCGTGAGTCCGCCGAAGCGCTTGTTAAAGCGGTCGATACGGCCACCGGAATCAATCAGATTACGGCTGCCACCGGTCCATGCCGGGTGCGATTTCGGATCCACATCAAGGCTCATCGTATCGCCTTCAGCGCCCCAGGTGGAGCGTGTCTGGAATTCGGTGCCATCGGTCATCTTGACCGTGATCATGTGGTAATCAGGGTGAATTTCGGATTTCATCATTCTAGCTTTCAAAATGGCTGGTTACCGACCAGCCGATACAAGCGAAGGCGCGCATCTAGCGATTAGCGCGCCAATTGACAAGAGTTTCTGCGCTCTGTGAGCTATGCGGTTTAATCTTCAGGCGGATCCGCAATCATTGCCGTAAAATCTGCTTCAGCAGCCAGCGTGTCGCCGATATAGGCCCTACCGCTAAATTTGCAGACCGGAAAGCGCTTGCGCGCATATTCGACCTTCAGCGTGAGCAGGCAGCCCGGTTCCACGGGTGCGCGAAACTTGGCGCCGTCAATGGCCATGAAATAGACGAGCTTTCCACTTTCAAGCAGATTGAGCTCTTCAACGGCCATGATCGCGGCGGCCTGAGCCAGCGCTTCAATGATCAGGACGCCGGGCATAATCGGACGGCCGGGGAAATGGCCCTGGAAAAACTCTTCGTTCATCGACACAGCCTTGATGGCCGTTATCGATTCACCCGGGACGATCTTTTCAACCCGGTCAACGAGTAAAAATGGATAGCGATGCGGAATGGCCGCCATGACCCGTTTGGTATCAAACGGGCCGATGGCGGTCATGTCCTCAGAAGCGGTGTCGCTCACCGGCCTTCGGGCTGCGCAGCGGGTTGCTGAGCGGCGCGCAGCGTATCACCCGGGTTCCAGCCTGCAGGCGGAATAGCCTGAACGCTTGGCACCCGCGCGTTAAGCTGTGTCGTCACGGCCGGCGTGATGTTGGCTGTCGACGTTGGCGACAATGCAGCAATTGCACTTGGCTCGAGCACGAGATCGACATTCGAAGATGTCATCGCAGCCTGCAGAGCTTCATTGAAGTGCACGCCGATCTGTTCGCGGACATAGGCACGAGCCAGATTTACCGGTCGGCCGAGGGCAGCGAGTTCCTGCTCAGCGGCCTGGCGGCGCTGCGCAAAGGTTGTAACAGCAGCCGGTGGTGTCTGAGCGTTCGGATTTGCAGCCTGTGCAGCCTGCGCGGCCTGTTGGAGCGGCAGAAGTTCGTTCTGCAGAGCCTGGGCCCGGGTCTGGGACTGCTGGATCTGCGCCGCATATGTCGACTGGATCTGGGCTTCAGCGGCCTGGAAAGCCGCAGTCTGCTGAATAGCTCCATCAACACTCACGACACCAACGCCGCGTGCTTGGGCATGAGCGGGAGTTGCAGCAACCAAAGGAAGCGCAAGCAATAGCCCTGCGAAGAAGGTTTTTGTTTTTGAAAACATCAGAATTGAGTTCCTATATTGAATGAGAATATCTTGTCCTCGTCGCCTTCTTCCTGAAGAAGAGCGTAAGCGAGGTCGATACGGAACGGCCCGAAAGGCGAGTTCCAAGATACGCCGGCGCCGATTGTGACGCGTGGCGAAGGCGAGTCCCCAACGAACCGCTCCAGGAACGGAGCGATTGTACGATTCGCTTCTGTAAGCGGATCGCCATTGCCATCGATAGCGTCCGTGGTCAAAGTCCCGTCCGGCGCGATGAACAAAGGTGCCCCATTCTGATCCAGCAAGCGGGTGATCTCCGGACCCGGGATATTATCTCCGGTGCACGGCGTGCGTCCGACTTCATTGCCATTGGCATCAAGACAGGGGAAAGTTTGCAGCTCGGGGTCCGTCACACCGAATACCGCACCGGCATCGATAAAGATTGACGGACGGAAGCCCAGTTCGCGAGCTCCTGAACCAAGCGGAATTTCCAGCTCTGCACGAGCCAGGTAATATGCCCGGCCGCCGATGGCATCGTCGGTGACGAATTGTTCGTCGGTGACAAGATCATTGGTCCCCGGCAGATATGAGAAGCGTTGTACGCGCGGACCCACACCGCGAATATCAAAGCCGCGAATCTGGGGCTCGCCCAGGAAGAAGCGGTCCGTCAGGCGAACATCGTCGATACCAACGCCACCGCGATTTTCGAACGACAACACATAACCAGCTTCTGCACTCAGACCGAGAATGAAGCCAGAACCGATATTGAAGAATTGATCGGCATCAATCCGCGTTCTCAGGTAACGAACGTCGCCGAACACACCGGCAAAATCCTGACTCAGGATGATCCGGCGGCCGCGTGATGGCCGCACATTATTGTCGAGATTATTGTAAACCAGCGAGTAGCCGACACTCGAAATGATCCGATTGCCGATCGTATCGCACAGGAAACGACCCGCCAGCAGTGGACTACATTCGCCGTTGATGAAGAAGGTGTTCTCGTTGAGCGTAACATCTTCCTGGCTCAACCCATAGCGCAGGGCGAGCGTCCAATATTCCGTGAGCGGTACACCCGCACGGACTTGGAAGCCGGTGCTGACCTGCTCATAGGTTGTGTTTCGGTCATTGCCGATAAAGTTGAATGAATTGAAATCACGCCGGAACAAATCAACACCGATCGCGATGTTCCGATCGAAAAGATATGGCTCGGTGAAGCCGAGTTCGATCGAATTCGAGAAACTTGAATAGTTGATGCCGGCCCGTAGTTCCTGACCACGGCCAAGGAAGTTGCGTTGGCGAACCGAGAAGTTGAGGATGAACCGCTCAAGGCTCGAAAAGCCAGCCGAGAGCTGCAATTCGCCGGTCGCGTTTTCTTCCACATTGGCGGTCAGGACAATCCGATCCGGTGCTGAGCCCGGGGTTTGCTCAATCTCGAAATTTTCCTGGAAAAAGCCCAGTGAGTTAACGCGGCTCTGCGATCGCCGAACTAGGAAGCTGTTAAAGGCGTCCCCTTCCTGCAGGCGAAACTCGCGGCGAATGACCTTGTCACGAGTTAGCGTGTTACCGTTGACCTCAATTCGCTCAACATAAACGCGCGGTGCCTGTTCGATCCGGAAACGGACCGACATGGTGCGATCTTCGCGGTTGATGTTAAATTCAGGACGCGCCTCAGCAAAGGCATAGCCGAGCAGGCCTGCCGTCTGGTTGAGGCTGTCGATCGTATCCTCAATCTGCTGGGCGTTATACCAGTCGCCCGTTTGCATCGGGATGAAGCTGCTGAACTGGTCGGAACTGAAGTCGCGCAGATCGCTGTCGAGTTCGAGATCACCAAAGCGATACCGCTCACCTTCTTCGACCACATAGGTGATGATAAAATCACGCCGGTCCGGGGTCAGTTCGGCGACCGCCGATACGACGCGGAAATCGGCATAGCCTTCGGTCAGATAGAACTGACGAAGTCGCTGCTGGTCAAATGCCAGGCGGTCGGGATCGAAAGTATCGCTAGAGGAGAAGAAGCGGAAGAAGCGCGATTGCTTTGTCGCCATCTCCGAGCGCAAATCGCTGTCCGAGAAAACATCATTGCCGATTACGTTGATCTGCTGGACCCGCGATCGCGGACCTTCGTTGACTTCGAAGACGATATCGACGCGGTTCTGGTCCAGCTCGACCATCTGCGGCTCAACCGATGCCGCAAACCGACCACGACGCCGATAGAGCTCAATGATACGTGCAACGTCTGCACGGGCACGTGAGCGCGTAAAAATTTGCCGCGGTGCAAGGCGGATCTCACCGCGGATGTCATCATCATCAAGTCGACGATTGCCTTCGAGCAGGATGCGATTGATCACCGGGTTCTCTTGAACAACGATAGTCAACTCACCGGCATTGTCGCGGATCTCTACATCTCTGAACAATTCAGTCTCGAAAAGATCGCGCAGCGCCTCGTCAAGATCTTCGCGGGAATATGTGGCCCCGGGACGTAGCTCGATATAGGATCGGACCGTATCCGGCTCGATACGCTGCGAGCCTTCGACCAGTACAGCCCGAATTATCTGACCTTCTGGCAGCGCTTCGTCAGTTGTGACGACATCGGCCTCGGTGTTGAACTGCGCAGCCGGCTGCGCGATCACGGGAGCGGCAAAGCCGCCCAGGAACGTGCCGAGCATCAGCATGGATAGCCGCGCCTGTTTCGATTTTCTTGGGTTACTCAGATGCACGCAAATCGCCCTTATAATCTTATTCCGTTAGGAAAAACTCGCCCTGCCCCATCACAGTCAGCCGATCAACCCGCTCAGTCTTTCCCACAGACCAAACGAACCCAAATCGATGACAGTCACCATCAACATGAAACTCAGCAAGACGGCAAGACCCATACGAAAAGCCCATTCTTGTGCCTCTGGCTTTACTGGCCTCCTGCGGACGGCTTCCGCCGCATAGAACACCAAGTGACCCCCGTCGAGCATGGGGATTGGCAACAGGTTGATGAATCCGAGATTAATCGAAATGGCTGCCATGAAGAAAAGAAAAGCATAAAGGCCGAGACTAGCCGTCTGACCGGAATATTGCGCGATCCGCAGCGGGCCGCCCAACTCCTCAACTGAGCGCCGCCCAGAAATAATCTGGCCAAGGCCAACGGTGATCATTTCAAGGCTCGAAATAGTCTGTGCGACTGCGGCAGAGGGAAGCTCAGTTGCGCCCAGCTGTTCCATCTCCAGCACATCTGACTGGATACCGAGACGACCGATCCGTGCTTCGTTGCCAAATCGGTCTTCGACCGTGATGTCGGCGGTTTCCGCTATCAGCGAAATATTGGAGCCATCACGATCAATGGTGAACTCCATCTCCTGCCCGGGGCGCAGGCGCACATAATCAGCGAGCTCGTCAAAACGATCAATTGATCGCCCATCGACTGCGGTAATCTCATCACCCAGTTCAAAACCTGCCTCTTCGGCAACCGAATCTTCAAAAATCATTGAGACGATCGGCGCGTTCTGGGCCTGCCCATATGTCGCGAATATGCCCATGAACAGTACGATTGCGAAAAGGAAGTTGATCATCGGCCCGGCGAGGATAATCAGAAAGCGTTGCCCAACCGGTTTGAACTGGAACAGTTCAGCGCGTTGGTCGGATGGAATTTTTTCTGCGTCAGGATCTGGCTGACTGGCCGCATTGAGATCGCCAGCGAACTGGACATACCCTCCCAGCGGAAGCCAGCCGATTTTCCAGCGGGTATCATTCTTGTCGGTCCAACCGGCGATCTCCCGACCAAATCCGATCGAAAATTTCTCGACTTTGGTGTTGAACCAACGGGCAACGAGATAATGCCCCATCTCGTGAACAAATACGAGCGGGCCGATGACCAGCAAAAACGCGCCGATGGAATAAAGAATACCGGGTGTTTCAATCATGCAGAAATGCGGTCCATTTGCTGTTGGGCCTGTGTCCTGGCTTCAGCGTCGATAGCAAAAACGTCATCGATGCTGTGCGGCGCGTCGGGTGCATAGCGGTCCAGCACGTCCGCGACAATCGTCGCAATCTCAAGGAAACCGATCCGCTTGGCCAGAAATGCCGCGACGGCCTCTTCATTGGCCGCGTTCAGAATTGCTGGCCGAGCCCCTCCTGCCTCCATTGCAGCGCGCGCCAGGGCGATTGCCGGAAAGCGAACGGGATCAGGATCTTCAAAGTCGAGACGGGCGATTTCGGCAAGATTTAGGCGTTCGCAGGGCGTATCCATCCGGTTTGGCCAGGCCAGGGTATGTGCGATCGGAATTCGCATGTCCGGCGCACCCAATTGAGCCAGCACAGATCCATCGCGATATTCAACCAATGAATGGATAACTGATTGAGGATGAACGACTATTCGGCATTTATCGGGCGGCAGATCAAACAGGTAACGCGCCTCAATCAGTTCAAGGCCTTTGTTCATTAGTGTGGCGGAATCAATTGAGATCTTGGCGCCCATTGACCAGTTGGGATGCTGGACGGCGCGTTCAGGCGTAACGTCGCGCATCTCATCGCGGGTCCAGGTCCGAAACGGTCCGCCACTTGCGGTCAGGATGATGCTCTCAATGCCGTCGGGTCGATCGTGATCGAAGCATTGGAAGATTGCATTATGCTCGGAATCCACGGGTAAAATCGTCACGCCTTTTTTTCGCGCGGCGTCGAGCATTAGCGATCCGGCCGAGACAAGTGATTCTTTATTGGCCAGGCCAACAGTGATTCCCGCCTCGATCGCGGCCATAACCGGGCGGACCCCAGCTGCACCAACAATTGACGCCATTACGAAGTCGGCATCCATCGCCGCAGCCTCGCATATCGCCTCCGGGCCGGCGGCCGTTTCAATGCCGCTGCCGGATAGTGTGTCGGCAAGTTCTGCCGCGAGTGACGCATCACCGATCACGGCAATCTTGGCATTATGCATCCGAGCGGTTTTCGCGAGTCCATCGACATCGCGATAGGCAGTCAGCGCGATGACATCATACTTCTCAGGTTCCCGCGCAACCAGATCGAGAGTTGATTGGCCGACCGATCCGGTCGCTCCCAAAATGCTGATGCGCTTCACGCTCATGACACCAACCATCCGGTTGCCGTCAGGCCGGCGACGCAAATCGCGACGGGTAAAATTCCATCCAGCCTGTCGAGCGCTCCGCCATGTCCGGGAAAGATGTTGGAACTGTCTTTCACATCGGCCTTTCGTTTCAGCCAGCTCTCGAGCAAGTCGCCCAGCTGAGCGAGAACGGCCAGGGCCGGCGCCAGTGCGATGATCACGGGGCTGAGCTCTGTCGTCTGGACGAATACGAGGCTGACAATCGTGGCGATCGCAATGCCACCGATCAGGCCGGCCCATGTTTTGTTGGGACTGACCCGGGGGGCAAGTTTCGGGCCGCCGATCATCTTGCCCGCGAAATAAGCGCCCATATCGGTTCCCCAGACAACCGCGAGTGTCCAGAGTGTGAGGATCAACCCGCCTTGCTCGCGCAGGAAGATGATCGCGACACATGCGAAGGAGATATAGAGATATCCGATGCCAAGCCGGATGCTCCAAAGCCCAAGGCCAACCGTAGCCGCGATGATTGCCGTGGCGAGGACATCAGATTGATCGACCGGCGCATAGGTCGGGCTGAACAGCATCATCAGGCCGACCATTAAAACAGTAGCGGTCAGTTTTTTCCGGCCCGGCTCCTTCATCAGGCCGCACCATTCATACATCATTGCACCAGCGAGCAGTGTCACGAGCAGAAAGAAGCTCCACTCACCAAACCAAAGCGCACCGGTGGCAACGACAACGAGCACGATGCCAGTGATCGCGCGCGTCCATAGATTGCGGAATCTGCCGGGCGCAGCGGGCTCGGTCATAGACCGCCGTACCGCCGTTCGCGCTGGCTGAAATCGGATACCGCATCGCGCAGCGACTGCTCATCAAAGTCCGGCCAGAGCGTGTCGGTGAAATAGAGCTCGGCATAGGCGGATTGCCACAACAGGAAATTGGATAACCGGCATTCGCCTGACGTGCGGATGAGAAGGTCGAGTGGCGGCAGGCCGTCCGTGCTCAGATGACGTTCAATGGTGCTGCTGGTGACCTCGTCGGCTTTCAGCGTGCCAGCCGCTACATCGGCAGCGATTTTGCGGACTGATTGGGTGATTTCCGACTGCGAACCATAGTTGAGCGCAACAACGAGTGTGGCTTTGCTGTTGGTCTCGGTTCGCGCAATAGCCCGATCGATCAGCTCAACGACATCGGGTTCGAAGGCTTGATAGTCCCCGATCACGCGGATGCGTATCCCCTCCTCCGCCAGCGCTTCCAACTCCTTGCGGATGAAGCGGCGGAGCAAATCCATCAGATCCGATATTTCCGACGCCGGTCGGCTCCAATTTTCTGACGAAAACGCATAGAGCGTAAGGACTTCGATACCCAAGGCGCCGGCCGTTTTGACGACCGTTCGCGCGGCTTCGATACCTTTGCGATGCCCGGCAATGCGCGGCAGGCCGCGGCGTTGCGCCCAGCGGCCATTCCCATCCATGATGATGGCGATATGGCGAGGGCTCCCCTCGCTGCTGCCGGTGCCGGCCGCCGCGTCATCCACGGATCGAGCCGGTTCAGCCGTCACAGTTCGAGAATTTCCGATTCTTTCTCGCCGGAAATTGTGTCGATCTCGGCAATTTTGTCATCGGTCAGCTTCTGGACATCGGCTTCGGAGCGCTTCTTCTCGTCTTCGCCAATTTCCTTCTTATTCTCGTCAGCCTTCAGCGCATCCATGCCATCACGCCGGACGTTGCGCACCGCGATCTTGGCTTTTTCGGCATATTGGCCTGCGAGTTTGGCAAGCTCCTTGCGGCGCTCTTCAGTGAGATCGGGGATTGGCAGGCGGATCATCTGGCCATCAAGCTGCGGATTAAGGCCGAGGCCCGCCGCGCGGATCGCTTTTTCAACCGGCTGCACATTGGAGCCATCCCAAACCTGCACCGTCAGCATCCGTGGTTCCGGAGCACTGACAGTGGCCACCTGGTTGAGCGGCATATTGCTGCCATAGACTTCGACCTGAACCGGATCGAGCAGCGAAATATTGGCCCGGCCCGTCCGCAGGCCGCCAAGATCGCCACGCAGCGATTCAATCGCGCCATTCATGCGACGCTCAAGATCGCCCTTGTCATATTGCGCCATCAGGCGTCTCCTTCTTGTTGCACGGTCGTTGCCGTTCCATCACCTTTGAGAACATTGGCCAGATTGCCGGTCTCGCGGATGTTGAACACAACGATCGGAATGTCATTGTCGCGACATAGTGCGACAGCCGCCGCATCCATGACCTTCAAATTGTCGGACAGGACACGATTATAGCTGAGCGTTTCGTAGCGCGTCGCATCGGCAACCTGCTTCGGATCGGCATCATAGACGCCATCGACGCTGGTACCCTTGAGCAGCGCATCGCAGCCCATTTCGGCCGCCCGCAAGGCAGCCGCAGTATCGGTTGTGAAGTAGGGATTGCCCGTACCGGCTGCAAAAATCACGATGCGCCCGCGTTCCATATGGCGCATCGCACGGCGCCGAATATAGGGCTCGCAGACCGTATCCATCGGGATCGCTGAAAGAACGCGGGTGTCTTGACCTATCTGCTCGAGCGCATTTTGGACCGCGAGCGCGTTCATGACCGTGGCCAGCATGCCCATATAATCGGCGCTGGTCCGATCAAAACCCTTGGCCGCAGCCGCTAAGCCACGGAAAATATTGCCACCACCGACGACGAGGCACATTTCGTGGCCCGCTTCTTTCGCTGCGGCTACCTCTTGCGCCATGCGGGCTGTTGTTTCGGGATCGATACCGAATTGGCCGTCGCCCATCAGGGCTTCGCCAGACAGTTTGAGGAGGATGCGGTTATAATGCGGGCGGGACATTGCCAGTCCGGTCTTTCAAAAGGGTAATAAAGGAACGGCGCGCACCCTAGTGGGGGTGCGCGCCGCTGCCAAGCATTTGATTGCTTCGATGTGGATTAGCGAACCAGCTATGCGCCGACTGCAGCCGCCACTTCCTCAGCAAAATTCTCTTCCTTCTTCTCGATGCCTTCACCGAGCTGGAAGCGGATAAAGTCTTTGAGGACGATCTCCGAACCGGCTTCCTTGCCGGCCTGGGCGACTACGTCTTCGATCTTCGTCTTGTTATCCATGACGAAAACCTGGCTCATCAGCGCGTTTTCCTTGCGGTATTTCGCGATCGAACCTTCGACCATCTTCTCGACGATATTGTCAGGCTTGCCGGACTCAGCAGCCTTTTCCTGGGCGATTGCGCGCTCACGCTCAATCATGTCCGCGTCGAGATCGTCACCGGTCAACGCCATTGGCGAAGCCGCAGCGATGTGCATCGCAAGCTGTTTGCCGAGCGGTTCGAGCACATCAGCGGCGGCGGCACTTTCCAATGCCACGAGCACGCCGATCTTGCCCATGCCCGGTGCCGCAGCATTATGGACATAGGAAACGACAACACCCTGATCGACCGATGTCTTCGCCACACGGCGCAGACTCTGATTTTCGCCGATCGTGGCGATGTTAGCAGTCAGTTTCTCTTCGACATTCTCGCCACCAGCATAATCAGCCGCTTTGAGCGCTTCGAGATCTGCATCAACGCCAAGTGCAATATTAGTAACCGTGCCGACGAAATCCTGGAACTGATCGTTCTTCGCAACGAAATCGGTTTCCGAATTGACTTCGACTGCCGCGCCGGTCGTGCCGTCGACAGAAACGCCAACCAGGCCTTCAGCGGCCGTGCGGCCAGCTTTCTTGGCGGCCGCGGCAAGGCCCTTGGTGCGCAGCCAATCAACTGCTGCTTCGATATCGCCGCCATTTTCCTGGAGCGCTTTCTTCGAATCCATCATGCCTGCGCCGGTACGATCGCGCAGTTCTTTTACGTCCTTGGCTGAAAAATCGGCCATTTGTCCGTCCTCATATTTGCAATGTTGGTCAATCGACGCGCCGGGCTGCGGACCCGGCGCGCGATGTACGTCGTGTTTCGGTTTCGCTTACGCTTCAGCGATGGCCGGTTCGGCAGGCGGTTCAGCCGCAGCGCCGATATCTTCGCCGGAAGCGGCGGCCGCTGCCTGCGAACCGGCGCCAGCTGCTGCAGCAACGGCTTCGCAGTAAAGGCGAATGGCGCGGGCTGCGTCATCATTGGCCGGAACCGGGAATGCGATGCCATCCGGGCTCACATTGGAATCAAGGATCGCAACTACCGGAATACCAAGAACATTGGCTTCCTTGATGGCGAGCTCTTCCTTGTTCGCGTCAATGATGAACATCACGTCCGGAAGACCGCCCATGTCGCGAATACCGCCGAGCGAAAGCTCAAGCTTGTCGCGTTCGCGGGTAAGCTGCAGGACTTCTTTTTTCGTGAAGCCCGAAGCGTCGCCGCCCAGCTGCTCTTCCAGATTCTTGAAGCGCTTGATCGAGTTCGAAATCGTCTTCCAGTTGGTGAGCATGCCGCCCAGCCAGCGATGGTTGACGAAATGCTGGCCGCACGAACGCGCTGCATCAGCGATTGGCTGCTGCGCCTGGCGCTTGGTGCCAACGAACAGGATCTTGCCGCCGCTTGCAACGGACTGGCCAATAAAATCGAGCGCGCGCTGGAACAGCGGAACGCTCTGCGACAGATCAATGATATGAATCCCGTTGCGATCGCCGAATATATACGGCTTCATCTTCGGGTTCCAACGATGGGTCTGGTGGCCGAAATGCGCCCCGACCTCGAGCAATTGCTGCATGCTGACGGAAATGTCCGCCATAGTCTTTCTCCTTCCGGTTATACCTCTGGAAAGCAAGAATCAGAACCTTCGGCTCCGACACCGGTATGTGCGCCTTCCATGTGGAATGGCGCGCAGATAGGCGGTCTGTCAGAAAAATGCAAGCCCGGACTTGACCGGAACATTTATGGAACATAGAAAGTGGAACACAAGGCGAACATAAATCGCCAACACCGAGTGAGCATGGGGCCACCTGGTGCGACGAAGGAGAATAATATGTTTCAGCTACTGGCCACCACTTTTTTCGCTCTTGCTCTGATTGCGCCGCTGGCTGTCATCATTCTCACGCTGCATAGCCATTGGGACAAGGTCATCAGGGCGCTGTTAGGAACACAATCCCCCGGTGCAACCTATTCCGGAAACCACAACCGAATTCGCCGCCGCCCTCAATTGAGTTCGGTCGGGACAACGATGACTATTCGTCGAGTGCCGCCGGTTCGGATGCCGCTGCGCGTCGCCGCCTGACCTTTGCATAGCTGGCGATGCTGATCGGAATACTGCCAATATAGGCGATCGCCAGCAGCGAGAAGGTCACCCAAGGGATATTGACGAGCAATACGATCATTGCCGCGATTCCGACAATCGCGCCAAAGCGCATACCCCGGCGCAACCGGATCGAAGACCAGCTGAATGTGGCAATGTCCGATACCATGAGAAAGGCGATCAGCGCGGTCCATGGGGCCACAACATAGAATTCTCGGAAAATCGGTTGATCGGTGACGAGTGTCAGGAAGATTGGCAGCATCAACAGCCCTGCCCCGGTCGGCGACGGCACACCGGTCAGGAATCCTGCGGATTTATGGGGCTGTTCATCGACATCGATGCTGGCATTGAAACGGGCGAGGCGCAGGGCGCAGCAGGCTGCATAGGCGAGCGCGAATATCCAGCCATAGCGTGGCACATCCTGCAGCGCCCAGAGATACACGACAAAGGCCGGTGCTACCCCGAAGGCGATAACGTCTGACAAGGAATCAAGTTCTGCGCCAAAACGCGTTTGACCGTTCAGCAATCGCGCGATCCGCCCATCGAACCCGTCAAGCACACCGGCTATCACGATAAAGGTGAGCGCGGTTTCCCATTTGGCGTCGAGTGCAAAGCGGACGCTGCTCAGGCCCATGCACAGCGCCAGCACGGTAATCCCATTGGGAATAATCGCGCGCAGGGGAATTTCGCGCATCGCACCACCGAGCTTGGGTTTCACTGTGTCACCCCGAATGCGCGGCGATCGTCACCAATCTCGGCGATGATCGTTTCGCCGGCAATTGTCTTTTGACCAAGTGCAATCTGCGGCGCTGTGCCGACCGGAAGATAGACGTCGACCCGACTGCCAAAGCGGATAAGGCCAATGCGTTGTCCGGCAACGACCATGTCGCCGGGTTTAACAAAAGGTACGATGCGGCGTGCCACTAGCCCGGCGATCTGCGTGAAACCGATCCGTTGGCCATCGCGGGTTTCCATCAGGATGTGCTGACGCTCATTGTCTTCGCTCGCTTTATCGAGATCGGCGTTCACGAATTTCCCGGAAATGTAGATTACATCCTTGATGGTGCCGCCCATCGGCGCCCGGTTGATATGCACGTCGAACACGCTCATGAAAATCGATACCCGGCACACCACATCATTGCCGAGCGCGTCTGGACCAGCCATTTCGGGCGGTGGCGCGACATCGCGGATCAACGTAACCAATCCGTCAGCCGGTGCGATGATGAGGCCGTCTCCGCTTGGCGTAACACGGGTCGGATCACGGAAAAAACTGGCGATCCAGATGGTCAGGCCGATCAGCGGCCAGGCGATGATATCCCAGTCAAACCACAGGAAAAAGATCGCTGCGGCAGAGGAGATGGCGAGATAAACATAGGCCTCGGGATGAATGGGCGGCCATTGCCAGCGCACATTGCGATCATCTTCCGGGGGCTTTTGAAGCTCTGTCATGCGCGCTTACTACAGTTGGCTGTCCGGGGTGACAATCACTGCATTTTCCCTCTCAAAGCCGGTTGATTGCGCAGCCGATGGGCCCTAGACCATCGGCAAATTCTCGAAACTCCCCATCTGGAAAGCGAAACAGCGCATGGCAACCAAGATCAAGGTGAAGAATCCAGTCATCGAAATTGACGGTGACGAAATGACCCGGATTATTTGGGAATGGATCCGCGAGCGGCTCATCCGTCCCTATCTGGACGTCGATCTCCATTATTATGATCTTTCCATCCAGAAACGCGATGAAACCGATGACCGGATTACGGTCGATGCGGCGAATGCAATCCGCGAACATGGTGTTGGTGTAAAATGCGCAACCATCACACCTGACGAAGCTCGCGTCGAAGAGTTTGATCTCAAGCGTATGTGGAAATCGCCGAACGGCACGATCCGCAACATTCTCGGCGGTGTCGTGTTCCGTGAACCGATCGTGATCGACAATGTGCCGCGTCTCGTGCCGGGCTGGACGGATCCGATCGTGATCGGCCGTCATGCATTTGGTGATCAATATCGCGCCACCGATATGCTGGTTCCGGGCCCTGGCAAGCTGCGGCTTGTTTTCGAAGGCGATGATGGCACGGTGATGGACGAGGAAGTGTTCAATTTCCCCTCCCCTGGCGTCGCCATGGCGATGTATAATCTTGACGACAGTATCCGCGATTTTGCGCGCGCCAGCATGAATTATGGCCTGCAGCGCGAATGGCCGGTCTATCTCTCGACCAAGAACACCATCATGAAGAAATATGATGGCCGATTCAAAGATCTGTTCGAGGAAGTGTTCGAAGCCGAGTTCAAGGACGAGTTCGAAAAGCACGGCATCGAGTATGAGCATCGCCTGATCGACGACATGGTCGCGAGCGCTCTCAAATGGAACGGCAAGTTCGTTTGGGCCTGTAAGAATTATGACGGCGATGTGCAGTCTGACACGGTGGCGCAGGGATTTGGCTCGCTGGGCCTGATGACGTCTGTGCTGATGACGCCGGACGGCAAGACTGTCGAAGCGGAAGCCGCCCATGGCACTGTAACCCGCCACTATCGGATGCATGAACAGGGTAAGGCGACCTCGACCAACCCGATCGCGTCAATTTTCGCCTGGACGCGCGGTTTGATTTACCGCGGCAAATTTGACGAAACTCCGGATGTCTCGCGCTTTGCCGAAACACTGGAACGTGTCTGCATCGAAACTGTCGAAAAAGGCCAGATGACCAAGGATCTAGCGATCCTGATCGGGCCTGATCAAAGCTGGATGACCAGTGAGCAGTTCTTTGAGGCGGTTCGCGTCAATCTCGAAGCGGCGATGGACGACTGGTAGGATCCGGCGCAAGGCCTTTCATTCGCGGGTGCTCAGCCCAAATCATGAATGTCCGGTGCCTCAATTCGCTCACGTGCGAAGCCCAATCCGATAATCTGTGCCGGAAACCGGCGCAGGCTTGGAATGGCGTTCAACAGCCGCAATGGTAGAGGCGGTTTGCGCATCGCCGCGCGCCCTGACACCATCGGTTCGATCATCCGATCCTGCACCAGCTTTTGCAGCTTCTGGGTCTTGACCACAGCTTTCCAACGCCGTTCTTGCACCTTGTGCAGTAATGGATCCGGATCGTCCCCATTGGCGATCGGAGCGGCGAGAATATTGGCGGCCGCAACCGCATCCTGAATAGCCAGGTTAATCCCAACGCCTCCGATTGGTGACATGGCATGGGCAGCATCGCCAATCGCAAGCAGGCCAGGCTTGTGCCAGGTTGAGAGACGATCAAGTGACACCGAAAGCAGGTTGGCACTGTCCCATCCAGACAGCGTTTCAACGCCCTTCGCCAAAACCGGCGCAGTCTCGATGAGCATAGCCTGAAACTCCGCAAATGGGCGCTGTTTGATGCGCTCGCCCTCGCCCTTGGCAAACACAAAGCCGCATTGCCAATAGGTTCCACGATCGATGAGGATCAAAATTCGGTTGTTTTCGAACACGCCAAATGCTGTCCCCTTGCCGGACTTTGGTATCTCGAGCCAGAAGACATCCATTGGGGCGCCGAGGCGCTCAAGCGGCAGTTGAGCGGATTGTCGCAGGACTGATCCACGGCCATCGGCAGCGATAACGAGATCGGCATCGATGCGGGAACCATCCGCCAGCTTCACGCCGCGCACTTGGTCCGTGTCATCCGTGATTGTTCCGACTGCTTCCGCCTGGGTTCTCAGCGTAAAACTGGGATATCGTTGGGCGTTCGCTGATATGAAATTGAGGAGATCCCATTGCGGCATCATGGCAATGAACGGGGCGACGGTTTTGAGTCGACGGAAATCGGCTATCTCAACCAGCTGGCCTGCGATCTGAGCGGAAATACTCTCCACTCGGTCGTGCGGAAGGGCGAGAAGCTCATCGAGCAGGCCGAGTTGGTCGAACAGTTCCAGCGTCGAGGGATGGACGGTGTCTCCTCTGAAATCGCGCAGGAAGTCGGCATGTTTTTCAAGGACCAGTGTTTCGACGCCTGCCCGCGCAAACAGCAATCCAGCCATCAGCCCCGCGGGGCCGCCGCCAACAATGCATATTTGTGTGCGCTTGGGCTCGGTCACCCCCTGCCCAATACCAATTTAGCGCCCTAGAAGCGACACATGATCCACGCAATCGAATCGGAAGCATTCAGCAACGCGCTCGTCATACTCGGCGCGGCGGGTATTGTGATTCCGCTATTCGCACGGTTCCGGATCACGCCGATCATCGGTTTCATCATGGTCGGCGTGTTGGTCGGCCCATCCGGCCTCGGCTCGCTGACCGAGCGAATTCCCTGGCTCGTCCATGTGACGATCTCGGACCGTGAAGCGATCGAGCCTTTCGCGGAGTTCGGCATCGTCCTGCTGCTCTTCTCGATCGGGCTGGAGCTTTCTATAAAGCGCTTATGGCAGATGCGCGGGACTGTATTTGGGGTCGGTGCGGCTGAACTCATCGGTTGCGGCCTGCTGATCGGTGGGGCGCTCGTGGCGCTGGGGCAAAACCCGATCGGCGCGCTTGGCCTCGGCTTGGCGCTTGCGCTTTCCTCGACAGCGCTGGTGCTGCCGATGTCCGGCACCAAAACGCCGGTCGGCAAGGCGGCGCTCGGCATCTTGCTGTTCCAGGATGTCGCGATTGTGCCGATCATCTTCTTCCTCGGCGCAATGGGCCCGATGGCGCAGGATGCCGGGCTCGCAGCACTGGGATGGACGTTGCTCTTGAGCTTCGTGACAGTGGGCCTGATGTTGGTCGGCGGACGGCTGATCCTGCCGCGCCTTTTTGCCCAGGCGGCACGTACCAAGAACCCGGAAATCTTCCTCGCGGCCTGCTTACTGGTCATCATTTTGGCGAGCCTTGCGACCACCGCGGTCGGTCTTTCACCCATTGTCGGTGCGTTGGTCGCGGGCTTGGTGATCGCCGAGACGGAGTATCATCGCGAAGTCGAAGTCATTACCGAGCCGTTCAAAGGCCTGGCGCTTGGCGTGTTCCTGATCACCGTCGGAATGAGCCTCGATCTGGCGGCAATCTTTGGTAACTGGGGATCGCTTCTCATCGCGGTAGTCAGTGTCGTTGTCGTCAAGACGATTGTGATCGGTTTGCTCTTGCGGTTCGCGGGCGCGCGCCGCGCCACATCGGCTGAAGCCGGCTTGCTGATGGCCTCCCCCTCGGAAACCACCCTCATCGTTCTCGCCGCTGCGCTGCAGGCAGAGCTGATCCAGCCTTCGACCGCAGCATTCTGGCAAACCGTAGCGGCGATCGGCCTGACGATCACCCCATTGCTTGCTCGGTTCGGACGGATGGCGGCGCGACGTGTCGAGATGCGCGAACATCAGGTCGATATTCCCGGGGATACTGACGAGGCAGAAGAACGGGCGATAATTGTTGGCTTTGGCCGCGTCGGCCGCCTCGTCGCAGATATGCTGCGCGAGCATGATAAGCTATTCGTAGCCGTCGATTCCAATATCGATACCGTCGCCCATGGCCGGCGGGATGGCTATCCGACGATCTTCGGCGATGTCGCGCGACCGCAACTTCTGGAAAATCTCGATCTCGAACGCGCCAGCGCTCTGATTTTGACAATGGACGATCCGGTCAGCCTGGTTCAGCTCACCAAGCGGGTCCGCGAATGGCATCCGGAGCTGACAATCGTGGCGCGCGCCCGGGATCCGGATCATGCCGCTGAACTCTATCGCGCCGGGGCAACCGATGCCGTTCCGGAAACCGTAGAATCATCGCTACAGCTGTCCGAGGCAGTGCTTGTCGATATCGGCGTTCCCATGGGACCCGTCATCGCGTCCGTACATGAAAAACGGGCGCAACTGCGTGAAGCCATCATGGAACTGGGTGAGTTGGACGCGCCGCCCGAATTGCCGCGTGAGAAGCTCAGGAAACCGTAACGATCTAGTCGTTTGCGGATAGCGCTTCGCGAATGGAGTTCAGGGCAGCCTCTGCCTTGTCGCCATCAGGGCCGCCGCCTTGGGCCATATCCGGCCGACCGCCACCACCTTTGCCGCCAAGTGTTTCGACGGCGGTACGCACCAGCGCGACTGAATCCCGCTCGCCAACTAGATCGTCGGTGACGCCAACGGCAACGCTCGCGCGACCGTCATTCACGGCGATGACAGCGGCAATGCCGGAACCCAAACTCGTTTTGGCTTCGTCAATCAGTCCGCGGAGCGATTTTGGATCGAGGCCCTCGGCAACCTGGCCGCGGAAACTATGTCCGCCAATCGTCTCGGTATCCGGACCCGAGCCGCCTCCGCCGCCCATAGCCAGCGATTTCTTCGCTTCCGCCAGCTCTTTTTCGAGCCGTTTGCGATCTTCGATCAGCGCCGCAACCCGATCCGGCAGTTCGTCCGTACCGGTTTTCAGCGCGCTGGCGGCCTCAAGCAACTTTGCCTCGCGATCGCGATACCATAGCCGCGCAGCCTCTCCGGTTAGCGCTTCGATACGCCGGACACCGGCAGAAACTGCGCTTTCCGAAATAATCACAAAGAGTCCGATGTCGCCCAATGCTTCGACATGGGTGCCGCCGCAAAGCTCAACGGAATAATTCGCCCCATTCTCCAATCCCATGGAGAGCACGCGCACTTCATCGCCATATTTCTCGCCAAACAGCGCCAATGCGCCCGCTTCGACGGCTTCGTCTGGCGTCATCAAGCGGGTGATTACATCATCATTGCCGCGAATCTGGGCATTCACGTCTGTTTCAATCTGCGCGATATCGGCAGCGTCGACCGCCTTGGGATGGGAAAAGTCAAACCGAAGGCGATCTTCGGCCACGAGACTGCCCTTCTGTGTCACATGGTCACCGAGGCGGTTGCGAAGTGCAGCGTGCATGAGGTGTGTAGCGCTGTGATTTGCGCGGAGGCGTGTGCGCCGTTCCGCATCAATGGCCAACGACACGATCTGGTCGACAGTGATTTCTCCGCTATCGATATGGGCATTATGGGCATGCAGACGGCCAAGTGGTTTGGCCGTATCGGCGACCGATGCCGACAATCCTGCATCGTCGCTGATCGTCCCGGTATCACCCATTTGGCCGCCACTTTCCGCATAGAAAGGCGTTTGGTTCGTGATGATGATAACATCGTCCCCGGCGCCGACCCGATCGACGGTTTCACCGTCTTTAACGAGGGCAATGACCTGCCCCTCCCCCACATCGGCGGCATAACCGGTAAACTCCGTGCCGCCATGCTCTTCGGCAATGTCGAACCAGATAGTTTCTGAGGCCGCTTCGCCGGATCCTTTCCAGGCCGCGCGAGCTGCAGCTTTTTGTTCTGCCATTGCGGCATCAAATCCGGCGCGATCAATTTCAAGGCCACGACTGCGCAGCGCATCTTCAGTCAGATCATAGGGAAAGCCAAATGTGTCATAAAGTTTGAAAGCAGTGGCGCCTTCCAGCACGTCACCTTCTTTCATGTCGGCTGACGCTTCGTCGAGCAGCTTGAGACCGTTGGCGAGGGTACGGCGGAACCGTTGTTCTTCGTGATTGAGCGTTTCTTCGACCAGCGGTTGAGCGCGGACAAGTTCGGGAAACGCACCGCCCATTTCGGCGACTAGACTTGGCACCATTCGGTGCATCAGTGGCTCCTTGGCGCCGAGAATATGGGCATGGCGCATCGCGCGACGCATGATCCGCCGTAACACATAGCCACGCCCTTCATTGGCTGGCAGGACGCCATCGGCAATCAGGAAGCTCGCGCTGCGCAGGTGATCGGCGATCACACGGTGCGAAGCAGCCGTATAGCCGTCCGGAGCGGTATGTGTCAGTTCAGCGCTCTCTTCGATCAGTGCCTTGAAGAGATCAATTTCGTAATTGTCATGGGTCCCCTGCAGAACGGCCGCGACGCGCTCTAGCCCCATGCCTGTGTCGATTGACGGTTTCGGGAGATCGGTCCGGCCACCTTCTTGCTGGTCATATTGCATGAAGACCAAATTCCAGATCTCGACGAAACGATCTCCGTCTTCATCGGGGGATCCTGGAGGGCCGCCCGGGATATGGGCACCATGGTCGTAGAAAATTTCGCTACTTGGACCACAGGGCCCCGTGTCGCCCATCGACCAGAAATTGTCGGCGGTCGCGATACGGATAATGCGCTCTTCCGGCAGGCCGGAAATCTTGCGCCACAGGTCGAAAGCTTCATCGTCGTCATGATAGACAGTCGCCGTCAGTCGATCGGGATCGATCCCCCATTCCTTGGTGATCAGTTTCCAGGCGAGCTCGATTGCCTCATCCTTGAAATAATCGCCAAAGGAAAAATTGCCGAGCATCTCGAAGAATGTGTGATGCCGCGCGGTATATCCGACATTGTCGAGGTCATTATGCTTGCCGCCGGCCCGAACACATTTCTGTGAACTTGTGGCGGTTGCGTAATCGCGCGTTTCCAGACCTGTGAATACGTTCTTGAACGGCACCATGCCGGCATTGACGAACATCAGCGTTGGGTCATTATGCGGCACGAGCGGCGAGGATGGGACGAGCGCATGCCCCTGATCCGCAAAGAATTCGAGAAAAGAACGGCGTATGTCGTTAGTCGATGTCATGCGCGGCATGTAAGCAAGCAGAGCGGTGCGGGCAAGCAGCCTGTGGGCGCTCAGCTGCTATGCATAGGCATAGTCGCCGCCACGCTCGAGCGCACGGACATAGGCGGGCCGCGCATGGACAGTGTCGAGCCAGGCAAGGAGGTTTGGATAGCGATCATCCAGACCGGCTCGCTGTTTCGCGGCTTCAAGCGGGAAGCTCATCATTACATCTGCTGCGGTAAAGCTATTGCCGGCAAACCAAGGGCGCTCGAAAAGCTCATCGTTGAGCCAACGTAAATGGCTGGCAAACATAGCAAGGATCGGCTTGCGTGCAGGGCGGCCCAATATCCCCAAACGATCGATTACCAGAATCGAAAGCAGCGGCGGCATCATCGAGCCCTCAGCATAATGGAGAAACTGCCGATAGCGGAGCGCCTCGTCGACATGGGACGGTGCGCCTAGCGTACCCCCGGCCTTGGCAACCAGATATTCAACGATCGCGCCGGTCTCTATCAACGTGCGGCCATCATCGGTGATGGCAGGCGATTTTCCCAATGGATGCACTTTTTTGAGTTCTGGTGGTGCGAGCATCGTCTTCTTGTCGCGATCATAGCGTTCGACGGAATAATCCAGCTCCAGTTCCTCGAGCAGCCACAAGATCCGCTGTGAACGGGAATTTTCGAGATGATGGACGGTGATGGTCATAATGCGATGGCCCCCTCGATCGCGCTGATAGCCGGTTGCTATGCATGAGCGGGCCAAAAAGCAAAAGGGCACGCCCTTACCGGACGAGCCCTTTAATGCAGCGCCATGGAGCTACCGTCTATTCGTCCGATCCGCTGTCTGCGTCCGGACCGCTCATCATTTCCTCGGCAACTTCTTCTTCCTTGCCGCGAATCTGACTTTCGATCTTCTCGCAGATTTCGGGGTTTTCGAGCAGGAAGGCTTTCGAATTTTCACGCCCCTGCCCGATCCGGGTCGAATCATAGGAGAACCAGGATCCGGATTTCTCGACAATGCCGGCTTTGACCCCGAGATCGAGTATCTCGCCCATCTTTGAGATGCCCTGGCCATACATGATGTCGAACTCGACCTGTTTGAACGGCGGCGCGACCTTGTTCTTCACCACCTTAACACGGGTCGCGTTGCCAACAATCTCATCGCGATCCTTGATCTGGCCAATTCGGCGAATGTCGAGCCGGACGCTGGCATAGAATTTCAGTGCATTGCCGCCCGATGTGGTTTCCGGGCTGCCATACATGACACCGATTTTCATGCGAATCTGGTTGATAAAGATCACCATGCATTTCGACCGATTGATCGAGCCGGTGAGCTTGCGCAGTGCCTGGCTCATCAGCCGCGCCTGCAGGCCGACATGGCTGTCGCCCATCTCACCTTCAATTTCTGCGCGCGGTACCAGTGCTGCAACTGAATCGATAACGAGAATGTCGACCGCGTTCGACCGCACCAGCGTATCAGCGATTTCCAGGGCCTGTTCGCCCGTATCGGGTTGGGAAATAATCAGCTCGTCGATATCGACGCCCAGCTTCTTCGCATAACCTGGATCAAGCGCATGCTCGGCATCGATAAAGGCTGCCGTGCCCCCAATCTTTTGCGCCTCGGCAATCGTGTGCAGTGCCAGGGTCGTCTTGCCTGAGCTTTCCGGCCCGTAAATCTCGATGATCCGGCCTTTGGGCAAACCGCCAATGCCGAGCGCAATGTCGAGACCCAGCGATCCGGTTGATACCGAATCGATTTCGATCGCTTCGCGCGATCCCAATTTCATCGCTGATCCCTTGCCAAAGGCCCGGTCAATCTGCGCGAGTGCGGCGTCGAGCGCCTTTTGCCTGTCCATATCGTCCTTTTTTCCGTTGGAATCGATGACTTTGAGATGGGCTGCCATTGTCTATGTCCCTCCTAGAAGCTCCGCGCCGCTCGTTCAACGCCGGATCTTTGTATATGCTTTGTTCTCAAAGAACAAGTAGGGAACATAAATTAGTTTGCAAGCGTGATATGAAGTGCTTTTTCTAGCTTTTCCAATGAGAAAGGTTTGGTGAGGAATAGCTTTTTTCGGTGCTTCTGTGGGGGTTGGTCACGATCTCCACCACTCGTGAAGACAAAGGGAATCCCTGCTGCGTCAAGCGCATCGGCTATCGGCCAGCTCGGCTCGCCATCTTTGAGGTTCACATCAAGGATCGCCGCGTCAAATGCAGATGGAGAAATCATCTCAAGCGCGGCGTCTACCGTATCGACAGTTGCGGAGACTTCGCAGTCGAGCGCGTCGACAAAGTCTTCCAGCATCATTGCGATCAGGGCCTCGTCTTCGGCAATCAGGATGCGGGCTTTGCTCATTGCGCGAGCATATCACAGGTGACCAGCCATGCTGGTATCTGCGATATCCGCATCTAGCTGCCCCCATTCCTGTCCTGCAAAATCCCTGCGACTGCGTCGCCAAGTTGCTGGACGGAAAATGGTTTGGGCAGGAAATGCACTTGCTCGATATCGATCGATTTGCGCAGCTGCTCCTCGGCATAGCCGGACATGAAAAGGATCGGAATATCGGGAAGGTCCTTGCGCACTTCCTTGGCCATTGCCGGGCCATCCATGCCCGGCATCACCACATCGGAGAGGATCATGTCGAAATCCCGGCGTTCCGCGATGATCTCGAGCGCAATCTCCCCGTCCTCGGCCGTCACGACCGTATAGCCCTGTCGGCTCAGCGCACGCTCGGCAACCGCGCGCACCATGTCTTCGTCTTCCACGACAAGGATCGTGCCACTGCCCCAGCTTTCCTGGGTTGGCGGCGCGGCTTCTGGTTCGGCGGTTGGCGGAGGTGCTTCAGCGGGTGCGGTAGAGGCTGTTGCGCCTGGTTGGCTATCGGTTTCGCCGCGATGGACGGGCAGATAGATGGTGAAGGCTGTCCCCTGCCCCACTTCGGAGTCGGCGAAGATATAGCCGCCCGATTGCTTGACGATCCCATAGACTGTTGAAAGGCCCAGCCCGGTGCCCTTGCCGACTTCCTTGGTCGTGTAGAAAGGCTCAAAGATCTTGCCCAAAGTGTCCGGCGGAATGCCGATGCCGGTGTCGGTGAGCCGAAACGCCGTATAATCGCTGGATGGCATGATATCATGGCCGAGCGCGTCTACTTCTGCCGGTGAGACCGAGAATGTCTCCAAAGTGAGCGTACCGCGTCCGTCACTATCGGTGCGGGACTGGATCGCGTCCCGCGCATTCACCGCGAGATTGACGATCACCTGCTCCAGCTGGCCCGGATCGGCGCGCACCGCGCCAAGATTGCGGCCATGCCGGATTTCAAGCGAAACGGTTTCGCCGAGCAGCCGCTTCATCAGATTGGACACTTCCGAGACCACGTCCGGCAGCTGCAGGATCTGCGGCCGCAAGGTTTGTTGGCGCGAGAATGCGAGCAACTGCCGCGTGAGTCCGGCCGCGCGATTGGAGTTCGATTTGACCTGCTGGATATCGTCATAGTCGCTATCTCCAGGCGTGTGCCGGAGCAGCATCAGGTCGCAATGGCCAATAATAGCCGTCAGGATATTGTTGAAATCATGGGCAACGCCACCCGCGAGCTGCCCCACAGCCTGCATCTTGGTGGCCTGGGCGACCTGGCGTTTGAGCTTTTCGTCTTCGCTATTGTCCTTGAGGCTGAGCAGCACAGCGGCTTCTCCCAGTCCCGGTGCCCCGGCCACGGTCATGGCAACAGTCTCATCCGGCTGATGCCGCAGCCGCAACGCAATATCCGCCGATATCGACGCGCTGTTTGAAAAACGTCGCACGGCGTTCGCGACAGCCGTCTTGTCTTCATCAACAACGAGATCACCCGGATATACCGGTTGCGCTCCGTCATCGAGGCCAGCCGCTCGTCGGAATGCATCATTCATATAGAGGAACCGGCCGTCGCGCTCTGCCAGTGCCAGTCCGAGAGGCAACAGGCCAAGCAACGCATGAATATCCGAACTGTTCGTAGCCCGTCCGGCGCCCGCTATTTCGTCGAGGAAGAAAAATACAATTGGTCCACCGGTTTCCGCGCCAGCTGTCAGTGGCACTTGGATGATCCGGAGAGGCCCGCCACTTTCCCCTTCCCGGGTCAGGCGCAGTGCATCATCTTCATCGGCATCTAGGAGTTCGGTCAGTTGTTGGCCGCGCAGCTTTTCCTGTTGAGAGCCTAATGCGCGATGGCGAAACACTGGATTGGCCGCGATCATTCGGCCTTTGCCGTCAACAAGCACGCCCATGACACCCGCCATGCCAAGCGCGGAGCCCGATTGCCCTTCGAGCAACCGCCGCGCTTCGCCGACCATATCAACGCCCTGTGTGGGTAGAAATCTCCAGATGAGAAAATCGCCCTGTTCGCCGCCGCGCTCAACAAGAGCATCATAATGGCCTTGGGGTGTCTTCAACGCGGCAGCGTTGCCCCGCCCGTCACGCCACGCCGTTCGACCGGCATTGGTCAGTCGATCGATGCCTTCATCGGAAAATGGCATGGCTGGCGGTGTCGGGATTTGACGAAAGTCTTTCTCGAACGCGGAATTGGCTACCACGAGGGTGCCGTCCCGATCGGTAACGGCGACCGGTTCGCTTGCTCCGTCAATTGCCACCCGCAGCAGCGCCCGATCCGGGCCGGTTTTGGCTGTCGCGGGCAACGCGCGGCGCCGCGAAGCAATAAAGGCGATGCCTAGACCGCAGGCGAAGAATGTCGCGAAACCTGCCGCAAATAACGGGCTTTCCAAAAGCACCATCAGCAGAATTGCTGAGGCGATGCCGAGCGCAATTACAGCGATGATCACGGCGCGATCGGCAAAGTGGTAGATGGCCGGGTTCCGGTCTCGGCTTTCTGGAACGATGCTTGCCATTATTCTCCGCTGTCATCCTGGTCGGCCATTGCCAACCGACGCTTCTTCCACTTGCGCGATACGCGATAGCGCCAGAACCAATCGGCCAACAGATAGGCAATCGCTGCACTTACTACCGCCATTACCATGAGCCCGCCAAGGAGTGCAGGCGCTGCATCTGTGGCAAACCAGGCGAGCCATTCAGTAATGCCTGCCTGTCTGTCGACGAGCGTCTGGAAATGCCCGGGATCAGCCTCAAGGCCGAACACACCGTTGCCGACAAACACGGCACCGATCAGAATAAAGGGCGTCGTCAATGGGTTGCTGGTGAAAGTTGTAGCGGCTGCAACCGGGATGTTGGCGCGAAATGGCAGTGCGAGAAGCGCAGATGCGATAATCTGGAATCCGGGAATCATGACAATGATACCAACAATCATCCCCAATGCCGCGCCCCGCGGAACAGATCGCCGGTTAAACTTCCACAGATAGCTATGCATCACCCGTCCGGCGAACGGCTTGATGAAGCGATTCTTCACAAGCTCGTCCCGGCTTGGCGAATGTTTGCGGATCCACCGCATCATGCGGCCGGTTTCTCGTTCCGATCTAGCCACGGTCACGCAGCAGGCGGCCCTGTTCCCTTTTCCAGTCGCGCGCTTTTTCAGTTGCGCGCTTGTCATGTTGCTTTTTGCCCTTAGCGAGTGCCAGCTCGACTTTCGCCTTGCCGCGGGAGTTAAAATAGATGGATAGCGGCACAAGTGTCATGCCCTTGCGCTCCACGGCACCGCGCACCTTGTTGATCTCATGCGCATGCAGCAACAGCTTGCGCGGTCGCTTGGCTTCGTGATTGAAGCGATTACCGTGGCTGAATTCGGGAATATTCGCATTGATCAGCCAGACTTCTCCATCCATCAAATCGGCATAGCTTTCGGCAATGGCGCCTTCGCCAAAGCGGAGCGACTTAACCTCGGTGCCGGTCAAGGCGATTCCGGCTTCGAACTTCTCGTCAATAGCATAATCAAAACGCGCGCGCCGGTTTTCGGCGACGGTCTTAACCTTGTCGAACGTATTGGGTTGCGGGCGGGCCATGTTTAGTCCTCTAACAGGCCTGCATGAGTGAGCGCTGAATCAACTGCCGCTTGCGCGGATTCCGAGGGCCATGTCATCGGCAGCCGCAACTCCCCAGGAAAGCCTGACCGGATCTTGGTCAGGGCGTATTTCGCTGGTCCTGGAGATGCGTCAGCAAACATCGCACCGTGTAACGGATGGAGCGTATCATTTATCTTGAGCGCTTCGTCAGCATCTCCGCGCGACCATGCGGCTTGAAACTCGGCACAGAGACGCGGAGCGACATTCGCGGTGACCGAAATACACCCGGTGCCACCCATCGCGAGATATCCCAGTGTAAGATAATCGTTGCCCGATAGCTGACAGAAATCTGCGCCGCACGCAGCGCGCTGGGCACTTACCCGGTCCATATCGGCAGTCGCATCCTTGGCCCCGACTATCGAGGGAAATTTGCGCAAGCGCGCCATCGTGTCGACCGAGATATCGGAGGCTGTTCGGCTCGGAACATTATAAAGCAGGATCGGCAAGTCGCAGGCCGAAATGATCGCTTCAAAATGCCGGTAGATGCCTTCCTGGTTCGGCTTGTTGTAATAGGGCGGCACAACCAACCCAGCAGTGACGCCGAGTTCCTGGGCCTTGTGCATATTCTTGATCGCAATCTGTGTGTCATTCGAACCGCAACCGGCAATGACCGGTACGCGTCCTGAAGCCTGATCGACACAGGCACCAACCACCTCGAAATGCTCTTCGAAAGATAACGTGGCCGCCTCTCCGGTGGTTCCACACGGGACAAGGGCGCTGCTGCCTTCCGCAATTTGCCAGTCAATAAAGCTCCGATAGGTGGCTTCATCAAACGATCCGTCGCGAAAGGGCGTCACCAGAGCCGGAATCGACCCGCTGAACATAAGTTTCTCCTTCACCTCCACATCTTTGCGCGGCATATCACCGTCACATCATTGGGGCTTATTCATCGTCAGATAAGGATTGTGCGCGCACTATGGCAAGCATGTTGAAGAAGACCGTTGCGTTTATAGCAATTGGCGTGGCCGCTTTGTCCGGCTCCGTAGCCGCCTCGGCACAGAATCTTACGTCCGAACAGCGGGCCTGGTATGCCAGCCGGCTTGGTGTTTCTGGCGCTGGCTCGGTAGGTTCGGTGCCACGCTCTCATCCGATTGGTGAAGCTATCCTCCGCTGGAACCGATTGCAGCAGAGCGACGCCCTGCCGTTTAATGATTATGCGAGCTTTCTCGTGTCGCATCCTGACTGGCCGGGTGAGACGCGGATGCAGCGCGTCGCCGAGAACCAGATTCCGGCTAACGGCGCGTCGCCAGCAGCGCTGATCAGCTTCTTCCAACGCTATGAGCCGATAACGGCCAGTGGTTCGTTGCGCTACGCCGAAGCGCTCGCTTCGATGGGACGCAATGATGAGGCAAATAGATATGCGCGCCAGGCTTGGCGGCTGGGTTCGTTCAATCGTAGCTCAGCGTCAGCTGACGAAGCCGTTGTTCTTCGGCGTTTTGCCGGTGCTCTATCAGCCGAAGATCATGACTATCGCTTCGATTATTTGCTGTGGCAGGATGACACATCGGGTGCTGCCCGCGTTTTATCGCTGACCTCTACGTCACGCCGTGATGCACATTCTGCGCGCCTTCGCCTCTCAACCGGTGCCGGTGCTGAAGCGGGTGGATCGGCGATGGGTGATCCCGGCTATGTCGCGGAACGGGCCATGTGGCTGCGCAATAATGGCCGCTCGATTGAAGCCAGGCGCTTGCTCGCCAATCGCCCTGCCCTGCAACATCGTCCAACCGATGCTGAGGAATGGTATGAAGTGCTACTCCTTAATGCGCGCGCCGCCGCCAATGACCGGCAATGGTCAACAGCCTATTCGATTGCCAGCAAAGTAGACGATGCATTCGATCCCGGCACTGATGTCAGCGGCGAAGAGTTAGGCGTTCGAGACGATTATACGAGCTTGACCTGGCTCGCTGGAACAACCGCTTTATGGCACCGCAGCCGACCTGCCGACGCGGTTGGCATGTTCGAACGCTATGGCCGCGCCGCGCGAACGCCCCAAACACGATCAAAAGGCTTTTACTGGGCCGGGCGGGCTGCTGAGGCCGCTGGCCAACGGGATCGCGCTACGGCTCTCTATGAGGAAGCAGCTGCCTATTATGACTATTTCTATGGTCAGCTAGCCACCGAGCGGCTGGGTCGTGAGCTTCGCCTGCCAAGTGCACAACGCGCATCCATTGATCCGTCCGTCCAGCGTGAATTTATGGACCGAGAAATCGTTCAGGCAATTCGCATGCTCGGCGAATTGGGCGCGTGGAACACGCAATCGACCTTCCTGCGTGGTCTTACCCGCCAGATCAGCACCGAATCCGAGCATCAGCTGTCCGCGATGTTGTCAAGCCAGATTGGCCGGCAGGACCTTGCTGTGATGACCCATCGGAGCGCCCGGGTGAACGGGTTTAACGCCGTTGCCTATGGATATCCGACCGTCCCGATGCCGCGCGGGGCCGAGCGTTTCTTTACGCCGGTTCACGCAATCGCGCGCCAGGAAAGTCAGTTTGATCCGCGCGCAGTAAGCCATGCGGGCGCCCGCGGCCTGATGCAGTTTATGCCGGGCACGGCGCGTGAAGTTTCGCGTTGGATTGGGCGCAGCTATAGCCGCTCCGGCCTGACCAATGATCCGCAATATTCGATCCTGTTGGCGCGAGCCTATTATGAAAGCCTTTATGAGCGGTGGAGCAATCATGCGCTTGCCGCTGCGAGCTATAACGCTGGGCCAGGCAATGCGAACCGCTGGATCCGCGCCAATGGCGATCCGCGCCTCGGGAGCGTCGATATTGTGCGCTGGATCGAAGAAATTCCGATCTACGAGACGAAGAATTACGTCCAGCGCGTGATGGAGAATGCGGTGATGTACGATCTGCTGCATCCTGATCGCGCTTTTATGCCGCGCAACAATGCGCCGCTGTCTCGCTATCTGGGCAAATCCACGCCGGGCTAATGGCCGATCGGGTCAATTACATCACACCGGCAGGTTATGCGGCGTTGAAGGCCGAATATGAAATGCTGTTCGGGACGGAGCGGCCAGAGTTGGTCGAAGTGATTAGCTGGGCGGCGGGCAATGGCGATCGCAGCGAAAATGGCGACTATATCTATGGCCGCAAGAAGCTGCGCGAAATCGATCGCCGGATCAGCTTTCTGTCGCGCCGGATTAAGGCGGCGCAAATCGTTGACCCCTCGGATCAGCCGGACAAGAGCCGGGTTTTCTTCGGAGCGACGGTACAGCTAGTCGATGAAGATGATTGCGAGCGAACGGTAACGCTGGTCGGTGAGGATGAGGCGGATGCTTCGGCTGGCCGGATAAGCTGGCTGTCTCCGATGGCCAATGCTTTGAAGCGCGCTGCAGTTGGAGATAGCCGGACCGTTCGGCTACCTGGCGGGCCGAAGGATTATGAAATCCTCGCGATTACCTATCCTGAGAGTGTTGCCTAGTGGGAGCGTGATCCGTAGTTGCGCCCCGCATGGACGAGCGCAGTGCGGATCTCTTCATCGGTTAGGCGATAATTGCCGTCGGTATCCGCCCAGCGCCGGAAAAAGGCGTTGGCGCTCTCCGCGTCGTCGCGGCTGAGCTCATAGCCCGGGCCAAGTCGATAATGGTCCATCACAAACTGATGCCCCTGGCGGGTTTCGGCCAACCATGGATCAAGCCGACGCGCGCCGGAGCCACTGAACGGATTGGCATAGCGCGGCGCATAGCCGTGCGAGCCGTTATAGCCGTATCCCCGGTCAGAATAGCCATCATGCGCACACCCCGTTGCCAGCAATGCTGCTGCCAGTGCCGTGCCAATTCCCCGATACATGCCCGCCATTTTCGTCTCCTGTTGCGCAGGATATCGCACAGGGACCCAAATCACCGCAAATGTGCTGAACTCAGTCTTTGCCCGGTGTCCCCAAATGGGACGCCGCCAAGTCCATGATTTCCGGATCGGCTTCGGGTGGTTCCATCGACACATGCGCCGAGAGTTGCTCGGCAATATGGGTGAGTGCAGTGATCCGCGCCGTTTTCTTGTTGTTGGCATCAACCACAGTCCAGGGCGCCCAGCGCGTGTCCGTCCGGGCAAACATATCGCGCAGCGCCTCCAGATAGGGTTCGCGCTTCTCGCGGTTGCGGAAATCATCTGCGGTCAGCTTCCAGCGCTTCCAGGGATTGTCGAGCCGCTTGCGGAAGCGCTCGTCCTGTTCTTCCTGCGTAACATGCAGGAAAAGCTTGATAATCGGCGTTCCGCTATCGCGCTGCTGGGCTTCAAATTCATTGATTTCATCATAGCCGCGGCGCCATTCGACTTCCGAACAATAGCCCTCGACCCGTTCGACAAGCACCCGGCCATACCAGGTGCGATCGAAGATATTGATTTCCTTGTTTCCCGGCAATTTGTTCCAGAACCGCCATAGAAAGTGCCGAGCCTTGGCTTCCTTCGTCGGTGCGCCAATCGGCCAGACCTGGAAAAATCGCGGGTCCCAGCGCCCTGTCAGGCGACGGATCATGCCGCCTTTGCCAGCCGCATCCCAGCCTTCTACCGCGATAACAGCGCGCTTGCGATTGGCGATATAGGCGGCCTGAATCTGGCCAAGCCGCTCCTGCAGCTCCGCTAGGTCATCATCATAATCGCCGTCATATTTCGCACCGGCTTCAAAATCGGCAAGGTCGATTGCCATGAAAGATCCCCGCTAAAGTTCCCGAACGATATAGCCCGAAATAGCTTACACAGGGTTATGCGTCGGGCGAAAGCCCTGCAATATATCGCGCGATCCGCTTGGGATCCTGCATTGGCAAGAAATGCGTGAGCTCCGGCATGAAAACATCCGTGCCATTGGCAAATCGATCGGCCAGCCCCGGCCAGGTGGGCGAGCGTGTAAAATCGACGGCAGCGCCCCGTTCGCCGCGTGGCGCCCGTAATATTGTCACCGGCACGCTGATCTGATCAACCATTGGATAAGGATTGATTGAGCGCGAGCCGGTATAGATGGACGCCTCGAGAAAGGGCGGACAAGCAAGGTCAAACCCGTCCCCGTCATCCCGCGGCAGCAAGCCATAGCGGCAATAATCTTCGAGAACGTCTGGATCCCATACCGAATAGGAGGGATGATCCCTGAGTCGGTTGATCATCTGTTCCGGCGAATCCCAACGCGCTCGCCGCCGTGATACGGGATTTTCGGATGGATCCAGCTCGTCAAGCGGTGGCACGCCTTCATACAGCGAAGGCTCTATGATCACGGGGTCGATCAGCACCAGGCGTTTGAAGCGATCGCCCATTTGTCCCGCCAACTGGACCAGGCAATGTCCGCCCATCGAATGGCCGGCACCCACAATATCGCGCAAGTCCAGCCCTTCGATCAGGTCGCCAAGTGCCCGCGCATTCTCGCTCCAATCGATAATCATTTCCGGCTTGGCGCTGCGCCCATGCCCGCGATGATCGACTGCAATGATACGGTGATCGGATGGCAGCTCTGTCACCACCTGGTCCCAGCATCGCGCGTGAAAGCCGGTGGCGTGGAGCAGCAAGATCACCGGTCCGTCCGGGTTGCCCCATTCGAAATAGCAGAGGCGATTGTCTCCATCGCCGAAATAGGCCTCGGCTGGCGCGCTCATCCCTCTTTCGGCGGCTCCACGATACGCAAGCTGAGTTCGCGAAGCTGGCGCTGGCTGACATCGCTCGGCGCGTCCATCATCAGGTCTTCGGCCTTCTGGTTCATCGGGAACAGCACGACTTCGCGCAGATTGGGTTCGCCTGCAATGAGCATGACGATACGATCGATGCCCGGTGCCGAGCCACCATGCGGTGGGGCGCCGAACTTGAACGCATTGATCATACCCGAGAAATTCTCGTCGACTTCCTCGTTGGAATAGCCGGCAATCTCGAACGCCTTGTACATTATGTCAGGGCGATGGTTTCGAATGGCCCCGGATGAGAGCTCTACGCCGTTGCAGACGATATCATATTGCCAGGCGAGGATTTCGAGCGGATCTTTGTGTTCCAGTGCGTCCATCTCGCCTTGCGGCATTGAGAATGGGTTATGGCTGAAATCGATCTTCTTCAGTTCCTCGTCATATTCATACATTGGGAAATCGACGATCCAGCAGAATTTGAAGACATTCTCGTCGATCAGGCCAAGCTCTTCACCCAAACGTGTCCGCGCACCGCCAGCGAGGCGAACAGCTTCATTTTCCTTGCCGGCCGCGAAGAATACGCTGTCGGCTTCACCCAGGCCGAGTTCTTCGAGCAGCTTGGCGGTCTTTTCTTCACCATGATTCTTGGCGATCGGGCCTGAGGGAGCGCCCTCTTTGCGATTTATGTAACCGAGACCGGCAAACCCTTCGCCGCGTGCCCATTCGTTCAGCCCGTCGAACCAACGGCGACCGCGATCGCCGGTATTCGGTGCAGGAATGGCGCGAACCACGCCACCTGAACCGACTATGTTGGCGAACAGGCCAAAATCTGAGCCTTCGAAATGGCTGCTGACGTCCCGGATTTCGAGCGGGTTGCGCAGGTCCGGCTTGTCCGATCCATATTTGAGCATGGCTTCGGCAAAGGGAATGCGGACAAATTCAGGATCGACGGTGCGTCCCTTCCCGTCCCAATCGGCAAATTCTTCGAACACGCCGCGCAGCACAGGCTCGATCGCCTGGAAAACATCTTCCTGGGTGACGAAGCTCATTTCGAAATCGAGCTGGTAGAATTCACCCGGCGAACGATCGGCGCGCGCATCTTCGTCGCGGAAGCAGGGCGCGATCTGGAAATAGCGATCGAACCCCGCCACCATGATCAGCTGTTTGAACATCTGCGGTGCCTGGGGCAGCGCATAGAATTTCCCAGGATGCACCCGGCTAGGAACCAGATAGTCGCGTGCACCTTCGGGAGAAGATGCGGTGAGAATCGGAGTCTGGAACTCGGTGAAATTCTGATCGATCATCCGTTTGCGGATCGAAGAAATCACTTCCGAGCGCAGCAGGATATTCTTGTGCATGCTCTCCCGGCGCAGATCGAGATAGCGATATTTTAAACGGATATCCTCCGGGTAATCCGCTTCGCCGGCAACCGGCATAGGCAGTTCTTCCGCCGCGGACTGAACCTCGACGGATTCGGCGCGGATCTCGATTTCGCCGGTGTTGAGCTTTGCATTGATCAAATCATCGGACCGAGCGACGACCTTGCCGGTTACGGTGATTACTGATTCCGAGCGGAGACGCTCAAGGGTTGCAAAAGCCGGGCCATCTACCTCGGTGACAATCTGGGTGATACCGAAATTATCGCGCAGGTCGACAAAGACGAGATCGCCATGATCTCGCTTGCGATGGACCCAGCCTGACAGGCGGACATTTTCGCCGACATCCTGGCTACGAAGTTCGGAACAATTATGGGTGCGGTATGTGTGCATGGTCATGCGCGGCTCCATAGCGGAATCGGCTGACCGGGCAAGCTGTGAATTGTATTTGATCCGGCGCTCGTTTGACTCTGAATGTCGAACCCGTCTCTAATCAGCCCGGGTGGCATTCGCAGCCAAATGGGGGATTATCGATGAAGAAGATTGCGGCACAGGGCAGGTATCAGCGCATGCGCACCGTGAGACTGAGCGTTATCGGCGTTAGCTTAGCGGCGTCTGCGGCACTTGCTGCTTGTTCTGACAATTTGACTGCCGAGGAAGAAATCGCACAGATTGAAGCTGGGCGTGCTGCGACCGCAGAGGCTGAAGCGCGAGAGGCGGCAGAAGCCCTCGCTGCAGCTGGGCCAATGACATATGATCGTGCTGTCGAATGCGCAGCTACGGCGATGAATGTCTCAAATGTTTTCGATATCATCGCGCAAACCGACGCGGACAGCGATCCCGATCGTGCCGCTGATGCGCGGCAGAGCGCCGAGACGAATATCCAGCAGGCGCGCGAATTTGTCCGTCTGGCCGAGAGTCTCGGATCGGAGCCCGGAAAAGGACGAGATAATGAGGCGGTGATGGCAGATGTTGGCCGGATGGATTCTCAGATCCGCCAACGGGGCCGCGATGCGGAAGATTTCTTCGAATTTGCACGGCAGATCGCCCAAGAATCTGATCAGTGCGACAGGGAGTTTGCCGTTAACGAGTAGTGTTGCTGCACGGCTTTCCACAAGTTCCCGTGCGGTGACGGTGGCTCATTGCGCTGCTGCGCCTATGGTTCTCCCATGCAGATCCACCCGCTGATTACCGATAGCGATGCGCTTGCTGATCTTTGCGCACGGCTGTCCGCCGGAGACTTTGTCGCGGTCGATACTGAGTTTATGCGCGAAAGCACCTATTGGCCGGACTTGTGCCTGATCCAGATCGGAAATGCCGAGGAAGCAGCGGCCGTCGACCCCAAGGCCGATGATATCGATCTGGCGCCGCTTCTCGATATGCTGGTCGACAATGAAGATGTCCTCAAGGTTTTTCATGCCGGCGGGCAGGATGTGGAGATCGTCTACAATCTCACCAACAAGACACCGCACCCGATCTTCGATACCCAGATCGCCGCCATGGCGCTCGGGTTGGGAGAACAGATTGGTTATTCGAACCTGGTCGATGCATTGCTCGGCCATAGCCTCGATAAGGGCGCGCGCTTTACCGATTGGGCGCGCCGACCGCTCGATAAACGCCAGCTCGATTACGCGATTGGCGACGTCACTCATTTGGCAGAATTGTTTCCCAAGATGCTCGATCGCCTGAGAGAAACTGGGCGCGGTGCATGGATCAATGCCGAGATGGAACGACTGGCCGACCCGGCAAATTATGCAAATGAGCCCAGCGATAGTTGGAAGCGCGTTCGCATACAGAGCCGGAAAGCCGACGTGCTGGGCCGGCTGAAAGCAATTGCAGCCTGGCGTGAATGTGAAGCGCAGGACAAGAATTTACCGAGGGGTCGGCTCTTACGCGATGAGGCGTTGGCCGATATCGCATCGCATCCACCGAAAAATCAGAAGGCACTCGCCAAGATTCGTGGTTTGCCATCGAGCTGGGCTTCCAACGATATCGGCGCGCGCCTGATGCAGGTTGTTCAGCACGCCGAACCGTTGCCGGAAGATGAACTGCCGTCGCGGCGAAATCGTAAGCCCGGTCTTGGCAAGGAAGGGGCGTTGGTCGCAGATTTGCTTAAGCTGCTCTTGAAGATCAGATCGCGGGAAATCGGCGTGGCTTCGCGGTTGATTGCAAAGGCTGACGAGCTTGAGCAGCTGGCTGCTGGCGTGCGTGAAGACATACGATTGCTGGATGGATGGCGCTTTGAAGAATTCGGCCGTGACGCGTTAGACCTTGTCGAAGGCCGCGTTGCATTTGCCGTCCGCGACGGAAAATTGAAGGTAACGCATACGGAGGAAGAAGATGCGGAATAGGTTCGCAATTATGGCTGCAGGCAGCTTGCTGACTATGGCTTCTGGTTGCGCGACCTCAGGAGACAGTGAGCCTGTGGCGCCGCCGTTTGGAGCCACAACATGCAACGCAGATCCGGTCCAGGATCTTTTGGGACAGACTGCCAATCAGGAACTGGCTGCATCGGCCATGGTACGGAGCGGCGCGGAAACACTGCGCTGGATTCCACCCAATAGCGCTGTGACCATGGATTTTCGGCCAGAGCGCTTGAATATTTCCTTTGATGAGAACTCGATCGTTACGGACATCAACTGCGGCTAGGCATTAGCCCAGTAGCTGCATTTTCGATTCTCTGTCGAATGCATCAGCAAGTTGTCGATGCCGCTTGGCGACGGGCTGGCTGTAGAGCGCAGCATCTGAACGATCCAGGGACAGAACCAGAATATCATCGTCCAGGCTCACCCGGCTCTTTTCGAGTGGACCGGCGACACCGCCGCTCAGCCGCTGGCCAAAGCGCATGGCAAGCCCCCAACGGGCGGCTTGGGCCAGTTCTTTCTTGCTGCACAGATTGGCCAACTCCGGAACGACCCCAACTCCGCCGCCGAAATTCGTGAATAGCGCCTGTGCCAGTTTGCCACGTCCGTTGCTTTCTATACCGACCCAGTTGCCGTGCAGTGCCATTTCCAGTCCCCGTTCAGCGCGAAACTCTGGATGGGCGCGCCAGCCGGTATCCGCGAGGAGGCATGCTGCAAGGCGAATCCGCTGATCGGTTTCCGATTCATGGTCGAATAGCGGCGCAATCCAGCGATTCAACAAGTCTCCATGTTCCGGGAATCGGCCTTGCCGTTCCCCTTCTTCGCGGGTTGCCGCGATGAGCGGATCGATCTGGCGAGCATGGTTGTCGAGCCGCTCATAGAGCAAACCCTCGCGCAGGCCGTAAGCGGAGACGATCAGTTCTCCAATGCCGATCTGCTTGACCAGCTGGGATAGCATTGCCGCGCCATTGGGAAGATGCGGAATGCGTTGCGAAGCCATGGACGGGACGCAACTGAGCTTGTCTTTGTCGATCCGTGCGAGCAGTCGCACCAGCTTCGAAGCGCGTTCAGCTTGCATGGTATAATGATGAACGATCGGGAGCGGGAATTTGGTCCGCTGCATGTCAACGCGCGCCAGTGCACGCCATGACCCGCCGACCAGAAACAAGGGCTGCCCTTCGCACTTCTTGACCCAATCCGCGGATTTCAGTGCTTTCGATACGGTGCTTTTGAGCGCGCCCTTCTTGCCCGAGGCCCGCAGTTCGGCGACCCGCAGCACGCCCAACGGGAATGACGCGCATTCATGAACCTCGCCACCTTCGATCCGCGCAAGTTCCAGGCTGCCGCCGCCAAGATCACCGACCAGCCCTTCGGCATCCGGGATGGCCGATAAAACACCCATGGCCGCGAGGCGCGCTTCGTCTTGCCCAGACAGAAGCCGGACGTTCAGGCCGATACCCGCCAGTTGAGCAATGAAATCCTGGCCATTGCCTGCCTCACGCACTGCAGCTGTCGCGACGGCGCGCATATCGGTTACATTCATGGCCTTGGCGAGCGATTGGAACCGCCGCAAGATACCGAGCGCATCAGCGATAGCGTCATCCTTGAGAGCACCATTTTCGTCACGACGCGCACCGAGGCCGACCATCACCTTTTCGTTGAACAGAAAGGCTGGCAGCCGCCCATGGCCGTCAAACACGACCAGGCGGATGGAGTTCGAGCCGATATCGATAACCGCTGTACGTCCATCAACGGACGCGCTCGGGGTCTCCTCCGAACGGAAAAGGGATAGAACGGACATCGGGATTGGACTCTAGTCGGTGGGTTTGGCCCTGCAAACTGGCTTATCCACGCCGTTTGACGTGCAGCTTCTTCGGCATCGACCCCTGCTCGCTCAACGCCGCGCCACGCCCCGAAAGCGATGGGTTGGTCATAAAGTAGCGATGCAGGTTAAACGGCCGCTCGCCGGGGTCGATACGTTCATAGCTACCATCGGACTTGAGCTGCCAGCTCTGTTCATTGTCGATCAGATTTGCGACCATCACCTGATCGAGAATTTGGGCGTGCACCGTCGGATTCTCGATCGGCATCATATATTCGACCCGGCGATCGAAGTTACGCGGCATCCAGTCTGCGGAACTGATGAGTACATGCGCATTCTTGTTGGGTAGAGCAGCGCCATTACCGAAACAGGCAATGCGGCTATGCTCCAGAAACCGGCCAATTACCGAACGTACACGGATATTCTCCGACATGCCCGGAACGCCTGGTTTGAGGCAGCAAATCCCTCGAATGATAAGATCGACTTCGACACCTTCATTGCTAGCTTCATAGAGTTTTTCGATAATCGCCGGATCCACAAGAGAATTCATCTTGGCCCAGACCGCACCATCTTTGCCGGCACGGACATTTGCAATTTCAACATCGATCAACTTCATCAGGTCGTCCCGCATATCGCGCGGTGACATGGAGATAAGCTCGAGGCCTTCAGGCTGCACATAGCCGGTGATATAGTTGAACAGCTGCGCGGCATCGCGTCCTGCCCGTGGATCGGCGGTGAAAAAGCTCAGGTCGGTGTATATCTTGGCCGTAACCGGATGATAATTGCCTGTCCCAAAATGACAGTAGGTGCGATAGCCATCCTCTTCCTTGCGGACGACCATGGTAACCTTGGCGTGCGTTTTCCATTCGATGAAGCCATAGACAACCTGGACGCCGGCGCGCTCCAACGCGTTTGCCCAAAGAAGATTCTGTTCTTCATCGAAGCGCGCTTTTAGCTCGACGACCGCCGTTACCGATTTACCTGCTTCGGCTGCATCGATCAGTGCGCGTATTACCGCGGATTGTTTGCCCGCTCGATACAGTGTTTGTTTGATGGCGACGACGTCAGGATCTTCTGCCGCCTGCTTCAACAGCGCGACGACGACATCGAATGTTTCATAGGGGTGATGGACGACAATATCTTTGGTCTTGATTGCCGCAAAGCAGTCTCCGCCATGTTCCCGGATGCGTTCCGGAAATCGTGGATTGAAGGGTGGAAATTTCAAATCCGGGCGATCTTCGTCGACAAGTTGTTCGAGATCCGCCACGCCAAGGAATCCGCTCGATTCTGCTACTATCGCATCGTCGCCTCCCATTTCCCGCCGGATCAGATCTTCCATATCGCTGGGAATATCGGAATCCAGCTTGAGGCGGATTACGCGCCCGCGGCGGCGGCGTTTGATAGCGCTGCGGAAGTAGCGGACTAAATCTTCAGCTTCCTCTTCCACTTCGATGTCACTGTCGCGGATTATCCGGAATGCGCCCTGCCCAATCAGATCATAGCCGGGGAACAGGATATCGGTGAACCTTCTGATGATGGTTTCGATAGCGACGTAGCGGGCGGTTTCACCGGGAAGTCGCACAAAACGGGGGAGTGTCGTCGGGACCATCAGCAATTCGCGGATCGGTTCTCCATCCGCCTTGCGCTGGAGATCGAAGACCAGGCTGAAGCCCTTGTTGGGAATGAAGGGAAATGGATGCGCCGGGTCCAGCGCCTGCGGTGTCAGCACCGGAAAAATATGCTGTTGGAAATGGCTCGCCAGCCAGTTTTCCGTTTCGCCGACAATTTCCTCATCGGTCAGGACATGGATATCGGTGTCTGCCAGCGCAGCGCGTAATTCGGTCCAGACCAGCTGCTGCTCGTCCATCAATGCATTGGCGCGCGCGGATACTGCCGTCAGCTGTTGCCCGGGCGTCATTCCGTCCGCCGATCGCATTTCGACGCCCTGCAGCTGCTGCCCTTTCAATCCGGCAACCCGCACCATGAAAAACTCATCGAGATTATTGCCGGAGATCGACAGGAAGCGCAGCCGCTCAAGCAGTGGATGCGCTGTATTGCGCGCCTCTTCCAACACCCGTTCGTTGAAGCCGAGCCAACTCAGCTCGCGATTGAAATAGCGATCTTCTGTTCCCGGCTCCGCTTCGGTCTCGCGCGAGAAATCCTCGGTAATATGTTCCGGATTATAGTCGTCCACGCGGACCTTCTAGCCTGTCGAACGTTACAGGTCGATGAAACCGAGCTCCGCCATCACTTCGCGCGCCAGATTGACGGTGATCCTGCGGCCCTGCTCATAGGCGTGACGATCCAACAACTGGATGGTGTGCGCCAATGCCGCATGGCTGCGATCCATCCGTTTCAGAAGATAATCGATCACATTTTGAGGCATTGCGAGGCCCCGCTCCGAGAAATGATGCTGGAAACGCGCTTCGATTAGCCGATCACTGGGCTCTTCAATCCTAATCTTGGGCGTTGCCGCGATCCGGGTCTGGAGATCGGGAAGCGCTATTTCCCAGCGCGGCGGCGGCTCATCGGCAACGATCAGCAAGGGTTTTTGCGTTGCTTGCGCCGCATTCCAGGCATGGAACAAGGCTTCTTCGTCGCTCAGATCCGCATCATCGATTACCTGCCCGCCGCTTTTTCGCGCGAACAGCTTTGCCAGCGTGGATCGCCCGGATTTGCGCGGCCCGGTCAGCAGGCTGATATGGACCGGCCAGAGCGTCCAGCTGTCGAGATGACGGACGGCATCCGCATTGCTTTCATCAACAATGAATCCAGTCGGATCGCCTGTTTCAGGCCAATCCAGTGGCAATGTAATTTGGCTCATTCGCCGTCTGGGGTGGCCGCAGGCTGGGATCCACCCTGGCTGATACGCAAAGTCCCTGCCCCACGCTGAACCTGGAAACCACGGGCAGACAGGGCGGACGCGAGCGTATCGAGATCGCCGATATAGTTGATTTCCATCAGCGACACGCCGCCAATTGCAAGGCTCGAAGTTGTTGCACCGCGCACGCCCGGTGTTCCGCGGACCGTCGCTTCACTGGACCGGACCGCATTGGCGTCCGGCGTAACCACCTGGATGGTGTAGCGACCGGTCGCTGTATTTTCGACAGTATTGGTTGGCACTTCGACGGGACGATTAACCGAAACGGCTACGCTGCCCTCCAGTTCATCAAGCGCCTCTTCAAGCGCCTCTTCATCAAGCCCAAACTCAAAGTTTAGCGATGGATCGGGCCGCAGGCGCCCGTCTTCCAATGCAGCCGCATACGCCGCATCAATCCTCCGCACACCTTCATCGAGCAATTGATCGAGACTGTTCGGGCTGCGGACTCGGAGCGAGAATTGGGCGATCTTTGTCCGGTCGGGGCCATGATAGGCAACAAAGCGGCCATAAACGGGGCCACCGGGATAGGCATATTGCAGATGGACCACCGGAACCACGACATCGGCTGCGCCATAGGAATCGAGCAAGAAGCGCCACCAGCCACGGCCCGGCCGATTGGTTTGTCCTACGGTCAGCAGCAGCGGCGTCGGACCAGTGCCACTCGCACGGACATAGTCGATCGGGCTCTCGCCGGATCGATAGCGAAGCCATGCGCGCTCCCAAGGTGTACGATCTTCAAAGCTGAGCGGAGTATTTCCGACCCACTGTACGGGCAGGACCAGCATTGGCGGTGATCGACGGATGATACCGGATACACCCAGATAGCGACTCACCCGAGCGCGATCGAACATCACACCCAGTCGTGCAACATAGCGGCGCGGGCCGATCTGTTCTTCTTCGACGATGATTCCCGTAACGACCGCGCTCAATGACGAATCGCTGAGATTCGGAGCGCGCGATGCAGGACCTCCATTGACCCGCGCATAGAGCATCCGCCAGCCTTCGCGCTGGGCCTGCTCCCATGCATTACGGCGGGCATCCTCGGCATTTTCACCCGATGCATCGACAAGAATCCCCGTAACTTCGTAGCTTGCGCGTGCATCAAAGCCGAAATCGCGCGCATTTTCGCGGGTCGGTTGCTGCTGCGCCAACACGACGCCTGCGGCGCCCATAACGAGCAGCGCGATGGCCAAAGCGACAATAAGATTTCGGGTTATGAACTGCATTGTGGGCCTTTTGACGTCTTGGACGTGGAAATCCAAGAGCGATGTGGCTAGTCGCTATAAATATGAACGCCAAGCGAAATTCACCTGAGCCCTATAGCTACGACAAAGCCGGCGTGTCGATCGCCGCCGGCAATGCACTGGTCAAGGCCATTGCTCCCCTGGCGAGAGCGACTGCGCGTCCCGGCGCGGATGCCGATCTAGGCGGTTTTGGCGGGTTCTTTGATCCCAAGGCGGCCGGCTATTCCGATCCGTTGCTTGTGGCGGCCAATGACGGGGTCGGCACGAAGGTGAAACTGGCCATCGATTTTGATCGCCATGACCGGATCGGCATCGATCTTGTCGCAATGTGCGTCAATGATCTGATTGTTCAGGGTGCTGAACCACTTTTCTTTCTCGATTATTTTGCAACTGGAAAACTGGACAATGGCGTTGCCGAGCGGGTCGTTGCCGGGATTGCCGATGGCTGCACAGAATCGGGCTGTGCGCTAATCGGAGGTGAAACCGCCGAGATGCCGGGAATGTATGCCGATGGCGATTATGATTTAGCCGGGTTTTGTGTTGGTGCGGTTGAACGCGGAGAAGCGCTTACTGGCACGGACGTGGAGGCTGGCGATCTGATCCTGGGTCTTGGGTCTTCCGGAGTGCATTCGAACGGATTTTCGTTGGTACGCAGATTGGCAGCTGACAAGGAGTGGAAGCTCGACCGTCCTGCTCCGTTCGATCAAGAACATTTGCTCGTCGATACGCTGATCGAGCCGACGCGAATCTATGTAAAATCCCTGTTACCGCTGGTCCGCGCCGGCAAGATTAAGGCGCTCGCTCATATTACGGGCGGCGGATTGCTCGAAAATATTCCGCGGGTCCTGGGTGATGCGCATCATGCGCATGTCGATGCATCCGCATGGCCACAACCGGCTTTGATGGGGTTCTTGCAAGGCCAGGGAAATATCGAGCCGGAAGAAATGGCGCGCACATTCAATTGCGGAATCGGCATGATTTTGATCGTTCATCCTGATCTCGCTGCTTCTGTCACAGACGCGCTAATAGCTGCCGGTGAAACAGTGCATCAGATTGGTCGGATCGAAAATGGCGAGAAAGGCTGCACCGTGTCGGGTACAGCAGCCGATTGGTCGGCACTCGCCGACTGGAGCGCAACGCATAATGGCTAAGCGCGCCCGCGTTGCCATTCTCATTTCCGGACGCGGAAGCAATATGGCTGCATTACTCTATGCGGCGAAACGCCAAGGCTGTCCTTATAAGGTGGTTCTTGTCGCGTCCAATGATCCAGATGCGCGGGGATTGGCCGTGGCTGCGGCCGAAAACATTCCGACATTTTCCCACAGCCATAAGGGTATGGAACGCGAGGAATTCGATGCCCTGATCCATGACGCCTTGCGCGAAGCGGACGCGGATTATGTCGTGCTCGCCGGATATATGCGGATATTATCGTCAGGATTTGTCGAAAAATGGGAAGGTCGGATGCTCAATATCCACCCCTCGCTGCTCCCAAAATATAAGGGGCTTGATACCTATCAGCGGGCGATCGATGCGGGCGATACGGTGTCGGGTTGTTCGGTGCATCTTGTAACGCCGACGCTGGATGATGGCCCGGTTCTTGGGCAGACAGAAGTTGCGATCCTGGCCGATGATACGCCGGAAAAACTGGCGACCCGGATCCGGATTGCCGAGCACCAGCTCTATGTTCGCGTGCTGGAAGATCTGGTCAGTCGCGAACTCGATCCGGATTGGCTGGTTGGCAAAGTGAATCAGCTGGCGCTCGAGTTACCACAAACCCATGCCAAAACATCGCACGGGTCACCCGGGTGGCGCGTCGGAACCGAAAAGAGCGGGAAATTCTTCGCCTATGTCTCGGTCCATCATCATGGCGAGGATGCCGTGGCACTGCTGGTCAAGACCAGCGGAACAGACGAACAGGCTGCACTTATCGAGGCTGAACCCGATATCTATTATCGCCCGGCCTATTATGGCGCGTCAGGTTGGATCGCGGTTCGCCTGGATACGGGCGCCGTCGATTGGGATCATATTGCCAGTTGGCTAAGAAAGAGCTGGAGCTTCGTCGCGCCGAAAAAGCTCCAGCCTCTCGTTGAATTTTTGGGCGACTAGTTTAGCCGACAAGCTCATCTTCATTGAAGAAAAAGGCGATTTCGATCGCGGCATTTTCATCGCTGTCAGAACCATGCACCGAATTGGCTTCGATCGATTCCGCATAGGTCTTGCGGATCGTGCCTTCGTCGGCGTCGGCCGGGTTGGTAGCGCCCATGATTTTGCGATTGCGAATGACAGCGTCTTCGCCTTCAAGAACCTGCACGACAACCGGACCGGACGTCATGAAAGCAACGAGATCACCGAAAAAGGGGCGTTCCTTGTGGACTGCGTAAAAACCTTCTGCCTGTTCCTGGGTCATCTGAATGCGCTTGGAAGCAACAACGCGAAGGTCGGCCTCTTCCAGCATTTTAGTGACGGCGCCGGTCAGATTGCGGCGAGTGGCGTCGGGTTTGATGATTGAGAATGTGCGTGTCGCGGCCATGATGGGCTGAACTCCGATAGATTGGTTGGGGAATTTGCCGCCCGCTTAGTGCCTCGGTGCGAGTGGCGCAAGTATTTGCGGGCTGTTTAGGGCCCCTGCCGCCAGCGCCCGCCTTCCTGTTTCCAGTAGCGCGGTTCGACATCGTCTTGTTGGCTTAGCACTTTCCAGGCTTGGCGCGCCTCGTCGATTTGATCATCATCGAATAAGTAGAAAACCCGCTCGAAGGAGAGTGTTTCGTCCCGCCACTTACCGTCTGCAATCAGCGCAAATTTCGCGCCGTTTGCGGCAGACGGAGTATTCGATAACAGCACGGGTTGGCCTTCTGACCCCGGATCGCTTGCCTTGCCATGCGGCAGAAATGCGGTGGAGTCATAGGCCCAAAGCGCTTCGTTCAGCTTTGAAATCAGCATATCCTCGTCTGCGACGATCAGCATTTTTTCATTATTTTCGAGCGTCTTGGCTGCCAGCAATGGAACAGTTTTTTCGATCGGCGTGCCGGCCAGTTGATAGAAGTCGACCTGCACGCTGAACGATTACCCTTCGAAATTGTCGGCGATGAACCGATCGAGCAGCCGCACGCCATAGCCGGTCGCGCCCTTCGCCCAGAGCTGTGAATTGGTCTTCATCCAGACCGTCCCGGCAATATCGAGATGCGCCCATTTGACGCCGTCCTGGACAAACCGTTGCAGATATTGGGCCGCAGTAATCGATCCGGCTTCGCGCGGGCCGACATTCTTGATGTCTGCAATCGGCGAATCGATGAGCTTGTCATACGCTTTGCCGAGCGGCAGTCGCCACAGCTTGTCTCCGCTGGCGCTGCCCGCGTCGAGAAGCTGGTTGGCGAGTCCATCGTCATTGGAGAAGCAGCCGGCATGGTCATGGCCGAGCGCAATGATCATCGCGCCCGTGAGCGTGGCGAGATCGACCATCACCTCAGGCGAATAATTTTCCTGCACCCAGTGCATCGCATCGCACAGGACGAGACGGCCTTCCGCGTCCGTGTTCAGGACTTCGACTGTCTGGCCCGACATTGTCGTCACGATATCGCTTGGGCGCTGGGCATTGCTTGACGGCATGTTTTCAACCAGCCCGCATACGCCGACAACATGCGCGTTGGCTTTGCGGCCTGCCAGCGCGCGCATGGCGCCAGCAACGGCTGCTGCGCCACCCATGTCGAACTTCATGTCTTCCATACCGGGACCCGGTTTCAGCGAGATACCGCCGGTATCGAAGGTTACGCCCTTGCCAACAAAAGCGACCGGTTTTTCCTGGGTGCCATCGGTGCCGTCCCATCGCATGACCAGCAATTTGGGAGGCTGGGCCGAGCCTTGGGACACGCCGAGCAGCGCGCCCATGCCGAGTTCCGCCATTTCATCGCCATCGAGGACCTCGATCGACACGCCGAGATCAGCAAGCGGCCGGCAGCGTTCGACAAATCCTTGGGGGTGGATGACATTGGGCGGTTCTGTCACCAGTTCACGGGCCAGTGCGATACCGGCATAAACTGCCTGGAAGCGATCCCAGCCCTGCGCTTCATCGTCACCGCCAACCACGGAAAGCCCGGAAACTGTCGGTTTCGACTTCGCCGGCTGTTTTGTCCGGTACGTGCCGAGCGTCCAGCCGCGTTGGAGTGCGCCAAAGGCCATTCGCGATCCGGCGGTGTCGTCATCGCTCGTGCGCGCATCAAAGGTCAGGCTGGTTTCGCCGGACGCCTGGAGTTTGGCCATTGCCGTGCCGCCCGCTTTTTCAAGGGACTCGCCATCATCGCCATTGCCGGTTCCGACCAGCACATAGCGCCGGGCGGATTCTCCGTTGTCACCGAAAACTTCGACTATCCCGCCAAGATCGCCTTCGAAACGGCTTGCTTCGGCGGCCCGCGCGAGGGCCGTGCCGACGCTTCCATCAAGATTTGCTGTGGCAGCGCTGATCGCCTGGCCCTTGCTGATCGGCAGGACCACCGCAGACGAGTCTTCAGGAACGGATGAAACGAATGTGACGGGAATGGAAATCGTTATTCTCCTGCCGCTATGAGGGTGGAATGAGTTTCTTATCCGATAGACGAGCGTTCATGCTCTGGCAAAGGCGATTGCAGCATTGCACACAGAGTGCGATAGGCCGCGCGGAAGGTCCGCATACTGACCGGTGATGAATTTGAAGCGTAATCCCATTCTCAGCCTTGGCGTGCTGCCTGTCCTCCTGTCCGTTACGGGCACGGCTGCCTATGCACAGGGCGACGCTCCGAATGCATTTGAAGCGATGATACCGGCGGTTGAGTTTACCGACCTGGAACTGCCGCCTCTCGCCTCCCCGCAAAATCCCGAAGAGATCGCGTTCAGCGCGCAGACCGTCGAATATGACGGCGAGGCCGATACCGTCATCGCCATCGGCGACGTGCAGATGGTTCGCGAAGGCGCGCGCTTGCGTGCAGATCGCGTCGTTTGGGACCGCCGAACCGGAGCAATTGAGGCGAGCGGAAATGTCGCCATTCGATCGGCCCGCGGTGAAACAGCCTATGCCGACACCGCTTCCCTGACCGACACTTTGCGCGATGCGATGGTCGAAAATCTGCTGATTGTCCTTGAAAATGGCGGCAGATTGGCAGCCCGTGAAGGCAATCGGGTGAATGGCGTCTCAACACTCAACGCGGCGGCCTACACGCCCTATCGAGCTGTCGATTATGATGGCGAGCCCCGCGATCCGAGCTGGCGGATCACTGCCGCACGCATTGTCCACGATCCGGCAACCAACCGGATACGCTACAGCAACGCCAGGTTTGAGTTATTCGGCGTCACGATAATGGCGCTGCCCGCATTTTCGCATCCCGATGGTTCTGCCGGTGGCGCGAGTGGTTTCCTGGTGCCCGATTTCCGGCTCAGTCGCAGCAATGGCCTGGAAATCGGCGTACCCTATTATCTGCAGATCGCCCGCAATCGCGATCTCACCATCACGCCACGTTTCTATACCGAAGTCTTGCCGTCTGTTTCTGCCAATTACCGCAATCTAGCAGCCGAAGGCGCGTTCCAGATTGGCGGTATGGTGACCTATGGCACGCGCCGTGACCCGCTGCCTGGCGGCGGTTTCACTAACAACGGGAACAAGGACGTCCGTGGCTATATTGAGGGTAATGGTCGATTCCAATTTACCCCCAATTGGAGCATTAGTGGCTCCGGTCGTCTCACCACGGATGACACATTTCTGCGCCGCTATGACATTTCTCGCGACGATCGCCTGCGGTCCACGATTGCTGCTGAGCGCGTCGGCGAAAACAGCTATTTCTCACTCGCCGGTTGGGCCGTTCAGGACCTTCGCGTTACCTCCGATGCTGGTCAGCAACCGCTGGTCCTGCCCGTGGTCGATTATCGTTTGCGGATGAATGAAGACATTGTCGGCGGCACCATTCGCCTACAGGCGAATACACTCGGCATTATCCGAACTGACGGTCAGGATACGCAACGTGCCTTTGCCAGCGCGGAATGGAGCCTCAGCCGCATTACAACAATGGGCCAGCAGGTTACGCTAACCGCGCTTGTTCGAGGCGACGCTTATCATTCGGACGAGAATATCGACACGGTTACCAGCATCTATCGCGGCGAAGACGGATGGCAGTTTCGCGGTATCGGCGCTGTCGCGGCTGACTTTGCATGGCCATTTGTCGGGGAAATGTTTGGCGGTGTGCAGCGTTTTACTCCCCGCGTTCAGTTTGTTGCGACCCCGCCGTTATCCAATCTTGAGGTCCCGAACGAAGATTCGCGATCGATAGAATTGGAAAACGCAAATGTATTCTCGATCAACCGTTTTCCGGGATATGACCGATTCGAGGATGGGGCGCGGATCACCTATGGCGGTGAATATGCACTCGATTTGCCCGGTTTTTCACTTCGCACCAGTCTTGCCCAGAGCTATCGACTGAACCGAGAACCAACTTTGTTTCCCAGCGGCACCGGGCTGGCATCGCGTTTCTCCGACTTTGTGGGTCGAACCGAGATCCGATACGGGAGATTCTTGGCCCTCACTCACAGATTTCGGATCGACAAGGACAATGCGGAGTTGCGACGCAATGAAATCGATTTCACCATCGGTTCGCGCACAACCTACGCGGAAATTGGGTATTTGCGGCTCAATCGCGACATCACTTTCAATGTTGAAGATCTCCGCGATCGCGAGGAATTGCGAAGTTCTGCACGCGTCGCAATTGGCAATTATTGGTCCCTATTCGGGTCTGCGGTCATCGATTTAACGAGCGCGGAGGAAGATCCGGTCTCGCAATCAGACGGCTTCGAGCCGGTCCGAACCCGCCTTGGTTTTGGATATTCGGATGAGGGTCTGGAGTTCGGCTTCACCTGGCGGCGCGACTATGATGATACCGGTGATGCGCGCCGCGGGAACACATTTCTCGTACGCTTTGCCTTAACCAATTTGGGCCGCTAAGCTGTGGTTAACGGACAATCGTTCTTAAAGAGGCCGATTCATGGTCGCCATGAGCCTCTGCAGATATAGGATTCTTTACTCTAATGCGTGAAAAAATTTGGGGGCGTGGAATGCGCCGATCCTTCAAGATATTCGCAGCCGCAAGCATCGTCGCGCTTTCGCCGTCAGCCGCTTTTGCGCAGACTGCGGACGATATCATGGCGAATACGGCTGCACAGCTTGATTTGCCGACTGATATCACTGTTTTCGGAGAGCGGGATCCGAATATCCGCACGCCAACCGCAATTGTGAATGGCGAAATCGTGACACGGACGGATGTCGAACATCGCATCAACCTGTTCCTCGCCGCGAACAATGCTGCGCAGATTAGTGCAGAAGAACGACAGCGCTTGCGGATGCAGATTGTTCGCAATCTGATCGACGAAACGCTTCAAATCCAGGAAGCGCGTGCGAATGATATTTTGATTCCGAGGGCCGATATAGATCAAACCTTTGCGTCAGTTGCGCAACGCTCCGCAGCAACGCCGGAAGAATTTGGCGCCTTTCTGCGCACGCAGGGAAGCTCTGATCGATCGATGAGGCGCCAGATTGAAGGTGAATTGGCCTGGCGACGGGTCTTGAGCCGCTATGTAAATCCCTTTGTCGGCGTCAGCGAATCCGAAGTGCAGGAAATTGTCGAGCGGTTGGAATCGAATCGCGGGCAGACCGAATATCGGATTGCCGAAATCTATCTCCCAGCTCGCCCTGACAATCAGGCTGATGTCCAAGCAGGTGCAATGCGGATCTTGCAGCAAATCAGCAGCGGCGGATCGTTCCAAGCTTATGCGCGTCAATTCTCGCAGGCATCAACCGCCGCGGTTGGCGGGGATCTTGGGTGGTTGCGGCCGGGCCAACTCCCGCCGGAACTGGCAGCGGTTGTAACGCAGATGCCCGTCGGTGGTGTCAGTCAGCCAATCCCCATTCCTGGTGGATTTTCGATCATCGCGCTCATTGACCAGCGTCAGATTCTCGTCGGCAATCCGCGTGATGCCATATTGAGTCTCACTCAAATCACGCTCAGTTTCCCGCCAGGTACCGTTCGGGAAACGGCAGAACCGCGCATTGAGGCTCTTGCATCGGCAACGCAGGCCGGCGGTGGTTGCGGCGTTGCACCGTCAATCGCCGAGGAACTTGGCGGTGATATTGTTCAGAATGACGGCGTTCGCCTGGGCGATCTTCCAGAAGTTCTCCAACAGAATCTTACAAATCTGCAAGTAGGCCAGTCGACGCCACCATTTGGTTCGTTGCAAGATGGCGTACGAGTCCTCGTGCTGTGCGGTCGCGATGATCCGCCAGCCAGTGCCGAGCCGGACGCCGAAGTCATACTCAACCGCCTTGAGCAAGAACGGGCCGATCGCCGTGCTCGACGCTATTTGCGCGATCTCAGGCGTGACGCTGTGATCGAGTATCGCTGAGTTTGGCCGGCAAATGACCCCAATAGCCGTATCTCTAGGTGATCCTGCAGGTATCGGCCCGGAAATCACGGGAAAGAGTTGGGACGCGCGGGCAACTTATGGCCTTAGTCCCTTCTTTGCGGTGGGCGATCCAGGCGCGCTGCGTGCCGTTTGGGAAGGCCCATTTGAAATAATTGATTCGCCGGACCAGGCCACTGAAATATTTGATCGCGCGTTGCCGCTGTTTCCGGTTGAAAGCAGCGAGACGGCCAAGCCCGGCTTTCCCACCGCTGATAGCGCTCGCTGTGCGCTCGATTCATTGGAACTGGCCGTTGGACTTGCGCGATCGGGCACGGCGTTGGCGGTCGTAACTGGGCCGGTATCCAAGGCACGGCTTTATGATATCGGCTTCTCTCACGCCGGTCAGACCGAATTTGTGGCTGAGCGATGCGGCGTCTCTCGTGAAAATGCAGCAATGATGTTGGCCGGGCCGAGCCTCAAGGTTGTGCCGATTACCACCCATATTCCTTTGCGCGATGTTCCAGAGGTGGTTTCAATTGACCTGATCGTGACCAAGGGCCGTGCGGCAGCGCGTGGCATGACTCGCAATTTCGGAATCGAGAATCCGCGCCTCGCATTTGCAGGACTCAATCCGCATGCTGGCGAATTTGGTGCTTTGGGTCGGGAAGAAATCGACTTCCTCGAACCCGCACTCGAGCTATTGCGCGACGAAGGAATTGACGCACAAGGTCCGTTTGCCGCCGACACGATGTTCCACGAAGCGGCGCGCAAGACCTATGATGTCGCGCTTTGCCTTTATCATGACCAGGCTCTTATTCCCCTCAAAACACTGCATTTTGATGAAGGTGTAAACCTGACACTCGGCTTGCCAATCGTGCGCACGTCACCCGATCACGGCACGGCTTTTGAGATTGCCGGCAAGGCGAAAGCCCATCCGGGCGCGACGATCGCTGCGATTAGCCTGGCTGCATTTTGTGCCAATCAAAGAATGCAGCGCGAAGGCAGCGTGGCTGCGTGACGGCTTTGCCCCCGTTGCGCGATGTGATTGCGCGCCATGGCCTGAGTGCCAACAAGGCGCTCGGCCAAAACTTCCTTCTCGATAGCCAGTTGCTCGACAAGATTGCGCGCGTGCCTGGATTGTCGCCCGGTGACACCGTTTATGAAGTGGGACCGGGCCCTGGCGGCCTAACCCGCGCTCTGCTGGGGGCTGGCGCCAAAGTAGTAGCTGTCGAGCGCGACGAACGTTGCATTGCGGCGCTTGATGAGTTGGACCCGCTATTCCCAAACATGCTTACCGTCATCGAAGGCGATGCAATCAAGGTAGACGAGCGTGAAATTGGTGCGGATGACGGGCACATCGTCGCAAATCTGCCGTACAATGTGGGAACCGCCCTATTGGTTCGATGGCTAACCCTCGAAAGCTGGCCGCCATGGTGGCGATCACTGACCTTGATGTTTCAAGAAGAAGTGGCCCAGCGGATTGTCGCCAAGCCGTCCACGCCTGCTTATGGCCGTTTGTCCGTGCTCGCTCAGTGGCGATCAGCGGCTGAAATTGCCGTCAAAGTGCACCGATCGGCGTTTGTACCGCCACCAAAGGTTATGTCGGCAGTTGTCCATATCAAACCGAGCGCTGCACCAGCCAATGTCAGCGCAGCTACTATTGGCGCGCTCACCCAAGCTGCATTTGGAAAGCGCCGAAAAATGCTGAGACAAAGTCTGAAAACCCTGCCGCATGCAATTGATGCTCTGGAAGAAACGCAGATAGATCCGACCCGGCGGGCGGAAACGCTGTCGGTGGCGGATTTTGTGGCTCTGGCGGCCGTTATTGAGGCCCGTTCCTAGGGTGTTACGGCGTCTTCAGCCTCTGGAACGGCTTCCTGTGCGGCCATTTGCGCCGCTGGAGGACCCGCCGCAATGGCCGCTGAAAGTTCGGTAGCAGGGGCACATTCGGTTTCGCAGAGAGCTTCGATCCGTACCAGATTGCGCCGGGCCCGTTCGACAGCGCCACGGCGTACCAGAACCTGGCCCTGGCCAGACAAGGCGTTGAGATCATTAGGATCAATAGTCAACGCTTCACGATAATAGCGGATGGCTTTCCCTGGAAGCTCCTGGGCAACAGCAATTTCCGCAAGGGCAATGAAACCGTCCCGATTGCGCGGATCGACCGCGAGACCGCTCTCAACCAGCTGCGATGCGCGAGCGCTATCGCCCTCAGCTAGGGCGGCGCGGCCTTCAGCCACCAGAGAAATCGAGCGCGGATTGATGTCATCGTCGGTCCGTTGGCCGTGAACACTGCTTGAAACTGTCGCAAGTGTCAGTGAGATGGCAATGGCAAGCGGCGATAGGCGCATGATAAGCTCCGTTACAGTTTCTTCGCGGTCCTCTAGCATGACCTTTGCAGCCTTGCGAAGAAAAACCCGTCTGTGTCGTTTCGCGCTGGCGTGAGCAGAAATCCATCACCAGCGGCAGTCCCAACAGTGTTAGCAGGGGCAACCTTGCTGAATTCGGAACAAGTTTGCAGGAATTTGCGAATTTGCCCGTCTCCTTCTTGCGCCAGCAACGAACAGACGATGTAGACCAGATAACCACCCGGTTTTACAAGGGGAGCGGCTATTTCCAGCAGCTTGGCTTGCGTATCGGCATATCGCTCCAGTGCCTTTTCCGACATCCGCCAGCGTGCCTCCGGGTTGCGCCGCCATGTGCCAGTCCCGCTACACGGTGCATCGACAAGGAGCAGATCAGCGTTGCCATCAAGATCTGCGAGCATAGCGGCTTCTTTGCCAGGATTGAGCAAGCGTGGTTCGATATTGGTCTTGCCGCTGCGTTGGGCGCGAGGTTCGAGCCGCGAGAGGCGTTTGCGATCGATATCGCACGCGATGAGGCGCCCTTCGCCGTCCATATGCTCATGCAGGGCGAGCGTCTTGCCGCCGGCACCTGCGCACAGATCGATGATCGTCATGCCCGGCTCGGCCTCGCAACAATCAACGATATGCTGGCTGCCCTCATCCTGAATGTCGACTGATCCGTCCTGCCACAGCGCGTGTTGCTCGATCGGATAGCCTTGCGGCAGGCGGACGGCGGAGCGACTTATTTTCCCCGGCTCCGCGCCATCAATGGCCTGCACCACGCTCTTTCGGTCTGTTCGGGATAGATTGACGCGAATGTCGAGCGGCGCGCGCCCGGACAGGCTCTCAACGTCTGCATCGTCGACAGTGTCAGAGAATTTGTCCCGCAACCATGGCGGAATTTCAGTGGGCAGCGAGCCAACTTCGTTACTCGCCAACCGCGCGGGGCCATGCTGCGAACCATCGAAATGCTCCCGCAACTCCGGTTCATCCTGGGTCAGTCCAACCAGTGCTGCCCGACCATTGTGCGGCGCGCTGCCATAGCGGCGGATCGCGCGATAGACGAGATCGCGCACCGCCCGCCGATCCTTAGAGCCCGCATAGCGGCGTTCCCGAAAATAGCGTTTGATGAGCGTGTCCGCCGCTGCCCCATTATTATGGGACGCCGCAATGATCGCATCGAGCAACTCAATTGCCGCCTGGATGCGCGCGGCCGGAGTCATTGGCTAGCGGGTCGGATAGTTGGGGGCTTCGCGCGTGATCGACACGTCATGGACATGGCTTTCGCGCAGGCCCGCATTGGTGATCCGCAGGAAGGACGCGCGCTTCTGCAACGCATCAATCGTCGGAGAACCAGTATAGCCCATCGCCGCTTTCACGCCGCCGACAAGCTGATGGATCACATCCTTGGCCGGGCCCTTGAACGGCACCTGGCCCTCAATACCCTCGGGAACCAGTTTGAGCTGTTCGGTGACATCCTGTTGGAAGTAGCGATCGGCGGAGCCACGCGCCATTGCGCCGACAGAGCCCATGCCGCGATAGCTTTTGTATGAGCGACCTTGATACAGGAACGTCTCACCTGGTGCCTCGGCAGTACCGGCCAAGAGCGATCCGATCATCACCGTCGACGCGCCTGCAGCCAGTGCTTTCGCGACATCGCCAGAGGTCCGCAAACCCCCATCGGCGATCACCGGAACGCCCGATTTTGCCGCCTCTTCCGACGATTCCATAACGGCAGTCAGTTGCGGCACACCAACACCAGCCACCACCCGCGTCGTGCAGATCGAGCCCGGACCGATCCCAATCTTGATCCCGTCCGCGCCAGCATCGACCAGCGCGCGGGCGCCCTCGGCTGTCGCGACATTGCCAGCCACGACCTGGACAGAATTGGAAAGCTTCTTCACCCGCTCAACGGCCTCACCGACAGATCGGTTATGACCATGTGCGGTATCGATTATGATCAGATCGCATTCCGCATCGATGAGAGCTTCTGTTCGCTCAAAACCCTTGTCACCAACCGTCGTCGCACCCGCCACACGCAGCCGCGCGGAATCATCCTTGGTTGCGTCCGGATAGGTAACGGCTTTCTCGATATCCTTCACCGTAATCAGGCCAACACAGCGATAATCGTCATCGACGACAATCAGCTTTTCGATCCGCCGCTGGTGCAGCAGGCGTCGTGCTTCTTCCTGGGTAACCCCCTGCCCGACCGTCGCAAGATTGTCCTTCGTCATCAGCTCGGAGACCGGCTGATCCGGATTCTCTGCAAAGCGGACATCTCGGTTCGTCAGGATGCCGACAAGCTTTCCGCTGCTTTCGGTAATCGGAATCCCGGATATCTTGTTGCGCTCCATCAGATCGAGCGCTTCTGCGAGCCGCTGGTCAGGCGCCATGGTGATCGGATTGACAACCATCCCGCTCTCAAAGCGTTTCACGGCGCGGACCGCAGCGGCTTGCTCCTCAACCGAAAGGTTGCGGTGGAGCACGCCGATGCCACCCAACTGGGCCATGACAATTGCCATGTCGGCCTCGGTGACCGTGTCCATCGCAGCAGAAAGAATGGGAATATTCAGCCCGATATCGCGGGTTAGCCGCGTTGTTGTATCTGCTGCGCTGGGCAGAATTTCGGACTCTGCCGGGCGCAAAAGGACATCGTCAAATGTGAGTCCTTCACTGATTTCCATGACCGCGTTCACCTTGCTCGAGATTCGCTGTCGCGTTCCTATAGGAGGGAAGCGCGCCGGTTGCTAGCGCTCAGGTGTCGGATATCGTTGAGGATCGGAAAATGCCCGGCCCAATCCGATGTGGAGGAGTGTATCTTCATGCGCTCCACCGAGCTCAATACCGTCTATCTCATCCGTGTTGCGATGATAGCGCCCGCTCAGGAACCCGTTCAGCAGTTCCGGATCGGTAAAAGACCCACCCACCATCACGGCGGCAACGCCGCGTTCCATAAAGGCCCAAGCATCATTGCGCCGAACGAAGCTGTTCATTTCCAATCCCGTATCGACAGTTCTGCCATATTCGATCGCCACCTGATCAATCAGCGTATCCAGCGGCGTCATGCCCCGTCCGATGATGCCCACCGCCGCGCCGCGTGGCGCAATTGCGATAGTGTCTAGGTTGAAGACGGCCAGGATGTTCTCAAGCGGCAGAGGCGGTGCCTCGGCAAAGGCAATTGCACCCAGCAACCCGCTTTCTTCCGCGGTTGTTGTCACGAAATAAATGTCCCGCTCCGCTTGTTCATCAGCGGCCAGTGCTCGGGCGACTTCGATAACGGCAGCGGTGCCACTGGCATTATCTACTGCGCCATTACAGGTTTGATTATCGGGATCTTCCGGGCGACAAATCCCAAAATGATCGTGATGGGCCGAGAATAAAACGGCTTCACCACTGGCCCCCGACCCGGGGATAAATCCCACGACATTGATGCCGTCATACCGATCCACACGAGTTGTGACCCGAAGACTGATCTGCAGATCGAACAACTGTCTGGTGAATTCTTGCGCCTGTGCGGACCTAGTAAGTTCCGCATAGGCACCGAGGCTCCCCGCTAAATGCCGGTCATATGCTGCAGCAGATATGATGGCCTCGACTGGCGAACGCGCATCGGATGCGAAATAGGTTTGCCTGAAGCGTAAACTGTTCAGCGATGCATCCCATGGCGTGTCCGGCAATGCGATACCGATAATCGCGGTTGCACCGCGCTCGCGATAAAAGGCGAGCCGAGTTCGAAATGATGGTGGATTGTCTATGCCCTCAGGCGCCCCGCGGAGAAGCAGGACAGCCTGTCCATCAAAACGAACATCTGTGGTGCTGCTAGTGTCAGTTTCGCCAGCTTCCAGGCCGTAACCCACAAAGGTGACGGGCAGGCCATCGATCGACACATCTTCCTGATTGCCAAGCGCGATGATCTCCCCATCCACGCTGTCGAGATCGTCATTGTTCGATCCGATCAGTATCGCTCTGGCGTCGGATCTATCAACGAGAGCGACTGCTTGCAGGTAATTGCCATGATACCCCGGCAATATGCCTGCTGCGGAAAACTCTGATGCAATATAGCTTGCTGTCAGCGCTTCACCTGCGGTTCCGGGTTGGCGACCTTCAAATTCTTCACTGGCAAGAATTTCGATATGCCGACGCAAGTCACCTTCATTCGGAAGTCGTTGCGCAGAAGCCGGTAGGGCGAGGAAAATGGCCAAGATCAGGCCGAAAAATCGAAGAAACATCGGATTTCATTGGCAGCTCACTATCCGGCAAGCAAGTTGGGTGCCCATCCGCTTCGACAAACCGCAACTCATCTCGCCCAATGACTTTTCGGTAACGGCGTGGATCGTGGGTAAGGGCATAGGTTTATGCGCGATTTGCGGCTATATTAGCGGAAACGCGGAAGGAGCATTGTGATGGAAGGCTTTTTTGGGCTGGTTTTATTCATTGCCGTATTGGCAATTATTTTTGTGGTTCTGGGCATCAAGATTGTTCGTCAGGGGTACAATTATACGATTGAGTACTTCGGTCGATTTACGACCGTAGCGCAACCCGGCTTCAACTTCTTCATGCCGTTCTTCTATCGGGTTGGCCGCAAGGTAAACATGATGGAACAGGTGCTCGATATCCCGGGCCAGGAAATCATCACCAAAGACAATGCGATGATCTCCACCGATGGCGTTGTGTTCTTCCAGGTGCTCGATGCCGCCAAGGCCGCTTATGAGGTGTCCGATCTCTACAATGCGATTTTGAACCTTGTGACGACCAACCTTCGCACGGTGATGGGCTCTATGGACCTCGATGAGACCTTGTCGAAACGTGATGAGATCAATGCGCGCTTGCTGTCGGTTGTCGACGATGCGACCACGCCTTGGGGTATCAAGATTACGCGCGTCGAGGTGAAAGATATCCGTCCACCGCATGACATTGTTGATGCAATGGCGCGGCAGATGAAAGCGGAGCGTGAAAAGCGCGCTACCATCCTAGAAGCAGAGGGTGAAAAAACGGCAGAGATCCTCAAGGCCGAAGGTGAAAAGCAGGGCAATATTCTTGAGGCCGAAGGACGCCGCGAGGCTGCCTTCCGCGATGCCGAAGCTCGCGAACGCGAGGCCGAAGCCGAGGCGAAGGCAACGCAAATGGTGTCAGACGCCATTGCGGGCGGAAATGCCCAGGCAATCAACTATTTCATTGCGCAGGACTATGTGAAGACAGTGTCAGAGTTTGCCAATTCGCCCAATGCAAAGACGATCCTGTTCCCGATAGAGGCGACGCAGCTGATCGGTACTCTGGGAGGCATTGGTGAACTGGCCAAGGAAGCGCTCGGCGGTTCCAAGGATAATGTCACAGTACCAGGCCGGCCGCCGCGGTCGGGACAGTAATTTGGGGATTGGCAGATGAATATTGGCGGCATGGAGATTTCGGGCGACGCGATCTGGCTGATTTTCGGCGTGTTGCTGCTGATCACCGAAATGATAGCTCCGGGAGCCTATCTTATGTTCCTGGGAGGGGCTGCCATTCTTACCGGCCTGCTCAGCTTTGCATTGCCGATTCCGATTATCTTGCAGTTCCTGTTATTTGCCGCTGCGTCAGTCGCCTCAGTCTATGTCGCCAAGCGCTGGTTTGACGTCTATCCGATTCTCTCAAGCGCTCCCCTCCTCAATGCTCGCGTCGCGCAGATGATTGGGCAGACGGTCGAGGTGGTCGAACCTATCGATGGCGGATCAGGCAGAGTGAAAGTCGGCGACAGTGTCTGGTCTGCCAATGGCCCGGATGCGGAAATTGGCACCCGGATGAAAATTGTCGGCGCGGAAGGCAACCGATTGGCGGTTGAACCGATTGACGCCCTGCCGAAAAGCGATACGACCTAATTCAAACCAATACGGAACGAAGATTATCCGCGTCCGTTATCAAGAATAGCAACACAGTAGAGGGGAAAGTGGCATGGGTATGTTCGATATGATCAAGGATGGAATCGATAAAACGGTTCAGGAAGTGAATGAAACGGCAAGCGATGCTGGCCTTGTAGATACGGGTGGTTTTTGGGGCGGCAATGGAGATCTCGACGCTGTGCTATCGGCGCGCGCAGCCTCCAAGCCGGGTGATTACAACTGGAAAACTTCGGTCGCCGACCTTTTCCGGCTGCTCGATCTCGATCCGAGCTACGGCAATCGCAAGGAACTTGCGCAAGAAATCGGCCGGGAAGATTATTCCGGCACTGCCGAAGACAATATCTGGCTGCACAAGGAAGTGATGAAAAAGCTGGCAGCCAATGGTGCGCGAGTGCCTGATGAGCTGAAATGATAGCCGTGTAAGATCGTAAGAAAAAAGGGCGCTACCGACATATCGGCAGCGCCCTTTTTCGTATGTGACGTTCTGCGTCCCGAATTTATCGGTTGAACAGCCCTTTCGCCATATCGGCGACATCATCGAGCGGGCTTCCATCACCATCTTGGTCGAGGAAACCCTTGGCCTGTTCCAGTAAGCCGCCAAGGCCGCCTTCTTCGGAATCGCTGCCATCTCCCAGTCCCAGCTGCTGGGTGAGCTGTGGCAGGAGTTGCTCAAGGCGATCGAGCGGTAGGCCAGTCTGATTAGCCGCTTCTGCCGCCGCTTCTTGCGGGTCATCAGTGCCATCTCCAGCCAGTTGGCCAAGGATTGAATCGGCGCCAGACCGCAGTTGCTCGGACGAAAGGCCAACTTGGGATGCCAGGTCGTCGAGATTGAGACTGTCACCAGCTTGCGAAAGGATTCCGTCTAGAATGCCCATGATATTTCCCCCTTTGGGATATGTGAGACCGTTCAGGCTGCGGTAGGTGCCGCTTCGCGAACACCCTGATCGACATGTTCTTCGAACTGGCTGAAATTCTCGATAAACAGGCCGACCAACTTGGCTGCCATCTCATCATACGCTTCAGCATCGGCCCAGGTTCCACGCGGATCGAGAATGGCGTCATCGACACCCGGCACTGAGACCGGGACATCAAAGCCGAAATTGCCGTCATTGCGGAATTCGACATGATTCAAGCTGCCGTCGAGCGCAGCATTGAGCAGCGCGCGGGTCGCCTTGATCGGCATGCGATGGCCTTCACCATATTTTCCGCCGGTCCAGCCCGTATTGACGAGCCAGCAATTCACGCCTCCCTTGGCGATGCGCTCTTTCAGCAGATTGCCGTAAATGCTCGGATGACGTGGCATGAACGGGGCGCCGAAACAGGTGGAGAAAGTCGCCTGCGGCTCGGTCACACCGATTTCGGTGCCGGCGACCTTGGCAGTGTATCCGGACAGGAAGTGATACATGGCCTGATCCGGCGTTAGTCGCGCAATTGGAGGCAGAACACCAAAGGCATCGGCGGTCAGCATGATCACATTTTTCGGGACCGGCCCCAAATTTTCTTCCGAGCTGTTCGGGATGAAGTCGATTGGATAGGCGCCGCGGCTATTTTCCGCGAGGCTGGCATCGTCAAAGTCGAGTTCGCGCGTGTCAGGGTCCATCACCACATTTTCGAGCACCGTGCCGAAACGCCTGGTGGTCGCGTAGATTTCCGGTTCCGCTTCTTCGGACAGCCGGATCATCTTCGCATAGCAGCCCCCTTCAAAGTTGAAGACGGCGGTATCTGACCAGCCATGCTCATCGTCGCCAATCAAGGTGCGGCTTGCATCGGCCGACAGGGTTGTCTTGCCGGTGCCGGACAGGCCGAAGAAGATCGCGGTATCGCCTTCCGGGCTGATATTGGCCGAGCAATGCATCGGCATGATGCCGTCTACTGGCAGCTTGTAGTTCAGGATACCGAATACCGATTTCTTCATTTCGCCGGCATATTTGGTGCCGCCGATCAGGATCAGTTTTTCCGAGAGGTTTACCGCGACAACCGTCTCCGATCGCGTTCCGTGGCGCTCGGGATCGGCCTGGAAACTTGGCAGGTCGATGATCGTATATTCAGGCTCAAAACCTGGAAGTTCATTGGCTTCCGGACGGCAGAGCAGCGTTCGGATGAAAAGATTATGCCATGCAAGCTCATTGATAACTCGCACCCGGACGCGGTGATCCGGCTGCGATCCGCCGTAAAGATCCTGGACAAACAGCGTGTCCTTCTTCGCGACTTCGGCCATGAAGTCTTCCTTCAGGGCGGCGAAATGCTCAGGCGTCATCGGGACGTTGACCTTGCCCCACCAGACGCTGTCTTCGGTTTCGCCATCGCGGACGATGAATTTGTCATTCGCCGAGCGGCCGGTGTGCTTGCCCGTTTCAACGACCAATGGGCCGTGCTTGGCAAGCCGGCCTTCGCCGCGCTGAACCGATGTTTCGATCAACGGCGAGGTCATGAGATTCCAGTGTAAATCAGCGGATCCGGTATCGACGCCCTGTTTGGCCAAATCGAAAGCGGGGATGCGAGAGGACAAGTTAGGTCTCCTAAGAAAATCCGGAAGGGATCTGGCAGCCGGGGAAGCGCCGCGATCACTTGATCACGGCCTAAGCAGTTGGCAGCGAAAAAATCAACGCGCTCTATCCAATTCTCGGGTAAAAGCGCCCATTGCCGCGACGTCCCGAGGCCGCTAGGCAGGCCCAAGAACCCTAGATTACGGTATTTGAATGACCGCAACGATTGCCCTTGTCGATGACGACAAGAATATTTTGACATCCGTTTCGATCGCCCTTCAATCCGAAGGTTTTGCGACCCGAATCTATTCGGATGGCGAGACCGCATTGAAGGCCCTGATCGAGAACCCGCCGGACCTGGCCGTGCTCGATATCAAAATGCCGCAAATGGACGGTATGGAATTGTTGCGCCGACTGCGCGAGAAAAGCGCTATTCCAGTGATTTTCCTGACATCAAAGGATGATGAGCTGGATGAGGCTCTGGGCCTCGCAATGGGCGCCGATGACTATATCGCAAAACCCTTTTCTCAACGGCTGTTGATTGCACGCATTCGTGCGATTCTTCGACGCTCGGAACTGGCATCGCAGGGCAATGGCGCTGACGAACAGACCGAAGAGATGCTTGAGCCTATCGTGCGCGGTCGGTTGGAGATGGATCCGGCGCGTCACAGGGTCAGCTGGGCGGGCCAGAATGTGACCCTGACCGTTACCGAGTTCATGATCCTGGAATCGCTTGCCGCCCGTCCCGGTATCGTCAAATCGCGCGATCAACTGATGGACGCAGCCTATACCGATGATGTCTATGTCGACGATCGCACAATCGACAGTCACATCAAGCGCCTGCGGCGCAAATTTCGTCAGGTCGATGGAGAATTTGATGCCATCGAGACACTCTATGGCGTCGGCTATCGCTTCGCCGAAGAATAAGTGAGCCGGAACGAAGATCTTGACCTGCGATGGTCAGCGCGATGGTCGCTGACCAGCCGGATTCTGGCCGTCAACATCTTTGCAATCGCATTGCTTGCTGGCAGTTTTTTCTGGCTCGACAATTATCGTGTGCGCTTGCTGGACGAACGAACCCGGCAAACCGAGACCCAGGCCGAACTGATTGCCAATGTCATCAATCGCGCAACGCCCGACGAACGTGCTTCTGTTATCGCGGCACTCGGAACCCGCAGCGGCCATCGGATCAGGATCTATGGCGATGATGGTATGCTGACCCTCGATAGCTGGCAGGAAGCCGAACCGACTTATATCAACCGAGACCCGGCGACCGAACCCTGGCGCCGCAGCGTGGCCCGTTGGATGGACCGCAGTATCGAAGCAGTTGTTAATGCAGAGCCCCTACCCCGCTTTCGCGAGCCCGAGGTTGATCAATTTTCGGTTTGGGACTTTGCCGTTGAAGTTCCGGATTCTCGGGTCAGCGCGTCACAATTGGCGCTGGCGCCGGATAGAACGCCGATGGTTTCGGTAGCGGTGCCGCTTGATGCTGACGCCGGGTCGGTGGCGCTCATAACAGCGAATGCAAGGGATATCCGGGGTGACGTGCGCAACGAGCGGCTTCGGCTCGGCATAATCATCTTTGTCGCTGCCATTGTATCTGTCTTGTTGTCGCTGTTCCTTGCGCGCACGATTGTCCGTCCTTTGCGGCGCCTCTCTCTTGCGGCAAAAAGGGTGCGGCTCGGCCGAGCCCGAGAAGTGGTACTCCCAAGGTTGCCAGATCGGCGCGATGAAATTGGCATGCTCGCCCGCGCTTTGTCGGACATGAGCCAGGCGCTTCGCGAACGAATTGATGCGACTGAAGCTTTTGCGGCTGACGTTGCCCATGAGCTGAAAAACCCACTCGCGTCACTGAGCTCTGCTGTCGATACACTTCATAAGATTCAGGACCCGGAGCTTCAGGCGCAGTTGCTCGATGTGGTCAAAGACGATGTTCGTCGACTCGATCGGCTGATCACTGATATCTCGAGCGCCTCGCGTATCGACGCCGAACTCTCCCGGACCAATTTCGAGCGGGTTGATATCGGCGATCTGATTGGCGGGATTGTTCAGGGCCGAAGCGAAAGAGGGCGTGACAGTGGCGTTCGGATTGCCTTCGGCCGACCCCGGACAGGCAGCGCGATTATCATGGGTGAAGCCTCTCAACTGGCGCGCGTGTTTGAAAATCTACTCGACAATGCGGTCTCTTTTTCACCGCAAGGCGGGACCGTCAGGATCGCCGCGACGGGCGATGGCGATGACGTATTTATCAACGTCGAAGATGAAGGCCCAGGCATTGCTGAAGAACAGCGCGAAGAAATTTTTCGGCGTTTTCATAGCATCCGCCCCTCGGACGAAGATTTCGGTAAGCATTCGGGATTGGGTCTGGCGATCGCAAAGGCTATTGTCGAAGGCCATGATGGAACGATCAGGGCTGAAAACCGTGACAATTCTGCACAAGGCGCCCGATTTACAATTTCCTTTCCCATGGCGCGCCCATGAGTGAGGCCACACCGTCCGATCGCCGCATATTGTTGGTTACGGGGATGTCAGGTGCCGGTAAATCGACCGCACTGCGGACATTTGAGGATATGGGTTGGGAAACGGTCGACAATCTTCCGCTCAGCCTGTTCGACAAGCTGTTCGAGATCAGCGTGCCGCTTGATCCATCGAAAACGGAACGGTCCATAGCGATCGGAATCGACAGCCGGACACGCGGATTCAACGCCGCAGCCATTGTCGAACGCATCAAAGCCATTTCCGAGAGCCACAGCTTGGAGATCGAAACGGTCTTCCTGGATTGCAGTGGATCGGAACTCCAGCGCCGCTTTTCCGAAACGCGGCGACGCCATCCATTGGCACTTGATCGTCCAGCTGAAGAAGGAATCGGGCTTGAGCGGGAGATGATGACGCCGCTTCGACGCTGGGCAAACTATGTAATTGACACAACTGACTGTTCGCCAAGTGACCTGCAAAAAGACCTGAGAACCCGCTTTGGGGCTGGCAGCACGGATGAACTGGTCATCACGGTTGCCTCATTTGGCTTTGCGCGCGGCATATTGCGCAATTCAGATTTGGTTTTCGATATGCGTTTCTTGCGCAATCCGCACTGGGATCCAAACTTGCGGACCCAGACCGGACTCGATGATGCGGTCGGTGCCTATATCGCCGATGATCCGGCTTATGAGGAGGCGGTTAGCCGTATCGAAGAGCTCATTGAAATCCTGCTGCCGCGTTATCAGGCAGAAGGAAAATCATACATTACCTTGGGATTTGGCTGTACAGGCGGCCGCCATCGATCGGTCCATGTTGCCGAACGGGTCGGCAAACGGTTGCGTGAAGCCGGATTTTCGCCCACGGTCTCGCACCGTGATTTGGCCTTCCCGTCGACTGATTCCGTCGAAAGGGTCGCAGCGGCCAAAAATGATATTGCAGGTGATTGAATGATCGGACTGGTTCTGGTGACGCACGGCAATCTAGCCCGTGAATTTGTCGTCGCGATGGAACATGTTGTTGGTTCGCAAGAGCTGATCGAGGCCATTTGTATCGGCCCCGATGATGATATGGAGGAACGGCGACAAGAAATCGCCGAAGCCGTTGAAAAGGTTGAAGATGGTGAGGGCGTGATCGTCCTGACTGACCTTTTTGGTGGAACTCCATCAAACCTCTCCATTTCACTGATGCGACCCGAAAAGGTAGAAGTAATCGCCGGCATGAATCTGCCGATGTTGATCCGGCTTGCAAGCGCGCGTCAGTCCATGTCGGTTACCGATGCGGTTGCCGCTGCGCGTGATGCCGGTAAGAAATATATTTCCGTAGCGTCTGAAATACTGGGGCAAGCGGCTTGAGCAGCACGGAACGGACGGTCACCATCTGTAATCAGCGCGGCCTGCACGCCCGAGCCAGCAGCAAGTTTGTTACGATGGTCAGCGAATTGGATGCGGACATTCAAGTCTCCCGCGAAAGCCAGACTGTTGCCGGATCTTCGATCCTTGACCTGATGATGCTTGGTGCGGCCATGGGCGATACGATCACAATCAGTGCAAGCGGCGATGGTGCCGAGGAGGCTGTGGCGCAATTGGCTGAGCTGGTTGAGTCCAAATTTGGGGAGGATTGACCCCTGCCCCGAGAGATTTCCGCATATTCCAACCCGTTGGTAAAATGGGCGCGATCGCTGCGCGACAAGAAAAATCGTCGGGCCGAAGGTCGTTTCCTTGCCGAGGGCTTGCGGATACTTTCTGAGGCTCAGCAAAGCGGCCACATGCCGGAATATATCTTCTACGCCGATGATAGCGCCAGGCATCCGCGCGCGCAGGCATTGATCCAAGCGACTGAAAATGCTGGCGGCATGGCAGTAAACACCACTCGGCAGATCCTCACCAAGCTTTCGGGAAAGGATAATCCTCAAGCCGTTGTTGGGATATATCCTGAATTCGACACCAGTCTTGCCAAGATCGACCGATCGACGGCTGACATTTGGCTGGTCGCCCAAGCCCTTCGAGATCCGGGCAATCTTGGCACAATGCTCCGCACGGGAGATGCTGTGGGAGCGGGCGGGCTGATCTTGATCGATGACTGCGTTGATCCTTTTTCCGTGGAGGCAATTCGCGCGTCGATGGGTGCGGTTTTTACACAAGCGCTCGCAACCGCGAGTTGGGGTGAATTCCTGGTCTGGTTGAGAGCCGGCGAAGGACAACTGGTCGGCACTAGCCTTGATGCCGAGCTGGACTATCAAGAACCCGATTATGCACGTCCTTGCTTCGTGCTTACTGGCAATGAATCAGCGGGATTGCCTGCAGACTATACAGAGGCATGCGATCTTCTTGTCAAAATGCCGATGCATGGAAAAGCTGACAGCTTGAACGCGGCGGTCGCGACGGCCGTTATGGCCTATGAAGTCGTGAACCAATTTCGGCGATGAGTAGCGTCCGTCGTCGCCTCGTCCTCTATCTGAGCGGTTTCGATCCGCGAGGGATACGTCACTATCACCAGCTCTATCGGTCGGAAGCGGAAAAACAATCTTCTGTGTCAGGTTATAAAATTGATGTTGGAAAACGGTCCCGCCAGAGCGACCATGTTTATCGCTGGGATGTCCACTATGGCGGCGAGGAAGAATCTGTCGAAACCGAATATCTCTATTGCGAATGGGATGATATCGTTCGCCAATTCTGGGTAAAACGCCCGATCAGACTGGCCTGGGTAACATTGACCGCATCCTGGAGGGCGTTGCGCTCTGGCGTGTTTGCGAAGACCTTCCAATGGAGCTGGCCCGCCGGTGTAACGGCCACGATGCCAGCGATTGCGATCCTGATTCTGTTGATCTTCGGCATTGGTCTGGGTGTTGCAGGCTATCTCTTGATCGGGATTCTGGGCCTGTTGGGCGGTCTCGCGATCGGTGTGGCTTTGCTGTGGCTGGCCTATCAGCTCGAACAGAAATTCAACCTGACTTGGGTTGGGCGGATATTGAGTTTTCACGAACGCGAAGAGCAAAGCCGGACGCACGTGCTGGACCGTCGACGCGATGCATTTGGGGATCTGCTGAAAGCACGGATTGCAGATGGGGGTGTCGACGAGATCATGGTCGTCGGACATAGCTATGGCGCGGCGCTTGCTATCGCGGTGATGAGCCGAGCGCTGGACGATCTTCCAGATGATGCGCCGACGCTGTCCCTGCTCACGGTTGGACAAACGGTGATGTGGCTCGCTTGGTTACCCGAAGCAGGCGCGATGCGCGATGAAATCGCGGCTGTAGCCGAGAGCGATTCTGTAGATTGGGTCGATATTTCAGCGCCGCCCGACGGCGCCTGCTTTGCACTGGTCGATCCGTACACAGCGATTGGCGATCGCAACACAGAGCGCCACAATCCGAAGCTGCTCAATGCAAAGTTTCACGAGATTATGCCTGAGGAAGAATTTGCAAAACCCTCGCGTAACTGGATGCGATTGCACTTTCAGTACATCATGGCGGGTGCGCGAACCGGCGATTATGATTATTTCGCAATCACCGCCGGACCGCAGACACTGGCCGATCGCTTCGCCCACCGCCCCACTGTGCGAGACTTTACCCGGTTGCGCCGTGGGCGCATGAAAGCGGTGAGATGACCGATCTCATCCCTCCAAAGCCCGCAGGCAATCCTAAGAAACTGGGGCCCTTGGCGCGCTTCATAAAGAGTTTTCATTCCTCGACCGCGCCACTCTATGCGAACAGCTATTCAATGAAGCTTGGCGAAGTACGGCTGCCCCGGCGGACCATGTATTTCGTGAACCAGCCCGATCTCGTCCAGAATATCCTGCTGGGCGATGTCGATCGCTATCCAAAATCCGATCTCATGGCGACGATGCTCGAACTGCTGCTGGGCGAGAGCATATTCGTGTCGAACGGGGATTTGTGGAAGCAGCAACGCCGGATGATGGATCCGGCGTTTGAAGGCACGCGGATCAAGGCGATCTTCCCGCTAATGCTGGCCGCTGCCGATGCAATGGCCGAGCGTTTTGATGCCGGAGCTGTCGGCGAGAATAGCGAAGCTGATCTCGAGATGACGCATGTGACCGCGGACGTCATTTTCCGCACCATCTATTCCCGCGCTTTCACGCGCGAAGAAGCAAAGATCATTTTCGAGAATTTCGAGCGGTTTCAGCATCTCGCGTGGCAGCATGGTGTCTGGACGCTGGCCGGTGTGCCGCAATGGCTGTCCGTCGGTCGTCTCCGCGCGCGGAAATCGGCCGGAACGATTCGAGAATTGCTGCATGCGCCTGTTCGCGAGCGGCTTGCGGCCATAGATCGTGGGGACGATGTGCCGGATCGCGATATGCTGGCGAGCTTTATCAATGCTGTCGATCCTGAGACTGGCAAGCGTTTCAATGAACGCGAACTGGTTGACCAGATCGGCATCATGTTCCTGGCCGGGCACGAGACATCTGCTTCGGCACTCGCCTGGGCGCTGTACCTGATCGCGCAATGCCCCGATGTTCAGGCGCGCTTGCAGGCGGAGGCCGATGCGGTGTTTGCAGACGGCCCGCTCGAATTCTCCAAGATGCGCATGCTGCCTTTCACCCGCGATGTGTTTCGCGAAACGCTGCGCCTCTACCCGCCGGTTGCCTTCATTCCGCGCGATGCGACGGAAGAACAGGAGATGCGCGGCAAGCAGATCATGCCGGGTGCGATCCTGTTCATCTCGCCACTCCTCGAGCATCGCCACACTGAACATTGGGATGATCCGGACCGGTTTGACCCCGATCGCTTTGGCCGCGCCGAGACCAAGGCGTCGGAACAAAAAGCCTATTTCCCCTTCTCCAAAGGCCCGCGGGTTTGCCTGGGCGCGGCCTTCGCGCTGCAGGAAGCGGTCATCATTTTGGCGACGATCATGCGGGACTGGACAGTCTCCCCGGTTGAGGGCCATGTCCCCGAACCAATTGCGCGGCTGACGTTGCGGTCGGAAAATGGTATCAGGCTGAACCTTGAACGACGGCGGAAGGACAGATGATGCGGCTATTTGGATTTGCCCTGTTGCTGGCCCTTGCTGCCTGCGCGACAACCTATGCGGGCGGTGAGCCCGTTTATGATGACACGGTGTATTGATGGATATGAGACTGAGCCTTGTGGCAGCCGCCGCGATCGCCCTCCCCCTTTCGGCCTGCGAGGATTTTAGTGATCCTGCGATCACCGATTCCCCGAGCATCGTGACCGATGATGAGACGGCCACCGCCGAGCCTGAACCCTTTTTCCGCGGCGTCGGCCAGGAGCCGGGCTGGTTCCTGCGCATCTATGACGATGTGATTGTTTATGAAGCCGATTATGGCGAACGCCGGGTGACGGCGCGCACGCCGGAGCTCGAAACCTTCGAGGGCGGGCGTCGGTTCGAGAATGACTCGATCACCGTCGAAATCCTCGACGAGCCCTGCACCGATGCGATGAGCGGCGCAGGCTATCCCGCCATCGTGACGATCACGGAACGCGGCAGCGCCCCTGTCCAGGGCTGTGGCGGCGACGTTTAGCGGTTATTCGGCAGCGTCTGGAGTATCTTCGTCATTATCCGAAGATGGTAGCGCACCGGCCGTGGATTCGCGTGCAATCGCTTCGATCGGCGCCAAATCGCCGATTTCATTCTTGCCCGGCTCGATATTGAGTTCGGCAAAGCGGCGACCCGTAGACAGGACGTTGCGCTCAAAACTGCCGACGAATTTGTTGTAATTATTGACCGCCGTAGTGAGCCCGCTGCCGACTGTGCGCATATGCCCCGCGGCAACTGCCAGGCGATCATACATTTCCTTGCCAAGTTGACCGATCTGCTGCGCTTCCTGGGCAAGGCCTTCCTGGCGCCAAACCGCAGCAACAGTGCGCGCAATCGCTATCAGATTGGTCGGCGTCGCCAGCAACACCTTCTTGTCGAACGCATGATCCCATAAGGACGGCTCATGCTCGAGCGCGGCCGTGAGGAAATGCTCGCCCGGTACAAACATGATCACATAGTCCGGCGCGTCGTCGAACTGGCTCCAATAGGCCTTGCGAGACAGGCCTTCGATATGCGTTTTCATTGATGTGCAATGCCGGGCCAGCGCCACTTCACGCGCCTCTTCTTCGTCCGCATTAAAGGCATCTTGATAATCGTTGAGCGACACTTTCGCATCGATCACCAATGCGCGCCCGCCCGGAACGCGGATGATCGCATCGGGCCGCATCCGGCCATCCTCGCTATCGACGCTCACTTCGGTCTGGAAATCGGTATGTTCTGAGAGGCCTGCAGTTTCGAGCACATTCTTAAGCTGTTGTTCGCCCCAACGCCCGCGCGCCTTCGGCGCATTGCGCAGCGAATTTACCAATTTCTCGGTTTCGCTGCGGACGCCCTCCTGCCCGGCCCGCATCTGATCAATCAAACCCGTCAGATTGCCATAGGCTTCGGTTCGCTCTTTTTCGACCTTGCCGACCTGTTCTTCATAGGCCTTCAACCGCTCGCCAACCGGGCTGAGCAGCTGTTTGAGCCGTTCTTCGCTTTTCTCGCCCGCCTGGTTGAAGCGCGCATCGGCGCGTTCGAGAAACTGCTTCTGCGCATCGCCGAGCATCTTCGCGCCGACTTCGCTGAATTGCGCAGTCAGTGCATCCTTGGCTTCCCGCAGCTCGGTCAGCCGTACTTCAAAAGCCCGATCGCGCTCGTCAGCCGATGCCTTGAGCCCCGCAAGCTCCTGCAGCGCGGCGTCGCGTTCCTCGCGAACACCATCCAGTGTTGTGCGCAGGTCGGATGTGGTGCGCTCGCCGTCTTCGCGGAGGCGTGCATTTTCGTCTCGAAGGGGCGCATTTGAGCGATTACTCGCGAGCCAGCCCAATATCGCGCCCGCTATCAGCGCGATAATCACACCAACAATGACAATGATCGGGTCCATGGCCGCCTACTCAAAAAGAACGAATGGTGAACCTAGACTCTGTTGCGACTCCGCACAAGCGAGCTTCGCACACCCCTGTTATGCCGCCTGGGCCCGCCGCGCTTTTTCTAGCTTTTTGAGCACCATATTGCGCTTCATGCGCGAGAGATGATCGATGAACACAATGCCTTCGAGATGGTCCATCTCATGCTGGAGGCAGGTCGCGAGCAGGCCTTCGAGGCGTTCCTCGTGCTGCTCGCCATTTTCATCGAGCCAGCGAGCGGTCACACTGTCCGGTCGGTCAATTTCGGCGAATTGATCGGGAATGGAGAGGCAACCCTCTTCATAGGTCCGTAACTCTTCAGACGGATCGACCAGTTCGGGATTGATGAAGACACGCGGATCGCGAACGGGTTCGCCCTCCTCATCCTCTTCTTCCTGCAGGTCGATCACGAGAATGCGCTTGGGCACACCAACCTGGATCGCCGCCAGACCGATACCCGGAGCATCATACATCGTCTCAAACATGTCCGCGATCAGCGCACGTGTCTCATCCGTCACCTCTTCGACAGGCGTGGAAACAGTTTTCAACCGGGGATCCGGAACTTCAACGATCGGTAAAATGGCCATGGGCTCTAGGTAGGAATTGGCACGAATCAGGTCAAGCGATGGGGCTACGTGCGCGCAACGCCTGGGCCAATGTGCCATCGTCGAGATAATCGAGCTCGCCGCCGACCGGCAGGCCATGGGCGAGCTGGGTGATGCGCACTGGATGCGATTCGAGGCGCTCGGCCAGGTAATGCGCGGTTGTCTGGCCTTCGAGGGTCGCGTTCATTGCCAGCACAACCTCGTCAATCTCTCCACTTGATACGCGGGCAATCAGCGTGTCGATATGCAGGTCTTCCGGACGAACACCGTCCAGCGCCGAAAGCCGCCCGCCAAGGACGTGGAACCGCCCTGGGAATAACCGAGAGCGATCCAGCGCCCAGAGATCGGAGACTTCTTCGACGACACAGAGCGATCGCGCATCGCGTTTTGTATCCGTGCAGATACCGCAGGGGTCGCTCGTATCGACATTGCCGCAGATGCTGCAGGTCGCAAGTTTCGCTTCCACCGTCTCCAATGCGCGCAGCAATGGCGTGAGCGATGCTTCTCGCTTTTTGAGGAGATGCAGCACGGCCCGGCGGGCAGAACGCGGCCCCAAACCCGGTAATCGGGCGAGTGCATTGGTCAGTTGGTCAATCTCTGCAGAGGCCATGGAAACAAGTTAGGGGGTTGCGCTCCCCTTTGCCAAGCGGTTGAAGCAAGGACATGCGGATCATTTTCATGGGAACGCCCGATTTCGCGGTGCCGGCGCTGCGCGCTCTTGTCGATGCAGGGCATGATATTGTTGCAGTTTACAGCCAACCGCCACGCCCTGCGGGCCGCGGAAAAAAACTGCGTCCTTCTGCGGTCCATAAGGCAGCGGAAGAACTCGGGATTGAGGTACGGACCCCGGCAAGCCTGAAATCGGACGAAGAAAAAGCAGCCTTTGCTGCGCTTGAGGCCGATGTGGCTGTGGTGGCGGCCTATGGATTGATCCTGAATCAGGCGATTCTCGACGCGCCGAAGCGTGGTTGCCTCAACATCCATGCCTCGCTCCTTCCCCGCTGGCGCGGCGCGGCCCCGGTGCAGCGCGCGATATTGGCGGGCGATCCGGCGACCGGCATCACCATCATGCAGATGGAGCGCGGTCTCGATACCGGCCCGATGCTGACGCTTGCTGCCACGCTCTCCGAGGGAAAAACTGCTGGTGCACTGACGGACGAATTGGCGGATATGGGGGCGTCGCTGATTTGCGATACGCTGGATGCGCTCGATACGCTTGTCCCGAATATTCAGGACGATACCGACGCCACCTATGCCGACAAGATCACCAAAGCAGAGGCGCGCATCGATTTCTCCCAAACGGCGGAAGAGGTCGAACGGGCGATCCGTGCCTTTAACCCAATGCCGGGCGCATTTTTCGAATTTGACGGCGAGCGATTCAAAATCCTTGCTGCCGATTTTGTCGAGGCGAGCGGCGAACCAGGGAGCGTTGTCGACGACACGCTGACAATTGCGTGCGGCGAGGATGCTATCCGACCGACTCTGGTACAGCGGGCCGGGAAAGCGGCGATGGATACCGCCGATTTGTTACGTGGCTTCTCCATCCCGGTCGGTACGCGGCTCTGATGACCCGATTCCGGCTCACCATCGAGTTTGATGGCCAATCTTATATGGGCTGGCAGCGGCAACCGCATGGCCCGAGCGTTCAACAAGCGATCGAAGATGCCTGTGCAGCGATTACCGGTGAGGAGGCGTTGGTCTATGGCGCAGGCCGCACGGACTCCGGCGTACATGCTCTCGCGATGAGCGCGCATGTCGATATTAAACGCGAGATCACCGCCTTTCGCCTCGGTGAGGCACTCAATGCAAAGCTGCGCGGCGAAGCGATCGCTATCCTGGATTGCGAGGCGGTCGACGATGATTGGCATGCGCGGTTTGGCTGTACAGGCCGCCACTATCTGTATCGGATCGTCAATCGCCGTGCGCCGCTGGCGCTGGATGATGGCCGAGCCTGGCGCATTCCACAGCCATTGAATGAGGAAATGATGCAAGCCGCCGCGCAGCTTCTCGTCGGCAAACATGATTTCACGACATTCCGTTCAGCGCATTGCCAGGCGGAAAGCCCGGTGAAGACGCTTTCGGCGCTGGATGTGGAGCGCATTGGGGATCGTTTGGAGGTGACTGCTTCGGCCCGCTCCTTCCTCCATCACCAGGTACGCTCGATGGTCGGCTGTTTGGCCCTGGTCGGAATTGGGCGTTGGTCGGTTGGCGATCTGAAAGATGCGCTCGAAGCGACCGATCGCAATCGGCTTGGTCTGAACGCCCCGCCGGACGGGCTATACTTCGTATGCGCGGATTATCCCGAGGGCTGACCAAGGCCAAATACGCGGCGCAATGAGCGATCGAGCATAAGCAGCTGCCAGATCAGCCGACCATGTTCCTTGCGTCCGCTCTGATGCTCTTCAACCACCTGTTTGATCACCGGCCGGTTGAACCATTCTGTTTCTGCCAGCGCGGTGCTGCTGACGAGCCCAGTCGCCTCGCTGGCGAGCGCTCCGCGGAACCAGGCACTGATGGGCGTGACAAAGCCCATTTTTCGGCGGAACAGGATGTCCTCTGGCAAATAGCGTCGCATGGCCTGTTTCATCAGCCATTTGCCCGTGCCTCCCCTCACCCGCTGTTTCACCGGGAGTGTGGCCGCGAACTCGACAAGGCGATGATCGAGCAACGGCTCGCGCGCTTCCAGGCTGACGGCCATGCTCGTCCGGTCGACCTTGGTCAGGATATCACCGGGAAGCCATATTTTGAGATCGGCATATTGCGCGGCGGCCAGCCCATCTGCAGCCGGCGCATTTTCCATCGTCCGCACATAGCGATCTTCGGCCCGATGACCCTGAAGTGCAGTTTGCATGGTTTCGCTGTAGAGCGCGGCGCGTGTTGCTTGAGCCGTGACGCCGACCGATTGGGCATAGGCTTCGCCGCCGGATAGTCCGAGGCCCTGCAACGTCGATTTCGCGCGCAGGAATTGCGGCGCCCAATCAAGCTTGGGATAGATCGCGCCGAGACCGCCAAAGATCGGCTTACGCAAGGCACCCGGCAGAAAACGCCGCGCGCGTTCTTCGCCCGCGTGAAAGACATGGCGGCGATAGCCGGCGAATATCTCATCCGCGCCATCGCCTGACAGCGATACCGTCACCTTTTCCCGGGCCAGTTCGCACACCCGATAGGTCGGCAAGGCGCTGGCATCCGCAAAGGGTTCGTCAAAGGCTTCGACCAGCGTGTCGATCAACGGGAAGTCGTCGGCGGCCACGATCCTTTTGCGGTGATTGGTCGCAAAGCGCTCCGCGATCATATCGGCATATTCGGTTTCGTCATGATCGGCCTGGTCGAAACCGATCGAACAGGTTTCGACGGCACCACGACTTGCTTCGGCCATTAATGCCACGACGGCTGAACTGTCGACACCGCCGGAGAGGAAGGCACCGAGCGGAACATCAGATACGAGGCGACTGCGGACGGCTTCCGTCATATGGGCCGTCAGCTCTTCCTCCGCCGCCTGCTGTTTTCTGCGTTTCGGGGAGAATTCCACGTCCCAATATTGTTGCGGTTGCGGCAATGGCATGCCGCGTTGGAGCAGCAGGAAATGGCCGGCCGGCAGTTTTTGCACGCCCGCCACAAAACAGGCATCATCAGGCACATAGCCAAAGGCAAGATAATCCTCGATCGCCTGCTCGCTGGGCCGACGGCGCAGCAATGGATGGGCCAGCAGGCCTTTAAGCTCCGATGCAAAGATCAGGCTGCCGTCCGATACTTCCGCATAATAGAGCGGTTTGACGCCTAATCGATCGCGGCCAAGGAACAGGGTCTGCGCATCCGCATCGAACAGTGCGAAGGTGAACATCCCGTGGAAATGTTCGATGCAATTCGGTCCCCATTGCCGCCATCCATGGAGGATCGCTTCGGTATCGCTATTCGTCTGGAAAACATGGCCATGGGATTCGAGTTCGCGGCGCAAGTCTTGAAAATTGTAGATTTCGCCGTTGAAAATCGTCACCAGCTTGCCGTCTGGCGTTGCCATGGGCTGATCGCCGCCTTCCAGATCGATCACCGACAGACGCCGATGGCCAAGGCCCACGCCCTGCGCGGTCCAAACGCCCGAACCGTCCGGCCCGCGATGCGCGAGCACATCCGTCATCGCGCGGACGCGGTCAGGATCGACAGGCTTTGCCGTTTCGAGATGAAATATACCGGTAAGGCCGCACATAAGCGGTTCAGTCGGCCAAGCCGATCACGCGGTCAACCAGGTGATCCACGCCTCCGCTATCCGCGACAAATGCCTCGACAGCGGCGCGAGCGTCATTGTCTTCTGAAGAAATGACTATGCCCTGAGCGCTCCGGTCGGTCCCAAACAGGCGCGCGCGCAAAGTTGCGAGTTTTGCATCGACACTGTTTCCTGTGAGCGCACCGCCAACCATCACATATTGGAAAACCTCACGCGACACGGGTCCAGGTGCCATGATCCGGTATGCTGTGCCGCCTTCCGGAGCCTGACTGTCTTCGACCCAGGACCATTCGGTTTCCAGCGGCATTCCCCCCTGGCCAATACCAACCGGTTCAAAGCCTTCCCGGGGATCGGCATAGTAAGCGATGGCCAGATCAACAATTTGCCCCTGCGCGTTGCGATATCGTCCCGCAACTATCCGGTCGGCTCCAACATAGGTTGCCTGCCATTCGCGACGCATGGGAGCGGTATCGATGGACCAGCCATTTACCGTAGGGAGCGCAAATTGCTCCGGCATGGCGGTTTGTGCTGGCGATGCCATGGACAGCCAAAGCACCGGTGCGGCGGCAACCGCAATAATCCCGATCGCGAATGCCGAACGGCGCGTGGGGCTATCAGCGCTATAGGCCCGTGCGGTCTGCAGGTCGGCGGGGTCAAAAGCTGGATCATCAATCTCGCGATCGAAGAATTTCCACGCCATTGCAAATATCATGGCGATGACAATGGCGAAGAAGAACCAGCCATAGACGATATGATCGAAGCTTTCGGCAAACTCGATTCCCGTTGCATCAGCAATATAGATTGTGCCGAACGCGCGAATGCCGTTCGCAATGATCGGCACGACAAAGCATATGGCCATGAACAGGCTCCGCCGTATCCAGCTCTTGAAGCAGAGATTTGCCGCAAGCGCACCCAGCGCCAGCATCGCGATCAGGAATTTCACGCCGGAACAGGCCTCGGCGACTTCAAAAAAGCCGGACGGGGTAGTGATGAACACGCCTTCCATATGCGCTGGCAACCCGAACAAACCTAACAAAGCCATGCACAAATCTGCCGTGACCATCTGGAGAGCCGGAATGAACTCCTCTCCAAATGGTACAAGGAACAGCGCATAACCGAGTGGAAACAGGATACCGCGCGTGACGGTGATCCCGAGGATAGTCACCACGCTGCCCTGCATCATGACAATGATGCCGAGATGGCGGGCTAGCGTTACGCCGGCAGCTTCGCCAACAAACCAACTCGCCGCGCCCAGGCCCACTGGAACAAGCCCCCAAAGCGATGCCTGCGGCGTCAATTGCGCCAGCTCGGTCCGCCGGTTCCAGATCAGCCAACCGATAATCGGTACGATCAAGAGACAATGGTTGAAGGTCGGGCTGTTTACCCAGACAGTCGCCATGCTGAGAACGTCGCTTCGGAACAAGACCAGTAACGCAAATAATGCGGCGCCGAGCAGGATTAAACTGATCCGCCATTGGGCAGACCATGTCGTATCGCCGGGCCGTTCAAGAGCGCTCGATGCTGTCATACAGAAACCGTTTCCGCGGTCCTGGGTTCGTCTTTGGCAGCATCCCGTCCGATGAGACCGGCAAGCGGTGCAAGCGTTCGATCCCAGCGATAGCGTTCCAGCATGCGATTTCTTGCCGCGCGTCCCATGGCATCTGCATCAGAGACATTGTTGAGGACTTGCACCACCAGTTCCGCCTCTTGCGCAGGAGTATCGGCGACCAGCAGATCGCGCTGCGGGACCGCGTCAATCCCCTCAAAGGCAAGGCGTGAGGCGACCACAGGCCGCGCCATCGCCATCGCTTCCAGCACCTTGTTCTGAATACCTCTGGCTATGCGAAGCGGCGCAACTACTACGTCTGCTGCGGCCACCCAGCTACGGATTTCATCGACGGCGCCGGTGACCGTCACGCCTTCAAAGCGATCCAGCGCCTCAACTTCGGGGGCCGGATTGCGGCCAACAATGGCGAATTGCACATGCGGATGATGTGCGTGAATTGTCGGCATTACCTCAGTGGCAAAACTAACCACTGCATCGATGTTCGGACGATAATCCATCTGGCCTGTGAAGATCACAAGCGGTCCGATAGCCGTGCTCAGTTTTGGAAAATCTGCGACTGGATCGAAAAAGTCGCAGTCGATTCCATTTTCAAGCGATTGGACCTTGTGGTCATCAAGCAGGGTTGCGGATCGAAAAAGGCGAGCCTCCGCGTCCGTCACGAAAAGGCTATGGTCGGCGCGTTTTGCCGTTGCCTCCTCAAATGCTGCCAATCGGCGTGCTTCGCGCGCATGCACGTAGCGCATCACTGGATTGCCGCTTTTGGCATAAGAGGCGAATTTCGCAGAATCGACGTCACCAAAATCCATGATGAAACGCGTTTCAGGCCCGAGGTCAGGAACGAACTGCGCCATCTGACCCGAAAACACGAACACCGTGTCGATGGATTTCGATTGGATCGCCTGGTCAACAAAGGACCGGATGCCCTGGCTATCAAACAGCGTCAGAGAGATTGGCTTGCCTGTTAGCAGCGCACGAGCTGCCCCCACCGGCTTTGACACGCTGCGTTTTTCGATGTGCAAGGAGCCAACCATCCCTCGCAACGCCTCGGCATGGGCAAGGTCCTCATCATCATCGGCAAAGGTCGCGACATGCACCGTCCCAAGCACACACAGCCGTTTCAGGATGTTGAACGAACGGATCTTGTCTCCACGGTTGGGCGGATACGGAATGCGATGCGCAAGAAAGAGGATATCACCCATTATCCGAGGCCTTTGGCGATCCAGGGACCGACCCTGTTAGCGATCGGCAAGGGTAGTTTCTTCCAAAGCGCCACCTGCAGCCGATATTTCGGGCTGTTCGGATTCATTTCCCGTGGTGCCATGCCATCGACTAGTCGACTGGCATAGACCATCGGCTCTGGTTCAAAGCCCCAATTCTTCTTCCATTTGTAGGGCCCCGTATTCCTCTTGGAACGACCGAAATCAAAGACTGTGCAACCTCGCTCTCGCGCATGGTTCATCATAGTGATGTACAGGAAATCATTAGCTCTGAGAGCTCTCGCCTGCATCGTGCCGCCACCCCAATAGACCATGGCGCGCCCTTCGAAATAGAGCGTCAGAACCGCACTGATGGGTTGGCCATCGTGATGGACGACCATGATATCGGCATCATCACCGAAATTGTCGAGTACGGCGTCAAACATGGATCGCGGGAATACCGGTGTACCCAGGTTTCGGACGCTGGTTGCGTAGATCGCGTAATGCTGGTCGCGCTCGGCACGTCCATTGCCTACCGAATAGCTGAGATCATTTTTGAAGCTTTTTCGGATTTCAGCACGGTGTTTGCGATTCACCGAGAGAAGATCGGCTTCCGCATCTTCGGCAAGTTCGCGAGAGAAATTGGCATAAAGGCCTGATCGCGCGTCCCAGCCTTCGGGCACCGGCCCACCGCGAAGTTCAACTTCTGGGCAGCTCAATCGTTCCGCTAATGCCCAGCTGTTGTTCGCCAGATCAGAGATCACCGCCGGATCATCTGCCAGGATTCCACCCCCGACTGCAAATCCGCTCGAGACCAACGCGCGACCCACAAGCGGAGAATGCACCACATTCGCTGGGAGAACTCCAACGATCGCATTGCCGCGTTCCGCGACCAGCATGTGCGCGGTTTGGCCACATCCAGTTTCCATGGCCGTGATCCATTGCGGAAGATGAAACGGGGTTGCGCCGTCGGTGGCCCGAACAAATGACACAATCCGCGCGCATTCGCCCGGATCACTCAGGTCCGCCAGTCGCACACGCGCGCTTAACTGTGACGCAGGCGCATTCATTGGCTCAGCTCCCGCTGCATCTCGACGACCCTGTCGACCCGGCCCCATTGAAAGTCGCCCAGCAGGCGCTCGAGTTTGCCTTCCATCGCCGACAATCGGCTGTAGTGACGAACCTTTGACCGCAGGGGAGCATTCTCAACTCGTGGCTGTTCCGGGTCGATCTCCCACGGGTGGAAATAGAAGATTGCCGGACGTTGGTTTTCACCGTTCACTTGGCCGATAGCCCAGCGAGAAAATCGATAGGGAAGCAGGCGAAAAAACCCACCTCCGCCAGCGGCAATTGTACGACCTCCAAGGCGCGCCGTGGTTACCGGCACTTCAAGAAAATCATCATCTTTGAGCGGATTGAAGGCGAATCGCGGTGCCTCGGGCCAGCCATAATGATCATGGATGACTGGCGCTACGCTCGAAGAATAGTGATAGCCCTCATCGGCAAGAATTTGATGTGCCCAAGGGGTGCGTGCATCGATCGAGAAACTCGGCGCGCGATAGCCGCTCAGTTTTTGGCCTGACGCGTCTTCGAGCACTTTTTGCGCTTTACGGAGATCCGCGCGAAATTCCTCGGGTTGCAGGGTGAATACGCGTTGATGATCCCAACCATGGCTTGCAATCTCATGACCAGCATCAGCAATGCGGCGGATTAAACTGGGGTAGCGCTTTGCGACCCAGCCCAGTGTGAAGAACGTACCTTTGACCCCTGCCCGCTCAAAAAGATCGAGTACCGCAATGCTGTTATCTTCTACGCGATGGGCAAGATCGTCCCAATCATCGCGCGCGATGACGGATTCAAACGCGCCGACCTGGAACCAGTCTTCGATATCGACCGAAAGCGCATTCAGCATGGTCGGGCATTTCCTCCTCGCCTCGTATTAGGCGGCGTCGCCGCGCACGACATCAAAATTCGGCTGCGGCGTATCTTCCTCGACCCATTGGACGAGCAAGTTCAATACACGGCGCAATGCCGCATCCTGTTCATCAATCCGTGCCTCCAGGGCTGCAATACGCTGGTCATGAGCTGGTTCTGGATCTGAAACGATGACGGGCTCGAACGCTGGCTCGTCGGTTGCTTCTGACTCTTCCCATGCATCGGCATGGTTGATTTCACCAGTTTCCTCGACCGCGACCAGATCATCACTTGCTGGATCAGCGACAAGAGGTTCAGGCAGATCGAAAGCGACATCTTCATCATCGTCCAAGCGATCGTCCGCATCGGCATTTTCTAGCGGTGGCAGATCACCCTGTTCGTCGCTGGTGTGACCAGTGTCGATGCTAGCGAGCGACGCAAAGACATCATCATGCTGCTCAACCGGATCTAAATCTGGCGCTGCGACCGGCACCGCCTCAATCGACTCCAGCTCTTCGGACACATCGACTTCAGCGTGCTCCGTCACTGTTTCGAGTGCAGCATCATCGACCATTGGCTTGGCTCGACCCGGCTCTTCTTCGGCAAGATCTGCGAGAACCGCATTTACGGCATCGCCAGTGATCATATCGAGATCTTCGACAGCACCGAACAGGAGTACCCGCGCCATGAGCGTATTCAGTCGACGAGGCACGCCATCAGTAGCAGCATAGAGTGCGTTATAGGCGTCTGCACCAAAATGCGGACGACCATCCCAACCGGCGACCGTTAGGCGATGCGTGATATAGGGCTCGATTTCATTGGCCTGCATCGGATCAAGATGATGGGTGGCAATGACGCGCTGGCGCAGCTGTTCGAGATTGGGTGCCGTGCGCACGCGATCGCGAAACTCAGGCTGGCCGAGCAGGAATATCTGCAGCAATGCGCGGCCTGCAGCCTGGAAATTTGACAGCATGCGCAATTCTTCGAGCGCCGATACCGGCAGATTTTGCGCTTCATCAACGACCAGCAAGGTGCGTTTGCCTTCGCGGGCCTGGCCATGAAGGAAACGCTCAATGCGATCGAGCAGTTCTGCCTTCGCCAAACCATGCGATTCCATGCCCAGTTGTTGGGCGACAAGGCGCAGCATGTCTTCGCCTTCGACCTGGGTTGAGACGATCTGTACCGCTGTCAGGCGTGACGTATCGATTGTCGCCATCAGATGGCCGACCAGCGTCGTCTTGCCAGCGCCGATATCGCCAGTGATGACGATAAAGCCCTCACCCTGGGCAAGCCCGTAACCGAGATAGGCCATGGCTTTCTTGTGGGTCTCACTCTCGAACCAGAAACGCGGATCCGGAGTCAATTGGAACGGATTTCCGGTCAGGCCATAATGTTCACTGTACATAATTTTTCCCCAAAACGCGTTTCCGCGCCCCACTAAAATCCATATCTGAGGCCGAGCAGCATCGATGCCAGCCAATCCGTTTCTTCACCCTCGACATCATTTGCAAAGATGCCGGCAGATGCCTGTGCGCTGAGACCGCGATAGAGGCCGACGCTATAGGTCGCTGAACCGCCCGTGCTGAATACGTCGGATTCGCCCGGAATTCCGGTTTCGAACCAGGTCGCATACAGGTTACCGCTGAGCTGCGAATTGGGCGAAAGTGTGTATCCAAGATTGGCCTGGAGCGCGTATGCCTCGTCCGTGACGCGATCAAGCGAGAATGTCGCATTGTTCGTCGGCGCAAAATAGCGGCGGTTCTGATAGCCGGCACCAACGCCATAGCTCCACGGTCCGCGCCCGCCCGACCAGACAAGACTGCCGCCGCGGCTGCGGAAGTTGGAAGCGTTAAGCGACTGGAAGTTGTTGTCGAAACACCCACCAGCGTCGCCTTCATCGCCGAATGCACAGCCATTGAACTGGCTAAAGCCATTCACGCCGAGCGTGAAATTGGTCGGCAAGCCAGCGAGGGTGTTGGTCGTTCCCCGGCCAAAGCTGCTGATATTGTTGTAAACCGACGCCGTCAGCGCGCTTGATGTGCTCGTTTGATAGGTCAGATAGCCATTGTAGATGGTCGTGTCGTAGCGATGACCAACCCGCGCCGAGAGTTCGAGGCGGCGACTGGGACGCCAAAGGATACCGGCATCGTAGATCACCTCATCCACATCATAGGCGAGGAGCCGTGGCGCGTTCAGATCGCTCTGGAACCGGCCGTTATTGTCGAGAATTGGCTGGCCGTTCGCGTCGACCAAAACGTCGCGCTGGCTGATCTCGATACTTTCGTAACCAACGCCGGCCAGGAGCGCGAGCGTGGGCGTGACCGGAACCGTGATGTCTAACCGGCCATAATAGGCTTCATATTGCTGATCGAGCTGGCTTGCATCTTCCCGTTCCCAACCGCCGGATACGACCCAGCCAAAGGGCAGCATGGCGCCCGGAGCGCTGCCAACGTTCGCATAGGCCTGATGATAGGTGCTGTGGTCGACATAATCGACGGCCGGCTGCGTTGGATCGGTATTCGCAGCGAAATTGTCTTCGACATGGTTATAGGCGATGCGATAACCGGCTGCGATATCCAATGGTCCAGTTCGCGTGCTGTAACTCGGTCCAGCATAAAGCGAGTAAACTTGGGTGCTGTTGTCATTGTCGCCGGTAAGTGACGTCAATGAGTCACCACCAATTTCCGTGCGTGCCCGGGCAGCCAATGCACCGGCTTCCAAGCTCAGTCCGCGCGTAATCGTTGCAGCTGCGCGAACGACACCACTGTGAATGTCATCATCGGCAATATTGTCATCCCAGGAGATGCGGCGCTCGTAACGATAGCTTGCGCCCAAAGCGATCCGATTGGTGACGATCGATGCGTCTACGCCTGCCGCAACGCTGGTATAGGTAACGACATCGTCGCCAAATGCATCATTATCGCTCAAATCAAAGTCGAGCACCTGTTGGACTTCAATATAGGGCGAAATTTCGGTTCGCGCTTCAGCGACACCCGGCACGGCAAGCGCAATGCCGGCGGCAACCGCCGCTAGGCTTGCGAACTGAGCCTTATGAGACAGGAAAGTCATGTCTATTCCCCATATCCGTAGTAATTGCTGAAACGCTTGCCGTTAGGGGTGTAGGTGGCTCCGTTCAGGAGCAGCTGAATATGCTCGCATCCATCGAGCAGACCGAGCGCTTCACGCAGTTCGGCTTCGCTGGTGGCATCAGCTTTGACGACCATCACGGTCTGACCGGCATGCATTGCCAGGACAGATGCCGGTGACGCCGACAGGGCCGGCGGTGAATCGAATACTGCAATCCGGGCGGGGTGCTGCGCCAGCAGCGCCTGCACGACATTGCGGGTTTGCTGCGATGCCAGCAACTCCGTTGCGTCGTCGGTACGGCGGCCGGAACGCAAGATCGACAGATTTGGAATGTCGGTGCGCACAAGGCAGGATTCGATGGATATGGTGGGGTCCGCGATCGCATCGATAAAACCCGGACCATCTTCGAGACCCATGAGTGATGCGATCTCTGGATTGTTCAGGTCCGTATCCGCGAGGACGATATCGAGATCACGTTCACGGGCCATGGAGAGGGCTAGGTTTATCGAACAAAAGGTTTTCCCCTCGTCCGGTTTTGCCGAGCAGACCAGTATCATACGTCCATTATCAATGTGCGGACCGCCTTCCCCTGCGGCGCGCAAAAGGAGCTGGCGCTTAACGATCCGAAACTCTTCGGCAAGCGGGCCCGGACGTTGATCTGGTAAAATAAAGCCAGATTCCGCCAATGCGACACGATCAACCTGAAAGGCCTTGCCATTGTTTTGCGGCGGCGCGGTTCGTGCAATTGGTTCCTGAGCAGTTGTTTGACGCTCTTTGTCAATCACAGGAAATTCGTCTGCTGCACCACGCAATGCGGCGGCAAAGTCGAACTTCTCAGAAGCGCGTTCCAGCAATGAGCCGGAAGAGTGGAAGGAGCTATGCTTGTTCATCGTCTCAATCCCCTCAGACCGTCATGCCGCGTTGAATGAACTCGGCGACCATCAAGATCCCGCACACACCGAAAAGCGCGCCGAATGCTGCGGCAAAGCGCATCAAATTCTGGCGACGAACTTCGGTTTCTGTCGGGTTGAGCACTTCGCTGATCACGCCCAGTACCGGCAGCCCGGTTTCGTTGCCGAGCCGACGCGCCGTCGAATAGGTATTGGTCAGCTGTCCTTTGGCAAATGCAGCACCCAGGCCAACCGCAATTGCGGCGATCAGCACAAAAATGAGAAGCAAAGGCCGGTTAGGAGCTGCCGGTGCCGATGACAGACTTGGCGGATCGACCACACGGAAGGTGTTGCTGTCAGTCTCGGTAACAACGTCACCGCGCAGGCGAACGCTTTCCCGGTCGGCAACCAGTTGGTTATATTGCGTCTGAAGCGCCAGATAGTCGCGATCCAGCTGCTGCTGTTCTGCCAAAGCGCCCGGATTTGTTGTGCGCTGCATTTCAATTTGTTCGAGGCCAGCACGGAGCTGATCTCGCCGCGCCGTCAAAGCGGCCACTTGGGCCTGGCGATCAGCCAACATCGAGCGAAGCGAGGTATAGAGCGGATTGGCGGCCGTACCACCAAAACTGCCACCGCGTTCACCGCGTGCCTGCGCGCGAGCACGGGCGATCTGTCCCTGCATCGCGATCACGTCTGGATGCTGATCCGTCCACCCGCGACCACGGGCATCCGCCAATTGCGCTTGAAGTGCGTTGAGGCGCGCCGTAGCCGGTCCAGCACCGCCGCCACCACCTGCAACGCTCGTGGTAGGAGAAGTGGCACCGAGCTGCGCCTGAACCGTGTTGAGCGAGCTTTGTGCTGCAGCAAGGTCGCCCTCGATACTCCGGATTTCGCCGCGGGCTTGGTTCATACGCGCTGTCAGCGTGCCGGTGCCCGGCAGCATTCCGCTAAACTGGGTTTCGAAGTTTGCGCGCCGTTCTTCCATTTCCTGGAGCACACGCTCACGTTCGGCGATCTGACGATCGAGAAATTCAACGGATTGCGTTGCTTCAGCCCGGGTTCCAGCAAGGTTTTCCTCGATGAAGACATCGATCAACTTCTGGTTGATCTGCTGGGCAAGCGCCGGACTGTCCCAGCTTGCAGATATCTCGAACATATTGCCCGGCTGTCCGAAACTATTGGGATCCTGCTGCGCAGCAACAGTGACATTCTCACGGAGGCGGTTGGCCAGGGCCCGGACCTCGGCATCAGAACTCGTCTGCTGCACGAGATCGGTCTGGCGGACAACAAGCTCGAAATTACCAGTGGACGCCAATGTCTGGCGAATGCGCTCGATATTGGCGCGCTGCTCTCGGTCGGTAACACCCACCTGGTTGGACAGGACGGTTTCCTGATGAACATAGATGCGCGCAGATGATGTATAGCTGTTCGGAATCATTGCGATCACGAGCCAACCGAGCACGGCCACGCCCCAGGCTACCGCCAAGGCTAGCCAGCGCTGTTTCCAGATCGCGTGGAGTGCGATCCTGACTTCTTCGTAGATCTCGTTCATGTGGTGCTCGTCGCCTTTCGCGATGGTGTGGCCGGGGCGCGTTCGATCAAAACATGCTTTCAGGGATAATGATCACATCGCCGGGGCGCAGATCGACATTGGCGCTCGTGTCGCCGCGACGCAGAAGACTGGAAATACGCAGGGCATATTCCTCTTGCTGCCCGCTGACCGGATCATGGCGCACAAGGCGCGCACGGTTGCCGGAAGCAAATTCCGAAAGCCCGCCAACAGCGATCATGGCGTCAAGTAAGGTCATATTGGCGCGATACGGGATCGAGGCAGGCTCTTCGGTGGCACCGATGACCCGAATCCGCTGGGCGTATGTTCCCGAGAATTCGTTGACGATCACCGAAACTCTCGGCTCGGTGATGTACTCGGCAAGCATGACCGAAATATCGTCAGCGAGCATCGCCGGCGTTTTTCCGACAGCGACCATGTCCTGGATCAGTGGCGTGGTGATGCGGCCATCAGGACGCACCTGCACTTCGGCGCCGAGTTCAGGGTTGCGCCAAACGAAGATTGTCAGGGAATCAAGCGGCCCGATAATATATTGTTCGCCAGGTCCTTGTGTCGAACTGACAAATGAAGCGGGCGGCAACTGCTGCCCGGAACCGCCAGCACAACCGCTAAGTGCAACTGCCGAAACACCCAGCCAGAAAGCCATTTTCGAGGAATTGATACGCATCGCTTCGCCCTTTTAGTTCTGGGCCGATGACGTCATTCGCTGCAAACGCACAGGAATTCCGGCCCTTTCTACGATGCGTCATGCACCGGAAAGGGTTAAAATCCTGTTGAGCTAAATGGTTACTTTTCCGCCCTTAACCACTATCTCGGCGGCGTGCGGATGGCTGAGGAAGTTAATGGGGCTTGCGCTTAAACCATAAGCGCCGGATGCAAAGACCGCGACATAGTCACCGATCTCGGCCTGCGGAACGCCAATATCCGCGGCTAAACGGTCTAGTGGTGTGCATAATGGCCCCACAATTGTTGCAGATTCCGTGTGCTCAGCGCCCATTTGTGAGGCAATAGCGACCGGATAATTCCGTTTCATCACCATTCCGAAATTGCCGGATGCGGCCAAGTGATGGTGCATTCCACCGTCTGTAACGAGAAAAAGCTCGTCCTTGCTCAGTTTGCGATCGAGAATTTGTGCAACATAGACTCCTGCTTCACCCACCAGCCAGCGACCAAGTTCAATCATAAACTGGGTATCGGCCAAAATTGGCTTGCGGCCGCTCAGCGCTGTTTCAAGGCGTTTTCCGAGTGATTCGACATCGAGGGGCGTGTCATTGGCGGTGTAAGGAATTCCAAAGCCACCTCCCAAATTCACGGTTTTGGGTGGCTCTCCAATCGCTTGGGCAAGTTCAGCTGCCAGAGCGATACTGGCTTCTTGGCTATTTGCAATCGCATCGACATCCAGAGATTGTGAACCGGAATAGATGTGAAACCCTCGCCAATCTGCGCCTTGAGAGATGATATCTTTCACCAACGCTGGAACCCGATCCTGATCCACACCAAAGGGTTTCGCGCCGCCCCCCATGCTCATCCCAGAGCCTTTTAGCTCAAAATCCGGATTCACCCGCACGGCAAGGCGCGGCGTGATGCCAAGGCGTTGGCCGGCCGCAAGCGCCCGCTTGGCCTCGTTTTCGGACTCCAGATTGAGCGTTGCACCCAGCGAAATGGCCAGTTCCAGCTCCGGATCGCGTTTACCAGGCCCAGCAAAGCTGACATGCGCCATATCAGCACCACAGTCTCTCACCCGCTCAAGTTCGCCGCCCGACGCCATGTCCAACCCGTCAGTGAGCTCCATTAGATGTTGGATTACAGCGGGATGCGGGTTAGCCTTTACCGCATAATGAAGATGAACTTCGCCCGGTATCGCCTTTCGGAAACGTTCAACCTGCGCACTGATGAGATCGAGATCATAGGCATAATAGGGTGTTTGCCCCGCGCTGGACGCCAGCTCTGATACGGATAGCCCGCCGATCGTCAGCTCCCCGTGCTGGTCCGCAAAGGCCATAGGTATCGGTCCAATCGGTTTCATTCGCCCCATTTCCGTTCTATTTCAGTACGATCTAGTTTACCGTTAGGATTACGTGGTAACTTTGATTGCCAGATTATTTCTCTTGGTTGCATGAAATTTGGCAGTTCCGCCTTGAGAAATCGTTTCAAGGCGGCGTCGGCATCGCCGCCCTCCCCCCGCACAACCAGAATTATGGCCTGTCCGAGACGCTCGTCAGCTACGCCAAAGGCGCAAGCTTCTGCCGTTTCTCCGCTTTCGATCGCCGCGTCCTCTAATTCGCTCGGCGATATCCGGTTGCCTGCGCTTTTAATCATCGCATCGTCCCGGCCGACAAATTTGAGATACCCTTCGGCATCCCGGGTAACAGAATCGCCCGACCAGACGGCCATTCCGCCATATTCGGAATATTCTGGTGCTGGCTTGAACCGTAGAGCCGTCCGCTCCGGATCCTGCCAATATCCCAGAGCAACTAGTGGACCAGCATGGACCAATTCCCCAGCCTCACCTGGCGCCGCTTCGTTGCCATCGGTGCCCACAACCATGATTTCGGCAAATGGGATGGCTTTGCCAATGCTTTCCGGCATGCTGTCGATAAGCGCTGGATCCAATGTCGTCGAACGAAATGCTTCGGTTAGGCCGTACATGGAATGAACGGCAGCACCCGTAAATGTCCTGCGCATTGCCTCCACAAGCGGTACCGGCATCTTGCCGCCGCTATTGGTCAATATTCTCAGTTTTTCAGCGGTTTCCGGCGACCACTCGATCTCGGTTAGCTGCACCCATAGTGGCGGAACTCCGGCCAATATTGTGACGTTATGACGTCCAACCGCCTTTGCGACGTCACGGGGCATGAGATAATCGAAGGGTATCACTGATGCGCCGGCATGCCAGCTAGAGAATAGCTGATTTTGGCCATAGTCAAAGCTCAATGGCAGCACGCACAGGTTCCGATCGCTTCGCGTGACGCCCAGATAATGGGCGACACTCACCGCTCCCAGCCACATATTGGCATGGCTCAGCATCACGCCTTTCGGGCGACCAGTCGAACCAGATGTGTAGAGAATGGCGGCAAGACTGTCGGGATCGGCGCTTGATGGTGCCATTGCCCCACCAGACATGCTCACCTCATCCTCCTCGATCGCGACGCATTTTTCCGCCAGATCCCCTTTTTCCAGCGATTTCAGACGTGCTTTGCCCGCAATCAGCAGCTTAGCGCCGCTGTCAGCCAAGATATGCGCCACCTGCGCACGCTTAAGCAGTGGATTGACCGGTACGTGGACAAGACCGGCTCGCGCTGTTGCAAGTGGCATCAGACAGGCCAGGCGGGTTTTGTTGAGCCAAGACGCCACGCGGTCACCGCTTTCAAGGCCCTGTGACGCCAACCAGCTGGCAACGGCCCCTATGGCGCGTTCCAAGCCCGCAAAATCGAGCTCGCCATGCTTGTCGACAAGCGCCAGATCATTCATTTCGCCACATAATGGCAGATGATCGATTGGCCTTGGGTCGGGATTTAAGGCTTTCGTCATGGCTTCCGATTACATGATGGCGTCACGGGCCGCATCGCGGCTGCCACCGGGATAGCGTCATGACCGTTAACGTAAAGCTATTCGATAGCCTGGCCGATGTAGCGGCCGATGCCGGTGATGCGCTCGACCGGGCCAATCAGCCATGTCTATTCCAACGATTTGAATGGTTTGCCGCGACCGCCGAACATTGTTCGGAAGGACACACACCGATCATTGCCCGGGCCCGTGATGGCGATGCGGCTGCATGGCTGTTTCTCTTCAAGACGGGTCGGCGTCACGCCGAAGCCCTGACCAGCTGGTACAGCCTCGCATATGACATCGTCCGTCATGGTGAAAATGACGCTTTGACAGCGGAGTTAGCAGCTTCGCTTGCCGACATGGCGTCATTATCCCTTGGCCCGATTGCAGACCCCGAACGCATTGAGCGGGCCTTTCGGTCAAATGGCTGGAAAGTCTATCGATCAATCGCAACCCAGAAATGGGAGTTGGCCACGCCGCCAAGCTTTGACGACTATTGGGCCGCCCGCCCCGGTAAGTTGCGAAGCACCGTGAAACGCAAAGGCAAGAAGGCCAATCTCGATATCAAGATCCATCGGTCCTTTGATGACCAGGCCTGGCAGGATTATCGCGAGATCTACGCCCATAGCTGGAAGCCGGAAGAAGGCAGCTGGGATTTCATGAAAGCCTTTGCTGAACGCGAGGGCAATGCAGGAACGCTGCGCCTTGGCGTTGCCTATCAGGATGGGCAAGCGGTTGCTGCTCAGCTTTGGACCGTCGAGAATGGCCGGGCGACCATCCACAAGCTGGCCTATCGCGAAGATGCAAAGTCTTTTTCACCCGGCTCGATCCTTGGCGCGGCGATGTTCCGCGAGATAATTGAGCAGGATCACCCCAAAATCATCGACTATGGAACCGGGGATCAACCCTATAAGGCCGATTGGATGGATGGCCGGCAGCCGCTCTACACACTCACATTATACAATCCGCGCCGGCCGGAGGCTTGGTTGCCATTAGCAAAGCAATGGATTTCGGGACTTGTCCGCCGCGCGCCAAGCGATTAGGCGGGCGCATCCGGGTTTGCAGGGGAATTTTCATGGCATCTGATGCTGCCGAGAAAGTTGAAGAAACGGTTCGTGCCGTGCTGGTCGATATATTGGCTCTCGACGAAGCCGATGTTGCCGAATTTAACGGTGAAACCGAGCTGTTTGGCGCGATACCCGAGCTCGACTCGATGGCCGTCGCCGGCTTGCTGACCGAGATCGAAGATCGCCTTGGCATCTGGATCGAAGATGACGAATTCGAAGCAGAGATGCTCGAAACCTTTGGCAACTTGCTGCGCTTTACCCAGGAAAAGGCCCTGCAGTGAGCGCCGCTGCCCCGCGATTTTGGCGCTATGAATCGCGCGGTACATCCCATCCCATAATGAGCTTTGGGGATTCGAGCAGCACGCAATTGCTGATCGTTCCGCCGCTGCTCGAAGAACTGAACCGCACCCGCAAACTGATTTCGGATACGATGCGCGCCCTGGCCGCGGTCGGCATTACAACGCATCTACCAGATCTTCCGGCAACGGGTGAAAGCGAAGTAGAACTCACTAACATTGCGTGGGATGACTGGCGACAGGCTGTGGCGGACGCGGCTGCTGTCACCACTGCCACGACTGTATTGGCAATCCGGGGTGGATGCCTGATTGATGATGGCATTGAAGGCGCATCTCATATGCGCTTTTCGCCGGTGGACGGAAAACGGCTTGTTCGAGATCTCATCCGATCTCGCAGCCTTACTGATGCTGCATTCGATAGCGCCGCACAGGCGGCGGTTTTCACGGACGGCCCGACAATCATCGGCGGATATCCTGTCTCGGCCGATCTGGCCTGTGCGATTCGTGATGCAGAGCCACAGCCGATCGAGCGTGTGAGTACCATTCGCCTCGAGAAGGAACATGGTGATAGCGATGCGGTGATTGTCGGCCCGCCACTCTGGCGTAGGGCGGAGCCGACCGGGTCACCAGAGCTCACCGACACGCTGGTCGCGCACATAGTGGAGTGGCTCGGATGACCCGCTCTCAATTCGCCTTTGAATGCGCCGATGACATATTGGCCGGATCGCTGGATCAGGCGGATTCATCGCTTGGCGTGGTGATTGTCACCGGTGGCGGTCAAACCCGTTTCGGTGCGCATCGCGGATTTGCGCAACTTGCAAGCGGCCTAGCAGCGGCCGGATATCCCGTAATGCGCTACGATCGCCGTGGCGTTGGCGACAGTTCAGGCGAAGATCCAGGTTTCGAAGAGAGTGCGCCCGACCTTGCCGCCGCGATTTCGGCATTTCGCGAGCATGCGCCATCAGTGCAGACAATCGTCGGTTTCGGATTGTGCGATGGCGCCACGACATTGTGCCTTCATCACGAACAATGCGGCGTAGACGCCATGATCTTCGCGAACCCATGGGTTGTCGAAGCTGCAGCCAACGAGCCACCGCCGGCTGCGATCAAGAGCCATTATCGCGATCAATTGCTGAGCCTTGATGGGTGGAAGCGTTTGCTGACCGGCGGCGTAAACTATCGCAAGGCGCTCTCCGGCCTGCTCAAGATCAGCAAGCCGCGTGAGAGCACTGGCAGTCTCGCCGAGCGCGTCGCGCAGGCAATGGCAGCATCGGATGCACCTGCGCATATCGTTCTCGCAAAGGATGACGCGACTGCGATCGGTTTTGCCGATGAATGGCGCAACGGTGCGCTGGCTGAACAGGCCAAGCAATCCCGCTTCTCAAGCGAAACGATTGATACGGACGCCCATAGCTTTGCCTGGGACGGTGATTTCGATCAGTTGCTGCAAAGCTGCTTAACAGCACTGCACGGGTTTGAGGCGCAGGCCTAGGCCGTTTCCAGTTCCGACTCGAATTCCGTCTCAGCCAGGAACTTCTCGGCATCGAGCGCGGCCATGCAGCCGGTGCCAGCAGCCGTGACCGCCTGACGATAAATCTTGTCCATCACATCGCCGCACGCGAATACTCCCGGCACGCTGGTTCGCGTGCTGCCAGGCTCAACCTTGATATAGTTATCCTCATCCAGCTCGAGATGGCCCTTAAACAGAGCCGTCGCCGGATCATGGCCGATGGCAATAAAGCCGCCTTCTGCTGGAATCTGAGTGATTTCGTCGGTCTTGGTGTCCTTGAGGTCAATGGCGACCAGCCCTTCCGGATCGCCGCCACCCACAAATTTATCCACAGTCTTATCCCAAAGCACGGTGATGTTGGGATGCGCAAATAACCGATCTTGCAGGACTTTTTCGGCGCGCAATTCGTCACGACGGTGGATCAGGGTCACATCATCGCTGTGATTGGTGAGATATAGCGCTTCCTCGACGGCCGTGTTGCCACCGCCGACTACGGCAATCTTCTTGCCGCGGAAAAAGAAGCCATCGCATGTCGCGCAGGCCGAAAGGCCCTTGCCGCGTAACAGAGTTTCGCTTTCCAGGCCCAACCACCGGGCCTGAGCACCAGTCGCTATGACCAGCACATCACCGAGATATTCATCCCCGCCATCGCCAGTCATACGGAACGGGCGCTTGGTGAGGTCGACATCGACAATGCTGTCCCAAACCATCTTCGCGCCGCAGTTTTCTGCCTGTTTCTGCATCTGTTCCATGAGCCAAGGGCCCTGGATCACATCGGCAAAGCCGGGATAATTCTCAACTTCCGTCGTCGTCGTCAGCTGTCCGCCAGGCTCGATGCCCTGGACAACAATCGGGTCCATGCCAGCGCGTGCGGCATAGATGGCGGCGGACAAGCCCGCAGGCCCGGATCCGAGGATAAGCATTTTCGTGCGATGGGTTTCGGCCATGTCTTTTCCAATTCTATTTGCAAGCACGAGATAGGTGCCCTGCCTTCCTCTGCGCAAGCGCGCAATATGAAGGCATTGCTTGGCCGGGGAAAAGAGAAATTTGGTAGCGGAGGAGGGATTTGAACCCCCGACACATGGATTATGATTCCACTGCTCTAACCAACTGAGCTACTCCGCCCTGATGCACTAAGGCGAGCGCCACAAACGGGCGTTGGGGGCCTATAGGCAGCGGGCCTTTTCCGGTCAACCGATTTGGCGTCGCGCGGGAAGCGCGATACAGTTTCTCTGTTGGTACAGCGAAGCCGCTGAATAGTGGAGGTCGATAATGGAACTCGAAACCCCGATCGATATGATCTGTCGGATTATCGTGCGCGCCCGGGAATGGGACGCGCAGGTGCCTTCAAACGAGCCTGATGAGGTCGATGAAGATGGGCCCGTTTCTACCGATGACGAATATGACGTGATGATCGACGAGAAGAACGACTCGGTTGAAGCGGAAATCGAGGCGGCGCTCGATGATCTGGCCGAGGACCAACGCGCGGAGATCCTGGCGCTCGCCTGGATCGGCAATGGCACATTCGACATCAGTGACTGGGACGAGGCGATGTCCGAGGCAGCGGATCCCGATAGCGATCCAATCCTGGAGCAGTTGATGGATATGCCGATGCTCGCCGCATATCTGGACGCTGGCCTCGAAGCCTTTGATCTCAGTTGCGATGGAATCGGCCAGATCGATTGAGAGCGGCCTAGCGCGCAAATTTGTGCGTCGAGAGCTTTTCCCATGGGCCGCCACGATAGTACCAGCTGGCGAGCCCTGTGATCTCTAGCGGACGTGGTTGAAAGCCTTCTGACAGCGTCTTGAGCAACGCCTTGGCCTCTAAAGGCTCAACCTTGTTCTGGATCGTGACATGCGGGCGCCAGCCTTGCTGATCTTGAGGGGTAAGGAGCCCGCCAAATGCATCGGCCAATCGCTCGCGGATATCCTCGAGCTCGGGGCAATCGACCCGAAAGGCGACGCCACGGCCAAGCGACATCAACCCACTCAGTTTCGCCTTCGGTTGAGGAATTCCGCGCGTTTCCTCTGCGAGCCGATGCTTGAGCTCTCCCGCAATACTGGGCGGAAGATGATGAAAAAGGGTGAGATGTGCATCAATGATGTTGCGCTCCGGCGGGAAGTGCATTCGCCGCAAGCCGTTGAGATATCCAAAATCGTCGGACCCAAAAAGCGCCGACACAATGATGGGTGCACCGCCTTCGCTCATGACCTACCGTGTTCGGCGAAGCGGTGGCGATCAATTGGACGATCGACGTCCGCTATGGCCAATCGACCAACTTGGACACGGCCGGTTGTTGCCGGGTCCAATGGTGCTTTCCCCTCTTCGATCCTCCGAATGACGGCCGGGATATCGCGAATGAGTACCGGGTGCCCGGGGATATGCTGTTGTACCGCCCGAGCGGCGACTTTTCCTCTTGCTGCGCGGGACAGCGGCCCGGCGACCGATCGTCTCACACCTGGCGCATCTGCTAGAAAAACCAGAACTTCGTTTTCGTGTCGGGACAGGGACTTTAAGCCCGCCAGCAATGTGTACTGATGTCCAAGCGCATGATCAGCGGCTTGCACAGGAAAGACCCGTCCCTGCCCTTGGCTATGCACCACTCCCGCTATTCGCTGCCGGTCATGTCCGATCATCACGAGCACGCGGCCCACAGGCTCGCGCAATGCTGCTTTAATGGTCCGCGCTAGAAGCGCCTTTCCCGCGATCGGGGTGAGTAATTTGTTGGCGGTACCGAACCTGCGGGACCGCCCTGCGGCCAATATGATCGCCGCACGCACCCTGGCTGGCCTATATCTCGACCTGGCTGCCGAGCTCGATGACCCGGTTTGGCGGCAGGCTGAAGAATTGCATCGCCGTTTCCGCATTGCGCAACATCCAGGCGAACAGTTTTTCCCGCCACGGCGCCATTTGCGGGTTTTCCGAGCTCAGCAGCGTCTGCCGCGCCAGGAAGAAGCTTGTTTCGATCATCCGGAAGGCTGAACCACAGGTCGTGACCTTTTCGAGCGCCTTGGGCACGTGCGTGTCTTGCATAAAGCCATAGCGCAAGATGATGCGGTAGAAGCCCTGGCCAAGGTCTTCGGATTTCACCCGCTCGCTCTCGGCTACATAGGGTCGATCGAGAATTGACACGGTGAGCAAAACGATCCGCTCATGGAGGACTTTGTTGTGCTTCAGATTGTGGAGCAGCGCGTGGGGGACACCTTCGGGTGACGTCGTCATGAATACGGCTGTACCCGGTACTCGGGTTGCTTCGCCAGCAGCGGATTTTACGAAAACCTGAACGGGCATAGCGGTTTCGCGCATCTGGGCGATGATCAGCGAACGGCCTCGCGACCAGCTTGTCAAAAGCAGCAGCGCAACACCGCTAATCGCGAGCGGCACCCAACCGCCTTCTGGAATCTTGGTGAGATTGGCTGCGAAGAACATGCCATCGACGATGAAGAACAAGCCCACGAGCAATCCGGCCCAAATCTTGTTCCACTTCCAGAAGCTGAACAACAATACGCTGAGCAGGCATGTATCGAGCAGCATCGCTCCGGTTACCGAGACGCCATAAGCGGCGGTCAGATTGGTCACGCTGCCAAAGGTCAGCACGAGCAGGATCACCATGATCATCAGTGCCCAGTTTACGATCGGGATGTAGATCTGTCCCATCGTCGAGGCATTGGTATGTTTGATCCGAAGACGCGGCATGAAGCCGAGCTGGATTGCCTGTTGGGTTACCGAGAAGGCCCCCGAAATCACCGCCTGGCACGCAATGATCGCGGCGAATGTCGCGATGACGAGCAACGGTATCTGGAACCAGGCGGGCGCGAGCATGAAGAAGGGATTGTTCATGATCGCTTCGCCTTCGCGTAGCGCCAGGGCTCCCTGTCCCATATAGTTGAGGATCAATGCCGGCAGCACGAACGCGAGCCAGGAAACGCCGATCGGCTTGCGCCCGAAATGACCCATATCCGCGTAGAGCGCTTCGGCACCAGTAACCGCGAGCACCACAGCGCCCAGCGCCAAAAAGGCCTTGAGCGGCTCCATCATGAAGAATTGGGCGGCGTAATGCGGGCTGAACGCCCAAAGGATTTCCGGGTTCTGACTGATGCTGATGATGCCCAATACGGAGATCGTCAGAAAGTAGATCATCATGATGGGGCCGAAAAACGCACCCACCTTTGCGGTGCCCGACCTTTGGATCAGGAAGAGCAGGACCAGGATGAAGACCGCAATTGGTATGATCCATCCCGAAAGGCTGGGGCTGACCACGGCAAGCCCCTCGACTGCGCCCAATACGGACACAGCCGGCGTAATCATCGCATCGCCGTAGAAAAGTGCAGTTGCCATGACACCGAGCATCACAATGCCCGCGCTCCATTTCTTGCCGGAGTTGCGACCACCCATCAGCGCCAGCAGAGCGAGGCTACCACCCTCACCCCTATTGTCCGCCCGCATGATGATCGTGACATATTTGATCGTCACGACCAGCATCATCGCCCAGAAGATCAGGCTGAGCACCCCATAGAGATGCAACTGATCCAGCGCGAGCGGATGGTGGCCGGTAAACGCCTCGCGAAAGGCATAAAGCGGGCTGGTGCCTATGTCCCCGAAAACAATACCGATCGCGCCTGCCGCAAGCTTGACGACAGCCTGATCGCGCGACGGCGAACCGGGAACAGGGTGAGCAGTTTTAATTTCGCTCATTATGGTTGGACGCGGCCCCTTGTGAATGCCGGAAATCCGCCATGGATGGGCTTTTTCTCCCCCCGGCGGCAAAGCGCGCGGGTTATCACGGTAATTCCCTCGCCGCAATGGGAGGACAAGCTTAACGCAGATCGCTATAGGCCTGCCATTAGCAATCTCAGGAGGCGTCAATGCGCGTCGGAATCCCCAAGGAAATCAAGAATCACGAATATCGTGTTGGACTCACACCGGATTCGGTCTTTGACGTCGTCAAAGCCGGACATGATGTTGTCGTCGAAACAAAAGCCGGCTGCGGCATTGATTTTGACGATGATGATTATCGGGCTGTTGGAGCGTCTATTGTCGATACGGCGGCAGAGGTATTCGCTGCATCGGACATGATCGTGAAGGTCAAAGAACCACAGTCCCAGGAAGTCGCGATGCTGGAATCGCGGCATATTCTGTTCACTTATCTGCACCTCGCAGCAGACAAACCGCAAACCGAGGGCCTGATGAAATCGGGCGCGACTTGCATAGCCTATGAAACTGTTACCTCACCGAACCGGTCCCTCCCCTTGCTCAAACCGATGAGCGAAGTGGCCGGGCGCATGTCGGTTCAGGCCGGCGCTCATTATCTGGAGAAGGAACAGGGCGGCCGCGGAATATTGCTGGGCGGCGTCCCGGGCGTTGCTCCCGCGAAGGTGATCATCCTTGGCGGTGGTGTCGCAGGCCTCAATGCAGCGCAGATGGCCGTCGGCTTGCGGGCTGACGTCACGATATATGACATCAGCAATGATCGCTTGGCCGAACTGGACACCCATTTCGGCAATACGATCAAGACTGCCTATGCGTCCAAGGCGGCTATCGAAGCGGCAGTTAAGTCAGCCCATCTGGTTGTCGGTGCGGTTCTGGTTCCGGGTGGTGCTGCACCAAAACTGATCACGCGCGACATGCTGAAAACCATGAAACGCGGCTCGGTAATTGTCGACATTGCGATCGACCAGGGCGGGTGTTTCGAGACGTCACGGCCGACTACCCACGAAGATCCTGTCTACACCGAAGAAGGCGTGATCCATTATTGCGTTGCCAATATGCCGGGCGCTGTCGCGCGCACCTCAACCTTTGCGCTCAACAATGCGACGCTGCCCTATGTCATTCAGCTGGCGAACAAAGGCCCGGATCAGGCTATGGCGGACAATGTGCATCTCGCCGCGGGCCTCAACGTGTCGGATGGCAAAATTCGCTACGAAGCGGTGGCCGAAGCACTCGACCTGCCGTTTAACTAGGAATCGGTGTCAGCGGGATCAGCAGGCGCAGTCGGTAACTCAACCGGCCGCCCCTGCGCTCGCGCCACGCTCGCCAAACGGCTTTCGAGATCCGCACGATAGGGCGCATTTTCGGGCGTTCTCTCGAGCAAAGCCAGCCACGTAGCCTCGGCATCGTCAAGGCGACCCGCCTGAGCCAATGCCAAACCGAGAAAGAATGGCGGCCCGGGATGATCGGGCGCCAGTTGCGCGGCTCGTTCAAAGGCAAGCTGGGCAGCCGGATTCATCTGGCCATCTCCGTGGAGCAACAGCGCATTGCCCAGCGCCACCCAGAGATCCGCATTGTCGGGATCACTGTCGATGCCATTTTGGATCGCGTGTGCGGCGTTCATATGGTCACCGCGCCGGTTCGCAGCCTCGGCAAACATGATCCAGCGTTCGGACGTCGAATTACGATTGTTGAGAAAGTCCTCATTGATCTCGGTACTGCCTTCGGGCGGACGTTCGTGGCGCGGCTCGGTGGGTCGTCCTTCAAGAACAGGGCTGCCCTGCCAGGCATATCCAGCCAAACCGAGCAACAGTGCGGCTCCAAGCCATTCAAGCTGCCGGCCACGAAACTCGGCAAGCCGCCAAAGCCAGAAAATGACCAGCGCAATCAAGCCAATAGCTGCAAACCAGCCCATTAACTGCCCCTCTTGGAGCTGCGGAAACGCCCGCGTGCCAGCCAGATCCCGCCGCCCAGCAACAAAATCGGCAGCAGCCAGAGCGGCCAGGTTACGCCATCAATTGGCGGATCATAGGTAATCCAGCGGCCATAACGCTCAACCAGCCAATTACGGATTTCCTCAGGCTCCTCTCCTTCGGCAATCCGTCGACGGACCAACGCCCGCATATCCTGCGCCATTTCAGCGTCGCTATCGGCGATCGATTGACCCTGACAGACGAGGCAGCGCAACGACTCCATCAAATCTTTCGCTTCCGCCTCCTGAGCGGGATCAGGCAGTTGCTCATTGGCCCATTGAGCAGGCGGCATGCGGGATTGGGCATCCGCCGGCCCGTGCAGTGAAACGGCTAATAATATGGCAATTATCCACCGCGTCATTGGGCATCTTCCAGGGCAGCCAGGATCTGGGGCACATTCTCGGGCCGGATGTCGCCAATATGTTGGCTGACAATCACGCCATTACTGTCGATGATGAAGGTTTCGGGGACGCCAGACGAGCCCAGCGCCAATTGGGCCTGACTTTCGGTATCCGCGCCGATCCGTTGATACGGATCTCCATAGCGCTGCAAGAAGGCGAACACGTCCTCTGGGCGATCCCGGACCGCGATGGCATCAATCTGCACACCGGCATTGCGCAGCTGCATCAATTGCGGTGCTTCGGCAATGCATGGAACACACCAGCTGGCGAACACATTCAACAGGCGCGGTTCACCGGTCGCCAGATCGGCGCTGCTGATACCCGCTCGACCCGGCAATGAAGGCTCCAGCGCAAATTCGGGCACAGGTTCGCCGACCAGTCTCGATTCAATCGTTGTGTCAGGCGGAGTGAACAGGCCAGATGCTGCAATCCCAAGAAAGGCCAGAAACACGCCGAGCGGCACCCAGAGAATGAAACGGTTCATGCCCAGGCCTCACGTTCCATGGCGCGTCGCTCTCTCCGGACACGGCCAATCAGCGACAACAAGCCGCCCAATGCGATCAGTATCGCGCCAAACCAGATCCACGTCACAAATGGCTTCCACCAGAGACGCAACTGCCATCGGCCGGTGCCGTCGCCGGTGCCCAGCACCGTGTATAGCTGCCCATTCCAAGATGTTTGGATGGCCGCCTCGCTCGTTTCGGTCACGGGCGAAGAAAACATGCGTGATTGGGGGTTGAGCGTAAATGGTTCGCCATCACCACGCTGCACCGTCAAACCGCCTTCCACTGCCGTCCAGTTCGGCCCGGCAACGGGCACCGTACCGTCAAATGTAACGGAATATGGACCAACTTGATGCGTTTCACCGGGGCGTGAGGCAACCAGTACTTCTTCGGTAAAGGCGCTTTCAAAGGCCATACCGGCCATGCTGACGGCGATCCCAAGATGGGCGAGGACCATGCCGTAGGTGAATAATGGGGTGCGTCGCAGATTGCGTTTCCACAGCGGCGCTACGCTGGCTGCTGCCACTCCGGCAGCGAGGATTAATCCCAGCATCGGCAATATCCCGATGGGCGACGCCGCCAGCACCAGCGCCATCAGCGCTAGCGATGCCAAGAGCACGGGAATAGAAATGCGGCTCATTACATTGCGCCACCTATCGCGGCGCCAGCGCAAAAGCGGTCCAACTGCCATGGCGACGACGAGGATGAGCGCAAGCGGGCCAGCAGTCGAATTGAAATAGGGAGGACCGACCGACAATTGTTCGCCGGTGACAGCTTCGACGCCCAGTGGATAGAGCGTGCCAACCAGTACGATTCCCAGAACTGCGGACAGGAGCAGATTGTTCGCTACCAGAGCACCTTCTCTGCTCATGAATTCGAATTGTGCGCCTTCACGCACCGTACTCACCCGCATCGCATATAATGCCAGCGCTCCGCCGATATAAATGACGAGCAAGGCGAGGATGAACGAACCGCGTTGAGGATCTACGGCAAAGGCGTGCACGCTGGTCAAGACACCGGAGCGTACCAGGAATGTCCCGATCATCGACATGGAGAAGGCCACTACAGCCAACATGATCGTCCAGGCCCGCAATGCGTCGCGGGTCGCAAGAACGGTGACAGAGTGCAGCAAAGCAGTTGCCGCGAGCCAGGGCATGAGCGATGCGTTTTCGACTGGATCCCAGAACCACCAACCACCCCAGCCCAGTTCGTAATAAGCCCAATAACTTCCGGCTGCGATACCGAGCGTGAGAAAGATCCAGGAGGCCAGCACCCATGGCCGCATAGCCCGGGCAAAGGTGGGGCCAACATCGCGAGTCAGGAGCGCGCCGACCGCAAAGGAGAAGGCAATCGATATGCCGACATATCCAACGTACAAGGTCGGCGGATGGAAGGCCAAACCGGGATCCTGAAGCAGTGGGTTCAGCCCCCTACCCTCAACCGGTGCGGGATCAAGTCGCGCAAAGGGATTCGAGGCAAATAAGAGAAAGGCGTAAAAGCCGATGCCAATTGCGGCTTGTGCCGCGAGCGTCGCCATTAAGGTCTTTTCGCGCAGCCTTTTCTCGAATGCGGCCACCAAGGCTCCCGATACCGCAAGGATCGCTACCCATAGGAGCATCGAGCCTTCATGGTTTCCCCATGTTCCGGAGAATTTATAAAGCGCCGGCTTATCCGAATGGCTATTGGCCGCCACGAGCTCAACGGAGAGATCGGTGACCATGAAGAGCCAGACCAGCATGCCAAAGGCAAAGACGGTCAGCAGACCTTGAACGATCGCTATCGGTCGGATCGCTTGAACAATATTGCTGTCTGGGGACCGCAAGACCATGATACCGAATATGAGCTGCAAGCCGCACAATGCAGCGGCAAGCCAGAGTGCGACCAGTCCGGCTTCAGCGATCACTGGCGCGGATCCCCTGCCATCTCCATATCCGCCAGTTCGGGGGGCATGTAGTTTTCATCATGCTTTGCGAGAATATTATCTGCGACGAACACACCATCCGCATTCATCGAACCTTCTGCCACAACGCCGGAATTCTCGCGAAACAGATTGGGCGTGATCCCCGCAAAAATAACCGGTACCTGCGCTTCGCCATCCTGAACAATAAAGCGGATCGAAACACCGTCTGGCTGCTCCGTGATCGAGCCATTGGCTACCATGCCGCCAAGTCGAAATGCTTGGCCGGCGGGAACCGGTTCCGCTGCGATTTCTGATGGCGTCCGGAACAGCGATGCGTTGTCGCGTAGCCCGAACAGCGCAAGGAAACCTGCGGCCACAACAGCGACAAGCGCAATAATCGCCAGGGTAAGCCTTTGATGCTTTGCCTTCACGACTGGTTTTCCTCACGCAAAGCTGCGGCACGCGCTTCATTGGCGCGCATGCGCACAATGCTCCAGATCGTCAGGATCGCCGTCCCGCCAATTGTGCACGCATAGGCTGCGATGATGAAAGGCCATGGTTCCATGCTGTTATCCCTGAGCCAGTCTGCGCAAACGGGCTTCAATGCGAACATCCGCGATGATCGCGCGCATTCTAATTAAGACAATCGCGCCGAAAAGCATCGAAAATCCAATAACTGCAAGCCCCAACGGCCATAGCATGGAGCTATCGATGGCTGAGCCGCTCAGCGTAAGGCTTTGCGGCTGATGAAGCGAGTTCCACCATGTCACCGAATAGTGGATGATCGGAAGGTTGATCGCGCCAATCACACCAAAGATCGCAGCGACCCGGCTAATGCTCGCCCGTTCCTCGCTCGCCGAGGATAGCGCCATGAATCCGAAATAGAGGAACAGCAGAACCAGCATAGACGTCAGCCGCCCATCCCAAATCCACCATGTGCCCCATGCGGGGCGACCCCAGATCGATCCGGTCAGCAAACAGAGCGCCGTAAACATCGCGCCGGGTGCTGCAATTGCCCGTGCGGCGATCCCGGCCAGCGGGTGACGCCAGATCAGTTGCATCAAGCTGGCGATGAGAATGCCCGTCCAACCGCCCATTCCGAGCCAGGCCGTGGGTACATGAACATACATGATCCGCACCAACTCGCCCTGAAGGAAGTCCGGTGGTGAATAATAGAGACCCATGATGATCGCAGCACTGGTCAGTGCGAGGCCGCCCCATAGCAGCCACGGTGTCAGCGGGCGCGCGATCGATAGAAAGCGGGTAGGATTTGCGAAAACGTGCATTGAACGGGCTTCTTAGCGTAGCAACTGTGCCGGGAAAAGCATAAGACGACCTCACATCCGGTGTTTTTCAACGCCTCACCACTTGCAGGATCAGTTTCCTTCCATTGACCGACAGTTCTCCGCCTGAACAACGGCCCATAGCCGGCATCGTTGCGCGCATCCTTGCGGCAACCGCTTTCGCGTTCATGACGGTAATGGTGAAGATTGGTGCCGATCTCGGCCTGCATCCGATTGAGATGATCTTCTGGCGATTTGCTCTCGCCCTTATCCCGCTCACGATTTGGATCGCACTCCGCCCAGGATTTGGCGTGATCAAGACAGATATTCCGCTCGCGCATCTCTGGCGAGCGATAATCGGTCTTTTCGCAATGGGTTTTGGCTATTGGGCGATCAGCCTGCTGCCACTCGCAGAGGCTACCGCCATTAGCTTCGCCGCCCCGGTATTTGCTACCATGCTTTCCGCGATCTTCATGCTTGAAGCGGTTGGCTGGCATCGATGGGTGGCCGTTCTGACAGGATTCATCGGCGTACTAGTGGTCATGCAACCGGGTGGCAGCAGCCTGCCAATGGATGGCCTAATTGTCGCATTGATTTCAGCCTTTGGCGTAGCCTGTGTCATCATCACCATCCGCCAGATCAGCAAGACAGAGCGTGCGATCACGACCGTTTTCTGGTTCACCTTACTCGCGGCAATTGCGACAGGCATCGCCGTTCCCTTCTTCGCCTCGAGCCATGGCCTACAAGAATGGATGGTCTTGGCGGCAATTGCGCTCTTCGGCGGAACTGCGCAGATGCTGCTCACTACCTCATTGCGGGTTGCGCCTGTCGTCGTGGTCGCGCCGTTTGATTACACCCAGCTGTTATGGGCCGTTGGGTTTGGCTGGTTGATATGGTCTGACATCCCGACCGTGGCGACATGGTGCGGTTCAGCGATAATCATCGCGAGCGGGTTCTACATGCTCTATCGGGAACGACAGCAGAATCGACCAGTCCGGCCGGTTATTTCCTAGCTACGCGCGATCAGGCGGCGCGCAATGCGATCCGCCACATCGGCGGCCGGATCGCCGCATTCCGCACTTTCCTGCCAGACCTGCTCAAGTCGGTCAGGGATTTTCGCGATCCGCGCTTTGACTTCCTGTTCATCACCCTGGCCCAGATATTCGAGTCCGACATTGATGATGCCGCCAGCATTGATCACATAGTCTGGCGCAAACAGGATGCCGCGATCGTAAATGCGCTGTCCGTCTTGCGGGGTCGCGAGCTGGTTGTTCGCGCCGCCGGCAACAGCCGAACAGCGAAGTTCGGAAATGCTCTCTTCGTCGAGCACAGCGCCAAGCGCATTTGGGCTCACGATATCCGCTTCAACGGACAAGATGCTGTCCGTGTCGACAGCTTCGCCGTCATATTCAGCGGCCAGTTCCTTAGCCCGATCCGCATTGACGTCTGCCAGCGTGAGCCGCGCGCCTTCTTCGGCCAGCAGCTTTGCAAGTCCGCCGCCAACACTGCCAACACCTTGGATGGCAACATGTACATCCGTCAGGGAATCGACGTTCAACGCACGTTTGGCCGCAGCTTTGACCCCAAGAAACACGCCAAGCGCTGTATAGGGTCCGGGATCGCCGCCAGCTGCGCCGCTTTCCACGGGCAAGCCCGCGACATGATCGGTCTCATTGCGGATGACCACCATATCATCATCGGTCATGCCGACATCTTCGGCTGTCACATATCCGCCGCCCAAGCTCGCAATTGCTCGACCAAAGGCGCGCAACATTTCTGGTGTCTTGGTACGGGCTTCGTCAGCCTGGATCACAGCTTTGCCGCCACCCATCGGGAGACCAGCCATGGCATTTTTATAGCTCATGCCGCGAGAAAGTCTCAGTGCATCGGTAACCGCACGCCCATTGTCGCCGTAATGCCAAAACCGAACGCCACCGGCAGCTGGCCCTAAATGGGTAGAGTGTACCGCAATGATCGCGCGAAGCCCGCTCTCGACATCTCGAAAGAAATGCACGGCTTCATGGTCGTCAAAATCGGGTAAGTCCCATGTCGCGGACATGTTCACATTCCTGCGTAGCCGGCGCTCAGACAAACCGATACCGGTAAAAATGGGGCGATCGACGGGACTTGAACCCGCAACCTCCGGCATCACAAGCCGGCATTCTAACCAATTGAACTACGATCGCCATGTTCGGCGCAAAAGCCAGTCGCGCACATAGGGGTCGCAACGGCCAATCGTCAATGCTTTGTAATAAAATTACGGAGGTTTTCGCCAATATTTTTGGTACAGGCGGCAGACAGTTTGGTGGGCGCGGCTGGGATTGAACCAGCGACCCCTGCCGTGTGAAGGCAGTGCTCTCCCACTGAGCTACGCGCCCGGCCCGGCACCATGCGCCGGAAAGCCGGTCATGACTGAAAAGAAAAATGGCGAGCACCGTGACAGTGCTCGCCTATTTTCTACGGCCTAATAGGATAGGCCGCCCCCCAAGATCCGGCCGTAAAGCCGGAAAACGATCTAGTTGACCGCGTCTTTCAGGCCTTTGCCAGCTTTGAATTTAGGCTGGGTTGAAGCCGGAATTTGCATTGGCTCGCCGGTGCGCGGATTGCGTCCGGTCGATGCTTTACGTTCGGTCGTCGAGAAGGTTCCGAAGCCTACCAGACGAACTTCGCCGCCACCGCTCAGTGCGCCGGTGATTGTGTCAAACACAGCTTCGCAGGCTTTGCCCGCATCAGCCTTGCTCAGGCCCGATGCATCCGCGACGGAAGAAATAAGTTCTTGCTTGTTCATGCTCTCCGCACCCCTTGTATAGGTATGTTTTTGAATAGTGACTCACGGCATTGCCGACCCGCGCATCTAAGTCCAAATGGCATGCGCCTGTAAAGCCCTAACGCGCACAAAAACGGTAAAAAACTAGGCTTTTTTGCATATCAGGCCAATTTTGTTGCGATTCAGTGACGAATTGCGGGGTCGCCATCGCCAGAACCGCCCGGCCCGATTTGGGGACTCGGATCGGTCGCGATCTCGTCTGCTTCGCTCCATTCAATCGGCGCAACAGGACCTGTCAGCGCAAGCGCCAAGACCTGATCGACATGCCCGACCGGAATGATTTCGAGGGCCTCTCGGATGTCTTCGGGGATTTCGACAAGGTCCTTCTCATTCTCTTCGGGAATGGCGACTGTCTTGATTCCACCACGCAGCGCAGCGAGGAGTTTTTCCTTTAAACCACCGATCGGCAACACCCGTCCACGCAAGGTTACCTCGCCCGTCATGGCAATCTCGCGATTGACCGCAATACCCGTGAGAGTTGAAATCATCGCGGTCACCATGCCGACACCAGCTGACGGGCCGTCTTTGGGCACAGCGCCTTCGGGCAAGTGGACATGAATGTCCTTCTTGCTGAAAATGCTCGGCTTGATGCCGTAGCTCGGCGCGCGCGCCTTGACGAAACTCATCGCCGCCTGGATCGATTCCTGCATTACCTCGCCGAGCTTGCCGGTTGTTTTGATCTGGCCCTTGCCGGGAGCAGTGATGGCTTCGATCGTGAGCAATTCACCACCGACATCGGTCCAGGCAAGGCCAGTGACCGCACCAACCTGATCTTCTTCTTCACTGACGCCGTACCGGAATTTGGTGACACCCAGATAGTCTGACAGATTATCGGCCGTAATCGTTACCGATTCCGATTTGCCTTCCAGGATTTCGCGTAAACCCTTGCGTGCCACTTTGGCGATTTCGCGTTCAAGAGTCCGAACACCGGCTTCGCGCGTATAATGGCGGATCATCGAACGTAGTGCTTCGTCTTCCAGCGCGAATTCACCGTCTTTCAGGCCATGCGCCTCGACCTGTTTCGGCATCAGATGCCGCTTCGCAATCTCAACCTTCTCGTCTTCGGTATAGCCAGCAAGCCGGATGATCTCCATCCGATCCAGCAAAGGCTGCGGGAGGTTGAGCGAATTCGCGGTCGTCACAAACATGATGTCGGACAGATCCAGATCGATCTCGAGATAATGATCCTGGAACTTGTCATTCTGTTCGGGATCCAGAACTTCGAGCAAGGCTGAGGCCGGATCGCCGCGGAAATCCTGCCCAAGTTTATCGATCTCATCGAGCAGGAAAAGCGGATTCGACGATCCCGCTTTCTTTAGGTTTGTCGCGATCTTGCCGGGCAGAGACCCAATATAGGTTCGCCTGTGGCCGCGGATTTCCGCTTCATCGCGCACGCCGCCAAGTGACTGGCGCACAAATTCGCGGCCTGTAGCTCGGGCTATCGATTTGCCCAGCGATGTCTTGCCGACGCCTGGAGGGCCGACAAGGCACAAGATAGGGCCCTTAAGTTTATTGGTGCGCGCCTGAACTGCCAGATATTCGATGATCCGGTCTTTGACCTTCTCCAATGCATAGTGATCTTCGTCCAAGATCTGCTGCGCTTCACCGATATCCTTTTTCAGCTTGGCTTTCTTGCCCCATGGCAAGCCCAACAGAGTATCGAGATAGTTGCGGACAACAGTTGCTTCCGCTGACATCGGCGCCATGGCCTTGAGTTTCTTGAACTCGGACTGGGCTTTGGTTCGAGCTTCCTTGGAAAGCTTGGTTTCCTTGATCTTCTTGGAAAGCTCGGCGAGTTCATCGCCCTCTTCCTCATCATCATTGCCGAGCTCGCGCTGGATCGCCTTCATCTGCTCATTCAGATAATATTCGCGCTGTGTTTTTTCCATTTGGCGTTTCACGCGACTGCGGATTTTTTTCTCCACCTGCAGTACACCGAGTTCGCCTTCCATAAAGGCAAAGGCCATTTCGAGCCGTTTGGACGGGTCACGCTCAACGAGCATCGTCTGCTTATCGGCGACTTTTGCTCCAATATTGGCGGCGACGGCGTCGGAAAGCTGCGAGGCACCTTCGATCTGGCCGAGCTGAACAGCCGTTTCTTCCGGAATTTTTTTGTTGAGCTTTGCGTAATTGTCGAACTGTTCAACCGTCGATCGCATCAGGGCGGTGACTTCGGGGCCCTCGGTGGGAAGGTCTTCGATCAGCTCAATCTCGGCAACCAGATGTTCGTCGCGATAATGGATATCATCAAGCGAAGCCCGTTGCTGGCCTTCAACCAGAACTCGCACGGTACCATCTGGAAGCTTCAATAGCTGAAGAACGGTGGCGGTAACGCCGATATCATACAAAGCTTCGCGATCGGGGTCGTCCTCGGCCGGATCAAGCTGGGCGACAAGAAAGATCGTCTTGTCGGCAGCCATGGCGCGCTCAAGGGAGACCACGGATTTGTCACGTCCAACGAACAGCGGAACGATCATATGTGGAAACACCACAATATCGCGCAACGGCAGTACGGGTAAGGATAAGCTCATTCTGTACTCCAAACGGGTTCAGAGGCCGATTTCGCGATCGAAACTCCGATTTCCGGCTATATGGAGACGCAACTGTCCCGCTTCAACATGAGGAGGTGATTGCGATGTGGATCAGAATTGCCTCGATTTGCGATCAATGTCGCGAAGGACAAGCCCGAATAATCGGATATCTGCTCTAGGCCGCGTCGTCCGCAGTCTTTTCCTCGGCTTTAGCAAAGACCCGAACCGGTTCTTTTCGTCCCTCGGCCACATCTTTGTCGATCACGACTTCGCTGACATCTTCAAGCGTCGGCAAATCATACATGGAATCGAGCAGGATACCTTCAAGGATGGATCGCAAGCCACGCGCGCCAGTTTTTCGTTCGATAGCTTTCTTGGCAATCGCAACCAGCGCATCGTCGGTGAAATCAAGCTTCACTTCTTCCATGTCGAAGAGCTTGGCATATTGCTTCACCAACGCATTTTTCGGTTCGCGCAGGATCTGAACCAGCGCACCTTCATCAAGATCGTCCAAGGTCGCGATGACCGGGAGACGTCCGACAAATTCGGGGATCAGGCCGTATTTGAGCAGATCTTCCGGCTCAACATGACGCAGCACCTCGCCAACCTTGCGTTCGTCAGGTGCTTCGACATGCGCGCCAAAGCCCATCGACTTGCCTTGCATACGATCGGAGATGACCTTTTCGAGTCCAGCAAATGCGCCGCCGCAGACAAACAGAATGTTTGTCGTGTCGACCTGCAGGAATTCCTGCTGTGGATGCTTGCGGCCGCCTTGTGGCGGAACGCTTGCGGTGGTGCCCTCCATCAGCTTAAGCAGCGCCTGCTGAACGCCTTCACCCGATACGTCGCGGGTAATTGATGGATTGTCTGACTTGCGGCTGATCTTGTCGATCTCGTCGATATAAACGATGCCCCGCTGCGCACGCTCGACATTATAGTCGGACGCCTGGAGCAGTTTCAAAATGATATTTTCAACGTCCTCGCCAACATAACCGGCTTCGGTCAGGGTTGTGGCGTCGGCCATTGTAAACGGCACATCAAGAATTCGCGCCAATGTCTGGGCCAGCAAGGTCTTGCCGCAACCGGTCGGTCCAACCAGCATGATATTCGATTTCGCCAGCTCAACCTCACCGTTGCCCGAACCGTGGTTCAGACGCTTATAGTGATTGTGGACGGCAACCGAGAGAACGCGTTTTGCGCCGCCCTGCCCGATCACATAATCATCAAGCACTTCGCAGATTTCAGCCGGGGTCGGAACACCGCCTTCGCGCTTGGAAGAGATAGAACCCTTCGTCTCTTCGCGGATGATATCGTTACACAGCTCAACGCATTCATCGCAGATGAAAACGGTCGGGCCGGCGATAAGCTTGCGGACCTCGTGTTGCGATTTTCCGCAAAACGAACAGTAAAGCGTGCTTTTCGAGTCGCTCCCGCTCAACTTTGTCATATTCAGTTCCTTCCGACCGCAACCTCGCGGACGCAACTAGTCTAGCCCGTCGTTATTGGACTACACAATCACTTATTGCACAAGAAAATGCCTAATGGCTTAACCGGCCCTAACTGTCAGCTTTTGCCTCAACTTCTGGCCGTTTTTCATAGACTTCGTCAACCAGACCAAAGGCTTTTGCTTCGTCTGCGTCGAAAAATTTGTCACGGTCAACATTCTTTTCGATCTCTTCGATCGGCTGACCTGTATATTTGGCCATCAGCTCGTTCATCTTATGACGCGTCTTGATCAGCTCTTTTGCGTGGATCTCCACATCTGCAGCGGTTCCCTGCATACCGCTCGACGGCTGGTGGATCATCACTTTGGCGTTGGCCAAGGCAACCCGCATACCCGGTTCACCCGAAGTCAGTAGGAACGCGCCCATGGATGCAGCAAAACCGACACAGACCGTGCCGACGCGTGGGCGGATATATTGCATGGTATCATGGATCGCCATTCCGGCCGTAACCGAGCCACCTGGCGAGTTGATGTACATGTAGATGTCTTTTTTCGGATTCTCCGATTCCAGGAACAACAGCTGAGCTGTAATCAGCGAGGCCATATTGTCTTCAACCGGGCCGGTCAGGAAGATGATCCGATCGCGCAGCAGGCGCGAGAAGATGTCAAAGCTGCGCTCACCGCGATTCGATTGCTCGATAACAACGGGAACGAGCGCATTGTCGATAGGATTGATCATTGAAGGCCTTTCCGGAAAATCTGTCAGGCCCACATTGCCACGAATGCGCTCAGCTTCAAGAGGGCTTAGCGTGTGCTTGTGCGTCCTGGTGCAGAAAAGCCCAGATATGCAAGCCTGCGAAGTTCGCGGCGACCACGAACCACAGTATCGAGAATCATACCTGCAAACAGGTTCAGTGAGGCAAGCAACATCAGGCCGGTTGCAAGCACAGCGGTTGGCAAGCGAGGTACCAAGCCAGTTTGGGCATAGGTAATCGCCAAAGGCACTGCGAGAATTATCGCCGCCAATGCGAGGAATCCGGCAATCGCCCCGAAGAATAGGACTGGCCGTTCCATGCGAAACAGGGTTGCCATTGTCCGCAATATCCGAAAGCCGTCACGATAGGTGGATAGCTTTGACTCAGATCCTTCAGGCCGTGCGCTATATTCGGTCACCTCCTCGGCCACCGGCATTTTCAATTCCAGTGCGTGCACGCTGATTTCAGTCTCAATCTCAAAACCCTGAGAGAGAACCGGGAAGCTCTTCACGAAACGGCGCGAGAATACGCGGTATCCGGAAAGAATATCGTTGAAGCTGCGTCCGAACAGACGGGCGAGAATTCCAGTGAGCAAGGCATTTCCAAGTCGATGACCGCTACGATACGCGGCTTCGACCTCTGTTTTGCGGGCGCCAACCACCATATCCAGCTGTTCTTCTACGAGCCGACGCACGAGGCGCGGCGCGGCAGCAGCCTCATAGGTCGCATCGCCATCGGCCATGATGTAGATATCCGCTTCGATATCTGCGAACATCCGGCGGACCACATTGCCTTTACCCTGCATTTTTTCAGAGCGGACTATTGCGCCAGCCTCAGCGGCGACCTCGACCGTGCGATCGCTGCTATTATTGTCGTAAACATAGACATCAGCCGTCGGCAGAGCCGCCTGAAAATCCGCAACTGTCTGAGCAATTGCGGCTTCTTCATTATAACAAGGAAGGATAACAGCCACTTTTGGGCCGTCCGGGATCGGGACCGTGATTTCGCGATCCGCAACAAATTCCCTGATATGTTCCATTGCCCGTCCTTGGCTGCTGCTGTGTTGCAGCTGCTTCTAGGCGGGCAATGGTTAATACTCTCTTGGCAAAATACGGTTGAACCGCAGAAAATCGGCGTTCAGCGGCCTAACTTTCGTCAGCAGTAGACTTTTTGGCAGCCGTTTTCTTGGCCGGAGCCTTTTTTGCGGCTGGCTTTTTCTTCGCAGGTGCCTTTTTGGCTGCAGGCTTCTTTGCCGCGGCCTTCTTGGCAGGCGGTTTCTTGGCAGTGCTAGATTTTGCAGCGGATTTTTTGGCAGCAGGCTTCTTCGCGGCTGCCTTTTTCGGTGCCGCTTTCTTCTTTGCTGCGGGCTTCTGCGTTTCTTCCTCTTCCGCTTCAATTGCTGCTTCCAATTCGTCACGGGTTACCGTGCGATCGGTAATCGTGGCATTTTCGAAGAGGAAATCGACTACCTTGTCTTCGTAGAGCGGTGCGCGCAGCTGAGCGGCAGCCATCGGATCCTGCTGGACATATTGGATAAAGCGCTCACGATCTTCTGGACCATATTGCTGAGCAGCTTGCGCAATAAGCTGACTCATCTCTGTCTGGTTGATCTCAACGCCGTTCTTCTGACCAATCTCGGACAGCAGCAGACCAAGACGCACACGACGTTCGGCAATCGAGTGATACTCGTCCTTCTCGTCTTCCATTTCCTTCTTGGCAGCTTCTGGATCGGCTTCATTCGCCGCTTCCTGCTCCAACTGGCTCCAAATCTGGTTAAACTCGGATTCGACCATTGTCGGAGGAACCGGGAAATCGTGATTGGCAGCCAGGAAATCGAGGAGTTTGCGCTTCATATGCGTGCGCGTCAGCCCGTTGAGTTCCTGCTCAACCTGGCCCTTCATCAATTCACGCAGCTTATCGATACCTTCGAGACCGAGTGACTGAGCGAACTCATCATCGACCTTTGCTTCTTTCGGCTTGCGGACTTCACCGACGGTTACATCGAATACGGCCTCTTTACCGGCGAGATATTCGACATTGTAATCGTCCGGGAAGGTAACCTTGATTTCCTTGGCATCATTGGCTTTCACGCCGACCAGCTGATCTTCAAAGCCAGGGATTAGCTGACCCGAGCCGATGGTGACGGACATGCCTTCACCCTTGCCGCCGTCAAACGCTTCGCCATCAACCTTGCCTTCAAAGTCCATGACAACAAGATCGCCATCCTTCGCCTTGTAAGTTTTTGCAGCGGTGTCGTAGCTTTTCTGGTTCTCGGCCAGGCTTTCGATAGCAGCATCAACGGCCTTGTCGTCGGCCTCAACAGTCAGTCGCTCCAGCGAGATATCGTCGATATTCGTTTCTGGAATTTCCGGCAGAACTTCGACCTTCATTGAAATCTCAATGTCCTTGCCGCGCTCCCAATCCGGATCGAGCTCCACTTCAGGCTGCATAGCCGGACGGATTTCCTGATCGGCCATCGCCTCCTGGATACCGGTTTGGATCGCTTTGTTGACGACATCCTGTTCAATCGCCTCACCGTGCATCTTGCGCACGAGATTTGTCGGCACTTTGCCTGGACGGAAACCAGGCATGTTAACCTGAGGAGAAATCTCCTCGAGCTGTTGGTCAACCTGTTTTTCGATATCCGCGAACGGAATGGTCAGGGTATAGGCGCGTTTCAGGCCTTCATTGAGCGTTTCAACGGTCTGCATGGTTCTAACAATCAAGCCTTCGTCAAAAGGGAATCTGGGAGACGGTTTATCGCGGGTTAGTGGCAAGCCTGGTGCGGGCGAAGGGACTCGAACCCCCACATCTTTCGATACTTGGACCTAAACCAAGCGCGTCTACCAGTTCCGCCACGCCCGCTAGAGGACCGTCGGTCGGCGGCGTCTATAGCAATAAAGCGCGGAAGGGCAAGCAATGATACCAACGAAAGTGGGTGTCTATCGATTTGCACAGGCTACTTCTGGCCATCGGCACATTCGCACCCTAATATAAAGACGCCTGCGTAATCAGGCCAACAAACGGGATCGCAATGAGTTTTTTGAAAACCCTTTTCTGGATTGTCCTATCGGCTGTGGTCGTTCTCTTTTCGATCAACAACTGGCTGCCGGTAACGGTCAATTTGTGGGGCGGATTGCAAGCGGACGTGAAACTGCCGCTGCTGCTATTCGTCTTCTTCCTGATCGGCTTTGTCCCGACCATCATCTATTATCGCACCAAGACATGGCGGATGAGCAAGCGCCTCGACACCGTGTCGCGGCAACTCCATGACGAGCGGGGCATGAAGGCCTTCCGGGCACCCCAGCGATCGACGGAGCCCGAGGCTAATCCGATTGCGCCGGAAGCAGAGGTGAACGAAAACGACGAACTTCACCTGACAACACCAGCGCCAAAGGCAGACAAAGCATGATGAGCCCAATCTTCATCGCGCTTGATACGCCCGATATCGAGAAGGCGAAGGCGATTGCGTCTGCGGTCCATAACCATGTTGGCGGGATTAAACTGGGCCTTGAGTTTTTCGCGGCGAACGGGCCGGATGGCGTCAAGGAAATGGCCTCGCTCGATCTGCCAATTTTCCTTGATCTCAAGCTGCATGACATTCCGAATACTGTCGCCAAAGCGGTGCAGTCGCTTCGGCCAATCGAACCCGCGATCCTGACTGTGCATGCCGGTGGTGGCCGTGCGATGATGGAAGACGCGAAGGCAGCGGCGCCTATGAACACCAAGGTCGTAGGTGTCACCGTGCTCACCAGCCTGGATGGCGAGGATTTGCACGATATGGGCGTAGACGGCGATCCCCATGATCAAGTGCAGCGATTGACAGAGCTGGCCAAGCTTTCCGGTCTTGACGGTGTCGTATGCTCCGGCCGGGAAGTGAAAGCCGCCAAGGAAATCTGGCCCGACGGGTTCTTCGTCGTACCGGGTGTACGTCCGGCCAGTGGATCGACCGCGGACCAGAAACGGACTGTAACGCCCGCTGATGCGATGCACGCCGGCGCATCAATTATCGTCATTGGGCGCCCGATCACACAAGCCGACGAACCAGATCTGGCTGCAAGGGCCATAGAAGCGACGCTCTGAGCCATGGCCGACATCGATGTAAAGATATGCGGCCTGACTACGGTCGAAGGCATAGAGGCTGCCGCGGGCGCCGGAGCCAGTCATGCCGGATTCGTCTTTTTTGATCCGAGTCCTCGCAACGTCCGGCCGCGCGAAGCGCCAGCTCTCGTCAAATATGTTCCGAAATCGGTGAAACGTGTGGGCGTGTTTGTGGAACCAGAGGATTCCCTGCTTGAACGCGCTATTGCGGCAGCGCGGCTCGATATTGTCCAACTGCACGGCGATGAACGGCCCGAAAGACTGAAGTCGATCAAGGCACGGCTCAATGTCGAGATTTGGAAGGCTATCCCAGTCAGCACGGCCAGCGATCTCGAGCGGGCCCGGCGCTACCGGGATCACGCGGATATGATATTGTTCGATGCACGCACGCCAAAGGCATCGCGCCTGCCGGGCGGCATGGGCATCGCTTTTGACTGGAAGCTGCTCAATCGGCTGACGCACAAAATGCCCTGGGCCTTGTCAGGCGGATTGTCGGCAGAAAATGTTGCAGAAGCCATTGCAATTACCGGCGCGACCATGCTGGATGTCTCTTCCGGCGTCGAAAGCGAACCGGGCAAGAAGGACCCCGCCAAAATCTCTGCATTCATGGAAGCTGTGAAAGCCGCATGACCTCTCAAACCCCTCCCCCCAACAGCTATCGCGCGCAGCCCGATGACCGTGGTCATTTCGGCGAGTTTGGTGGCCGCTATGTCGCCGAAACGCTGATGCCCCTGATCCTTGATCTCGAAAAGGAATATCGGGCAGCGCAAAAGGATCCGGAGTTCAAAGCCCAGTTCGACGATCTGCTCGAACATTATGTCGGCCGTCCATCGCCGCTCTATTACGCCGAACGGCTCACCGAGTTGCTGCGACAGAATGCGCCGGAAGGAATGGGCGCAGAAATCTGGTTCAAACGCGATGAACTCAACCATACCGGTGCACACAAGATCAACAATTGCATCGGCCAGATCTTGCTCGCCGTCCGGATGGGCAAAACGCGGATAATTGCTGAGACAGGCGCCGGGCAGCATGGAGTGGCGACTGCGACGGTGGCGGCGCGCTTCGGCCTGCCCTGCGTCGTATATATGGGCGCTCGCGACATGGAGCGTCAGCAGCCCAATGTCTTCCGCATGAAACTACTTGGCGCGGAGGTCATTCCGGTCGAAAGCGGCGCGCGCACCCTGAAAGACGCGATGAACGAAGCGCTGCGCGATTGGGTCGCGAATGTGGATGATACATTCTACATTATCGGCACCGCAGCCGGCCCCCATCCCTATCCGGAGATGGTACGCGATTTCCAAAGCGTGATCGGCACGGAAGCGCGGCAGCAACTCATGGATCGCACCGGACAGTTACCCGATCTGTTGGTGGCAGCGATTGGCGGTGGTTCCAATGCGCTCGGCCTGTTCCATCCTTTCCTGGATGACAAGATTGTTGAGATGATGGGCGTTGAAGCCGCCGGCGAAGGACTAAACAAGAAACATGCGGCGAGCCTGTCAGGCGGGTCTCCCGGTATTCTCCACGGCAACAAGACCTATTTGTTGCAGGATGAGGACGGCCAGATTGCCGAGGCGCACTCGATCAGCGCGGGCCTCGACTATCCGGGCATCGGACCTGAGCATAGCTGGCTCAAGGAAACCGAGCGGGTGATGTATACCAGTGTGACCGATGATGAAGCGCTGGATGCATTTCAGCTCCTGTGCCGTGCCGAGGGCATTATCCCGGCGCTCGAACCCAGCCATGCTCTCGCCGTAACAATTGCGGAAGCCCCCAAACGGAAAAAGGATGAGATCATCCTGATGAATCTGTGTGGCCGGGGTGACAAGGACATCTTCACCGTTGCAGAAGCGCTCGGAGTAGAAATGTGACCGGGCGGATCGCGGAGACATTCCAGGCGTGCAAAGACAAGGATCGCGCGGCGCTGGTTGCCTTTGTTACCGCAGGCGATCCGACACCGGGCGATACCGCAATGGTGCTGGATGCACTTGTCGAAGGTGGCGCCGACGTCATTGAACTCGGCATGCCCTTCACTGACCCGATGGCCGATGGACCGTCGATCCAGGAGGCCAATCTGCGGTCGCTTGGCGCCGGTACGCGGACGGAGGATATCTTTGCGATCGCCAAAGCATTTCGAGACCGGCACCCCACCGTCCCACTGGTCTTGATGGGATATGCGAACCCGATGGTCATTCGCGGCCCCACCTGGTTTGCCAAACAATGTGCGGATGCTGGCGTCGATGGGATTATCTGCGTCGATATCCCGACCGAGGAAGATGAAGCGCTTGGGCCGGCATTGCGCGTGGCCAGTATTGACACGATCCGGCTCGCGACGCCGACAACTGATGCGAAGCGCCTGCCCGCCGTGTTGGATGGAGCATCCGGATTTCTCTACTATGTCTCGGTCGCCGGAATAACCGGCAAGCAACAGGCAGCGCAGAACAGTATTGCCGATGCCGTCGCCAAGCTGAAAGCGGAGACGGATCTGCCGATTTCGGTGGGCTTTGGCGTACGGACACCAGAGCAAGCAGCCGATATTGCCCGGGTTGCAGATGGTGTTGTCGTGGGATCCGCGATCGTCGAACTCGTCGGCGAACATGGCGCCAAGGCCGCGGGCCCTGTGAAAGACTATGTTGCATCGCTTTCAGCGGCTATACACGCAGCGCGTAACTGACAGGGAAGTATCCATGAACTGGTTCAACAATGTCCGAAACCGGATACCGTTCATTTCCAAGCGGACGACCGATGACACGCTGTGGCATAAATGCCGGGACTGTCAGCAGATGGTCTACACCAAGGAATATGAGGAAAATCTGTCGGTCTGCCCCGAATGCGGCTTTCACGGCCGGATCGGACCGATGCAGCGCTTCCTACAGCTATTCGATGATCATAGCTGGGAAGTTTTGCCGGCACCCAAGGTCAAGGAAGATCCCCTCAAGTTTCGCGACCAGAAACGCTATGTTGATCGACTAAAAGCCGCCCGCGCTGCGACCGGCGAAACGGATGCATTTTTGAATGCAAAGGGTACGATCAAGAACCAGACCGCTGTTATCGGTGTTCAGGATTTCGCCTTTATGGGCGGTTCCATGGGCCTTGCCGTCGGCGAAGCCTTTGTGCGCGGAGCCCGCGCTGCGATTGAAGCCCAATGCCCCTATATCGTTTTCACCGCATCGGGCGGTGCGCGGATGCAGGAAGGCGCGCTCTCCCTCATGCAGATGCCGAAGATGACGGTTGCTGTTGAGGAGCTGCGTGAGGCCGGCCTGCCCTATATTGTCGTACTGACCGACCCGACGTCTGGCGGCGTCATGGCCAGCTATGCCATGTTGGGCGATGTCCAGATTTCAGAACCCAAGGCACTGCTGGCGTTCACCGGTCGCCGGGTGATCGAAAATACGATCCGCGAGAAACTGCCCGATAACTTCCAGAGCGCAGAATATCTTCTCGACCATGGTGCATTGGATATGATCGTGGCGCGAAAGGAGCTCCGGGACACCCTGGCCCAGCTGATCGATTTTCTCGCTCCGGGCAAACGAGCAGCCTGACCGTAGCGCCATGCCCGATCATGCCCGTTCGGATGATCCGGCGGTTCAGCGACAGTTAGACCGCCTCGCCCTGCTCTCTCCGGGCCGGGATACGCTGGGCCTTGAGCGGATAACGGCCTTGCTCGATCGGCTCGGCAATCCGGAAGCTAGTCTCCCGCCCGTCTTTCATGTTGCCGGTACCAATGGCAAAGGGTCGACCTGCGCGTTTCTGCGTGCCGCCATCGAGGCAGCGGGTCTCAAAGCGCATGTTTACACCAGCCCACACCTGGTGCGGTTCAACGAGCGCATACGGATTGCCGGCACGCTTATTGACGATGGCGAACTTGCTGCCTTGCTCGCAGAAGTGCTGGATCAGGCCGAGGGAATTGACCCGAGTTTTTTTGAAGCCACCACAGCTGCCGCCTTGCTCGCTTTCTCCCGGACAGACGCTGATGCGTGCGTCATCGAGGTCGGCCTTGGCGGGCGGCTGGATGCAACCAATGTGATCGATCGCCCGCTTGTTACCGGTATCGCCCATCTCGGTGTTGACCATGAGGCGTTTCTAGGCGCGGATATTGTTGGGATCGCAGCAGAGAAAGCCGGGATCGCGAAGCGTGGTCGCCCACTCATTACGCAGGAGTATGACAAGCCCCTTGCAGATTCTATCGCTCGGATAGCGGCCGCCAATGGCGCGGAATGGATCGCGCGTGGGCGCGATTGGCGCGGAGCCGCCTATCGCGGCGAACTCCATTATCGCGATCACAGCAAACGGCTTCGACTGCCGCTCCCCAAACTGCCCGGCGATCATCAGACGGACAATGCGCTGCTTGCCTTGGCCATGCTCTCTCATCAACAAACGCTCGATGTTCCCGAAGGCGCGTTACGGGCGGCAATGGGTTGGGCAGAATGGCCGGCACGCTTGCAGAAACTCGAACCCGGGCCGCTAATTGAAGCCGTGGCCGGAACCCGTGATGTCTGGCTGGATGGCGGACATAATTTGTTGGCAGCGAATGCGATAGCCGCACATTTTGAGGATGAAGATGGCCTGCATCTGATCCTTGGCATGCTCTCCAACAAAGATGCGGAGGGCTTTCTGCGCGCGCTGCCCAATCTCCGCTCGGCGATATTCGTACCGGTAGACGGCCATGCCAGCCATGATCCAGACGCGTTGGTTGTGATTGCGTCCAATAGCGGCGTAAGCGCTCGATCCGCAGCGGATATTCCGACTGCAATCGCGGCCTTTGCCGAACGGGATTTTGCCGACAATCACCCGCTGTTGATTTCGGGTTCGCTCTATCTGGCTGGCGAAATCCTACGGCTGAACGATAATATTCCTGATTAGCTCTGACAGGAGTTCAGCCGAGTTTGCGGGTCGCTAAGCCGTCGCGGGCGCCTGCTCCCTATTCTCGTTTTCCTGGCGGTATCGCATCCATTCAAATGAACATAGAATAACCGCGATCATGCCCAAAGCGGCCGTGAAGCGGAAAATGTCTGCATAGCCATAAATCTCAATAGCTTCGCCCAGTGCTCCTCGTCCAAGGGCGCCAACCAAGAAGGTCAAAGAAGACAAGAGAGCATATTGGACAGCGCTGTATGTCTTACTCGTAATCGATGAAAGATAGGCAACGAACGCCGCGCCGGCCAATCCGCCAGCCAGATTTTCACCGGCAATCGCAAGCATGAGCCTGAACATCCGCTCATCCGCACCAAATTGTGCAAAAACCCAGGATAGCCCAGTCAGCTGGCCAAACGCATCGAGCATTGCTCCACCCAGAGCCAATTCAGCGTAGAGCAAGTTCGTTGCTGCCGCTGTTGCAGCGCCGATAATGAGCGTTGGCATACGACCAATTAGTGCAAAAAGAACTGCGCCAAGGGAGATTCCCAGCATAGTCATAGCGACACCAAAGAATTTCGACGCAATGGCGACTTCGCTGTTCGTATAACCGAGCTCATCCAGATAAAAGGGATAGGCGAAAGGCCCCCAGATTGAATCGGTAAGCCGATACGTCAGAATTAGACCCAAGACGAGGATTGCAGCCCACCTAAGTCTGCCCATTAATTCCGACAAAGGAAGCAGCAGCGCAACATATCCGTGATCGACCATACGATCGATGCCATTCTGTGCTGGGACGTTACTATCCGTGAGAAATTTTCCGGATCGCCGCCAATACTCCAGGACTGCCGCAATGATCGCAGGCACAATGACGGTAGCGATCACAATCAGCGGTCCGTAAACTTGGATAAAATCCGTTGGGTTGGGACGTGAAGCAGGGTCTGATCCCAATGATCGAACCATGAATACAATCACGGTAATCAACGCCCAAAGCCAAAATACTGATACTATTCCAAGCGCATAGCTTCGAACCTTAGGTGTCAAGGAGCCTGGCTGGCGGAGCTCTGTGACAAACACATTTTCGGCTGGTCTTGGTGTGTCTGGTGCCACCCAGCTCGCTGCGCTGATTAGCAACATCGCCACACCCATACCGGCATAGACCCAAGGCCAACCCACAACATCTGCCATAAACAGTGCCAATGCACCGCCCGCCAGTGCCGCAATCCGATAACCCAGCTGGTACACAGTTGAGAGAATATCCAATGTTGCGATCTCGTCCGCGACATCAACGCGCCATGCATCAATCACAATGTCCTGAGTGGCAGAGGCAAATGCGCCAATTCCTGCAAGCAGAGAAAACCAACCTAGTGACGTTGAAGGGTTTAGAAGCGATAGCGTAATCAGAATGGCGCCAAGCAGGGTCTGCGTGACAATCAACCAGCCTTTTCTTCGCCCCAACTTGCCAAGGATCGGCAGTTCAACTCTATCGACAACAGGCGACCACAAGAATTTGAACGCATAAGCAAGCCCGATGAGCGAAAAGACGCCCATGGTTTCCAGATCAACCTCGGCCGTCGACAGCCAGGCGTATAGGGTGCCAAGCAACAGCGCGTAGGGCAGCCCAGCAGCAAAACCGAATACGAGCATCAAGCCCATCTTTCGGTTCTTCATTGCTGCGCCCAGCAATCGAAAACCCGTGAGTTTTTCTTCTGCCATCAGACTTTGCACTCCCGCCCTCAATGTGGCGCGAACTTAACGACAAATGTCGCGATGGATAGTCCTGTTATCCACGCTTGGACGCGATTTTTCGACTAACTGCCCAGATATCGGGCGGCGAGGATCGGCCCGCCTGTTTCGCTGCGTACAATGATCGCATACCGATCACTGCCGTCAACGCTCACTAAGCCCCGGCCGATCTCGATATCCAGCGAACCGCCGGAATACCGCGCAAGATCCTGCTCGGCGCGGAGGATATTGGTATAAGTAACTGAGCGTCCGCCGTTTTCTCCGCGTCCTATGCTGACCGTTTCGCTGCTATCCAAGGCCAATAGCCGGACGATGGCTTCCCGATTGGCCGGACCGCTCAGCGATACGCGAAAGCCGTTATCGGCGTCTCCCGTTACATCGACTGATATATCCGATGCGTCTTCTCCGACCTCGGTAATCGCGGCTTCAAGCTCGCCACGACGAGACCCGACCAAGCCAATCCGCCCGCCGACTACCGCCTGCGGAGTATATGATCGCCCACCACCCCGGGACAGGGTGTCGGCATAATGGCGCTGGAGTTGCGTATTCTCTTCACGTGCCAAAGTATCTCGCCAACCGAGCCGATCCCAATAGGTGACAGGCCGGGAAATGATGACGAGGTTCGGATCATCGACAAGCTCGCCGACCAATCTGTCCGCCGGTGGACAGGAAGAACAGCTCTGGCTGGTGAAAAGCTCAATGGAGATGGGAGCGGCCGGAGCCGAAGCAAGTACGATATCTGTTGGTTCAATCGCGACAGGCTGTTCCGGAGCGCCGCTGCACCCAGACAAACCAACAGCCAAGGCTCCTCCAATTCCGATGTGACGCAATAGCCGCATAACACGCTCCAATATCTGTAAGCTCACACTGATATTCGCAATCTTGCGAAAAACGGTTACAGCAGCATCATGCCGGGGCCCCGAAAACAGAGAGACGAACAGCGTATCGCAAAGCTGCTTGCGCGCGCGGGCGTCGCGTCTCGCCGGGAAGTTGAGCGCATGATTGCCGCCGGGCGCATTGCGATTGATGGTAAGGTGCTCGACACGCCAGCAACTCTGGTGAAATCGCTCCATGGCGTCACTGTCGACGGTAATCCAGTCAGCCAACCGATCCCTGCCAAGCTCTATTGTTTCCATAAACCGGCAGGGCTGCTGACGACTGAGCGAGATCCCAAAGGTCGCCCAACGATTTACGACAAACTCCCAAAAGGCCTTCCGCGGCTGATGCCCATTGGCCGCCTGGATCTGAATACCGAAGGTTTGCTGCTGCTCACCAATGACGGTGGGCTGAAACGCGAGATGGAGCTGCCTTCAACCGGGGTGGACCGGATTTATCGCGCGCGCGCTTTTGGTGATATCCGCCAGGAACAGCTGGAACGGCTCATCGACGGAATTACGATCGATGGCGTTCGCTATGGCTCGATCGACGCCAATCTTGAACGGCGCACCGGCCGCAACCAATGGATTGAGCTGAAGCTTGCCGAGGGCAAGAATCGCGAGGTCCGCAAAGTACTTGAACATTTCGGTCTGAAGGTCAGTCGACTGATCCGCACCGCCTATGGCCCCTTCTATCTCGGCGACATCCCCAAAGGGGGTGTTGAGCAAATCCGCCAGCACGATCTGGTGAAGTTCCGCAAGTCCCTCAAATGAGGATCATCGGCGGCGAATGGCGCGGCCGGACGATCCAAGCGCCGCCCGGCGATGGCACACGCCCGACCACGGATCGCGTCCGTGAGGCGCTTTTCTCGATGCTTGCAAGCCGTTTGGGCAGCTTTGAAGATCTACGCGTTGCCGATCTGTTTGCGGGAAGCGGTGCGCTCGGGCTGGAGGCCCTGTCGCGGGGCGCCGCCCATTGTACACTTGTCGAGCGCGATCGCGGAGCGGTCAGTGCACTTCGGACAAACATCAAATCGCTCGGTGCAAATGCCGATATTATTACCCGCCCAGTTGAGGCGATTCACGCCGCCAACAATCCCTGCGATTTGATCTTCCTCGACCCACCCTACGGTCAGGGATTGGTCGAAGCCACAATCCCGATACTCACCGAGCGAGGCTGGATAGCACCATCGGCATGGCTAAGCATTGAGACTGAACCTGGATTTGAAACGACCCTGCCCGGCCTCACCCGTGATGCCATGAAGACGTTCGGTAAATCCCAACTTCAGCTGTTTCGCGCAACTTAGAGTTTCTTTCCAGAGCGTGTCGTCCGTCACAGACGGGCAATCACCGTTTTGCGACTACCCCAGTACGGGCAAAAGTCCGCAGAGAGGAGCAACGTGATGAGACAGGAGAAACACCACGGAGCAGATAATGAGAGCCTGGCGCGCGCCCTGGCGGCAGCGGCACGCATCGACTGGGCAGACCTGCCCGATTACCCCGGTTATGGAAAAAACTATTGGCGCGAAAAAGCGCGGGCGATATTCCAGTTGAGAACTGTAGGGTAGCCGCTTGCGGCGATGGAATTCGTTCCCTAACTGTTCACGGGTGACCGATCCTGCCGAGCAGCCCTCTGAACCGCCCTATCTGCGGGTTTTAAACGAACCGCAACGCGAAGCGGTATTGACAACCGACGGCCCCCTGCTTGTTCTCGCTGGTGCTGGCACCGGCAAGACAGCATGCCTGACAGCGCGGCTCGCCCATCTGATCTGGACCCGCAAGGCGTGGCCATCCGAAATCCTCGCGGTCACCTTCACCAACAAAGCAGCGCGGGAAATGAAGGAACGCGTCGCGCGGGCGCTTGAACAGGATGTTGAGGGCATGCCCTGGCTGGGGACATTTCATGCGATCGGCGCCAAGATGCTGCGTCGCCATGCCGAACTTGTAGGCCTTGAGAGCAATTACACGATCCTCGATACAGATGATCAGCTCCGCCTGCTCAAGCAACTGATCCAGGTCGCGGAGATTGACGAAAAGCGCTGGCCGCCAAGGCTTCTCGCAGGCCTAATCGATCGCTGGAAAAACCGGGGATGGCTCCCGACGGACGTTACCGCTGACGAGAGCGAAGCCTATGGAAACGGCAAGGGGCAACAGCTCTATCAAGCCTATCAGGATCGTCTGAAAGCGCTGAACGCCTGCGATTTTGGTGATCTTCTTCTCCATATGCTGGTGATCCTCAAACAGCATCGCGATGTGCTTGAGCTCTACCAAGAACGTTTCAAATATATCCTGGTCGACGAGTATCAGGACACGAACAGCGCCCAATATCTCTGGCTGAGGCTATTGGCGCAGGAACGGAAGAATATCTGCGTAGTCGGCGATGACGACCAGTCCATTTATTCATGGCGCGGCGCGGAAGTCGCCAATATCCTCAAATTTGAGAAGGATTTCCCGGGCGCAAAGGTCGTGCGGCTCGAGCAAAATTACCGATCGACCCAGCATATCCTGTCGGCTGCTGCGGGCGTCATCGATCATAATGGCGGTCGGCTTGGCAAGTCACTCTGGACCGAAGGTGGCGATGGCGAGAAGGTCAAGGTCATCGGCGTGTGGGATGGTCCGGAAGAAGCCCGGCGGATTGGCGAGGAAATCGAAGCCCATCAAGTAAAGGGCGGCACCCTCGACGATGTCGCGATCCTTGTCCGGGCCCAGTTCCAGACACGCGAATTCGAGGATCGCTTCATCCAGATTGGAATGCCCTATCGCATTGTCGGTGGCTTCCGCTTCTATGAGCGTCAGGAAATCCGCGACGCGCTGGCCTATCTTCGCGTGATTGTGCAACCGGCGGACGACCTGGCGTTTGAGCGCATCGTCAACACACCGAAACGAGGCCTTGGCGACAAGGCCGTTGGGATGATCCACGGTCATGCACGGCGCGAGAATATTCCGCTTAGCCTCGCCGCCGCGCGGATACTCGATACCGATGAACTAACCGCCCGAGCGCGCAATCCGCTCGGCGAGCTGATGACAAACTTTGGCCGCTGGCGTGATCTGGCGAATGACCTGCCGCATCCTGAACTGTGCCGTCAGGTGCTCGATGAATCCGGCTACACGGCTATGTGGCAAAATGATCGATCGGCCGAGGCTGCCGGTCGTTTGGAAAACCTCTCCGAGCTAACGCGCGCGATGGAGGAATTCGATACACTCGGCTCCTTCCTCGAACATGTCAGCCTGGTGATGGACAATGATGCGGATCGTGACTCGGAGAAAGTTACGATCATGACCATCCATGCCGCCAAAGGATTGGAGTTCGACACGGTATTCCTCGCTGGCTGGGAAGAAGGTGTATTCCCTTCGCAGAGATCGCTCGACGAAGGTGGCGCCAAAAGCCTCGAAGAAGAGCGCCGTCTCGCCTATGTCGCGATTACGCGTGCGCGTCGGCTCTGCCGGATCGTCCATGCCGCCAATCGCCGGATCTACGGTCAATGGACAAGCTCAATTCCATCCCGATTCATTGGCGAGCTTCCGGAAGATCATATCGACGCCGAAACAAGCATGACGGGCGGAGAATCCTTGTGGCGCGCCAATTGGTCCGAACAATCCGATCCTTTCACCAATGTCACGCGCGCGGATAAGCGGGGTCCTGGATGGAAGCGCGCGGCCGCGGCTGGCACCCTGCCCCGTACCGCAAAGGTCATGGAAGCCAAGGCCAGCGCGGCAAGCTTCGCTGCAAAGCCCCGATCAGACATCGCCATTGGCCAACGCGTCTTCCATCAGAAATTCGGCTATGGCGCCGTCGAAGAAATCGAAGGCAACAAGCTCGAAATTGAATTCGAGAAAGCTGGCCGTAAAAGAGTGCTCGACAGCTTTGTCGAACTGGCTTGAGCCAATAATCCGTCCCAGCATGGCACAGTAACCTAGTTCGCTAACGCGAAGCCCCAGAAAACTGCCGAAAACATGGTAAACAAGGCGCAAACCGGCTTGCTTACCAAAGCGTTAAAATGCTCCATCATCCGCAGGTTTTCGCGGGAGTGTCATGATGGCATCACAATCTGGTTTAGGTCTTGGTTTCAAATTGCTGGCGGCTGCTGGGCTCGTCGCAGCCGGTTCTCAACTGCTGTCTGCTGCGACGGATATCGATGCCGCTACTCCTGAAGCTGTCGTGGCCGAAGTCGAACTGACGCCCGCGACAGCAACCAACAGCGCATCGCCGGTTGAAGCGATGCTGCAGCCAGCCTCTTATACCGTTTCTGAGCCAGAAGATGGCAATGGCTTCCGGATTACCAGCCCGCTGAGGGTCGAAGGCGATATGCAGTTCGGGGAATATGCCTGGAGCAATGAAGGCGTGCCGCAGGGCGAACTTCGGATCATCGTCGATCTGCAGGCCGAGCGGCTCTATGCCTATCAGGGTGGATATGAGATTGGCCGCGCCGTGATCCTTTATGGTCATGACGACACGCCGACGCCGACCGGCAGCTTCACGATTACCGAGAAGAATCGGGATCACATCTCGAACCTCTATTTCGTTCCGATGCCCTTCATGATGCGCCTGACCAATGATGGCATCGCCATCCATGGCAGCATGGTCGAAGAAGGATTCGCCTCACGCGGCTGCGTTGGTATTCCGGACGAGTTCGCTGAATTGTTGTTCAATGAAGCGGAAATTGGAACGCGTGTTTTGATCACCCGCGGATCGCCGATTGTAGACGGTAATCGCGTCGTCGGTATCTAGTCTGAATTATTGCAGGACGCCCTACAGGCAGCCTTCCACATACTGGATTGCCGGTCCGCCGGCATGGATGGTCTGAACCATGCCATCTTCGCCAATCTCATAGCGAATGCCGCGCGCATTATCGTCAGACGTTCCGTTCTCGCCGACTTCGCCCGTTGCCCAGACTGAAAGATATTCACCGGGTGCGTCGACATAATTATGCGGCATGGCCTGTACAGCATCGCCATAGGCTTCTCTGACCGCAGCCGCACTATCGCCCACTGTTAAGCCTTCGGACGTCCGCACTTCCGTGCCCTCGCCAAGCGAAATGCGCGCCAATCGCCCCTGTTCAATCATCACATAGAGACCAGCAGGTGTTTCAGCGGGTTCATATTCGTCGCAAAATTCAGGTTCTGGCCCACCCATGGCGTTGGGATCCGCTTTATCGCCGACCGCAGCAGTCACTTCATCGCGTGTCATGCCTATCAGCAACGGCCCCCAGCCTTCAGCTGTAACCGGCTGTTGGGATGCGTCATCGATGACCGGATCATCAGCAGCAACTGGTTCCTCAGGCGGCGCCTCCTCGGCGGGCGCACACCCTGCCAACACGCCAATTATTGCTACCGAAGTAATGAACCTGCGCATTGCCATCCCCTTTGCATTGCCTGCTTTTCGCAGAGCGCGACTAAGCTATCTACAGATGTGATTGCGAATGCAATCACCATCGATAGCCGCGCTATCCACGAGCCAAGCTTGGTTCGCTTGCCGTATCCCTGCGATTGGGCCTAGACGCGGTTCATGGCCGATGCCCCGCATCCTTTTAGGATCCATAATTTCCGCGCTTACTGGACATCGCGCCTGGCAATGACGCTTGGCCAATATGCGATGATGCTGATTATCGGATGGCAGGCCTATAACATCGCGCGCGACGGCGGGATGAGCGTCGGCGGCGCGGCAGGTCAGCTCGCCATTATCGGGTTGTTGCAGTTTGTACCGTTATTCCTGCTCACGCCTTTTGCCGGGCTAGCAGCCGATCGTTTTGATCGAAAAACAGTCGCCCGGGCGATGGTTGCGCTGCAGATTTTGTGTGCTGCCGCGCTCGGCTGGGCGACCTGGGCCGCAATCCTCAGCTTGCCGATCTTGTTTGGCGTGGCAATCCTATTGGGAATTGCGCGCGCTTTCGCAGGTCCGGCGCTCAGCGCTTTGGCCCCCAATCTTGTTCCCAAAGAAGTCCTGCCAAACGCAATCGCGCTTAGCTCAATCGCATGGCAATCGGGCATGATTATTGGTCCGGCAATTGGCGGATATCTATATGTCGTCGATCCGGCCGCACCCTATCTAGCCGTCGTTATCCTGCTCAGCATATCATTTGCCGCGCTCAGTCTAATCGGAACTGTGCCGCGACCCGCGATCAAGGGCACACAGCATCCGGTCGGCCAAGTGATCGACGGTCTGCGGTACGTCCGGCAGAACAAGATGGTTCTCGGGACGATTACATTGGATCTGTTTGCGGTTTTCCTCGCTGGCGCAACCGCGCTCTTCCCAGTCTATGCACGCGATATATTGGAAGTCGGCGCGACGGGGCTTAGTCAGTTGGCGGCAGCACCGGCCGTGGGCGCGGCCCTCACTGCACTCTGGTTCTCATTCAAACCGCTCAAGAATAATGTTGGGCCCAAGATGCTATGGGCAGTGGGGATATTTGGACTGGCGACTATCGTATTCGGACTTTCCACTTCTATGCCCTTGTCATTGGCGGCCCTGTTCGTCGTCGGCGCGGCGGACATGTTCTCCGTCTATATTCGCCAGTCATTGATTCAGTTGCATACGCCCGATGAAAAACGGGGCCGGGTTTCGTCGGTATCATTGCTGACCATTTCCGCCTCTAACGAGTTTGGCGACTTTTTCAGCGGCAGCCTCGCTTGGATTATCGGTCCGGTTGCCGCTGTGGTCGGTGGCGGTATCGGTGCGATTGCGACAGTGCTACTATGGACCGCATGGTTTCCGACGTTACGTAAGACCAAGACATTCGATGTTCCCGAAGAGCTTGATACGCCTGACGGACAGACATTGCAGGAGAATACGACATGAAGGCGGGTAATACTCTCGAAACAATCGGCAATACGCCGCACATCCGGATGCAGCGCCTGTTCGGAGATGCCGAAGTCTGGATCAAATCGGAACGCGCCAATCCGGGCGGATCGATCAAGGATCGCATCGCGCTCGCTATGATCGAAGACGCGGAACAATCCGGCGCCCTCAAACCGGGCGGGAAGATCATCGAGCCAACCTCCGGTAACACCGGGATCGGACTGGCAATGGTTGCAGCCGTAAAAGGCTATGATTTAGTACTGGTAATGCCGGAAAGCATGTCGATTGAACGCCGGCGCCTGATGCTGGCCTATGGTGCAGATTTTGATCTGACGCCGAAGGAAAAAGGCATGAAGGGCGCGATCGAGCGTGCCCAGGAGCTGGTCGCCGCTGATGACAATGCCTGGATGCCGCAACAGTTCGACAATCCGGCGAATGTTGCCGTCCATGTCAAAACCACAGCCGAAGAGATTCTCGCAGACTTTGCCGATTCTCCGGTCGATGTGATGATCACGGGCGTCGGTACTGGTGGCCATATTACCGGCTGTGCCGAAGTACTGAAACAGCATTGGCCGGAAATGAAGGCATTCGCAGTGGAACCCGTTGGATCGCCAGTAATCTCGGGCGGGCAACCCGGGCCCCATCCGATCCAGGGAATTGGTGCAGGCTTCATACCCAACAATCTTCATACCCAATCGATTGATGGCGCGATCCAGGTTGATCCGGACGACGCCAAGGCGATGGCAACGCGCGCGGCACGCGAAGAAGGCATGCTGGTCGGGATCAGTTCGGGTGCAACGCTCCAGGCCATCAAACAGAAGATCGAGGAAATCGGGACAGGCGCCCGCATCCTTGGTTTCAACTATGATACCGGCGAACGATACCTATCCGTCCCGGATTTCTTGCCGGAGCAGTAGAGCGATACCGCAATGTGCGTCCTAGCCTGCGCTTGGCAGGCCCATCCCGATTGGCAACTCGTCATGATCGGCAATCGTGATGAGTTGCATGCACGGTCCGCGGCGCCTTTGGCGCGCTGGGAACCGCCAAGTGACGTTATTGCCGGGCGCGACCTGGAAGCGGGTGGCACCTGGCTCGGCATTTCTGACAAGGGGCGTTTCGCGGTTGTCACCAACGTTGCCAATCCCGATGGGCCGCAGCCAGGAATGGCGTCGCGCGGCCAATTGGTCGCCGATCTGATCGATGGTTCGGGGATATTTGGTCAGCCCTCGGAAGCGCAACTCGATGCCTTCAATCCGTTCAACGTCATTGCCATTGGTGATGGCATCGCGAACCTACTGACCAATCGGCCGCAGCCAAAGATCAGCCCATTGAATCCGGGACTATATGGGCTGTCCAACAGCCTCGCCGAAGAGAATTGGCCGAAGACGGATCGGATAAAATCACAATTGCAAGTCTGGCTTGAGGCTGGATCCGGGGACCATAGTGCACTGCTCGATGGCCTTCGCGCTGATGACGAACCGCAGGTCGAACCAAGGCGCGCCCGCCATAGCCCGATTTTCATTCGCAATCCCATTTATGGAACGCGCTGTAGCACGGTGGTTGCAGTGGATAGACATGGTGAAGGTCAGATCATTGAGCGGCGCTACGATCCGGATGGCAACGCGCTAGGCGATACGCATATCGGATTTAATTGGCGCTAGTCTCTTCGGGATCCACAACTGCTTCGCCCATACCTGGTGGGAGCAAGTCCTCCGGCGGCGGTGGAAGGTCGGCATCTTCAAAACCCGGGTCTCCCGGAGCGGGTTCGTCGAACCCGGGTTCGAACTCATCCTTCTCGTCATCAATCGTAATGTCGAGCGGTTTGTCTTCAAATTCTGGGGCTTCCCGACGCGTTACGAGGTCCGCATCAGCCAATCGATCGATCATGTCGTCGGCACCGCTCATGCGATAGATGCGACCGCGTCCGTCAGATGCGGGTTGAGCGATATATTCAAGGCTTGCATTCAAACGGCGGCTATAATTGAATGCCGGTTCCGTCCCGCGGGGCAGCTCGAGCACCAACCGCCCTTCGCACCGCGCTTGTTCCAGTCCTTCATCAAAATCGAGCAGCCGGGGGTTTTCCATTCTGGCGACGGTGCCGGTTTCCAACCGACTGAGCAGCGCGCCATCATCTGAACTGGCAGTCCGTGCGCGCGCAAATATTCGCTGGCGGATCGAGTCCGTTGTCGTCTGGTCAGCGCATAGCCGCTCGCCCGGCGTCATTTCTGCCAGGTCGGTTTCGCCATCGTCATCGGATGCGATTTCCGGCGTTTCAATCTGATTGAGGCCGAGCTCCATCGTCCCGAAATAGCCAAGGACCGCTGCGCCGATAATGCCCAGAAAACCAAGAACGAGTTTAAGCCGCAGCGACAAACGCATTTCTCCTCAATCGAGCGATTGTCTTTAAGGCGAGACGCGCGGTTCCGTCCAGTCCAGCAAGATCTCTCTCCCTGCACCGAACAACACCGTGCCTCGCTTCGTCGATAATCTTCCGGCTTAGGCGGCGACAAATTGATCCGGCTCAAGCGCCATCAGACTGTCCGAGCCACCTTCAACCTTGGCGCGCAGCCCGGCAGCATCCGGCATAATCTTTTCAGCAAAGAAACGCGCCGTGACGAGCTTGGTCTCGTGGAACGCCTTGTCTTCTGCGCCTGCCTCAACTGCCGCGGCGCTCACCTTGGCCATACGTAGCCACATCAGGCCAAGCGTCACCACACCCATCAGCTGCATATAATTATACGCAGCGGCGCCGGCATTGTTGAGATTGGCAAAAGCATTCTGCATCAACCACATTGTTGCGCCGCGCAGTTCGCCATTGGCTTTTTCCAGTCCCGAGGCGACGGCATTGACGCTTTCATCTTCTGCCAGTTCGGCGACTTCTTCGCCCACCATGGCGAGGAAAGCCTGGATGGCGCGGCCACCGTCTTTGGCGAGTTTACGACCGACAAGATCCATCGCCTGGACACCGTTGGTTCCTTCATAGATCTGCGCGATACGTGCGTCGCGGACATATTGCTCCATGCCCCATTCGCGAATGTAGCCATGGCCGCCATAGACCTGTTGGGACTGAGTCGCGATCTGATAGCCGAGATCCGTGACATAGCCTTTGATCACCGGCGTCAGCAGCGAGATCATGTCATCTGCAACCTGCCGCTCTTCTTCGGTCTGTGCCTTGTGAGCGAGATCAACCTGCAGGCCGCCCCAGATACACAGTGCCCGCGCACCTTCGAGATAGGCTTTGGATTCCATCAGCATCCGCCGCACGTCCGGATGCACGAACAGCGTATCGGCTTTTTCTTCAGGCTCTGCCGGTCCAGTAAGCGCCCGGCCCTGACGGCGATCCTGCGCATAGGCAACGGCGTTCTGGAAGGCGACTTCGCCAATCGCGAGGCCCTGCGTTCCGACGCCAAGGCGCGCGGCATTCATCATGATGAACATGGCGGCGAGGCCCTTATTCTCTTCGCCAACCATCCAACCAGTCGCGCCATCATAGTTCATGACGCATGTCGAATTTCCGTGAATGCCCATCTTCTCTTCGAGCGAACCACAGGAGACCGCGTTGCGATCGCCGAGCGAACCATCATCATTGACGATGAACTTCGGCACGATGAACAGCGAAATGCCCTTCACGCTATCCGGTGCGTCCGGAGTCTTGGCGAGAACCAGATGAATGATATTTTCCGTCAGGTCATGTTCGCCCGACGAAATGAATATCTTGGTACCTGACACTTTGTAGCTACCATCTGCCTGGGGTTCTGCCTTGGTGCGAATAAGGCCAAGATCCGTGCCGCAATGCGGTTCGGTCAGGTTCATGGTGCCGCCCCATTCACCGGCGACCATCTTGGGAACATATTTTTCTTTCTGCTCCTGAGATCCTTTGGCCATGATCGATGCCGTCGCGCCCATGGTCAGGCCGTTATACATGGCAAAGGCCATGTTCGAGCTGATCATATATTCTTCGATCGCGGTGCCGATGACGTGCGGAAGGCCCTGGCCACCAAATTCCTCAGGACCGGTCAATGTTGTCCAACCGCCTTCAACCAGCTGGTTATAGGCTTCTTTAAAGCCTTCCGGCGTTGTCACAGACCCATCATCATGCCGGGTGCAGCCCTGCTCGTCGCCAACCTGGTTGAGCGGGAACAACACTTCACTGCAGAATTTTCCGCCTTCGGTGAGGATGGCATCGGCCATCTCCATCGTTGCGTTTTCGAAGCCCGGGAGATTGGAATAGCGATCCAGTCCAACGATATGATTGAGCACATACTGGCTGTCGCGAACGGGCGCGGTGTAAGTCGGCATAATGAATTCCTACAAAAAAGGCGTATTGTTTGTTTTAGCTCTCGACTTCGTCGAGCAGCTCGAGAAATCCTTCGAGCTCGGCAATTGAGGAATCGATGTCCTGACGCTGGCTTTGCAACGCATCAATTCGCTCACGACATTTCTCACGCGTCACCGCGCGTTGCTTTGTCCGGCCATCACCAAGATCGTAAAGATCAATCATCTCGCGGACATCAGCGAGGCTGAATCCGACGCGTTTAGCGCGCAAGATCCACGCAAGCCGTGCACGATCCCGTTTCGCATAAACGCGCGTCAGGCCGTGACGTTCCGGTGATATCAGACCTTCATCTTCATAGAAGCGAAGCGCCCGGGGCGTGACCCCGAATTCTTCGGACAGATCGGAGATGGAATAGGTTTCGCGATTTTTCTCATCGGGAGTATCGATACCCGCCTGTGGTAATGCTTTTGCCATATGCCCTCTTAGATAACGTTCACGTTAACGTCAAGCGATGACGCTACGTCAAGGTGGGTCATATTTCGGCTTTCACAAAATTTCTAGTCGATTGCCAACAGGCCGTCTGAAGTGACCCGCCGATAGAAACAACTCATTTCGCCGGTGTGGCATGCTGGGCCCGCTGCGTCCACGATCAGCCATACTGCATCCTGGTCACAGTCGATCCGGATATCTGCCACGCGCAGGATGTTCCCCGATGTCTCACCCTTTTTCCAAAGCGCCTGACGACTTCGTGACCAGAAATGCGCAATCTGGGTTTCAACAGTCAGATCGAGTGCCTCGCGGTTCATATGCGCGACCATCAGCACATCATTGGACGTCCAATCGCTCACTACAGCAGTGATCAATCCAGCGGCATCGAATTTGAGTTTGAGGGTTGAGCCGGTCTCTCGTGAATCGTCCATTTCTGGCGTCTTTCATTGTCCCAATTACGATTAATCGACATCGCCATATGACAAAGACAAGACAAACGCGATTCCTATGCCTATATGCTCGCCGGTGACACTCCCCTGCTCCGGAGCCGCCATGTTGACCACCGACCCATTTGATCACTCCGATGACGGAGACAAATTGCGCGAGGAATGCGGCGTCTTTGGTATCTGGGGTGCTGAGACAGCCTCTGCCGTCGTCGCACTGGGCCTTCACGCTCTCCAACATCGAGGTCAGGAAGCCGCTGGCATCACCAGCTATGACCGGCACTATTTCCATAGCCATCGTGCAGTCGGCCATATCGCCGGTAACTTCGATGAAGACCATATCATTCGGCAGTTGCCCGGTGACGCGGCATGCGGCCATGTCCGCTATTCAACCACCGGAGAAAGCGGCCTCAGAAACGTACAGCCGCTCTATGCCGAACTGTCCTCCGGTGGCTTCGCGGTTGCACATAACGGCAATATTTCCAACTCCTGGACCCTGAGAAAAGATCTTGTGCGGCACGGATCAATCTTCCAATCGACCTCCGATACCGAAACCATCATTCACTTGGTCGCAACATCGACCTTCAAGACGTTGCTCGATTGCTTCATCGACGCGCTGAAGCAGCTGGAAGGTGCCTATTCACTGGTCTGCATGACGCCGGAAGGCATGATTGGCTGTCGCGACCCGCTTGGTATCCGGCCGCTAGTAATGGGCAAGCTCGGTGATGCCATCATCTTCGCGTCCGAGAGCGTGGCGTTCGATGTCGTCGGCGCCGATTTCATTCGCGAAGTGGAACCCGGCGAACTGATCGTCGTGAATGACGAGGGTATCAAGACGCACCATCCGTTCGCCGAAGCCAAGGCGCGGCCTTGTATCTTCGAGCATGTCTATTTCTCGCGACCAGATTCAATCGTTGATGGCCAGTCGGTCTACACGGTGCGCAAGCAAATCGGTGCCGAACTCGCGATTGAGAATCCAGTTGAGGCGGATCTTGTGATCCCGGTACCCGATTCCGGCACGCCGGCGGCAATTGGCTATGCGCAACAGGCCGATATCCCGTTCGAGCTCGGTATCATTCGTTCGCATTATGTCGGCCGCACATTCATCCAGCCCGGGGACAAGGTTCGCCACCTCGGCGTGAAGCTCAAGCACAATGCCAATCGCGCGCTCATCAAGGGCCAGCGCGTGGTGCTGATCGATGATTCGATCGTACGCGGCACCACCAGCACCAAGATTGTAGACATGATGCGCGAAGCTGGCGCCTCTGAAGTCCATATGCGGATCGCCAGCCCGCCAACGCGCAATAGCTGTTTCTATGGCGTCGACACGCCGGAACGCGAAAAGCTGCTAGCGGCGCGCCATGATGTCGAAGGCATGCGCGAATATATCCGTGCAGACAGCCTGGCATTTATCTCGATCGACGGCCTTTACCGCGCGCTCGGCGAAGCCGGCCGCAATAATGAACAACCGCAACGGTGTGACGCCTGCTTCACCGGCGAATACCCAACACCGCTGACCGATCATGACGGCCTCGACAATGTAACTGAGCTTCCCCTTCTCGCCGAACGCGTCACCTGAGCACTCGGCCCCGCAGGACACACTCCCTGACATGACCCAAAGACTGACTGGAAAACTGGCTCTCGTGACCGGAGCAAGCCGCGGGATCGGTGCGGCAACGGCCAAGAAGCTCGCAGCAGAAGGCGCGCATGTCATTCTTGTTGCTCGCACGGCCGGTGGCCTTGAAGCGGTTGAGGATGCGATCCACGAAGCTGATGGAAATGCGACGATCGCACCGCTCGACCTGGTCGATGGCGATAGTATTCAGCGGCTTGCGACGGCAGTCAGCGAGCGCTGGGGCGCACTCGATATACTCGTTCTCAACGCCGCTATGCTCGGCTCGTTGACGCCGGTGGTCCAGATCGAGGCGAAAGAACTGTCCGCTGTCATGACGCTGAACTTTACGGCCCAACAGGCATTGATTGCGGCGTTCGATCCGATGCTCAAAAAGAGCGAGAATGGCCGAGTGATCGCCCTCACCTCCAGCGTCGGTGCGCGGCCGCGTGCCTATTGGGGGGCTTATGGCGCTTCCAAGGCCGCTCTCGACACTCTCATCACCGCCTATGGCGAGGAAGTGAAAAATCTCACAAAGATCCGGGTCGCGATCGTCGATCCCGGCGGAACGGCCACTGATATGCGGGCCCTCGCTTTTCCGGGAGAAGATCCGGCAACGCTCAAGTCACCCGAAGTCGTGGCGGAAGCCATTGCAGATCTTGTTACAGCTGAGTTCGAAACGGGCCATCGCATCACTGTCTGATCCCGACAGATTGTGTCCAATTCACAACGCCACCACATAATGTAAGGGTTATTCCCGGCACTCGAATTGACTCGCCCCCCCTTGGCATCAATTGTTGCCCAATCATTTTCTGAAGAAATGTATTTGCGTGCGCTTTTCACAGCTGCACCACATCGGGGGTCATATCATGCATCGTTCATCGAAACTTATTGCGTCTGCTGGAAGCATGGCGCTCGCCGCTGCTTTGGCAGTTCCGGCGGCCGCTCAGGTCACCAACCAACCGGCCGGCGCCGCAACCCAAACTGGCGTCGGTACGATCATCGTTACCGCGCAGCGCCGTGAAGAAGATATTCAGGATGTACCGATTTCCGTTACCGCAATTGACGAAGATTCACTGACCGCACTGAGCAGCAGCGGCCAGGATATTCGCGCCCTTTCTGGTCGGGTCCCTAGCTTGTTGGTGGAATCGTCTTTCGGTCGAACCTTTCCGCGCTTCTATATTCGTGGTTTGGGCAACACCGATTTTGATTTCAACGCGGCCCAACCTGTCAGCCTCGTTTATGACGATGTCGTCCTCGAGAATCCCATCCTCAAGGGTTTTCCGATTTTCGACATGCAGCAGGTCGAAGTATTGCGAGGCCCACAGGGCACGCTTTTTGGTCGCAACACGCCGGCCGGTATTGTGAAGTTCGATTCCGTCGAACCGCGCAGTGACGCTGATGGATATGCGCGTTTCACCTATGGCCGGTTCAACAATCTGACTGCCGAGGCAGCGGTTGGTGGACCGATTGGAGATCGGGTCAGGGTTCGGCTTTCTGGACTGTACCAGCGCCAGGATGATTATGTGGACAATGTGCTTCCCGGCGGCACGGCAAATAACGCCTTGGGCGGTTACGACGAATTCGCCGTGCGCCTTCAGGCTGCATTTGACGTCACCGAAGATTTCGAAATCCTGTTGGCGGGCCAATTGCGCGATCTCGACGGCACGGCACGTCTGTTCCGCGCCAATAATTTCACCCGCGGTACCGCTGGACTCAACGGTAATTTTGATCGCGACACCATCTCGGTCGATGGCCAGAACGAACAAGAAGTTGAAACAGAAAATATTTCTGCACGACTGACCTGGGATGTCGGTCCCGTTTCGATCATCTCGGTCACCAGTTATTGGCACGGCACATCTTCATCGGTCGGTGATGTGGATGGCGGTTTCGGCGCAAACTTTCTGCCGCCCAACCTGACCGGTCCGGGCAATATTCCTTTCACGGCAGAAACCCGGGATTCAATCCCTGACCTTGATCAGTTTACGCAAGAGCTGCGCATTGCCAGCAATGGCGGCGGACCGCTCAGCTACCAGTTCGGCATTTTCTACTTCGATGAATCACTCGATATTGTCAGTGAAAACTATTCAACCTTGGGCGATCCGCTCAATGCGGCAGGTGGCATAAATATCCTGGTCAGCCAGCGCCAAGAAAGCGAAGCCTTGGGAATATTCGGATCGCTGACCTATGACATCAGTGATCGGTTCAGTGTAACGGGCGGCCTTCGCTATAATGACGATCAGCGCGATTTTGTCGTGGTGCGGAGTCAGGACACCCAGTTCCCAGCATTCCTGCAAAACCCTCTTGGCACGGTCACTCGGAGTGTCAGCGATGATACTATCACCTGGGATGGCAGCCTCACCTATGAAGCGAGCGATGACGTCAATCTCTATGCGCGGATTGCACGCGGCTATCGCGCGCCCAGCATCCAGGGTCGTATTCTGTTTCCACCCGCTACGGCAACGCCGCTAGAAGACGGTGTTTCGGTGGCCAATTCGGAGACCATCACATCCTATGAAGCGGGGATCAAATCGACACTGTGGAATGGCCGGGCCCGATTGAATCTTTCCGGCTATATTTACGATCTCAATAATGCCCAGCTGACGGCGGTGGGCGGCAATGTGAATGCCAACCGGCTGATCAATGCTGATAATGTCCGCGGCTATGGCTTTGAGCTCGATGCGCAGGCCGCAATAACCGATAACTTCTTCGTTACAGCGGGCCTCAGCTACAACCACACGGAGATCCAGGATAATGGCCTGACAACGGCTGCGTGTGGCGGCGTGCGGGTTGATACCTTCCCGAACGTATCATTGTGCACGATCCTGGATCCGATCGTCACTCCGGCTGCACCATTCTCGGCCGCAATCGTCAATATTGATGGCAATCGCCTACCGCAGTCGCCGCGCTGGATTGCAAATTGGACGGCGCGCTATGAGATTCCTGTTGGCGATGGCGATGTCTATTTCTTCACCGACTGGGCTTATCGCTCACGGATCAACTTCTTCCTCTATGAGTCGATCGAGTTCCAGGATTCTAGTCAGCTCGAAGGCGGCATCCGTGTTGGTTATCAGACAGATAGCTACGAATTCGCAGCCTTTGTCCGGAACATCACCAATGACACATCAGCGGTGAGCGGTATCGATTTCAACAACCTCACGGCAATGGTCAATGAACCAAGAGTCTGGGGAATCGCGGCCGGGTTCAACTTCTAGGCAAGATACAGCGGCAGTTTCGGTAGCTGGCGGCCACCGGAATAGGCAACTGTAAGGAATTGACGCAAATCAATGCGCGCCGTTCGGCTGCCGCTAGCCTTCTCCTGTTGCGAAGACAGAGCGAGCTTCATTGTGCAGGCTAACGATCATCCCAATGTAGCAATTATTCAGCGGTTTAATCCGGCTGATCCTGCAGCTGCTGAAGAGGTGATGTCGCCAAATATCGTCTGGCACTATTACAATCCGCGCCTACCTGATGTGCATGGTGACTATGTCGGGATTGATGGAATTCGGAAGTTTTTCGAAAAGATCGTCCGACAATCAACGGGCACGTTCAAGGTGGAACCGGTCTCAATTACCCCGGTCGGTAACGAACTCGTTGTTGTGCAAACACGCAACACGATGACGTTGCAGGATCAGTCGATCGCCGTCGATGTCGTTGTCGTTTGGCGCATTGTCGACGGCCTCATCACCGAAGTTTGGGACATTCCATCCCTCCACACCATGGCTTCGACAGACTGAACTTACTGCCCCTGTCGAAGCCCGTACCGCCCTACTCCGCGCTCTCCGCATCAATCGCTGCCTGGACGGCCCGCCAAAAGGCGATCCGGGGTTCGCTGTAACGCGGGTTGCTGGCAAGCGGCCAGTTGCCGTTGCTGGCGATCACCAAGTTGCGGGCCGGGTCGATAAAGATACCCTGACCGAAAATGCCCTGCGCCGCGAACGCGCCATCATCAAAGGTCCACCATTGATAGCCATAACCGCGGCCTGGTATTCCAATATCCGCCTGGCGTGATCCGGCGGCCTCATACCAACCTTCGGGGACAATGCGTTCATCGCCGACCATTCCGCCTTCCATGACGAACAGGCCAAAGCGTGCATAATCGCGTACCGTCGCCGAAATACAGCAGCCGGCAATCTCGCCACCACCCGCATTGACGATCCATTCGCCATCGCGCGCCATGCCGATACGGGACCAGACCCGTTGAGAGAGATAATCCGCGAGCGGCATGCCGACAGCATTCGCAACGACGACACCGATCAGATTGGTCTCACCTGTGTTGTAGAGCCAGCGCGTGCCCGGTTCAGCTTCGCTTTCCAGGGTCCGCATATAGGTGACGACGGGATCGACACCTGGTTCTGGAGTGACAAGATTGAACAAGGACACATCGGATTGAGGGTCGGTATAATCTTCGTTCCAGCGAACGCCGGATGTCATCGTCAGGAGCTGGCGCACCGTGACGCCATCGTAACCGCTGCCCTCAAGCTGTGGGATATAGGCGGTCACGAGCGCATCGAGCGATTCGATATGACCATCGACAATCGCCGCACCAACCAAAGTCGATGTGAAGGATTTCGCGACCGAAAAGCTGGTCCAGCGTGTGTCGATATCAGCCCCCATGCGATATCGCTCCAGTCGCACTTCGCCATTATGGATGACGACCACGCCCGCGGCACGTTGATCCTCGAGATACTCATCGAGCGTCCATGTCTCGCCATCCATGGTCACGGAGACCTCGAGATCCGGGCCGCTTGGCAGGTCCCGGAAGGTCTCGCCATTGGCAATCGTCCGCACAGGAGCCAAGTCTTCCATCCGCGGAAAAGCGAAATCGCGCTGCGGATCGGTCCACATCAGAATATTGAGATCCGTCGGGATATCGCTTTCAGCCGCAGCGTCATCCTGCGCGGTGGCAGGCGCTGCAATGGCAGCCCCCATCATTGCCGTGGCTATTCCCAGCGCACGGACGCCTATCCCGAATCGCATCTTATTTTCCTTTAATCAGAGTAACTTGCGCTACATCAATACCACCCGCGCGAAAACCCCCCTCGCAATACATGAGATAGTAGCGCCAAAACTGGTGGAACGGCTCGTCAAAACCTTCCGGCAGGCTGTTGTCGGCCACCGCTGTGTCATATCGTTCCCGCCACTGGCGCAGTGTTTCAGCATAGTGAAGATTGTAGCCGGTGCGATCGGCCCAAGTCAGCCCAGCCTGTTTTCCAAGCTCTGCAAATCGTTTCTCTTCAATCAACATCCCGCCTGGGAAAACGTAGGTTTGAATGAAATCGGCGGTCGACGCATAGGCTTCAAACCCGTCTTCTTCGATCGAGATGAGCTGGATTGCTGCCTTGCCACCCGGTTTCAGCCGATCAGAAATCGCCTGCATGTAGGTCGCCCAATATTCCTGACCGACTGCTTCCACCATCTCGACACTGGCAACGGCATCAAATTCGCCCTCGACATCGCGATAGTCGATCAACTCGACACGGGCGCGATTCTCCAGGCCGGCATTGCGCATGCGCTGCTCAACGAAAGCCTTTTGCTCGGTAGACAGGGTTATGCCGGTAACATCGGCTCCATATTCCTTGGCTGCGATTTCCATCAGGCCGCCCCAGCCCGAGCCAATCTCGAGCAACCTATGGCCCGGTTTGAGATCGAGCCGGTCAAGAAGCATGCGCACCTTGCGGCGTTGCGCCTCTTCCAATGGTTCGGCGGGTGACAATGGATCGCCAAATACCGCGCTCGAATAGGTCATCGTTTCGTCGAGCCAGGCTTCGTAGAAATCATTGCCCAGATCATAATGTGCTTCGATATTCTTGCGGGCATTGCCGCGATCATTGCGGCGTTTCGTGTGCGCCAACAAATTGCGTATTCGGGCAGCACCCTTGGCGCGCGCGGCATTACCCAGCGTCTTTCTGTTGACCACAAACAGCTCAAACAGTTTTTCCGGCGCAGGACTGGTCCATTCGCCTTCGGCCCAACCGCGATACCAACCGATCGAACCTGATGTCATGAGCCGTATCAGTGGTCGCCAGCTTTTCAGCTCGATTTCAGCGGAAACGCCCGGTGCATGATCACCCAGCACACGTGTCTTGCCATCAGGCAATTTTGCCTCGAGCCTGCCCGAACCGAGCCCCGCATGAAGGCGATCCAGAAACTTGTGAAACCCGGGAGCGGACAGACGCGACAGCCAGCCCAAGCCGGTCGCGAAACCGCGATCGGCCCGCAGCAAATGTTGGCCCCGTGGTGATGGGCTGCTCGCCATAACCCCTCCTGCGCGCGCTTATGGCCCAAATTACACGGTTAGGGCAACGGCTTCGCCGCCATTGGTGCAGCTAATTTTTGACCGTTGCATATGCGTCCAAGGCGCGATGACGCGCTTCGCGATGGCCGATTATCTTTGCCGGATAGCTATCGGGTTTGCAGCCATGCTCTTCGGGGTCATGAATATAGGGATCATCCAACCCAGCCAGTTCAGGCACCCATTTACGGATATAATCTCCAGCATCGAATTTTTCGGATTGGCTAAGCGGCGCCATGATCCGGACAAACATGTTGGAGTCGACGCCGGTTCCAGACACCCATTGCCAGTTGGTCGCGTTCGAAGCGTAATCGGCATCGACCAGTGTATCCCAGAACCATTGTTCGCCCGCCCGCCAATCGATCAGCAGGTGCTTGATGAGAAAGCTCGCTGCAATCATCCGCACACGATTATGCATCCAGCCTGTCGCCCACAGCTCCCGCATCCCTGCATCGACTATCGGATAACCGGTCTGGCCACGGCACCAGAGATCGAAATCAGCCTTCACATCATCTGACGAAAGACCTCGCCAAGGGAAGGCTTCAAACTGCTGACGATAGCTTTCACTGCCATATGTCGGAAATTGGCGAATGACATTCTGCGCATAGTCCCGCCAGACTAGCTCCTTCTGGTACGTGGTCACATTGCGGCCAGAACAGGACACAGCATGCCAGACCTGCGCAGGCGAAATCTCACCGAAATGCAGATGTGGCGACAGGCGCGAAGAGCCTTTAATCGAAGGCAGGTTGCGGTCCGTGTCGTAGTCCTCGGCCTTGCTAATGAAGCGATCGACATTGGCATGGGCACCAGCTTCGCCTGGTTGCCAATAATCGCCAAATGCTTCGGCCCAATTGGGGTTTTTCGGAAGAAGCGCCCATTCATCCAGACGATCAGTGTCGGGCCAGTCTGGCGGCGCATCGATTGTATCCGGCGCCAACATTGGCAGCGCGGGCGGCATGTTTTCGCGCAAGGCTTTCCAAAATGGCGTGTAGATCTTGTAGGGATTTCCGCTGCCGGTCGTGATGGTACCGGGTGGAACGAGATAGTTGCCGTGATGCAGATGCAATGACACGGGATGCTCTAGCTTCGCCCTTACGTCGCGTTCGGCATTCAGCCACCAGGGCTCATAATGGTGCAGCGCGTGAATTTCAGTCGCGCCGGTTTGTGCCACCAGATCAGACAGAATCTGGGCGCTGTTGCCGCTCCTCAGGATCAGGCGAGAACCCATCTGTCGCAATCTCTGATCGAGATCAGCGAGCGAATGATGGAGCCACCACCGGGACGCCGCACCCATTTTGCGGTGTTTCGGCGTTTCGTCATCCAGAATGTAGACCGGGAGTACGGGACCACGTTCTGCCGCAGCTGTCAGCGCGGCTTGATCCGCGAGCCTGAGGTCACGACGAAACCAGACAATTGAAATGCTACTCATTCTTCCGGTGTTACATCAACCCGAAAGCGATCCCCAATACCGTCAAAGGTGAACCTTTGGTCCCGGAGCCAGATGCGCCCATCGACTTCTTCTACGAAAGGCATGCGCGCCCAGAACAGAAATGCGCGCGCATCGGCATCCTCGCTGGCAATAGACTCCCAATCAATCTCTGCCATGCCATCGGGCCGCGTATCGCCATTCAGCGAGACCCGATCATCGCCGCCAAACAGCGAGAAGTTTCCGCTGCCCATCTCCCCTTGCCCGCGCCAACGCATGTCGCGTGCCCAGAAGGCAATCGGGAGAGTATTGGCAACGACAAGTTCGGGATGCTCGCCGCGAGCTTCAGTCACCAACTCAGCGGTCATCTTCTCTGCGCGGTTCGAGATCAGGCCATTTGCGGCAATATAAACGAGGACGATTGCGCATGCGGAAATGGCGGGCGTCCGCCAATTTGCAGCTCCGCGCCTCTCCCGTCGTATCGACAACCAAAGCGCTATGCCCAGTGTCGCCCAGATCCAGACATCGATGATGAAAAGCGTGTCTCCATAGACCCATTGGCTGGAAAACGGTTCAAGTAAGCGAATGCCATAACTGTTGAGAAAATCGAGCGCTGGATGACTCAAGGTCCCGATATAGGCCAGCGCCAATAACCAGCCTTTGTGCAGGGGCAGTCGGCTTTCCGGCCGCTTCCCCCGTCGCGATTGCCAATTGTCGAACGCAATCATGATTCCGGTGAGCAATATCGGCAACAGCAGCATCGCGATCGGCCCATGGGTAATACCGCGGCGAAATCCGAGATGCTGATGCCCACCGACAAGCGTCGCAAATGCGTCAATATCGGGAATGTTGGCTGCGATAATCAGCGTCGCCATTCCCAGGCCGGTTTTTCTCTTGAGGCCAATCTGGCCGAGTACAGCACCGGCCAGACTGTGAGTCAGATTGTCCATTTGAGCTTAGAGCTCCGGACCGTCTTCCACCGTCCAGGTCTGGCCATGTTCGATCAGCGCCTGAAGATTGGCGTCCTTGCCTTTCGAAACTTCATCGCTCTGGGCAATCACGACCTCGTCAAAGGTCGGTCGCGGATCATCGTAGATCACGCCAAGCGCCATCGGAAACTCTCCGAACGGCATTTCGACAAGTAGATACGCCAGCGTGTGGTTCGTCTGGTCATGGACCATCACACCGGCAGATTCCCAATCTCCGTCAGTAACTTCAACGACTTTAGGCGTCATTGAGTCAGCGTTCAAAGTAATACCCTTGGTTCCATTTGCGAACAACAAGGGTTCGCCATGCTCCACCCAGATCTGGGTATCGGCCGCCGTTTTCTTGTTGGTGAAATCAGCAAAGACATCTTCATTATAGACGATGCAGTTCTGGAAAATCTCGACGAACGCAGTTCCCTTGTGCGCATAAGCCGCTTTGAATGCATCAGTGAGCTTCTTGTTCACATCGATACCGCGCGCAACAAAGCGTGCGCCCGAGCCCAACGCATAGGAGCACGGATTGACCGGACGATCGACCGATCCGAATGGTGTCGACGGACTGTTTGTGCCCGGACGCGATGTCGGCGAATATTGGCCTTTTGTCAGGCCGTAAATTTCATTGTTGAAGAGCAGAACCTGGCAATCAAGGTTCCGACGCAAGAGATGCAGCATATGGTTGCCGCCGATCGACAGGCCATCGCCATCACCCGTGACGAGCCATACATCCAGCTCCGGATTGGCGAGTTTTACGCCGGTGGCAACAGTCGGTGCGCGCCCATGGATCGTGTGAAAGCCATAGGTTTCCATATAATAGGGGAAACGCGACGAGCAGCCGATGCCCGAGACAAAAACCGTGTTGGCCGGATCAGCACCGAGATCGGGCATGGTTCGCTGGATCGCTTTGAGGATCGCATAGTCGCCACAGCCCGGGCACCAGCGCACTTCCTGATCGGTTTCCCAATCTTTGAGTGTCGTCTTGACGGGTGTCATATCGTTCATTGCAGCTTCCTTAGCTCCACAGCATGTAAATTATAGCAACAATCACCACCAGCATCCCCACCAGGGGGAGGACACTTTTCGGCTTGTCATCCATCAAGTTGATCCTGAATCGCAGCTTCAATCTCAGCAATCCGGAAAGGCTGACCCGAAACCTTGTTCAGCGGCTTCGCATCGACAAGAAACTGATCCCGCAGCACTGTTTTGAGCTGGCCCTTGTTCATTTCCGGCACGAGAATATGATCAAAGCTCTTCAACAGCTCCCCAAGATTGCTCGGCATCGGCCAGATATGACGCAAATGAATTTGCGCAACAGATTGGCCGTTTGCGCGCGCTTTTGCGACGGCCTGATGGATCGGGCCATAGGTCGAGCCCCAGCCAACCACTGCCAGCGTATCGCCGGCTGCACCCAGAGCGACATCTTGCTCGGGAATGTCGTCCGCCACGTTCATAACCTTCTGCGCGCGCAGATCAGTCATTTCCTGGTGGTTTTCCGGAGAATAGTCGATGTTCCCGCTGCCTGACGCCTTCTCGATACCACCGATCCGGTGCATCAGGCCCGGTGTTCCGGGCTTAACCCATGGCCGCGCCAGTTTTTCATCGCGCGCATAGGGATTGAAGCTCTCATCTTCACCCGGCGCATCTTCATGGAAAGTCACAGGAAACGGCTCAAAGTCACTGACATCTGGCATTTTCCAGGGCTCAGCGGCATTAGCGATATAGCCATCCGTAAGGAGCATCACCGGCGTCATATAACGCGTTGCGATACGACAGGCCTCAATCGCACATTCGAACGCATCGGACGGTGATCGCACGGCAATAACCGGCATCGGCGCATCGCCATTCCGGCCATAGACCGCTTGATACAGGTCGGATTGCTCGGTTTTGGTCGGAAGACCGGTCGATGGTCCGCCGCGCTGCGAATTGACGATAACCAGCGGTAATTCTGTCATAATTGCGAGGCCCATCGCCTCGCCCTTGAGCGCGATACCAGGCCCCGAAGAGGATGTGACGCCAAGCGAACCGGTATAGCTCGCTCCAATCGCAGCCCCGATCGCGGCAATTTCATCCTCAGCCTGGAAAGTTGTGACGCCAAACTGCTTGAGGCGGGAGAGATGATGCAGGATCGCCGAGGCCGGCGTGATCGGATAACCACCGAAAAACATGGGGAGATTGGCCAGTTTTGCACCAGCCACCAGACCAAGCGAAACTGCTTCGGCGCCGGTAACTGTCCGATACAGGCCCGGTTCGGCAGGCGCTTTCTCTACGTGACGCGGTTGGAATGCATATCCCAGCTCGGCCGTCTCACCATAGGCATGGCCTGCGTTCAGCGCCGCGATATTGGCATCGGCAATATCCGGCTTCTTCGCAAATTTGGCATTGAGCCAATCGATGATTGGCTGTCGCTTGCGATCAAACATCCAGAGCGTCAGTCCCAGCGTCCACATATTCTTGCAGCGCAGCGCTTCCTTGTTGCCCAGACCGAACGGCTTAACCGCTTCGACCGTCATTTCCGTCATATCGAGCGAGAGCAGTTGCCACTTGGCCAATGAGCCATCTTCGAGCGGATTCTCGGTATAGCCCGCCTTGGATAGGTTCCGATCACCAAAGGCGCCGCTATCGGCGATGATCAAGCCGCCTTCCCGCAAATCGCCCAAGTTGGTCTTCAACGCCGCCGGGTTCATGGCCACGAGTACGTCAGGCGCGTCACCGGCCGTCCGGATTGCACGGCTGCCAAAGTTAATCTGGAATGCCGAAACCCCAAATAACGTCCCTTGGGGAGCGCGAATCTCGGCCGGGAAATCCGGAAAAGTCGCCAGGTCATTCCCGGCAAGCGCAGTTGATAGCGTAAACTGTCCCCCGGTAAGCTGCATGCCGTCACCACTGTCTCCGGCGAACCGGACAACGACTGTAGCTGCATCTTCTGGGGGGTTGGAACTAATCGGTTTTGCCGCAGTGGCCATTATTTCATTCTCACTCTTATCCGTGAAACTACCTATGCACAGCTGGCCCCCGGAACAAAATAGAAAAAATCACTCGCGATTCAGCGATGCTTCGCGGCTTCATCCGCCAAAGTAAGAATGCTGCGCGCATGGCGCTGCGCAACTGCACCATGATCGTCGCCATATCCACCGCCTAACACACTGGCGAGCGGGATGTTTTGGGTGCGGGTTAGCGTTGCGACGTAGCGATCCCGGGCATCCATTCCAGCGTCAGTCAGGTTCAATCGCCCAAGCTTGTCGTCCCGATGCGGATCAACGCCTGCCTGGTACAAGACAATATCCGGGCGGAAGTCGTGCAGCACATCGGGCAGCATATCATTCAACCGGTCCAGATACGCAGTGTCGCTGGTTCCATCCGACAATGCGATATCTAGTGTCGAACGCGCCTTGCGGGTTGGGAAATTCTTCTCTGCATGGACCGATATGGTGAATATTTCGGGGCGCCCTGCCAGCAATACCGCCGTTCCATCGCCTTGATGGACATCGCAATCCAGAATGAGCACTCGATCCGCCTTGCCGTCCTCGACGAGCCGATTGGCAACGACCGCAAGATCATTCAGTACACAATAGCCAGCGCCAGTATCGGGCAAGGCATGATGGCTGCCTCCGGCGCCATTGGCCGAAAAACCGTGCTCCAAAGCCAACAGAGCCGCCAGCCAGGTACCGCCCTGAGCAAGTAGCGATCGATCGCGAATCTCTGGGGTGACCGGAAACCCGATCCGGCGCTCCTTGGCCTTGGGCACCGCTGCCGCCATGACTTCACTCACATATTCCGGGTCATGCACCGCCTCGATCCATTTTCGTGGCATCGGCTCCGGTTTGTGCATCGTCATGGCAATGCCCGATGCGTCCAACGCCTCTCGCACCAAACCATATTTGTTAAACCGAAATCCGCTCCCGGGCGGAGCCGGTGCAACATAGAATGGGTGATGGACGAAATGCAGCATGAGGATTGCATATAGGCGCTTGGCCACCACCGCACTATGACCGTGGGATCGATGACGAAAACCCTCGCTCCCCATGATCCCCGAGCCATCTGGTCAATAGCCATCCCGGCCATGGCGACCAACGTGGCCACCGCCCTTATCGGCATTGCCGATATCTGGATCATCGGCCAGCTTGGGGAAGCCGCCGCACAGGGCGCCGTCGAAATGGGCGCGCGCTTGCTGATGAGCTTGCTGGTCGTTTTCAACTTCCTGAAAACCGCTACCACCGGGCTGACAGCCCAGGCCGCAGGCCAAGGCAATGATACGGAGAAAATGGCGGCTCTCTTGCGCGCCTCGGTGATTGCCCTGGCAATCGGGTTGATCTTGCTCGCAACAAAGTCTCTGACGATCCCGTTGGGCCTCGATCTTTTGGCCGCAGAGGGCACCGTTCGAAACGGTGCGGCCGTCTATATCGATATCCGTTTCTGGGCGGCCCCGGCTTGGCTAATCAATGCCGCGATCGTCGGTTGGCTGATCGGGTTACGCCGCGTGCGTATCGTCCTGGTTATCGAAATAGCCATCAATCTTTTGAACGTCGGCCTCGGCGTTCTGTTTGTCCTGGTCTGGGATATGAGCGTTGCGGGCATCGCTTATGCGACGCTGATTTCCGAGTTCACCAAATTCGCTCTGCTCATATTGGCCGTCCTTCCGGCGGCAAAAGTGTCGGCGCTCATCGCCGCCGCGCGCGACCGGGATCTTTGGAATTCCGCCCGCATGGGATCATTGTTCCGTGTCAATCGAGACCTTTTCCTGCGCACCGTATTACTAACCATCGCGATTATGATGGTGACGCGGCAGGGCTCGATCCTCGGGACAGATATTCTCGCGGCAAATGCGATTCTGTTTCAGATGTTCATGCTCACAGCCCTGCTTCTCGACGGGTTTGAGAATGCGGCCCAAGTGTTGTGCGGTGAAGCCATCGGCGCAAAGGAGCGCGACAGTTTCGATAAGACCGTCCGCCGCATCATGTTGCGCGGCATCGGCACCGCCCTCATTCTAACGGGCGTGTTCGCCATTACTTCTGGTCCGATTGTCGCAAGCTTTTCAACCGATCCTGACGTCATCGAGACGGTCCTGCGCTACGATATCTGGCTTCTCGCACTACCGCTCGCTGGCGTCGCGTCTTTTGTGATGGATGGCGTGTTCGTCGGCGCGACCTGGACCCGAGCAATGCTCGGAACGATGGCCGCAGCCTTTGTCGCCTATGGCCTGATGCTCTGGCTAACCACACCCTATGGTAATCATGGCGTATGGCTGAGCTTCACAGTGTTTCTGGCGATCCGGGCAGTCGGACAGTTCGTCATGATCCCACGACTTGCCGCCCGCACTTTTCCGCCTATAGTTGCAAACAAACAGCCCTAAAATGGATCAATACTGGAGAGATGCCCGTGCCTTATGTTCGCCCCGATGTGCAGATGATGCTCGACCTTCTGGCCGCCCAGGAAGGCCCGAAGACCCATGAAACCGATCCCGCTACCGCGCGAGCGATGATGGATATGGTTTTCACCATGGCAGAACTTCCCGCAGGCGAACTCGGGATAAAGCGTGACTTCACAATTCCGGGTCCGGCAGGCGATATTCCTGCGCGTCTCTATGATCCGCGCGATAGCCGTGAGCCCGGGCCGGTGGTGGTTTTCTATCACGGCGGCGGCTTTGTAATTGGCAATATCGAAACCCATGACGGCCTCTGCGCTGAAACCGCACGGACGCTGGATTTGCCTGTGGTGTCGGTTGATTACCGATTGGCTCCGGAAGACCCCTTCCCTGCCGCCCCTGAAGACTGCATCGCGGCGGCACGCTGGATTGCGACAAGTCCTGACGAGCTTGGCCTCAGCGTTACCGGCTTGGTTCCGGCTGGTGACAGCGCTGGCGGCAACCTCGCCGCGGTAACCTCGCTTGCACTGCGCGATGAAGCAGCGGATGTTCCAGTCGTCGCCCAGTGGTTGATCTATCCGGCAACCGACATGGGTGCGGATAGCGGATCGATGGTCGATTTCGCTGAAGGCTTCTTACTTGAGTCTGCAACAATGGATTGGTTCAGTAATCATTATGCCGGCGATGCTGCCGATTGGCGTCTCAATCCGGTCCTCCAGGACACAGCCGGCCTACCGCCGACGGTTTTGGTGACGGCTGGCCTGGATCCGTTGCGCGATCAGGGGCGCGAATATGCCGGCAAGCTGATCGCTGGCGGCGTTCAAACCGTCTATCGCGAAGCGGCGGGCAACATTCACGGCTTTGCCAATCTGAGAAAGATGATCCCGTCGGCCCATGATGACGTTATGGCTTGCCTGCGTGCGCTGAACGCAATTCTCGACGAGCTCAAAGCCGAGAGCCAAACCGAGCAGGCCGCTGCCGCCGAATGAAGAATTTTCACGATCTGCCATACCGGCCCTGTGCTGGTGTGATGCTGCTCAATCCAAACCGGCAGGTATTTGTCGGCCAACGCTTGGATTCGTCCACCGAAGCCTGGCAGATGCCGCAAGGTGGTATCGATAAAGGCGAAGACGCCGAGACTGCGGCTTTTCGCGAACTGGAAGAAGAAACTGGGATTGCTCCAAGCAAGGCATCGCTGGTCGCGCGGGCCTCGCAAGAGCTGCAATATGACCTACCGGACGAACTTCTCGGCAAGATCTGGAAGGGCAAATATCGCGGTCAGCGTCAAAGCTGGTTTCTGATGCACTTCACCGGCAGCGACGCGGATGTGAATATCGAAACCTCGCACCAGGAATTCCGGGCATGGAAATGGGCTGACCCGGGGACTTTGCCGGAGCTGATCGTACCGTTTAAGCGCGATCTCTACAGGGCCTTGCTCGACGAGTTTTCAGACTATCTGAACGCCTAGCTGCCTTTAACCTTGCGGCGGAATGCATGGAGCAACGGCTCGGTGTATCCGCTCGGCTGCGAAACACCTTCGAAGACCAGCGCCCGGGCTGCCTGGAATGCGGCGTCGTCGAGATTGCCGATCATCGCGACATAAGCCTCATCGCCTTCATTCTGACCATCCACTTTGGCAGCCATCCGCTCGAGCGCAGCATCGACTTCCTCTGCGCTGCACACGCCATGCAAGAGCCAATTGGCCATATGCTGCGAGCTGATCCGCAAGGTCGCGCGATCTTCCATCAGGCCGACATCGTGAATGTCCGGGACCTTGGAACACCCAACACCCTGATCGATCCAGCGGACGACATAGCCCAGAATACCCTGAGCATTATTGTCCAGCTCTTCGCGAATTTCTTCCGCTGACCAATTCGTGCCGTCTGCCAGCGGAACCGTCAGCAGTTTCCCGAGCGCGGGAATAGGTTCAGCTGAAAGTGCTTCTTGCCGCTCGAACACGTTGACGCGATGATAGTGCAGCGCGTGAAGTGTTGCGCCCGTCGGGCTCGGCACCCAAGCGGTGTTCGCGCCACTTTTCGGATGGCCAATCTTGGCCTCCATCATATCCGCCATCAGATCGGGTGCCGGCCACATCCCCTTGCCGATCTGTGCGCGACCGGAGAAACCGGCTGCAAGGCCGATCTGCACATTGCGCGCTTCATAGGCGTCGATCCAATCCGCCTCTTTCATCGCTGCCTTGCGCATCATCGCGCCGGCCTGCATCGATGTATGGATTTCATCGCCGGTGCGATCGAGGAAACCGGTATTGATGAACACAATCCGGTCTTTCACAGCATGGATACAGGCAGCGAGATTGGCAGATGTGCGGCGTTCTTCATCCATCACGCCGACCTTGAGCGTATGCCGGTCCAATCCCAGCATATCTTCGATCGCATCGAACAGTCGGTTGGTGAACGCCGCTTCTTCCGGACCGTGCATTTTGGGTTTCACGATATAGACGGATCCGGCGCGGCTGTTCGAATGACGACCGAGCCCTTTCAGATCATGCATCGCGATCATGCTGGTCATGATGCCGTCGAGGATACCCTCCGGCGCCTCGCTGCCATCAGCCAAGAGGATAGCCGGATTGGTCATCAGGTGGCCGACATTGCGAACAAATAGCAGGCTGCGGCCAGGCAGGGAGACTGCCCCGCCATCTTGATCCGTGTAGCTGCGATCCGCGGCCAGTGACCGCTGCATCGTCTTGCCGCCCTTGCTAAAGGACGCTTCGAGATCGCCGCGCATCAGGCCGAGCCAATGCCGATAGGCTAATATCTTGTCCTCAGCATCCACAGCAGCGACCGAATCTTCGAGATCAACAATCGTTGTCAGTGCCGCTTCAACGATAACATCCGCAATCCCGGCTGCGTCGGTCTTGCCGATCGGATGGTCCCGATCGATCATTACTTCGAAATGCAGGCCATTGTGGCGGAACAGCATGGACTCGCCAGCCATGCCGACTAGTTGGCTCGGATCCTGGAGATCGGGCGTACCGCCCGCATAGTCCGCCCAGCTTCCGGCATTCAGTGGAAGGAACTCATCAAGAAGGTCACGGGCAGCCGTAATAACCTGCGCTCCCCGTTCAGCATCATAACCGCCTGGCTTCGCCGCACCCGGCAAAACATCCGTTCCGTACAGTGCGTCATACAGGCTGCCCCATCGTGCATTGGCGGCATTCAGCAGGAATCGATCGTTGAGCACCGGAACGACAAGCTGTGGCCCGGCAATGCGAGCGACCTCATCATCAACATTTTCTGTTGTGATAGAGAAGGCGTCGGGCTCTGGAACCAGATACCCAATCTCGGCAAGAAAGGCCTGATATTCAGCCTGTTCAATGGGCTGACCTTGCCGTGCCGTGTGCCAATCATCGATCTGCGCCTGAAGCGTTTCGCGCTTTTCGAGCAATGCACGATTGTCTGGCGCAAATTCGCCATAGATTTCGGCTGTTCCGCGCCAAAAATCTTCGGCGGACAGACCAAGACCGGTTAAGGCATCATTCTCAACAAATTCCGCAAGGCGCGCATCTACGCGCAATCCCGCGCGTTCGACATAATCAGACATGAATACTCCCAAATCGCACGGCGCAGAGCGCCTTTCATCAGCAAAAGGTGGGGAGGAGAAGCCGCCCTATGCCGTGTCGGCTTTTCGGATGCAAGGTGGTGACGCAAGCGCTGTCTCGGCCTAAGGCAGTGGCGATGACCGAGATGACAAAAGACGAACGCGGCACGCTCGAAAAAGCCGCCGATGGGCCAATGCTCGACCAGACCCAGCGCTGGGCGCAGATCAATAGCGGTTCGACCAATTTGGCTGGCTTGAAAACCGTCGCCGGTGAACTGGCCGATGCCTTCGCATCGCTTCCAGGTGAATTGGAGCTTGCTGATCCAGTGTCCGGTGAGATTGTGCAGCCAGACGGGACCGTCATCGAACGCGAAACCGGCAAGAATCTCCACCTCACCGTGCGCCCTGACGCGCCCGTACAAGTCCTGCTGACGGGGCATATGGACACCGTCTTTAGCGAGACGCACCCGTTTCAGACACTGACATGGCTTGATGATTCCACACTTAATGGACCTGGCGTGACAGACATGAAGGGCTGCATTGCCCTGATGCTCTCGGCGCTCAAAGCCGTTGAGGCTTCACCCCTTGCCTCACGGATCGGATATGAGGTGGTGATCAATTCGGATGAGGAAATTGGATCGCCGGGTTCCGCTGCATTGCTGGCCCAAGCCGCCAAAGGAAAACTCGCGGCGCTAACTTACGAACCCGCCCTTCCCGATGGCACTCTGGCCGGTGCGCGTGGCGGCAGCGGGAACTGGTCGATCATTGTCACCGGGAAAAGCGCCCATGCGGGCCGCAATCCTGAAGAAGGTCGCAGTGCGCTACTGGCAGCGGCCGAACTGGCGCTGAAGCTTGAAGCAGCCGTCGGACCCGGTCTCAAGGTCAATCCAGCCAAAATCGAGGGCGGCGGCGCGAACAATGTTGTGCCGGATCATGCTGTCCTCCGCCTCAACATGCGGCCTGAAACGCTTGAGGATCAGGACCGGGCACAACGCCTGCTCGACGAAGCCGTGGCCGATATCCAGACGCGCAGAGAAGTCGACATCCATGTCCATGGCGGTTTTGGACGACCGCCCAAGCCGATCGATCCGCAAGCTGAGAAATTGTTCGGACTGGTCAAGGAATGCGGCGCCGATCTCGGACTCGACATCGCATGGAAATCAACCGGTGGTGTCTGCGATGGCAATAACATCGCGGCCTGCGGAGTGCCCGTTGTCGACACGATGGGGGTCCGCGGCGGTGCGATCCATTCGTCCGATGAGTTTTTGATAGTTGATAGCCTTCCGGAACGGGCCCAGCTTTCTGCGCTGGTGCTTCTCCGGCTCGCCGAGAGGGGAAAATTATGAGTTTCGTTGTCCGCGCTGCACGGCGCGACGATCTGGATCAACTCTATGAGATGGCCAAGCTCACCGGCGGCGGATTCACAAATCTTCCGCCCGATCGCGCTGCGCTGTCAGAAAAACTTGCGCGATCCCAGGAGGCTTTCGAGAAAACCGAAGGCGAGTCGGCAAATGATCTCTTCCTGCTGGCGCTAGAGAATATCCATACCGGGCATGTCCGCGGTACCGCCCAGATATTTGCTGCAGTTGGCAAGCGATGGCCCTTCTACAGCTATCGCATCAGCACCTATTCTCAGCACAGCAAGGAACTCGATCGGACCTTCAACTCCAAGATCCTGTCTCTGACGACGGATTATGAGGGCGCTTCCGAAGTTGGTGGCTTGTTCCTCCACCCCAATGAACGCGCTGGCGGCTTGGGCAAGTTGCTTGCACGGAGTCGCTATCTCTTCATTGCCGAACACCGGAAGCGCTTCGGCGACAAGCTGATCGCCGAACTGCGCGGCGTTATCGACGAAGCTGGCGGATCTGCATTCTGGGATGCGCTCGCGGGCAAGTTTTTTGGTATGTCGTTCCAAGAGGCAGACGAATTCAACGCCAGCAACGGCAATCAGTTCATTGCTGATTTGATGCCCAAACATCCCATCTATCTCAACATGCTGCCCGAAGCTGCCCGATCGGTAATTGGCAAGCCGCACCCCTCAGGCCGAGCCGCGATGCGGATGCTTGAGAAAGAAGGTTTTCGCTACAATGGCTATGTCGATATCTTTGACGGTGGCCCGACTATGGAAGCCAATATCGACGATGTGAAAGCAATCGCAGATTCGCGCACCGGTTCGATCGCGAACATTGAGGGCGAAACTGGCACGCCCTCACTTGCGTCGACCGGTTCTCTGCAAGACTTTCGCTGTTGCTATGCCAATGTTGGCACGATCAGTGACAATGAAGTTGAAGTGGATGCCCAGGCCGCCGACGTGCTCCAGGCAACCGCTGGAACGTCGATTCGTTATGTCGAGCGATAACGGGACCAAAGATTATGGCGCTCACTGAGATCAATTTTGACGGCATTATCGGGCCGTCACACAATTATGCAGGGCTGAGCCTTGGCAATCTTGCCTCCTCGCGAAACGCAGGCAACATCGCCCAACCCCGAGCCGCAGCCCTGCAGGGACTGGAAAAGATGCGGGCCAATATCCGGCTCGGATTGGTGCAGGGTGCCTTTCTCCCCCAACGCAGGCCCGATACGAACTGGCTTGCATCATTGGGTACCGACCCGGGCTCTGCGGAACCTTCAATCTTGGCCAATGCCATGTCTGCATCATCCATGTGGGCGGCAAATGCGGCGACGGTCTCGCCCGCACCGGATACGGCTGACGGCCGGTGCCATCTGACGCCTGCAAACCTCATGACCATGCCGCATCGCAGCCATGAATGGCCGGAAACTCTTGCCCAGCTACGCACTGCCTTTTCAGACGAAACATATTTCAAAGTGCACCACCCTGTTCCGGCTCCTTTTGGAGACGAAGGCGCAGCCAATTTCATGCGCCTGTGTCCGGCGCATGGCGAACCAGGCATCGAGATATTTGTCTACGGCACCAGCGGTGGCCCCTTCCCTGCACGCCAGCATATTGAGGCATCAAAAACGGTAGCTAGGAAACATGGTCTCGGCGCCAACCAGGCCCTGTTCGTCGAACAGTCGCCCGAAGCAATTGCCGTCGGCGCATTCCATAATGATGTGGTTGCCGTGGCCAATGAGAACGTCCTTTTCTGTCATGAGCAGGCTTTTGCCGATCGCGATGGCTTCTTCAGAAATCTCCATGCCGCAATGCCGAGCGTAAGCATCGTCGAGGTGCCAACTGATCGGGTATCGCTAGACGATGCCATCAAGACCTATCTCTTCAATGCCCAGCTTGTGACCTTACCCAGCGGCGGCATGGGATTGATCCTGCCAACCGAATCGCAAGACAGCGAAGCGGTGTGGGGTTGGCTCGAAGAGATGGTCGCGGGCAATGGACCGATCCGCGAGTTGATCCCGGTCGACGTGCGGCAATCCATGGCCAATGGTGGCGGGCCGGCATGCCTTCGTCTTCGCGTTGTTGCCGACCCTGAAACGATCGATCGAAGATTTCTAATGAGCGAGACCAAGATCGATACTATCGCGGCGGTGGTTTCCCAGACATGGCCAGAGGAGATTGATGGATCGGCGCTCGCAGATGCCAATCTCCAAGCGCAAATCGCGACGGCAAGAGCCGCACTGTTTGAAGCGCTTGATCTGCTAGAATTGGTCTGACTTCACTGTCGGATTAACTTACAATTTACCATATTTGGTAACATGTGCATCGCGGAATTCTGGGATTGGCATGGCCTTTGCTTAATAAAATGGCATGTGGAAACGCGTTGCCAGGCTGTTTGTCATCAAGAACCGGTTTGAGGCCTATTTGATCATTTACGCCCTTGCTGTCGGTGCGACCGCGCGGGCTCAGCTCTACCTCATCGAATATGATGGCCTTGCCGGAATTGCGCTTGCGATTTGCTGTACCGGCGCGGTCTTCCTGGGTGGTGCGAAAATCCTCGATGCCACGCCGAAGAAATCGCCAAGCGCGCGGATCGCACGGCTCGTCGGTCGGTGGCAAATAAAGGGTTAGTGCCGAAGCTCCGCCATTAGCGAAAACAGGCCGACAATATTCGGTGCGGACTTATCCCCCCTATATTCTCGATAAAGCGTATCGACATTCACCGCGATCCGCTCAGAATCGATCCAGCTTTCATAATCACCCAAAGCAATATCATGGGCTGCATCGCGGACGGACAAGCCGGCCTCAAATCGTTCGCGCGCTTCTCGATCGATAAAGCGCAAATAGTCCTGCACCTTGCGGACATCGTCCTTACTCGCAATCGGTCCATGGCCAGGTACAATCGCCTCAACATCCATGGCTATGATTCGATCGCACGCAGCGATCCAATTGCTGACCGGCCCCGCCCACATGATCGGTGTGCCATCAATAAACAGGATATCGCCGGTATAGACGATCCGATCGTCCGGGACGTGCACCAACACATCGCCAGCGGTATGCGCCGGACCGACTTCAATCAGGGACACGGATTTATTGCCGACCTTGAGCGAGAGATCGCCGGAGAATGTCCGCGTCGGTGCACGTTCGGCCACATTGCCAAAGTCAAAATCCCCAAAAATGTCGAGCAGATATTTGCCCGAGGGGCCCAATCCCGGCGCCGCATCCATCATGGTCTTCAATGCGGCTGCGTCGACCTCGGCCATCTCTTTCGCGCTGGCCTCCGACGCAATGATCTCTGCATGGCGGCACAGGCCATTGCCGTGCGTGTGATCGCCATTTGCATGGGTGTTGACCAGCGTTCCAATATCATCGCCTGACAATCCAGTCGCATCGGTCATGGCTGAGAGCATCTCTGCCGTCAGTCGCGCATCAAACAAAGTGTCCACTAAGAGTGATTGATCACCATCCACAATCAGACCGGCGTTCGACCAACCCCAACCACCATCCGGCTGCAGCCAGGCCCAGTTGCCATGGCCCAGATCATGCAGACCGCGCGCGTAATTCCATGCATTTAGACTATTCATGGACCCACTCTCGCATGATCACGCGCGGGATCAAGCATGATCGCCAGATATTGTCTCGGAGCAGCCAAGGCTTTACGCCAATCCCTGATCTTCAGAAATAGGTGTAAAGGGCATATATGCGGCGCGGAATAATCTTGGCAGGTGGTGCCGGTACGCGCCTTCATCCGCTAACCCTTTCGGTTTCGAAGCAGCTCCTCCCGGTCTACGACAAGCCGATGATCTACTATCCGCTGTGCACGCTGATGCTGGCAGGAATCACAGAGATATTGGTGATTACCACTCCGGAGGATCAAGCACAGTTTGAAGCCCTGCTCGGTGACGGCACGCAATGGGGGATAACCCTGTCTTACGCGGTACAACCAGAACCCGGCGGCATTGCTCAAGCGTATCTCGTGGGTGAGGATTTCGTGGCCGGAGAGCCCTCTGCTCTTATCCTTGGCGATAACATCTTCTTTGGGAGTGGGTTGGAACAACTGCTGACCGCCGCCGCTGCGCAGACCGAGGGTGCCACGGTTTTCAGTTACCCTGTCCAAGACCCTACCGCCTATGGCGTTGTCGCATTCGACGAAAATGGTCGGGCTGTTTCTATTGATGAGAAGCCAAAATCTCCAAGATCGAATATGGCCGTGACCGGTCTGTATTTCTATGACGGCAAGGCAAGCGACTATGCGCATGGACTAACGCCATCGGCACGTGGCGAACTGGAAATCACTGACCTCAACAGATGCTATCTAGAGGATGGAGCCCTCACTGTTGCCAGATTGGGGCGGGGCTATGCCTGGCTCGATACGGGAACCCATGAAGCTCTAATGGACGCCAGCCAATTTGTTCGGATTGTTGAGGAACGCCAGGGCATGAAGATTGCTTGTCCGGAAGAAATTGCATGGCGGAAGGGCTTTATTTCAACGGCAGGCCTCCAAACTCTGGCCAATGAAATGGGCAAAAACAGATATGCCGGCTATCTCCTGCGTGTCGCAGAAGAGGACGGGAAGTGAAGTTTCTCCCGACAGAATTAGACGGTGTTCAACTAGTCGAGCTTGCGAAATTCGAAGATGAACGCGGCTCATTCATGGAAACTTGGCGGGAGGATCAGTTCTCAACTGCCGGAATAGCTGGCCCCTGGGTCCAGGATAATTTCAGCCGGTCGGCGCAGCATGTACTCCGGGGCATCCACTATCAGGTACGCCAGGCCCAAGGAAAACTGGTCCGCGTGTCCAGCGGCCGTATCTATGATGTCGCCGTCGATTTGCGGCAGGCTTCGTCCACATTTGGCCAATGGACAGGGCATGAACTTGACGCCGACCGGCCAGTAATGCTGTGGATTCCGCCGGGATTTGGACATGGCTTTCTGACCCTCTCTTCCACCGCCCATGTCGCATATAAATGCACAGCATATTATGCCGCCGAACATGATCGAACGATCATCTGGAACGATCCAGATATTGGCATCGAATGGCCGCTTCCCGACAATCAAAAGCCAACTGTTTCGGAGAAAGACGCAGCAGGATTACCGCTGGCCGAAGCAGATCTTTTCGAATGAAGATTATTCTGTTCGGCGCAGCAGGGCTGCTCGGCAGCGCGATCTCTCGAGCGGCATCTGGTGACCATGAGATAATCGCCTTTACTCATGCTGATCTCGATATCTGCGATAGCGCTGCAATTGACGATGCGATCCGCTCGAATGCTCCGCATGCCGTCATTAACTGCGCAGCTTATACGGCAGTCGATGCAGCCGAGACCGACCTTGAAATGGCGCATTCTACCAATGCCGAAGCGCCCGGGAAAATCTCTGAGATTTGCGCTCAGTCCGGCTGCACGTTCGTGCATATTTCAACTGACTATGTGTTTGGCGGTACGGCGGAACGCCCCTACCCCGCCAACGCGTCGGCCGATCCTATCAATGCCTATGGCCGTACAAAGCGCGACGGCGAGGTTGCGGCGCTCGCACATGGCAATCCATTGATCGTGCGCTCATCATGGCTTTACGGAGCCGAGCACGGCAATTTTCTCACGCGAATGCTGGAGTTGATGAGGGAGCAAGACGAGCTGAAGGTTGTGGACGACCAATTTGGCGTCCCGACCCACGCAAACAGCCTGGCCAATGCTATTTTGATTCTCATCGGCGAAACCGCACAGGGCATTCATCATTTTACTGATTCTGGTAAAACAAGCTGGTTTGGTTTTGCATCAGCAATCGAAACGAAGGCGCGCAAAATGGGGTTGATCGGTGGCTGCAAGATTACACCGATCGCGACACGAGATTATCCGACCGCAGCCGCACGGCCGCTATACAGCGTCCTCGACTGTTCACCGACTTGGGCGATTACCGGCACGCCCAAGGCTTGGGAAACGGAACTCGATAGCGCGCTGAAGATATGGGAAACCAAACAATGAGCGCTATTCTCATCACCGGAGGCGCGGGATTCATCGGCGCAAACTTTGTCCGCCGCTGGCGCGCTACCCATCCCCAGGACGAAGTTCTAGTCCTCGATGCTCTGACTTATGCTGGCCATCGCGAAAGCATTGAGGATGTGGCGGATGTCGAACTGATTGTCGGCGATATTGGTGATTTCAAGCTGGTCAGCAGCTTGCTCTTGGACCGAAATATCGACCGGATCGTCCATTTCGCTGCTGAGAGCCATGTCGATCGATCGATCCATGGGCCCGATATCTTTATCGCGACAAATGTGATGGGCACGCTCAACCTGCTTAAGTCCGCGAAGAAAGCCTGGCTGGACAGCGGCACGGGCCGACCGCACCGGTTCCACCACATTTCAACCGATGAGGTTTATGGAAGTCTCGCACCGGATGCGCCTGCCTTTCGAGAAGACACGCCTTATGCGCCGAATTCGCCTTACTCGGCATCAAAGGCTGGGTCGGACCACATCGTCCGCGCCTATCACAGTACCTATGGATTGGACGTAACCACGTCCAACTGCTCGAATAACTACGGTCCGTATCAACTTCCGGAAAAACTGATCCCGCTGTTTCTCACCAACGCACTGCACGGGAAAGGATTGCCGATTTACGGCGACGGCCAACACCGGAGGGATTGGTTGCATGTGAGCGACCATTGTCGCGCAATTGAGTCGATTATCGATCACGCGTCGGCCGGCGAAACTTATAATATTGGCGGCGGAGCGGAACTGGCCAATCTCGATCTCATCGACCGGCTGTGCACTGTAATGGATCGCGCATTTGCTGCTGATCCAAGTCTCGCTGAGGCATTTCCAGCGGCTGCGGCAGCAAAAGGGGATCCAACTGCATCGCTAAAGACGCATATCGAAGACCGGTTAGGCCACGATCGCCGATATGCCGTCGACGACAGCAAGTTAGTCAAAGATCTTGGCTTTGAACGTGCGTACACAATCGATGACGGGCTCGAACAAACCGTCCGCTGGTATCTCGATAACGCAGCGTGGTGGCGCGCTGTATCAGCGCAACAAAAAATGGATTGAGGAGAATGGCGCGCCCGGAAGGATTCGAACCTCCGACCCCCTGATTCGTAGTCAGGTACTCTATCCAGCTGAGCTACGGGCGCGCGGGAACGGGCGATGTAGTCGGACTGGGTGTCGGGCGCAACCCCGTTGCGGGCAAAAGCCGCACCGCCTAGAGGAAATTGATGAACTACAGCGCATTGTTCTTTCCGCCGATCCTGCTCCTTGCCGCTTGTGCAGGCCCGGAAGGAGAATCACCTTCGCTCGCTCCGCGTCCGATCGAGGGCATAATTGATCAGCCCATTCGCGGAATAGCCCCTGTTGCCTCGGCTGACGATCCGACCCTCGCCAGTCAGATTGCACAACTTGTGGATCAGGCAGAAACCGGCAATCAATCATTCACCGCCCAATATCCAGAGGCCGTGGCGGCGGTTGACCAGGCTGCCGGAAGTGCCTTGGAGAGCGAAGCATGGATCGAGGCACAGCTCGCTGTGAGCGCGCTTGATTCTCTGCGTTCGGAAACGGTGCGGGCATTAGGCGGTCTGGACAGCATCTTGGCCCAACAAACTGTCGCAGGAGAGCCTGCTGAAACTGAACGGTTGTTGGCAGCGCGTGAGCACGTAGCGGCACTGTACGCAGATCAAAACCGCCGCTACGACGCGTTAAACTCGCGGCTTAGGACTGATTGACAGCATCCGCATGTTTGGGCGCAAGCTCGGCATAATGCATGGTACCGAGATTGTTGATCGCTTGCTGCTGCTCGGTCAGGTCACGCATCTTTCTTGCAGGACTGCCGCCCCACATCTCGCCTGCCTTGATGATCTTGCCCGGGGTTAGCATCCCGCCGGCGGCGATCATCCCGCCGCTTTCGATCTCGCAGCCATCCATCACAATCGCACCCAAGCCGACAAAGCTTTTATCGTGCAATTTGGTGCCATGGATCATCGCCATATGGCCAATCAGCACGTCATTGCCGATGATCGTCGGTATGCCGGGATGATCCGGGCCATGGTCACCATCGCAATGGACAACCGTGCCGTCCTGAATGTTGGAACGTTCGCCCACCTCGATATAGTTCACATCAGCGCGCAGCACGCAATTGTACCAAATGCTGGCCCCCGCGCCGACACGCACGTCCCCGATCAACCGACTTCCCGGCGCGATAAATGCGCTCTCATGGATTTGTGGGCTTTTGCCATTGAACGGGATGAGGCTGACATCTTTCATTCTGGGCGATCCTTTACATAAACGACATGATGTTTGAGCGGGCTATCGTCATCCAGCCTGGGATGGTCGAAATCAAGCTCAGGGCGATGAGATAGGCCGATTTTTTCCATTACGCCTCGGCTTGGGTGATTAGTATCGGCGGTCAGTGAAACGATGCGTGGAACATCGCGCGCGTCCCACACCCAATTGAGACAGGCCGACGCAGCCTCGGACGCCAGGCCCTTGCGCCAGAATGATCGGGCAAGACGCCACCCTATCTCAAGGTCGCCTTCGATCGGGCAGGCAAAGTCAACGAGCATGAAGCCGGTGAAGCCAATGAATGCCCCGCTGGCCTTCTCCTCAAGTGCATGCAGGCCGAGCCCACACTGGCTGAAATGGCGATGAATCCGATCGACAAGAGCATCGCTCTCTTCGCGGCTCAGCACGCTCGGAAAATAGCGCATCACTTCGGGGTCGGCATTCATAGCCGCGAACGGCGCACAATCTTCGTCACGCCATTCGCGCAAGATCAACCGGTCCGTCTCCAGCCTCATGTCAGATCTTTGCGTGTCTGCGCCCAGTCTTTTGCGACAATCCGGTATACAATCTCTGGACCGACGACCGGCCCCCATTTTGCATCCCAATAGTCGAGATCGGGCCTCCGTGTCATACCGAGCCGCTTCATCAAGCCCCAAGAGGATGTGTTCCCATCGATCGTAAAGGCTGAGACAAACTCAGCATCTAGCTGGTCAAAGGCGAAGTCCATCGATGCAATCGCGGATTCCTTGGCAAAGCCTTGGCCCCATGCCTCCTGACGCAAGCGCCACCCGATTTCTGGAGACCCAAGATCTGGCGCGCCATCGCCGTCAACCCGCTTGAGCCCACAAAAGCCAAGGAACAAACCGTTATCCTTGCGTTCGAGTGCCCAGAAGCAATGACCGTTCTTCGATTGGCTGGCGATACACCGATCTATTCCAGCGTCGCTTTCTTCGCGCGTTTGCGGGCCGCCCATATGCTCCATAACGGCCGGCTGCGATGTCAGATGTGCGAACATCTCCGCCCGGTCCGCCTCACGCCAATTGCGCAAGAGCAGCCGTTCGGTCTCGATAACGACATCATCACATTCGTCAGGCATCTAGTTCCTCATTGTCAGGCCCGGCCTTGGTCAGTGAATAGCGGGCAATCCAGTAGAGTAACGCGCCTAGGACAACGAATAGTCCGAGCACCCGCCATGCCTCAAAGGTCGATTGGCTGGCCGCCCATAGGCACATGGCGGTGGCAACGGCAGGAACACCCCAATGTCGGACAAACGCCCAGATCGAAGCGAAAGTATCGAGCCCGGCGCGCTTCCGGATCACCGTCAGCGCGGCAATGCACAACAGATAGGAGAGCAAGCGCGCGAGCGAGGTGACGATCGCGAGCAGGACGAATGTGCCACTCAGCGCAACGACCAAGCCAAGCCCGCCATAAAAGAGGATCGATCGATCAGGCGTCCCGAAACGCGGCGAGATATGCGCAAACCACCGCGGCAACAGACCATCTTCGGCCAAGCCGAAAGTCATGCGCGGCGCAGAGACCACACCTGCCATCACATTGCCGGCGATCGAGAATACGGCTGCCAATCCAAGGACTATGGCGCCGGTCGGGCCGATATAATGTTCGGCCAATGCCACCAGCGGTGTTTCGGTGTCCGCAAGACTGCCTGCCGAGTTGGTGTAGACCCACTGGATCGCGAAGTAGAACAGGGTCGCCAGGATTATAGTCGTAATCATCGCCTTGGGCAGCGTTCTCTTCGCGTCCCGCATCTCGCCGGCCGGAACATTGGCACCTTCAAATCCGACAAAAGCGTACAGCGCGACAAGCGCAATGGATTCGACAGCCGTGAATTCCGGAAGCTGGAACTGCGGTGCGGGTGCGGCCTCAAACAGCCCCCAGATGACCAAGCCGATCAACGGCAACAGCTTTAATATCGTGAATCCTGACAATGCCTCCATCGCTCGCTTCACGCCGATCACGTTGATGGCCGTGAAAGTGACAAGCACGACGACCGATGCGATGGACGAAGCGACCGGATCATTGAGTACCGGCCAGAGTGCTCCCGCATAAGCGACCAGCACCATCGTATTGGCGCCCAGCGCCGCTACGCGAGAGAGGTAGAGCAGCCAGCCTGTCTGGAAGCCAACCACCGGCCCAAAAGCTGTCCCGGCATAAAGCTGCGCCCCGCCCGTGCGATCAAAATAGCGCGCGAGATCGGCAAAGCAGATGACAATCGATGTAAATAGAAATCCGAAGATCAGGATCAGCCAGGGCGCAAAACTGCCAACCGCTGCATCAAGACGACCGGGCAGCGCGAAAATACCCGCACCGATAATCCCGTTGAGTGCCAGAAAGGTAACGCCGACAACGCCGATATCGCGTCTCAGCTGCGCCGATTTTGGATCGCCCCCGTCAGAAACTATCCGTCTCCAGCCATCAGGCGCGCGGCATGCAGGGCATGATAGGTGAGCACGCCCGAAGCCCCTGCCCGTTTGAAAGCAAGCAGCGTTTCGAGCACCAGTGCGTCGCGATCACCGGCTCCAGCAGCAGCCGCAGCCTCAATCATCGCATACTCGCCAGATACTTGATACGCGAACACCGGAACCGCAAACTGCTTCTTCACACGGCGGACAATATCGAGATAGGCGAGCCCGGGCTTCACCATCACGCTATCGGCACCCTCTTCGATATCGAGAGCCACTTCCCGGAGCGCTTCATCGCTATTGGCCGGATCCATCTGATAGGTTTTCTTATCGCCCTTGAGCAGGCCGCCACTGCCCACAGCATCGCGGAATGGACCGTAGAACGCGCTCGCATATTTTGCCGAATAGGCCATGATCTGGACGTTGCTATAGGCTTCATCCTCAAGGGCTGAGCGAATGGCGGCAACGCGGCCGTCCATCATATCCGACGGGGCAATGATATCGGCCCCTGCCCGCGCCTGGTTCAATGCCTGTTCGACCAGGATCGATACCGTGTCGTCATTGAGCACATAGCCGCTATCGCCAATCAGGCCGTCCTGGCCGTGCGATGTATAGGGATCGAGGGCAACGTCGGTCAGAATTCCGATATCATCGCCCAGTGCATCCTTGATCGCGCCGATCGCGCGGCACATGAGATTGTCCGGATTGAGCGCTTCTGCGCCATCATCCGATCGCAAGTCCGGCTGTGTGTTTGGAAACAGGGCGATGCAGGGAATGCCCACGTCACGGGCCTCGGCAGCGCGGGCAGCGATCTGTTCCACTGGCCAGCGCGAAACCCCCGGCATTGTCGCAATCGGCTGCTCTGCATCGCCATCGGTGACGAATAGCGGCCAGATGAGATCGGACGGATGGAGCCGGTTTTCACGCACCATCGCGCGCGACCATGAGGTCGCCCGGGTACGGCGCATGCGCGTGGCGGGATAGGCTGCAGCGGTCATAAGATCAGTTTTAGCGGGGATATTTGCTGCGGGCTACAATTTCGTCATTGCGAGCGCAGCGACGCAATCCAGAGCATTGAGCGCTTGCAATTGCGGCTCTGAATTGCCGCGTCGCCTTCGGCTCCTCGCAATGACGGATTATCCCAACCGCTGCAAAGCCGCCCTGAGCCGATCTGCCTCGGCGGTCTTTTCTGCATGGTCAGCCCGCGCCTTTTCAACCGCTTCGGGCTTTGCCTTCTCGACAAATTGCGGGTTGGACAAACGTTTATCGAGCGATAGCGCTTCTTTTTCCGTCGCTTCCAGCGCCTTGCCGAGGCGCGCCTTTTCCGCATCGAGATCAATTACGCCTTCAAGCGGCAGGACATAGGTCGCTTCATCAACCGGTATCTGCGCCGCGCTGCCTTCGGGTGCGGGATCACGGCTGACATTTTCGATACGCCCAACCCTGCCAAGCGCAGCTGATTGGCGATCGAGCCGCGCCAAGGTCGCATCCGACGCATCACGAATATGGACCGTCAGCTTGGCACCCGGCGGGATGTTCAGTTCAGACCGGGCCGTCCGCGTCTCACTGATCAACTTGATCAACCAGGCTATCTCCTCAGCGGCATCCGCATCCAATTCGGCCCGCGGATCTGGCCATTTCGCGACAATGATATCGTAGCTGCGATCACCCATGGCATGCCACAGTTCTTCGGTGATGAACGGCATGAACGGGTGGAGCATCACCAAAATCTGATCGAGCACCCAACCGGCGACTTCCCGGCATTCCTCAGCATCCTCACCATCCATCTGCGGCTTGATCAGCTCGAGATACCAGTCACAGAAACGATCCCAGACAAAATGGTAGACCGCATCGGCTGCGCCATCGAAGCGCAGATCGTCAAACGCCTTGTTCAATGCAGCCAGCGTCTGGACTGTTTCCGAGATGATCCAGCGATTGACCGGTAGGTTGGCTGGCGGCGCCTTGAGCGTTGTGCTCGCTCCGATACCGTTGGCCTGGCAGAAGCGCGCGGCGTTCCAGAGCTTGGTTGCAAAGTTGCGATAGCCTTCTACCCGCTTTTCATCCATCTTGATGTCACGGCCCTGGCTTTCCATCGCCGCCATGAAGAAGCGCAGCGCATCGGCACCATATTGATCGATCAGCCCAAGAGGATCGACCGTATTGCCCTTGGACTTGGACATCTTTTGCCCGTCCGCGGCGCGTACCAGGCCATGCAGATACAGCGTGTGGAACGGCACTTCGCCCATGAAATGCATGCCCTGCATCATCATTCGCGCATCCCAGAAGAACAGGATATCGAAGCCGGAGATCAGCACGCTATTGGGATAGTGGCGTTCAAGATCCTTGTTCTCGTCCGGCCAACCCATGGTGGCGAACGGCCAAAGACCGGAGGAGAACCAGGTGTCGAGCACGTCACCATCGCGGATCAGCGCAACATCGTCTCCGGCCAAGGCCTGCGCTGCTTCCTCATCGGCGGCGACATAGCATTCGCCATCATCGCCATACCAAGCCGGGATCCGGTGACCCCACCACAATTGGCGCGAGACGCACCAGGGCTGGATATTTTCCATCCAGTTGAAGAAAGTCTTTTCCCAGCTCTTCGGTACGATATCGATGGTGCCATCGCGCACCGCCTTGATCGGGCCTTCCGCCAGTTTCTCGGCATCAACATACCATTGGTCGGTCAGCCAGGGCTCAATGACCACGTTCGAGCGATCACCATAGGGCGTCACGATCACGCGATCCTCGACCTGCTCCAGCAAGCCTTCGCCATCGATCATCTCGACGACCTTTTTGCGTGCGTCGAAGCGATCCATGCCGACCAGTTCGTCGGGGATCAGGCCATCCGACGTCTGGCACACCGCGGCATCGGCATCGAGCATGTTGAGCATCTCGGCAGCTTTGAAGCCCGCGCGCTTCCCGACTTCGAAATCATTGAAATCATGTCCCGGCGTGATCTTCACCGCACCCGAACCCAGCTCAGGATCGGCATGTTCGTCGGTGATGATCGGAACGAGACGCCCGGTAATCGGCAATTTCACGTTCTTGCCGACCATATCGGCATAACGCTCGTCACTGGGATGGACGGCCACCGCCATATCGGCGAGCATCGTTTCCGGACGGGTGGTCGCGACGCTGATAGCGCCGCTGCCATCTTCCAGTGGATAGCTGAAATGCCAGAAATGCCCGCTGGTATCGGTGTTTTCGACCTCAAGATCCGAAATAGCCGTCTTGAGACCCGGATCCCAGTTTACGAGCCGCTTGTCGCGATAGATCAGGCCGTCATTGTAGAGATCGACGAAAACCTTGGTGACGGCCTTTGAAAAGCCCTCATCCATGGTGAAGCGCTCATTCGACCAATCCATCGAACAGCCAAGACGGCGCAGCTGGTCTGTTATCGTACCGCCGCTTTCCTCTTTCCACTCCCAGACCTTCTCGACGAATTGCTCGCGCGTGAAATCAGTCCGCTTCTGCTGCTTTTCGTTCAACTGCCGTTCGACAACCATCTGCGTCGCAATGCCGGCATGATCGGTTCCAACAACCCAGAGTGAATCTTTGCCAAGCAGGCGCTGATGCCGGATCAGGATATCCTGCAGCGTGTTATCCAGCGCATGGCCGATATGCAGAGATCCCGTCACATTGGGTGGAGGGTTCACAATGGTGAAAGGCTCACAATCGTCGCGCTCGGGGCGGAACAATCCTTCCTCTTCCCAATGGGAATACCAACGGCCCTCGATAGCCGCAGGATCAAAATGTTTGGGTAGCTCGCTCATAGCGATCAGCCGTTAGCAAGGCCTGCCGCGCCGCGCCACAGTTTTGGTCCGTGAAGCGCAGCAATCACCTAGCCGGCATCCCGGTCCGCATAGACGGTATCAATATCCTGCCAGGCCTGTCGCCGCATATTAGCCTTGATCTCAACGAAAGCCGGTTGCGCTGCCATTTCCTGTGCACGTGCAACGGCCCGGTCCACAATCTCATCCGCCGGTACGAGTTCATCGGCCAGCTCAGCCTCGATCGATTCCTTTGCGCCATACAGGACCGAAGTCAGCGCTAGCCGCCGGTGCCAGACCGGGCTCAGCCCATATTCCATGATGATTTGCGGGATCTGCGGAAATGGCAGGCCCGCTTTCGCTTCCGGCAGACCAATTTTCAACTCTTTGTCCGCAATCAGCGTCCAATCAGCGGCGATCGCCACAATCCCGCCTGCCCCGATGGCATGACCGGTCACCGCAGCGACAACCGGGCACGGTAAGCGCATCAGGGCCGCGCAGAAATCGTTGATCCCCCAGAATAGCCGGCGACGCATTTCGAGATCGGCATCGGCCGCCTGTTTGATATCGACACCGGCGGTAAACACGCCATTGGCGCCGGTCAGGACCATTCCGGCCTCAGGTGGCGCATCTGCGGTTGCAGCAAGCAGTGCTGCCCCCTCTTCGAGCGTTTCCGCACTCAAAGCGTTTAACGGCGCTCGATCCAGCGTGACGACCAATGTGCCATCACGGTTTTCTGTATGAAATACGCTCATTCTGCGGTCTCCGCATCTTCTCGCGTCCAACGCCCTACCCAGGAATAGACCGCGCGATGCCATTGCAGACTGTTGCGCGGTGAATTGATCCAGTGATTTTCATCGGGGAAGATGAGCAATTGCGATTCAACACCCCGTCGCTGGAGCGCGGTATAGGCGGACAGGCTCTGGCTGTAGGGAATGCGGAAATCCAGCTCGCCATGGATCACAAGCATCGGTGTCTGCCAATTCTCGACATGATGGACCGGATTCCAGCGTTCATAGGCTTCTTCACGGTCATAATAAGGCCCGCTGAAATCCCATTCCGGGAACCACAGCTCCTCGGTGCCATAATAGAAGGGGCGAAGATCGAAGATACCGGCATGATTGACGAGGCAATCAAAGCGATCAGGCCAATTGCCGGCGATCCAGTTCATCATATAGCCGCCATAGGACGCGCCGAGCGCGCAGATCCGATCGCCATCCATCCAGGGATTGTTTTCCAGAACGGCCTCCAGGCCAAGCTGCAAATCTTCCAGCGGTTTTCCGCCCCAGTCATTGTTGATGCTGTCGGTGAATTCTTGTCCAGACCCTGTGCTGCCATGGAAATCCACGGTCACCACGGCATAGCCTTGGGCCGCCATGGCGGCGGGATTCCAGCGATACGACCAGCTATTGCCAAACGATCCTTGCGGGCCTCCATGTACGAAATAGGCGACCGGGACACGATCACCGTCGGAAACACCGGCAGGCCGGAAAATCTGCCCACGAACTGTATCGCCTTCTGCGCCTTCAAAGGTAAATTCTTCGCGGGTCGGCATATCCAGCTCTGCGAAGTAGGTGCCATTGACGTTGGTCAGCTGCTCCATCGTGCCGTCAGCGGCAATGCGATGAATATCGGACGGTGTGAGTGCACTCGCCAGGGTTACGAGTATGGATCCATCTTGCTGGGGCGCGACCGATCCGATGCTGCCAGCGCCGGAAATTCGCTCGATCCTGCCCTCGGAGAGGATATACCGGAAGATTGCGGTATCCAGACCTTCCTGGGTAACCAGATAAACGGCCTGCAGATCGGCTGACCATGCGATTCCACCGATACTGCGATCCCAGTTTTGTGTGAGCGCGCGGGTTTCTCCCGTAATGAGATCGCGCAAATGCAATACCAGTCGATCGCTCTCATAACCGGGCCGTTCCATCGCAACATAAGCCAGATACCGCCCATCAGGCGATGGCGTCGGCAAGGAATCATAGGCCTGATTGGCGTCGGTTAGATTTTCGGGCGGTGTCGAGCCATCTGCCGCCACCCGATAGATATCGAGATCAGTTGAAGTCGCCTCGCTTGCACCGCCTTCGCGCAACGCAAAGAATATCGACGCGCCGGTCGGATGCCAGGCAATCTGCTCGCTGCCGCCAAATGGTCGGGTTGGCGTGTGGCCATTGAGGGAATGAGAGAGCACAACACCGTCGCCGCTCGCTACACCATCGGTCAGCGCGAACGTCACTAGACGGGATTGGGCGTCGTTATTCCAGCTACCCCAATGCCGCACCATCAGTGCATCGTATGAACGGCCGGTGCCAGCGTCTGCCGCTTCTTCTTCGTCCGGACAGCTTGCGGTTTCGCAGCCGATTGCTTCGTCGAACCAGATCGCGATCCGATCAGCGCCCGGCCCAATGCTGAATCCGGCAACATCCGCCTCAACATCGGTGGCCTGGATCGGATCGCCTTCGCCCAGCGGCGCGCGCCACACCTGGCTCGATCCGCTTTCATCGGAGAGGTAAAAAATCTGCTCGCCGTCAGCTGAGAATACAGGACCACTTTCGTTGACGTCAGCGGTTGCACGCCATCGTTCGGCAACAGAACCCGGCTCCCGAAGATCAAGCAACCACAGATCGGTTGGGCGGGAATTCGCCTCAAGATCTGGTTCGGCCAGCGAGAAGACCAGCATTCCGCCATCCGCGGATACACTGGACCCACCGAGCCGATTGAACTGAACCAGGTCTTCCGGCGTGAAATTGCGCGCCATTGCAGGATGAGCAACAGCAAGAGCGGTTGCGGCGAGACCGAATTGTAGGATGTTTCTCATGGCATCGCTTGATAGCGCGCCATTTCTGGTGCGCAAGCCGCGTTAGTCTTGTCCTGCAGCGATCCTTGCTATCTCGCGTGCGACCATTTCCTCAACGATTGCCGGAAGGTTATCGTCGAGCCATTCCTTCAGCATCGGCCGCAGCATCTCGCGAACCAATCCTTCCAGCGGATGGGCATCGTCTTCGGCCTCATGAGTATCCGCAGGCTTGGCTATTGCCGCAAGAGCCGCAAGCGCCGCTTTGCTGGCTCGAACGGTCTCGTCCGAAGCAATTGCCTCTTTGGCGCTCTCCGTATCGACATGAGTCGGAGCGGCTTCTTCGGCCACGGACTCATCTGGCGTTTCAGCCTGAACCGTTTCCGTCAGCTCGAGAACATCATCTGCGACAGGTGGTTCGCTGGTCTCAATTACCGGCCGTTTGCGCTGTGAACGCGCATCAGGCGCAGCAACGGGAGCCTCGCCATCTTCAGCGATGATCTTTTTGATGGAAGCTAGAATCTCTTCCATCGTCGGTTCATGGTTAACGTCGCCCATTTGCGCGACATGCCTCAATTTTCTGGATTTGTCACGACGCGTTCTGGATTATCCACAGTGCGTGTCGATTGAGTCACAGGGCGTGGATCGTCGTTCCAATCGAAGAATTGGTCATCGACGCGCTCATAATTGACGCTTGGATCATAAAGAACACCGCCATCAAGCCCCAAATCCTGGGCTTCTGCCTGTCCCATCGCCGCCAACAGGTTGAACCCGGCGACATAGGCGTTGCGGCGGGCCGTAACGAGATCGACCTGACTGTTCAGCAGTTCTTGTTCAGCGTTAAGAATGTCCAATATCGTCCTTAAACCAACCGAATTTTCTGCGCGAACACCTTCCAACGCCAACTCATTGGCCTCAACGGCGGTTTGTGTGGCGTCAATCACCTGCAATGTCGCGCGATACCGCGAAAAAGCTGCACGAACATCGGCGACAACAGCCCGTTCGGTCGCGATAACGGTTTCCATCGCTTGCGTGCGCAAAGCCTGGGTTTGACGGACACGCGCCGCTGGCTGACCACCCTGATAGATTGGCAAGGTCGCCCGTAAACCAACAGTGGCGGTCGTTTCTTCCTGGACAAACTGGTTCCCAAGGGGGCCACCAAGCGTATCGAGGTAATTGGTGTAATTCCCGCGGGCGAAGGCTTCTAGCCTCGGGAGACGCGCGCCGCGCGCTGCCGCGATATCACGGCGCGCTGCTTCGGCGCTTTGCTGCGCGGATATCAGATCCGGATTGTTGACGATTGCGACGTCTTCTGCCGCGTCAGGAGTTGCTGGCAGATCTGGAAGTGGCGGTGGCGGCTCAAGATCTTGCGGCCAGTCGCCAACCAAACGGAGATAATTCTCTTCTGCGGCCGCGAGTTCCGCTTGGGCAGAATCGAGATTAGCCCGAGCCGTAGAAAGCCGCGCTTCTGCCTGGGCGACGTCCGTCCGGGTCAGATCGCCAATTTCAAACCGATCGCTGGTTGCTTGCAAATTGGTGTCGAGCACACGAACCTGATTGGTATTGAGCTCAACAATGTTGCGGTTGCTGATAACGTCGAGATAGGCGCCAACGACCTGGGTGAAGAGATTGGCCTCGGTCGACCGCAAATCTGCCTGGCCAGCTTCGACTCGATCGCGCGCCGCGCGGATCCGGTTGCGCACCGTACCCCCTTGATAGATGGGTAGCGTCGCATCGGCCTGTCCACCAGTTATCCTGGATGGCGCCGTAAAGCTGTTCGGCGAAGTCCGGACATTCTCATTGTAGAAACCGGACACGGAAACCGATGGGCGGCCATCCGCTAGTGTCAGCGGCACATTTTCGTCATTCGCCCGCTGGCCAGCCCGTGCTGCATTGAGGGTCGGATTGGTCTGGTACGCCTCCAGCAGTGCACCGCGCAGCGTTTCGGCCGAAACCGGCACTGTGGCCAATGCCGCCGCAGCTGCACCGATGGAAATTAATGTCGCTCTGGCTCGCATGCTCATCATCCTAAAATACGAATTCCCGCGGGCGTTCAAACCCGGGTAGCTGCGTCGCCTGGGCATCCAAATATGCTGATGTTCCAAAGGCATCGCCAAGTTTGCGGCCGAATACGAGCCGCGTTACGCCATCTTCAATCAGGCCCGATGTGAGGCGTCCACCATCGGCAAGCTGATCCACCAGCGCCTGGGGAATATGTTCGACCGCACCATCAACCAGAATTGCGTCATAGGGACCGCCCTGCGTCCATCCATCGGTCAATGCACCCTGGACACATTCGACATTGGGATAGTCGGACAATGCCGTCTTACCATGGGTGACCAGAGCGTCATCTTCCTCAAGGGCAACGACAGATTTTGCGATCCGCGAGCACAAAGCACTCGTATAACCGCCAGCGGATCCAACCACGAGAACATGGTCATCCGGTGAAAGGCCAAGCTCGGTAATCAGTCGCCCGGTCGCGAGTGGAAGATTCATGCGGCGTCCATCGACGAGCGGCAGCAACATCTCGGCATAGGCCAGCGAAGCCTTGTCGGACGGCACGAAATTTTCGCGCGGAATTTCGGACATAATCTTCACGACACGACGGTCATCGACCGCACTGGTCCTGAGCTGGCTTTCTACCATTGCCAGGCGCATCGCTTCGAAATCATGGCTCATAATGAGTTGGCCTTGTTATTCGTCGGTATTTCTTTAGCTGTCTTATATAAGCAATACAGCTGCGTCAACGCTGCCTTCTATCGATATTGTGCGTTTAGGCCAAGCATACTCTCCACCCCTTTCGACAAAAGCACGGTTGCGCTTGACAGATTGCTGCTGCTTGCCCATTTGCGCGCCCTCCAAACGTTTCCGCGGGGCCCGATGGCGGAGTGGTGACGCAGCGGATTGCAAATCCGTGTACGCCGGTTCGATTCCGGCTCGGGCCTCCAAACTGTTTTTCCTTGAGTTTCTGGAACAAAAAGGCGCAATGTCAGCGCACTTGTCGCGCAATCTGCGACATACCCAGGGGAAAATCATGCGCTACAATGTCATTGTCCAGCTGTTTGGCGGCATTCTAGCGATCATCGCGATCGTGATTGCGCAAAGCCCCGCCTATTCGCAATCCGGTGAGCGTGTCGCGTTGGTAATCGGTAACAGCAATTATTCACCCGAAAGTCGTTGGGAACCATTGCCCAATGCGGCGCGCGATGCCGCATACATTGCGGATCTACTTGCACATCCGGCGCGCGGCGATGCTCAGTTCGATGTCACATTGGTAACCGATGGCACATTGGATGAGATAATCGATGCGTTGACAGCATTTGGCGAACGGGCGGCGCTTGCTGATGTAGCCATCGTCTATTTTGCCGGGCACGGCATCGAATATGGGCTGCAGAACTATATTGTTCCGGTTGATGCGCCGGCATCGCTGAGTCCGGACACAATCAACGCCTATTATATCAATATGGACGCAATCGTCGGCGCTGCGGAAACACAAGGTTTCAGCATCTTTTTCCTCGACGCATGTCGGTCTGCTGTCCAGACTCGCAGATTTGCAGAATTGCCCGAAGGCAGCCGAGCGTCATTCTTTGGAGCAGTCGACGCGCCAAATTCTGTCGTATTCTATGCCACTGCAATGGGTGACGAAGCCTATGATGCGGTGCCCGACGATCATCCGCTGAGCCCGTTTGCAACGGCTGTCGGACGTGGGATCAGCTTTCCTGGGCTCGATTTGCCCTATGTCTTTACCCATGTCCGCGAACATGTCGCTAATGTGACCGCACATTTCGACAAACCGCAATTTCCACAATTTGCCGGATCATGGTCGCGGCCATTCTACTTTCTGCCCCCCGGATCGTCTCCCCTGCCCGCTATCGACATTGCAAGTCAGGACGTCGAACCGGCTCCCCCGCCGCAGCGGCTAGACATCCCTCTCGAAACACTCAGCACCGTCGACGAGCCGATCTTGGTGGTGCGCCTGCTGGAGCAATATAGCGTCGAGGATCTGACAGAGATGGCCGAGAGCGGAGATCCGCTCGCGTTGTACCTGGTCGGTTATATGTACGCCAATGGCGTCGCTGTAGAGGAAGACCTTACCGAAGCGCGCCGGTGGCTAGAGCTCGCGGCGGAGACCGATCATCCGGCAGGATTATTGGAGCTCGGCTATTTTCTGTCGCGCCATGGGACGGCTGATGAATATCCGCGCGCCTTGTCGTTGATGCGGTCTGCAAGTGATCTGGGCTATGCCAAGGCGAAATCACATCTTGCCGCCGTGCTTTTGGTCGGGACTTTGGGGGTAACCGATGTTGCCGAAGCCACGCGCCTATATCACGAAGCGGCCGAGCTCGGCCACGCTTGGGCACATTATGCGCTAACTCTCCGTCGCGATCGTCCCGACGTGCAAATTGCTGCTCTCGAAGCGCTGGCAAATGCGGACAATGACGAAGGCCATAACTGGCTGTGCGAGATTTCGCAGGCTGGCTTCGAAATTGAGCAGGCGTTCGAACATTGCCTGCAGGCCGCGCGCGTCGGCTATTCGATTCCGCGTGCCTATACTGCGATTATGTACGCAACCGGAGACGGTATCGCTGCATCGCAGTCTCGAGCACGCTATTGGGCGCAGCTCGCCGTGGATGCTGCTGATCTTACCCCGATCCTCAAGACCCGCATGGAAGCAATCCTAGCCGAAGGGTAACGCTCAGCACTGATTGTAACACAGCATCTGGCGTCGCAGCGCGCATCCGCTATATGCGGCGCGCCCATGATCAATTTCAGCACCATCAAGGTCCGCCTCGGCGGGACCATCATATTGGACGGCGCCACTGCTGCGTTGCCGCCGGGGGCGAAGGTCGGCCTGATCGGTCGCAATGGCGCGGGCAAATCAACATTGATGCGCGCGTTGACCGGCCAGATCGAATGCGATGATGGCACGATCGATATGCCGAAAGACATGCGGATCGGCTATCTCGCGCAGGAAGCACCGGCTGGCCAGCAATCGCCGCTCCAAACGGTTCTCGCGGCGAATTCCGAACGAACCGATCTTCTTGCCGAAGCAGACCGCGCAACCGACCCGCAACGGATTAGCGATATTCATGAGCGGCTCAATGCGATGGATGCGCACGCCGAGCCGGCGCGTGCTGCGCGCATTCTTGGCGGTCTTGGCTTCAATGAAGAGATGCAGGCCCAACCGCTGGAAAGTTTCTCGGGTGGTTGGCGGATGCGTGTCGCATTGGCAGCGCTCTTGTTCACCGCACCCGACATGCTGATGCTCGACGAGCCGTCCAACCATCTCGACCTTGAGGCGACACTGTGGCTCGAGAATTTCCTGCGCGACTATCGCGGTACGATGCTGGTGATCAGCCATGAACGCGACCTGCTCAATAATGTGGTCGACCACATTCTCCATCTGAAAGCTGGGCGGACGAAGCTCTACCCCGGTGGCTATGATGCGTTTGAAAAACAGGCGGCTGAACAGGCTGCACAAGCTGCATCGGTTCGTGCCAAGCAGGTCGCCGAGCGCGAAAAACTGCAGAAATTCGTGGATCGTTGGCGTGCCAAAGCGCACGCCGCAAAACAGGCGCAAAGCCGCATGAAAGCGCTGGCGCGCATGGCACCGGTCGAAGCGGCTGTTGAAGATCCGACATTGGTATTCGGCTTCCCCAGCCCCGGCGAAATGAAGCCACCTATGATTGTGCTCGACGATGCGGCGGTCGGCTATGAGGAAGGTACGCCAGTGCTCTCGCGCGTGTCGCTCCGGATCGATCCGGAGGACCGCCTCGCCTTTCTTGGCCGCAATGGTAACGGCAAGACGACCCTCGCGCGGCTGATCGCCCGGCAGCTGTCACCGATGGACGGTGAGATCGCGATCCATGGCAAAACCCGGGTGGGCTATTTCACCCAATATCAGGTCGAAGAGCTGGACGGCGATGATACGCCACTCGATCACATGACCCGTGTCATGCCCGATGCAAAACCCGGCGCGGTACGAGCGCAGCTTGGGCGGTTCGGATTTACGGGCGACAAGGCCACTATCGAAGTCCGCAAGCTATCCGGCGGTGAACGCGCCCGGCTGGCACTGGCTCTGATCACGCGAGATGCACCGCACTTGCTGATCCTGGATGAACCGACAAACCATCTTGATGTCGATGCACGAGAGGCGTTGATTCAGGCACTGGCTAACTATTCCGGCGCGGTTGTGATCGTCAGTCATGACCGCCATATGCTGGAACTTACCGCTGATCGCCTCATCCTCATCGAAGATGGCACAGCCCAAGAATTTGACGGCTCGATCGACGACTATACGGATCTGGTGCTGCGCAAGAATGAGCCGGCAGCCGAGGCCAAAGCCGGATCACGGAAAAATGCCAAACAGGCGCGGCGCGATGCCGCGGAAGCGCGCAAACAAAGCCAGGCCCTGCGCAAGCGCGCCAAGGATGCGGAAGCGTTGATCGCAAAGTTCGAAACCGAACGATCAGTCATCGATCAGGCCATGTTTGCCCCAGATGAGGCCAAGGGCGAACTTGCGTCCGCAACGATGACCGAGTTGATGATGAAACGCGCTCAGCTCGACGAGAAAATCGCTGAGCAGGAAGAGCTTTGGACCCAAGCGTCCGAAGCGCTCGAAAACACAGCTTCCTGACCGCTAGGCCCGGAGCGCCAATACCGCAAAGCTGGCGAGCCAATGTTCGCCCATATAATCGCCTTCAACGTGCGATAGCGCGACATTGAGATGGCGTTCGGCAATTTGCTTCACCTGTTCTGCCACCAGTTCCGGGACGGCGTCTGAAATCGCCCGCCAGCACCAGGCGCGTGCCAGATTGAATCCATCGAGATGCGCAATCTTGCCATCGCTGCGGTCGCTTGGCTGTGCGGGTGTGAACAAGCTCACCGGTTCGCCAATATCGATCCGCGGCAAGAATGCAGCAAACCATTCGGCGAAATCATCCTTGCCGAGCACGATCCGCATACACAGCGCCTCGATCATTGCGGATGAGAGAAATTCATCTCCTCCGGGCTCCCAGGCCTGGCAGTCCCGATCCATGCCATAATAGTAACCCGCCCGGTCGCGGATCAGACCGAGCAGATCAGTGTCATGCGTCTCCGCCCAGCCATGAGCGAGGACCAGCGCAAAGGCGGTGTTATAGTGGGTGCCCGTTCGGATTGGATATCCCTGTTTCGGCAGGAAAAGTTTGAACCGCGCCCCAAATTCACGGGCCAGGGGCTCAAGATTTGCGCCCCAATCGCGGTCGGTGTGGAGAGCAGCTTCCTGGTGCAATGCCAACAGCCAGGCCCATCCATAAGGCCGTTCAAAACCGCCCGAATATTCGCGTTCCAGATAGGCCAGCTCGGCTCCGACTTTCTCCTCGGTCAACATGCGATCGGCGAGAGTTTCGATCTCCCTTGCAAACGCCGTATCGGGATAGAGCCGCCGCAATGTCAGCAGCATCCAATAGCCATGAACGCAGCTGTGCCAATCGAAGCTGCCATAGAAGATGGGATGCAGCGCCTTGGGCTCCTGCGCATCCTCGGGGCCGTTGAGAACATGATCCAGCTTGTGCGGATATTGTTGCGTTACATGGCCCAAGGCGATGCCCGCGAACTTGGCGGCAAGCTCTTCGGTGAGGCTGGAGGTGTTTTCGATATCCATCAGAATGCCAGAAAGTAGATGAGAAGAATGTTGCAGGCCAGCAGCGGAATGGCCGTCGCCACCTGCATCCGGATAACACCATATTGGCTCTTGAGCTCGAGCAAAGCCGCCGGGACAATGTTAAAGTTCGCCGCCATCGGCGTCATCAATGTCCCACAGAAGCCGGCCAGCATGCCGATGGCTCCGATAATCGCCGGATTGCCACCATATTCGATTACCAGAAACGGAATGCCAATCGCTGCCGCCATGACAGGAAATGCAGCGAATGCGTTGCCCATGATCATCGTGAAGAGCGCCATGCCCAGGCAGAAGATCAGCACGGCCACAAAGACATTGCCGTCCGGTATCACCCCGCCAGCAATCCCGCCGATGACATCGCCCACACCAGCCAGGGCAAACACGGCACCTAGCGCCGCCAGCATTTGCGGAAGCACGGCGGCCCAACCAATGGAGTCCATCAGCCGCCGCCCCTCTTCAATCGGTGCCAGCAAAGGCGGACGAAGCCAGGCGACGCAGACAATTAGCGCGATCAAAACACCAAGGCCGAGCAGTATCAGCGTGACCCATCGAGTCTCAAACACTCCTGAATCGCCGATCGGTGTGTAGTTGTAGAGGATCGTGCCAGCGAAGGCTGTGATCGGAATGATAAGTGCTGGAAGAAACAAGCGGTTGCCGAATTTTTCGGACAGGCCGAGGCGTTCTTCGAGGCTCGTCGTCGGTGGATCGCTGCGTCCGAGCCATCCAATCCCGGCGATACCCACCAGCACCAACACCAAAATCCCGTTCGCGAAATCACTCAGCATACCACCAAAGAAGAAGCTGATCGCGAGCAGGCCCCAAAAGGCTGCATTTCCGAACCGTTTGCCATTGGCTTGATCAAGCGCGCTGAGCAGTGAGAACAGCGAGAATGCGATTCCGGCAAGAATGTAGAGCCAGTCCAGAGTAATCATTGGCCTGCCCTCCCGCTTGATCGGCCAAGCCGTTTATCGAACCAGAGGAGACGCGAGCCATGGATGATGAAGGCGCAAATTGCCGTCGGGATTGCCCAGACCGATAATTGCAGCGGCGTCAGCTCATATCCATAGCTTTGGAAGACACCCTGGATCAGCAGGATCGAGGCAATTGCTACGAAAATATCCTCGCCGAAAAAGAGGCCGATATTGTCGGTCGCAGCAGACATGCCGAGCACCTGTTCGCGTTCATCCTCTTCAAGCTCGCCATGGGTTTTTTCGGCGGCGGCTTCCGCCATAGGCGCAACCAAAGGGCGGACGGTTTGTGCATGACCGGCTACCGAGGTCAGGCCTAGCGCGGCCGTAATCTGGCGGAAAAGCAGATAGAGAAGCAGGAGTCGCCCCATCGTTGCGCTGCGTATCTGTTCGATAAGGCTGCGCGCCCGTTGCTGCAGGCCATAGCGTTCCAAGAGCCCGATCACCGGCAGGACGATCCAGACTACGCTGATGTAGCGATTGTCATTGAAGGCCGCGCCAAAGGCCGAGATCACTGCCACGAAATCAAGCCCGCCGAGAAGCCCTGTAGCCAGCGCGGCAAGCGTCACCACCAATAACGGGTTCAACCGCAAGGCAAATCCGACAATCACAATCAGGACGCCGGACAGCACCAGATACTCACTCATTCGCTTCCCCCAAATCCGCCTCCCCCGGGCGTTTCGACTATGTAGACATCGCCCGGTTCCAGCGCGCTCGACGCTGTGGCTGGCAGTTCTTCGCGACTACCATCCTTGCGTTCGATTATGTTGTGACCGGGCGCTGCATCCCCACCACCGGCTATTCCCTTGGGCGGGATTTTGCGGCGGTTGGCGAGCATATTGGCATGCATTGCTTCAAGGAAGCGCACGCGCCTCACGGTGCCGTCTCCGCCATTGTGACGCCCCTGCCCGCCGGATCCGCGTCGAATGGAATAGCTTTCAAGCAATACGGGTAATCGCGTTTCCAATATTTCCGGATCGGTCAGTCGACTGTTCGTCATATGGGTTTGCACCGCGCTGGTGCCGTCATGATCTGGTCCGGCGCCCGAACCGCCCGAGATCGTCTCATAATATTGATGCCGCTCATTGCCGAAGGTGAAGTTGTTCATCGTCCCAGCAGACGGCGCAAGACGGCCCGTCGCTGCAAACAGCGCGTCCGTTACAACCTGGCTGGTTTCGACATTGCCCGCGACAACGGCCGCCGGATATTGTGGATTCAGCATCGATCCTTCGGGCACAACCAGTTCGATCGGCCGCAAACACCCGTCATTCATCGGGATTGCATCATCGATCAATGTGCGCACGACATAGAGCGTTGCGGCACGAGTAATCGAATAGGGCGCGTTGAAATTGTTGGGTTGCTGTTCGCTCGTGCCGGTAAAATCGATCTTTGCTGACCGATTGCCGCGATCGACCGAGATCGCGACCGCGACCTCTGCGCCATTGTCCAGGCCATAGGTGAAGGCGCCATCGTCGAGCTTTGCGATCAACCGGCGCACGGCTTCTTCGGCATTGGCCAGCACATGATCCATATAGGCAGCGACGACATCACGGCCGTAATCCCTCGCAATCCGCACAAGCTCTTCAGCACCGCGCGTACACGCCGCGAGCTGGGCTTTCAAATCGGAAATATTACGATCTGGATTACGCGCCGGATGCGCGCCAGCGCCCAATATCTCGCGCATCTCCGATTCAAGGAACTGGCCCTTGTCGACCATCAGCACATTGTCGAGCAACACGCCTTCATCGTCGATCGTTCGGCTATCCGATGGCATGGATCCGGGCGCTATCCCGCCCACATCGGCATGATGGCCACGGGCGGCGACAAAAGCTGCGGGTGTATCTTCGCTCGGATGGAAGACCGGCACGATCACAGTAATGTCCGGTAGATGCGTGCCGCCACGATAGGGTGCGTTCAGGACATAGGCATCACCGGGGTGAATTCCACGTCCATCAATGGCATCGCCCCGCGCCTCAATGATTGTGCGAATACTGTCGCCCATCGATCCGAGATGCACCGGAATATGCGGGGCATTGGCGATCAGCGCGCCGGTTGGATCGAACAGCGCACAGGAAAAATCGAGCCGTTCCTTGATGTTCACTGAGCTCGCCGTGCTTTGCAGCGCAACCCCCATTTCCTCGGCGATCGCCATGAAGAGGTTGTTGAATATTTCCAGCATTACCGGGTCGACTGTCGTCCCGATCGCATGATGTTCGGCGCGCGGCGTGGCGCGGGTGAGGATCAGGTTGCCGAACGCATCCGCTTCCGACTGCCATCCCGGCTCGACATAGGTCGTTGCCGTTGCTTCGACGATCATGGCGGGACCAGTGATCACAGTCCCAGGCGCAATTGCGCTGCGTTGCACAGCAGTTCCGCCACCAGCCTCACCAGCACTATCACCGCTTTCTGGAGCGGTAACCGCATCTGCAAATCCGCCGGCGCCGCGCCCGACTGCTTCAGCAATTAGCGTTTCGACAATCACATCCGCGTCGCTGTCGGCATAGCCAAATTGCGATCGGTGCAATGCTTCGAAACTGGCGCGCATCGCCTCAGGGTCAGCGCACGCAATCTCGATAACACTGTCGCTGCCGTCGTAGCGTAGAGCGACGCGTTGATCCGTTTCGATCACGTCAGCCGCCACCCCCTGATCGCAAACCGCCTGCTCCGCTTCTGATACAAGATCAGCGATTTCCGACGCAAAATCTACGCCCAGAGCATTTCCGAAAGTCACCTCCCGAAGGACCGTTATGTCGGCAAGGCCAATGCCATAGGCCGACAATATCCCCGCTAAGGGATGCACCTGTATCCGATCGATGCCCAACGCATCGGCAACAGCACAGGCATGCTGCCCCCCTGCTCCGCCGAAACAGGCAAGCATGTAGCGGGTCACATCATGACCGCGGGCGATCGAGATCTTCTTGATTGCATTGGCCATATTATCGACCGCAATCCGCAAGAAACCGGCCGCGATCTCTTTCGGTTTCATCCGGTTGCCGGTTGCCTTTTCGATCTTCGCCGAAAGCTCCGCGAGCCGCTGATCGACAATGTTCCTATCGATCGGCTGATCGCCATTCGGTCCGAAGACATGCGGAAAATGGTCGGGGTCGATTTTGCCCAAAGCAACATTGCAATCAGTGACCGTCAACGGCCCACCGCGCCGATAACAGGCCGGCCCGGGAACCGCGCCGGCACTGTCCGGGCCAACGCGGAAGCGGCTACCGTCGAAATGGCATATCGATCCGCCACCGGCCGCGACGGTATTGATCTGCAGCATCGGCGCGCGAATACGAACGCCTGCAACAACAGTTTCCAACGTCCGCTCATATTCGCCGGCATAATGCGAGACGTCGGTCGAGGTGCCACCCATGTCGAATCCGATTATATGGTCATAGCCCGCCTGCTCGGCCGTCTTCGCCATTCCGACAATGCCACCGGCGGGGCCGGACAGTATCGCATCCTTCCCGCGAAGCGCTTTGGCATCCGCAAGTCCGCCGTTTGATTGCATGAATTGCAGACGGACATCATCCCCAATTCCATCCACAACCTTGTTCACATACCGGCGCAGCACCGGAGAAAGATAGGCATCAACTACTGTCGTATCGCCGCGACCGATAAGTTTGACGAGCGGGGCCACCTCATGACTCACCGAGACCTGTGAAAAACCGATCTCCCGCGCCATTTCGGCGAGTATCCCCTCATGATCCTGATACTGCCAACCATGCATCAGCAGAATGGCGATCGCGCGAAAACCGTCGGCATAAGCGGCTTCGAACGCTCGCCGCGCCGCCTTAACATTGAGCGGGCGCTCGATCATGCCATCCACGCGCACGCGTTCATCGACTTCGATCACATGATCGTAGAGCTGGCTGGGAAGCTTGATGTGCCGCGCGAAAATCTCCGGGCGCGCCTGATAGCCGATCCGCAATGCGTCTCCAAAGCCGCTCGTTACCGCTAGTGCAACGCGCTCACCTTTGCGCTCAAGTAATGCATTGGTTGCAACGGTCGTGCCCATTTTGACACTGGCAATCGATCCTTCGCCATATCGCGTCCGCAACCGCTGGATGGCTGCAACGGCTGCGTCCTCATATTGTTCGGGATTTTCAGAAAGCAGCTTTTCGACATGCAATTGACCATCGGGTGCGATCGCAACCACGTCGGTAAATGTCCCGCCGCGATCAATCGCGAAACGCCAAGCTTTTTCCATCCCGATGTTCAATCAATGTCGAGAGGGCTTGGCAAGGCTGTCACCCCTCAAAGCTGGGATCAGCTTTCAGAATATGCGCGGCTCAAACGATCATAAAACGCATCGGCCGAGAAAGATTGCACCGCATTGTTGTGCCCGGCCTCTGCCATTTTCGAAATCCGCGTCGAGTCTGACAGCAACGCGTCCGTCTCTTCGGCCAGCGCGGCAAGATTATCCGGTTCCACCAAAATGCCGGACGCACCCGGCAAGAAAGTTTCGCTCGCCCCACCAACGTCGAATGCGATCACCGGGACATGTGTGAATTGCGCTTCGATCAGCACATTTGGCAGCCCCTCGGTTTTCGACGTCAGCCAGAAAACATCCATTGCGGCAAGGTAGTCGGCCACATTCTCAACCCGGCCAGGCATGATGAGAGCGTCTGTCATTCCGGCACTATCGAACCGTCGCGCAACGTCATCTTGCAGCTGACCATCGCCAACCATGAGAAAGCACGCCTCAGGCCGTTTTCTCGCAAAGGCAATTGCCGCCTCCGCCCAAAGCAAAGGCTGTTTCACGTTAGAGAAGCGGAACACAGTTCCAATCACTGGTGCATCGGGCGCAATGCCTAATGCGATCTTTGCGGCACCCTTGTCCTGCGTCGGGGTGTCCCAATCGAAACCGTTATATGTCACGCGAAATCGTTCATCCTGATCGACACGCCACCAATTGGCATATCCCCGGGCAGCAGCCTCCGCGCAAAAGATTGTCGATATCTCAGGCCTGACGCGTAAGCGGCGATATATTTCGGGATAGGACGATATCTGCTCGGCCCGCCCAGATTGTGGAACACCTGGCGCGTGGTGAAAATGAACAATGATCTTCGGACAGCCAGCAGCCAACCCGGCAAAAGCTGCCAATAATCCGGTCAGGTCATTCCAGGCGTGGATGACGCCAGGTTTGGTCGCCACGATATGATCGCAGAGCTTTTGGGCCCGTATCTTCCAGCTGCCCGGTAGGAGCGCACAAGGCATTCGCGCGCTGCCGTCGCCACTCAGGACAAGGACATCTTCGGGAGTGACCCCGGCTTCACCGGCGTAAAAGGCCGACGCTTGTCCTTCAGCAAAGTCCAGCAAGGCCAAGTCAACATGGTCAAACTGGCCACTATCAGAAAAATGGCGATAGGATCTCGCCAAAATCCGCTCCATGCCACCGCAGCCTAATGTATTTCCTACCATTAGCAGCCGGTCTTCTGGCTCATAGCGATCGGCATTAAGGACAACCCGATCCAGCAACCAATCGAACGCAGAAATCAGAGGTTCGCCGGCACCGGTATCAAGCGGTTCGGTAAGCGCCAGCAAAGCGTCACGTGCTTCCGTTTTACTATCAAAATCGGCCGCGGTCAGGATATCGCGATCATCGAGCCAACGATCATTCACGGCCGCCAGTTTTGCCAAACGCCTGCGGATCTTGGCCCGATCTTTCGCGCGCCGAACCGTCTCTAACGCTCTGCGAAGTATCAATCTGGCCAAATACGGATAGCCGAGGCCGCGATACAAGCGTGCATCGGCAAGCTGGCGATCCGTATCCCGCAGCGGATAGGTCGCAAAAGCATGGCGTAAGCTGTCAAACTCGCTCTCGCCCGAGCCTGCACCAAGTCGTGCCATGCCAAGGATCACCCAATGCAGCGCGTCGGGTGGGGCAGCGCGATCAATCAGCGTCTTGCCATACTCACCGAGCGCCTGTGCGTCCTTCGTTGCAACATGCTCGGTCACAATCTCCTGAACCACTTTCGCGCGCGGCGCCTTGAGGCGCTCCAAAGTGCCAACGCGGCGATCGCCGGCGATAGCCTGATCTGAAAGATGTTCCGGGCACAGATGCCCGAGGATATGGTCATTCTGGAACATTCTGACTTGCTCGGACATACGAGTGGACCAGTCGCCTAAGGCCCAGTCTTTGTGCGGAACGCTATCGCTGCGGTCATGCGCGCTGAGCGCGGCCAGCAATGCTTCCTTGTCAGGGCAATGGGCGATCATGTGATCGAAAATGCCGGTATTGCCGAGATGCCATGCGGCTTCGGCTATGCAACCCGCGGCCAGTGAGTCATGCAGGCCGGTCCGGAAAATATCCCGCCACAGCCGGATTGCCTCGCTCCAGCCGCCTTCACGCGTCGCCAGAATTGCGGCAGCTAGCGCGCCATCCGGTACCAGCGAACGGACGGTGCTCATTTTCCGCCAAACATCCGAGCGAAACGCGCACGCCACCGGCCTGCCCAGCCAGCCGCGCGATGCAGACGTTCGATTTCGGCCCGAGTACGCTCTACTTGCCGAGCCAGATCTCGGTCATGGCGCGCTCGAAGCGCTGCTTCACGGCCGGCGCGAACCCGCTTCTCACTCAGCAATCGATCGACTTCCGCCGCCGATTCCGCAGCCCTTGCGCGCCACTCCGCCGCGCTACGTGCAGCACCGACGAGTTCGGCTTGTTCTGCCTGCGTCAGATAGAAGGCGCCGGAAACAAGCGGCAACGGCTCAATTGTCAATTCCCCAATAATGGCCTCGATCGCGTCAAGTACTGAAGCTGGAGAGGTTGCTGTCATTTCCGATAGTTGGCTGCGAACCTGCGATGTCCTGAGCCAGACATTCCGCGGCGCAACAGCTGCACTGCCATCGGGCATTTCCGTTCGATACCGGGACACGGCCAGCATGGTCGTTGCAACTGCCTGCGGTGTGCCCTCGACCAAATGTTCGAGGATCAACGAGACGCTCGCCGGGAAATCTTCGATGGCATGCCCGGTCACTTGGACATAACCTGCCTGTTCCTTCGCGATATGCGCACTGAAGGCAGACGCGAATGCCGTTTCCTCGCTCGAATCAAGCACTTCGATACTGTTATCGCTCTCGGCCATTGGTGCCAGAGCTGCAAAGGTTGCGGCATCGAGGCAAAATATTGTTACGGGAACGTCACAATTCCCCCAATTCGGCGGATTTACAGCGCTTTCAATTGCATCAACCGCATCTGAATCCGCTAACCAGTAGCGTCGCACATTAGATGTCTGATCGCCGGTCATTTGCCCTGCCCCAGCAAAATCGTGTGATAATGCTCGCCGTTCTCCGTCGCATCGAAATGCTCTTTCGCTTGGCCGATTGCCTCGGAGCGGACTTTTGCAAAGAGGGAGTCATCGTCATGCCAGGAGGAGATTGCGTCAACGATTGAACGGACGTCGCGATCTATCAAGGTCACGCCGTCACCCGCTCCAAAATCATGTTCAAACAGGCTTTTTGAGAGGATCGCTGGCAAACCGCAGCTCATTGCTTCCATCACAACCTGCGGAAACCCTTCTGACCGTGCGGGCAGCAGCAATGCGTCGTGATCCTGGTACAGGGTTGGGAGATCGGCATATCCATGAAATCCCAGATAGTGCCGATTTCCCTCAGTTCGCGGGTCAAAGTCACCGGCGACAGTAAACTCAATTTCAGGCCGCGTCTTGGCGAGCATGTCCGCTGCGCCTTCGATCAAATCGATCCCTTTTTCCGCACTATTTCGGCCCACAAAAAGTATCCGGTTGCAGCTTTTTGACGCGTTCGCAGCAGGTGTAAAATGTGATTGGTCGACGCCGCGGCGACAAATGTGAATCTTGCTCGGGTCAGCAACGCGACCAGCAGCGCGTTCGCGCTCAGTGCCACCCATCACGATTACCGATCTCGCGACCTCTGCAGCGTAGCGCTCTTGCGCGATCAGCGTGGCCAGATAGGCCGTACCGGTGACAGGTCGACCGGCCGCCTCGCGTACCGCGATTTGAGTGGCAATATCGTTCCCGGCAATCCGATACACAAAGTCTTTGCCAACAGCCTTGGCAGCACGGGCCAGCGCAAAATTATGCCCAATCATCCGGCCATTCAAAGTGCTGACAATGTCAGGTTCGAGGTTCGCGATTGCGGTCGCATAATCCTCAACCAGTGATTCAATATTTGCATCACCAGCATCGTCCAATGTGTCCAACGCCACAAAGCGGACATCATAGTTTGTTTCCAGCATGATACGGTGAGGATCCGTCTCAGGCGGCAGCGTAGGCATCAACAGCGTAATCTTCGCCATTGTGTGCAGATCACCCAAAAGACTCGGATATTTGTAGCTGCCCCTGATTTCCCAATCACGCGCATTATGAGCGGTGTAGGACGGTTCGAAATAGGCAATCTGGGTCACGATGGCGGGACTGTGCGAAAATCCAGCGTCAGAAACAAGCTAAAGCGAGAGCCGATCGCGATTATCAACGAACCAACGCCAACTTTCCTCAAGCCCCTCCCGCACGGTAATTCTGGGATCATAACCCAATGTTTCGCGTGCATGGCTGATGTCACACCAGGTATGCACAATTTCACCGTCACGGAACGGTTCATAGTTCACTGCTATCTCTTGGCCGCTGATTTCGCGAAGCATGTCGATAATGGCATTTAACGGTGTTCCGAGACCGGTGCCGAGCTGAATGGGCCCAGACGCATCCGACTGAATGGCAGCAACGATACCATCTGCGAGATCCTGCGCATGGACATAATCGCGGGTCTGCTCTCCATCGCCGTATACGGTCAGCGTTTCACCCCGCAGGATCTGCTTGATGAACAGTGCCACAACGCTACCCTTGTGCCAGGATCGCGGGCCATAGACATTTGAGAAACGCAGCGATGCTGCTTTTATGCCGTAACACGCCGAATAGGCAGAACAATATCCCTCAACGGCCAGCTTGGACGCGCCATAGGGTGATGCCGGAGAGGCGACCATGCCTTCATGGACCGGCGGATTTGCTTCGCCGATAATCGCGCCACCGGTCGATGCGCTGATGATCCTATTGACCCCAAGGCGCCGCATTGCCTCCAGAATGACCAGGCTACCGCCGACATTCACATCGAAATTGAACTTGGGTTCTTCAATCGAAGGAATAACGCGTGTGTCAGCAGCCAGGTGTACGACGGCATCTGCACCATCCAAAGCCTTTTCGACGGCTTCCGGATCACAAATGTCACCTTTGATGAAGGTAGTATCCAGATCGGCGATTGCCTCTCGCGACCCGAGTACTTCGCTATCAAGGACTGTTACATCAAAGCCGCCAAGGCTTTCCAAGCGCGCTATCAAATTGCTGCCGACGAAACCGGCGCCTCCGGTTACCACTACGCGTTTCTTTTCCATCATCTTGTCCCATCACCGCAATTGCACTGCCAAGAGGCGCCCGATAAGCGACCAACCCGCTAAATGCCACTCTCTTTTTCAATGCGTTCGTCGATCAGATTCAGGCGCAGGCGGGGCACGGGCAAAACTGTAACCCGAATGAAAGTGGCCAATCGCTGTTTTCCAGATTAGGCAATCCCGATGCAGCGAGATGATTTCGACGTAATTACGTTTCCCACACTAGGCGACCTGCAAAGCCAGGCGACGGGTGCATTGCGCGTCCTAATCGCTACTGAAGAGATTGTTGGCCCGGTGCGTAATGGCGGAATTGCATCAACCTATTATCATCTTGCCCGTGGCCTGGCCGCAGACGGTCACAGTGTCACGATATGCTATCTGAAAGGTCGGCAGGTAGAGAATGAATCGGTCGAGCATTGGATTGAGCATTATGCCGGATTTGGGATTGATTTTGTTCCGCTTCCCGACGTGGAAGAGCCTATCGCAGGGGCAAGTGCGCACTGGCAATCGCGTTGGCTGAGCTTTTATCGCTGGCTCAAGGCAAGTTCACCATTTGATGTGGTCCATAGCTCGGAATGGCGCGGCGGTGCATTTTACGCGCTTCAGGCCAAACGGCTTGGGCTTGCGTTTCACGAGACAGTGTTCCTGACGAAGACATCATCTCCATATATCTGGAATCGCCACTATCAGATGCAGCCCATCGACAATGTCGATTTGCTGATCGCCAGCTATGCCGAACAGAAATGCGTCGAATGGACTGACATGGTAATCGGCGGCAGTGCGCACCTGCTGAGCTTCATGGATCACATTGGGTATCGGCTACCTGAAGGTCGCACCTATGTGCAGCCAAATATCGTCGATTTTTCAGAGGTCATCGTCGAGGATGTCCGTCCGAAGCGTGACTATGGCGATATCGTCAAGACACGCGAACTCGTATTCTTTGGTCGGCTCGAACCTCGCAAAGGTCTCGATCTATTTGTGCTGGCGGTTGATATGCTGGTGGCGCAAGGCATCGCAATCGATCAGATTACATTCCTGGGCAAAGCTGGCGAACCGTTATCAAGTTTCGACGGCGCTCAACCACTCGACTTCATTCGCGACCACGCGGAACATTGGCCGTTTCCCGTAGATATCATTACAGATCGCAATCAACCTGAAGCGCTGTCACTCATGTGTTCGCGTGACATGATCGCAGCGATGCCTTCGCTTATCGAGAATTCGACAATGGCGGTCTATGAAGCGCTTGTGCACAAGATCCCGTTCGTCGCCACCGATGTGGGTGGAACGGCTGAACTGATCGACCCGTCCAATCACGACGCGACTCTCGTGCCGCCAGATATCGAAGAACTGGCGTCGCGCCTAGAAAGTGCACTGAAAGATGGCCAGCCACTGGCAAAGCCGGCCTTCGACAATGATGCCAACCTGGCGACCTGGTACGGATTTCACCGTTATCTTGCGGCACATAAAGCCCCTACTGCAACTGATACCGAGACGAGCACGGCCGACCGGATATGTTTGGTTATTCACGCCCCAACTGTTTCAGCGCTGGATCAGGCGATCGCTCAGGCTCTATCCATCGACACGCTGGACCATGTCCTTATCTACAGCGCCGTTCCTATTTCTGATGGTGCACGCCAGAAATTGGACGATCTTGCCGCAGATCATGTCGAACTGGTGGAGGCGGTCGGCCGAGCCACTGGCGCATGTTTCAATCACGCTATGGATCGCACCAATGCAGGGATAATCATGTTCCAGGCGACCGACGCAATCCGATTTGAACCGGATTTTTGCGACACGTTGCGGGTAGCAAGCATGGCGCAGCCTGATGTCTTGCTAACCAGCCTTTTCCGTTTCTCGTCGGATGCAGAAGGTGCGCCGGACACAATATTTGCGCCGCTGGGCGGAGACATGGCCAGCCAGTCCCTGACAGGCGCCGCATATGGCGTTGAGATCATCGCCGGTCGAAAGGACCTATTCGCCGAAATAGGCCAGTTCGAAGAATATCGTGTGCCAAAGGGGACTGTTCACGAATATGTCAGCCGTGCGGCGAGCCAAAATCGCGATCTGTTTGTCATTCCCGAAACGCTGTTCAGTTACGCCAAGGACTATGCAACGATCATAGAACAGACCGGCAATGCGGCCTATCTGATGCAAAAAACAATGCTGGATGCGGTATCCCTTCCGGCGAAAAAATTACTCCTCCACAAACCGACAGCAGTCCGTGCGCCAGCGAACAGCGGGCGCATCATGTTAGGCCGCGCGCATCGCGAAGATGGCCAGACAGCCTGGCTAACCAATGTTGAAAAGATGGGTAAGCTGTCCGACCCACCTCCCAATCGGCATCATGTTTTGCTCGGCTTTCAGCGGGACAGCGCGACGTTGGAATTTGCGGTGCTCCACCAGGGCGATCTGATAATTCGCGCCAATGGCAAAACAATCCGCCAACATGAAGGGTTCGGCCAGCGCAATAGCTTTACCACCGAAGAGATTGAGCTGCGGCCGCTACTCGAAGACAGCGATAGGCTGCGGCTCCGCATCGAATTCAATCGCGGTAACCAACTCCGATTTGCGTCCATTCTTGTCCAACGAATCGAAGAGGAGATATATTTCCTCAGCGCCCGCAGCCCTATTTTTTGGGATGGAGATTTTTCCAAGGCTTTGGGCTTAATCGGCGGTTCGCTTGACATTGCTCCACTACCCAAGCTCCGTCGGCTCCCAGACGCAAACCCCTCGTTGTTGCGTCGAATCCGTAATCGCTGACGCTAAATCGGTCCAAATATTGAACAAGCGCTGGATTCCGTACGTTTGAGCGGTATAGTTCCGGCTGGGGTCGCATAGTTTTGATCTGGGACGCGGAAACATTCGCGCCATCAATGTGCGAAGGGGGAAATATGCGTTTGCCAATCGCTCTTGGAAGCGTCCTTGCGATGTGCGCCGTTGCACTATCGACACCAGCGCAGGCGCAGGACCTTCGACCAAGCCTGGAAGACAGCTTCCGACTGGGATCGGGATCCGGCCTGCTGTGCCGAGTTCAAGCCCGCCTGACGGACCCGGCCCTTTCAACCATGTTCGACCGTTCCTATTCGATTGTTTGCCGAGATGCTGCAGAGCCCGTCGGCCATATCTATGCCCTGCGCAGCAGCACGGATCCCATTTCTCGCCTTGCTTCGCTCAGGGCCAATCGCGTTCAATGCTCTTCCGGCGAGATCAACACGACCCTGGAAACCATAGGATCTGCCCAGCGCCAGGATTGCTCGCTGAGTTCCGCGCCTGTCGGCTACACCGTGTACCGCCATGCGTCCGACAACACCGTATATGTAGCCGAAGGTTTGGCGGGATATGATTCTGCTTTGCAGCTTGGGCTGCGCACAATCGTCGCCGATCAAATCTTGCCGGGCGAGCTATCAATCGCGACGACTGGCATGGGGGATGCGGCAGCGTTCGCCCGCGTTCAGGCCGGAACACTCGATACCGATCAAGCACTCGCGGAAGGATATCGTCGAAACAATAGCGGCGATTATGCCGAAGCAGCAGAATTCTTCGAAACGCTGTTTCGGCGTAATTCTGCAGATGGTGGTCCAGATGCGCCAGAACGCGCCGGTGAATATCTGATCAATCAAGCATTGCAGCAATCAAATCTTGGCCAGTTTGAGGCGGCTGATGCGACCTATGCCCGGGCCCTCGCTATTCCCAGCGCCAGCGCTACTCAGCTGCGATTGCGTCGAAATTTCCAGGCTCTGCATCTGTTAAACCAGCAAAGATCCGATGAAGCCTTGGCCATTCTCGATTCCGGACTTGAAGCACTGATGACGCCCTCGGACGGGTCTGCTGGGCCTGCAATTGATGAATCGACTTCGCAACAGATCAACAGCGGCGCTGAGTTTGCCCGGCAACTGGGCGGCGAAGAGAGTGAACGGCTAACGGTTGGTGAACGCGCTATCATTCTTGATGCGCAGGCGCGACAACTGCGCGGCTCCATTCTCCGGATACGCGGTCAATATGGACCGGCAATAGACGCCTTGAATGCTTCGCTTGATGAGGTTCGATCTGTTCGTGACGGTCGTGTTCGATCGACAGCACGGCTGCGAGCTCAGGCACTTACCGAATTGGCCGGAATTGACGAAACGCGGGGCGATCTTGGATCCGCGGAATCACGGCTTCGCCTGGCAATAGAGCTTCTCGAGATCCAATATCCAAGCGCGATTGCGACTAGCGCATCAAAAGCGCGTTTGGCAGCTTTCCTTGCTCGGCACGGGCGAAACGATGCCGCGCTCGCGCTGTTTTCCCAAATTGTATCGGAAATTCGCGGTCGTGCGATTCCCCGGACCAGTCTTGAAAATCAACTGGCGCCATATTTTGAACTGCTCCTTGCAGAAATGGCCAATGATCCGACGCTGGTCAGTGATTTTTTCCTCGCCAGCGAAACAATGGTCCGGCCGGGTGTTGCAAACACCCAGGCTGTTCTTGCTCGCGAACTCAGCAATGGGAACGATGAGGCAGCACGGCTCTTCCGCCAATCTGTGACGCTGTCTCGCTCGGTCGAGAGTACGCAGATCGAATTGGGGCGTTTACGAGCGCTCGACGAGCGTGATGCTCTGGCTGAGCTGCGAATTGATGCACTGGCGGCGGAGCTTGAACAGCTGACCGCAGAACAGGCTGCCACTCAGGCCACCCTGTCCGGCTATCCTCGATACCAGGCAGTATCAACCGAAGCTCTAACGATAGCAGACCTGCAAGGTACTTTGCAGGATGGCGAAGCCTATTTGAAACTCAGCCAGGTCGCCGGGCAAGTCTATGCGGTACTCGCCACCAATCAATCGGCGCGTGCCTATCGCGCACAGATTGATGCGGCCACCCTTGACCAAAGGGTCACAGATCTGAGGAATACGATTTCTACGATCGAGAATGGTGTCCGACTGACCTATCCGTTCAACGTGCGTCTCGCACATCAGTTGTACATGGAAATAATTGGTCCGGCGGCCGATCAACTCGCAGGCATTGACCATCTGATTTTTGAGCCCGACGGAGCCATGCTCAGCTTACCGGCGAATCTTCTCGTGACGGACGAAGCCGGCGTAATCGCCTATGAGCAACGCGCGAGCACCCCAGGGAATGATCCATTTGATTTCTCAGGCATTGCATGGCTTGGCCGGGAGCGAGCCATCAGTACGGCGCTGTCAGCTCGGGGTTTCCGCGACGTCAGAAACTTGCCGCGCTCGGCCGCGTCACGCCAGTATCTCGGCTTCGGTGAAAACGCTCCGGCCACGGCGCAATATCAGCGAACAAACTATCAATCTGGCCCTACTGATCCACGATGCAGCTGGCCCGCAAATTTCTGGAGCGTGCCGATCCCAGCAGATGAGCTGTACACAGCTCGTCGCTTGATTGGGGAAGATGTTTCAGATGTAGTGACCGGGACAAGATTTACCGATAGCGCCATCATCCAACGTGGAGATTTGTCGGACTTTCGGATCCTGCATTTCGCAACCCATGGGCTGGTCACCCAGGCACGCGCAGACTGCCCGCCATTGCCTGCCCTGATGACTTCATTCGCGGCGGATGACATGTCGGACGGACTTCTAGAATTCAGCGAAATCTTCGATCTCAACCTCGATGCCGATCTCGTCATTCTTTCGGCCTGTGATACCGCCAGCGCGGCCGGCGTCGCGGCCTCGACAGCCGCCGGCGTTAGCGGCGGTGGATCCGCACTTGACGGGCTTGTCCGAGCCTTTGTCGGCGCTGGCAGTCGGACGGTAATAGCCAGCCACTGGCCTGCTCCCGAAGACTTTGGTGCAACCGAGCGGCTGATAACCGGGGTGTTCCAGTCTGGGGCGAGCAATAGTCTTGGTGCAGCAATGCGCGCGGCGCAGCGAAGCTTGATGGATGATGCGGATACTTCGCACCCATATTATTGGGCTGGATTTGCGATAATCGGCGATGGGACGCAATCGGTCGTCAGGGCGAACTGAACATTTTGAAATGATCGAATATCAAACCGCGCATTATGACTGAGGGATCGGTCCCCGAAGCCGACACGAACACTCCCAACCTTGGGAGCGTTGGCCGGTTGAGCCGACTTTGGCGTGAAGTCGGGCCTCTTCGCACGTCCGCCAGCCTTGTCCTATTGATCATTGCGATACTTTTGGCGCGCTATAGCTGGGGCCTTGGTTTCGCTGTTGATATTGAGCGTGTGCTGTTCGACGTCCGCTCAAGCTACGCGATGGAACGCGTTGAACAGGACGAACGCATAACAATCGTCACCTATGAAGAAGACACGCTGCTCAATACGGGCGTGCGCTCACCGCTTGATCGTGAAATTCTCGCCAATGCGCTGGGCTCACTTGATATGATGCGCCCGCGAGCAATTGCCATCGACATCTTGATCGACCAGCCAACCGACAATGATGAGATGCTCATTGATGCGCTGAACGCGATGCAAACGCCGACCTTCCTGGCCTTTGTCACGACCGCGAGTAATGAAAACCTCCGACTGCAACCTCGACAGGTCGACTATATCGCCGAATTCCATCGTCGCGTGACAAATGATCTGGTGCAACCGACCAGCGTCAAGCTCGGTGCAGACAATGATAATGTCCAGCGCAGTTGGCCTGATCAGCCAGACGATCTGCCGCCGCTAATGGCCAACTCCCTGGTTCCTGGCAGCGATGCCTATCGCGACCATCGGGGCAGTATCGCCTATCGACGGCCTTTCTTTGAGAACGAACCGCCTTTCATGAAGCTCGCAATCGACTTTTTCGCCAATGACGAAGAAGCGGCCTTCATGGCTGATTTCATAACGGATCGATACATTCTGATCGGGACAGATCTGCCGCTAATTGATCGCTTCGAAACACCCCTGACCCGATTGCAAGGTAATGACCCAATCGCTGGGGTCGAAGTTCACGGGCATTTATTGGCTCAGATGCTCGATGGAACGATGCTGCGCAGTGTGCCGGGCTGGGCCTTATGGACTACGGCGATACTGGTAGTGTTATGCGGTGCGTTGACCAGTTTGAGTGACTTGCGGCTCTGGAAATTGGCCCTGCTTATATTTGTGCAAGCGGCCTTTATCGTCATCGTACCCTTCACCCTCCATCGCAATGGCGTTGATACTCAGACTCTGCCCGTATTCGGCTGGTTTGGTGGTTGGATCATTGCATTTACGACAATCGGTGCTGCCGCGCGCTCCGTAGGTGCGGAAAAACGCGAATATGTAACCGGCGCTCTCAACAAATATCTCCCGTCAGATGTTGCATCCCAGATCATGGACGATCCTGAGCGATTGTCGCTGCGTGGCGAAAAACGGGAAATTTATGCAGTTTTCACGGATCTTGAGGGGTTCACCAAGCTTAGCCACGCCATCGAACCTGAAATGGTTGCGTATCTGCTCAACAATTATCTCGACAAAATGTGCGAAATTGTCCTGGAATATGGGGGCACTATCGACAAATTTGTCGGCGATGCCGTGGTCGCCTTCTGGGGGGCTCCGATTGCTCGTCCCGATGATGCGGATCGGGCAGCTCAATGCGCCGTGGCAATGTGGGAATTTGGCGAGGAATTTCGGCATGATACGCCTGATGGCGTGCCGCCAATTGGTCGAACGCGGGTCGGGCTACATCATGGCGAGGCAATTGTCGGCAATTTTGGTGGCCAGGAACGCATCCAATATACCGCATTGGGTGACGCCATGAACACAGCGGCACGGTTAGAAAGCGCTAATAAACAGACAGATACGGTGATGCTGGCTAGCGACGAAGCGGTTAACAGCGTAAGCAAGGCACAGTTTCGCTGCCTTGGCCGGGTTACGCTGTCCGGTCGGTCCACTCCGGTGAAAATATACGAACCTGTGTCAAAAATCACCGCAGGTTCAGCCGAGGCGCTTCATAAGCACTATCAGGAATTTGAACAGGGAAATGAAATGGCGCGCGAAGCCATTGCCAAATTGGCGGATGACAATCCCGATGATCTGGCATTGAAAAATTTCGCACAGCGTCTGATCAATACGGAACCAGGAGGTAGTTATGTTCTACAGGGTAAGTAAATCGCTGATGGTGGCTACGGCCGGAATCGCGCTCGCATCAATGGGGAGCGCGGCGATGGCGGATGTGCTTGTTACCCGTTCAAGCGGCGCCATTGCGCGTGAACATCCGCGCGGTTCGCGACTGGACGACGGCGAGGTTATTCGCCTGCGCGCTGGAGATCGCTTGACCGTTCTTGGCCGATCTGGAACCCGGCAATATAGCCGTCCGGGACGCTATACTATTGGCGCGCGCCTGCGCGTAGCGACGGGCGGTATCACGACGCAAGGCCAGAATGGCATTGCCCGGACAGGGGTAAGCCGCGGTCTGCCTAGTATAGCGCCGATAAGCGCGGCTAACCGCACCGTTTCGCAAATGGATATCGATCAGTCCGGCGCATTTTGCATGCTTGAGGACGCTCCGGTATCGCTGTGGCGTTCCAATGCTTCGCAGGCGGCAGAAGTGACCGTAACGCGGGTGGCCGATGGTGCGGCCATGACGGTGCAATTCGCCGCCGGTGATTTCTCCGTCGGTTGGCCCGAAAATTTCGGAGCGACAAACGGTGCCTATGTGATCTCGACGGAACCGAGCGCGACCACACAGATTACGATCGTGGATGTAGCCGCGGATACATCCGATGCATTGGCGCTCGGATCGGAATTGCTGTCTAACGGCTGCGAAGTGCAGCTCGAGGCGTTTACTGCAAACTATGATACAGCCGAACCAGAGGACGGCTGAGATGCTTGAAGGGGCTGGGCTGGCTTGCTAGTCTTTGCCCCAGAATGCCCGGAAAAAGGGCAGCAATACAGTGTTATGTGGTCGCGATTTCACTGTAGATGCGGGTTAATGAAATAAAGCCGGGCGATGGCGCGCGGTGTAGGGGAAGATTGGGGCGACTGCAGGCATTCCACTTTTGGAACTGGTGCGGCACCGAGTCTTTGGTTTGGGGGGATGTGCTGCGTGGCAATACGGTTTTTGAGTTTGGCAGCAATAGGCGGGATTTTGGCGGCGATGCCGTCCCCGACGATTGCGCAGATCAATCCTGCCCCGACCCGAGAAGAGATTCAGCCAGGCCAACTAGCTCCGGGCGAAAATCGCCAGCGACTGGGCCTGAGCGTCGAAGGCGGCGTCGAGCGCGCTCCATGCCCCCTCGCCCAGCCACGATTTGCCAATATCCAGTTCCAACTCAATGATGCGGTATTCGCCAATCTGAGGGGCGCATCACCAGAGAGCCTGCGCCCCGCATTTGCTGAATTCCTTGGACAAACCGTACCAATTTCAACCGTATGCGAAATTCGCGATCGCGCGGCATCCATCCTCCGCTCGGCCGGCTATCTCGCCGCCGTACAGGTACCGCCACAGCAAATTGGCGATGACGGGATTGTCCGATTTGATGTTTTGATGGCTCAAATGACCCGTATCCAGGTGCGCGGCGATCCTGGCAATTCTGAAAACCTGATTGCGAGCTACCTGTCACCGCTCAGCGAGATGGAGGTATTCAACCAGCGTGAAGCCGAACGCAGCCTGCTCCTCGCTCGCAACCTTCCAGGATATGAGACCCGCCTGACCCTGCGCCCGGCTGAAGGATCTCCGGGTGAAGTGATCGGCGATGTGCGGGTCGAACGAACGCCCTTTGTGTTCGAGGCCAATGTGCAGAATTACGCATCACGCCAGACCGGGCGTTGGGGTGGCCAGGTCCGGGCACAAATCAACGACATCACAGGACTTGGCGACACCACGACGTTGAGCTTCTTCTCGAGCGCGGACTTTAATGAGCAGCTCGTGGTGAATGCCGGCCATTCCTTCGCCATTGGCAGCGACGGGCTAAGGCTTGGCGGCGAATTCACCTATGCCTGGAATGATCCGACGATCGCCGGCACAAGCCCGTTCGATACTGAAACGCTCGTCGCCAGTCTTAACCTCAACTATCCCTTCATCCTCGACCAGGGAACAAGCTTGTACGGCACTGCTGGTTTTGATTTTATCGATCAGGATGTGCGGTTTGGAGGCGTGCCGCTCAATCAGGACAAGCTGCGCGTTTTCTACATTCGCGCCAATCTGTTCACGACCGATCGCCGCAGCATCGACGGCATTGGCGGATTCAGTGCGGCAGAACCGCGTTGGCGATTTGGGCTCGGCGCGGAGATCCGGCAAGGCATCGATATATTCAACGCCTCTGATCCAGGCCTGCCGCCTGGCATCCCCATTCCGCAAACACGAGCAGCCGGTGAAGCAGATGCTACAGTCATTCGTCTCGACGGCCTCGTCGAGCTGCGACCCAGCCCCGTCATTGCTTTCGTACTGGAGCCGCGCCTGCAATGGACAAGCGATCCACTGCTTTCATATGAAGAATTTTCGGGCGGTAACTACACGATCGGGCGCGGCTATGATCCAGGTTCCGTGATCGGCGATCGCGGCTTCGGATTCAGATATGAAATACGATACGGTTCGGCCCTGCCCCGGACGCGCGAAAGCTGGGCATTCCAGCCTTATGGATTCTTTGATGCCGCATGGGTCGACAATGAAGATCCGGCCGCACTCGGCGGAACCGGCAGCGATGAGCTCTTTTCAACTGGCATCGGCTTACGCGCCAATTATGGCGACCGTGCGCAGCTCGACGCGACGTTCGCGGTGCCGCTGAGGCGCACGGATTTCCAGGCGAGCACGCCCGATCCAAGACTATTGCTCTCCCTATTAATTCGGTTCGCACGCTAGGCATATGACGCAGGGATGCGAGAGGATGAGGTAAGACAGATGGACAGGAATTCAGCCAAGGAGCGCCTCGCCAGATCAGCCTTCCAATCGAGCTGTGCCGCTATTGCTGTAATTGCAGCGAGCGGAATCGCCCTCCCGGCGCATGCGCAAATCAATGCTTCGAATATTGGCTATGAAGACGTTCCCCGGATGCATTCCGGCATAGCAGTACAGAACATCCCGCAGATACGGCCTGGGATGGTCGTTCAAAACGCACCTTCTGCGCCGCCTTCGATGATGACGGTAGAAAATGCGCCATTCACCCCAGCTGCGACGATGATTGCTGAAAATATACCGCACGCCCGAGAGGGTTTAACTGCAATCAATCAACCCCAGGCCGTTGCGCCGCCTGTTTCCGGGACCCAGGCTTTCCAAGCCAGCGTCACTGCCAACTCTGCGCCATTTTCGCTCTCTCAAACTGCCGCCAGAGATACGGTAACCGTCACGTCCGCAGAAACAATTCTGACCTGGGCACCGCTGGACACCGCGAACAGCGATGATGCTATCAATATCCTGGATGTCTTTGATACCGTTACATTTGTTGGTCCAAATGCGGACTTCACCGTCCTCAATCGAATAATTCCGACCGGAACAAATACGGCCGGAGATTTGCGATCGATTGCCTTCGGCGGAAGCGTTGAAAGCCGAGTTGGCTCAAATACCGGAGCGATCGGCGGAAACCTGTGGTTCTATAGTCCAGGCGGAATCATAATAACCGGCACCGGGGGGTTTGATGTTGGCGGTCTCGTCCTTACCACCAATGATATCGATACGGCCGGCGGATTATTTGGCCCAGATGGTGAAATCCGATTCCGAGGCGCAGCGAACAGCACTTCCAGTGTTGAAATTGAGCGCGGTGCGAACATCAATGCCCAAATTGATGGCGCAAGCTATGTGGCGATGGTGGCTCCGCGCATCGTCCAGGACGCGATCGTCGATGTGGATGGCTCAGTAGCCTATGTCGCGGCCGAACAAGCCGATCTTACCATCAACAGCGGTTTATTCGACATCACCGTCACCGTTGGGACTACCGATCCCAATGGTATCGTTCACACCGGCCTCACCACAGGTCCCGCCGAAACGCCAACCCCACCCGGCCCTGGGGGCATCCCGGCCGGGGTACCTGACGCCCAGGCCATCTATTTCACAGCTGTGGCGAAGAACGATGCGCTAACGATGCTGCTCGGCGGGACATCCGGATACACCGCCGCTGTTGGTGCGACCGAAACCGATGGAGAAATCATCCTAAGTGGTGGTTACAATGTCAGTGTCGGTCCGAACGCCGCCGATCCGACAATCGATTTCGCTTCGACTCCGGTAAATAGCGTTGCGGTCAACGCTGATCTAACGGGTGATTTCCGGTCGGACATTACGGGTATCGCATCCGGAGCTATCGGCGTCGTGGCAGCTCCCAAGACGACGATGGATTTCGATGGCAATATCGATCTGACTGCGGGAACCCAGATCGATTTTGGCGGGCTGAATGGCGGTTCGATTCGGGCTGACGCTGATGTCACCCTGCGCGCTGGTTCGGGCACGCAGGGCGGCATTATCAACATCGTCCATGATGCCGACCCCTTCGATTCCGATTCACTCGATACATTCAGGATTCTCGGCAACCTGTCGCTGGACGTCAGCGCACGTGGCGTGGTTGACCTGACCCCGGGCGCTGACGGCGAGGATGCAACTGCGGGCACAATCACGATCAACATATTTGACGGCGGTGAGCTCGACATTGGAGGCACCGCATCATTCATTGCCGATGCTGTCGCAGGCCAGGGCCCGGCTTCGACCGGTGATGCAACGGCTGGCAGCGTCAGCATTACCCTGGGCGGTGCCGATGGCCTGGGAAATCCAAGCACCATCAATGTCGGTACGTTGTTGCTTAGCGCCTCTGCTGACGCCGCTAGCTTCCAAGTTGGCGCGATCCCGACCACAGCTGGCGGTGATGCGGTGGCGGGCAGTGTGTCGCTTAATCTCCAAGGCGGCGCGCTGACCGCGGGGAATGTCATATTGGATGCAAGCGCGCGTGCATCGATCGGCAGCGGGGCGGCGCCGGATAGCAATGACGCGACAGCCGGAAGCGTAGATGTCCAAATTACCGGTGGCGCGCATTCAATCGGATCACTCCTGATCGATGTCAGCGCGGATGATGCGGCATCAAAAGACGCAAATGGCAATGATATCAATGGATTGGCCAACGGTGGCTCTGCAACAATTCTTGTCGACGCGGCCACGGTAACACTTACCAACGACCTCGATATCAATGCGTCCACAAATGGCCAGACCGGTCCGGCAGCGCGAAGCAGTGTCGATCTGACGGTGCAGAATGGCGGCGTTCTGGATGTCGCCGACGATATCGACATCTCAGTTCGGGCAAGTGGCGGCAATACAGGGACATTGAATCAGGCAGGTTCGATTTCGATCCTTGCCGATAATGCCACCATCACGACCAATGATCTCTTCTTGAGCGCATCGTCCTTGCTTGGAGCATTTGGTGGCAGTTCACCGGCCGATGCCGCAGCTGGCGGCGATATATCTGTCGTCGCAACAAATGGCGGCTCCATTACCGTCAACGGATTCGCGTCGGCAAATACCAGTGCGACCTCGGCCAGTGCCAGCGGCGGTGCGACAGGAGACGGTGGCACGATCCTCTTCGATGCCAACGATGCTACAATCGAGATTTTCAGCTCAATGTTCGTTGATGCCAATGGGGTCGGCAACTCCAATTCTGACCCAAGCGCCGCACAACGCGGACGGGGAACCGGAGGCGACGTCACGTTCCGCGTCCAGGGTGCAGGCGGCGTAATGAACCTGGCCAATGTTTTTGCCAATGCTAATGGGTCGGTCGAGTTTGATGTCGAAGGCGGCGGCATTGAGCCTGTAGGCGAAGGCGGCAATGGATTTGGCGGCCAGGTCACATTCGATCTACTGGGCGGCACTTTCTCCGCCAATACCCTGAATGTCGGTGCGGACGGCGCAGGCGGACCTGGCGGCAGCACTCCGCCGAACGCGCCGGATTCTGAAGATTTGCCATTCCCGGATCAAATAGGTTTCAGTCTTTTGGGCTTGGAGGATGTTTTACCATTTGCCCTGCCAACCGACCCTGGAGCCCGCGGTGGCGATGGGGTTGGCGGTATCGTCAACTTCAATCTGGATCTGGGCGCCGGCACGGCAACAATTACCAATTTCACAGTTTCGGCCAATGGATTGGGCGGCGACGGAGCGATCGGCGATGCCGATGTAGGACTGGGCGCCGGCGATGGAGGAGATGGCTTTGGCGGCACCACCACATTCAATGCGATTTCCGGAACGTTGAACGTCACAAATACACTGACGGTGGAAGCGACCGGCAACTCTCAATTCTTTGTTGCCCAGGGCGGAGATGGCTTTGGCGCCGATGGGGGCAATGGCGGGAACGGAATTGGCGGATCAGCTACCTTCAACCTCGACGGTGCAGCCACAGTTACAACGAATGATTTGATCGTCGATACAACCGGCTATGGCGGTGCGGGCGGCGACACATCCCTCACCTTCGGCACCAATCTGCCCGGCGGACCAGGCGGCGATGGCGGATCTGGCACAGGCGGTAATGCGGAATTCAACAATGTCGCTGGCACGCTGACATTTTCGACCCTGACCGTCATCGCTGAAGGCCTGGGCGGCCAAGGTGGCACCAATAGTGGCATCACGGTCGGCGATGCCCGCGACATTGGCGGGAATGGCGGCGACGCCTTTGGCGGCACTGCCACCATAAACCTCAATCAGGATGATGCGACGAGCCCTGCGTATACAATTGATGCCTCGGCCACTGGTGGACAGGGTGGCGGCGGAACGGACAGCGGAAATGGTGGAAACGCAACCGGCGGCAACGCCAGCTTGAACATTAATGATTCCATCGTTTCCCTCGCCGCCCCTAGCCTCATCGCAACGGCCCGCGGCGGTAATGCTGGATTTGTCGATGCGCCTGGTGGCAATGGCGGCAATGGCGGGAGTGCCGTCGGTGGAACGGCGAGTTTGATCGTAACCGGGCCTACTACCCTCCTAACGCTGACATCACCTGCAAGTCTTGCCCCTCAGGTCGGCGGAACAGGCGGAAATGGTGCCGATGGTGGCGACGCTTTCCTTGACGCTCAAGACGGCGGAAATGGCGGTGATGGTGGCGACGGTACTGGTGGTACTGCTGAAATATTGGCGCTTTCCGGTGCAACAATCGACGCAACTGTTCCGTTCTTGACGATTTTCAACACCGGAGCCGGCGGAAATGGCGGCGATGGTGGAAGCAATTTTGCTACCTCGGGCACGGGTAATGGCGGAAATGGCGGAGCGGCTGGAGACGGCACTGGCGGAGTTTCCCGCCTGACAGTCGATGGCGGGCTGATATCCACCAATATCGTACAACTTTCGTCCGATGGCCGCGGCGGTAACGAAGGACTAGGCGGGACGTCCGGCGGCGCTCTTCCCGGTCTGGCCGGTATCGGCGGTGATGGAACCGGTGGCAGTGTCGAAGTGAACGCGATCGCAGGTGGCACTTTATCGATTGCGCCCGGCATTGCTTCCATTGGATCCGTACTGACATTGGGAGCAAGCGGAACAGGCACATCAGCGCCTGACCAATCTGGCGATGGTATCGGCGGATCGGTATCGGTCCTGGCCGATGGCGGTTTCATCGATATTCTCGGAACCGCGGTAAATGGTGACGTCTTCCGAGCAGATGGAACGGGCGGCAGCGGCGCGACCAATGTCGGTTCGGGCTTCGGCGGCCAAATTTCTTTGCAACTCATCAATGGCGGCACCCTTTTCCAATCGCCAGCGGTCAATCCCGCAACGCGAAACCGCCTCCAGCTGCTAGTTAACAGCAATGGCGGAGATGCGACCGCAGACGTTGGCGGTGTAGCCGATGGCAGCGCGGCGGCGATTAGTTTTGTCTCATCGGGCGGCAGTCTCACCGTGGATGAGCTTCTATTCAGGCTTGATAGTTTTGCCGGTGATGGAGGCGACGGTTTTGCGGGCGGAAATAGTTTTGGCGGTGACGCTGTCGCGCTGATCGAAAATTCAACGGCGGGCGATCCCAGCCTCTTCAACACCGTGGTCTTCCAGATCCTGAACCGCGCATTTGGTGGCGTTGGCGGAGCGAGCGCAGACGGTGGAGACGGTTTTGGCGGTGGCGTCACAATGACTGTCTCAGGCGACAGTGTGATAACTGGTTTAGGCGATAATTTTAGTTTCCCGCAATTCTCAGTATTCGGCATCGGGGGCGCCGGCGGCGACACGATAGACCCAACAATGGCGGCAGGCAGCGGTGGGGATGGCTTCGGCGGCACTATGGATATCATTATCCAGGGCGGCACCATTGACGTTCAAGGGTTTACGATGAACTCGATCGGCAGCGGCGGCAATGGCGGCGACTATATTGACGCGGTTGCCTCCGGGCTGGCGGGACAAGCTGGCGATGGTGGCGACGGGACATCTGGCCGTGTCACGATTGATATGACCGGCGGCACTTTATCGAGCAATGCCATATTCTCTTGGGCGAATGGCAGTGGTGGTGATGGCGGTGACGCCGATGTCGGTATTGCTGGCAATGGTGGAGCCGCGACAGGCGGATTGAGCGAGTTCAACTTCGCGTCCCCTGGAAACAGCGTCATTACAACCGGAGCGGTCGGTGAAATCCGTGTGCGAGCGCTAGCTGATGGCGGCAGAGCCGGACAATCGGCCAACGGCTCGGGCGGCGATGCAGGCGATGCCTTTGGCGGCACCGCAATTGCTACTATCGACAATGGCGCAACCGTTGAGTCATTGATCTTTATTGTAAATTCGACCGGCCGCGCGTTTGCGGGGGGCACCAACACCCTGGCGGCAGGCGGGCCGGGCGGAACGGGCGGTACTGGGACTGGTGGCTCTGCCACGCTCAATCTTGTTGATGGCACCTTGATAGCCGGTGATATGTTCGTGTTTGGCACCGGACTGGGCGGCATTGGCGGAGATAGTGCCGACGGCGTAGGCGGAACTGGCGGCGCTGGTATTGGCGGAGACTCCAATATCTTTGTGGGGTCCGGCAGCAATCTGTCTATGAGTATTTTCAAGCGATTTGGGTCCATCACCAATGGCGCCAATAGCGAGGGTATCGCCGGAGCTGGTGGCACTGGTGCGCTGGGCGGCGGCGATGGTGGGACTGGCACCGGCGGGACCGCGACAGTGATCGCGCAAGGCGGCACGATCTCGACATTTACAGGTTTCTCCTATTCCGCCTTTGGCGTTTTTGCCAACGGTGTGGGCGGCGATGCCGGAGGCGATCCCGTCGCGACTGGAGGCGGTGGAACCGGTGGTCTGGCTATCCTGGAGGTTCAAGAAGGAAGCCCCGGGATCATCGACGTCGGAAACACCCAGCTCGAGGCTAGCGGCATTGCCGGAAGCGGAACGACAGCAGCGGGCACCACCGCCGGTCGTGTGCAACTGTCCGATACATCCATTGATCCGCTCGGTCTGATGAATTTCACTCGGCTGACTGTTGAGGCCCTTGGAACCTCATTCGCGCCGACGAGCGGATTCTTCATGGCCGGCAATAGCGGCGCGACTACCGTAACTGGTGATTTGATCGTCAACACGAGCGGTAATATCGAATATGCGTTTGACGGAACCGGCCAGATCATAGTCGGCGGGCTTGCTGACCTGACCAGCACAGGTGGTTCGATCCTCTTCGCACACACCAATAATGGTGCATCGACCATCTCAATGGATGTCACCGACACGTTCGATGCCAATGCAGCGCTCGACTTTGACGCAATGGCTGGGTCAATCATCAGCGCCGGCCCGTCAATCACGATCCGGGCCGGGCAAAATGCCAGCGCGAATGATTTGCGTGCGGTAACCGATATCCTGTTGTCGGCGGGTCAAAATGCCACGCTAAATGATGGCATCGTTACCGGGCCGCCACTCACCAGTCCGATCACCTTCGGAACACAGATCAATTCCGGGATTACCATTCGTGCCGGCTTTGATCCGAACGTCACGTCCAATGAGTGGGATCCAAATTTCAATGCCACTGTGACGGGTACCGTTGTTTCGACAGGTGATGTCGATGTTCGCGCCGGGGGCAATGCGATCTTCCAGACCGGTGCCAATGTGATGTCCGACAATGGCATTCTCGTGCGCACTGGCGACGATATCGTGATCGTGGCAGGTGCCATATTGGAAGCTGCGATCAATCCGGTAGATCCGCCTGTTCTTGCAGACCCATTCTTTACGGAGAATAATATTCGGCTTGAAGCGGGCAGCTTGGCTTTCGATCTCAACAGCACGCCTTTGACACCGATTGCGTCAATCGTGAACGCCGGCACAATCAACGCCAACGGATTCGCGGTTGCATTGGACGCCAATGCCATTGACGGCAGTGGCGGAACAATAACCGCCAGCTCCATCGCGGCCGACATTAATGACGCTCCGGCAAATGGCGTGGCCCCATCCGATGATGCAGGGTTGCTGAGTGCGGGTTGCGTAGAAGGCAATGCCTGCCTGGGTACGCTCAACGCCGACAATCGCATCCTAATTGGGCAGGCCAGCAACAACGATATCATCGACGCGACAATCGAAGGTGGCACCGTCGCGGCTGACATCATCCGGATCACAACACGCCGTGATCTGACCATCGGAACAAATGGAATAGCGTCCGATTTCGACGCGACAACAGAGTTGCTGCTCGAAAGCCTAGAAGGCAATATCGATCTCCGGGATGCTACATTATCAAGCGATCTCATTCAGTTAAGCGCCGCATCCGGAAGCCTGTTGGGCACCGGCTCGATTACCAGCGGCAATGATGTCGGGATCACAGTCGGTTTCGATATTTTCGCGACACGCATCGATGCCGGCAGGGAACTTACCACTGTCGCGGATATCGGCGGCCCGCTTGAAGGCTTCTACTCGGTGCCCGGCAGCATGTTTGTAGCCAACCATAGTGTGGGCGTCGGCGATGTGAACTACGATGCTGGCGGCGATTTGATTTTCGGATCGCTTTCCGTTCCGAGCACCGACATATTCCTCTTCGCGCCACAGACGGTGGCGATCGACTTTACCGGTTCGGCCCGGAATATTGACATTGACGCCGGTGAAATCCTGCTCGGATTTGCTGGTGCGGGTATCGATATCAACCTCTTATCGGCGGGTCTGATCGATATTGGCACGATAGATTCCGGCAACTCGATTACCGCGGATGCCTTTGGCGATATCTTCTTCTTCGAGGCGACGAGCGGTGGCGATATTTTCATGTCTGCCGGGGGTGGAATATTTGGCGGCGATCTAGACGGGAGCACCCTGTTTCTTGACGGCGCGACAATCGAAATCGGGACTGCTTTTGGTGATTTCGTTGATTTCACCAGCGGTTTCGACATTCTGTTCGATCTCATTTCCTCGCCCAATGCCGTCACTCTGACCGCGGCCAACGGCATGATCGGCGCAAATTTCGGAAATGGCGACATAGACAGCGGCGACGACGTCACACTCCTGGCAGAAGATATCGCAGTTGGCGACATAACCTCAGGTGGGTCCGTTGATGCCGAAGCAACCGCCGGCGATGCCAGCTTTGGTACCGTCGATGCGGCAAATGACATCACGATAGTGGCGGCCGGCAATCCAAGCCTGCAAAACGCAATCAGCGGCGGCAATACAAGCGTCACCGGCGCGGCCATCACCTTCCTGAATGGTACAATTGGCGGTGATCTTACGCTCAACGCACTGAGCGGCAGCATTGACGGAAATGGCCTCATAACCGTTGGTGGCGGGGTCGATCTCGATGCGGCTGCCGATATCGGCTTTGGCTCACTCGACGCACAGGGCGGTGATTTTACAGCCGATGCCGGTGGCGGGATTGATTTCACATCCGCGTCGGCCGCCGGTGCGCTGACATTTGTCGCGTCGAACGGCGGTATCACCGGCACTGACATCGCCGCTGGCAGCGCGCTGACGGCCGAAAGCGAGACGAACCTGGAAGTCGACACCGTAACAGCTGGCGGCGACACTGCCCTGCGCTCCGCAACTGGCGCCGTCATCGTCAATACTGACACGGTGGTTAGCGGGGATTTGATTGCAAGTGGTGCAGCGATCCTGCTTACTGCTCAGGGCAATCTGAATGTTACAGACACGCGGGCAACCGATGGCGATGTCGACATTATTGCCGGCGGAGACCTGGACGTCGCAGCCGCCCAGTCGGTTGGCGACGTCAATCTGACGAGCAGCGGTGGGTCCGTTACAACCGGAACAATTCAAGCCGGCCTGCCGTCAGTATTGCCGGCCAGCGGCGCCATCCCGGGAGGATCATTGCCCCTTGGCACCGTCGTCGGCTCTCCCGGGCCCGGGGACATCACCATCACTGCGGCGACGGATGCAATCATCACGGCAGACGCCGTGGCGACCAATGACCTGTTCATATCAGCCGGCGGCTTGATCGACTTGCAGGCCCTGGCGACTGGCATCACCATCGACACGAGCAGCGCCGATTTCGATATCGGAAGCACTGGCCAGCTTGGCACATCAGACCTGACTCAATCGATCCTGATACAGAGCAATGGCACCAACGCGATGGTCCTTGGCGGCGCCGGCACCACAGGCGTCTTCAGCCTCGACGCGACCGAGTTCATGCAAATCCATTCCGGTGGTGATCTGACGATCATCGCGACATTTGCTACCTCCGCCTCACCAACTCTAACCATCGAAGATCTGGATGCTCAAGTGGCAACGGGCGGTGGCGGAACGCAGGACGGAAATATCGGCATGGCCGGCGCACTCAACATCCTGACCGAAGGCGATATGCGGGTGAACGGTGAACTGGTTCTCAATGGAGCAACCGCCAACACCCTGCTCAACCTGACGGCGGACACCGATATTCGGCTTGATGCCTCAACCGGCAATATCGCAGTCATTGATGCGAATGGCGGGCTAGCCGGCCAGTTATCGCTCTCTGCTACCACAATCACCGCAGCCACTGATTCAGCCGCGAACGATATCGCCGGAGCCACAGTGGCAGATGCCGATACGCGCCTTGCCAACAATGACGGCATTGTCCTGGATAACGGCTTTTTCCAGGCCGATATGCTGACCTTTACGGTCAATAACGGTCTCTATGTCCAGAACAGCGGCGCGGGCACCGACTTTGATGATCGCCGCGGATTCCTCGTCGGGAATGGCGGAGTCACGATCAATGCAGTTTCCGCCGGTAGTGCACCGGCAATTGTCATCAACGGTATCCAACAACAGGGCGGAACCACAATCACCGGCATCGACATGATAGCCCAATCGACGATCAACACGGCTTTTGCCGCCGGTTCGACGATAAATGGCTGCCTGATTGCTAATCCAGCATCATGCACGGGAGCACCGCCACCTCCGCCTCCGCCGCCGCCTCCGCCGCCGCCTCCTCCGCCGCCGCCGCCGCCGCCGCCGCCGCCGAGTGTTCCTGATCGACCAGGCGATCCAATCCAAGATCTGGTGGAAGAAGAGATTGAGGAACAGGAAGGCGGCCCAGGCATTCCGATTTCACCTCTGATCGAAACGGTCGACATCACGCCGAACCCCGAAGGGCCAATTATTGACGATCCGGTTACGGGATCGGGTAACGAGGATTTATGGATCCGCAATCCGAGCGCTGGTGGGTCGGACGACTAGCAATTCCCAGACGACGTGACTCGCGAAACGATTGACGTTCTTGCGCTATATCGCCATCGCTTGGCGCCATGACCGAGAGCCTTTCCGCCCCGCTCACCTTGTTCAACAGCCTGACCCGTTCGGCTGAAGAATTCGCGCCCGTCAATCCAGGCAAGGCCCATGTCTATACGTGCGGACCGACGGTCTATAATTTTCAGCATATTGGAAACATGCGCGCTTATATCTTCGCGGACACTTTGGGACGGACGCTCTCCTGGAAGGGCTATAACCTCAGCCACATCATCAACATCACCGATGTCGGCCACCTAACCTCGGACGCTGATGCCGGTGACGACAAGATGGAAAAGGCCGCGAGCGAAACCGGCAAATCTGCGTGGGATATCGCCAAATTTTATACCGACGCCTATTGGCAGGACATAGAGCGCCTCAATATCCGGCAACCCGCCAAATGGTCGATCGCCACAGAGCATGTCGAAGAGATGATCGCGTTCGCGAAATCGATCGCAGACACGCATTGCTATGAACTGGACAGCGGGCTCTATTTCGATACGTCCACTGTTCCCGATTATGGCCGGCTGGCACGCGCCAAGACAGATGACGGCGAAGGCCGGATCGATCCGGTTGAAGGCAAGCGCCATCAAACCGATTTCGCAATCTGGCGTAAGACCCCGGCAGGTGAAACCCGTCAGATGGAGTGGGATTCACCCTGGGGTAAAGGCGCTCCCGGCTGGCATCTCGAATGCTCAGTCATGAGCAAAATGTATCTCGGTGAAACCTTCGATATTCATACCGGGGGCATTGATCACCGAGAAATCCATCATCCCAACGAAATCGCACAAAATCAGGCACATAGCTGCTCTGCAGATACCGGTGCGAACATCTGGATGCATAACAATTTCCTCGTCGATCGCGGCGGGAAGATGAGCAAGTCAGCCGGCGAATTCCTGACCTTGCAGGTGCTCGTCGACGCAGGCGTCCATCCCCTCGCCTATCGATTGATGTGCCTTCAGGCGCACTATCGCAGCGAGCTGGAGTTTACGTTTGAGAATCTGCTGGCAGCGCTCACGCGCTTGAAGCGGATGGTGATGACGGTGGCACAGTTGCGAGCGGATGCGGAGCCAGCAGCAGCGTGCACCCACCCAAGATTGCGCGAGATGCTCGACGCCTTTGATGTGGCGATCTCCGACGATCTGAATACGCCGAAAGCATTGACGCATCTTGACGAAATTCTTGCACAGAAGAAAATCGACTGTAGCGAGAAACTGGCCGCGATTGCGGAAGCCGATGCTGTCCTCGGCCTCAACCTGTTGACGCTGGAACGAGCCGACCTTCGACTTCGCCCGGCCAAAGTCGAGTTCACAGAAGACGAAGTAGAGCATCAGCTCAATTTGCGCGAAGAAGCCAAATCAAACAAAAATTACCCGGCTGCCGACGCGATCCGTAATGAACTCGCCGACAATGGCGTCGAGATCATGGATGGAGACCCACTGCGATGGGAATGGAGAATTGACGCATGACCAAAGCCGCAATCGCCTCGCTGATACGCCCGCTTGTCGAAGGTCAGCTCGATGGTCTTGATGTCACCTGGTTTGATAGTGGGGACCAGGCACTGGAGATTGCCGACACGGTCGAGATTGGCTGGTTCGATATGTATGACAAGCCGAAAATGGGAGAGATCATCTCCGCCGCCACCAATCTCAAATGGCTCAACTCCATCTATGCCGGGATCGAACATTTTCCCGTCGACGCCTTGCGGGAACGCGGCACGATCGTGACCAACGGTACAGGGATCAACGCCATTCCGATCGCGGAATATGTCGTTATGGGCATGCTCGCCGCGTCAAAGCGCGTCGATAAATTACTGGATTCGCAAGCTAAAAAAGAATGGCTGAACGGTCCGCCTGGCAATAGCGAGTTGTTTGAAAGCAAGGTGCTGATCATTGGGTATGGCGCAATAGGCCAGCAGGTTGCGAAGACGCTTTCCGGTTTCAATGCCGATATCACAGCTGTGCGCCGCACTCCGGTTTCCGACGGAAGCGCCATTGGCCCGGATGATTGGCGATCACGCCTTGGCGAATTTGACTGGGTTATTCTTGCCGCGCCTGCAACCGATGAAACACAGCATATGATTGGAACTGCCGAGTTGGCAGCCATGAAGGACAGTGCATGGCTGGTGAATATTGCGCGCGGCTCACTGGTCGACCAGCCTGCCCTGATCTCAGCGCTTGAAGCCAAGACAATTGGTGGCGCTTTTCTTGATACTGTGACACCTGAACCCTTGCCGTCCGATGACCCACTTTGGACCGCCCCCAATATCTTCATAACCTCGCATATGTCCGGCAACGCAACGACCCGCATGTTCGAGCGTGCCGGCCAGCGTTTTGTTGAAAATCTCAAACGCTATCGCAGCGGTGAACCGATGATATCGGTTGCGGATCTCAATCTGGGTTATTGATGCGTGACGCGCAGGCCGCGCCTGTGTACCCTTCTCCCGGGTTTGCCGAACTGAGTGCTCATGAGGGGGAGAACGAGGATGACCAAGGCATCCGATTTATTCATTCAGTGCCTGGAGGAAGAAGGCGTCGAATATGTGTTCGGCGTTCCGGGCGAAGAAAATCTCGATTTTCTCGAAAGCCTTTCAAATTCCAATATTGACCTGATCCTCACCCGTCACGAGCAGGGAGCCGGATTTATGGCGGCAACATATGGCCGCCATACCGGCAAAGTTGGCGTATGCTTGGCAACGTTGGGGCCTGGCGCAACCAACTTCGTAACCGCCGCTGCTTATGCCCAACTTGGCGGGATGCCGATCCTGATGATCACCGGCCAAAAGCCAATCAAGAGTTCGAAACAGGGCCGCTTCCAGATCCTAGATGTGGTCGACATGATGGGTCCGATCACCAAATTTACGCACCAACTCGCGTCGGGCGACAATATCCCCTCGCGCGTCCGCGAAGCCTTCCGCATTGCAACAACCGAGAAGCCCGGTGCTACGCATCTCGAATTCCCGGAAGATATCGCCGAAGAGCCGAGCGACATGACGCCGATCCCGCCGAGCCTCAGCCGCCGGCCAATCGCAGAAGCGAAAGCCATTCGCGCTGCAACGAAGCGCCTCGAAGCGGCAAAATCACCGGTTCTGGTGATCGGTGGCGGTGCCAACCGGACCATGTCGAGCCGCATGCTCACACAATTTGTCGAGAAGACCGGTATCCCCTTTGTCACCACTCAGCTGGGTAAAGGTGTGATCGACGAAACGAGCGAAAAATATCTGGGTTGTGCAGCGCTATCGGCGGGAGACTTCGTCCATCGCGCGATTGAGGCGGCCGATTTGATCGTCAATATTGGTCATGATGTGATTGAAAAACCGCCGTTCTTCATGAAACGCGGCGGGGCCGAAGTGATCCATGTCAGCTGCATCCCGGCAGAGGTCGATCCGGTCTATTTCCCCCAGGTCGAAGTGATCGGCGATATCGCCAACGCGATCTGGCAGATCAAGGAAGACATTCTGCCGCAAGGTCATTGGAACTTCCAAAAGATGCTGAAGGCGCGTGATGCAGAGGTCGAGCACACAGCAAGCCTTGATGACGATATGCGATTCCCGATCTATCCGCCGCATCTTGTGAAATGCGTGCGCGAAGCGATGCCGGCCGACGGGATCATCACGCTCGACAATGGCGTCTACAAGATCTGGTTTGCGCGCAACTATGCCGCGCGCCAGGCGAATACCGTTCTGCTCGACAATGCGCTGGCAACAATGGGTGCCGGCCTGCCCTCGGCAATGGGGTCGGCGATGGTCTATCCGGATCGCAAGGTGATGGCGATCTGCGGCGATGGCGGGTTCATGATGAATAGCCAGGAGATGGAAACAGCGGTTCGGCTTGGCCTCAACATCACGGTGCTGATCTTGCGCGATGACGCCTATGGGATGATCCGTTGGAAACAGGCCAATATGGGTTTCAAGGATTATGGCCTGACCTTCGGTAATCCGGATTTCGTCAAATATGCCGAGAGTTATGGCGCAAATGGGCATCGCGTTGAAAGCGCCGATCATCTGAAAGAGTTGCTCGCGACATGTCTTGGAAGCGACGGCGTGCATCTGATCGATTGTCCGGTCGATTATTCGGACAATGACCGCATTCTCAACCATGAGATCAAGGAGTTGAGCGCCAAGCTGGACCTTTGATCCCGCATCATCGCGGAGAGCAATATGAGCTACGTCCAAGGTTTTGTCATTCCGGTTCCGACAGCGAACAAGGAAGCCTATCGCGTTTTGGCAACCAGCGTTGCCCCGCTTTTCTTCGACTATGGTGCCCAGCGCATTGTGGAATGTTGGGGCGACGCAGTCCAGCGCGGATCGAACACCGATTTTTTCCGCGCCGTGAGCGCTGAAGATGATGAGAATATCGTCTTCTCCTGGATCATCTGGGAGTCGAAAGAATTCTGCGATCAAGCCATGGAAAAAATGACTGCCGATGAACGGATGGCCGAACCGCCCAGCAATCCGTTCGACGGCAAACGCATGATCTATGGCGGCTTCGAAACACTGTCCGAAATCAACCGGGCAAGCGATACGGTCGGCTATGTCCAAGGCTATGTCGCACCGGTTCCACAAGACAACAAAGCCGCGTTCGAGACGATGGCCGCAACGATGGGAGAGATTGCTTCCGATCATGGTGCCCTTGCTGCCTATGATTGTTGGGGCACCGATATTGCCGATGGCGAGACCACAGACTTGAAGCGCGCCGTTAAAGCTGCGCCGGATGACGTCGTCGTATTTGGCTTCACCGCCTGGCCCTCCAAGGAGGCGCACAGCGCTGCAATGCCCAATCTCCAGAGCGATGATCGCATGCCAAAACCCGGATCGGAAATGCCGCTAGATGGATCCCGCCTGATATTCGGTGGTTTCGAAGTGTTGATGGATGGGCGACCGAGCGAATGAAGCTCGAAAAAGGCTAATTTTCCATTGCGCCCAAGCCTTTTAGGCGCTTGCCAGAAGCGCCAAGAAAGAACATAAGTTTAGCCAAGACGGGGTCGCGAAAATTCGAAGGGATGCGAATGCGTCCGTCTTGATCGAATACCACGCCAGGGGGAGGTTTATGGCGGGTAAAGCGAAGTGGGCAATCGGACTGTCGGCCATTGCAGCAGCAATTGGCTTCTCGGTCGGTCTCGGCCAATCGAATGACGCGACAGCTGCCGCTGCGCAAACCTCTGCCAACACCCATGTCGGCGTCGCGAGCTGTGGCGGAACCACCTGTCATGGTCGGCAAGAAGCCGACGGCGCCGTGGTTCGCCAGGACGAACTGATGCGATGGCAGGAACCATCCAGCGCGACCGGGTCGCACAGTCGAGCATATGCCGTTCTCACAAACCCTCGCTCACAACGCATCGCCAACGAATTGGGCATTGGTAATCCGGCAAGCGCGACAATGTGCCTTGGCTGCCATAGCGACTATGTCCCCGCATCGCGTCGCGGTCCGCGCTTCCAGCTTTCCGATGGCGTAAGCTGCGAGTCCTGCCATGGCGGTGCTGGCGGCGGCGAAACCGGCTGGCTCGCCAGTCACTATGCTGTCGGCAACACCCATGCCGCAAATGTCTCGCGCGGCCTCTACCCATTGGAAGATCCAAGAGCACGGGCATCAATGTGCCTTAACTGTCATTTCGGCAGCACAGCTGAAGGCCAATTTGTCGATCATCGGATCATGGCGGCCGGCCATCCCCGCCTTGTGTTTGAGCTCGATCTTTTCTCAACCCTGCAACAGCATCACGACGAAGATGGCGATTATTCGCGTCGCAAGGGCCGGACCAATCATGTCCGCATGTGGGCTGTCGGCCAGGCAACCGCACTTGAACGCTCGCTCACGCTATTCCAGAACCAGCGCTTCGGCACAGAAGGCCTGTTTCCCGAATTCTTCTTCTTCGATTGCCATACATGCCATCGACGGATCTATGACGATCCGAATGCCAGGCCCACAGGGATCGCTAATCCGTCCCGCCCAATCCCCAATGGCTTTCCATCCTATCAAGACGAAAACATAATCATGCTGGCTGCGGCAGCGCGGGTTATCGCTCCCAGCCTCGCCGATAGGTTCGATAGGGACAGTCGCGCATTCCACGGAGCGATGGCCGAAGGCCGAAGCGCCGCAACCGCGGCTGCCGCACGTTTGAGGGATAGTGCTCGCCAGCTTAGCAATGCCTTCGCCTCAGCCAGCTTCAACCGGCAACAAAGCTTCGCAATCATTGTCGCCGTTTCTTCCGAAGCAATCCAGCCTCGCTACACCGATTACGAAGGCAGCGTGCAGGCGGTGATGGCCACCGACACCTTACTGAATGCGCTGGTCAGCCAAGGAACACTTACCGAGGCATCAGTCCGCGGCATTCGCGCTGACATCAACGCGGCCTATGCCGCCGTGCGCGAACCCAATTCGTACCGACCGCTCGAGTTCCGCCAAGCCCTGCGACGCGCTTCCACTGCCATAGGACGGCTCCGGTGAAGACGGACAAGCGATTAACTGCACTGCTGACGGCCAGCGCCTTTGCCCTCGCCGCATGCGGTGGCGGCGGTAGCGGCGGGACTCCGGGCAATACGCAAGGGAATCCAGCGCCTGCTCCGCCCCCTCCTCCGCCGCCGGCCGTGACCCAATATGCGGTACCCGCGCAGGAATCTTTGTCGGCGGCCGATGTCCGGCAGGTGATCGCGCAGGCTGCCGGGGAAGCGACTGCACGCGGGCTGCCCGTGGCTATCGCCGTCGTCGATCGGGTCGGCAATGTCCTCGCCGTCTATGCAATGACAGGCGCGGATCTCTCATTGAGCGTCCCGTCGGTTCCCGGCACGGATTTTGACTTGCAGGGTCGAGCCCTGCCGGCGCCCGCCGCAGCGGCAGGCGCGATCGCCAAAGCGATAACCGGTGCCTATCTATCTTCGGGCGGGAATGCATTCTCGACGCGCACTGCCAGCGAAATTGTACAGGAACATTTTCCGCCAGCTCCAACAACGGTTGGGCTTGAAAGCGGGCCGCTATTCGGTGTGCAATTTAGCGCTTTGCCGTGTTCCGACCTTGTCCAACGCTTCACCGCGGCGATGGGAGCGGACGCACTCATCGGACCGAAACGATCGCCCCTCGGCCTTTCCGCCGATCCGGGGGGATTTCCGCTCTACCGCAATGGCGTCGTTATTGGCGGCGTTGGCGTAATGGGCGATGGCATTTACGGGTTCGATCCCAATCGGCTCGACAATGACAATAGCGACGAGGAAGCAATTGGCCTCGCCGCAACAAATGGTTTCGAAGCACCGCGATCAATCCAGGCTGATCGTATTCCCGTTGACGGCACGACGCTCAAATATAGCGATGCCGACACATCGGATTTTCAAAGCGACCCGAACTCGCCACCAGCATTTGCAGCCATAGCGGGCTCGCTGGTTAGCGTAGCTGGCTATTACGATATGGCGGGCGGTGTTCTGGCTGGAACGGCATATGGGGCAGAAGCATCCGGAATACGTGCATCGACAGCCGCCGAGTTTTCGATCCGAGATGCGTTTGTCCTGTCGGACGGATCAGGGGCCAACCGCTTCCCATTGCGCGCCGGAACGGACGGGGCCGATGTCACAACACCGCTTACTCTCGCCGAAGTCACAGCCGTGCTGGAGGAAGCCTTTATCGTAATGCGGCGCGCCCGCGCGCAGATCCGTAGGCCGCTCGATAGCCGGGCCGAGGTTACGATCTCGGTTGTCGACACACATGGAGAAGTGCTCGGTATTGTGCGCTCGCCCGATGCGCCGATCTTTGGGATTGATGTTTCGTTGCAAAAAGCACGTACAGCGACATTCTTCTCCGGTGCCAATGCCGCAACATTACTGCAGGGCAATCCGAGCGCGGATGTTGTGTCTTTTGTCCAGGCTACGCGCGATTTTCTGGGTGACCCTAACGCATTAACCGGCGCATTTGCGTTTTCGGACCGGGCTGGTGGCAATCTTTCCCGCCCCTATTTTCCGGATGGAGAAGTCGGGCGTCCGCAAGGTCCCCTGTCCCGGCCGATCGACAGCTTCAACCCCTTCTCGACCGGCCTGCAATCCGCGCTGATCCTCGATAACATCCTCACCCACGTCGGATTCATATTCGGAATGAACGCCGACACGCCACCGCGCTGCACCGCTACACCCGATGTCGCTCCCGGTCAGAACCCGCTCGAAAACGGTATCCAGATTTTCCCTGGCTCCGTGCCCATCTATCGCGGCAATGCGCTAATTGGCGGGATTGGTGTTTCGGGCGACGGTATCGACCAGGATGACATGATCAGTTTTCTCGGTACGCATAATGCGTCCGTCCGCGTCGGTGGCATCAATAACGCAGCACCGTCGATCCGGGCCGATCGGATTACCGTCGATGTTGGCGGGACCGATGTGCGCTTGCGCTATGTGAACTGCCCCTTTGCGCCATTTCTGGATACGGACGAAAACAATGTCTGTCAGGGATTGTAGATAGATGGCGGCCGTGGCCCCTCTTATCTGCATCGCTGTTGCGACGCAGGCTCCGGCAGCCTTTGGGCCGCCTCCACCCTTTGTGTCGTCGGTAGCGCTGGCAGTCGCATCGGCGGCTGAACCGCAAGGCAGCCAGATGCGCCGGCGCGTGCCAGGCGAAGACGAAACCGGCCTCAACGAAATCCAGATCGAAGATGAAATGGAACCCGGCGACGCTGATGAAACGATCATCGAAGATCGCCGCCGTCCCGGCGTCCCACAGCGCAACCTGCCCGATCCGATAACTCAGGAGAATGTTGGTGCGGTGCGCGCGCCGCCGCCGCAGGCCTTTCCGGGCGACGAGTTTCCGGTGCCAGATCGCTGGCGGATTGTCGAAAGCCTCGGGGTCAACGAAAATCTCCTCGACCCGTATAATCAGAACACCCTGAAGGGCGATCGTCCGATTCCACTTGGCGATCTGCCAGACTGGTTACCGATCAATGGCGATGATTGGTTTCTGGTTGTGAACGCCATTTCAGATACGGTCATCGAGCCGCGCAGTTTCCCGACCCCGGTCGGCGTTCAAACAACAACTGAACCCGACAGCCTCGATGTCTTTGGCCAAGCCGATAGCCTTGTGCTTGCGCAGACTTTCATCACCGGATTTGCACTGCTCAAGGGATCAACGGCCTATAAGCCGCCCGATGTCGAATATCGCGTCACCCTGGCAACCCAGTTCAACTATGTCGATGTCAACGAACGTCGTATCCTGTTTGTCGAACCGAGTCGGCCCAGTCATCGGTTCGACTGGTTCACCGGCGTCCAGGAATTATTTTTCGACTATCACTTCCGCAACACATCGCGTCGCTATGACTTCGATTCCATTCGCCTTGGCATTCAACCGTTTAATGCAGATTTCCGCGGTTTTCTCTTTCAGGATAATCAGCTCGGCGTGCGCCTGTTTGGTACGCGGGACAATAACCGGTTCCAGTATAATTTGGCCGCGTTCATGCGGCTGGAGAAGGACACCAATTCCGGGCTGAACGACGTCTTCGCGACGCCACGCAGCGACTATGTCTTCCACGCCAATCTCTATCGCCAGGATCTGCCCATTCCAGGTCTGACGAGCCAGTTCAGCGTCACCTATAACGCCAACCGCGAACGCACTGATGTCGAGATTGACGATAACGGTTTTCCGGTGCGCCCGGCCCTGCTCGGCAGCTTACGCGGGCGCAATTATGACGTTGTCTATCTGGGGTATAACGCGGACGGACGGATCGGGCGGTTCAACATATCCGCCTCAACCTATCTGGCGCTGGGCGAAGACAGGAACAGCTTCTTCACCGATGAACCAGCAGATATCTTTGCCTATTTCGGGGCGGCCGAAATCAGCTATGACGTGGACTGGATGCGGTTCCGATTGTCTGGCCTGTATGCGAGTGGCGATGGCGATCCGTACGACGATACAGAGCGGGGTTTTGACGCGATCTTCGAGAACCCGATCTTTGCTGGTGCAGATACAAGTTACTGGATCCGTCAAGTCATTCCATTTGCCGGTGGTGGCCGCGCGATTGGCGTCAATGGCCGTAATGGCATCCTCAATTCGCTGCGCAGCTCCAAAGAACAGGGCCAGTCCAATTTCAACAATCCGGGCACTATACTGCTCGGCATCGGCGCTGATTTCGATCTGACTCCGGAGCTCAGACTGTCAGCCAATGCCAATCATCTCTGGTTTGAAAACACCAGTAGCCTGCAGGCGCTGCGTAATGAGGGCAGCATTCCAAACTCTATAGGCTATGATCTGTCTGCCGCTGCAATCTATCGACCGTCGGGAATCCAGAATGTCGTGTTCCGCCTTTCCGGCGCTGCATTTGATGCGAGCGATGGCTTTTCCGACCTGTTCGCTCAGGATCGTCGATCAGGCACATATTATTCCGTCCTGTTTAACGCGATACTGACCTACTGATGGCGCATTGGATCACCCTTCCCCGCATCGCGACGTTGGTCGCAGCAGTCGGGATTATGTTTGCCGCCTTGTCGACACCAAGTGGTGCGGCGGGTGACGAGACGGCGATCGAGCGTGACTATCTGGCGGCCGGGGTGCTCGCTGAGCCTGCCCCTCGTACGCAGACCCAGGAAGAAGCCGACGCCAAAAGTGTCGGCTGTGTCAGCTGCCATACAGCATCCGATGAGCTGACCATGCATGCGACGCCGGCAGTAATCCTGGGCTGCACCGACTGCCATGGCGGCAACCCCAATGTCGCGCTTACCGATACCAGCCTTGATTTCGATGACCCGGCCTATCTCGATGTACAGTATCGCGCGCATGTGCTGCCGCTCTATCCTGACAGCTGGCACTGGCCGAGCAGCGCGAATTATGACCGCACCTACACGCTCCTCAATCGTGAAAGCCCGGAATTCATCCGCTTCGTCAATCCGTCAGACTATCGCGTCGTCCGCGAGGCATGCGGTTCGTGCCATATCGAAGTGATCGAAGCGACGGAGCGCTCGCTTATGGCAACCGGCGCGATGCTGTGGGGCGGTGCGTCCTATAATAACGGGATCCTGCCGTACAAACGCTATATCATCGGCGAAGCCTATACGCGGGATGGTGAGCCGGCGGCGATCATGTCGGCTGGCGATCCGCATGGCACAGTGACCCCGGAGCAGGAGGCGCGCGGTGCCCTGCCTTCGCTGGCTCCGCTCCCCACTTGGCATGTTGTTCCGCCCGGAGACATTTTCCGGGTGTTCGAGCGCGGCGGTCGCAATATCGCATCCCAGTTCCCGGAAATCGGTATCCCGAATATCGGCGGTAACATCCAGCGCCTCGAAGAACCCGGCCGGCCAGACCTGCGCCAATCCAATCGTGGTCCCGGCACAGGCCTGCGCGTCTCAATTCCCGTGCTCAATATTCACAAGACACGCCTCAATGACCCCTTCACCTGGTTCATGGGCACCAACGATCAACCCGGCGACTATCGCCATTCCGGCTGTGCATCCTGCCATGTTGTCTATGCCAATGACCGTGAGCCCCGCCATTCGCTGAGCTGGGCACAATATGGCCGCGATGGGCAGACCGCGACCGTTGATCCGACCATCAATCGTCTGCGCCAAGGTCAACATCGTCCCGGACAGTCGGGATCGCATGATGAGGTGAATGACGACACGCATGAAGTGGACGTCACCATGGCGCCCGGCCAATGCGGGGCGGCCTTCGACATGATCGCCGAGCGTCTTCAGGAGCAAGGCATTCGCGGATCGGGCGGACAACGCCATGACGATGAGCATGGTGACGACACACATGAGGGCGAGGAACAGGCTGCATCGGATGGTGTCGGCGGCCCTGATGAAGTGGACGGCTCCGTGCCGATGGAACTGCGCGAACGCGGCCATCCTGTGCGCCACGCCTTCACCCGTTCGATCCCGACAGCCCAGTGCATGAACTGCCACATGCATCAGCCCAACATGTTCATGAATACCTATCTCGGTTACACCATGTGGGACTATGAGAGCGACGCGCCGCTGATGTGGCCGCGCGAACAGGTGTTCCGAACTGCCGAAGAGATGTTCGCGATCCTTGATCGCAATCCTGAGATGGCGGCGATCCGTGGTTGCTGGGGTGACGTCGATTTCCTCCGCAACGTCACCGATCTCATCAATCCGCAGGCCGAGACGACGCAATTTGCCGACTATCACGGCCATGGCTGGAACTTCCGGGCCATCTTCCGCCGCGATCGTGAGGGCAATTTCCTCGACGAAGACGGCAATATTCTCGATCCGGAAGACCCCGAACTTTTCCGCCGCGAAGGCGAAGGCCAGTTTGTCGAAATCGGCACCAATCCCGGTCGCTCTGTCCATATGATGGACATTCATGCCGAAGTCGGCATGCAATGCGCCGATTGCCATTTTGCGCAAGACAGCCATGGCAATGGATTGATCTACGGCGAGGTCGCCAGCGCTGTCGAAATTCAGTGCGTCGATTGCCATGGTACAGCGGACGATTATCCCACGCTGCGTACATCAGGCCCGGCCGCGCCGCCCACCGGCAACAATCTGGCATTGATCCGCAATCCGGACGGCCAGCGCCGCTTCGAATGGATGCGCGACAATGCAGGCAGGCGCATTCTCGTCCAGCGCTCAATCGTCGATCCTGAACTCGAATGGGAGGTCAGCCTGGTCCGTGACACGGTCGATCGATCGCATCCCGATTTCAATGAAGCATCCGCGCGCTCCAAATTGATGGGCCGAAACGGCGCGGAGACCGGGGTGTTCGAGTTCGGACCGGGCATCGCGAGAGAAGACCGAGCACATCGCGATGAAGAAATGGCTTGCTTCACCTGCCACCTCTCCTGGACGACATCATGCGGCGGCTGCCATCTTCCGATTGAGGCGAATGCGCTCAATTCGAGCCATCACTATGACGGGCTGCAATCCCGCAATTTTGCGACATACAACCCGCAGGTGGCGCGCGATCAGATGTTCCAGCTCGGACGCCATCAGGACACGCGTGGCAATATCATCGCGCCGGTGCGCTCTAGTTCCGCGCTGGTGCTTTCGTCCACCAACATCAATCGCGAGCGGATCTATGTGCAACAGCCACCGATCGCGGCATCGGGTTATTCGAGCCAGGCCTTCGCCCCACACTTCCCGCATACGGTGCGCCGGACAGAGACCAAGCAATGCACCGATTGTCACCTCTCCCAGGCCAATGACAATAATGCGATCATGGCGCAGCTGCTCTTGCAGGGTACCAACTTCGTCAATTTCGTCGGGCTCAACGCATGGGTCGGCAATGAACAGGGCTTCCAGGCCGTTCGCGTAACCGAATGGGAAGAACCCCAGGCCGTCTTCGGCTCCTACCTCCATCGCTATGCCTATCCCGACTATTGGGAACGTCATGTCGAAGACCATGAGCGCGAGTTGATCGAGTATCGGCGCGGGCGGATCTTTGACGACGAGCTATCCGGTGAAACCCGAGCGATTGAAGAGATTGAGCATATCACGCAGCGGACCAATGACGCCGCCCGCTGCCTCCAGTTGCGCGGCGAATATATGTTCGTCGCCGAAGGACGCGGCGGTTTCCAAGTTTATGATGTCGCCAGCGTCGCCAATAAGGGTTTTTCCGAACGGATTATCACCGGCCCCTTCTCGCCACTCGGGCATGACACGCGGGTCGACACTGAAAACGCGACCTGCATGGCTCTACCCACCAATCAGAATATCGCACCCACCCGCCAGGAAGCGATGGCGAACATGATGGTGACGACGGCGGATGGAACCGAGCAGAGCCTGCTCGAGGTCAATCGCGAGCAGCGTTTCCACCCCATCTATAATTATGCGGCCGTCAGCGACAGCGTTGAGGGACTGATCATGGTCAACGTCAATACGATGGCGGATGGCGAGTTGCGCAATAACTTCCTCCGACGCGCCGAATTTGCCGATGGCAGCGATGCCTGGAACGAAAATGGCGTGCTCACCGGCGCACGTCATATCGTTCTCGGCGGCCATTATGCCTTTATTGCAGCCGATGCCGGGATGGTAGTTGTCGATCTCGATAATCCCCTGGCCCCGCGCCATGTTGCGACTATCCCGTTGAACGATGCTCGGGCCTCCGCGCTCCAATTCCGCTATCTTTGGGTGACCACAGCAGACGGTGTGCAGCTCATCGATGTCACCGATTTCGAAGCCCCGCGCCTCATTCCAGGAGCAACCTTCCCCTTGGCCGACGCGCGTCGCCTCTACCTTGCCCGAACCTACGCCTATGTTGCTGCGGGTCGTGATGGCCTCGTCATCCTCAACGTGACCAATCCCGAAGCACCAACCGAGCATGCCCGCTATGCCCGCGAAGGCGAGACCCCGGACACTCAAGACGTGATTGTCGGGACGACGAACGCATCACTATTTGCCTATATCGCCGATGGAGCGAATGGGATGAAAGTGCTGCAACTCACCAGCCCTTCAAGCCAACCCAATTTCTATGGCTTCTCGCCGGCACCGGTACCCGAGCTTATCGCCTGGATGCGCACGTCATCACGGGCGCTTGCCCTGTCCAAGGGATTGGATCGAGATCGCGGCGTCGACGAGACGGGTGGCCAGATGGCTGTTTTCGGGCGCCATGGATCTCGCCCCTTCACCCGAAGCGAGATGGAGAGGTTATTCCTCAACAGCCGCCGGATTCCCTACCGGGTCACCGATCAAGTCGACATGGATAACTGGGTCGCCGCCGCCTTCGCACGCCGATAGACGATTATTTGCGGTCGGTTGAATGCTCTTCAAGCAGATAGCGGACGAGCGGTTGCATCGTCTCGTCATAACGCGCCAGCTGCACATGATCATCGGCATCGTCGAGATGCGAGATCAAGCTTTGGCCAGTCCAATAGTGTAGCGCATATGCCGGCGGATCAGCGATGATCATCGCTCGCTTGTCCGGGGTTCCAGGGTCAATCGGTCGCAAATCGAGCGCAACCTGTGGAGCGGTTGAGGGTACGACTGAAAGAGGAACCCCTGCCCAACCGGTCATGATCGGGCGATGAATATGTCCCGCAACCATGCCAACTATGTTGGTGGCTGGTTCGATAATCTCGCGCAGGCGCTTAACCCAATCTGCCTCCGGCACTGCTGTCATCCAGGGGATGCCAGTTTCGATTGGCGGATGGTGCAGGACGATCATTGTCGGCTTATCCGTCTCTTCCGCCAGGCGCTCAGAGAGCCATTTAGCGCGACGTTCACAAAAGGCGCCGCCATGCCGCCCCGGCTCAAGCGTATCGAGAACTATCAACCGCAGCGGCCAGTGCTTCTCATCAATGACATATTGGACAAAGCCGTCAGATGTCGGAATCTCGGGAAAACGCTGCGTGAAGCCGTCGCGATCATCATGATTGCCCATGCACGGCCAGACAGGAAACGGACACCGGCCAAATGCGGATTTGAGGCGCCGATAGCTGTCGGCATCGCCTTTGTCCGTGAGATCGCCAGTGGCGATGAGAAGGTCAGGCAACGGATCCATATCGCATAAGCGCTCGAGCACCTGATCGAGGCGCCGACGGTTAAATTCCGCCGGATCATCTGGATCGAATCCCAAATGGATATCGGTGATTTGCGCAATCAGCATGGATGGGTGCTTTCGCTATTCGCCATGCATACTCCTTGCTTCGCCTCGGTCATTCTTAGCGATCCTGACGTGGATTGATTGCCAGATTGCCATAATCCCGCACGCTTCTTGGTCGTTGGCCACGATTGTTCCGTGCTCGAACTAAATATGGTGCGGCATCGTCGGCATGATAACTGTGACACATAGCACAGGTTGAGACGATTTGGTCTCCGCTTGCCGTATCGCCCGCATGACATTCGCGGCATGTTTCGATTCCCGGAAGCAGGACCTCGGTCGCTTCCTCCGACGTATCCGCCTCATGACATGTGCCGCATTCTTCTGTCTGATGAGCACCATGGTCAAACCAGCCATTGTGCATGAAGCGCGAAATTTGGCGAACCGGTACAATATCGAAATCCAAAGACGCACGCGTTGTCGGCCGTTCTACCTCATGGCAATCGAAGCAGGCGCCATCGCGCGAAAATACCGCCCGGATCGCATCATCCCCGCGGGCATAGCGCGTTCGGGCCGCGAACTGATAGCGTCCGACTGTCCGCGCGCGACTATCTTCGCCGGGTCGACGTCGTTCCATTCCCGACAGATCGATCGGGCGGCGTGGCGCAGTATCGCGGTAGAAGGCGCGGATATCCGCGATCACCATTTCTGGCTCGCCATGCCGCAATGTCCGGATCGTCCCGCCAATCTGATCGAAGGCGAGGCTGTGACACATCTGGCAATTGGCCTCCATCGTGATCGGCTCGAATCGGGCTTGGTCAGGTGTTTCGACATGGCAATCACCGCAGCCGAGCGCCTCGCCAAAACCATATTCATCACTCAGCCGTTGCGCCATGCGAGCAACTCCGTTGGTTTCCGAGAGATGGAGGTCATGCGGGAATTTGATGCCAGTATTTTCCTCCGGATTGTCTTCAATGCTGACCCGGCGATACCGTGCCATACCGTTTTCATCGGCCGGCCGCGTCATGATGCGCGGTCGAAATTCGGGATGATCGCGCCCGAAATCATGCGCGTTGAGAATATCAGTATCGGTTAATCTGGCATCGAGGTCAGTATGGCAGTCGGCACAGAATTGCTGGGGCGCCGCCGCCATTTCGCCAGCGCCCTCATGCTCCAAATGGCAAGATGCGCAGCTGCGTTGAGGGCGATTGAATGTGGTCGCCACTGCGCGCAGGAAATTGCGACCCAGGCCCAATTCGGGTTCGGAGGTTGCCATTCGGTCAGCTTCAGCATGATCGGGTATGTCCGTATGGCATTCGAGACACGCACTATCACGAACCGAGACGAATGCTTCGACATGACAAGCCTGGCAATCATTGGCGAGATTGGAATGCGCGTCAGACATTGATCCGCTGATCCATAATGTGTCGGCATGAAATCCATCTGCCCTCTCCCCGACGCCCTGATTAGAAAAATAGGCATAGATTGGCAGGGCGAGACAGGAGACGAGGATCAGTCCGACGAATGCCCAGGCACTGATCCGTTTTCCCGGAACCTTGTCGGCAAGCGAAAATAATCGATGCGCCTTGACCGGGTCGGAAACTTCTTCGCGATCAACGGTGATGACAATCTTGCCCTCATCATCCTCGCCATTGCCCGCCGCGACGCTGAGCCGATGGGGGCCGATCCGAATAGTCCCACCGCGCATTGCATTAATGTCGGCTCGGGTCGTCGTCCGGCCATTGACCGTTACCGGCAGGTTCTTCTCGGTAATGACCGTGATCTGCGTCTTGCCCGAAAGACGGATCGTCGCGTGATGCAGGGTAACGCCAAGATCGCTGAGCAGGATGTCGCTCTCAGGCCCGCGTCCGACTTTCAGCGTGTCCGTCTCAAGCGTCCGCGAGCGCAGGATTTCCCTGCCCCCCGAGGTGCGCGAACGATAATGGACAACAAAGCTCATCGCACCCCTACCAGTAGAAAAATACGCTGATGATATGCGCCGAAAGCGCAGCGAGCAGGCCGAACGTCACCGGTACGTGAATATAGAGCCAGATCTGCAGCATAGCCTTGAGCCGCAAATGTCGCCGGATCCGCATGACCGCCGCAAGTTTGCGCGACAGCAGAGCTTCAAGCCGATCATAGAGCTCGTCTTGCGGATGTCCGCCAGCGCTCGAAAGCGAACGGAAAATCGACAATGCGCGGGCAGTCCCGCCGCCGCGATATTTGCCACTCAGCCGCTGGCGCAAGCCGCCGTCAAAAGCAGTCTCGTCGAGTGCCTCCTGGACAATGGCTGCGGCTTCGGCATCGAGGGGTTGGGCGGCATCGAACAATTGGCGATCGATATCGGAAACAGTCTCCAACATCTGTGCTTCTGTTGTCTCATCACGATTGCTGCTCAGCTGGCGCGGCAGGATGCTGTATACCGTAATCCCAAAAATCCCGGACAGGATCACTATCATCATCAGGACCCAGGCGAGCGTGTGGACGTTCCAGCCAAGCTGGAAACCGGTGTGGAGTGTGCCGATCACTAAGAGCGACAGGCCCAGATATACATGTGCCGATGTCCAGGCTTTGAGCGACCAACGCCCGGGGGTCATCGCGCGTTTTCGGACACCGAGCAGCGTCAGCCAAATGATCAGGCCGACGCCGACTGTCCCCAACGTATAGCCTAGCCAGGTCCCGCCATTGTGGCGCGGCTCGATGTCGATCAGCAGGTATATGAGGATCAGCGTGATCGAGATGCCGAGCGCCATCTTGCCCCAATAACCGGCACGATAACGCAAAAAGCCTTCATGCTGCGCAGCTTCGGAGACCGCGCCGCTTTCGGCATCGCTATTACCGCTGAGATTTGCGCCCCGCGTGGCCATAATTATGCCTGCTCCGTTTCGAGCCGGGCGACCGACAGGAAGTCTTCAGGTGCGACGCGAATGGCGGCACCCGTCGGACAGGCCCGCACACAGGCAGGACCGCCCTCAATCCCGGCGCACATATCGCATTTGATCGCGACCTTGGGTGTCTCATCGGCAACCTGGCTCTCAATCCATTCATGCTCGGGTTCGCCCGGCCCAGGACCCGCGCCAAAAAACAGCCAACTCAACAGAGACGGTTTCGGCGGCGGCACTTTCTCCATACGGATAACGCCATAGGGGCAGTTGCGCTGGCAATTGCCACAGCCAATGCAGGTTTCATCGATAAACACCTCGCCATCATCGCCGCGATGAATCGCGTTGGGTGGACAATCGGCCATACAATGGGGATGTTCGCAATGGCGGCAGCTTGTCGGCACATGAAGATGGGCATAAGTGCGCCCGGCTTCGCGATCGAGCCGTGACAATCCATCATGACTATCGGCGCACGCCTTCTCACAATTGTCGCAGCCAACACAGAGATTCTCATCGATAAGCAGAACATCCGTCGCCTCACCGATACCGTTTTCGACCAGGAAGGATGCGACCGAACTGTACATGTCGACAACGCCCGAAAAACTGTCCTTCTTCGCTTCGACGAAATTGTTGATATCTTCGCGAGATTCCATTTCACGCCGCGCCTGGGCCAATAGGTCGGGCTTGTTTTCAAGCAGCGTGCGGAAGGCGTGGCCGTCAATCTTGATGACTTCGGATTTGATCGCTGCGCGCACGGTTGCCGTTCGCGGGCCGTCTTCGAGAACGGCCATTTCCCCGACATAGCTGCCGGCAGGGAGATAGGAGAGGAAGACAGGCTTACGGCCGACCATCTTCTCGACAACCATCGAACCTGATCGGATCACAAACAGATCGATATTGGTATCACCCTCATCGATAATTGCCTCGCCAGCTTTGACGTTTAGGATCTCAGACCCCTTCATCACCTCGACCAGATCTGCGGATTTCAATCCCGAACCGAACATTTGCAGCAACTGGCGCTCGGTCGAGATATCGGTCACGGCCCTGCGCGCAGCAGGCACAGACGCCATCAGCTTCAATGTTGCCATGCGGGGTATTTCAACCGCTATCAGCTCTTCACCGGCACGAATTGTCGCACCGCGTCGACGGCCAGATACCAATCCGACTTCGCCGAATATGGATCCCTCCTCGATCTCCTGGGTGAGCGATGTGTCAGCCTCGCTCAACTCAACGAGTGCATGGCCCTGTGCGATCCCGAATATCGAAGAGCCCGGTTCATTCTTCTCAAAAACCTGTTGGCCTTTGCGGAAATAATGCACGTCGGAATCGAGCATGAACTCACGCATTTGAAGTGGCGAGAGCTCATTCAGAATTGAAACCTTGGACCGCAAAAATTCGAGCCAGTTTTCAACGCTCAGATTGCCCGGAAGATTCTTGAACTTGGCTTCGAGAAGTGGTTCATCGGCTGGTTTGAGTTCGGTATTTCCATTGATGAACTCGACGACGTCATAGCCTTGGTTCATGCAATGTTTGATCAGCGGATATCCCGCCAACGCACCGATGACGAAGATACCCTTTTTGGTGGATTCAAACGCCGAAGATAGCTTCGGAAACGCCTCTCGGTCTTCGCTGGCAAACTCAACCCCGCAGGCTTCGACGAATTTGCGCGGCGGCGCCGAGCCGATGCGAGCAATCACGCGATCGCATCGTATCTTGGTCTGACCATCGCGTGTATCGAGGACAATCTCGCCGGGCAGCAATTCTGCCGGCGACGTTTCCGTCATGATATTCATCCGGCCTTGCTCACCGGCCGCTGTCAGCAATTTTACGTTCGCATCCTTGGCTCGGGCAAACTCGGCAGATCGGTTGAGAATGGTGACTTTATTGCCTTGTTCAGCATCAGCGGCCAAGCCTAGCGCATTCTCTATGCCAGCATCGCCGGAACCGATCACGGTGATATGCTCGTCCACATATTCGCCGGGGTCGTCGAGCTGATATTGTACATGCGGCAGATCTCCGCCCGGACAGCGCAAGGTGTTGGGATTGCCCTGGGTACCAATTGCCAGGATTACATTTTCCGCCTGGATCGTTTCGCCATCGGCTAGTTTGATCTGGAAATTCCCGGCCTCTCCTTCGATCGCGGTCACTTCGGAGTGGAGCCTAACATTGACACCCAGCGAGCCGGCCTGCTCGTCCCATGTGCCCAGCACAGCCTCTCTCTTACCCGCATCGAAATCCATGTCCGAGCGCAGCACGAGCTGGCTCGGCGTGGCCATCACATGCTTGCCCTTTTGATATTTGTAGATCGTGTCCGACAGATGGTCGGTTTTCTCGAGCAAAACATGGGAAAGGCCAAGGTCGGCGGCGCGTCCAGCGGCGCTGAGACCTGCAGGTCCCGAGCCGATGATAGCGATACGATAGCCGTCCGCCAAATTTACCCCCTGCCACCTGGCCTGCCTGTTCAGCGATCGGGTTTTCCCGGCTTCGCTTATATTCTCCCTGCGCCCGTTCGGCACTCTATCATCTTTGGGCGGACAAGCTAGATAGGAGACGCAAAATTATAGAGGGCAGGAATCATGGCGGAATCGGGCAAATCGGATGCAGACAATGGGGGCAATACAGCGCGTTATGTGCTGATTGCTGCTGCTGCGATTGCCACCTTCTCGATTGGCTATGCGATCGCCCGTGGCGATGATCAGGGCACTGCCGAAAGTGGCGCGCCACAAGGCACGGCTCTGGCCGAAAATCTTGGCAATGCGGAATTGGCCGAAGCAATTCCGCAGCTCGAAGCCCGGGTCGAACAGAGGCCCGACGACGAAGAGGCCTGGGCGCTGCTTGGGCTATCCTATTTCCAGTCCGCACGATATGGCGACGCTGCTAACGCTTATGGCCGTGCCAGCGAGTTGAACCCAACCATGGCCCGCTATCATTCGGCACGCGGTGAAGCGCTGGCGCTTGCCGCAGATGATGGCTTTCCTACTGATGCTCGACAGGCCTTTACGCGTGCACTGGAGCTGGACCCATCCGATCCCCGTGCTCGCTATTTTGAAGGCGTTCGCAAAGATCTTGCCGGAGATCATGAAGGCGCGGTCAATGATTGGATTGCGTTGTTACGCGATACGCCGCCCAATGCGCCCTGGGAGGGAGACCTTCGCGGGTTGATTGCACAGGTCGCCGAAGAGCATGGTATTGATGTCAGCGGGCGAGTGCCGCCACCGGGTACGATTGCTCAAACCAATGTGCCGGAGGCTGCAACCCAGGCCATTCCCGGTCCAAGCCCACAAGAAATGCGGGCAGCGAGCCAGCTGCCCCAGGGCCAGCAGGACATGATGATCGAAAATATGGTCAATGGCCTGGACGAGCGCCTCAGTCGCAATCCCAATGATGCGGATGGCTGGATCATGTTGATGCGCTCGCGCATGCAACTGGGTCAGGCCGCGCAAGCTGGCGATGCTTGGCGCCGCGCCCGTGAAGCCTTTGCCAGCGATTCATCGCAACTGGAACGGATCAACGCCTCGGCCCGGGCGCTTGGCGTACCGGGCGCTTAAGCGCTTCTCTTATTCCATCCGCCAAACTGATCGACGACCGCGTCGATCAAATCTGGATCGTTGGGAACCTGACCAGCTAGCACGAGCTGGGCAAGGCCATGCACAAGTGCCAGCGATTGGGTCGTCGCAACCTGCCGATCGCGTTCGGTCGCATCGTCAGGTAGCAGCACGTTGATATTATCCTTCAGCAACCGGCCAGCGCGATTGTCGCCGACCACCTCCCCTTCATCGCATTCACCTGTCAGGTGCATATAGCTAGTCATCAAACGGAATAGCGCCGGATGGGCCAATGCAAAATGCACATAGGCCTGACCAATTGCGCGAAACGCATCATCGCGCTCGGGAAAGTGCGAACCTGCGGCCTCCTGTGAGTCGGCCAGCATGTCATAGCCCGCACCAACCAGCGCGCCGAGGAGCGCATCCTTGTCCGGAAAGTGCCGATAAACGGCGGTTGCGCTAACACCCGTTTCACGGGCGACCTCACGCAATCCAATTTCTCCACCGGCCTTTGTCTCCAACAGCCGCAATCCAGTATCGAGCAATGCCGTTCGAAGGTCACCGTGATGATAGCTTTTCCTCGTCTGCGTCTTTTCCATGTTGACACTGTTACCATTGCGAGGTTAACAGTGTCAACATATCGAATCACCAGCCCCCCATAAAAGGACCGCTCCCCATGGCCAGCGTCATCGAGAAAACCATCCGTAAAACAGTCACCCAAGGCGTAATGGGTGTTTCCAAAGTCAGCGCCGCGCTCAAGACGCGCAGCGACGATCATCCCTATCTGACCGGCATCCATACTCCGATGACCGAAGAGCTGACCCTGACAGAGCTGAAAGTAGACGGCACAATTCCCGCCGAGATCGACGGACGCTATCTGCGGATTGGCCCGAACCCGGTTACGCCACCCAAGCCGGCGACCTATCACTGGTTCATCGGCGACGGCATGGCCCATGGATTGCGCATCCAGGGTGGCAAGGCCGAATGGTATCGCAATCGCTGGATCCGCTCCGGCGAAGTCAGCCAAGCGCTCGGCGAAGCACCTGTCCCCTGCCCGGACGATCGCGAACCCGGCAATGCCAATACCAATATCGTTGGCCAGAATGGTCGCACATGGGCGATTGTCGAGGCTGGCAACTGCCCGGTTGAGCTGACCGAAGAGCTCGACACCATCGCGATCAACGATTTTGATGGCACGCTGGACGGGCCGTTCACTGCGCATCCGCATCTCGACCCCGAAATCGGCGAAATGCATGCAATCTGCTACAAGGCCGATGCGCTCGATACGGTGTGGCACACCGTTGTTGGCCCGGATGGAAAGGTCGTGCGCGAAGAGCCGATTTCCGTCGAACACGGCCCAAGCATTCATGATTGTGCGCTCACCAAAAACTATGTGATCGTCATGGATCTGCCGGTCACCTTCTCGATGAAGACGCTGATGGGCGGTCACCCGTTCCCGTATCGCTGGAATCCCGATCACAAGGCCCGCATTGGCCTGATGCCGCGCAACGGAACCAATGCCGATGTCATCTGGCATCCGGTTGAGCCTTGTTATGTCTTCCATCCGGCCAATGCCTTCGAAGAGAAGGACGGCAAGGTGATCATGGACGTCGTAGCGCATAACCACATGTTCAATGACGGCTATGACGGCCCGGATGGATCACAGAGCAGCTTTGAACGTTGGACGATCGACGCCCAGGGCGGCGCGGTCGATCGGAAGGTTATCGACGGGACAAACCAGGAGTTTCCGCGCTATGACGAGCGCCAATCCTGCAAGGACTATCGCTACGCCTATTGCATGGCGGCTGATGATAGCGACAAAACACCCGGACTGATCAACGATACCCGCCTGTTCAAGCATGATCTGGAAACCGGCGATCGTGAAATCCATGACTTTGGAGCCAAGCGTCACCCAGGCGAGTTCGTGTTCGTTCCGCGCGGCGAAGGTGAAGACAATGGCTGGCTGGTCGGGCTGGTCGTCGACATGAATGATGATCACACCGAGTTTGTGATACTCGACGCCGCCAACTTTACCGGCGACCCGGTCGCAGCGATCCATCTACCCCATCGCATTCCGCCTGGGTTCCACGGTAACTGGGTGGCCAGCGCCTAATTGACTGAAACGTTCTGCGGTAACTAGCTGAGAGGAAGAATGACCCGTCTGCCGATCCTGATTTACGCAGCGATTGCAGTCAGCAGCTATATCCTCGGCGCAATCTACCTCTTCTCGCCAACCTTCATGCCCTATCATGCGGTTGCGGTTGGCGAGGAGTGGAACGCAGTCGCAGAGGGTTATCAGGTATTGATCGGCGCGCTGTTGGACGTTGCCGGCGGTGGTTGGTTGGCACTGGGCCTTTCCCTCACGGCGCTGATCGCCGTTCCCATACGACGCGGCGAGCGATGGGCCCGCTATGCGGCCCCGCTGATTGTTCTCGCGTTCAACATTCCTACGGGTTGGGCCACGATCACCGTGTTGACGCAAAGCCCGGCCAGTCCACCCTGGTATGGCCCGGTCGGCACCTGCGCGGCCGCGCTGCTGGCCCTGCTCATCGATCGGCCGTGGCAGAAATCCGGCGCTGGTCCGACAAACTAGGCCTTGGGCCGAAACAATCAAAACCCCGTTGCAATCCGTTGTGCGCTGCCGCATGGAATTATCCACAGGTACGACAGTAAGTGATTAAGCCGATGACAAAACAATGGAACCCGGACAGCTGGCGCGATGCCAATGGCATCCAGATGCCTGCCTATGACGATGCGGCTGCATTAGCCGATGTCGAGAATACGCTCGCCAACTATCCGCCGCTGATCTTTGCTGGTGAGGCGAAGCAGCTGCGCACCGACCTGTCGGAAGTGGCCTTGGGCAAGGCGTTTTTGTTGCAGGGCGGCGATTGCGCCGAAAGCTTCGCCGAATTCAATCCGACCAATATCCGCGATACATTCCGCGTAATCCTGCAGATGGCGGTCGTTCTGACCTATGCCTCGAAGGTCCCCGTGGTGAAGGTCGGCCGTATGGCCGGTCAGTTCGCCAAGCCGCGCTCCTCGGATATCGAAGAGCAGGATGGTGTCACCCTTCCCTCCTATCGTGGTGATATCGTCAACGATATCGACTTTAGCGAGAATTCACGCATTCCCGATCCGCAGCGCATGATCCGCGCCTATTCCCAGGCGTCGGCAACGCTCAATCTCCTACGCGCCTATGCCAGCGGCGGATATGCAAACCTTCATAAGGTCCATAGCTGGACGCTTGATTTCATGGGCAAGAGCCCTTGGGCCACCAAGTTTGAAGAACTCGCCGGCCGGATCGGTGACGCGCTACAATTCATGGACGCCTGCGGCATCGATGCCGATCGCGTTCCGCAGCTCAATGGCACGCAATTTTATGTTAGTCACGAAGCGTTGCTGCTGCCGTACGAAGAAGCGCTCACCCGCCAGGACAGCGTTACTGGTGATTGGTACGACACATCCGCGCATTTTGTCTGGATCGGAGATCGCACCCGCTTCGAAGACAGCGCGCATGTCGAATATTTCCGCGGCATTGCTAATCCAATTGGCATGAAATGCGGGCCTAGCCTCGATCCAGACGATCTGCTCAAATTGCTCGATACGCTCGATCCCGAACGGTCACCCGGACGGATCACCCTGATCAGCCGCTTTGGCCATGACAAGGTCGAAGAAGGCCTTGCCCCGCTGGTTCGTGCAGTGAAAGCCGAAGGGCACCCGGTCATCTGGTCCTGCGATCCGATGCATGGCAACACGATCAAAGCCGCCACCGGGTACAAGACCCGGCCGTTCGATCGCATACTCGACGAAGTGCGCGGCTTTTTCGCCGTCCATCGGGCAGAAGGCACCTATGGAGGCGGCATCCATTGTGAGATGACCGGCCAAGACGTGACCGAATGCACCGGTGGTGCGATTGACGTAACCGAGCAGAACCTCGCTGATCGCTATCACACCCATTGCGACCCGCGCCTGAATGCGGGTCAGAGCATCGAACTCGCCTTCCTGTTGGCTGAGATGCTCAACGAAGAAGGCATGCGCCGCGAACGCGAGAGCGAAGCAGCTTAGAGCAATTCGCCGCGTAGCACCCTGCGGAGACTTTCCATGGCAATGATCATCTGCGGAATGCTCTGGTTTGCCGCCATTTCCGTTGGGCTTATGGCCGGCGTCTATTTCACATTTTCGACTTTTGTGATGCGCTCTCTCGATGCAATCGAAAGCCCCTCTGGAATGCTCGCTATGCAATCCATCAATCGGGTAATCCAAAGATCGCTGTTTCTTCCGCTATTTTTCGCCAGCACGCTGGCCTGCTTGGTGTTGGCTATAGTTGCTGTAACGGATCTATCGGGGCGCGGCGCAATCGCGATGCTGGCGGGTAGCGCGCTCTATATCGTCGGCATGTTTGTCGTCACCGTGATCGCGAATGTACCGCTGAACAATGCGCTCGAGGCAACCGACGCACACACTGCTGATGGCGAGGCGATGTGGCGTCGCTATATGCAGCGCTGGACTGTCTGGAACCATGTCAGGACGCTGTCCTGCACTGCTGCATGCGCACTCCTTATCTGCGCGCTACTCCAGACCGCCTAAACATTCCGCCGCTCAATCGATCCCGTATCGATCATTGTCCGGGTACTGAAAAACCGCCAGAGTGACGGCGATTGGTTCAGGCACGGAGACGAATATCATGCAACTGCCAGACAAGGGGCGCGACTGGGATTCGCTGAGAGCGGATTTGGTCGAACGCGGCAGCAAGGATGCCAAATGGCGAGACGGCAAGACAGCCGTCTATGTGTTCAATGCCGGTGAGGATGTCGCAACGATCCAGAAGGAAGCATATACCGCCTATATGTCGGAAAACGGGCTGGGCCCCGCAGCCTTTCCGTCTCTCGCGCAGATGGAGAAGGATGTAATCTCCATGGCGCTCGGGTTGCTGCACGGCCCCAAAGGCGCGACTGGCGCAATGACGTCCGGCGGGACTGATTCCATAACCATGGCGATCAAGACCGCGCGCGATTTTGCGCGGGCAAGTGGTAAGGCGCAGGACAAGGCCAATGTCGTATTGCCGCAGTCCGCCCATCTCGCGTTCGACAAGGCCTGTCATCTGATGGACGTCGACGTGCGCCGCATCGCGCTGAAAACAGACGGGTCCTACGAAGCCGATGTGGCAGCTATGGAAGAAGCCTGCGACGCGGATACGATCATGATCGTGGGATCTGCACCGAACTTCCCCCACGGTATCATCGATCCAATTGCCGAACTGGGCGAAGCGGCGGAGCGCAAGGGTCTGTGGCTTCATGTCGATGCCTGTGTTGGCGGTTATTTTGCACCCTTTGCCCGCATGAACGGCGTGGCAGTGCCGCCATTTGATTTCGAAATTCCAACAGTCCACTCAATGAGTGCAGACCTTCATAAGTACGGATATGCAGCCAAGGGCGCATCAACCGTGCTGTTCCGATCCGATGCACTGTATCAGCACATGCCGTTCGACTTCGCTTGCTGGTCCGGCGCGCCGATGATGACTCCAACCTTGGCCGGCACGCGACCCGGCGGGGCGATCTCGGCGGCATGGGCAGTGATGAACTATCTGGGCGTAGACGGCTATTGCCGCCTTCAGGGCGAAGTGTGCGCGACCCGAGAACGCGTGGAAGCAGGCGTTTCCAAACTCGGATTCAAAATTCTTGGAAAGCCGCTTCTCGGTCTGGTCGCTTTTCATCATCCAGACCATCACGCCTTTGCCATTTATGGCGAGATGTATCGACGTGGCTGGTTCACCTCGGCCACGGTCGAACCACCAAGCCTCCACTTGATGCTGTCACCCAAACACTCTGAATTTATCGACGACTATCTGGAGGACCTGGCCGACAGTGTCTGCACGGTCGCTGCGGGTGAAGGCGCAAAGGCAGCAGAAAAGGCTGAAGTCCGATACAGCTAGTGAAGGGCACCATGGAACGGTTCGTCGCACCATCCGTTCGCACTGTCCCGGTGGGCTATCTGGCGCGGGAACTCTTTCTGTGTCAGAGCGATTGGCTTGGACAGCCAGCATTTGTGCGGCGTTCAACTGTATCTTGAGTTTAGCAGGTTCAGTTGGGGGAGTTTGAAGGAGCAACATAGTGCATATGATTTCGAAAAGGCCGACAGCAGCCATTCTGTTCGCCACGCTTGCCGTCACATTGCCGGCCAACCTCGCAGCTCAGGAGCTGCCCCCAATTTCTGGCGACGAAACCATTCTCGTAACCGGTACGCCGCCGGATGATTTGTCCGGCTTGGCGATCGGCCCTGAGCTTGAGGGCTTTATTTCGGCGCGCAACGGAGACCGTGTGACGGTCACGGGTGCTGACGGTAGTGTCACAAATGTCCTTATCGCTCCGGTTACCGACATCCGGTCCCGCGGCGGATTTCTTGGACTTAGCAGAACACCGCTTGGCGCGGACTCTCTCCTAAATGGCCTGCCGGTTAGCGTGGAAACTGTTCAATGGGGCGATGGCCTGGTGGCGAGCAAGGTTCGCTTCAGCAACAGCGACCTTGAAACCGCGAACATGATCCGGACCGGCACTGGTCAACAATTTGCTGAGCAAGGTGCCGCGATCGAGGAGAACGCTGCAGCGACCGAGGCATTGCGCGGCCGCGTCGGTGATATCGACCAATATAACATCCGCGGTACAACCAACGTCTATTTCGATTCCGGTCGGTGGCGGCTCACACCGCAAGCTGAAACCGAGCTGTGCGCAGCGGCACGAGAAGCCGATGCAATGGAGAACGCCCTGTTGCTGGTGGTCGGTTACACCGATTCAACCGGCGATCAGGAGTATAACCAAGTGCTGAGCGAACGGCGGGCTGGTCGGGTAGTCAACTATTTGCAGCAGGAATGCGGCTGGGCGCCGTATCGCATGCTGACCCCTACCGGAATGTCAGAGTCTGATCCGCTGGCGGACAACAACACGGCAGCCGGCCGGGCGCAGAACCGCCGCGTCTCGGTAAATATTCTCGTCAGCAAGGCACTCGACGGACTTTAGGATGTTTGGGGTGGGTCAAAAGCTCACCCCACCATCTCGCTCCAATCAACTTTGGTTCTACCGTCCGTTCGGCATGGACTGTTCGAATTCGCGGACAAACCGGTCAAGCAATCGCACACCAAACCCAGCGGATCCGTCCGGTTTCCAGTCGCTTGCGCCCGACCAGGCCATATTCGCTATGTCGAGATGGGCCCAGGGAATGTCGCGGCTGATAAACTCACCAAGGAAATAGGCCGCCGTACCCGCGCCGCCTCCGTTTCCAGTGCTACCGTTCCGGATATCAGCAACAGTCGAGCGCATATCCTGCGCATAGCTATCGTGAATTGGTAGGCGCCACAGAGGCTCGCCAGCAGCGTCGCCTGCTTCCAGAAGCTGCGTCGCAAGCCAATCATGCCGAGAGAAGAGTCCTGCATAATCGTTAGAGAGGGCGCCCCGCACCGAACCCGTTAGGGTGGCAACGTCGACGACAGCAACGGCGTCAAGATTGCGCTCAATCCAGGACAGGCCGTCAGCAAGAACCAAGCGCCCTTCAGCATCGGTGCTAATGACCTGAATTGTCTTACCGTTCAGCGCCCGCAACACATCACCCGGACGAATGGCTCGACCGTCGGGCATATTCTCAGCCAGCGCAGAGACAGCGACGACGTTCACGGATGCCCGAGATAGAGCAAGCGACAGCACCGCACCCGTGACGCTCGCAGCGCCCGACATGTCCATGCGCATATTTTCCATATTCTGGCGCGGTTTGATCGAGATTCCACCGGTATCGAACGTGATCCCCTTCCCAGCCAGGACAATCGGTCGATCGTCCTCGGTTCCGGGGCCGGTATAGCGCACGACAAGCAGCCGCGGCGGGCGCTCCGATCCTCGGCCAACGCCCAGTATCGCGCCCATCCCCAGTTCGTTCATCGCTGTTTCGTCAAGGACGTCAATTTGAATTCCCTCCACGCCGGAAAACGCCGTGCGGGCGCGGTCAACGAACACCTCTGGATAGACTGCATTGCCTGGCTCATTGGATATGTCGCGCGTCCAGTTCATCGCCGCGATCAAGGCGCGTCCGCGATTCTCATAGATCGATTGAGCAAGCAGTGCAGAGCCGGAAACAACGGTGACAGCGCCCCTGTCACCCTCACCCTCTTCTCGCGCGCGATAAAGATCAGAGCGATACTCTCCAAGCCCAAATCCTGTGGCGAAGTTGGACACCGCTTCACCGGTCATTGCTCCGGCGATCACCGTTACCGTCGCCGATTCACTCAATAGCGCACGACCGGCAATAGCACCGGCCCGTTCATAGTCCGGAGCGCGCCCATCCTCACCAACCGCGACGATCACAACCTGCTGCCAATCTCCAATACCACGCAGGCTCAATTTACCTGGTGACGAGAAATTAAACTCGGATGTCTCCAAGGCGCGCTGGATCGCCGTTCGTTCGGGTGTAGTGAGATCCCTCAAAGAGGTCGGAAGCTCTTCAAGATTGGCGACCGGTAAAACCAATGCTCCGCGATCAGCGGGCAATTGCTCCACAAACTGAACCAATCGCAATTGCTGGGAAGCCGGTTGCGCCATCGGCAAATTTTGGCTGATCGCAGATGAGCTGAGCCCTGCCGTCGCAACCGCAGCTGCTATCAACCACCCGGTAATTGTCAGAGCAGAAATGCGCATTTGGTTGCCTCTCTAGGATCTTCGCTCTCAGATGATACTGGCTAACCACTATCATAATTGGAGCGGGATCATGAAATTCTATGCGCTCTCAGCGGAATTCAACGCCGTCAAACGTTCCGCTCTTCAGCCAGTTCTCAAAATACTTGAAATAGGCTTGGGCTCCGTGTGGATAGCCGACATAATATTGGGCAAACTCAGTAGGCTGGCCCTCATTATTATAGTAACCCGGTGTGCAATCGGGAGTCCCGATAAGCATGCCGGGACCGGTCAGCAATAGCTGAACCCACTGATCCTGCGCTTCCTGCGTCACCTCGACTTCCTTCGCACCGGTCTCCAGGGCATGGCCGATCATCACAGCTATCCCCCGCGCACATTCAACCAGATTGTGCGGATAATTTGAGATAAGATTTGCCCCTTGGGTTGCCTGAACAAGAAACATGTTCGGGAAGCCATGGACATGCATGCCATGCTTGGTCCGCATCCCCTCTTCCCACGCCGTTTCAAGCGTTAGCCCGTCACGACCGACGGGATCAAAGCCGGTGCGGCGTTCCAGCGTCGTGCCGACTTCGAAGCCCGACGCATAGACAATGCAATCGACCTCATATTCCTTGCCGCCGACAACAACACCTTTTTCGGTAATCGCTTCAGCGCCCTTGCCATCGGTATCTATCAAATGGGTACCAGGATTGTTGAAGGACTGAAGATATTCGTCATGGAAACATGGCCGTTTGCAGAGCTGGCGATACCAAGCCTTGAGGTCTTCAGCTGTGCTTTCATCCGCGATCAATTCGTCGACCCGGGCGCGGATCTCTTCCATCTTCTGGATATCGCTATCTTCCCAAACAGCGAGCATATTCTCTACCGTGCGCTGGTCTTCGGGAAGCTCGTGAATTTTGGACCGGATGCGCTTTGTGAGGTCAGTCCAGCCATCCTGGACAAGATCTTCCTCGGCATGGCCAATGCCTTGATTGGCCGTGAAGTTTTCAAGCCACCGCTTCTGCCAGCCTTCCGTTGCGATTTCTTCAAACCAGTCGGCATCGATTGGTTCATTGTTGCGGATATCCACCGAAGACGGCGTGCGTTGAATGACGAAGACTTCCTTGGCAGCGCGCGCAAGATGCGGAACGACCTGAACCGAAGTGGCGCCAGTGCCGATAATTGCGACCCGCTTATCGGCGAGATTCTCCATCAACGCACCGTTCGGATCGCCGCCGGTATAATCATAATCCCATCGGCTGGTGTGAAAGCTGTGACCTTTGAATTTTTCAATACCAGGAACGCCGGGAAGCTTTGGAACATGGAGAGGCCCAGTACCCAGGCCGACAAAACTAGCGGTAAAATTATCCCCACGATCGGTGATGATGCGCCAATGGGACTGCTCTTCTTCCCAACGCATACTCTCAACCTTTGTATGAAATACTGCGTTCTTGTAAAGGTCGAAATGCTTCCCAATGCGCTGACAATGCTCGAGTATTTCAGGAGCGTGGACATATTTCTCGCTTGGCATATGACCGGTCTCTTCGAGCAACGGCATATAAACCATCGAGGCGGTATCGCATTGTGCGCCGGGATAGCGGTTCCAGTACCAGGTTCCGCCGAAATCGCCGCCTTTCTCAAGGATACGGATATCATAAATGCCGGCTTCTTGTAGCCGAGCTCCGGAAGCCAAACCGGAAAAACCGCCGCCGACAAACGCGTACGTAACATGATCGGTCAGCGGTTCGCGTTCAGTGCGTTCAACATAGGGGTCTTCGGCAAAATGGGCGAGCTGCCCTTTGAGTTCGAGATATTGCTCATTGCCTTCCGGCCGAATTCTCTTGTCACGCTCAGCCGCATATTTCGCGAGAATGGCAGATTTTTCGGTGGGGTCGATTGCTGCATTGCTGGCCATGGGCTTCCTCTAACGTAAACGGAAAACGCGTCGCGACCTTTCTGTGCAACATGTCGGCACAGGTCAACCGGGCGGGCCAGCCTCGATTGGTTTACTCACTCGACAAGTGCGCGAGAATGCTTAGCATTCCGTAACGGCATGGAGGGTATACAATAATGTACAAAGTCGAACTGACAGAATCACTGTTTCCAGCGCAAACGGACACGGCATTTCGGCAAATGACGATTGCCGAAATGCTGCGCGAACAGGCTGCGGAGCGCGGAGATCAGCTGGCACTGCGGGAATTGCTGGAAGATGGCAGCATGGGACGGGATTGGACCTATACCGAGCTGCTTGCCGATTGTGAGAAGCTTGGTCGCGCCATGGCTTCGCGCCATGCCGAGGGCGATCGGATTGCGATCTATGCCTCAAACTGCCCCGAATGGGTGCTCTGTCAATACGGCGCAGTGCTGGCCGGTCTTACCGTCGTTACGGTCAATCCTGCATTTATCCCGCGAGAGCTTCACTATGTCCTCGAGCAGTCCGGCGCGACGGCGGTGTACCATTCACCGGTCGTTCGCGGCACGGACCTGAAGGCAATTGTCGACGAGGCCAGCTCCACCCTTCCGGCTGTCGTACACCGGATCGAGATTACCAATCTCGACGCGTTGTTCGAGGGGCATGATGTCGGCAGCCTGCGCGAGACGGATCCCGACCATATTCTTCAGATCCAATACACCTCGGGAACAACTGGCTTTCCGAAGGGCGTGCTCCTGAAACAAGGCGGCATCCTGCAGAATAACACGGATCTGATGCGGCGCTGGGGCGCGACTCCAGGAGCAATTGACCTGACCCCTACCCCCCTGTTTCATGCTGGCGCATCCTGCTTCATGTTCGGCTGCCTGGTCATCGGCCTCACCTTCATCCCGATGCCAGCATTTGACCCAGCCAATATGATCACCGTGATCGAACGGGAGAAGGTCGAATTCACTGGCGGTGTTCCGACGATGTTGGTGATGATGGTCGACGAAGTCCACCGTTCTGGTCGTGACATGAGTTCGGTGAAGGCGCTGATGTCTGGCGCCTCTATGGTTGCTCCAGAGCTGGCGCGAAACGCGCGCGATGCCTTTGGTGTCGGCGTCCAGGTCATTTACGGACAGACTGAGGCATCTCCGGCGATTACCTTTGGCTGGGCCGATGACAGCGAAGAGGATCTGACTGAGACGATTGGGCAACCCATGCCGCACATGGATGTTGCGATCATTGATCCAGGCAGCGATCGGATCTGCGATATTGGCGAACAGGGCGAAATTTGCGTGCGCGGCTACAATGTAATGGCCGGTTATAACGATAATCCCGAAGCTACGGCTGAAACGATCGATGCCAATGGATGGCTTCATAGCGGCGATCTCGGAACGATGGATCCGCGCGGGTACTTGAAAATAACCGGTCGGGTAAAAGAGATGATCATCCGCGGTGGCGAGAATTTGTTCCCGGCGGAGATCGAAAACGCAATGCTCGAGCATCCGGCTATCGCTGAAGTCGCCGTGGTTGGCGTGCCTGATGAAAAATGGGGCGAACTGGTCGCCTGCTTCATGCGCGCTGCAGACGGTGGCATTCCCGAGCCGGCAGAACTCAAAGCCTTTGTCCGCGACCGTTTGTCGCCACAAAAGACACCGGCCTATTGGATTTGGGTTGAAGAATGGCCGATGACGGGATCTGGCAAGATCCAGAAATTTGCCATGGCCGAAGCGTTTACACGCGGAGAATATGACGCTCAAACGGCTTAGGCGCTAGTTTGCAACTGGCTCCGCGACAGCCTGACCGCGGGCCACCTCGCCGGCGATATGACGAAACGCCTTCTCGAAAATGGCAGGCGGCTGCCCGCCATTGATCACATATTCATCGTTCACGATGATAGTGGGCACAGACTGCACACCCCGAGCGCGTTGATGCGATTGGGACTGACGCACATGACCAGCATAGTCATCGCCGGTCAAAATTTCCCGTGCTCGCGTACCGTCTAGGCCGACAGATTCAGCAATCTCGACCAGCGTCTCATGGTCGCCCATATTCTTGCCGTCAGTGAAATATGCCGAAAACATTGCGTGTTTGAGTTTCCGTTGCTTGCCCTCTTCCATCGCCCATTCAAGCAAGCGATGCGCATCGAAAGTATTGTAGATCCGAAACCGGTCGCCGGTATTCATAGCAAATCCTGCCTCTTCGGCCCGTGCGCGGATTTCGCCACCTCTGCGCTTCGCTTCATCTTCAGACATACGATATTTGCTGGCAAAATAATCGGCGCGATCGATCCCCTCGGGTGCCATGTCGGGGTTCAGCTCGAACGGTTCAAAGCGGACATAGGCTTCGATCTCGTCGCCGATTGCGACCAATGCCTGCTCCATATTCTTAAGGCCTACCACGCACCAGGGACAGGATATGTCAGAGATGAAGTCAATCTTGAGTTGGGTGGTCATGGTTCGCTCCTGTGACAAGAGGGGTTGGGCATTGAGACTCGTCAACCAAGCAATCATAGCATGATTCAGGGATTGAATGATCTCTTGACTACTCGATCCGTCCATAGCGAAAATATTCTAAAGGAATCAGACCAATCGTCGTGTTTCTGTTGCTTGCCGGTTATGGTAGTGCTGCCGCGATAAAACGAAAATAAGATATCGGGCCGCACATGCGATACACTTTTGGAGACTGCGTCTTCGACGCAGATACGTTCGAGTTGTTGCACAACAGTGTGGTGGTAGACACTACGCCCCAAGCCCTCTCGCTTCTCCAATTTCTTATACTAAATCGCGGCCGACTCATTACCAAGGACGAGATTATCGACGGTGTGTGGCAAGGCCGATCGATCAGTGATTCAGCCCTTTCCGTGAGGCTGCACGCTGTCCGTCACGCAATCGGTGACAATAATCAGCAGATGATCAAAACTGTTCATGGACGGGGTCTCCGCTTTTCGGCGGTTGTTCAGGAACTGGCTCCACAATCAATCAGCACATCCAATGAACTCCCCAGAACCATCGTGCACTCATCGCGCCCGCCATCCGTGGCCGTCCAACCCTTCCACATGTTGGTTGATGGCGGGGAGAATGCTTACCTAGCTGAGGCACTTCCCGATGAAATGATCACGGCCTTATCGCGACTGCGAATATTGCGAGTGGTTTCGCGCGGTTCGAGCTTCCGCTTTCCATCCTTTTCAACAGACCACAGAACCCTAGCAACAGAGCTCGGCGCCGATTATTCAGTTGCCGGCGAGATGGAAATACAGGGCCAAAAACTCTCTGTGTCGATCGAACTATCCGATACCGATGAAGGCGCCGTGATCTGGCGGGATCGACTTTCAATACCGCTTGGCGACATTCATCAAGCACGCGAAGAATTTGTGCAACGGATCGCGAGTGCCATTCATCATCATATCGAGCGAAGCGAGCTCAATCGAGCGCGAATTCAGGTGCCCGAATCATTGAGCGCCTGGCACGGTTTTCATTTTGGAATGCAGCGATTGATGTGGAATCGACGCCCAGACTATGAAGGTGCACGAAACTATTTCAGCAATGCAATTGACGCCGACCCATCATACGCGCGCGCAAATGCGGGCCTTGCGACCATGTATATCTGGTCCTTCTTCTTCTCCTGGGAGGAAGATTTAAAATCCAGATTGGCCGCCATGGATCGAACCTCGCGACTGGCCTATGAGCTTGATCCATCGGATCCATTTTGTGTGATGACGTCCGCCAGAGCCGATATGGCGCTTGCCCGTCCTGCAGAGGTGATGGACAAGCTAAACCGCGCCGTGGAGCTCGGACCAAGCGATACCCATGTGCGCTGTGAAATTGGGCGGGTACTGGCAATTGGTGGCCATGTCGATGAAGCCCAGGCCCATGTCGATGTTGCGGACGAGCTGCATCCGCTGGACCTGTCACCCCGGCAGCCGTTATTGGTCCATATCTATATCCAGCTGGTTCGCGAGAACGGACCACAGGCGAGCAAATATGCAGACCGATTGATGAGCCTACCGGCCCCTACAATCTATACTCTCTTTTCAGTGATTGCCGCCTATCACCTGAACGGAGAATATGCGAAAGCAGCTGCATCAGCAGCTGAAATCAAGCGGCGCTTTCCCGGAATGACCGGTACGCGTTTCATTGCTGTACAACAGATGTTCGGTGATCAGCTTGCTGGGCTTTTTAGAGAGGTATTTGCCGCTCACGATTTGCACTAATAGAAGATTGCTACCTTCTGAACCTGGCCTTCTAATCGGCATGCTGAGCTGCATATCTCATTCAAAATACATGAATCTTTGAAAAGATTAGGCGATCCATCGCTTTTCTGAATATCTCTGACACACGCTAGTCATTTCTCCTGCGTAGCATCCTAGCCTATACCCTTGTGACGACACCCCGAGAGACAGGAGATGGAGATGGACGCGAAGACAGGCGAAATGGATGGCGGGTGCCCAATGGGATTTGACGGTGGCGTGCGCTCGTTACTCGGCCAACAGAACCGTGACTGGTGGCCCGACCAGCTGCAACTCGAAGTGCTCACGCAGAACGGCAAATCTCCAAGCCCGATGGATGCGGATTTTGATTATGCCGAAGCTTTCAAAGCGCTCGACTATAATGCGCTAAAGGCTGATCTTACGGCGCTGATGACCGACAGCCAACCCTGGTGGCCCGCCGATTATGGGCATTACGGCCCCTTCTTCATCCGCATGACATGGCATGCCGCAGGTACTTATCGCGTCTCGGACGGACGCGGCGGCGGCGGCGAAGGGCAACAGCGCTTTGCACCGCTTAACAGCTGGCCAGACAATGGCAATCTCGACAAGGCGCGCCGGCTTCTGTGGCCAATCAAACAGAAATACGGCAACAAGATCAGTTGGTCTGACTTGCTATTGCTCGCCGGAAATGTCGCGATTGAATCCATGGGCGGCCCAACCTTTGGTTTTGCCGGTGGCCGACCCGATACATGGGAGCCGCAGCGCGACATCTATTGGGGCAGTGAAGAAAAATGGGTGGATGATGGCGCACCCACGAGGATCAACCCCGACGAAGAGAAAGCATTGGAGACCCCGCTCGCTGCAATCCAGATGGGCCTCATCTATGTGAATCCAGAAGGCCCGGGTGGCGAACCCGATATTATGGGCTCTGCTCGCGATATCCGCGAGACCTTTGGTCGCATGGCAATGAATGATGAGGAAACTGTTGCACTGACGGCCGGCGGTCACACCTTCGGCAAAGCCCATGGCGCAGGAGATGCAGCACTAGTGGGATCCGCCCCAGAAGCAGCTTCAGGTCCGAATATTGCTGCTCAAGGCTTTGGATGGGAGAATCGTCATGGTTCTGGCGTTGGTCCGGACGCCATCACCAGCGGAATCGAAGGCCCTTGGACCAATACGCCAGATAGCTGGTCAGAAAATTATTTCCGGCTGCTGCTCGATTATGAATATGAGCTCGTCGAGTCCCCGGCCGGTGCCAAGCAATGGCAACCGATCGATCAGGCCGAAGACGATATGGCGCCAGATGCGCATGACCCGTCGAAAAAGGTCCCGACGATGATGACGACGGCCGATATGGCGATGAAAACCGATCCGGATTATCTCAAGATTTCAGAGCGGTTCCGCGAAGACCATGACGCCTTTAAGGATGCTTTTGCGCGGGCCTGGTTCAAGCTCCTGCATCGCGATCTTGGTCCCAAGGCGCGGTATCTTGGGCCGGAAGCTCCTGATGAAGATCTCATATGGCAGGATAATGTTCCTACAGGGTCGGCGCCGTCCAACAGCGACGTGGAAGCCTTTAAATCCGCCATTCTTGGCAGCGGGCTGAGCGTTGGCCAGCTTGTGAAGGCGGCCTGGGCGTCTGCGTCTACTTTCCGCGGCACGGATTATCGCGGCGGTGCCAATGGCGCGCGCGTGCGTCTTGCGCCGCAAAAGGATTGGGCGGTCAATGATCCCGCTGACCTGGCAGCGACGCTTGCCAAGATTGACGAACTGCGGGGCAGCCTCTCCATGGCGGACGCGATTGTCCTAGCCGGCAGTGCTGCGGTCGAAAAAGCCGCAAGCGATGCCGGATCGACCATTTCCGTGCCGTTTACCGGCGGACGCGGCGATGCGACGGATGAACAGACGGATGCGGACAGCTTCCAATATCTGGAGCCGAAAGCCGATGCCTTCCGCAACTATCTCTCGGCCAAACATTCGGTGCCGACCGAAGAGCTGATGCTCGACCGGGCATCCTTGCTCAACCTGACGATTGCGGAAATGACGGCCCTAATTGGCGGCCTGCGCGTCCTTGGCGCAAACACCGGCGATAGCCAACATGGCGTGTTCACCGATCGGGTCGGACAGCTGACCAATGACTTCTTCGTCAACCTGCTTGACATGGCCACGGAATGGACTGTGGTCGATGATAGCAGCGAAGAGGAATTTGTCGGTACCGACCGCGCCAGCGGCGATCAGAAATGGACCGCAACCCGCGCCGATCTCGTGTTCGGATCAAATTCGCAACTGCGCGCGTTAGCCGAAGTCTATGCATCCGATGATGCCGGCGAAAAATTCGTCGCCGATTTTGTCGCGGCCTGGACCAAGGTGATGAACGCTGATCGTTACGATCTCGGCTAATCGCTGGATCACCACTGGATTGAATATCTCCACCGGACCTCTCCGTCCGGTGGAGAATTCCTAGTAACCGACGGCTTGCCCGTCCTTGCGCATTTCGGTGGCCCCGGAATAGACTCCCGTTTCCGGATCCCGGGCGATCGCCTGATAGCCGCCAAACATGATGCCGTTGGTCACGACTTCCACAGTATGCCCCATTGCGCGCAACTGCTCGACAGTCTCATCGGGAATGCCCGCCTCGACGCTCAAGACACCCAGCAGATTGGCACCGGTACCTTCAAGATCGTCAGTCGGCCGCCGTCCGCCATCATGATTGAGACGCGCGGCATCTCCGGCCTCCTGAATATTCATGCCATAGTCGACCATGTTGATCAGCACCTGGACATGGCCCTGGGGCTGCATCCCGCCGCCCATCAGGCCAAAGCTCATAAAGGGCGCGCCATCATACATCACAAAAGCCGGGATGATCGTCTGGAACGGTCGCTTGCCCGGCGCATAGACATTGGGATGATCTGAATCGAGAGAGAATAGCTCTCCGCGATCCTGGAACATGAAACCCAGCCCGTCGGCGACAAGGCCCGAGCCCATGCCGCGATAGTTGGACTGGATGAGCGAGACCATCATTCCGCTGCTGTCGGCAACGGTCAGATAGGTTGTGTCGCCCTCCCCTTCGATCCGCGGATCGCCGGGTTGAAATTCTGGATTGGCCCGCGCCGGATCGATCTCCGAAAAACGCTGGTGACCATATTCCGGTGAGAGCAATCCTTCGATCGGAATGTCGGAAAAGGCCGGGTCAGCATAAAAGCGTGCAAGATCTTCGAATGCCAGGCGCTTGGCTTCGGTGATGTAGTGCAAGACTTCAGCGGACCCACGCGGCCATTGGGACAGATCGACATTGCGCAAGATGTTGACCATCTGGAGTGCGGCAAATCCCTGGCTATTGGGTGGTAGTTCGCACAATTCATATCCGTCGCGATAGGCAACACAGCCCACCTCGACCCATTCGCTCTCATGGGCCGCAAAGTCTTCAAAGCGCAGATCCCCGCCGATGCGCCGCATATAGGCATCGATCGTCCGCGCAATTTCACCTTCATAAAAGGCTTCACGGCCACCGGTCGCGATCGCGCGATAGGTTTGCCCCAGATCGGGGTTTCTGAAGATATCGCCCGGTTCCGGCGCACCGTCTGCGAAATAGGTCGCGCGGGCATTGTCAAACTCGCCGATCATCTCGAGCCGCTCTTCGAACCGCGCCAGGTTGCGCTCGAAATAATGCGCAATCACCGGCGCCATCGGAAAGCCATTCTCGGCATAGGCGATGGATGGCGCGAGTATTTCCTCCATCGACAGCCGACCAAATCGGCCATGCAACTCGAACCAGCCATCAACGGCACCCGGTACGCTCACCGGTAAATGTCCAAAGGGTGGAATCGACGTCGCATCGCGCAATGCCTCGCGCAGATCATCATAGCTGCGCCCCATCGGGCTCCGGCCAGACGCATTCAATCCGTAGAGACGACCCGTTTCCGGATCCCAAATGATCGCAAAGAGGTCGCCACCAATTCCGTTACCGGTCGGCTCCATAAGCCCAAGCGCCGCGTTGGCCGCAATTGCGCCGTCCACTGCGGTGCCACCGGCCTGAAGAATATCGATCGCAATCTGACTTGCGAGCGGGTGCGCCGTCGCGGCCATCCCGTTTTGTGCATATACCGGGCTGCGAGACCAGGCCGCGCCGACCGGCCGCCCGCCAGCACCAATAGAGTCCGTGGCGGCTGTTGCTTCGCTCTCAGTCGTCTGCGCCATCGCCGTCGCCGATACTGACACTGCGAAAGCAGCGAGTCCCGCGCATAGATATCCACTCAATCTCTTCATAGCGACGGCTTCCTTTCAACCCGGGGAAAAGGCGCGGCCCAATATGGCGCCATGTCCGGTTTCATTTTGCAGCTTTTCTCGGCCCCGTCCACGCCGCATCTTCCATTCGCCGCCCGACCCGGGCAAGGACGGGCCATGCTGGCTTTCCTCAGGACCAATGCGCGATGGATCGCCGGTGGATTTCTGCTCACCTTCTTTTCCTCGTTCGGACAGACATTCTTCATCGGATTGTCCGGCGGAGAGTTGCGCGCGAAATTTGATCTGAGCGACGGCGAGTTCGGACTGCTCTACATGACGGCGACCTTGGCAAGCGCCGCCACACTCCCCGCACTTGGCAGAACATTGGACAGTATGCCGGGCTGGAAAGTTGCGCGCTTCGTGATCCCGGCGCTCGCCGGTGCCTGCCTGCTGATCGCCTTTGCGCCGATACTCTGGCTGGTGCTCGCGGCCCTCTATCTGCTGCGCTTGTTTGGCCAGGGCATGATGGCGCATATCGCGCTCACCGAAACCGGGCGCTGGTTCTCTGCAAGTCGCGGGCGGGCCATGTCGCTGGTCGTTCCGGGCCACCAGGCGGGCGAGGCATTGTTTCCGGTCACATTCGCAATCATTGCCGCAGCCTTTGGCTGGCAGATGGCGTGGATTGGCGGCGCGGCGTTCCTGATGCTTGTTGCACTGCCCCTGATCATTTGGCTCTTCTCGGTCGAGCGCGTGCCGACCTCGGCCGAAGATAGCGCGACACCTGAGCGCACTGCGCGTGATTGGACACGTGCCGAAGTACTCCGAGATCCCTATTTCTACATGCTGCTTTTCTGCGTCCTTGCTCCGCCATTCATTGGCACGACGATCTTCTTCCACCAGGACTATTTCGTCGATCTGAGAGGCTATGATCCACTGGCCTTTGCCGCTGCCTTCCCGGTGATGGCAGCAACCACGGTGACCTTCGCCTTGATCAGCGGCAGCCTGATCGACCGATATGGTGCGCTTGGCATATTGCCGTATTTCTTGCTGCCACTGGCTATAGCCAGCCTTGCAGCGGGGCTCGTGACGCCAGTCTGGGGTGTCTATGTCTTCATGGTCCTGCTCGGCGTCAGCTATGGCTTCACCTCGACGCTCGCTGGAGCGCTGTGGCCTGAGCTCTATGGCATCAAACATTTGGGCGCGGTGCGATCAGTGATTGTCGCCGCGATGGTGTTTTCCACGGCGCTTGGCCCCGGCATCACCGGAGCGCTGATCGACATGGGCATCGGATTGCCGGTGCAAATGCTCTGGATGGCCGGCTGGTGCATCGTCGCATCGCTCTTGCTTGCGCTGATGACACCAGCCCTGCGGCGTCGAACCTAACCCGGAATATCGACGACGATTTTCCCGAAATGCTTCTGGCCCGCCTGATGCTGGAACGCCTCGGATAACTGATCCAAGGCGAAATGCGTATCGATTACCGGCTTGATGCCAGTGGCATCGATGGCTGCGACCAAATCGTGCTGATCAGCCTGACTGCCGACAGTTATCCCAGTCATCACTAGATTTTTCTGGAAAAACAGAGCAGTCGGGACTTCGCCAGACAGGCCAGTCAGCACCCCGATCATTCCAATATGTCCGCCGGTACGACACGCATGGATCGATTGGGTGAGTGTACCCGGGCCGCCAATCTCAACAACATGGTCAACGCCGCGTCCGGCGGTCCAGGCCAGCGCGGCCTTACCCCAGTCGGGCTCTTCCTTGTAATTGATCACATGATCGGCGCCGAGATCGGTCAGTCGTTCAAGCTTCTCACCTGATGATGACGTCGCAATCACTGTCGCGCCCGCCGCTTTAGCGATCTGCAACGCAAAGATCGAAACGCCGCCTGATCCTTGCACCAGAACGATATCGCCTGGCTTGGTGTGCGCGGCGACCATCAAGGACCGCCAGGCCGTTAGCGCGGCGCAGGGCAAGGTTGCGGCTTCGGCAAAACTATACCCCTTCGGCATCTTGGTGAATGCCGTTGCTGGCGCGGCAACATATTCGGCAGCGAAACCATCGGCATGATCGCCGGGAACACCGAGCCGTTTTTCATTCTCGCCCGGTCCGTCCGCCCATCCGGGGAAGAATACGGACACGGCATGGTCACCGGCCTGCCAACCCATGACGCCTTCGCCGACGCCGATGACTTCGCCCGCACCGTCAGACATTAATATCCGGCCATCGACTGTCGGAATGCCGCCGATCGCAACGACATAGTCATGATAGTTGAGCGAATTGGCACTGACTTTGACGAGGATCTGCCCGGGACCTGCCTCGGGCTGATCGCGGTCGGCGATCACGATATTGTCCAGGCCACCTGGCTTTTTGAGCGTTCCGGCTTTCATCTATGCGACATCCTTGAAGTTACCAGGCCGTTTGGCCATGCCTGCCATGACGGCTTCGATCTGATTGGGCTTGCCGATTACACCGGCCTGTTCACGGGATTCCTCAAGCAGGATTTCCGGCGCATTCTGATCGCGAGACATGTTCAAGAGCCGCTTATTGGCGCGCACCGCGTCCGGGCTTTGTGCCGCAATCTCGTGCGCGAGCTTCATCGCTTCGCTATGCGGATCATCGGATAGCTTGGTGGCAAAGCCATATTCTTTTGCTTCTGTCCCATCGAAGATCCGGGCCGTGTAGCAAAGCTCTCTGACCACATCATCGCTAGCGAGATTTCGGACGATCGGGATGCCGGCCATATCCGGTACCAGACCCCATTTCATTTCCATGATCGCGTGGCGCGTATCAGGAGCGGTCACGCGAATATCGGCACCGCATGCAATCTGGAAGCCACCGCCAAAGGCAACGCCATGGACAGCCGCGATCACTGGAACCGGCAGCGTATGCCAGCCCCAGGCGACATGCTGGAACTTGTTCGCATCACCATAGACCCGCTTCATCAGGCGATCGGAGCCCGACCCGCCATCATCATCGTCATTGGCGCTGTTTTGCGCCATTCCGGCAAAGCTCGCCATATCGAGACCTGCACAGAAGGCCCGGCCTTCGCCGGACAAGACCACCGCCCGCAGGCTGGAATCTTTGCCAAGTTGATCGATCGCATCGACAATCCCGTCGAACATGGCAGGATCAAGCGCATTCATCTTGTCGGCTCGATTGAGGCGCACATCGGCGACACCCTGGTCGTCAATGGCGATAGTAACGCGGTCGGTCATCTGCTTCTCCTTTACGTCAACTTTGGCACAGCAGCGCGCACAGGCGCAACAGGGATCGGTCTAGGAAATCTTCACTACGGACAATTTCGGCATGCTGGCCAATGGTTTGTCGGCGCAGGGTTAGAAGCGGCCCTGTACGGACATTTGATACCCATTGGGACCCGGCGCAAAACCGGATTGCGCCAGTTGCTGCCGCGCATCTTCATTGGCCACAGTGATCCGCAATTCGGCTGAGAAGTCTCCGTCGGCCAAGATGCGGACATCCATCTGTTCCATGCCACTCTGACTGATCAGCGGCAGAAGTAATGCATCATCTTCGCACGCTGCATTGCCGACCAATGCTTCGGGTAAGGCGATGCCGCCCAGGCTGCCACCGATCCGTGCACGAACCAGGCCGTCTGCATCTGCGCATTGGCCGTTATCGAATTCCACGGTGACATTTTCGAGCTCGAGCGCGGACACTGGCAGTGGTGCGAATAGCCAGTCGGCCGGGAGCGTCGCATTCATGTCGCTTATTCCGGATACGGATATTGTGCCCCGAAAATCGCCAAATATAGCCGCATTGTCCGGGCTGCGAGCGACAGCAACCCGCGCGCGGCCTAGCATGAGCGGGAACAGGTTGAGTCCTGCATCAACATTGCCGAGTGCAGCGTCGCCGAACTGAGATTCGATCAGCTGGCCGTTCCACACACTGCCATCTGCAGACCGTGCCGCCACCCCGCGATCGCTCAAGCCGAGCCATTCCATTCCCGTCCGCATCGGCAGCAAGGCCAGCAGGGCAACGATAAACACCGCGCCGAACAGGATAATCCGTGATCGGGAGGATACGCCGTTCATTGACCGCGCGCGCCGCTGCGGAATGTAACATCGACGGTCAGCGTCTCATCGGCATTCGGGCGAGCAACCAGCGCTTCGACATGCAATCCAAGCCGCGTTTCCATGTCCACAGCCCAGCCGAAGAAAGTCTGCGGGCGCGCGGCGCTGATGACGATGCGGGCCCCATCCGTCCCAGCCGCGTCGGCCTGGGCCGTGTTGAACCCGACGCGCACCGCTTCCGCCGTCACGATATCGGTGATCCGACCGGTGAGCGGCGGCGACGGATTGGCGGCGGCATCTTCGATCGCTGCCAGTCGCGTTTCGACCCGCGCCAATGCGAGCACGGCGGCATCGTGACGAGCCTTGGCGGATTCCCGCATCGCATCGATAGGCCGAATGATCAGCAGCCAGCTCAACACGATAACGGCCAATGCGCCCGCAACACCGATCAACCAGCGTTCGCGCAGGCTTTGCGCCATGAACCAGATACGTATGCGCTCCATCATGGCGCGCTCACCCTATACTCGGCGATCTGACGCCCGCCACCGTCACGGATTGCACCTGGCGCGACCAACAGTCCTGACGCCATCATGCGCTGCTGGAAGGCGACGAGTTCAGCTTCACCCGGCGCCGCTGCAGTCACCTGCAATCCGCCATCGACATCGAAGATCAACGCCTGCAGCTCGACACCCGCTGTCTCGCGAACAGCGGTAAAGGTCGCGCTCGCAATCTCGCCATAGCCTGCACCGCCACCCAGCGCGTTCAATCGCGCGCGCAATTGAGCATCCGGATCGGTTATCTCGACAGTACCGGGTATCGCATCGCGCGCGGCTTCCACCGTCTCGCGCTCAAGCGCATCGGCGGCAAAGCTGTATCGGGCAATCATGGTGAGCTGGATCAGCAGCGTTACTGCCAAGATAGCAGCGGCAATGATTGCGATCCTGCGAACGAAGCCCGGATCAAGTTTCAACTGCCGCCGCTTGGCATAATCCCCCTGCCGCAGGTTAAGGGGCAGCTTCTCCAGCGCCTCGCCTATCTCGCCCTCGAATTGCTCGCTTGTAATATTCTCCAAAGGCGTATCGCCGAGTAGCAAGGCCGCGATATTCGCTTCGGCGACAAAGGCTCGATTGGCGCCACGGACGATGGAGTCGTCACCATTGCTCAAAATTCGGGCGCCATCATCCGGCGGGCACAGCAGAAAGGGCTCAGGAACGACCAGATCGGGATCGAATCCATAGTCAGCCGCTTGCGCCAGCCATGCGTCCATATTGGCTCGAGAGGCGAGCCCGATACAGCGCTCATCACCTTCGGCACTGCCGACCGCCAGATGCTGCCTACTCAAGGGTTCGGCGCTTAGCTCTTCCGCTGCAATGCGAGCCGCGGCCCGCTCCTGAGCAGTCGTTAAGCCGCCGGGGATCTTGGTCCAATGCGTGGCAACGTCCGTGCCGGGGACAACCAGCACGGATGTCTCAGCTTCATCACCCTGCTCATCCGAAGTTGGCAGCGACTCAAGGCCGGATTGCCGGACCACTGATCGGCCATCGACCAATCGCATCCATCCGGATTGCGCGCCAAGAAAGACGACAAGGTAGTTCCCGCTCACTCGTCCGTCCCCCAACGACGGGACACGATACGGGCTGGCGACACGCTTGCATCGATAAGGGCGGACTGTTGCAGTTCGACATCTCCAAGCCGGACATCGAGATCAAGCCGGAAATAGCGCGTGCGAATTTCTGGCTGGCCGATCACTTCGCTCATTGGCTCCTGATTGGCGAGCACTGGCTGGTTCCAGAAATCCGCAATCGAATTCCAACCATTTTCCGGACGCGCCGCAATGGCCTGGCTGGCGCCATTGGCATCGAGACGGTTTGGCAAGAGCATTGCAATAAGAGGAGCCTGTTCTGGAAGTAGCGTATTGACGTTGATCGGCGACAATTCGGTCGTCGGCAACGCGCAGAGCCAAGGTCGCATCCGCTCATAATAGGCTGGCGTTACACCGGCAACCGCGCGCAGCTCACTGACTTCGGCAAGCAAGGTGTTTCCAGTTCGATAGGGTTGGTCCGCCTGTCCGTATGTCCGATCTTCATTACCACTCCGGGCCGCAATAGAATCCGCATCAATCCAGTCGGCGAGCGACCAGGCAATCCGTTCGGCATCACCCCGCGGTATGCGCAGCGCCGTCATCAGCCCGGTAAATTGCAGAACGCCGACCTGATCAGTCGTCAGAGCAGCTGGATCCTCGCCGCGCGCCACACTGTTGAGATTGAAACAGTTGCTGCCGTCCCAGATCGTCGCTTCGGCGACGCCCCCACCGGGTAGAGGCAACAGAGTCGGCTCCCCAAGCCACCCGCCCTGAAGCGTCGTCTTTCCCGGTGTCGTCGCCAGCAGATCGTTGATCCGCAATATCGCCAGCGATTCCGCGCCGGTCGCGAAAGCGCGTGACTGATCAATCGATGCAATGTTGCCGGCAAGGCGTGTCGCGAGTTGCAGACGCTCCAAAGAGGCCGCCGCCAGCGCCGCCATTATCGCAACCAGCAGCAGCACCGCCAAGAGTGCGGCACCTTCCTCTGATGGCCTGCCGGGCTTCATCCTGTCACGCTCGTCTGAAACAGCTGGCGAACGGGACCCCGGCCTTCGATGACCACAGTCAACTCGACCGCGTCGGGCAACTCGGTTGCCAGGGTTGGATCCCAGCGATCCCGCCATTCGCCTTCGCTGCGATACCGAAGCGCGATAGTTTGTACACCGCTGACAAGCTGAGCGGCCGGCAATGCTTCGCTGCCATCGACATAGGGATAGGCTTGGCGCTCCAAGACACCATCAACCAGGCGATAGTCGACCTTCTGCAAAGATGAGCGCGCATCGCCATCATAATTGCTCCAGCCGCGCCGAACAAAACTGATCAGGAGATCGCCGTCAGCTCCGCCCCCACCGAAAAAGGCGTTTTGACGAGCTCCCGCTTGGTCGCGAGCCGGTCGGGGAGCGATCTGACCCAGATCGTTCGTGAGCGCTGCATTCATCCGGCGGATCGAACTCATTTCTGTAAGCACTTCGCGAGAGGCGGTTTGCGAATCCACGCTGAACCGCAGCAATGAAACACCAGCGGCTGACACTATGCCAAAGATAAACAAAGCAACCATCAGCTCCACCAGGGTGAAGCCCATCTGCGTATCGCGTCGCGTACTCATTGGGCTGCAAACCGGAAGATAGTGAGATCAGCCGCGCGACGGCCCGTCTCGTCGACCACGGCGATTTCTATCTGCAATATCCGCGATTCCGGCGATGGTGCTGTCGTCCGCGTCCATTGCCATGTCCGGCCGCCATTATTCTCCTCTCCACTGACCGCACCGATTGATGGCGGCACCGGATCGGTCAATGTCTCAACGGCAATATTGCGCGCGACGATTTGTCCGACCGTACGGTCGGCAATCTGGCTGGTGTTGGTAACCGTCACGGTTTCGAGATTCAGCAGGGCGAGCGCCGCAATGCTGAACACCGCAAGAGCGACCAGCATCTCGAGCAGCGTGAAGCCGGTTTCGCTATGTGTCCGCCTAGCCATCGATTGAGATAGTTCCATCTGCACCAATTGAGACGCTGACGCTGTTTTCGTCGCGCGCCAGACTGACGTCCAGCGGATCGTTCAGGCCAGTAGCGTCAAAGATGATGCGGGTGCGTTCAGTGGAAGTCGGCGTAATGGACACCACGACATCTTCTGCCCATTCGCGATCCTCAAATGGCGGGCGCGCCATGGAAATCCAGTCTTCGCCGTCATGGCGTTCAAACCCATAGCCGGTGGGAGAAACCCACATCGCCGTATCGCTCATTTCGACAATTGCGGCCTCCTGCGCGGCATGTGCACGAGCGGCAAAGGCCTCGCCTTCATCAATCAACCGTCCACGCGGATCGGGCATGACGAACACGACTGCTGATGCCAGCATCCCCAGGATCACAAGCACTACCATCAATTCGGTGAGCGTGAATCCGCCCTCCCGATCCGGGATGTCAGCCTTTAGGCCAATGCTATTCCCAGTTGCCGATATCAGCATTCTCGGCCTCGCCGCCCAACTGTCCGTCGGCACCAAATGTGTAAATGTCAAAGGAGCCGCCGCTCTGCGTTCCGGGCATCGTATATTGATAGGGATTGCCCCAGGGATCATTCGGCAAGCGGCGGATATAGCCGCCGCTGCGATACCGTTGTGGCTGGGCAAGGTCGGTTGGCGGTGCCACCAGTGCCTGCAGTCCCTGCTCGCTTCGTGGATAGGTCATATTGTCGAGACGATATTGCTCAAGCGCTGATTCCAATGTGCTGATATCGGCGCGCACTTTTGTCGCGTTCGCTTGATCAGCAGCCGGCAAGACATTGATGACGACAACCGTGGTCAGCAAACCAAGGATCACGAGTACGACCATCAACTCGGTCAACGTGAAGCCGTCTTCATTGCAGTTTTTTTCGCCAAGTTTGCGACGAAGGAATGCGATTACAGACATGGTCTTTCCTATGCGAAAGCGAGAGTGTTGAGTTGGAGAATTGGCAGCAGGATCGCGAGCACGATCAGGGTCACAATAGCACCCATGACAATGATGATGGCGGGTTCGAGCAGTGACAGCATCGCTGAAGTGAACGCATCGAATTCGCGTTCAAGATAATCGGCTGCCCGTTCGAGCATAATATCGAGCTGACCCGATGCTTCACCGCTCGACGCCATGTAGACGAGCAGCGGTGGAAAGATGTCCGTCTTGCGGAGCGCCGCCGAGAGGCTTCCGCCCTGACGGACGGATTCGGCTATTTCCTCCGAGGCTTCTCGCAGTGCCGCATTGCGGACCGTCTTGGCTGTCAGCGACAATCCTTCCAGAACCGGCAAACGGCTGCCGATCATTGTTGCCAATGTGCGCGCCATTCGTGCGGCGTGGAGATCGCGAACCAACCGACCGATGAGCGGGAAACGTAAAACCCGTCGATCAAAGCGCAGTCGAAAGTCGGGATTCTTCATCGCGCGCCAAAGGCCAAAACCCGCCAGCCCAATGACCAGCGCCAACGCCCACCACCAATTGGCGAGGAAATTGGATAGTCCGATCACGATCCGCGTCAGCAGCGGCAGATCCTGGCCAACGGAATCAAATTGCTCGACCACCTGTGGGACGACGAAAATCATCAGCGCGAAAACGACGATGATAGCGACAATCGTCAACATGATCGGATAGGCCAGTGCTGTGAGAACTTTCCCGCGGACCTCAGCCTGACGTTCCTGTAAATCGGCGAGACGCGCGAGAATGTTCGGCAATGCTCCCGATCCCTCACCGGCGGCAATCATCGCGCGATAGAGAGGTGGAAAGCTATTGCGCTCGCGTTCCATTGCGCGCGCCAGCCGCTGCCCTTCGACGACACCGCTATGGACGGATTCCAGCACGCGGCGGACGCGCGGCTTCTCGGCTTGCATCGCGATTGTTCGCAATGCTTCTTCGAGCGGGCTGACATCGGCCAGCGTCGAAAGCTGCCGGGTGAAAAGCGTTAGCTCCTTAGCCGTAAGATTTTTGCGAAGCTCAATCGAGCGACTGAGCAACGGGGCCGTATCATTGGCCGCCTTGGACGCACCGCCCGATCCCGGCGCAATCCGCACAACATATAATCTGCGTGCATCGAGCCGTTCACGCGCTGCATCCAGCGTCTCTCCATCGATCGTACCGCGTTTTTCGCGGCCCGCAGTATCGAGGGCGAGATAATCGAAGCTAGGCATCGATCGACTCAGGCTCATCCATGCGTGAAACCCGAACCGCTTCCTCGGCAGTCGTCACACCATCGCGGACAAGTTTGCGGGCCGCAGCGCCCAGATTGGATGCGTGAAGGAAAGAGTGGCGCGCAATTTGCGATTCATCGCCACCGGCATTGATCATCGCCCGAATATCGTCATCGATCCGAATGATCTCGAAGACGCCGATCCGGCCCTTATAGCCGCTATGGCCGCACTCATCGCAGCCGCGCGCTTCGTAGATTGGTGTTCCTGGGTCGAAACCGAGCAATGCAGCCGCGGCTCTGCTGGCCTGGACCTTTTCACGACAATGCACGCAGAGTTTCCTCACAAGGCGCTGGGCCACCACCGCGCGCAAGGTCGATGCGAGCAGGAAGGGTTCGATCTGCATGTCGCGCATCCGCGTGATCGCGCCGACCGCGTCATTGGTGTGTACCGTCGACAGCACCAAATGGCCCGTCAGCGATGCCTGAACCGCGATCTGGGCAGTTTCTTGATCGCGAATTTCGCCGACCATGACAACTTCGGGATCCTGTCGCAGGATCGCCCGTAGGCCTGTTGCGAAGTCGAGCCCAACCTTCGGGTTCACCTGTGTCTGGCTGACGCCTTCAATTGCATATTCCACCGGGTCTTCGACGGTGAGGATGTTGCGCGAGCCGTCATTGAGTAATCTGAGGCCGCCATAAAGCGTCGTCGTCTTGCCGGATCCGGTTGGGCCGGTGACGAGGATGATTCCATTGGGCTCTGTGATGGCATCGCGAAAAATCTGGTCCGCATATTCGGGCATGCCGAGCTCTTCCATACCGATCCCGGCATTCTCCTTGTCGAGGATGCGCAAGACAACGCGCTCACCGCCGCTGCACGGCAAGGTCGATACGCGCACATCGAGCATCTTCCCGCCAAGTGTCAGCGCGATGCGACCATCCTGCGGGATGCGACGCTCGGCAATGTCGAGCCGGGCCATGACCTTGATCCGGCTCACAACGGTCGATGCGACATGCGGCGGCATCCGGAGCGTTTCCTGCAACACGCCGTCCATGCGCATGCGGATAACAAGGCCGGTGTCATAGGGTTCGATATGAATGTCCGACACGCCCTGCCTCGCGGCGTCAGCGATGATGCCATTGATAAGGCGGATCGCCGGCGCATCGTCAGCGCTGTCGAGCAAATCTTCTGCGGTCGGAATATCGCCGGCGAGCATGTCCAGATCGCCAATCCCGCTGGCAGCATCGGCTGCTGCCTGGCCATCAACGGCATAGCGTTCGGATAGAATCGCATCGAACTGTTCGGCCGGAACGAGCTCGACATCAAATGGTCTGTTCAGGAACCGTCGCACCTCGAGCAACGCGCCAGGGTCCTCCCCTTCGCGCAAGGCAACCTTGTAGCGATCCCCCCCCTCTTCACTGGCGCCGATGATTGCCACGCCAAATTTGCGGGCAAAGCCATAGGGAATGTTGATTTCCAGGCCAGTGACCGGCGGCGCATCGTCCGAGCCGAGGGAAACGACCGGCTGGTCTACCGTGCCGCCTTCTTCAATCTCGTTTCCACGCCGCACCGTCGTCATGGCTGGGGTTCCTCCGTTTCCGGCTCAGCGACTGGCCGGACAGTGGCGCTACTGGTGCTCACCTGTGGAATGATGATCTCGGGATCGACAGGTGGCGGATTCAGCGGCGGGCGCCCCGGCGGGGTTACGCCGAGATACTGCCGGACCAACGTATCGATGCCCGGTTCGCTATCCGGATCCGCCATGAACTGGCGCGCCCGGATATAGCCATAGCGGCGTTCCATCACGGCACGGCGATCTTCGGCACTGCTCAGGATGGTCGGGCGGATAAAGACCATCAAATTGGTCTTGGTGCGGGTTCGCGAGCGCGAGCGAAACAATTGGCCGATAATCGGGATATCGCCAAGGATCGGAATACGCTGGATCGTCCGCCGTTCATTATCGTCGAGCAGGCCGCCCAGCGCGATAATCTCGCCGTCATTGACGGTAACGGTGGTCTCAATCTCGCGCTTGTTGATGATCAGCTCGTTGAAATCATCGGACACCGGGCCAGCGATGGAACTGACTTCCTGCCGGATATCGAGGCGGATTGCGCCGCCCGCATTGATCTGCGGCCGAACCTCGAGCTCAATGCCGACATTCTCGCGCTGGATCGTGCGGAACGCATTGTCGAAATTGCTCGACAAGGCTTCGCCCGTCGAGATCGGAATTTCCTGGCCGACCAATATGCTGGCTTCTTGATTGTCGAGCGTCGTTATCGACGGTGTCGACAGGATGTTGGAGTCTGTGTCCTCCTGGACGGCATTCAGGATCGCGCCAAAGATCAGGTCGGAGCCGAGCTCAGAAGCAAAGCCAAGGAAACCGCCCCGCGCGCCAAGCACTGCCCGGGCCGCATTCTCCCGCAACAAATCGCTGACCGAACTGTTTTCGCTGGTGGTCACGACATTGCCATTGATCACCGTCGTCGTCTGATCGAGCTCATTGGCGAGCACACCGCCGGCAAGGTCCAAAATTCGCGGCTGCACATTGGAATAGTTGGTGACAGCAAAGGGCACATCCTCGCCGCCAAACAGGAATTGCACGCCAAGCTCTCGCGCGGCCGCATCGGAAATCTCTACAATGATCGCTTCGACGAGCACCTGGTCCCGACGCGTATCAAGCTGGCGAACCAACTCGCCCAGTGTCCGCTGCATTTCTGGCGGCGCTGAAATGATGATCGCGTTCGCCCCTTCATACCCTGTCACGATCACGCGCTGACCGGGGCGCCCGCCAGCAGCCGCGCCCGTTCCCGCAGCGGAAGCACCCTCGCCCGCGTTGGGCGCTGCTCCACCGCTGGACGTCGCCGCAGAAACGGCCCCTGTTTGTCCGGTCACCCGTTCAAGGACGGGAAGGATCTGCCCGGCATCGGCAAATTCGAGGAAGATGACGCGAATTTCGGTGCCACTTGCGGCGCGGGCATCCAGCTCACGGGCCAGCGCAGCCATGCGCGCCACAGTCGACGGATCACCGCGGAGCACGAGAGAGTTGGAACTGTCCACGGGGACAATCGATGCTGGAGATGGCCCCTCGCCGCTCGCCACCAGCCCCTGCAGCGAGGCGGCTATCTCACGCGCGCCGGCATTGTTGAGCGCGACAATCTCGCTGGCACTGGAATCGATATCGATCCGCGAGATCAGTTCCCGCATGCGGCGCACATTGTCGGCAAAGTCAGCAATGACCAGTGAGTTACCCGCCGAGTTCGCGGTGATCGAACCTTCCTGGCTGATCAGTGGCCGCAGCGTTTCCACGGCCGAAGATGACGGAATATTCCGCAACCGAAAAATCTCGGTAACAAACGCATTGTTGCCAGCACGCTGTGTTCCCACAGCGCCGGGCTGACCCGCTGCGCTCGCGGTCGATTGGATGCGCAGCGCACCACCGGCAGTTGGAACGGCAACCAGGCCATTTGCCCGCAAGGTCGACAGGAACACTTCGAAATATTCGGATTGGGACAAGGGTCGATCAGTAACGACCGTGACCGTCCCGCTGACCGCTGGGTCAATTACAAAAGTTCGTCCGGTGACCCGGGACGCGTCCTGGATAAAGGCGCGGACATCGGCATTGCGCAGGTTGAGCACATGCTGCGCGCTTACCGGTGCAACCGGCATTGCCAGCATTGCAGCCATGGCAAAAATTGCTGTTATCTTTTTCATTCACCTACCCTTGCGCGAAACGAAATGGTTTCGCCATTGCGTTCCACCTGCACAAACCTGTCTCCAGTCCCAAGGTTATTAGCAAAGCTCACCGCCTGGCCCATATCCTGCACCCGTTCGCCATTAATCGAAACAATCACATCACCAGGTTCAAATCCTGCCGCTCGCAATGCATCGGCACTCTCTCCGCTGGGCTGAAGTACGATGCCCGTCAGACGATTGCCTTCACGTCGCGGGGAGATCTGCGTGCCGGCCGCGAGGGCGCTTGGTGTGATGCGCTGGGCTGTTGGCCGATTAATCCGCTGCGACACTGTTGATCGTGTTGGCGGGCTCGCTGCACTGGGAGCTGTGGCCTGAGGCGTTGGCGAGGCAGTGGATCCCGACTGGTCCAGGAAAATTTGTTCGCTGCTGCCGTTGCGCGAGATCGAAACGAAATCAAAATCGACCGCCTCCAAAGTCACGCCAGGAACTATCTCATCGCCTACCGAGAAACTGTCCTGCTCCCCGTTTGGCAGGGCAATAATGGCAGATCCGCGGCCGCTCGCCTCGTCCATACGAATACCAAACAGCCTGAGATCCAGATCCGTGACCACAACGCGCGCATTTCCTTCCAACCGGAAGAAGGGATCAAATGTCTCAAGCAATGCCATATCTGGCGCGGATAGCGTGGGGACCCCGGCATCACCGCGCCAATCACCGACGGGCCCAACCGGAGTCGCGATCGCCCAAACAAGACGCGCGCATTGCACGGCCAGCACAGAGATCAAGACGATCTCCAGCACGGTAAACCAGCGAGTTTGCGGCAGCCGCCTCAGCATGCGCTGAATACGGGTGTCGAGTGAAAGGCTCATATAAATCCCCGAAACACGCGCGCTAGGCGTTGTGTGTTACACAGCGATGACGGGTTTTATGACATTTCCGGGACTCAAGCGACTCACAATCCCGGTAAAATTCCGCCCAATGCATCTCTCGCCAGCCATAGCGGCCATGCGACGAGCGCCAGAAATGCGCCGAACGGCAGGCGATCAGCCCCACTGATTGCACGCCCCCGCACGGCAAAGATCAGCACCGCAATCAAACCGGACGTGCTGGCGAGTAAAAGAATCAACGGCAGCATTTCCCAACCGAGCCAAGCGCCAATCGCCGCCATCAATTTCGAATCACCACCACCCAAACCATTGCGGCCCCGCAGTGCGCGATAGAGCAGATTGATAATCGTGAGCAGAAGATAACCTGCAGCTGCCCCGATCGCTGCACTCAATGGTGAGGGTGCGCCGAACATCCATGCCGCACCCAGCCCGACCAGAATCAGCGGCAAAGTCACTCGGTCCGGAAGCCAGAAATGTCGGATGTCGAGGACCGCCAGCAGCAGCAGCGCCCAACCCAATATAGCGCCCGCCACCCCATGGAGATTCGGCTGGATGCTAATTGCCAATGCGCCAACTAGCGCAGCGGCGATTTCAGTAAGCGGGTGGATCTGATCGATGACAGCGCGGCAATTCCGGCAGCGACCGCGGTTCGCGAAATATCCAATCAACGGAATGAGATCGAAAACCCCGAGAGTCTGATCGCAGCTGTCGCAGCGCGATCGGCCAGCGCTGGCTGATTCACCCTGAGGCCAGCGAATGGCGAGAGTCGCCAGGAAGCTTCCGATTATCGCGCCCAGAACTGCGCCAGCCGCAATCCGCCAGATCAACGGTACGGCGGCCAACCCGTCTGCGAATTCTCCCACCCCTATTGTCGCAAGGACGCAGAAAGGCGCGTGCTAGCAGTCCTATTCATCAACGCGTTCATCATCGCTCACACCATAAAGGTGGCTGGTTTCGACAAAGCCGGTCCGCCCGCGCACATCGAACTCGCACCAACCCCGACGGCAGCTGCTGATCCGACCGACAACGCCGGGTTCTGCGCGATAGCGAATGCGCGCATCCGGTCGCGGCGATTCCCGCAGCGGGCGGATATCGCCAACAATCATTCCCGTGCGATCGGCGGAGAGCAGATTCACAAGCATCCAGCCCTGCGTCCCTTCCGGATCTTCGATCTTGCGCCAATTCTCATAGACTTCGACCACCTGCACCGGGAGGCCTGCACGCTGATACAGCCAGCTGATCGGGAAATTGCGGCCCGGTCCCGTCCGCATCCGCGCTTGCCCGGCCGATATCGAGGCCCAATAGGGTGTCTCTCGGCTCTGCGCTTCGACACTGTTGGGAAGCGACAGGGCAAAGACCGCCAGCGCCACAATCGCCAATCGCATAATAGTATGCATTTCTTCCCACCGTCCCCCGTTTTGATGGCCGCTCTGCACCTCTAAGCAAAGCGTTGCCCTCGCTTCAAGCCGTGATGCGCTTGACGCGATGCCATGCAGGCGGCAATCCACAGCCCGATGTCGCAATCCGAACGCCCGAAAACGATCGTAACGCGGACGCTCCCGTCCCAAGTGGAAGCGCGCATGGCGGAGCTATTCGATGTCGAGTTCAACGGCAACGATGTGCCGATGTCCGTCGACCAGCTCAAGGACGCCGTTGCGCGGGCCGAGGTTTTTGTGCCGACGGTTACCGACACAATTGATGCCGAGCTGCTCAATAGCGCTGGACCGCAGCTCAAGCTGATCGCCAATTTCGGCGTCGGCGTCGATCATATCGATCTTGCCGCCGCGCGCGCCAATGACATCATCGTCACCAACACACCCGGCGTGCTCACCGAAGATACAGCTGACATGGTCATGGCGCTGATCATTTCCGTACCGCGCCGTCTGGCCGAGGGTGAAAAGCTCGTCCGTGCGGGGGACTGGCAAGGTTGGGGGCCGACCGGCATGCTTGGCCATCGGGTCAATGGCAAACGGTTGGGAATCATTGGCATGGGTCGGATTGGCCAGGCCGTCGCCCGCCGTGCGAGCGGATTTGGTATTCAGGTCGATTATCATAACCGCCATCGTCTGCCGGAAGCCGTTGAGCAGACGCTCCAGGCAACTTGGCGGGACAATCTCGACGATATGCTCGCTGATATCGATATCCTGTCGATCAACTGCCCGTACACCGCTGAAACGCATCATCTGTTGAATGAGAAACGGCTCGGGCTGTTAGGCAGCGATGTCTATGTCATCAATGCCGCACGGGGCGAGATTATCGACGAGGAAGCGCTGACCGAGGCGCTGGAAAAAGGCGCAATCGCAGGGGCCGGCCTCGATGTGTATGAAAATGAACCGCATATTGGCGAGCGATTACTCGCGCTCGAAAATGTGGTGCTGTTGCCGCACCTCGGTTCCGCGACCTTTGAAGGCCGTGAAGCAATGGGCGACAAGGTGATCGCCAATATCCGGATCTGGGCCGATGGCCATCGCCCGCCGGATCAGGTGCTGGAAGGCTGGGCATAATTGATCGGGCTCAACCCGGCGCAAGAATTCTGAGGGGAATAAGAATGCGGAACATCATCCAAGCGGGACTGGCGTTGATCGGCACTGCCACTATTGCCGGCCCCGCAGCGGCCCAGCCCGGATTCCCCGCTCCGATCGTCGTCAATTCGGGAGACACGGCATGGATCCTGACCGCGAGCGCACTTGTGCTGCTGATGACGCTGCCGGGACTAGCGCTTTTTTATGGCGGCCTGGTGCGAACCAAGAACTTCCTATCAGTGGTGATGCAGTGTTTCGGGATCTGCTGCCTCGTCTCCCTGATCTGGGTCACGATTGGCTATAGCCTGGTATTTTCTGGACCAGGAGGCGGCTTTATTGGTGGACTTGAAGTCGCCATGCTGTCCGGACTTGGTGAAGTTTTCCCGGGCACCACCATTCCCGAATCCAGCTTTGCCCTGTTCCAGATGACTTTCGCAATCATCACACCAGCACTCATGGTTGGCGCTTGGGTCGAACGGGCGCGTTTTGGCTGGGTAATGGTCTTTTCGGCGCTGTGGTTGTTGTTCGTCTACATCCCGGTCGCCCATTGGATCTGGGGTGGAGGCTGGCTGGCCGAACTCGGTGCACTCGACTTTGCCGGTGGTATCGTAGTCCATACGACGGCCGGTGTTTCGGCGCTCGTCATCGCTCTGCTGCTCGGTCGCCGCGAAGGATTTCCGAAAAAGCTTATCCCTCCGCATGGCGCTGCGCTCACAATGGCGGGCGCGGCCCTGCTCTGGGTGGGCTGGTTCGGTTTCAATGGCGGTTCTGGCCTGGTGGCCAATTTTGCCGCAGGTTCGGCAATCATCAATACCCATATCGCCGCCAGCACGGCCGCGTTGACCTGGGCATTGATCGAGAAGCTCCGGTTCGGAAAATCAACTGGCATCGGCGTTGCTACCGGCGTGATTGCGGGCCTGGCGACGATTACGCCAGCCGCCAACCTGGTCGGCACCGGCGGGGCAATATTGCTCGGCTTCTTGGGCGGCCTGGTCTGCTTTGGCGCGGTCGGACTGATCAAACGCCGCTTTGCGATCGATGATTCGCTCGATGTGTTCGCCGTCCATGGAGTCGGCGGCATGCTCGGTGCAGCACTGCTGGCGATCCTGATGGCGAGCAGCCTGGGCGGTGCCGGTCACCCCGATGGGGTCACCATGACCAGCCAGCTGGTTAGTCAGCTCACTGCAATCGGTGCGGTCGCATTATGGTCAGCGGTTGCCACTGCGGGCATTGCATGGATCGTCGGCATCGTCTTCCCGATGCGCGCGACCAAAGAGCAAGAGCAGGAAGGCCTCGATCTATCCCAGCATGGCGAGAAGGCCTGGGATTGGGAATAGGCTTCAAGCGCTGAAAAAAGCCCGCCAGGCGACGAACGCCAGGGCCGGTAAACCGACAAGATCGACGAGCGCGATGATCCGCAGCGATGCGGGCTGGCCGTTTGCGAGGTAGATGGCGAGAAAGCTGAGCATCGATACCGCAACGGCAACAACCGCCAGCTGGCGCACCGCCGGATCGACGGCTGCCCAGACACAGACCAAAAGTATCACCGCAAACAGCGCCGCACGATGATGGAGCAGCGGAAACACTGGCGATCCGGCGTCCACCCCATAAAGTCGCGAAATGGTCGATGGCACGATGGCGGCCAGGGCCGGCATCAGATGCACCAGTGCGAGAATGATCCAGGCGATGCGTTCAGCCATGCGGGACTCCTTACCGAGCCTGATGGCCTGGCAACAGCCGCATTTCAATTATGTCCGAGGTAAGCGTTTCGCCTTAATCGCCGGTCTGGATACGCTCGACCAGCTGTTTCACCGTCGGAACAAAGCCGTTCGAGTAAAAGGGATCGGTCTTGAAGTTGAAGGCATTATGCCCGGCAAACATCAGATTATGGTCCATCGGGCCGCCATGAACGATGTCCTGCAGCGTTTTTTGAATGCAGAAAGACCGCGGATCGGCAAGCCGGCCGGTGGTGTAGTTGTCCTTGTCCTTCCAGGACGAGAATTGGCACTGGCTGAGGCAACCCATGCAATCGGCCTGATCCTTCCGGATCAAAGCGGCTTCTTCGGCTGTCACGAAAACCAGCGTATTATCGGGGGTTTTGAGCGCCATTGCGAAGCCCAAAGCGTCCCATTCCCGCGCCCGCAACAGATCGCCGCGCGTCACCCAGAAATTCTTGCCCTTCACACCAACATCGAGTTGATATTGGTGATCGCCTGCCGCCTCGAGCGAAAAGGCGATCTGGCGTTCAGACCGTGCCTCAAGATTGCGCAGGAAATCATTACGAACAGCCGAGGAATAGAATCCTGTCGGCGAAAATTTGTGGAGCAGGATATCGCCTTCATCGAGGTGCGTAAGTCGGTCTTTCCAGGTCTGCGGAATGGGGCTTTCCTGGGTCAACAACGGGCGCGTTCCATATTGAAAGGCGATCTGGCCAAGCTCAGGATTATCGATCCAGTGATCCCAATCGCGAAGATACCAGACACCACCCGCCATAATGATCGGCAGATCGTCTGAAATACCCTCGGCGCGCATCGTATCGCGCAGAGCCTTTACCCGCGGATAGGGGTCTTCAGGCTGTAGCGGATCTTCAGCGTTGGACAGGCCATTATGCCCGCCAGCCTTCCACGGATCTTCATAAACCACCGCGCCCAGCCATTCAGCGGCCTTGGAGTAGGCACGCTTCCATAACGCCCTAAATGCCCGGGCAGAGCTGATAATCGGGAGATAATGGACTTCGTAGGAGGCCGCGATCTCAGACAGCTTATAGGGCATGCCTGCGCCGCAGGTTACGCCGGCTACCAAGCCACGCGTTTTTTCGAGAACGCCATGCAGAACATCCTGCGCACCGCCCATTTCCCACAGCACATTGATATTGATTGCACCGCGACCGCTGGCGACTTCAAAGGCGCGCTGGACCTGCGCAACCGCACCGTCGATCGCATATTGGATCAGCTCCTGGTGCCGATCTGCGCGGCGCTTGCCGCGGTAAATCTGCGGAATGATACGGCCCTCCGCATCATAACTATCTGCGTTTACGGCGGAAACCGTGCCGATTCCACCAGCAGCCGCCCAAGCGCCGGAACTCATAAAGTTCGTCGCTGCGACTCCTTTGCCGCCTTCTATCAACGGCAATACTTCGCGGCCGCCATAGTTGATGGCATTCAAACCTTTGAACATACTCACTCCGACCCGGTTCAGGGCGCCATATAGGCATATTTCTTTGCGGATGCGACCTATTTACTCACCGACCAAGGGTTCCGCCCGCTGCATCGCTTCTGTGTAGAGATCCGAATAGGCCGCGATCATATGGGCTTCGTCAAACGCATCTGCCGCTTTGACACGGTTTTCTGCGCCAATCTGCCTGGCCAAGGGGGCATCTTCGATCAGCTTGCGAAGCGGATCCGCCAGATTGGCACTTTTTCCTACGATCAACGCCCGATTGGGGACCGAAACCATAGTGAAGACATCGCCTACATTCGGCGAAACCACCGGCAGACCTGCCGCCATGGCTTCAACCACCGATATCGGGAACTGCTCACTGCGCGACGAGAGCGCGAAAATGTCGAAATGGCCGATATAGCGCCACGGGCGGTCCAGAAAGCCGGGCAGCACTACCCGATCAGCAATTCCGCATTTTTCCGCCTCGGCAGCGATCTTGATTCGATCCGGCCCCTCTCCGGCGATTACGAGCCGGACATTGTCCGGCAACTCTGCCACCGCCCGCACAAGCCGCGTTAAATCCTTCACTTCGCGCAAGCCTGCAACGGTGCCGACAACGATATCGCCAGGATTGCGGGTAAACCCTGGAATTGCGTCCGGCTCTGGCGGATGGCCATAGCGCGACACGGTGATGCCATTGGCAATCTGGTGCAGTCGCTCGCGCGGCTGTTTCCAAATCGCGATCGCAATGTCTCTCAGTCGATCCGACGGCACGACGAGTGCATGAAGCGTTGGAAAAGCCAAACGGCGAAACACGGATCGCCTGCGCTTCAATCGATCGGCTTCATCGGCATTGAAGCCGTCTTCGTGATGGATAATTGGCGGGAGCCGACCCGGTGCCAGGCGATGCGCCATTACGGCATCCATCGATCCCCAATTATAGGTGAGGATCAAATCAAACTGCCGCAGGTATTTCGCCCATGCCCGATAACGGCGCAGACCCGGCTTGCCCTGTAGCGAGGGCGCATGATCGGGATAGTCGACGGAAATAGCCGGGTCGATCGCATCGCGCGCACCCATTTCATCCGGCATTGCGCTGATGATCGAATGCCGCGCAGAATCACCAAACACATTCATCAGCTGCACCGCGCGCGCTTCCTTCCCGCCAAGCGAAAAGGTTGAGTGCAGGTGCAGGATGTTTGCGGGTTCGGTCATGCTGTAGCTCGCCCAAGCAGGCGATCAATTGCCGCTTCGGCCTCGGGTTCGTTGAGCAACGGCGCATGCCCCACATCCGGCACTATCACCACGTCGAGATCGGGGTTTCGGCGCTTCATTTCGCTCGCCGTATCAGTTGACAATAGTTCCGAATGGCCGCCGCGAACCAGCAGGGTCGGCACATCCTTCAGGCCATCATAGGCAGGCCACATATCGAACCCGGCCTCGCCGCCCGGAACGCGGAAAGGTTCGGCTATCCGCATGTCATAATCATAGCCAATGCGTCCGGAGGGCTGCTCCTTGCAGAGGCGCTTGGCCATCGCGAGCCAATCGTCGAGCTCCCAATTGGGGTAGATATCGCCAAAGCCCCCACGAAGCGCTCGTGCCGCATGGAGCCAAGTGGGATAGTTGCCACCCTTGCCCACATAGCCCCGGATCCGGTCTACGCCCGCTTCCTCGATCACCGGGCCGACATCGTTGAGGAGCGCAGCTGCGAGCCGCTCGGGCCGGGTGGCTGCCTGAAGCATCGTAATCAGTCCGCCAAGCGAGGTGCCAAAGGCAATGTACCGCTTGATATCCCGGTCAGTCAGAAAGGCCTCGACATCCTGGACATAAGTGAGCGGTACATAGGTCATCGGATCGGGTGCATAGGCGCTCTCGCCGCGGCCTCGCATTTCCAGGACATAGATGTGCCAATCATCGGCCAGGCGATCGACCACCGGCTCCCAGTCCCGCGCATTGCGGGTCAGGCCATGCATGCAGATAATCGGTGGCCGCGCGCCTGGGCTGCCATATTCGCGATAATGCAACCGCAGGCCATCATTCGACCACCAGACGCCATCGCTATATTCGGCCATGCTTGCCTACTCCCGTTGGTTACCCCCATATCGGGCCATGTCGATTTTCCCGCAAGCTTCAACTTTCCGTCCCGAAACCGCAATCCATGAATTGGGACCCGAGTTTTACGATCCCGTGAGTGCGGCGGACTTCCCCAAGCATATCCTGCGCTTCCGCAATGATCGATGGGCTGAGACGGTCGGACTTGCCGAGCTTAACGACGACCAGTGGATCGCCCATTTCGGTCGCTTCGAGCCGCTAGAAGGGTCACTCCCCTCCCCGCTAGCGCTGCGATATCACGGCCACCAGTTTCGCAGCTACAATCCGGATATCGGCGATGGCCGTGGATTCCTTTTTGCCCAGATGCGCGATCACGAAAACCGATTGATGGATCTGGGTACCAAGGGGTCCGGCCAAACACCCTATAGCCGGTTCGGCGATGGGCGCCTGACGCTCAAGGGCGGGGTCCGCGAAATCCTCGCCACCGAAATGCTCGAAGCATTGGGCGTCGAAACCTCGAAAACCTTCTCGATCGTCGAAACCGGCGAGCCGCTTGAGCGCAATGACGAACCCTCTCCTACCCGATCTGCGGTGATGGTGCGGCTCAGCCATGGCCATATCCGGATCGGTTCATTCCAGCGCCTGGCGACGCTCCGGCAACCAGAAAACATGCAAAAGCTGATCGCCTATTGCCTCAAACACTATTTCGGGGAGGAAGCCAGCGAGGATGGCGCGGAACGGCTGCTCAGCCATGTCGTCGCAGGCGGAGCGCGCCTTGCGGCCTCCTATATGACCGCCGGCTTTGTCCATGGCGTTCTCAACAGCGACAATATCGCGATCACCACCGAAAGCTTCGATTATGGTCCGTGGCGCTTCACGCCCAAATGGGAGCCTGGCTTCACCGCTGCCTATTTCGACGAGACCGGTCTTTATGCCTTTGCCCGCCAGGCCGAGGCGATCCACTGGGATATCGCCCAGCTCGCCGTATCGCTTCGGTTGATCGAAGAAGACGCCGATCCGCTGATCAAGATCATTGAAAGCTTCGGCTCGCTCTATCAGCAAGCTTATATCGGCGAGATGCTCAACCGGCTTGGCGTCCAATCCCGTAGCCGCGATGACGATATCGCCCTGCTGACGGTCGTCGAGAAGGCGCTGCGGGAATCCGACATCAGCATCGACCGGTTCTTTTTCGATTGGCGCGGCGGCCAGCGGCGCGGCTCCTCATCCGCTGATGCCGTTTACGAGCAAGACATTTTCACGCCCGTGGCCGATGCCATGGCAGCTTATGCCGGCAAGCCACCGCAGCACGCCTATTGGACCGATCCCGAACCCTGCTCCATGCATATCGAGGAAGTCGAAGCCTTATGGTCGCATATCGACCAGCGTGATGACTGGGATCCGCTGTATCAAAAGGTCGACGCCATCCGTAGGATGGGCAAAGCGCATCGTGGGATCACCGATTAGCGGCTATCCGCCCTGCACATTTTGCAGCGTCAAGGGTTGCAAGCCGATGGCCAACACCTTCCAGCGATTGGCCTGCCACTGATAGTGGATGTCAAACTGGATCGCGACAGGACGCAATCCGAACACTCCTTGCAGGCGCAAGACATCAGCTGCCACCATCTGCGGCGGCTGCGTGAACTCGGGCGCCAGTAGCAACGTATTGGAAAGATCAATTTGTTGTTCGCGCAGGTAGCGAAATGTCTCGGCGAGTTGCGCTGCACTGTTCTGGATCTGAAAATTGGTTGCACCGGTATCGCGCAGCACGGAATAATTCCCTGAGGTATTGGCATCATGAATGGAGACCATAGTGCCCCATAATATGCGCGATAGCGTCAACGGGTCTGGTGTCGGCAAGGCGACATTCGGGGTTGTGCGGGGGCCTTGCGCCTGACTCGGCACCGCAAGCATCATCATGCTCACCAACAACAGCAAACGCCCGAACATCATCAATCCCCCAATGGATTACGCAACACGGAACCGAGCATAGCGGCTACGCCGCATGATTCCAGAGGTTTGACGCTGCCCCTACCAACCGATCTGGAAACCGGTCCGCGCACCGACTTCGCCGGAATCGAAGCCGAAGCCGACACCTGCAGAGAAGGAGGCGTTATCGGAGATACGTGCGGAGAGCGACGTCGATGCTGCAAAGCGATCCGAATAATAGCCGATGCCGGACGACAGGGCGAAGTTCATACCCGGCAGCAGTACCGGCGATTCCATCGATAATGCCATGGCGACACCCTCATTTGCCCGACGAATATCCAAGCGGTTCTGGGTCGTCAGTTCGAACAATGTCGCCGTCTGCCCTTGTAGGGCCGCAATCGCCGTCGAGTTTGACGAGATTGCCGTCGCATTATTCGCAATCGCCGTCGTGTTCGTGGCAATCGCCGTGCTGTTCGCCATCACCGCTGCGTCATTATGCGCAAGCGGCGCTACGGACCCGAAGGAGCTTTGGGTCATCGTCGCGGTCTGCTGCACCGTGGCTGTCTGGCTCGCGCCATTGGTCGTCATCATCCCGGTCGTGATAGCAGCCACGTCCGCCGATACGCCCGTGGACATCGGTGTCGCAGTCGCCATGCTGTTGTCGCCAGGGCCCTGCGCAACCATTAGATCACCACGTCCCACCTGGGGCGAGCCGCGATTATCGCCTGCAGAAGCGGAGATCGGGCTGGGCCGACCCGTCTGGCTCATTGACGCCATTGGCACAGAGTTGGTCGTCATCATGCCCGGCGATGCGCTGGCGGTTTGCGATGCGGCCGAGGCAGACGGAGCCGTACCGCCTGAACCGGACGGCGCCGCTACCGAGAGCATACCACTGTCATTGACCGTCACATTATAGGTCTGTCCCGCGGGCACCAATGCGCCCAATCCGGCTAGCGTGTAGGTCGCATTCGCGTTTCCGATGGCGATGTCGTTGTTGCCTGACGCCACGGCACCAAAGCCGATGGCCATCGAGTTGGTAAAGGCTGCCTGGGCCTGATAGCCGAGCGCCGTCGAGCGTGCGCCTGATGCCACTGTCTGGTCACCGACCGCCATGGACCGGTTGCCCGAGGAGTCGGCCTGGCTGCCGATTGCGGTTGCGCCGACACCAGTGGCCGAAGCCCGGTTGCCGATTGCCAGGGCATTGGTCTGGTTGGCGAGGCTGATCCGGCCGATCGCCGTCGTCTGATCGGCAAGCGCCCGTGCATCCGCACCGATCGCGGTGGCTTCATCGCCTTCGGCTTGAGCGCCGTCGAGATCGGCATCGCCGCCATCGCCGCCAATCGCAATCGATGCCACACCTGTCGCATCGGTCGCTGAGCCCAGCGCTACAGCTTGTGAGCGTGTTGCATTGGCGAGATCGCCAATCGCGGTCGATTCTGCGCCTGATGAATTGGCACCATCGCCCATCGCGATCGCGCCGGTTACGCTTGCCGCAGCCGCCTCACCAATCGCAATGGATTGCGTGGCTGACGATACAGTATCAACGCCAATTGCAATCGCGCTTGTTTGAGTGGCCTGGGCACCGAGTATATCGGCATCTCCAGCATCGCCGCCGATTGCTACCGAACCTGCCAGGATGGCATCCGATTGTAGACCGATGGATATCGAGTTTGCCCCACCCGCATTGGCATCTGCACCTAGCGAAGTTGCTCCAATGCCGCCCACATCCGCACTCTGTCCGATAGCGGTGGAGTCCGTGAAATCGGCAACCGCAAACTCGCCGACTGCAGTTGATGTTATGCCCGAAGCAAGCGCGTTGGTGCCAACCGCAACGGAGTCCGTTTGTGTGGCACGAGACGAATCGCCCACCGCGAGAGAGTCGAGGCCTTCGGCCCGCGCAAATTGTCCAACGGCAGTCGAATCTCCTCCCGTAGCTTCGCTGCTGCGCCCAAGGGCAGTACTCTCATCTGCTGTTGCCTGCGCGTTGGTGCCCAACGCTGTGGATCTATCTCCGCTAGCATTCGAATTCGTACCGATTGCAACAGCACCAAGACCAGCGGCACTTGCGGCGGGCAGTGCGAATGTATCACTTTCACCACCGATCGCGATACTGGCTGCCTCGATCGCTGACGCGCCGCTGCCAATCGCAATAGCGCCCGACGCTGTGGCACTCGCTTCTTCTCCAAGCGACGTACTCTCAAATCCCGAAGCGACCGAGGCTTCTCCAATCGCCGTACCGCCTGCGCCGCTCGCATTGGCGGTAGAGCCAACCGCTGTGGCACCGCCAGTGCCGGTCGCGCTCGAATTGACGCCGCATTCAAGCGACACCGAACCGCCAGTGCCATTGGTGTTGCACGAGGCCGTGGCGTCCTGAGGGACGGTTATTCCTGTAAGCTGACTAGCCGCCGGAGCGCTTGCACCTCCGCCAATGGCCTGTGCCGAAAGCATGCCACCATCGTTTACCGTAACCCCATAGGTCTGTCCCGCTGGAACCAGAGCACCGAGCCCGGCCAGCGTATATGTCGCACTCGCATCGCCGATGGCAATATTGTTGACGGCGCTCGAAATTGCGCCAAAGCCGATCGCCGTTGAGTTAGTGAAGGCGGCCTGGGCCTGATATCCGAGCGCAGTTGATCGGGCACCGGAGGCAATCGTCTGATCGCCAATCGCCATTGCGCGCAGCCCGGACGATGCGGCCTGGCTGCCGATGGCTGTGGACCCCACTCCGGTCGCCGAAGCACGATTGCCTATTGCAGTCGCATTCGTCGCGCCCGCGTCTGAGATCCTTCCAATCGCAAGAGACTGCTCACCCGATGCTACTGCGTCGGTGCCGAGTGCAGTCGATTCATCGCCGGTTGCCTGGGCGCCAAGAGCGTCCCCATCCGTGCCGTCCGCACCGATAGCTGTGGCGTTCGCACCGCTTGCGGTCACATCTGCGCCAATCGCGATTGCGCCGATCGCCGTTGCCTGTGCACCCAATATGTCGCCGTCGCCGCCGTCACCGCCCAGTGCAATGGCTCCGGCCGCCGTCGCATCAGACTCTGCGCCAAGCGCGATAGCATCATCTGCAGTCGCCATGGATTCGGTGCCGATGGCTATCGCCCCGGCTCCGCTCGCAGTCGTTCCGGGAATGCCACCATCGCTCCCATCGGCGCCGAGGGCGATCGAAAGAGATCCGGTAGCCTGTGCACCGCGGCCAAGAGCCGTGCCGCGGTCGCCCGTGGCCTCGGTTCCGAACCCGATTGCCACGGAATTGCTCGCTGCATCGGCTAAATTGCCGATTGCGACGCCAAAACTGCTATTCGCCTGGGCACCATCGCCGATGGCAACCGCTTCCTGGCCTACGGCGCTGGCTTGGCTGCCTGCGGCAAAGGACCGTAGACCCGATGCAACCGCATCCGGACCAAGAGCAACAGACTCGCTGCCGGTTGCCTGAGCCCCCAGCGCATCGCCATCTGAGCCATCCGCGCCAATGGCCACCGCATCTGTCCCAGTAGCATCGCTCTGTATGCCCACCGAGATTGCGCCGGCGGCAGCGGCGTTTGCAAAGGCACCGAGGCCGATAGCACCGCTTTGGTTGGCGACAGTCGACCGGCCCAGTGCCATCGCATCACCCGCTGAAGCATTGGCTTGCCGCCCCAGTGACACAGCTCCCGTGCCCGTCGCCTGCGCATCGGTGCCAACGGCCACGGCTGCTGACGCTGTGGCATCGCTATTTTGTCCGATCGCGAGCGCCTCACTCGCGCTGGAAATCGCCAAACGGCCAAACGCCGTGCCAAAGGCCGCAGCCTGGGCACCGGCACCGATCGCCGTCGCATCTTCGCCGTTGGCCGCGGCGTCGCCACCAAGCGCCGTGGAGTTGTTGCCCGAGGCAATCGCACCCTGCGTTCCGCCATCCGTGCCATCACCGCCGATCGCGACCGAGTTGGTGCCCGTCGCATCGCTCTGTCCTCCGATGGAAATTGCCGAAGCGGCATTCGCATTGGCATCCGCGCCCAGCGCAATCGCCGCGGTACCTCCGATATCGGCACTCTGGCCTATTGCAATGCTGTCAGCGAAGTCAGCGACGGCACCTTGACCCAACGACGTGGAATCGTTGGCGGTTGCACCGGAGTTTTCGCCGACAGCTGTCGATCGAAGACCCGTGGCCTGGGCTTGCTCACCCACGGCAGTCGAATCGGTTGCCGTCGCATCCGTATTTGATCCCAGTGCAGTTGAATCGGATCCGCTGGCGAGCGAGTTCACACCGCATTCAAGAGAATTGCTTCCAGCCCCGACATTACAAGGAGCGGTCGCATCTTGCGGCTGTTCGATTGCCGCAAGCTGGCTGCCGGCCAACGAACCGTTGGCGCTGCCGTCCGGTGCGGCCGAAAGCATGCCGCTGTCATTGACCGTCACACCCCAGACCTGGCCGCCTGGTACCAGCGCCCCGAGACCGGCTAGCGTATAGGTCGCATCGACATTACCGATGGCGATGTTGTTGTTGCCTGACGCAACGGCACCAAAGCCGATGGCCATCGAGTTGGTAAAGGCTGCCTGGGCTTGATAGCCGAGCGCCGTCGAGCGTGCGCCCGATGCCACTGTCTGGTCGCCGACCGCCATGGACCGGTTGCCCGAAGAGTCGGCCTGGCTGCCGATCGCGGTTGCGCCAACACCAGTGGCCGAAGCCCGGTTGCCGATTGCCAGGGCATTGGTCTGGTTGGCGAGGCTGATCCGGCCGATCGCCGTCGTCTGATCGGCAAGCGCCCGTGCATCCGCACCGATCGCGGTGGCTTCATCGCCTTCGGCCTGAGCGCCGTCGAGATCGGCATCGCCGCCATCGCCGCCAATCGCAATCGATGCCACACCTGTCGCATCGGTCGCTGAGCCCAGCGCCACCGCTTGTGAGCGTGTTGCATTGGCGAGATCGCCAATCGCAGCTGATTCCGCACCCGATGAATTGGCACCATCGCCCATCGCGATCGCGCCGGTTACGCTGGCCGCAGCCGCCTCACCAATCGCAATGGATTGCGTGGCTGACGATACAGTATCAACGCCAATTGCGATCGCGCTTGTTTGAGTGGCCTGAGCACCCAGCGAATTTCCATCTCCGGCATCGCCGCCGATCGCAATCGATCCGACGGCATTGGCATCAGTGTTCGACCCAATGGCAATAGAGAAGTCAGCATTCGCATCGGCACCGGCAATCGCGTTGCCGGCCCTCGCCCCGCCTATCGCAACCGATCCAATCCCGGTCGCGTTTGCTGACGTGGTTGTGTTGCCACTCCCGACCGCCACTGCACCTTCGGCTGTGGCCTGCGCATTAACGCCAGCAGCAACTGTTCGAGCACCGGTGGCATCGGCCGACCCACCGAGCGCAGTGGATTGCGAACCGGATGCGATTGCGATGCGTCCAAACGCAGTTCCCACGAAACCTGTTGCTTGAGCACTTTCTCCGACTGCCGTCGAGGAAGATCCCGTTGCAATTGATCCTGGGCCACACTCCAACGACAAAGTGCCAGGCCCGCTAACACAACCCGCACCTACACCCTGTGGCGCCTCGTTGCTTGAAAAGTTGATCGGCCCACTTGCGCCGCCGCTGAGCGCCTGTGCCGAGAGCATGCCGCTGTCATTGACAGTAACACCCCAGACTTCACCGCCAGGAACCAGCGCCCCGAGACCGGCTAGCGTATAGGTCGCATCGACATTACCGATGGCGATATTGTTGTTTGCGATCGCCACCGCGCCAAAACCAAGCGCGAGCGAGTTGGTGAAGGCCGCCTGGGATTGATAACCCAGGGCCGTCGAACGCGCGCCCGAAGCAATGCTCTGATCGCCGATAGCCATCGAACGATTGCCCGAGGAATCTGCCTGGCTGCCGATCGCGGTCGCACCGATCCCGGTTGCCGAAGCCCGGTTACCGATTGCCGTTGCATTCGTCGCGCTCGCATCCGTGATCCGGCCGATCGCGAGAGACTGCACACCCGAAGCTACCGCATCGGTACCGAGCGCAGTCGATTCATCGCCGGTGGCCTGTGCACCGACCCCATCACCATCTGTGCCATCCGAACCGATTGCCGTCGAGTTTGCGCCGCTGGCCGTTACGTCCGCGCCAATCGATATGGAATCCAGTCCCGAGGCCAGAGCATCGGAACCCAGCGCGGTCGCGCCCGTTGCAGTGGCGCTCGATTCTGATCCGAAGGCCGAAGAACTAGTAGAGTCTGCAGTCGTGCCGAAGCCAACTGCGGTACTGGCCGAACCCGATGCCGTGGTACGATCGCCAATAGCAGTGGCGCTAAAGAAGGAGGCAACCGCATCCGGGCCAAGCGCCACAGCGTTGGAAGCAAGAGCGTCCGCATCATTGCCGATCGCAATCGACGCAAGTCCGGTGGCCTCTGCGCCTTCCTGTCCGCTCGAACCGCCTCCAATCGCAATCGAGTTTAGTCCCGAAGAACGCGCAGCATTAATCGAACTCGCACCGCCGCCCAGTGCGACTGATTGCACACCCGTCGCTTGAGCGTTTGCTCCTACGGCCAACGAGGTACTGGCTGATGCGGTGCTCTGGCGGCCCAGTGCATGCGCGCGGGTCGCGCTCGCGACAGCATCAGTGCCTAAAGCCGTCGAGCCTATTCCAGAAGCTGTTGAGTTGTTACCAATTGCCGTTGATTCAGTCTGACTAGCCGCTGACTCAGCACCCAGGACCACCGCGTCAATGCCGCTTGCGACGGCATCCGCGCCAATCGCTATGGAATCAGATCCAGTCGCCTGTGCGCCTAACGTGTCAGCATCGCCGCCATCGCCGCCAAGCGCAATCGCGCCGGTAGTGGTTGCGTCGCTTTGTGCGCCAATCGCGATTGCATCTGCTGCAGCCGCATTTGCGTCGGCACCCAGCGCGGTTGCTCTAACACCTGCGACATCGGCGCTGTGGCCGATAGCCGTGCTGTCAGTAAAGTCGGCAATTGCGGCCTGACCATATGCGGTACCCTGCGCGCCCGATGCGATTGCATTTTCGCCGACGGCGGTCGAATCCTCACCGGTTGCTCTTGAACCCTGCCCAACTGCCGTAGCATCACCTGCCGTTGCTTCAGCATCATTGCCCAGTGCGGTTGCTTCACTCTGACTGGCAAGCGAGTTAACGCCGCATTCCGTGGAGTTGACACCCGCACCCACATTACAGCCGACCGTCGCATCCTGCGGTGTTACACCGCCAGCAAGGTTGATTGGCGCGCTCGCGCCGCCGGCCAACGCCTGCGCAGACAGCATGCCGCTATCATTGACCGTCACACCCCAAACTTCGCCGCCTGGCACCAATGCACCAAGGCCGGCCAACGTGTATGTCGCGTCGACATTGCCGATGGCGATATTGTTGTTGGAGCCCGCCACGGCGCCGAAGCCAAGCGCGAGCGAGTTGGTGAAGGCAGCATTTGCCTGATAGCCAAGCGCGGTCGAGCGTGCACCTGAGGCAATGGACTGGTCGCCGATCGCCATGGACCGGTTGCCGGACGAATCCGCCTGGCTGCCGATCGCTGTCGCGCCGACACCCGTTGCCGAAGCCCGGTTGCCGATTGCCGTTGCGTTCGTCGCGCTCGCATCCGTAATCCGGCCGATCGCGAGAGACTGCGTGCCCGCCGCCACAGCATCGGTGCCGAGCGCCGTCGCTTCGTCGCCGGTCGCCTGGGCACCGAGCGCATCGCCGTCGCTGCCATCCGACCCGATCGCCGTCGCATTATCGCCGCTTGCGGTCACATCCGCGCCGATCGCCACGGTGCCGCGCGCCGAAGCCTCGACATCGCGGCCGACGCCGATCGCATCCGCCACGCTCGCTTCGGCCCGGTTGCCCATGGCCATCGCACCGACCCCGTCAGCATCGGCAAAGGAGCCCAATGCAATCGCCGTCGCATCCGCTGCATCGGCATTGCGGCCGATCGCGATATTCTCGGTCGCGTTCGTTCGAGACCCCTGACCAATGGCAATCGCGTAAAAGCCGGTACTCACCGCGTCCTCACCAACGGCAATCGCCGCATCGCCGGTTGCCTGAGCGCCAGCGAAGGAGGCGTCCGCACCGTCCCCGCCAATTGCGATCGCACCGTTCGCAGTTGCTTCGCTGCTCGACCCAGCAGCTACAGCGTCCACGCCTGAAGCTTCCGAGTTAAAGCCAATAGCTACAGCGTCCTGGCCCGACCCATCGGATTGCGATCCGAGAGCGGTCGCATTCTCTCCGGACGCACTGGCATTATTGCCGAAAGAGGATGCGAAACTGCTTGGTGCCTGGGCATTGGAGCCAACCGCCGTCGCGGCAGCCGCTGTCGCATCCGCGCCATGCCCTACGGCTGTCGAATTAGTGAAGGAGGCAACGGTGAGGCTACCGATAGCCGTTGCAAACCCGGCACTGGAGGCGCCCCGGCCAATTGACGTGCCTTGATTGCCGGAGACAACCGCATCGCCGCCGATGGCGACCGCGCCAGTACCGGTCGCCTGTGCCCCAAGACTATCTCCATCAGAATTGTCCCCGCCAATCGCTATTGCGGCGGTCCCGGTTGCATCGCTTTGTTCACCAACGGCGATGGATTGCGCGCCCGACGCGTCGGAAAATGTACCGATTGCAATCGCTTCTATGCCGGTCGCATCCGCATCCTGACCAAGCGCCGTTGCCCCAACCTGATTGGCCGTCGCAAACGCGCCGATTGCCGTGGCATCCGTGGCCGTTGCTGTTGCCGACTGGCCATAGGCCGCCGTATCATCTGCCGTCGCATTCGCCGCATCGCCGACCGCGACCGCATCGCCGGTGGTTGCCTGGGCATTGTCACCAATAGCGACATTGCCGGATATTGTGGCATTCGCGGCATCACCGATCGCAATTGCTCCGATCGCGCTTGCAATCGCATCATCCCCGATTGCGGTCGCACTTGTTGCGCTGGCCACCGCGTCGGCGCCGAGCGCAACAGACCGCGCGCCAGTCGCCTGTGCGCCAAGAGCGTCACCGTCGGTACCATCTCCGCCAATCGCGATCGCCCCGGCCTGGCTAACATCGCTTTCGAAACCAATCGCGATACCATTTGTTGCCGATGACCCTGCATCGGCGTTTCTGCCAAGTGTCGTTGCCCCGACTGCTAACGCATTGCTTGCCTGACCGACAACCGTTGTATCATTTGCACTAGCATTGGCATTTTCACCCAATGAAGTAGACCGTTGTCCAGAAGCCCGCGATCCCTGACCAACTGCCGTCGCATCAATGGCAGTTGCTTCGGCATCATTGCCCAGTGCGGTTGCTTCACTCTGATTGGCAAGCGAGTTAACGCCGCATTCCGTGGTGTTGGCACCCGCCCCCACATTACAGCCGACGGTCGCATCCTGCGGTGTTACACCGCCAGCAAGGTTGATTGGCGCGCTCGCGCCGCCGGCCAACGTCTGCGCAGACAGCATGCCGCTATCATTGACGGTAACGCCCCAGACTTCGCCGCCCGGTACCAGTGCGCCAAGCCCGGCTAGCGTATAGGTCGCACTCGCATTGCCGATGGCGATATTGTCCACGGTATTGGACACAGCGCCAAATCCAATTGCTGTTGAGTTTGAGCGTGAGGCGACTGCCTGATAGCCAAGTGCGGTTGATCGCGTTCCGGACGCAACGGATTGGTCGCCCACGGCCAGTGATCTGCTTCCCGATGCGGTGGATTGATTGCCAATCGCTGCCCCGCCGGACCCCGTCGCTTCCGCGCGGCTGCCAAAGGCCAAGGCATTGGTTGCACTCGCCACGGCATTGCGACCGATCGCGATGCCATTGTCACCGGTTGCACTGGATGATCCACCCATCGCGATAGTCCGGTTGCCCGTAGCAACACTGGCTTCACCGATCGCGATTGCATCGCCCCCGGACCCATCCGCATCCGCGCCGGTGCCATTCACATCGATAAAGGCTGCAAAGGCGGTTGCCTCCTCGAGTTGCTCCAGATTGACCGCATCGGTTTGGTCGGTGCCGGCCGCGACATTTGTGATACGGCGTTGAAGAAATTCATGGCCAACCGATACCGTCTCGGCCGCGCCGGCCTCGGAATCACTGCCGATCGCGACGGAACGATTACCGGTGGCAGATGAATCTCTCCCGATGGCAATTGAATCCGTCGCGTCTGCCGATGAGCGGGCGCCGATGGCCACCGCGGCGTTTTCTCGTGCGTCAGCCGCATATCCTACTGCCGTGCTCTCCGCAGCTCTCGCGCTCGAAATGTTGCCGAGTGACGTGGTGCTGTTTTGCTGCGCTGAAGCGCGATAGCCCAGCGCCGTCGCGCCCACGCCTTCCGCCTCGGCGTTCGATCCGATCGCGACGGACAGATCCTCGGTTGCACGAGACACACGACCAATGGCGATGGCTTCAGGGCCTGATGCATTTACGGCCACACCGAGGGCCACAGAACTATTGCCACTTGCAATGGAGCTATGACCGAGCGCCGTCCCTCCGACGCCAGACGCCGTGGTGTTACGACCGACAGCAACCGCCTGCTCGGCTGAAGCATTCGCCTGCGCTCCCAGTGCAGTTGACCAAGAGCTCGTCGCGCTGGCGGAATTTCCGACCGCTGTCGCATCGCTAGCTGACCCGGTAGAGGCATTAACACCGCATTCCAGTGTGCTAGCTCCCGAACCCACGTTGCAAGGCGCGGTCCCATCTTGTGGCTGTTCGCTAATATCAACCAAAGAATCCTGAGCACTGGGCAAGATGCCGACTATGTGCGCCGATGGCCGCTCAACCGCTTCGGCTAGACGATCCTCATCACACTCTGCGACGTCGAGGTCAGCCTCATCGTCGCACACCGGTTCGGTCTCAACCTGTGCATAGGCGGGCTCTGGTGGAGCGAGCATCCCGATTGATAGAAAGGCGCTTCCTGCAAGCGCAATTGGTCCCCAAGCAAACGATCGAATAGCCATCAAAGCCCCCCAAGGCTGTGCAAGAATGTGCACAGTCACACAGAGCCGATCGATGCTGACAAAGGCTCGTCAGCATCAAACCGACTCGCTTCCCGTTGGCGGCGAGTGTCAAATTAACCTTTGCCGGAGTCAAGCAAGCCCGCGTTACACTCTTGTTTCAAATAAGGATTCCGCGTGCCTAATCGGCTGTTAACCCCGGTTTCCACGCCTGACGCTTGACCTTCAGCAGCGGGCGTGTTGGAGCATTGCCAGCGTACCGACCAATGACCAACACCATCATCTCCACCAATCCCGCTACTGGCGAGACGATCTGGGAACAGCCCGTCGGCGATGCCGATGGCCATGTTAAGGCTGCTCGCGGTGCCTGGGCCGAGTGGGCTTCGCAATCCAGCACCTACCGGATTGAAACGCTGCGGCGGTTCGCGAATATTGTCCGCGGCAAGAAGGATGAGTTTGCGGCGTTGATTTCAAGCGAGACAGGCAAGCCTCTCTGGGAGACCGCGACTGAAGTGACAGCGGTCATTAACAAGGTCGATATTTCCGCCGAGGCCTATTTTGAACGCACGCCTTCTCGCAACAAGGAAGGCGATCTAAGCGAGCAAAATTCACTGCGCCATAAACCGCATGGCGTGCTTGCGGTGCTTGGCCCGTTCAATTTTCCCGCTCACTTGCCCAATGGCCATATCATTCCGGCGCTGATCGCTGGCAATGCAATCGTCTTCAAACCGTCCGAAAAAACACCGGCAACCGGCGAGTTCCTGGTCCAATGCTATCATGAAGCCGGGGTTCCCGAAGATGTTATCCGCCTGGTGGTCGGTGGCCCGGACCAGGGCAAGGAGCTTGCAAGCCATGACGGTATAGATGGATTGCTGTTCACCGGCTCAGTTCGCGGCGGGATGGCGCTGCATCAGCAATTTGCATCGCGGCCAGACAAGATCCTGGCGCTCGAACTCGGCGGCAACAATCCGCTTGTCGTCTGGGATTCTCCCGATCTTGACGCAACTGCTGCCATCATTGTCCAGTCTGCCTTTATGACAGCCGGCCAGCGCTGCACCGCTGCGCGCAGATTGATCATCGAGGAAGGCAAGCATGAAGAGCTGCTCGAGAAACTGCGCAAACTGATCGAGCGGATCATTGTTGGCGCACCCGATGAAAAGCCCGAACCCTTTATGGGCTGCGTGATCGACAATCGATCGGCCGAGGCCGTGACCGACGGTTTCCTCGATCTGATGATGAAGGGTGGCAATCCGATCGCACATTTGAAGCGGATTGAGGATGACAAGCCGTTCCTTACGCCCGGACTGATCGATGTTACGGGAATCGAGAAACGCGCTGATGAAGAGATATTTGGACCGTTACTCCAAGTGATCCGCGTTCCAGATTTCGCCACGGCCATACGCGAAGCCAACAATACGCGCTTTGGCCTGTCTGCCTCGCTGCTCAGTGGATCGCCGGATCTGTACAACCAGTTCTGGGCCAATATCCGCGCCGGCATCGTCAATTGGAACAAACCAACCAATGGCGCATCGTCTGCAGCGCCATTCGGCGGGATCGGATTATCGGGTAATCATCGTCCAAGCGCCTATTACGCGGCTGATTATTGTGCCTATCCGGTGGCTTCGGCAGAAGCGCCTTCGGCACGGGCAGCAATCAAGACCGGCCTCAAAGACCCGGAATTCTAGCTTTTCGTTCAGGGCGAAAGCTCAGCTAAACCCGCAACAAGCAAGCATGCTTTGTTTGCCGGCCGCGCATTGATCATGTTGCAGCCATGGAAAGAGCGAACACAAATCAGGATAGCGGCGGCAAGGTGCTGCTGGTGGGCGCGGGTCCCGGCGATCCGGACCTGCTGACGCTGCGCGCCTTCAACGCGATCAACACCGCCGATATCGTCGTGCACGATGGGCTGGTCGATCAACGTATCCTGAATCTCATTCCGAAGAACACCCCGCGTATCTCGGTTGCCAAGAAACGCAGCCGGCACACGGTGCCGCAACCAGGCATCAATGCGCTGCTTGTTGAAAAAGCATCCCAGGGTCGCACGGTATTGCGCCTTAAAGGTGGGGACCCTTTCATTTTTGGACGTGGCGGCGAAGAAGCCGAAACGCTCCGCAAAGCCGGGATTTCGGTCGAGATCGTTCCCGGTATTTCTGCCGCACTTGGCGCTGCCGCGGAGGCCGTGCTCCCTCTCACCCATCGCGAGGCGTCAAGTGCGGTTACCTTTGTTGCCGGTCAGTGCAAGGGCTTGTCGGACCAGAACTGGTCTGGCCTTGCCGGAACCGGTCGTACGCTGGTCATCTATATGGGCGTCGCAACCGCCGCCGATATCGCCGACAAGCTGATCGCCGATGGCGTCTCCCCGGCCATGCCGGTCGCGATCGTCGAGCGCGCAACCCTGCCAGGCGCGCGCGCGATGCGCAGCCTGCTCGCCGATCTTGGCGGGCTGGTCGAACGCGAAGCCATCGAAAGTCCGGCTGTGATCATCGTCGGTGATGTTGTCGATCGCTCATTGGCGGAAGACAAATTACTGACCCTCGCTGAAAAAGCGGAGAACGCAGCATGAAGATCCTGACAGGCAATGACCTGCGCAGTGGCGATGTCGTTTGGTGGACCGGCTACGACTGGTCCCGCCATGTTTCCGATGCAGCCGAAATCGGTGACAATGCACCAGACATCATGGCTCGCGAAGTGGCCAAGCGCGTCGTCAATGACTGCTATCTTGTCGATGCCGAGCGCACGGACGATGGCGTCGTGCCGGTTCATATCAAAGAAAAGGTCCGTGCCACCGGGCCCACCGTTCGCCCTGATCTCAATATCGCACCGCCGGACCCCGGGGCCGGAAACTGGGTAATCTGACATGTATCGCTATGACAATTTCGACCAGGAAATGGTCAACACTCGGGTTGCGGAATTTCGCGACCAGGTCGAGCGCCGCCTCGCCGGCAAGCTGACCGAAGAGCAGTTTCGTCCGCTGCGCCTGATGAATGGCGTGTATCAGCAGCTGCACGCCTATATGCTGCGCGTTGCTATCCCCTATGGTACGCTATCGGGTGGGCAAATGCGCATGCTGGCCGAGATCGCCCGGAAATATGACCGGGATTATGCCCATTTCACGACCCGGCAGAATATCCAGTACAACTGGATCAAGCTCGAACAGATGCCTGACCTGCTCGCAGATCTTGCCTCGGTTGAAATGCATGCGATCCAGACCAGCGGCAATTGCATTCGCAATATCAGTTCCGACCAGTTTGCCGGCGCGGCCGCAGACGAAGTGGCCGATCCGCGGCCCTATGCTGAATTGCTGCGCCAATGGTCGAGCTTCCATCCGGAATTCTCCTTCCTCCCGCGCAAGTTCAAATTTGCCGTGATCGGATCCGATGAAGACCGCGCGGCGATGCGGCTCCATGATATCGGCATCCAGATCGTCAAGAATGATGCCGGTGAAATCGGCGCGCGCTATTATGCCGGTGGCGGCATGGGCCGTACGCCGATGATTGGCCCGCTGATCCGTGATTACGTGCCGATCGATGAGCTGGTCAGCTATGCCGAGGCCATTATGCGGGTCTACAATCGGTACGGCCGACGCGACAATAAGTACAAAGCGCGTATCAAGATTCTTGTCCATGAAATGGGCGCAGAACAGTTCATCCAGGAAGTCGAAGCTGAGTTCGCCCATCTCCAGGGCCAGAATATTGATGCACCGGCTGCCGAGCTGGAAAGTATTATCAGCCATTTTGAAGATCCGGCCTATGAAACGGGCCTGAGCGATGAAATTGATCGGGCCGATCCGGATTTTGCTGTCTGGGTCGACCAGAATGTCCATGCCCATAAACAAGCCGGCTATGCGATCGCGACGATCAGCCTGAAGCCGGTCGGCGGCATCCCGGGCGATGCAAGTTCTGCACAGATGGACCTGATGGCCGATCTGATGGAACAGTATAGCTTCGACGAAGCCCGGGTGACCCATTCGCAGAACATCGTCTTGCCGCATGTGCGTAAGCAAGATCTCTATGCCCTGTGGCAAAAACTGGATGCAGCAGAACTCGCGTCGCCCAATCTCGACCTGATCAGCGATATCATTGCATGTCCTGGCCTCGATTATTGCAGCCTCGCCAATGCCCGATCGATCCCGGTCGCGCAAAAGATCGCCAAGCGGTTCGCCGATATTGATCGGCAAAAAGAACTGGGTGAATTGAAGCTCAAGATTTCAGGCTGCATCAACGCCTGTGGCCACCACCATGCCGGCCATATCGGTATCCTGGGTGTCGATCGTAAAGGTGTCGAGAATTACCAGCTGTTGCTCGGTGGTTCGGGCGCGGAAGACGTGAGTCTCGCCAAGATAACCGGACCCGGTTTCGATGAAGACGGCATCGTCGATGCGGTTGAAAAAGTGACCGATGTCTATGTCGGTGCGCGCGAAGATGACGAGCGCTTTGTCGATACCTATCGCAGGATCGGCATGGAGCCGTTCAAGGAGGCGCTCTATGGCTGATATCCTCAGCTTTCGCGATGATGTGCCGCTCGAAGAACCGGCCGTCACGCTCGATGCATTTCTCGATCAATCCAACGCCACATCGGTGCGCCTCGAAGATGGCGAGGATGTCCGGCAACTCTTGCCCTTTCTCGATCGGCTCGCGTTGATCGAAGTCGGGTTTTCGCGCTTCGGCGATGGTCGTGGCTATTCGGCCGCCCGTGTGTTGCGTGAACATGGCTTTACTGGCGAGCTGCGCGCACAGGGCGATATCCTTGTCGATCAGCTCTCATTCATGCTGCGCTGTGGATTTGACAGCTTCGCTCCGGAAACCCCGCTCGATGCGGCGGATACGGAAATTGCGCTTTCGCGTTGGAAGAATGTGTATCAGGAGGCCGCCGATGACAGACAGCCAATTTGGAGCAAGCGACATGGCTAGTGCCGCCCGCGCCCTTGACGTCATCGATGCGCGCCCGCGCTTCACACAAGCCGATGCCGATGCGCTCAATAAACGCTTCCAAGGCGTCGATGCGCTGACCATGCTTCGCGCCCTGTTCGCGGAAGACGCGCTGGGCGAGATTGCAGTTGTCTCCTCATTCGGAACCGAAAGTGCTGTCCTTTTGCATCTCGTGGCAACGGCCGATGCGGCGATCCCGGTCATCTTTGTAGATACGCTGCGGATGTTTCCCGAAACACTCGACTATCGCGACACGCTTGTCGAAGCTTTCGGCATCAAGAACGCGTCCGTGGTGACTCCTGATGCCGCCGTCCTTGCTGAAAAGGACGAAAATGAACTGCGTTGGTCTTTCGATCCGGACGGCTGCTGTGCGATCCGCAAGGTCGAGCCGCTTGCCCGCGCTAAATCGGGCCTTGATACCTGGATTTCCGGTCGCAAGGCATTCCAGTCCGTAACGCGGGAAAATATCGACCGCTTTGAGGTGGAAGATGGCCGGCTCAAGCTCAATCCGCTGGGTAATTGGATCAAGGATGATCTCGACGCCTATTTTGAGGAACATGACCTGCCGCGTCACCCGTTGGAAGCCGAAGGCTATCTCTCGGTCGGCTGTGCACCCTGCACCAGTAAGGTATTGCCAGGCGAAGACCCGCGGGCCGGACGCTGGCGGGGCTGGGACAAAACTGAGTGCGGCATTCATACGCCAATCGATGGCGGTGACGCCGATGATGACGAGGCTAATCAGCCCGTATTCTAGGGTGCAAGACCGGCTTTAGGCAGGTGTCAGAATCTGCCCGAGACGGGGGAAGTGGACATGCACTTCGCCGCAGCGCTCATGCTCGCGAGACAGAATGATTGTCCGTTCGTCGAGACCGACGAGCGTACCGGTCACCGCAGCAGGATCTGGCGATTCCGTTTTCACCGAGACCATTTGCCCAGCTTCAAAACCCTTGCTATCAGCGACTGAATGACCACCGACGGGCGCATTATCTCGCGCATGATCAATGGCCGCGTCTGCGGTCCATGCTTCGCGATCACCCTCTCCGATTGCGCCGAGCCGATCATGCCAATTTGCTACCGCATCGCCAAATGTGTTCGGCATGATCCCGGCAAACTGGACGAAGCGGATATTCACGAGCAGCGCAAAATCGGCATGGCCTGGCGCATCGCCAGCGATGTACGGCCGTCCGTCAGCCAGCGCGTCCTGGAGGAGCTGCGCCGCGCCGTGGAACTGGGCCTGCATATGCGGAACGGCCGGCAGGAAGGTCTCGCGCTTCATGCCGAAGCGTCGACCCCGATCCTCCCAGAATTCTTCAGGCACAATATCGGGATTGGCGCCGAGCGCCGCACCGGCTGAATTCATGAACCAGCTATTGGCAGCCCACAGCGCGATCATCTTTCCAGCTGAACCAAGCGGCGCGGGGTAAAGGCTGGGCTCCGGTGTATGCGCTTCGAGGGCAGCCGTGATGATATCCGTGTCGCAGTAAATGTCCGCGCCGATCTGCATCACCGGGATCCGCTCATAGCCACCGGTCAGGACACTCAAGTCGGGCTTCGGTGTGATCACCGGAGCTTCGACCGATTTCCAGGCAATATCCTTATGCGCGAGGCACAGACGAACGATCTGTCCGAACGGTGAATTGTCGTAGTGATGCAGGACAATCTGGCTCATGGGTATCCTCTCAAATATCTCTAATCGTCATTGCGAGCGCAGCGAAGCAATCCAGAACCGCATGCTGTATCGCTAACTGTTCTGGATTGCTTCGTCGCTTCGCTCCTCACAATGACAAATCGCGCTAACCCAGCGCCTTTTTCAGGAGTTCATTGACGACCTTCGGGTTGGCCTTGCCGGCCATCGCTTTCATCGTCTGGCCGACAAAGAAACCGAACAGCTTGTCCTTGCCGCCGCGATATTCTTCGACCTTGTCGGCATTCGCCTCAAGTATTTCGGCGATCACTTTTTCAATCTCACCGGTGTCTGACGTCTGCTTGTTCTTGTCGATCTCGGCAGTGATATCGATATCACTGGTCAGATGCTGTTCGAAGATTTCCTTGCCCTTACTACCTGAAATCAGGCCGCTTTCTGTCGCGACCACAATCGCAGTATTCGCTTCGACCGAGTTCATTGGATCATCGGCGGCAATATCATTCGCGTTGAGCAAGCCGGGCTGTTCGGAGGTCAGCCAGTTGGCGACGCGCTTTGCGACTTCCTTGTCCGGCTTGCCGCTCGCCTTGGCAACCGATGCCAGCAGTTCCTCAAAGCTGACATAGGTGTCGACATCGGCCGTCAGAACCGCAGCATTATACGCCGTCAGCCCGAGCTCATTTTCATAACGATGGCGCTTGGCATCCGGCAGTTCGGGAAGGCTCGCGCGCGCTTCTTCGACAAATTCTTCGGAGAGTTCGATCGGCAACAGATCGGGGTCCGGAAAATAGCGATAGTCATGCGCATCTTCCTTGGAGCGCATTGAACGCGTTTCGCCCTTGTCCGGATCGAACAGCCGGGTTTCCTGTACCACTGCGCCACCATCTTCGAGCAGGTCGACCTGGCGTCGCGCTTCGGTCTCAACCACCTGTTGGATGAAGCGGATCGAGTTCACATTCTTGGTTTCGGTGCGAATACCGAGTTCATCCCCAGGCTTACGCACGGAAACATTCACATCGGCACGCATTGAGCCCTGTTCCATATTGCCGTCACACGAGCCCACATAGCGCAGGATCGAGCGTAGCTTGCGGACATAGGCGCCGGCTTCGGCAGGTGACCGCATATCGGGACGCGAGACAATCTCCATCAAGGCAACCCCCGATCGGTTGAGATCGACATAGCTCATCGTTGGATGCTGATCATGCATCAGCTTGCCGGCATCCTGCTCGACATGGATCCGCTCGATACCGATGGTTTTAACTGTGCCTTCGGGATCTTTTTCGTCGAGCGACACCTCGATCTCACCCTCGCCCACAATCGGGTGGAACAGCTGGGAAATCTGATAGCCCTGCGGCAGATCGGCGTAGAAATAATTCTTCCGGTCGAAGCGCGACCAGCGATGGATCTCGGCATTGAGTGCAATTCCGGTGCGCACCGCCTGGCGCAGACATTCGCCATTCACCACCGGCAACATGCCCGGCATCGCCGCATCGACAAGCGACACGTTGGAATTGGGTTCATTGCCGAACTGGGTCGACGCGCCGGAGAACAGCTTGGCATAGGTTGTGATTTGCGCATGGACCTCAAGGCCAATCACAACCTCCCAATCGCCCGTGGCGCCCTGGACTCGATATTCGCTCACCACCATTTCTCCGCGCGTGCTGTGAAGCCGGCGCGTTCTTCCAGCGCCAGGCCTGCATTCATGACGCCCTGTTCGTCCAGCGCCTTGCCAATCACCTGAAGGCCGAGCGGCAGTCCGTGATGATCGAGGCCACCGGGTACCGCGATCGCCGGCAGGCCAGCGAGCGAGCTCGGGACAGTGAACACATCGTTCAGATACATGGCCAGCGGATCATCGCTGAGATCACCAAGGCCAAAGGCGGCAGATGGCGCCGTCGGGGTCAGCAGATAATCGCAGCTTTCCCATGCCGCATCGAAATCGCGCGCAATCAGCGTCCGAACCTTGGCGGCCTGCGTATAATAGGCGTCGTAAAAGCCGGCTGAGAGCACATAGGTGCCAATCATGATGCGGCGCTTCACTTCGTCGCCAAAACCGGCGGCGCGGGTTGCGGCATACATTTCCTGGAGGTTCGCGCCCTCCGGCAGTTCGCGCAGGCCGTAGCGCACGCCGTCATAGCGGGCGAGATTGGCCGAAGCCTCTGCCGGTGCGATGATGTAATAAGCGGGCAGCGCATATTTGGTGTGCGGGAGCGAAACATCGACAATCTCGGCGCCCGCATCGCGCAGCCAGTCTACGCCCTGCTTCCAGAGTGCATCGATATCTTCGGGCATATCGTCGACGCGATATTCCTTGGGAATACCGATTTTCTTGCCCTTTAGGTCGCTGTTCAATGCACCTTCCCAGTTGGGCACTGGCTCATTGAGCGACGTCGAATCCTTGGCGTCATACCCCGCCATCGCTTCGAGCAGGATGGCGCAATCCTTCACGCTGCGTGCCATCGGGCCCGCCTGATCGAGCGAAGAGGCAAAGGCGACCATGCCGAACCGCGAACAGCGGCCATAGGTCGGCTTCATCCCGCATATACCGGTAAATGCAGCCGGCTGACGGATAGACCCACCGGTATCGGTGCCCGTGGCCGCCGGTACAATATGCGCGGCGATCGCCGACGAGGTTCCGCCCGACGATCCACCCGGAGACAGCGGCGCATTGCCACCGTCATTACGCCGCCAGGGCGAAATCACATTACCGAAATGGCTGGTTTCGTTGGACGAACCCATTGCGAACTGATCCATGTTGAGCTTGCCGAGCATGCCTGCGCCTGCGGCCAGCAATTTGCCGGACACGGTCGATTCATAGGGCGGGACAAAGCCTTCAAGGATATGGCTCGCTGCGGTCGACTGGACGCCGTTTGTGCAGAAGAGATCCTTGATCCCCAGCGGAACACCAGACAGTGGCGCAGCATCACCCGAAGCCAGCGCACGATCAGCCTCTTCGGCAGCCTCGACCGCCTTTTCAGGTGTCGTGACAATAAAGCAGTTCAACGCATCCGCATCGGCAATGGCCGCGTTGTATGCATCGGCGACTTCGCGCGCAGAGAATTCCCCACCGCGAAACCCGTCGCGGATTTCCGCAACGCCCAGATCCGTAATCTCGGCCACTATTCGATCACCTTGGGAACGGCGAAAAAGCCATGTTCGGCAACCGGCGCATTGGCGAGAATATCATCCCGCTTGTCGCCATCGGTTACGACATCGTCGCGCATCCGGGTGTGGTTATCGATCACCACGGCGAGCGGTTCGACGCCCGAGGTATCGACCTCTCCCAATTGCTCGACCCAGCCGAGAATATTGTTGAGTTCGGGTTTGAGGCGCTCGGCCTCCTCTTCGCTCATCGCAATACGGGATAGAGCCGCAATGCGGAGCACGGTTTCTGTATCGACGGACATGGACGCGCGGCTAGCATCGCCCTCGCCTTGCTGCAAGCGCGTTCAACGCATGTCAGGGGTTGTGACATTGGCCTTTTGCACAGCTTGGCCTATGGCGCGCGCCTGAACACCGGAAAGTAAAACAATGGCCGCCCGCATCTTCCTCTATCTGATCGCGATCATCATCGTGCTGGTCCTGCTTGCCGGGATCGCCTGGTCGCTGTTCCAGGACGAGCTCCTGGAAATGGCGCTGGTACCGAGCGAAGAGATCGAGATCCTCGAAGAGATTGAGGAAAACGCGTACGCAGACAGCGCATTGTGGTTGATCCGCCCGGACATCGAAAACCCGCCCAGCGACTGGATGCCGGACGATTATGGCGACGCCTCCGGCGCCGACGAAGCTACCGATCTCGAGGTCGCCGAAAGCTCCGGCGATATCGGCCCAGATCCTGTGATCGATGGCGAGGAGCCTGAACGGCTTCCCGTCTTCTACGTGCTGCCGACCACCTATCTTGATCGCGATCGCTGGAATGCGCCGATCCGCAGCCCCGCCGCGCTGGAACGCCAGCGCTTGTTCGCGGCAAGCCAGGCCAGCGTGTTCAATGCCGTCGGTGAAATCTGGGCACCGCTCTATCGCCAGGCAGTGATCGGCGCTTTCCTCACCGACCATCGTAATGCCGAAGTCGCGCTGCGCTTTGCCTATCAGGATGTAGAGGTCGCTTTCGCACATTTCCTCTCCGAGATCGGAGAGGATCAGCCCTTCATCTTGGCCGGCCACAGCCAGGGCAGCCTGCATCTCACGACGTTGCTCGCCGAGCGTATCGCGGGCACGCCGCTCGTCGATCGCATCGCTGCCGCCTACATCATCGGCTGGCCGATCTCGGTGGATGCCGATCTTCCGGCGCTTCCCCTCGCGGCGTGCGCCGATGCGCAATCCACCAATTGCATCATTGCTTTTCAGAGCTTCGCGGAGCCCGCCGACGCCCATCAGATATCGCGCATCTATGATGTCAGTACCGGGCTTACCGGCGCCAGCCGAGCGGACACCGCGATGCTATGCGTGAACCCGGTAAGCGGAGCGGTGAACGGTGAAGCGGAAGCAGCCGATAATCTGGGCGCGCTCGTGCCGAATGAGGATATGAACGGAGCCAATCTGACGCCTGGCGTGATCCCCGCGCGCTGTGATGAGCAAGGCCTGCTGCTTGTTGGACAACCGCCTGAAGAATTCGGTCGCTACATCCTGCCCGGCAACAATTATCACGTGTTCGATTATATGCTGTTCTGGAGCAATCTACGCGCCGATGTCGAACGGCGCGTCGCGAACTTTGTGGCGGCGAGCGAATGATCACCCAGGATGTTCCGGACTTCCGCGAGGCACTGCCCGATGGCGGGCGGCTGGCCGGGCTCGATGTCGGCAGCAAGACAATCGGCGTTGCGCTGTGCGATGCGCAATGGACCTTTGCGAGCGCCGCTGAAACCATCAAGCGACGCAAATTCACGCAGGACCTGGAACAGTTGCAAGCAATCCTTTCAGCGCAGCGGATTGTTGGCCTGGTGATTGGACTGCCACTAAATCTCGATGGCACCGATAGCCCACAAACGCAGTCCACCCGGGCCTTTGCGCGCAATCTGGATCAAGCGCTCGAGCTGCCGATCCTGTTATGGGATGAGCGCTGGTCGACCCAGGCCGTGGAGCGCGCGATGATCGACGCCGATATGACGCGCAAGAAGCGCGCCGAACGCGTCGACGCCGCCGCTGCAGGCTTTATCCTGCAAGGGGCAATCGACGCGCTCGTGGCGCATTAGCGCAGCGTTGCAGTAAAAGCGGTATAGTCACCGCAGCTGCGACCCATTCACTCCGATAGATAACGCCAATCGGGGCGTTTACGCTTCTTCGTCTGCTCCTGGAACTTCCGGAACAATGCGGGTGACCGTTACGGTTTCACCAGTCTCGCTGGTCGACGTCCAGCTGCCATCTTCTGCGGCCTCGCTGTTGGTCCAGCATTGGGTAGGCGTTTCGCCATCGTCATTGGTGTAGCAAATTTCGCCACCTTCGCCCATTTCGACGGTACCGGTCAGGGTGTCTTCGCCAATCACCACTTCATAAGTGCCGGTGTCTCTGACGGTAAGTACTGAGGCCGAACCGTCTTCATAGGCGATGTCATAGCTGCCGGCCCAAGCGGACCAATCAGTTGCAGCTTCTTCCGCTTCGGCTTCTTCGACCGGCTCTGGTGCCGGTGCGCTTTCCGAGCAGGCGCCGAGCGCGATAACGCCGGCAATCGCAATTAATCGCTTCATGTTCTCCTCCCGTTGATCCTCAACAGATTGAAATTACACCCTCCAAGGGGGTCAAAGCAAATCGCGGACGACGAAATCTGACCGTGTCCCCCGCAACACACCGGAATCCCTACCGATGTTGCCCCATGGCGATCGGCGCTCTAAGAGGCCCCTTTAATGCAAAACGCGATTCCCACTGCTGCGGCCACTCCCGAAGGCGCGCACCCGTTCCCGCACAGGCATCTCACCGGTATTTACGGTCTACAGCCTTGGGAAATAACCTTTCTTCTCGACGAAGCCGAGCAATGGGTGGACCTCAATCGGCAATCAACGAAGCATGATGATCGGCTTGCCGGGCTGACGCAGATGAATGCCTTCTTCGAAGCCTCGACTCGGACGCTGCTGTCGTTCGAGGTCGCTGGCAAACGCCTGGGCGCCGATGTTGTGAACATGAATGCTGCGCAATCGAGCGTAAAAAAGGGCGAAACGCTGATCGATACGGCCGTCACGCTCAATGCGATGCGCGCCGATGTCATCGTGATCCGGCATCAGGCATCCGGTGCGGTGCAGCTCATCGCCGACAAGGTGGATTGTCCGGTTCTCAATGCCGGAGATGGTTGGCACGAACACCCGACCCAAGGGCTGTTGGATGCGCTGACAATCCGTCGACGCCGGGGATCGTTCGAAAAGCTGCGGATAGCGATCTGCGGCGACATCCTCCACAGCCGCGTTGCCCGCTCCAATATTCTCGCACTGACTGCGCTGGGTGCCGAGGTGAATGTCATTGCGCCACCAACCCTTATGCCGCCCGCGATTGAGCGTCTTGGCGTCACACCCTTTACCGATTTCGATGCCGGCCTTGCCGGTGCCGATGTGGTAATGATGCTACGGCTGCAAAATGAGCGTATGCGCGGCGGTTTCATCCCCTCACCGCGCGAATATTTCGCCCTTTACGGCCTGACTCGGGAGCGTCTTGAGCGCGCCGCGCCTAATGCACTGGTTATGCATCCGGGCCCGATGAACCGCGGCATCGAGATTGCGAGCGACATTGCCGACGATCTCGAGCGATCAGCGATTACCGAACAGGTCGAAATGGGCGTTGCTGTCCGCATGGCCTGTCTTGATGTGCTGACCCGCAAGCAACGCGGCGTGGAGGGTTGGGCATGACCGCACTGTCCATCACCGGCGGCATAATCATAGACCCGATTGGCGGAAACGCAGAGCCAGGCGACATCGCCTGTACCGGACTCAACATCACTCCAGATGCCGGAAAAGAAGCTCAGCAAATTGATGCAAATGGTCTCCATGTTGCGCCGGGCATTATCGACTTGGGCGCATTCGACGTCGATATCCCTGCATGCATTGCTGGCGGCATTACCCGCGTCGCGCTGATGCCGGATCAGTCCCCGGTCATCGATGAACCGGCAATGGTCCAGCATGCTGCGGCAGCCGGCAAACCCGATCTCTGGGTCCATCCGATTGGCGCAGCCACGCTGCGCCTGGGTGGCGAAGAACTCGGTGAATTCGGTTTGATGAAACGCGCTGGTGCAGTCGCGATTTCGACGGGTCGCAGACAGATTACCAACAGCAGCACGATGCAGCGCGTGCTGAGTTATGCGGCCGCGCTCGACCTTATTGTGATCGCGCATGCGGAAGATACCGGCCTGTCCGGTGACGCCGTCGCCACCCATGGCGAAACGGCGACCCGGCTCGGCCTGCCCAGTGCATCCGCAATCTCCGAAGCGATCGCCATCAGCCGCGATCTCTTGCTGGCCGAGGAAGCGGGCGCCCATATCCACTTTCGCACCGTGACCACAGCCCGCGGATTTGACCTAATACGTGCCGCCAAGGCGCGCGGCGTTCGGGTGACCTGCGGGATTACGCCCGGGCATCTGTTGCTTTGCGATGTCGATATCGGCGCCTATAGGACATTCGCCAAATTGTCGCCGCCCTTGCGCAGTGCCGAGGATCGCGACGCGTGTCTGACGGCCTTGGCCGATGGCACGATTGACGTCATCTGTTCCGGCCATGATCCCCAAGGTCCCGAAGCGAAACGCCTTCCCTATGCCGATGCCGAATCTGGCATGTCGGGAGCCGAGACCTTGCTGGCCCTTTCGCTGAACCTGGTGCGTGACGGGCATATCGACATGCCACGGCTATTTGCGTTGCTGTCGGCCAATCCGGCACAACTGCTCGGTCTTGAGGGTGGAAATCTGACCGAGGGCGCGCCGGCAGATCTGGTTGTCTTCGATGCCGACGCACCATGGCGGGTCGATACCGACTCAATGGCGGCAAGTGCCGGAAACACGCCGTTCGACGCACTGCCCGTTCAAGGCAAGGTCATCCATACGATAAAGGGCGGCCGACCCCTGGATCGTCCGCCCTCTTAATCGATAATGTGTTCGACTAGCGAAGCGTTGCAGCTCCGGCACCCGTACGGGCAGCCATCTGCAGCGGCGCATCACCGGCGCGGACGCGGACAAAACAGTCCTGACCACGCGAACGCAATGTTCGGCACATGCGATTGGCTTCGCCGCGGGTTTCAAAACCGCCGAAAGACAGGCGATAGAGAGTACGACCATGTTCAATGGTTGCGCCTGACGGAGCGTAATTCGACAAGGCATTGTGCCGGCGAAGAGCGCGGTTCCAGGCAACCTGGACATTTGACTGGGTGGCAAAGGCACCAAGCTGGATCACATAGCGACCGTCCGACTGACGGGCTTGGACAGCAGGTGCTTCAGGCTGCGCAACCGGCGCAACGGCTTCAACCGGACGCTCTGGAGCACGTGCAGCGCGCAGTACAGCGAGCCATTCTTCTTCGGCTGGTGCTTCAGCGGCAACAACCGGCGCCGTGAGCGCAACGATCGGCTCTTCGACCGGCGCAGCGGCGGCGGCGATGGCCTCGTCTGCTTCAACCGGCGCAAAAGCATCTTCTTCTTCAACGATGAAGGCGTCCGCAGCCGGAGGCGTAAACTCTTCGGTCTCGGCCGCCGCAACGCGCATCGGCGTTTCGTCTGCTTCGATAACCTCAGGCACTTCGACTTCCGTGAACGTCGATTCCTCAACTGGTGCCGTAACAGCAACAACCGGGTTTTCTTCGATATATTCCTCTGCGACAGGCGCTTCGGCGGTCATGATTGCGTCAGACTGCGGAGCGAGTGCGAGGCGAATCGGCTGACCGGGATCCGTGAGATCGGCCGTAACACCCAAAAGGCTCGACACCTGTTCATAGTCATGTTCAGCTGATGCGAACTGGCTCCAGTCCTGCATCCGGCCTTCAAGATCGGCAACGCTAACATCCTGCGCTGCCGTGATGCGGGCTTCCGCCCAACGACCGGCCAATGCATAGGTCAGCGCCAGATTCTGACGAGCCCGAGGATCGCCGCCATTGGCGCGCGATGCCTGTTGAAGGATTGAGATAGCGCGCTCATGATTACCGGCCAGAGCCATGGCAAGACCGAGATCAGACGCTCCAAGGCGGCCTTCAAGATTGTTCAGTTCAGACAGCGCATTGCTGTGCTTGCCCTGAGCAATCTGTGAGAGCGCCAGGTTGAACGCCGTGCGACCTAGGTCTGGATTGATCGTCAACGCATCCTGGAAACTGGTTTCTGCCGAAGCAAAGCGACCCGCAGCGAGATAGGAGCGGCCCAGAAGATGGCGATATTCCGCGCTGTTGGGCAGAGCCTGAACCGCGCGTTCCGCATGGCGGATTGCAGCGATGCCGTCATTGTCAGCCAAGGCGGCCCGGGCGCTGGACGCTGCGTCGGCAGCTTGCGAAATTGCGCGACTGTCGCTCGCGCTGGTCCCGGTGGAAAGCGCGCCCTGCAGAAGCGGCGTGAAGCCAGCAATCGAGGCGCCTACGGCCAATGTCGATGCAGCGATTTTTGCGATGCTCGGTTTCATAATACCCCTCCTCAATCAGTGCGTTTTGCCGCCGGCATGGCCGGACAGCGCCTGCACTTCAGGATGCTCCTCGAGAAAACGGTCGAGCGCTTCGGTAACAAGGCGCTGGGCCGACTGGTTTGTGACGGCTGATGCCAACCGCAGTTTGAGATGACGGTCCTTGTCGAGTCGCAGCGTAAAGGCGACTTTTTCGCGAGCCGGGACCTTGTCGGCGGCGCGATCAACAGTTTTTGTGGCTTCCGGAGCCGCAGCGGGTTTGACCGGCTGTGGTTCGGGAAGGGCCTGCATCTTCTTGCGCGGCTGTGCGTCAGACGTCTCGCCATTAGACGGTGCGCGTCCATAAATGCTCAAGCCATGCGCAGAACCGTTGGTTTCATCGTCTTCGATTTCGGTGTCTTCACCGTTTATCGCTTCCGATTCCGCTTCGATTTCAGCCTCAGCATCCGCCTCATATTCGGCTTCCGCTTCGTCTTCTTCGTCCAGGTCTTCCTGCCCCATTGGCGTCAATCCGCCATGGCCATCGACCTTGTAGGGCTCATGTTCTGGCATAAATCCGCCATCTTCAGGAATGACGCCATTCGCGTCCTGATCGTCCTGGAGCCCTTCAGTCAGCTGATCTTGCTGCCGGCGGACTTCCGGTAACGGCGCTTCACCGTGAAATTCGGTTTCGGAATCGACCGGCTTAGGGCCTTCAAAACCCATATCATTCCAGCCGAGATCTTCGGTGACGTCACCTTGTGGGTTGATAAACCCCTGGCGTCGCATCGCCGGTTTTGCAGCACCTTTGCGTGCCAACAGGCCCGAGGACAGCGCCGCGAATTTTTCTTCGCTCATCGTGTCGCTCCTACTGGCCTGTCACCCGGCGGCCGAAACCACCTGCTGCGGGACGTTGAACGGTACGAGGCTGGGCCGAGAGCTTTGGCCCGCTGAATACTGTGCGGCGGAAATTCTTTTCGAGCCGGTCCGAAATATAGGCCCAGAGCTCTTGAACTTCGGCTGCAGACTTTCCGCCCGGATCGATTTCCATGACGGTTCGGCCGTCAATCATCGAAGCGGCAAAATCGGTACGGTGGTGAAGCGTCACAGGCGCAACGGTGCCATGCTGCGACAGCGCTACGGCGGCTTCATAAGTAATTTTCGCTTTCGGGGTGGCCGCGTTGACCACGAAGATCAGCGGCTTGCCGGCGCGCTCACACAAATCGACCGTGGCACCAACGGCGCGCAAGTCATGCGGGCTTGGGCGCGTCGGAATAACGATAAGCTCGGCAACCTGGATAACGCTCTGGATCGCCATGGTGATGGCGGGCGGCGTATCGAGGATCGCCATTTTGAAACCTTGCTGACGCAGAACCTCTAGATCGGCGGCCAATCGGGCAACCGTCGTCTGGGCAAAGGCCGGCATGTCGTCTTCACGCTCGTTCCACCAGTCGGCAAGCGACCCCTGCGGATCGATGTCGATCAGGACCACTGGCCCTGCGCCACTTCGCTGTGCCTCTACGGCAAGGTGCCCGGAAAGCGTTGTCTTTCCCGAGCCGCCTTTTTGCGATGCTAATGCCAATACGCGCATGATATCCCCTTCGATGGCGGAATTTCAGATGGGGGATTGCCACTCTGGTGACTAAAATCTGGTTAACGCCCGAGCTAAAAATTTGATTTATGTCCCGGAAAAGGACGCTTCATCTTTGCTAATCCGGCTTTAACCCTGCTATTATTCAAGATAGTTAAGGCGCTGAGTAAATTCGGAGACGGACAATGGCGATACGGCACACCACGGCGATTGGAGCAGCAGTAGCGCTCTTTTGCCTACACAATGCGGCCTATGCCGACGTTCAAGCAGGCGTCGAGGCGTGGCGCGGCGGTGACTATGCACAAGCCGTTTCCGAGTGGCAGCCGCTCGCTGAGGCAGGCGATCCGGATGCGCAGTTCAATCTTGGGCAGGCATACAAGCTGGGCCGCGGGGTACCGCAGGATATGGGCCGGGCGCGCGATTTGTTCGGACTGGCCGCCGCCCAGGGCCATTTGCAGGCTGATGCCAATTACGGGTTGATCCTGTTTCAGGAAGGCAATCGCGAACAGGCAATGCCCTACATTGTCCGTGCAGCAGAAGCGGGCGAACCCCGCGCTCAATATATCTATGGAACCGCGCTGTTTAACGGCGATCTGGCACCGCGCGACTGGCCACGGGCCTATGCGCTGATGACGAACGCGTCGGAAGCCGGGATTCCACAGGCTTCGGCAAGTCTGCAACAGATGGATGTCTATATCCCGATCGAGCAGCGCGAACAGGGCCGTGAAATGGCCACCCAGATGGCCGCGGCCAACCCAACGACACCAGTTGGTGTTTCCCCGCCGCCAGTGCCGGCGCCGGCTTCTGCGCCAGTTGTAGCGGCTGCTCCGGCTGTGACGCCAACGCCGGCACCGAGCAGCACTTTCACGCCGGTCGAGGTGCCGCCGCCGGTTGCAGCACCGCCAGTTTCGCCGCCTGTCGCCGTTCCACCAGTATCCGCCCCGCCAGTCCAGGTGGCAGCACCAGCGCCAGCCCCAGTCCCGGCTCCAGTGATCAATGTGCCGTCATCACCGGTGGGAACGACGACAGCGGCCCCGGCAGCCCGGACGGGCGATTGGCGGATCCAGCTAGGTGCCTTCAGCGAACGTCCGCGCGCCGAAGCCTTGTGGCGCCGGCTCGCCAACCAATCATCGGCGCTCGCAGCTCTGCAGCCCTATCTGGTGCGCGCCGGAACGCTTACGCGCCTCCAGGCCGGCCCGTTCCAGACCCGGGCGGAAGCGCAACGCGCCTGCCGCTCCGCTGCGCAGGCTGGTTCGGAGTGCATTACGGTCCGCCGTCGTTAGCTTGGCTTAACCGAATATTTGCTGGTCGCCACTAAACGACTTCCCCGCAGGGAGGTCGCATGTCACAGAAATATCGGTTAAAAAATGCCAGATCGATGGCCTCCCCTTGGCGGCGTCGGCGGATGTGCGTTCTGCATGCTGACAGCCCGTCGCCGGCCGCTCTGGAAGCCGTTTCCGGCCGTGGCGCCACCATCCGCAGCAATGCCGAACTCACCCATGGCAGCAACGTAACCCTGGTTCATCCGGCCGCTGGCGAAATTGTCGCCGAAGTGCATGCTGTATCGGAAACCGGGATTGAGCTGAGTTTTCTGGGTGATGAGCACGCGGTGGCCTTTGCGTTGAGCGCCGTCGCTGCGGATATGACGCGCTAACCGCCTAGGCTTCCACCCAATCGGCCCGGGCATAGCCCTGCGCGTACAGCAATGCCGTTAGATCCCCATGATCAATCCGTGCGTCCGCTGCATCGCGCAGCTTGGGCTTGCCGCGATACGCAACGCCGAGGCCGGAGCGCTCAACCATCGCCAGATCATTGGCGCCATCGCCAATCGCCATGGTTTCTGCCGGATCGAGCCCCAAGCGCACAGTTTCCTCGTTCAGAATCTGTAATTTGGCCGTTCCGTCGATGATCGGCCGGTCAACCCGTCCGGTCAGGCGGCCATCCGCAATGGCGAGTGTATTGGCGACCGCGCGGTCAAAGCCGATTTCTAGAGCCACACGATCCGCAAACAGCGTGAAACCACCGGATACCAGCACATTGGTCGTGCCGTGCGCTTTCATCGTCCGCACCAGGGTTTGCGTGCCTTCCGATATCCTCACCCGCTCTTCATGGCAGCGGCTCACAACATCCGCGTCCATATCCGCGAGCAGAGCCACCCGTTCGTCGAGCGCCGCGACAAAATCAAGTTCGCCTTGCATGGCCCGTTCGGTGATAGCCGAGACCTGGTCCTTGAACCCGGCATAATCTGCCAGTTCGTCCAGGCATTCGACTGTAATCATTGTCGAATCCATATCGGCAACGAATAGTTTCTTGGCGCGATTGATCTCGTCCTGGATGATGACGTCAATCGGGTCAGTAATTGTCGCCAGTGCGCTGCGGGCCGCTGACAAATCTCCAGAAAAGCGGATGTCCGCCGCTTTTTCCGCTTCAATCCAGCGATCCTCGGAAATCGACGCTCCACTCTCGGCCAGAATATCCTTCGCAAGCGAAATATCGCCTGCAGAAAGACGATCTGCTGCTATGAGCGTTGCAATGAGCATGCGGGGCAACTCCAGGGAAAGCTATCAGGGCGCGCGTGTCGCGCTTATTGCCGGGCCAACGGCAAGCGGCAAGTCGTCTCTTGCTATGCGGATCGCCGAGCGCGCGAGCGGGATCATTATCAACGCCGATAGCGCGCAGGTGTATCGCGACCTGCGGATCGTCACAGCGCGACCGTCTGAGGCTGAAGAAGCCGCCCTGCCCCATGAACTGTTCGGCTATATCGATGGCGCGGATGCCTGTTCCGCGGCGCGTTGGGCCGATGACGCCAAGACGTCAATCGCGGCCGCGCATAGCGCAGGAAAGCCCGCAATTCTGGTCGGCGGGACCGGGCTCTACCATCGCGCGCTGCTCGAAGGCCTCGCACCGATTCCCGAAATCGATCCCGATATCCGCTCCGCTGTCCGCGCGCTGGCCGTCAGCTATGCCTATGCGGCGTTACAGGCTGAAGATCCGGCGTCCGCCGCGCGTCTCAATGCAACCGACACAACCCGGGTCCAGCGCGCTCTGGAAGTCGTGCGTTCAAGCGGCCAGACTATCGGCGACTGGCAAAAACAGAAAATCGGCGGGATTGGCGGCGTAATTGCACTCTCGCCGCTGATTATCCTGCCCGATCGCGAATGGCTGTTTGAACGGTGTGATCGCCGCTTTGCGGATATGTTCGACAGCGGTGCAGTAGACGAGGTTGAAGCGTTGGTGGCGCGTGATTTGGATCCATCTCTTCCCATCATGCGGGCGATCGGAGTCCCGGAAATCAGGGCTTTTCTGGCGGGAGCGCAAAGCCGCGAAGAAGCTATTGCCACAACCGCTCAAGCAACGCGCCGCTACGCCAAACGGCAATATACCTGGTTCTCCAATCAGTCCCCCGAGGCATGGCCGCGCATCAATGAATCAGAATATGATGATATTGAAAAGAATATTGTAACTAAATTACAATAATATCGATTGACAGACAATTTTTACATGTCTAGCAGCCCGGTTCCCGCGCTGCTATTGCGGCGCAACATTGGGTAATGGATGGATATCATGGCGAACGAAAAAGCCGGGGCAGATATATTGGTCGAAGCGCTGTTGGATTGCGGCGTGGAAGTCATTTTCGGCTATCCGGGCGGCGCCGTGCTGCCAATCTATGACTCGCTGTTCAAACAGACGCGAATTCGCCATATTTTGTGCCGTCACGAGCAAGGCGCGGCCCATGCTGCCGAAGGCTATGCGCGGGCCACGGGTAAACCCGGTGTCGTCCTGGTTACATCGGGTCCTGGCGCAACCAATGCGGTAACCGGCATCACCGATGCGCTGATGGATTCGATACCGATGGTGGTTATCACCGGCCAGGTCCCCTCCACCCTGATCGGCACGGACGCGTTCCAGGAAGCGGATACGGTTGGCATTACGCGCCACTGCACCAAGCATAATTATCTCGTCAAAGACCCGGACAAGCTGGGTAGCGTGATGCAGGAAGCCTTTTTCATCGCAACCACCGGCCGACCAGGCCCGGTTGTGGTCGATATCCCAAAGGATGTGCAGGTCGCTACCGGACGGTACCGCAAATCGGGGCCGATGCCGCACAAAGCCTATGTTCCGCGCGACAAGCCGGACCCCAAGAATATCGAAGCAGCGGTCGAAATGATCGCCGCAGCGGAGCGGCCGATCTTCTATACTGGCGGCGGGATCATCAATTCCGGCCCGGGTGCCAGCATGATGTTGCAGGAACTCGCCCGGATCACCGGTGCACCGGTCACTTCGACACTGATGGGATTGGGCGCTTTGCCGGCCTCATCGGACCAGTGGATGGGCATGCTCGGCATGCACGGCACCTTTGAAGCCAATATGGCGATGAACAAGGCTGATCTGATTATTGCGATCGGCGCCCGTTTTGATGACCGGGTAACCGGCCGTCTCGATGCTTTTGCACCGCATTCCAAGAAGATACATATCGATATCGATCGCAGCTCGATCAACAAGATCGTTCCGGTTGACCTCGCCATCAATGCCGATGCCGGCCGCGCAATGGAAGATATGGTCAAAATCTGGAAGGCGCGGCAATATCAAAAGGCCGATCTCCAGGATTGGTGGGCGCGGATCGACGGATGGCGGGCAACCAAATGCTTGGCTTTCCCGGAATCCAAGGAAGAAATCATGCCGCAGGCGGCGATCCAAGCACTCTGGAAAGCCACCCATGCGCATAATCCGATCATCACCACCGAAGTCGGGCAGCATCAGATGTGGGCAGCTCAGCATTTCGGCTTCGAAAGCCCCAATAAATGGCTGACGTCCGGGGGCCTCGGGACAATGGGCTATGGCTTGCCGGCCGCGATCGGCGCGCAAATCGGCAATCCGAACGCGCTCGTCATCGATATTGCCGGCGAAGCATCGATCCAGATGAATATCCAGGAGCTCGGCACGGCCAGCCAGTATCGCCTGCCGGTGAAAGTCTTCATCCTCAACAATGAATATATGGGGATGGTTCGCCAGTGGCAGGAACTGACATATTCTGGTCGATATTCTGAGAGTTACAGCGATTCCTTGCCAGATTTTGTGAAGTTGGTGGAAGCCTATGGCTGGAAGGGTATCAAGATCGAATCTCCCGATGATCTGGAGAGCGGGATTGAAGCCATGCTGGCCCATGACGGACCGGTCCTGGTGGATTGTGCCGTGGCCAAGCTCGCCAACTGCTTCCCGATGATCCCGTCAGGCGCTGCCCATACCGAGATGCTCCTCGAATCCGACACTGTATCGGGAACGATGGATGATGAAGCCAAGGCGCTGGTCTGATGAAAATTGCGATCAGCCCGCCTGTCCCGAGCGTAGTCGAGGGCTCGCTTCGAGCGAAGCCGAGAAGCACGCTCAGTCTCGACTTCGCTCGACAACATGCCTCGACTTCGCTCGGCATGGAGGGAGTTACATTTTTCACGGTTGGTGCCCGCTCATGAAAATACTCACCGAAGCCGGCGAACGGCATACCCTCTCCATCCTGGTCGACAATGAGCCGGGCATCCTTGCGCGGATTGCCGGCATGTTCACGGCGCGCGGCTATAATATTGAAAGCCTGACGGTGACGGATGTCAGCGAAGATGAAACTATCAGCCGGATCACCATCGTTACGTCCGGTTCGCCGCGGGTTATCGAGCAGATCATCGCCCAAACCGAGAGCATGCCGCCGGTCTACAAGGTCACCGACCTCACCGAAATCGGCCCGCATGTTGAGCGCGACATGGCGCTTGTGAAAGTCGCCGGAACTGGCGATGCGCGGATCGAGGCCTTGCGGCTCGCCGATGTGTATCGCGCGCGGGTCGTGGATTCGACGACCGCGAGCTTTGTTTTTGAAGTCACCGGCAACAGCGAAAAGGTCGACAGTTTTATCGATCTGATGCGCGAAGTGGGCCTGGTCGAGGTCGCCCGCACCGGCGTCGTCGCCATTGGCCGAGGCAAGGAAGCGAGCTAGAGCAAGCCGCCATGCGCGAAATTCTCAGCATCTCGGCGATCATCATCGCCTTTTTCTACTTCATCGCCTTTGGCTCGGCGGTGTTCATGGCGCTCGAACATGAAATGCACTGGGTGTTGGCAAGTCTTGCGATGGCCTGGATCATCATTCTCAGGATCTGGCCGTTGCTGCCAATTCTGGCTGTGATCGGTGCCGTCAATATTTGGGATTGGAACTGGTACAGCGGCATCGCGCTGGGACTACCGGTCTCGATCTATGTGGTTTCATATTACTGGACACGGATGACCGACTATTTCCGCCGTCCAACGCAAAAACAGGGAGTATGAATTTATGCGCGTCTATTATGATGCCGATGCCGATCTGGGCCTGATCACAGGCAAGAAGATCGCGATCATCGGCTATGGCAGCCAAGGCCATGCCCATGCGCAAAATCTTCGCGATAGTGGCGTCACGGATGTGGCGATTGCCCTGCGCGAAGGATCTGCGACGCGGCAAAAGGCAGTGGGCGCTGGCTTTCAAGTTATGAGCAATGCCGAAGCAGCCGCCTGGGCCGATATCGTCATGATGCTCGCTCCGGATGAGCATCAGGCCGAGATTTACGCAGACGACCTTGCTCCGAACATGAAAGAAGGCGCGGCGCTTGCCTTTGCCCATGGGCTGAACGTGCATTTCGGGCTGATCGAGCCGCGCGCCGATCTCGATGTTATCATGATCGCACCGAAAGGCCCGGGCCACACGGTTCGCGCCGAATATGAGCGCGGCGGCGGTGTCCCCTGCCTCATGGCGATCGCCCAGGACGCGACGGGCAATGCGCATGACGTCAGCCTCGCATATGCGAGCGGTGTTGGCGGCGGGCGCTCGGGCGTTATTGAGACAACCTTCCGCGAGGAATGCGAAACCGATCTCTTTGGTGAGCAGGCCGTGTTGTGCGGCGGGCTAACGAGCCTCGTCATGGCAGGCTTCGAAACGCTGACCGAAGCCGGTTATGCGCCGGAAATGGCCTATTTCGAATGCCTCCACGAAGTGAAGCTGATCGTCGACCTGATGTATGAAGGCGGCATTGCCAATATGCGCTATTCGATCTCGAACACCGCAGAATATGGCGATTATCACACCGGCCCACGCGTCATCACCGACGAAACCAAGGCCGAGATGAAGCGCGTTCTGGATGACATCCAAAAGGGTAAATTCGTCCAGCGCTTCATAACGGACAACCGCATGGGTAATCCGGAAATGAAGGCAGCCCGCAAATTGCAGGCCGAGCATCCGATCGAAAAGACCGGTGCAGAGTTGCGGGCGATGATGCCATGGATCGGCGCCAACAAGCTTGTCGACAAAGCCAAGAACTAGAAACGGTCAAGGCCGCGCACCGATTGGGTACGCGGCCTTGCCGGTAATCAAACTGAATTAGCCTTCGAGGGAGTCGCCGGATTCTGCATCCGATGCGAAGCGCGGATAATTCTCGTCCGCGCTCTCGATGAAGCCGGGGATATCGGCTTCCCAACGCTGCTGAACTGCACCGTTAAAGTTCAGATAGAGCCGATCATCGACAATCCGATAGGTTTCGGGATCACCTGGTGCGAGATCGCCGCCCGCAGCAGCCCATGCGCAATAGCCACCATAGGCCGGCGCATAGCGCGCTGGATCCGCCTGGAACGTCTCGGCATTTTCGCCGTTCGCAAAGTGATACTGCACGCCATTATAGACGACAGCATGGGCTTCATTGCCCGGAACAGGCGTGCCGTCACCGACAAAATAGGACACGGCGTCATAGCCGCTGATCGCGATGTTGCGGCCGGAACCGGTATAGACCGGACCGGTATTGGCATCAGTAACCTCGGCCAGGATATCTTCTGCCGATGCTTCTTCGGTAACTGTTTGCGGCGCACAGGCAGACGCGCTGAGTGCGACGGCTGCGATGGCCAGAACCAATTTATTCATGTCATTTCTCCAACAAGTATATCTCTTGGCCGGGCAGCGTGAGTATTTCTCCGCCGAGCTCCCTGTTGGTTTCGTCGGATCGGTGAAAAGCGTTACAAAAGTTTCGATTTATCTGCCGATGGCTCGGCTTTATCGCGCACAAAACGGCTTCGGCACTGGACTTGTTAACCATTTGCCGTCACAAACCGTCACCATGACAGCGCACCGCGCCTTGCTAATTCTTCGACTTACACGCCCTTAGGCGTGCCATTGGTGCTGGATGCAGCACACACGGCCTAAGGGCTCCCTCAGCAAATCACCGAAACCGAAGAACAACAGGCGATAGTCATGCCGATGATCACCGACCCGTCACAAAAATACCGACCCTTTCCGCAGATCGATCTGCCGGACCGCCAATGGCCGTCCCAAACGATCACCGCACCACCGCGCTGGCTCTCAACCGATCTTCGCGATGGCAATCAGGCGCTGATCGATCCGATGGACGGCGAGAAGAAACGCCGCTTCTTCGATCTACTCGTAAAAATCGGCCTCAAGGAAATCGAGGTTGGCTTCCCCGCATCAGGCGCCACCGATTTCGATTTCATCCGCGGGCTCGTCGAAGGTGATGCGATCCCGGAGGATGTAATGATCCAGGGGCTCACCCAATCGCGCGGCGATCTCATTGAAACAACCTTCGCGAGCATGGCCGGTGCGAAACAGGCGATCGTCCATCTCTACAACGCGATATCGCCAGCCTGGCGCAAGATCGTCTTCCAGATGGACGAGGACGGCGTGATCGATATCGCCAAGCGCGGCGCTGACACGCTGATGGCGCAGGCGGCAAAATATCCGGAGACCGACTGGCATTTCGAATATTCGCCAGAGACCTTCTCGACCGCCGAGATCGATCTCAGCGTGCGCATCTGTGACGAAGTGATCGCAATAATCGACCCGACGCCCGACAAGCCACTGATCCTCAATCTGCCTGCCACCGTCGAAGCGGCGACGCCTAATATCTATGCCGACCAGATCGAATATTTCGGGCGGCATATCTCGCGGCGTGACAGTGTCATCATCTCGCTGCACACGCATAATGATCGCGGGACCGGCATCGCTGCGGCCGAGCTCGGCTTGATGGCGGGTGCGGATCGGATCGAAGGCTGCCTGTTCGGCAATGGCGAGCGCACCGGCAATTGCGATCTCGTCACAATGGGCCTCAACATGTACAGCCAGGGCGTCCATCCGGGCCTCGATTTTTCCGAGATCAACGAGATCAAATCGACCGTCGAATATTGCAACCAGCTCCCTGTGCATCCGCGCCACCCCTATGGCGGCGAGCTGGTGTTCACGGCCTTTTCCGGGTCGCATCAGGACGCAATCAAAAAGGGATTTGCCGCCCAGGAAGCGCGCAATGACGAGCTGTGGGAAGTACCCTATCTCCCGCTCGACCCGCGCGATATCGGCAGCGATTATGAAGCCGTGATCCGCGTGAACTCGCAGTCCGGCAAAGGTGGTGTTGCCTGGGTCCTGCAGCAGGATCAGGGACTAAAACTGCCCAAACGCCTGCAAGCGCATTTCAGCCTGGTGGTACAAGAACTCGCCGACGAGACGAGCCGCGAGCTGAATGCCGATGATATCTGGCACGCCTTCCAGAAACGCTATGGCCTGTCGGGCGAGCAGCGGTTCGAGCTGGTGGACTATGAGGAAAGCCGGGCCAATGGCGATCGCATCTTTACCGGCACGATCGTCCATCGCGGCGAGCAACGGTCCGTCAGCGGTCGTGGCAATGGTCTGATTTCGAGCGTGCTCGCAGCGCTGTCCGACGAATGGGGCATCACGCTCGATGTTGTGAATTACAACGAGCACGCGATCGGTCATGGCGCAGATGCCCAGGCTGCAGCCTATCTCGAATGTGTCGATGGGGACGGTAATACCGTGTTCGGCGTTGGCATTAGCCGCGACGTTGCAACCGCCAGTGTCCGGGCCGTGCTCAGCGCTGCCAATGGGATTTAGACTGGCTGCAAAGCGCGATGCTCATCCGCCGGTAATTCGACGGCAATCGGATCCCCTGCCCGTACATCGCCGCCGGTGATCACCACCGCCATGATCCCGGCCTTGCGGATGAGATTGCCCGCCGCATCGCGATCAAGGACCGCATCCATCAGCCCCGGCGCATGACCGTTTAGCTGCTTGCAGGGATTGCGGAGGCCGGTCACCCGAATGCGCGCCGTATCGCCCAGTACAAGTTCGGTGCCCTCGGGCAGCGCCAGCAGATTCACGCCCTTGGTCGTGATATTCTCTCCCATATCGCCGGGTGCGACCGCAAAGCCCTTTGCCGCAACTTCCTCGAACAGTTCGGCATGGATCAGATGGACCTGGCGCAGATTGGGCTGATCGGGATTTTTCGCAATGCGCGACAGATGCTGCACCGTCTTACCAAAATGCGCATCGCCATCAACGCCATGGCCGTCGATCAAGCGGATCATATCGACATTGGGCTTGGCGATGCCGTGCGATCCCTTGCGTGAGACGGCCATCACTTCAACCATCATTTCCGCCCGAACAGCTTCTCGATATCGCCATGGCCAAGTTTCACCCAAGTCGGGCGGCCGTGATTGCATTGGCCGCTATGGGGCGTCACTTCCATTTCGCGGAGCAAGGCGTTCATTTCGGCCACGTTGAGCACGCGCCCGGCGCGAACCGATCCGTGGCACGCCATTGTCGCGGCGACATGATCGAGTTTCTCTTTCAAGCTGAGATGCTGGTCATAAGCGGCAATCTCATCAGCAAGATCGGTCACCAGTCCTTTGACGTCACCACCGCCAAGCATCGCGGGTGTCGCGCGCACCATTATTGCCTTGGGCCCGAACCGTTCCAGCTCCAGACCCAGCTCCGTCAGCTCACCAATCCGTTCTTCGAGCGCATCGCAGGCGCTTTCGTCGAGCTCGACGATCTCCGGCACCAGTAATCCTTGGGATGCGACACCGCCCTCGGCCATCGCCCGGTTCATCCGTTCGAGCACAAGGCGTTCATGCGCGGCATGCTGATCGACGATCACCAGCCCGTCTTCGGCTTCTGCTACAATATAGGTTTCGGACACCTGGCCACGGGCAATACCGAGCGGGTGTTCGGTTGCGTCCGGAACCGGCTGTTCCGCCGCTTCGGCGCGGCCTTCGGGCGCTGGCTGATAGTCCGGCGATTGATCCCAAACGCTTGCCTGGCCAGTGGCTTGGTCGGCATTGGGACCTTGTGGTGTGAAGAAAGCGCCGCCTTGTCGATAATCCTGTTGATAAGATCGTGGATAAGCCGTTGGCGCCCCTGTGGGCGACTGTCCAGCGCCTGCACCGACAGGTTCGGTCTGCCAATTCCCCAAAGCCCCTGCTGATGGGCGCTGAACGCTACGGAATCCAGCCTCATCGAGCGCATGGCGCAGACCGCCAACGATCAGCCCGCGAATATTCCCGGCCTCGCGAAATCGCACTTCCGTCTTGGCCGGATGCACATTCACATCCACATCGCCGTGCGGAATGGTCAGGAACAGCGCCAAAACCGGGTGACGATCGCGGGCGAGCAAGTCCTGATAGGCGCCGCGGACCGCTCCGATCAGCAACCGATCCTTCACCGGACGGCCGTTGACGAACAGATATTGATGATCGGCAACCCCGCGATTGAAGGTTGGCAGGCTCGCCACCCCTTCGAGCTTCGCAGTGCCGCGTTGATACTCGACAACAACGCTATTCTCGGTCAGCTCGCGGTTTGTCAGACCGGCAACGCGTTCGGCACGCGTCTCGCCTGGCTGGACCGAAATATTTCGCCGTCCGTCATGTTCGAGCGTAAAGCCAATGTCTGGTCGCGCCATCGCCAAGCGACGGACAGCGTCAGCCGCCGCGGCATATTCGGAGCGCGGCGTGCGCAAGAATTTTCGGCGCGCCGGCACCTTGGCAAACAGATTATCGACGACGACCCGGGTACCCGGCGGCAAGGCTGCTGGCCCTTCGACAACCAGATCGCCATTATCAACGATCCGCGACCAGCCTTCTGCACCGCGCACCCGGCTTTCCAATGTCAGTCGCGCCACGCTGGCGATCGAGGGCAGCGCTTCACCCCGAAAACCGAGCGTTTCGACGTCCTCAAGATCATCGTCCGGCAGCTTGGATGTGGCATGACGTTCGAGCGCGAGCGCCATCTCTTCGGCACTCATCCCGCAGCCGTCATCGATCACCTCGACCCGGTCAATGCCGCCCGACGTCAAGCGCACGACAATGCGCTGAGCCCCAGCATCTATAGCGTTTTCAACCAATTCCTTGAGCGCCGAGGCCGGTCGCTCGACGACTTCGCCGGCGGCAATGCGATTGACGAGATGTTCAGGCAGGCGGCGAATTGGCATAGAAAGTCTTTACCCCATGTCCCGGACCTGCACGAGCGGTTGATCCACAGCGATTCGCGGAATTTATTAGTGCAAAAGCACTGATAGTCGCTATGGGGGTGTGAAGGGCTGTCACGCGCTGATTCCTTACGCTTTAAACACTTTGCACGAGAATAATCCAACCATGTGGTTCCAACGTTTTTTCAAGATCATGTCTCATGACATGGCGATCGATCTGGGTACGGCCAACACCGTCGTTTATGTCCGCGGCCGCGGCGTGGTTCTGAACGAGCCGTCTGTGGTCGCCATCGAGACCGAAAATGGCATCCAGAAAGTGCGCGCTGTTGGCGAAGACGCCAAGGTGATGATGGGCAAGACGCCCGACGCAATCGAAGCCATCCGCCCCCTGCGCGATGGTGTGATCGCCGATATCGATGTCGCCGAACAGATGATCAAACACTTCATCCAGAAGGTCCATGGCGCGCGTCGTTTTCCGCGCTGGCCGCAGATCGTGATCTGCGTGCCGTCTGGCTCGACCAAGGTGGAACGCCGCGCCATTCGCGATGCGGCCTCCAATGCTGGCGCGAGCCAGGTGTTCCTGATCGAGGAACCGATGGCTGCGGCGATCGGTGCCGACATGCCGGTGACCGAACCGATTGGGTCGATGGTCGTCGATATTGGCGGCGGCACGACCGAAGTTGCCGTGCTCTCATTGCGTGGTCTGGCGTACACCACATCGGTGCGGACCGGCGGGGACAAGATGGACGAAGCGATTTCCTCCTATGTCCGCCGCAACCACAACCTGCTGATCGGCGAAGCAACGGCTGAGCGGATCAAGAAGGAAGTGGGCGTTGCGCTGATGCCGGCCGACGGCAAGGGCCAGACGATCCACATCAAGGGTCGTGATCTTGTTAACGGCGTCCCGAAAGAGATTTCGATCAACCAGGGCCAGCTCGCCGAAGCATTGAGCGAACCGGTTGGCACAATTGTCGAAGGCGTTCGTATCGCGCTCGAAAATACCGCACCGGAACTCGCCGCGGATATTGTCGATCAGGGTATCGTCCTGACCGGCGGCGGCGCGCTGCTCGAAGGCATTGATGAAGTTCTCCGCCGCGAAACCGGCCTGCCGGTTACGGTTGCAGAAGATCCGCTGACCTGCGTCGCACTCGGCACCGGGCGGGCTCTCGAAGAGGAAATCTTCCGCGGCGTCCTGAGCACCGGTTAATCCGGCCGAATAAGCCAAGGGAGAAGGCCAGTGGCCGTTAAAGGATCGAAGCGCCCCGGATTCTCCCGCCGCGCGCGCTTCGGCCTGTTTGCCGGTTATGTCGTCGCAATTTCCGGTGCACTTGTTGGTGTCGGCCTGATCCTGATCGCCATGTTTGACCCGCAGGGCTATGCGGCCATTCGCGGCACGGTCAGCGATGTTACCGCACCGATATCTTCAACCGGTCGCGGCGCTGTACAGAGCGGCGGGCGGATCGATAACTATGTCGCCAACTGGTGGAATGCCGGACGCCAAAATGCAGAACTGCGCGAGGAATTGGAGATCGCGCGGCGGCGGCTGATCGAAGCTCAGGCTACAGATCTCGAAAATCGCCGACTGCGTGCCCTGGTCAATCTGATCGAGGGCGAGAGCGAAATCCTGGCGACTGCGCGTCTTGTAAATTCGAGCCTGACCAGCGCCCGGCGTACGGCGACATTATTCGCCGGCACCAGCTCGGGTGTCGAATCTGGGCAACCGGTCATGGCTGGCGATGGACTGGTCGGGCGGATCATCGATAGCGGGCGGTCATCATCGCGGGTCCTGCTCCTCACTGATCGCTCCAACATCGTTCCCGTGCGCCTAACCCGCGATGGCACACCCGCTTTCACCACCGGCCGCGGCGACGGACAGGTTGAGGTCCGCGCGCTTGAAGCCGGGCGCAGCCCATTCGAAGAAGGCGATGTGCTGATCACCAGCGGCACGGGCGGAATCTATCCACCGAATGTCCCGGTCGCCGTGATTATCGAAGTATTTGGTGACTCAGCCCTGGCGACACCCCTTGCCAATCCAGCCTCGCTCGATTTTGCGATCGTCCAGCCCGCCTATGAGCCAACGGTTGAGGAAAGCAGCGAAGCGGACGATGACTCCGAAGATGCAGATGAGACCCCCGCTCCGGGCTTTTCGAGTCCGTCATGAGCCGGTTGCGGGGAGCGGATGAAAACCTCGCCCTGGTGCGAGCACAGCTCAGTCTGATCCCGGCCGCCAGTGTGATTGCTGGCTCACTGTTATGCCTCATTCCGCTGGTCGCCCAAGCGCCCTTGATGCCACCGCTTGCACTGATGGTCTTTCTTGCCTGGCGCTTCTTACGACCTGAGGTCTGGCCGATCTGGGCGGGCCTGCCCTTTGGCCTGTTCGACGATCTATTATCCGGCAATCCGCTCGGCAGCGGTATGCTGCTGTGGACCATAATCTTGTTGGCGCTCGACATTGCGGAGAACCGCGCAATGTGGCGCGATTACTGGATTGACTGGTTTGCCGCGACAGGCGCGCTGACTTTCTATATCATGGGCGCCATGGTGTTGAATGCGTTGACAGGTGGCGGCTGGCTTATCGTGCCGCTCCTGCCCCAGATTGCTGCGTCGATCTTGCTGTTTCCGCTCGTACTGCGCCTATGTGCGCGGCTCGACCGGCGGAGGCTGATGCTGTGAAACGTCGGCCATCGTTGTCGATCAACGATAATATGCGCAGGACCATGTATTCGCGCCGTTCAATCCTGCTGGGTAGCGCGCAGCTTGGTGTTGCCGGGCTGTTGGGCGCACGCATGGCCTGGATTTCGATTGCCGAAAATGAGCAATGGCAGCTGCTGTCGGAAAGCAATCGCGTCCAGCTGAGCCTGATACCCCCGCGGCGCGGCTGGATCATCGATCGCGAGGGTCAGCCTATCGCCATGAACCGGTCCGACTTTCGCGTCGACGTGATCCCTGATCGCCTGAATGATCGCGAGCCTGTCCTGGCCGCACTCACAGAATTATTGGACCTGCCTGCCGAAGAACTGGAACGGATCAACGAAGAACTCGACACCGTTCCCGGCGCCCAACCCGTGCAGGTCGCGGCCGGCCTGGAATGGGAAAAATTTGCCGCCGTCAATGTCCGGTTGCCAGACTTGCCGGGCGTTGCACCTATTCAGGGTTTCGCCCGCCATTATCCAGCGGGCGCCGCGGTCGGACATCTCGTTGGCTATGTCGGAGCACCAACGCGCGAACAATATCTCGAAGAGGACGAGGATCCCCTGCTGCTCTTTCCCGGCTTCAAGGTCGGCAAGGATGGCTTGGAAAAGACTTTCGAAGAGACGCTGCGCGGCGAACCCGGCGCCCGGCGGGCTGAGGTTACTGCGCGCGGCCAGCTCGTGCGTGAACTCGATACGCGACCAGACCGACCCGGTGAAACATTGCAGCTGACTGTCGATGCGGGCCTGCAGGAATATGTCGGGCGGCGGCTTGGCAATGAATCGGGCGCGGCGGTCGTCATGAACTGCCAGACCGGCCATGTCCTTGCCATGGCGTCCATGCCATGTTTTGATCCAAACAGTTTTTCCGACGGTATCAGCCATCCCGAATATAATATGCTCTCCGAGGATGAGCGCGTGCCGCTGCGCAATAAATCGCTGCTTGGCATGTATCCGCCCGGTTCAACCTTCAAACCGGTTACAGCGCTTGCGGCGCTGGAAGCAGGCGTCGACCCGGAAGAGGTCGTCTATTGCGGCGGCGGATATCGGCTCGGCAATCGGCGTTTCGGTTGCCTGGGTGTGCATGGCCCGGTCAATTTGCATCGCGCCATCGCCCGTAGCTGCAACACCTATTTCTATACGATGAGCCGCCGCATCGGCATTCCGATCATCGCCGAAACCGCGCGAGCCCTTGGTCTGGGTCAGGATTACCCGATCCCGGTGGCCAATCAGAATTACGGCACGGTGCCGGATGATGAATGGGTGGTCAGGCGCCATAATCGCGAATGGACCGATGCCGATACGCTCAATACTTCGATTGGTCAGGGCTATCTTCTGACGACGCCCTTGCAGCTTGCGGTCATGTCTGCGCGCATAGCTTCGGGGCGCGCAGTGGTCCCCAAACTGGTCGACCCGAGCGGCAATCCAGCACCACAAATCTCCGGCATCTCTCGCGAGAATCTCGAGCTGGTCCGCGCGGGAATGGACGAGGTGGTGAACGGAGCCGGTACCGCGCCGCGCGCGCGGTTGCCGCTCGAAGATGTCCGACTCGCTGGCAAGACGGGAACAGCACAGGTCGTCAATCTTTCGGCCGGGCGCGGCGGGCGCGGTGTCCCCTGGCGCTTTCGCGATCATGGCCTGTTCGTTTCCTTCGCGCCGGCAGATAATCCGCTCTATGCCTGCGCAGTTGTCGTCGAACACGGCATGTCAGGTGGTCGGGCTGCATCCCCGGTTGCGCGGGACGCTATCACCTATCTCTATGATCGAGAGCGCGCGATGGAAGATCTGGAGCGCCTGGAAGCCGGCTGGGGTGGCGACACCTTTGCGCGCATGGCGCAGCAGGAAGCAGAATATCGCCGCGATCAGGGTTTACCCCCGCGCGAAGGCCTGCCGATAGTCCCGCCCCGCGCCGACGATGATGAGGAGCAGGCGCCCTAATGGCATCCAATCCTGACTCCCTTGTCCCCGAACCATTGGCCCAGCTGCCCTGGCGGCTAATCCTGCTGGTGCTCACCATCTTCGGCTTCGGCTTCGCAGTGCTCTATTCAGCGGCCGGTGGCGACATTCAGCCTTGGGCGATGAACCATGCGATCCGCTTCATGCTGTTTTTTGCGATGGCGATCATGCTGTCCCGTTTTCGCGAAGAGCATTGGAAATTCTTCGCTTTTCCCGTCTATTTCGCGACACTGCTTGCGCTATTGGGCGTCGAAATTCTTGGTCAGGTCAGCGGCGGCAGCCAACGCTGGCTCGACCTCGGCTTTATGCGGATCCAGCCATCGGAGATCATGAAGCCAGTGCTCATTCTCGCGCTGGCGAAATTCTATGACACGCTGCCCTCGGGCGAGTTGCGCCGGCCGGTTGCCATCTGGCCCGCCCTTCTCTTGATCGGCATGCCTGCGGCCCTTGTGGTCATCCAACCGGATCTCGGCACCACGCTTGTCCTCGTTGCCGCCGGCATCATCGTCATGTTCCTTGCCGGACTGCCATTGCGGCTGTTCATTGGTGGTGCGGTCGCGGTCGCCGCCGCGATCCCGCTCGCCTATCAATTCATCCTTCAGCCCTATCAGCAAAACCGCGTGCTCACCTTCCTCAACCCGGAAAATGACCCATTGGGTACAGGCTATCACATCACTCAGTCGAAGATTGCGATCGGTTCCGGCGGATTATTCGGCAAAGGATTTCTCAACGGCACGCAAAGCCATCTCGCCTATCTACCCGAAGGCCATACCGATTTCGTGTTTGCGACCATGGCCGAAGAATTCGGGCTGCTCGGCGGATTACTCCTGATCTTGGGCTTCGCTCTGTTGATCCGCTGGGGCATCCGGGTTGGCCGCAAGGCGCAATCGACCTTTGCCAAGCTGACCGCGGCGGGTCTTTCGACGACCATCTTTTTCTACTTTGCAATCAATCTGATGATGGTGATGGGTCTCGCTCCGGTCGTCGGCATTCCGCTTCCGCTCGTTTCCTATGGCGGTTCTGCTATGCTCACCGTGTTGATCTGTGTCGGAATCCTGATGTCGATCGACCGGGAGAACAGGATGCGACGGCGGTAATCGGCTGGCCGCCTCATATTCTTCACCTTGGGGGGGCCGGATGCGAGCATTTAGCTGACTAGCTGCGATGGTGATGACCTGATCGGGCGCGCCCGAGCGGCGGCTTCGAAACACGATGATGAGACGGTTGTTCGCATCACGCTGGAAATACTTGCGACTGATCCAGATAATGAGACGGCTGCGCGGCTTGCGCTTCGCCATGCGACCCACGCAGCGAGAAACTCGACGCTCCCGCGAATAAGCGATGTGCGAGCGCTCGCCTGGCGACTGCTCGGCAATGCGAACAGCTCCAAAGGCCTCGCGCGCGCTGCTGTCAGCAGTATTCGCATACTCGAAGACGACCCGAACGACCGGTTAGATGCGGCGATACGCGCCCGCCTCGATATCAAACCGGACATCTATCTGGAAATCGAGCGTCATAATCTTGCCGGGGATATCGATGCGGCCATAACCGTTATTCGAAATGGCTATCAAAGCGGTTCGATTGCACCAGACGATCTTGCGCTGTGGCGGCGGAGTGCACGAACGCTGCTGGTTCGCGGCAACATCGGCCGGGATGCCGAAATTCTGCATCGGGCACATGTCGTGCTCCCGAAGAACGATCGAATTTCCCAACGGATCAGCTGGTTGGATGACGCGCTGCGCGCAGAGGGGATGAGCCTTTCTTCGCTCGCGCAATCGACATCCGATGCGGACAGCACTGGCCCGACGGCAATTGGGCTCGCGGCGCGGCAGGTCGCGCGGTGCCCCGTAATCGCGGATCCAGAAAACCGTCAAGGTATCGTAATGCTTGGCGGATCGCTTGCCTGCGGCGGCGCGGAACGGATCATGGCGAACTGCTATCGCCAGCTCGTCGACAGTCACGAATATGATCCGGTCAATCTCTGGTTGATGCAGTTCTCAAACAAAAACGACGGCCCTGACTATCGCTTCTATCTCGATGAAACGGGTGCATCCGAAGCCGATATTGTCGAGGTTGATGAGACCGAGGTCCGAGACCCCGAACCCGCCTTGCGGAGCGCGCCCAGACTATATGCCAAACGCGCCTCAGCACTGACTTCGATGCTGCGAGAGCGACGTCCGGCGGCGCTCCATTGCTGGCTGGACCAGTGCTGCCTTATCGGCGGACTGGCGGGCATCCTGGCCGATGTTCCGCGGATCATTCTCCACACACACGGGCTTCGGCCCACCCGGTTCATGACAGCCGAAGCGACGACCGGCTGGGCACAAGCCTATGCGACCCTCCTGGCCCGACCCGAAATTCGCCTTGTGAATTGCAGCGAGGCCGGACTTATCGATTATCTCGACTGGATCAGTTGTCGTCGCGGCAGTAACTCAAAAGCCATATTGAACGGTATCGATTTCGAACCGTTTCGCTCATTGCCCAGCATCGATGCGCGGATGGCGATGCGCGAAAAGATGGGCATCCCTTTCAATGCGCCAATTGTCGGCACGGCCTTTCGCTTCTCGTCCGTCAAACAGCCGGAGCTATGGCTGCGTGCAGCGGCGCACATCCATGAACAGCGGCCAGAAGTGCATTTCCTGATGTTTGGCGATGGCGAACTGCGTCCGGCATGTCAGAACCTGGCCGAGGCTCTGGGCATTGCCGAATATGTGCATATGCCGGGTCAGGTCTCGGACCTAGCGGACAAACTGCCGCTGTTTGACCTGTTTATGCTGAGCTCGGCGTCTGAAGGTCTCCCCAACGTCTTGATCGAGGCCCAAGCCGCCAAGGTACCGGTTATATCTTTCGATGTTGGCGGCGTGAGCGAAGCGATGATGCCGGGCAAGTCAGGCGAACTGGTTGCCGATCACAGCGCTGCCGCGCTTGCTGATGCGGCGCTGCAGTGGCTCTCCCGCAACTGGCTCCGACGACTGGCCGGATGGCGTGGCCGCCGCTTCGTACACAAAACTTTCAGCATGCAATCGATGATCGATCAGATCGGCAAGGAATTGAAAGGTTAGGCGACTGGTCACCCTCCCGCAGCTCAATGGCAAGTGTTGCTTCGGACGATACTGCATGCTAACCGCCCCGCCTTCCTTCACGGATATGGACGCATAGCTCAGTTGGCAGAGCAGCTGACTCTTAATCAGCGGGTCCCAGGTTCGAGCCCTGGTGCGTCCACCATATTTTCAATATGTTACGTTCCGACAGACGACCAGTTCGTCGATCAAGGCTGAACTAGCAATCGCATAGCAAGCACGAGATGCCTGATTCCGGAAGCATCCACTCATTTCTAGTGTCCGCTTTGCGCCCATTGCGGACATTCGGTCACTCTGAAACAATGCCAATATGCGCCTAATCTCAAGCATCTTTCTGGCTGTGCTATTATTGGCATGTGCCGAACCAGATCGTGGTGATATCGAACGAATAGAAATTCGCGAATCTGGTTGGAGCAGCACGGACATAGAAATCGACCGCAGTGGTGCAGGTCAGTATCACCGCTCTGAACCTTTTCCTGATGGATCAGGAGGCTCATTTTCAATCAGCCACGAAGAGTTTTCGCAGTTGGTGCGGCGGTTAGATCGATACCGCCGGCAAGCTGTACCGGTAACAGATGAAAGCATCGAAGCCTTCATTCACGGTAGCTGCTCCCCTGCAGATACGGAGAATTTCGTCTACGATGCGGGCGCTCTGTGGATTCGGTGGGTTGGTCCAGGATTCGATGAGCACTATCTGGCTGATTTTGAGTGCGATCCCGACCGGTATGGCGAACGAAACGCCGACCTAGGCGACATTCTTCAGAGCTTGCCAATAACAGGCCGTGATTAGATGTGTTGGAATGGTCCGCTTTCCACCCTTTGCGGACATAAGCCTTCAGCTCAGTCATCAGGGTGACTAATGGTCAGGTTGGTCCGGCAATTGCTGCAACTCTGTTCGGGCCAGAGGCGACTACGATTATTCGTGACAAATACAGATTTTCCGCATGTAGGGCAGGCTATGTAGAATGTTCGGCCACCGCCAATAACCACCCACAAGATCATAAGTGGGGCCATCGTGGCCATTATCGCATCTCCATCAAATCGAATAGCTGTCATGATTGGCGGAACTGCCAGTATCGCGAAAAACGCGACGACGCAGGCTGTCATGTGGCGGACACCGCGTTCATAGGCAGTTCGATCTGGCTTGCTACTCATAAGCTATCGGTAAACCACGCCATCTCGATGCGCCACTTTCGATGATCCGTAATGCTAGTGACATACTGCGAGGAAGGAGATTTTCGAATGTCCGCTTTCGGCCAGAAGCGGACATTCATCGACTCTTACACAACGTCCGCAATGGGTCGCTAGCAAACGATTTGTGCTTGCCTCTCATTTGGCGCACTGTCTCTGGGCACAAATGTGCAAAACAAAAAGGGGGGAACAACATGAAACAGCTTAAATCACTTATGGCAGCAGCAGCGCTGGCCAGTCTTTGCGCGCCTGCATTGGCACAGGACGAACCAGAAGAAGCGCGGACGTCCTATTCAATCACACTTGTAAGGTTTGCAGATGATGCGGGCGCAAGATGGCTGGAGCTGATGAACGATCATTATATTCCGGCCCGGCAAGCTGCTTCGCTGCCGGCACCGACTATTCACTGGATGATGGATGGGGCCTGGGATCTGATGGTGGTGAGCGAAATGCCCAATGGTCTTGGAGCACTGGATAGTCACAATCCGCCAGGCCTCGTCGCCTTTCGTGAAGCTATGCTCGCTCAGGAAGGATCCGAAGAGGCGGTTACCGCACTCAACACGGAAATGGACGGGTTGGTCGAGGCCAGTCAGCGTTACTATTCTCACACCCATCCATAGAATCAAATTCACAACGCAATCGGGGGCGCAGTGTTTCAAGCACTGCGCCTCTATTTTATTGAAGTAAGTAATGGGCGGAATACAGACGCGGGTAGTGAATCGGTTAAATGACTGCTTCTGGCCGAAAGCGGACGTTGCGGTGATTGGACCGGAGACGCATCAATCTTTGATGAGCCGCGTCATATCTCTTGTCCAACAGCTCGATTGCTAGAGAATATGCCAGTCCTATTCATTACGCTCGGGCAGCACCGAAGTTCTCAGTCTAAATCGCTGAGGATAAATCGATTCATCGTCAGGATCGATTATCATTCTTCCGGTGGTAATCATATGTTCGCAGTACAACTCTTCCACGGATTGACCGCGCTCTTCAGTATCATCGAATAACGCATCCATCTGGTGAACTTCGCAGTCTATGATTGCACCGTCGCTGTCGACCGTCAGACCAACGTCAAACTCATGCTGCATGATCCAGGTATCCTCAGTACCGGCGTCCGGTATTTCCCACCGTACCTGACTGGAATATTGACTCGAGACCTTGCGACCGTCGCGATCTTGTGCGGGGATGAAACGCGCACGCTCGGACAACATCCGGCAGGTGACGTCATTGAGGGCCGGAAAAGGCGCAGGGTCGTCGATCACGCACCGACTCACCCTGCCATTTTCGTCCACGTCGAGCGTAAATGTTACGGTCCCTTCCTCTTCGTTCCTCAGCGAGGAGGGCGGATAATCTCCGGGTTGAATCCAGGTTCCAGGATTGGTCGCCGGGCTTGGCGCGTGTATGGCTTCGTCGGTTTCAGCTCCCGAATCCAGTTTGGGTTGCGGCTCGTTGAGTTGGGCCATCAGAAAGAACAAAGTCCATATTGGCACGGTCTCAAATCTCCTTCGGTACCTTCACGCGCAATTGCGCTTAATCAGGATTGAGCACATCGGCGGGTAGACAGGGTATATCGGGTCCGGTCCAATCAATCTCGTAAGTTGCCGGTACGTGCGTATCATTTTCTGGCAATTGTCGATTGCGGTTCGGGCTATAATAGATCCATGCCATCGAGTTATCGAAATTGTCTAAGCGGCCATTGTCGCGCTCAGCATGGGTCGACGAGATCTCGTTTGTTTCGGTTCGCGAACCTCGAACCATACGGATCGTGCCATCATTTCGCCGTTCCATCATTCGATAAAATGTCCGGCCATACATCATCGTGTCGAAAGTCGAGTTGAACCGCCAGTTTTCAATATCAGTTGCCTCCGGAATTCGCACTGTCGTCACATGGCAGCTATAGCCGGGGGCATTGTAGTAGGGCGCATCATGGCCGTTGCCGCTTGGCCGTTGCCGGCGCGGTGGCGGGCTAAAACCTCCGCCAGGGAGGCTAAGGCGATAGGTCTGGCCAGTCTCATCCCAATCGACCGGACCGGTGCCTGTGATGGTCAAGATACTGGCGCGTGTCGCCTCATCATACCGATAGCGGACATCTTCAATTGTGTCCCAGGTACTTTGCCCAATTAGTGCATTGCGAAATGCCGCGGTCAATTGGTTGGGCGGCATGACCGAATATCGCAGATATTCGTTCAGTCCGTCGACGCCCCGCTGAACATATGTTTGAACTTGACGCGCAGGTTGGTCGAATCCCGCTCGCGCATCTATCTCGACCATGCCCATAACATTAGGCAGCGTGAGGACATCATGCGGGATACGCTCGAGTTCGTTGCCGTTAGCGGACAATGGCAGGACCCATCGATACGGCAAAAACGGCAGATCACTCGCCCGGATGACCGCGGGCAATGTGGAATCGAGCCAATAGGTATTGCCATCGATTTGAGCGCGAACCAGAACATGATCGAACATACCGGGATTGGGTAGACGAGTGTCGAGCCCATCGTCGCGACCAGAATTGCTGACCAGCACAATCTCTGCATCGATTTCCAGCACGCGCAATAGCGCCAGCAGCAAGACGGATTTGCCTTTGCAATCCCCATATCTGCGCTGCCATGTTTCCTCGGCTGTAGCGGGGGTGAAATTTCCCCCGTCGAGACCGACATAGATATAGCGGACCTGTTGTTGGACCAATTCAAGTGCGGCCTGAGCTCGCTCCAGTCCCGTGGCATTTGTTCGAGCAATACGGTCGGCCTCCTGCCTTACAGGAGAATCCGATGCGAGATCGGAGGCCCCGGCATAGATGCGATCAAATCTCCGCGAAACATCCGGCCAGGCAGCAAAATCACTATATTCGATAACTCTCTGCCAATTATAGCGTGGCGGTGCGTCTCTCGGTGGGCTGAGCAGTTCAGGATTTTCGAATGCCAGGGTGAGTGAACTCAGCGAACGTTGCTCATTATCGGCCAGGTCATCGCTCAGTCGAATGGTTGGTTGTTGCCCGTCGTTCCAGCTCAAGCCGAGTCGATATCGTCCCTGCGCCGGCGACGCGCCGAGAAACATTATGCCGAAACTATCATCCATCAGTGTTGGATCGTGGGACGGAATAGTCGCGGCCCATTCAAGCTCGTCGCCGACGCGCAAATCGGGCACGCGGAGAGAAGCCGTCAGACGACCATGCAGTATCGCTTGCTCAAGTTGGGCTTCCTGACGGACAACCTCAAAGCTGTTGTCTGCAAGAACATCAATGACCTCACCTTCACGGTGTATTCGTAACATATGGATGGTAGGGGCGCCCGCTGCCGGGTTCCATGTGAAATTCAGATTTCCAGCCTCAAGAGCTTGAGGCTGCAACAGCCTTAAATGCAGTCCTTGAAACGTATATTGTCCATCCTCATCCAGATGAACGAACAGATCGCTCCGCCGGACGAATGCAATTCCGGCAGCATCATCAGGTACAGGTGCTGCCTCGGTCAGCTCAGCCCAATCCGGAATCGGACCGCTTTGGACTTCTTCCGTCTGCGCAAGTGCAGAACTTGCCACGAATGCTGGAAGCGCTGCCATTAGCCAAGAGTAGATACGCATAGACTGTTGTTTCCACGGTCCGTTATGAAACCACGACTATCGTACTTTCGCCTGCCCATCGTCCAGTCCTGAATTTTGCGTCACGCCATCCTAGTTTGGCGGTTTTCGCTAACGAGTGGTCCGATGTCCGCAATGGGTGGAAAGCGGACATAGGGTAGCGACTGCTGGAACAACCGCTTCTGGCCGAAAGCGGACATTCAGCTCACTCGTGAGATGATGACTAGCCCCCGTTCACCACTGCTAAGAGTATTCCATTCGCAAAGCACGATTGTTCCTGAACCATAGGCCCATTCTTCACCATCGCTAGGCGTACCTTCAACGCGATAACTGTTAGCGTCGACAAGCGTCGCTTCGACCGGCCGCCAAACATCGGTGCCTTCATTCAGCAGTGGCATGAAGATCTTCGTCATTCGTGGATTATGGTAGTCCGCCGAGATGTCCGCAATGGGTGGAAAGCGGACGTTTCAATACCCATCTGCCACTGCTAGATGCAGCTGCGTGCAGATATTAGAATCGTCAATGCTGGGACTGCGCTCGGCTCGTATGCAATTCCGGAACGGCGAATCCTCAATATCGGTGACGCTCTTTCCGATGGTTCACGTGGGTGAGCAGACATTCTACGACGAAACATTCCGCGAAGCATTTGATCACGATGTTGCTCTCATCGAGGGTGTTAAGTCACCAGTTGTGCGGCACCTCACTCGATCATATCGCTGGACCGATTTCGAGAAGCTGGGCTTGGTACTGCAGCCAAAACCTCCCCCGGAGGATGAAGTAAGAAGTAGAATCGTCCGTGCTGACCTGGATACCGACGAGTTTCACCATGAATGGGGGAAAGTCCCCTTCAGATTTCGCATCATTTTCTACGCGCTATCACCAATGATAGGTGTTTACCGAAGGTTCTTTTGTTCGCGAGAGAGCTTGGCGCGAAGAATGTCGTTGGAAGACCTGCCGTCTGCTGATGAAACACTTGATTGGAATCCGAAGTTTGAACCGATCAACCATAGTATATTATATGCACGCGATCAGCGCCTTATCGACTGCCTTGCAGCCGAGTTGAATGAAGGTTCGGAAAAGCGCATTGCAATAGTTTACGGTGCTCGCCACATGCGAGCGGTTATTCGCGAACTAAGCAAGCGGCGCTACTATAGTGCTGACGCAAGTTGGCATCGTATTTTTTCTATATGACGCAAACAGAAGCAATCGCTACAATGTCCGCAATGGGCGCAAAGCGGACCATAGAAACGTGCAGTCGAGCTAACTTCAATACGGGAACCGATCGCCAAGTCCCGTCAGCTTTGCTGCCATCAAGCACATTTGAATGTCACAATCATGCTCAATTTTCTCGTACCGGCTAAGATGGCGCTGATATGTTCGGTGCCACATGCCTTTTGGCCGCCGTAGAGGCATCTCATAGCCCTCATGGCAGCCTAGCTGACGTTGCAGCTTGTTTAGACGTGAGAACGGTCTGTCTCGTTCGCTCTCGCGTTGCGATCGATAGCCGAGCTTCCAGGCAGTGCGGCTGGCAAACCGGCCGCCACCTGCTGGGCAGTAAATCTTTCTGACGCGTTTGCCGTTGACAGGGCACAGCATCCACCACCGGCGTCCGCCATAGTTCGGTACTGTGTGAGTGAGCACTATCCTCTGTTCGATGCTTTGTTTTTCACCGCTCCAGGGGTCAGAGACTGAAAAAATTAGTCCGAGTGACGACTGTTCGATTTCCCGCATGTCACATTTGTAACTGATGCTGCCAGCTGGCTCGCCATTCCTATTCCATGACAGCGTTCCGCTAGTCAGCGAGCCGGAGATCGCGCGGTCTGTCCGCACCATGTACGCAATGTCTACGAACAAGGCTTCATCAGCCACTGGCCGTCCATTCTGTCGTCCAGATCCCCAACCACCCATTGGCTCTCGTCTCCGATATTTTCCTAAATCAATAGGAGATTTTTGTGCTGCACGGCTTTCAATTTTGCCGAAATTTTCTCTAACCCGTTCTGATAAAGTGTGGAATTGAACTGACGTGTTTGGTGGGCCAATATTAGCCTTCAGGGCCAGCCAATTTCACCCAGCCAGCCTGCCTACCCCAGCCGCACCCTAACCTGCTCCACCATCGTATCCCCTCTGAACCTTGGTGGGATCGCTGTGCAGAGGGCGCAGGACAACTACCCCTGCCTCTGGGATGCATTTCACATCCCGATGGCAAGGGCAGTCCGGCCCGATTCGATCAGTTAGCTACTGGTTCTCTGAACCTCGGAGCCGACCGCCGCTTAAGGGCGCTTCCGGGCGGGAGCTCGCCGGATGCTTGGCAGTTGCTTCCGAGACCAAACTCCGTCTCGCTGATCGCCGCTCTGCCTTTCGGACTCGGCTTGCCACTGTGATCAGACCCCTTCTGGTAATGGCATTCAAATCCGCATCGCCAGAGTATCTAGCCAACCCAATGCGGACTACTCCGGTTTATCAAGCTGTAGACTGAGACGTGGAATTGATGCAGCCACCAACCATCCAATCCTCAAGATCAGACAATCGATAGCGAACTGCCTTGCCCCGCTTTGAGTAATGCGGGCCGCCGCCGCTGCAGCGCAATTTGTTCAATGTTGAAGCAGCAAAGCCGGTATATTCGGCGGCTTGTGCGGTGTTGATCCACTTATCTTGCATACAGGAGTATCCTTCTGATTCTTCATTTTTTTCTCCTGTGTTGATTGTTCTCTCGCATAGAACAAAACAGAAACAATGTCAACGTAGTTCCTGTAGAGGTTGTGGATATGTCCAGCAATTCCAAAATTACCGTCTATGGCCGTTTGCGCGCTGTTATGCTCACTACATTGGAGTTATCGACGCCGTTGACTAGTTTGCCGAGGTGGTTGCTCCAAGCTTCGAGGGCGGCCTGTTTCTCGGAAGCCCAATCGTAACGCTGATAGACGCCTGCAACCCCACTCCGCGACCCACTGACATGGTTTAAGACCGCCTCGGTAACCTCGAACCGCACGCCCAGGCGCTGAAATCCTGTCGCAACTGTCCTTCTGATGTCGTGGTTGCGCCAAGGCTTCAGCGGTTCGCAATCTTCGGCAATGGAACGATCCAGCCGAGCCTTTGCTTTGGAAAATCCGGAAACTGGTGTGTCCCCGGTGGTTGTGAACACCAATCCTGCCTTTGGCCATGGCTCATCGTCCGCAAGCGCGTCAAGTTCTACGATGGCAAGGTCGGATAAATGAACGATGACCGCGTTCTCATTCTTCGCTCGCTCGCGCGGAATAATCCATTGACGCTCGGTTCTGTCGAGCTCTGACCAATCAAGCGCTGCAACCTCTTCAAGTCGTTGGCCGGTTATCATGAGAAGGCGCACGAGCGGACCGAACGGGTAACTGATTCGATCACTGGCCTTCCAGACCCGACAAAGCTCCCCATCATCAAGCACGCGATCCCGAGACTTCGGTGCTGGTGGCGCAGGCATCTTGTCCATGGGTGATCGATCCAAGTCGCCCCTTCCAACTGCCCAATTGAACAGCTTACGAAGTACGGCAAAGACTTGACGCCTAACGGCCGGCTTCGAAGCTGGAATGCGGTCAAGAATGTTTGCGACATCCGCCTTGTCGATTGAAGGTAGAGGCTTAGATTTGAGAACCGGACGCACATGCAGCCTTAGCGCACTTTCCGCCATTGCAAATGAGCGCTTCCAATTGTCACGAATGTAGAACTCAAGGAAATGGTCAGCATAAGCATCAAACGCCAATTCAATTTGCTGGCGTTCGCGTTCTCGCTTTGCCTCGGCCGGGTCAATGCCTTGGTCGACGAGACGACTAAGCTGCATCGCTTCCTGTCGTGCCTGGTCAGGCGTCCAGACGCCATGCGGCCCGATCGTTACGCGCTTGGTGCGAGCCCCCCGCCCCCCAAGGCGATATTGCAGCACAAATACTTTCTTGCCGGCCGGAGTGACTTTGAGCCCAAAACCGCGAACATCAGTGTCCCAAAGGAACTGATCCCGTTCTCCCGGCCGTGTGCGATCGACCGTTTTCTTTGTGATCTTTCCTTTTGCCATCTTCGACACAACTCTTAGTTCAGTAACCATATAGCAATCACCATACAGGAAAACCACGGCAACGCCAAGCAACGTCAATGTGGATAACTAATTAGTAATCAGTCGCTAAATTGCAATTTCTGGCAACGTTAGGAAACTTCAGCTAACAAGTACCAGCTAACTCTTAATCAGCGGGTCCCAGGTTCGAGCCCTGGTGCGTCCACCATTTTTTCAGAGAGTTAACTCTATTTTGCTTGATGGGCTGCTTTACAAAGGTAGTGCTGTAGGTAGCGGGATTCTGTTGTAGTCGGTAAAGTACGATATCAACTGCAGAATGTCTGCTTTGCGCCCATAGCGGACATTGATTGAATCGGTGCCGACTCGTACTATGAAGAAATGCATAGGCCGCTTAATTCGCTTACAATCTTTGTCACTCTTCTGGTCATTCCAATCCTAGCGGCTTGTGCACAACCGATCGAGCAAAGAGCCAATGTCGGCGATGCGTTTTCAATCACGCTACAATATGAAACCAGTTCGCAAACCACCGGCGGCTCAGAAAGTAGCTCGCGTGGCCACCAATCAATCGTTGAACGTGTGATTGCGGTAGAAGATGATGGGCTGACTTTGGAGTATGATCTTCCTAGCTCCGTGTCGGAAGAAGAACGGGCACGGCATTGGCAGTATCCGGCAAGAGTTTTTCGATCACGCTCAGGCGAACAGCAGCTGCTTGATCGTGAATTGTTGGAAGACCGAGTGTCGGAATGGCTGGACCGATTTGAGATACCGCGGTCTGCGTGTGGCCACTGGCTCTTCACTTGGAACGCCTTTCAGATTGTATGTGATCCGGAATCAGTTCTCCAGAGCATTGCGCAATATGATTTGCGACCAACCAATTTGCGAGATGGGGGACTATTCCACGATCCGGTCGCACTAGGACCAGGCCAGTTTGTCCGGTCGGCAACGGATGCCGGAGAGCTTCAATTTGTTGTCGAAATGGCGGTCGATCCCGACAAAATCCGGCAAGAGCGCGTTGAAGCTGATCTCGTCGCCGCAGAAATCATGGGGAGGGAACTGACAGAGGAAGAAGCGAGCTATGCGCGCGCTTCGGAGGAAATCACCGGCTCGGCAGTTGTCACATTCCATACCGACGCTGATGGCCAGATAATCCGTCGGACACGAGAGGTTAGTTTGGAAATCCGACTGACAGATGGATCGCTTGAGACCTCAACATCATCGCAAGTGTTGTCACGGGAGTTGATGGTTCAAGTTGGTTCTTGAGCGAGGGAAGCAACGTCCGCTAACCACCCAAAGCGGACTCAAATGTCAGACCTTGCTTCGCATATCTTCAAAACTGACGTCTCCGTCGCGCAACATAGAAAACCACCGCAGCCAACGGAAGAAATGAGACAATCAGAAACAACCTAGGTCCCATGCCTAGGATTTCTCCTTCAACAAACCATGTGATCAATACGCTGGTCATCGCAACCAGCAAGCTGACGCCAGCTAGAATCCGTTCGCGGTTTGAGTACATATCTATCTCAGCGTTGCATCGGGCTAAAGCCATAGGATCAGAAGCACCTCAAGCTAGCAACTGATTTCGCCGTCAGTCAGTAGTGAAACGTCCGCTAACCACCCATTGCGGACACTAGAACTGCTACCTCGTCGTCCTGTCATATCCGCAATGAGGACAGCGATCTTCCAGCCATAAAATGTTGTTGCGATCAGGTCTCCACAATGATGGATGTGACCATCCAACTTGTAGCATATTGGGCAGCGCTCAAAATAAATCATGATATTCGATATTATAAAAAGACCAAATCCGATCCAGTGAAATGGAGCGGGCAAGGAAAAGAGCCACACTGCTGCGATCACACCTATCAGGAATGACCAAAGACGAAACTGAACTCGCCACCTGTCGTTCATCTGAACAGATTAACGCAGTGAGTCAGCATTTGCCAAGCAAACGTCCGCTTTCCAACCATTGCAAACATTCCAATTCTATCGCTTAGATTGTGGCTCTACCGGGCTTGGTTGTGCTACAGGTTCGCTTCGATCCACCATTGTTCGGTCGTCCATGCAGGCGGCCAAGTCGATGGCTCGAGAATCGATAGATCTTTGGATTCGAGCATCTTGTCAAACTCACTCAATAGAGGATCTGGTAGTTTTTTCTGTCCACGGACAGTGAAGGATTACTTGTCCATAGTCGCCTGCGTTTGCCCCAATCTTAAACGCTCTTTGAAATGGGCTGTAGCTAATCGCAATTTTCTTTTCATCGATCAGATCGAATATCTCTGGAAGATCTGCTCTCAAAATACTCTGCATGCCAAAGCTTTCCATCACAAATCCAGTCTTCGACCTCGAACCGCCGGTTTCTCCCAGGCACCGGTGCGGACATTTTGCGTACCAAGATGTCGTCCGCGTCGATCAAAGACCTCAATTTCTCCATGTCGGCGGTCGTAAGTGTAACACCGACTACCATCGGTCCTGATTGAATCTCGAAACGGAGACAAACTCCGCCAGACGCGCGAATCCGCCGATACTTCGTAACCGCGTTAACCGGCCCAGCCCATTATGTGTTATGGATGTATCGACGCCAAAGTCTCAGACGATCCGGTCGAGCCGGTCATAGCGATAGTCAATCGTCGATATACGTTTTGAGAAGTTTGGTCGAAAGTAGCCAAACAATCCAATAGGTGCACATGCCGAACAGCATCCACCCAATCCAAAAGCTCAGCGGAAACGGATCAATTGCAATCTGTGACCACAGAGCGGTGTAGATGAGAAGAAATGCGGCGGAAACTGACGCGACGGATCTTCGGGTCTCAAATCCCAAGGCTAGCGTCAGCAACACAATGGCAGGCGAAATCAGAACATAGAAAGTAGCTAGAAAGAAGAAGTTAGAGAATGCAAACCCAGCACGAATAGCCCCGATAATGGTAAGCGATTCTTGATGTGGCACCATCTCATCACCAGGAAAGATGAGCAACAGGCATGCCGCAATCAGGATGCAAAACACATATTGTACGATTGGAATAGCCGCAGCAATCATAATCCGTGGCATGCTGAAACTCCTTCGATCACGCGGATCTACCTTCTTATTCTGGTCATTTGAATCCCCATAATTCTCCTATGCCGTATGTTCCCAAAATTTATCGGGCCACGAAGAAGACCTCGAGTCCGTCCGGCTGCGCGTATGATGTTACTTTCAGTTGTCGATAGCAACGCGTCCATTCCGGGAGATGGGTTTGCAATCTCGTTCATGGCTCCGATCACGCCTGAATGTAGTTCGCTATTAGTTGCTTGGAGGGAATCCAGGCGATCCTGAATGAAAGCTTGCTCATCGTTCACAAGGCGACTGTCCAACTCAACTCCACGTTCCGCTATTTCCCCGGAGGCTATCCGATCAAACTGAACCTCATTGAAGAGAGCTATTTCGCCGCTAAGGTCATTCAATGCACCCGCCTCTTCTTCACTTAATCCTGCCATCGTCCGACCTCCTGGAAGATCTATGTTGGCGAGACTGCTTGTCATATCAGCCACAGCACCGAAGTACGTCGTACCATATTCTTCACTGGCTACCGCATCCAACTCATTGTACCGTTCTGATCGTTCACAATACTCAGAATCCTGGCCAATGCATATTGTACCAGTCGGATCGCTCCCATTCACCGGATCATTCCCAACATAGGCATACATATTCATCCCATCCTCATATCCAATCGGATCGGTCTGCATGAACCGACCGATATGCGGGGCGTACATGCGAGCCTTGTACTGGTAGAGACTAAACTGCGGGAGCCAGACCTGCCCTGTATATTGGAACCGGTTAAGATTATCGGGATCAGGCACGCCCCATGTGTCATAGGTGTTGATGGTGAGAACAGTGCCGCTGTTGGCCGTCACTGCGATGATGCTACCCCGTTCATCGCTATGTAAGAACCGGCGATCTGTCACACCCGACCCCTCATACCAGACCATCGGATCGTCGACGCCAGCGCCATGAACATAGCGCCGTAACAGCGCCCCACCGCTGGTGGCATATTCAGCGACCAGCTCGTCGCCGTCATAGAGGTACGTCGTCGCCGTCTCGCCACCGCCAGCACTGGTCAGCATTCGCCCCAGGCCATCATAGGTCAGCGTGCCCGAGACCGTGCCCGTGGCGCTGGTCAGGCGGTTCTCGGCATCATAGGCGAAGGTTGAGCTGCCGCTCGATCCGGTGACTGAGCCCGGATCGCCTGTCAGGTTGCCATTGTTGTCATAGCTGACCGTAGAGCCTGCAATATCGCTATACTGGTTGAGAGTGTTCGGCGCATAGCTTTGCGTCAGATCAACCGTCAGCGCCCACACATAGTCATTGTTAGACACGGTGCGCGTCGCAATCTGGGAAGCCGGATTATAGGTGAAGCTATTTGCGACCATATTGACATGGTCGAGCTCAGACAGCCGCGATAATGGGCCATAGCTGTAATCCGTCACGCGCCCGTTGGACCGTGTGAGCTGCGTCATCCGGCCAAGGCCATCATAGTCATAATCGACAAGCGTCGGCCCGCCTTGCTCTCGTATCGCCGTCAGCTGGGCCGCTGGAGACCAGTCATACCGAATGTCAAAATTGTCGGGGTAGAGAAGACGCGTGCGACGACCGGCGATGTCATACGTGTAGGAGAGAGTGCGTCCGTCCTGCGTACTTTCGTCACGCCGCCCGAGACCGTCATAGTCATAGCTGATAGTGGAAACGCCGGTGCGCGCTATCTGTGTCTCACGACCCAGTCCATCATATGTGTACGTGACGGTTGGGTCGCTGGTGGAGTAGCTGGCGGAGGTCCGTCGGCTCGCATTGTCATACGCATAAGTGATGACCTGTGCGCCACGGCGCCGGAAGGTGCTGACCAGACTGCGGCTATTATATGTGAGTTGCTCATAGCTTGCATCCGGGAACGTCGCGCGGTCGAGCCGGTCGTAGGGATCATAGGTGTAGCTCGTACGGTTGCCGTTCCCATCTTCGCGCCAGGCCACCTGGCCATTGTCCGTATAGCCGATCTCGATCAGCGTGATGCCTGCATTACCTGTCCCCATCGCGCCAAAGCCGCCGACGGTTTCGGTGATCCGGCCGAGCACATCGTAGGTGTTGCGCGTAATGCGATCCGGACCTTGTGTGCCTTGGGTATCTAGCGTGCACGCAGAGGTCGGTAGCGTGGCGAACTCGGCAGGGTTCATCCGGACGGCGCTGCAATCAAGCTGGTTACGCGCATCGTAACTGAACTGACTTACCGAATAGGTCGTCCCGCCTTCGGATGCGTCTGTTTGCGTGCGAAGGCGGCGCGTATTGTAGCTATGGGTGAGCGTCTGGCTAACATCGAGCGTCGTATCGGTCGGACTGCTCACCGTGCCTGACTGGACGGTCAGCGGTTGATCGTCGGCATCGCGATAGCTGGTCGTTGTTGCGGCGCGCTCGGTACCGGCATCCCCGACCGGCGCGATCTCCCAGGTCCGGCGGTTGACTGCGTCGTAGCGATAATAGGCGGTGTCGTCGGTACCTGTTAGCGGTCCGTCCTCCGATAGGAGATTACCGTCAGTGTCATAGGTGTATGTGGTGACAGCAGTGAGGGTGCCAGCGCCATTTGTGCGTGTCACCGTTTCCGGGAGGTTGGTGCTGGCCCAGTACGTGTAGTTGGTGATCTGGGTCGTTGTTGAATTAGGACACGTAACTGTCGCAATCACCGCACTGGAGGCGACCCCGCATATCCGTTCGCTCGACAAGCGGGTGATACCGCCAGAGGTCGCGTATAAGCGATGGGTCAAACGACGCAGATTGTTGGCACCGGCGGGTTCGAGCATCTTTTCCATGCCACCATGCACGGCCCAGATATAGTCGGTCCAGTTGCCGTCGGCATCGCGTGTCCGGTAGGGTAGATAGCATCTCACATCGACACATCTATTGTCGTTTAGGATACCGGACCCAGGCGGCAATGGCGGCGTATTGAACTCGGCGAGCTGGATCAGATCCGGATCTGTCGGATAGGTGGTCGGCCGATCGCGCCGGGTGATGATATTGCCGAAATCGTCATACTCGACCTCCACACCATTACCGCGTGGATAGGTAATTCCTGTGAGCCGTCGATAGCCATCATAGCCGTAACTGGTGGTTTCATTGAGCCCGTTGACAACGCTTGTTGTAACCGTCGCAAGGGTTGGATTGGCCACAACCTCGTTATTGACCGTCCGCTGATAATTGTTGGGGCCGGTTAGGACGACCTGGGTGAGATCACAGCTCAGCCCGTTGCATTTGCCCATCCCGCTGCTTTCGGTCGCGGTATAGGTCCAGGTGACGCCGTCGCTAACGACTTGTCCAACGCGCGGCGCCGTGGCACCCGAAGCCTGGGTGGCGACAAAGCTGTCCGTAGTCATGTCCGGCAATCGCATCGTCACCGAACTGACAAAGTTCGGCAAGTCCATCCCGTCCGAACAACAGCTCCATTCTCGATTTGCGAGATCGGTGATCGTCCCGCCTGACCCATAGACATGTTCTGCCAGCGTGACCGTTCCGCCGGTCTCATAGATCGCTGCTCGCGCCAATGTGCTCCATTGAGCCTGGCCGGGCGTGCCCGATTGATAGGTGAACCGCATTTCATAGCCGAGATTACTGACAATCGTGGTCGGCCGCGTGTAGGTTGTGCCGCCGGATTGGCCCTGCTGATAGGTGAAAGTGAGGGTTTCGCCATTCGGATAAGTGATCGTGGTGCCATAAAAGCTATAGAAGCGCGCCGACGTGCCAAGCGTCATATTCCCCAAAAGGCCATAGACGACCCGGACACCGCTACGGCCCTGCAGATAGTTATAGCCGCCAGCGCCGCCGGTCATTGTCGATCCGTTCCACGCATTCGGCCAGCACAGTTCCTGAAGACATTGGAAGCCTTCGGAAGTTCCATCGCCTGTATTGACCTGCGCACTTCCGGTTGAAAACTCGTCGATGGGCACGGTGCTGGTCATCACCGGAATTGTCATTTGCAGCCGCTGTAGCCTGAGATTGGGCGCGCCGGGAACTGAAAGTGTCGGGACGGGTCGTGCTACATTGGCCCTGATCATATCCACGCCATTGGCGTCGGGTTCAATATTGAGTGGATCGATCAGCTGGGCCGAGACCGGGACGGAAAAGCAGAGCAGGACGGCAAGCCAAATCATTGAGGCTGCGCTGCGGCACGAAGACGTGAAGCTTACCACTATTGGGTCTCCCATGATGTAACCGTGAGACAAATCGCTCCTGGTCACCGTCAAACCTCAGAACACAGATGGGACCTCAACAGCTGCGACGACTTATTAGAGAACCTATCGCAGAGGACCCTCCGCCTACCAGTGGGAGAATGACCCAATTTGGATGTATTCTATTGTTGATTCAATACGCTGCATCTAGCTTTGAGGTTCGAACGTAGATCGCGCAGTTTGCGTACACAGGCCGTTGTCGACGGTCGGACCGGAGAAGCCATTTGATTAGATTGTTGAGTGCTTTGGGAGTGTCGGCATCCTTTGTGCTGCCGGTATCAATGGTGTCGGCGCAAGTGACGACAAGCTACACATATGATGCGCTCGGGCGGGTTGTTGAGGTTGATGACGCGGCCGGGACTCGGATCCTGAATGAGACAGAGATAACTTATGATGACGCCGGTAATCGCACAAACTTTGAAGCTGATGCGATTGCGCCAATTCCGAGCTCAGTACGATATTGGCTGATCCCCGTTTCTGGCGGCGGAATGGTAGTTATCACCGAATAGAAGATAGAACCTCTGCGCCGATAGCATCTGGCCAGAGAATTTTTTGTTGGACGCTTGAGGAGGCAGGAATGTCATTTATTCGAACCAGTAGTTCTGTAAACAAGGCCCTGCTTGGCGCAGCTGCTTTAGCAACTTGTATAGTTGCGGCCTCGCCATCTCAGGCGACACGCTGTGATGGGTTGATCACGGACATTCGGGTTCTAAATGATCCCACAGCTGGAGACTTCGGAGCCGTCCACATTGAGTTTGGCTATGGCTACATCGAACTGTGCAATCTTGACCAAGATCTAACCTATGGCGGCGCGACCTACACACCGGAGACGTGCCAACGGATTTACGCGCAAGCACTGACAGCGATGGGAACTGACAACGAACTCAGGATAAACTTCCCCGGTACCAGCGATCTGTGCACCACGATATTGACCAACAACAGTACTCCAACCGTAAGAGGCAACTGGTTCTATATCAGTCAGCCGTGATGCGGTTACTGGTAGAGGAATGTAGCGGTGCTCACGCGAATGTCCGCTTTCGGCCAGAAGCGGACGAAGCGCCGCTCATTGCGGCGCTACGCCACGGGCTAGATGTCGACAGCTTCAGCGAGCTCTAACGCATCTTCAATGTCGACTCCAAGATAACGAACCGTACTCTCAATCTTCGAGTGACCCAGAAGCATTTGTACGGCTCTGAGATTGCCTGTCTGCTTGTAGATGATTGAGGCCTTTGTTCGCCGTAATGAGTGGGTGCCGTAATCGGCAGCTTTCAAACCGATTGCACTCACCCACCGATTGACCAACCGGGCATACTGACGAGTTCCCAAATGTCGGTTCCTTTTCACACGGCTGGGAAACACAAAATCGTCGGGCCGAACAGGGCGATCGGCGAACCAGGAATTGAGGGCGGAGCGAGTTGGCTTTGTGATCTCAAACTGAACCGGTCGCCCAGTCTTCTGTTGTACGACAGTTGCCCGATTTCGAATTTGGAAGCCGTTGCGCAACTCGCAAACTCGGATCTTGACCAAGTCGCAGCCTCTGAGCTTACTGTCGACCGCTAGGTTGAACAGCGCCCGATCCCGCAATCTTCCTTGTTGATCGAGCAAAAATCGAATTGCCCAAACTTCTTTTCGTTTGAGCGGGCGTTTCGCACCTAACTGGCGTCCGGCATTCCATGAACTAGGCGCCCCAACTTTGTAGTCTGACATAATCAACCTCCAATCTGACTGTGATGGTCAGGCTGAAGTTATGAGATCTGGTTAGGGTGCAAAGTCCGCTTTTGGCCGAAAGCGGACATTGGGATGGGTACGCTTGCGGTGCGCCCCGTCGACTGGTGAAAGGGCCGCAACGCCATCGATCTCAGTCCCCTCTTCTTGTCAGAATTTGCGACAATTATTCGTACCAAACGTTCGCGGTGCCGGTATTCCGGCAGTACCGTATGCCTTTCTATACAGTTTTCAGAAATCACCTTATGGTAAACTGATGTAGAACCACTCGCTTCTTCTGGCCGGTGAATTGCCGTTTCTAGCGGTAAATGCTCAGTTTTTCGGAGCTACTTATGAAACTACTCTCGATCATAATGAGTGTTTCGGTTTTGTCAGCGTGTATGGCGCTGGCGGCGCCAGATATGTTCGCCGATGCAAGTCTCGAGGAACAGCAGTCGTCGAACACTATCCTCAGCGGGTATGTGTCGGTTGGCCAAGAAACATCAGGTATATACCCTCGACCGAGCTGGGAGCTCATTCAAGGCGAGGAATGCGTCTATCTCAGTCAGGAAACGATCGAACGTTTCAACCTCACACAAGGCGACTATGTTACATTGATCGGCCAGGTCAGTAGAACTCAGTGTGACGAGCCTAACGTCATCTGCTTCAACGTTTGTCAAAAATTCGCCATCGAAGTTCAGGGCGTACGATAGGCATTTTCGATTTCGACTATGCCTATATCCGCGGCTTCACATCCAGTCTTGTGTTAGAAAGCCATGGGACTAGTAGCATAATCCTCTTCGGTCGGGGGCCAAGATAGTCACCAGTCCTGTCGGTCAGCCTCTCGCACGCGCTAATTCTCAACCGATCCAGGACGAAAATCTACGCGCGCCGGTTTTGCCTAGCTCACTGACCTGTGTTGAATGTCCGCAATGGGTGGTTAGCGGACGTCTGTTGTCAGCGGCAGCTGAAATTGATCTATACAAGCTGTTGATATGGGCATTGGACCGAAATCAGTCGTGTTTGCAATTTTTGCGGCGTCAATGGTTGCCGGTTGCCAGATTTCACCGACGATAAAGTCTGCAAGCATCACGCAGACAGATTCCGATACCCATCAGGTCACATTTTTGGTTGAGCAGGAAGATGCCTCGCGGATCAGCCGTGGTGAATATTACTTCTCTTTTGTGGTGATCGATTGCGAGGATCACTCCAACCCCTATCCGGTTGAGCCCTTTGTGAATGGGCGACGTGCATCAGAGTTTGGCTACTCCAATCCCGAAAGAGATATTCTGTTCACCGGCACTATCCCGGCGCACATAGTATCGGAGTATCGCGAACTATGCGGGTCAATCAGCGGCGGATCATATTTATTTGGCCGAGTAGATTCTGAAATCATGCAGATCTCGCGCGAATGACTGTTATGGGTGGAAAGCGGTCGTAGTTCTAGTTTGTTTTCCGACATCGCCCCCAACGGACCGAGAGGTGTGTGTCTTCGCCACCCATGTACTCAAATCCGGTGTGATAAAAACTTAAACTACCGTCGCGATTTGAGTGCATTGTTCGCTGCAGGGTAAAAAATGCAGGATCTTCGGTGGCGTGAAACAAGGCTCCGTCACCGAGATAGGTGCTGTGCAATATACTATTGTTTGTGTGCCACTGCTGAGGGACGCGGTCCTCGCCATCATACTCAATTTCAAACGCTCGATACTGTTGGGCGCCATCAGTGTCACCCGTGATCCGCATTCTAAATCGGCTTGGCAGCTCGTTGTCGACGAAAGCCTCAGGAGGATCCGCATCTTCAAAATGGAAACTCGCAATTCCAGCTCTTGCTGAGATTGTGCATAGATACTCGCCAACGATCTCGTTCTGAGAAAGTACTGGTTCAGCACCGGCGACAAGTAGAACCATAGCGCCAACGAAAGCTTTCAACCTCACCTCCTAGCTATGCACATCGAACAAGGACTCAGTTACACAATCGCCGTGAATGGCAGATGACCGCAATGGGTGGAAAGCAGACAGCTCACCAATCAAAATCAGCCAAGCGTGCATCGTGGGATCTGACATAGTTGAGAGGATAGGCTCTCTGGACATTCGAAGAATTGGCATCATCCAGATACAAAACCCAGCGATCGCCCCTCACCGGTAATTCTGCCTGCCCGCAGCCAGTGCTGCTAAGGGTCACATTGAAATGATAAACGAAATCACCTGATAAACCGGCATTGGATTGGCTGAGTTGCGCGGTCAGCTGCCATGTATTCCAGCCGGGTGTGTCGACACCTTCCGCAAACGTGATCGACGCCAAAACGATCACCGGGTACTCGACCAAACGCTCTCCATTAGGAACCTGCATCCGACAGGCTAATGCTCCGGTCGATGTCGAGACACTGGTTCCCAGGGCAACAAGGAAGATCATGAACTTGAAACGTTTCATGCGCACAACACTACAGATCAACCGTTTGACGAACAATTGTTCCGGCAACAGAAACAGCTAATCGGAACACAACATTCAATATCCGCAATGGGTGGAAAGCGGACGTCTGTTGTCAGCGGCAGCTGAAATTGATCTATACAAGCTGTTGATATGGGCATTGAACCGAAATCAGTCGTGTTTGCATTTTTTGCGGCATCAATGGTTGCCGGTTGCCAGATTTCACCGACGATAAAGTCTGCAAACATCACTCAGACAGATTCCGCTACTCATCAGGTCACATTTTTGGTTGAGCAGGAAGATGCCTCGCGGATCAGCCGTGGTGAATATTACTTCTCTTTTGTGGTGATCGATTGCGAGGATCACTCCAACCCCTATCCGGTTGAGCCCTTTGTGAATGGGCGACGTGCATCAGAGTTTGGCTACTCCAATCCCGAAAGAGATGTTCTGTTCACCGGCACTATCCCGGCGCACATAGTATCGGAGTATCGCGAACTATGCGGGTCAATCAGCGGCGGATCATATTTGTTTGGCCGAGTAGATTCTGAAATCACGCAGATCTCGCGCGAATGACTGTTATGGGTGGAAAGCGGACGTTTCGCTTCTGGCCGAAAGCGGACGTTCACGATCAGTTTCTAATCTTGAACCGCAGCCTTCACCGTTTGGCCAGGCGGGTATGCCTTTGAGCCGATAGGATGACAGTCATTGAGATAAATCGAGCCGACCGTTAGATCGATAATAACATGTCAAAATTCATCTTCGATCTGCCCATTTCGGGCGACTGGCCGCCAGTAAACGCGGAAAGTCTTTGGCTAACGCGAACGGAATTGGGGTACGTTCTGGAGAGCATCCCATTTTTCATAGAAGGGGTGGCGTTCGGCGACATCTTGGAGATTGATGTTAGGACGGATACTCAGGCAGAGTTGATTTCTGTGGTTCAGCCTTCAGGCAACAGTACAATCTGGCTTTATATTCGTAAGGGCGTGAACCAGACAAGGCTGCTCAAAAAGCTTAGCAATCTAAACATTGGGTCAGAGAGCGGTGGAATAGAGGGATACATCGCTATCAATCTACCCGCGAAAATCGAGTATGGAAACTTCATGGATGTAGTTGGTGAGCTGTTAGAAACTGGACTAGCGGAGATAGCGCACGGTGTCCTTAGAAATGATACTGAAATTGACTGACAGCGGATTCAGGCAAAGGCTTTGCCAACAAGCGATCATACCCGCGCAATACGCTAATAAGGGTTATGAAAAGCTGGTGGATGATCGGTACAGGGAACAAACTCGATGAGACTTGGCAAGTTTGCGAAATGGGCCGAAATTCTCACGTGGGGATGGATGCTTGTGATGTTACTCGGCGTTACTATCGCCGTGATCTGGGCCGTTTACGACCTCGGGTCGTGAGCTTCCGATACCTCGTTGCAACAGCATCAACAAATGTCCGCAACGGGTGGTTAGCGGACCTTGCAATCCAATGCCGAAACTAGAATGCCATCCACAAATGAAAACGTCATCCTTTGCGCCAACACCGGATCGCTTGTCGAAGTAGAACCGTGGTTGCACAGGCGCACTCCACCGGTGCAAGAGCAAACGGGCCCGGTAGCTAGTGATTTCCCGAGGAGCAGGCGTGTTTGAATTTTTGAAGAACTTTGCCTTCATTATCAAGGTGAGCAATCTGATTCAGAGTGTAGCGGAGGGACAAGATACTTCATCAAAAGAGAAGTTTGATCAACTGAACGAGAACATCTCATCGATAAGAGATGATAACCCAATGATCATGGATTTCTATTTGATTGGCCTTTTTCTATATTCCGAACCGTATATGAGCAGAGGCAAGTGCAGAAAGCTCTTTTTACAGTACATGAGGCATACAAAGAACCCACGACATTACAATTCTGATGAAGTTAAATTCATGAATCGGTATGCTCTAGTTTGTTTGAACAAATCACGTTGCGGAAGTGAACATTCTATACTGAGAAGAATTTCAGATTCTCTGATATGGGACGATAAGAATGTGAAGAAAATTCGAAAACAACGATTCACAGTTCGTTGAGTCAATAGCTACCAAGCTTATCTTCGGTTGGCTCTGCGGCACCATCTATTAATCAACAAATCGAAAATTCGCCCAACGTCCGCAATGGGCGCAAAGCAGACTAAAAAAAAGTTTTTCAAAAATTTCGCGTCGGGAAAATTGGTGTTGACCCACCGGCTTTCGCAAAATCATCTGTGAACTTTTGACCTACCCCCCCTGCCTCAGAGAGCGCGATCCAGACCCCTGGGAATGTCACTGGACCTTAGTGCCGTCCTTTTGATGAATCGCTTTCCTGACCCAACCTGAGGTCGTCTCGACGGTATTCCCTTGATGAGAAAACATCCCGATCCCTGAACTGTGTTGTTTTTCCTCTATTTGGGAGGGTTGGGAGGATCATTTCTATGATTGGGAGGATAAATGGGAGAGTCTTATATAATAATGTCAACTGCTTAGCTTATTATGGGAGGAATGGGAGCTTAATCGGGGTCTACTGTGTGTAATGCATGCGCGCGCGCGCTATGAATGCTGGCCCGAAAAAAGCTCCCAAAGCTCCCAAACCCTCCCAACGCCGCACTCAGCGCGAGATAGCGAAGAACAGTCATCCTCCCAGATTTCGCGAAATGGGAGGGTTATCCTCCCAAACCACCAAAATCGCCGCCAGCTTCGACCTCAAATGCGACAGCCTCGCATTGCGGACCGGCGTTTCTGAAACATGCGGGTTCAACATCGTGCCGACCCAAATCAGTCAGACCGAATAGCTTTTCTCAATCAAGACCCCGCCGGGCAATGAAATTATTTTACTGCTGGCTCAGATCAAGTCTTTCGACCAGCCAATCCTCGATCTCATTGCCGAGCCAAACGACCGTGCCGCCATTTGGCGTAAGCTGGCGCCGTTGCGGAAATTGTCCGCTATCCATCAGCCGATATATTGTTGTTCGCGAAAGCCCAGTGTGCTGACACACATCGCCGATCCGCATCAGCCGTGGCGTTTCGGTATGTCCTGGCATGACCGCCTCCTTCTGCTTGGGACGGTTTGCTATTCTATGCATGTTCCTGGAGCAGGCTACAAAAAAGCGCCCCTCGAAAATCCGCTAGTTTAACGGGGGTTTTGCTCTCTCATCTCTCGCCAACGCCGTGCAATCTTATCAACCGTCGCCCGGCTGACTCTGTATTTCTTGGTAACAGCGCACATGGCCGATTCATATCCATCTCGCTCCTTGAGCCGCTCGAACTCGCTGGTCGCTCGATGCTCGTTATTCACCTGGAGCAGAGTCTTACGAGGACGACCGCGCCGTCTGGAAATCGTTGTTTTCAGAACTGACTCGCCATCTTCTTTCAGTGATTCACCAAAAGCGTAAAGGACCATCTTCAAGTTACCTATCTCTCTCTTGGCCTCTACAATATGATCGTCCTCAATTGCCCGGTAAATCGTGTTCAAGCGCATATGTGCGGTCCGAAGATAGTCGATGGCAAACTCTTTGGGTTCGTCCCACGTGAGCGCATAAAATGCCAACCATTCGGCGCCGGTCTTCGGATTCCTAATGGATTCAACCATTTCCATCCTCCTCTTGGTGAAACAGATTGGAACAATATTCGGCCCACAACTCGAGCGCCGCTCTCTTCTCCGTCAGAAAGTCGTGGCGCTGATAAACGCCTACGATTCCGCCTCTTGAGCCGCTGACGTGATTGAGCACCGCCTCTGTGACTTCCAGTCGTACACCGAGCTTTTGCAGACCTGTCGCCACAGTCCTTCTGATGTCATGCAAAGTCCAATGATCAACGTCACCAACAGCCGTCTCGACCGACTCTCGTGCTCGTCGTACGGCCTTCGATATTCCAGATGCGCTGGAAGCCAAATTTCCTTTGGCAGGAAACAGCTTCCCTGAACTGTCTGACCGAGGCACCTCATCGACTACTTCCATGGCCGCCCCGCTCAGCGGCACTAGGTGAGCGGCTCCGTTCTTGGCGCGTGGTGCCGGAATGGTCCAAAGCCGCTCTTCAAGATCGAACTCGTTACAATCCGCATCAAACACCTCACCGCGACGTTGGCCGGTCAGAACCATCAGCTTCAGTGCACCGCGCCATGGCATTGGCTCGCGCTCGGCATGCCGCCAGAGCGCTACTAGCTCTTCGTCCGAAAGTACGCGCGTACGAGACGCCGGCTTGGGAGGCCGTCCTGCATCTCGACAGGGGTTGGCCGGCAAGCGATCGAGACGCGGCATCGCCCAGCTATAAAATGAAGACAGCTGAGCGTGAATTGCGCGAGCCATTGTCGGAGCTGACCGGGCCTTTAGATCAATCAGCCGCGTGATGTCGCTCCGGGTCACCGTATCAGCGACCCGTTCTCCAATCTCGGGAAGGATCTCTCGAATGAATACGCGTTCGATCTCTGAAAACGAACGTAAGTGAGATTTGGATTCAGCATAGCCAGGCCAAAGCTGCGCTATCGTTTGTGGACCAGTCCGCCCTTTCGTTGTCGCGACATGCTTTCCAGCTTCGAGATCGGAGAGGATCGCCCTCGCCCTTCGCCGCGCTTCGGCAAGTGAAAGTCGGGGGCCATACCTACCGATGGTCTTGTTCACCCATTTACCGTTCGCACGCTTTCGAACGATGAATGATTTACTGCCCGATTTGCCGACCCGTAGCCGAAGACCAGGCACGGTTGCATCACGAATTTCAATCTGACCTGTGACTGGTGACTTTGTTCCTTTTATCTTGGGATCCGTCAGCTGAACCGGTGCATTCATGTGCAGCATCTCGCGCGCTCGATGTGGCGCTACCTAGGTAGCATTTCGTGTGAGACAGGTTGGTTGAATCCGATACAGGCCGCAACAAATAGACCGTCATTCGTTGGGGATAAAAATTCTTCTAGGCACTTAATATATAGCAATTTAATGACAGTTTGGTACTAGCTGCTACGAGCTGAAACGTATCGCGATAGATTAGAGGCCTAGGCAGGAATTTCTCTCTTAATCAGCGGGTCCCAGGTTCGAGCCCTGGTGCGTCCACCAACTATCCTCGCCTTTTCTTCGGGTTTGAAAACGCCGCTAGCCGCAATTGCGCGGAGCTGCACCTGTTGCGGTGATCGACAGCCGGATTCCGGCGGCGAACTGGGGTACAGGAGCTTAACCGCCACCTGTCCTCCACACCCTCCCCCATGATATGATCCCAGCGCCGCCCCTGCTGGCTCGTTGACCATGATGGTATCGCCGCCGCCAGACCGCGTCCTATTGGACACAATCTCCCCCGCCCCTGTGTCCAATAGGACGCAGCTTTTGCCGGGCTGGGGTCGACCTGTGTCAACCAGTGTCAACTTGACGGAGGATTTGGGGTCATGGGCGGGGGCTGGCGATCTGGCGACTATTGGGTATGTTGCGATTTTTCGGGGGATTATCATGCGGGTTCGGCATTTTGCGGCTTCGGTATTGGCGATGGGGTGTGCGGTATCGCTTACCCCGCCTGCGCTGGCGCAGGACGGCGGCGGGCCATCTGCAGAGGAGATTGGCGAGGCCGCGGGCGAAGTGGTGCTCACCCCGCTCAGCGACCTCAACCTGCGACCCGAACGCGTGCCAGCAATCCTGCTGGAGATCGACTCGCCCTATCAGCCGATTTCGCCACGCCGATGTTCCACGATCGGTGCGGAAGTGACCGCGCTGACCGCCGCGCTTGGCCCCGATGCCGACCAGGTGCAGCCAGATCGTGATGAGACGCTTGAGCGAGTCCAGAGCGGCGCCTCGTCAATCGTTGGCGGCCTCATCCCGTTCCGCGGCGTGGTACGGCAACTGTCTGGCGCGCGGGACCGTGAGCGACGGCTGTTGGAGCTGCATGTCCGCGGGGTTGCGCGGCGCGCTTATCTGAAGGGTCTGGCGACGGCACTGGGATGTCGGCCGCCTGCGGCGCCCCAGCCCTTTGTCGCACCAGATAATGAATAGGACGCACCGATGTTTGCCCAGATCATAATCGGTTCGGCGCTGATCGTCGTGACTGTGATTATCGAAGCCGCCTTTATCGGCATGGCAATCGCTGTGCTGAACCGTCATGGCCCCAACCTGCTCAAGGGCCATCGGATCATCAAGATGACCGTCTTCATTACAGGGATCACATTATGGATGGTCGCCGCGCTCAGCATTGCCGTGTGGCTCTGGGCGGTGACGTTCATCGTGTTGGAGCTGTTCGCGCTCCCCGAAGATGCGCTCTATTTTGCAGCGGTATCCTTCACGACGCTGGGCTTTGGCGATGTGCTGCTGGAGAAGCCGTGGCGGCTTCTCTCGGGTTTTTCCGCCGCGAACGGCTTGATCCTGTTCAGCTTGACCACGGCCTTTCTGTTCGAGGCCTTTGGGCGCTTGCAGGTTCACCAGAAATAGCGCGTCTGCGGCCCGCCGATGCGCGGATTAGCCGGGCCAAGGTGATTGCATATCTTTTTTTTCAGCCGATGAGGCCATACCAGCTCCATAGCAAGCGGCCTGCCACATAGAGGATAAGCAATGCCGTCAACCGTTTAACCAGGAGCGGCGGAATGTGCAGGCTGCCAAGGCGCGAGCCGATCTGGCCGCCGATCAGCACAGCCGGGAAGACCAGCCAATAGGCGCTGACCAGGTCGATCGCATTGGCAATGCCATAGTCTGCTTCCAGCTTCATTGCCTGACCCGCGAGACCGGCGATCGAGTTGACGAGGATGAAGATGCTGGCTGTCCCCGCGATCTCGCGCGGGCCGCCCCATCGCAACAGATAGAGCACGGGCGCGAGGAATATCCCGCCGCCGATGCCGACCATACCGGAAAGGAAGCCGATGCCACCGCCGATCCCATAGCTGACAGGCCGGGCCACGGTGCGTTGCTGTGCCCCCTCGTCGGTTGCTCCGCGCTCGAATATCAATTGAACGCCGGCAATGAGGAGCGAAAAGCCCAACAGACCTATAAAGACCGTTTCGGAGACCATCAGGCGGCCGCCCAGCCAAGCAGCGGGCACCGAGACCAGGATCCAAGGCAGGATGCGGGCAAGTCGAATATGGCCAGATCGCCAGAACCGCCAGCTGCCGCCGGCAACAACGATGATGTTGCAGAGCAAGGCAATGGTCGGGAGGACACGATAGTCGGTGCCATTGAGCACCAGCAATGCGTTATAGGTAGATCCACCGCCGAAACCGACAGCGGCATAGAGCAGAGCAGTCAGCGCAAAGAAGAATGCGAGAAGCGGCATGCCAAACCACTAGCCGTTTTCCGGTTCGGGCAAAATCTGAAATCGCTCCGACCATCCAATTCTCGCTGCACCAAAGTCCATGCTGGACAGGACAATACGTTTCGCTAAGAAACCGAAATGACTTTACCAAGCCCCCTCTTCGATACGTTGCGCCTGCCGCTAGTCGGCGCTCCCTTGTTTATTATCTCCGGTCCGGAACTGGTTATCGCCCAGTGCAAGGCTGGCATTGTCGGATCTTTTCCCGCGCTCAATGCGCGGCCGCAAACGATGCTGGATGAGTGGCTTCACCAGATTACCGAAGAGCTGGCCGCGCATAATCGGGACAATCCCGATCGTCCGGCAGCTCCCTTCGCGGTCAACCAGATCGTGCACAAGTCGAATAACCGGCTCGAAGAAGATCTCGCAACCTGCGAAAAATGGCAGGTGCCGATCACCATCACGTCTCTCGGCGCTCGTGTTGAGCTAAACGACGCCGTCCATAATTGGGGTGGCATCACGCTGCACGACATCATCAATGATCGGTTTGCGCGCAAGGCGGTCGAAAAAGGGGCCGACGGCATTATCGCTGTGGCAGCTGGTGCCGGTGGCCATGCCGGAACGATTTCGCCATTCGCGCTGGTCTCGGAAATTCGCGAATGGTTTGATGGGCCGTTGCTGCTTTCGGGTTCGATGGCAACTGGCAATGCGGTGCTCGGCGCTCAAGCGATGGGCGCAGATCTTGCTTATATCGGATCGGCATTTATCGCGACTGAAGAGGCCAATGCAGTCGATGGCTATAAGCAAGGTGTGGTCGAAGGCCGTGCCGCAGATATTGTCTATTCCGACCTCTTTACGGGTGTGAAAGGCAATTATCTGCGCCAGTCGATCGAGAAAGCCGGCCTCGATCCCGACGATCTCCCCGAGGGTGACTATAAGACCATGAACTTCGGCTCTGGCGGAAATACCGAGAAAAAGGCCTGGAAAGACATTTGGGGTGCCGGACAAGGTGTTGGCGGTGTCGCGAAGGTCGAAAGCATTGCCGATCGGGTTGATCGGATCGAAGCCGAATATCGCGCCGCCAAGGAAAGCCTGCTCGAGCGCCTCTACTAGAAGGCGCGCTCCAACCGACCCAAAAGACTGCGCGCTGGACTTGCGCTCGGCTCTTCGGGAGGCACAAGCAGATCTTGTTCCAGCTTGCGAACGCGTTTGTACAGATCTTCGCTGGCAGCAACCAATCGTTGCGCATCTTCGGGAAGATCAGCAACAGTGCTCGCGTCGCTCGCGGCCGTGATACCCAATCGACGATCCGGCTCGCGTGCCATTTCAGCATTGATCTCTCCGGCAGCCTCGCCGCGCCACGTTAGAAGCCAGGCAATCACATGCATCAGTCGGGTGGTCACTTTTAGCGATTCCACCGCATAACCTACGCGCTGTGATGGCGGCAGATGATCGCGCGCTTCAACACCATGGTCCTCGAAATAGGCGCGTGCTTCGTCGGCCATCACCATGGCTTCAACATAGAGCGCATCTACCAGTTTTCGCGTTAAGCCGGCCTGCGGCACAATTGTCGTCATACAACCCCCAAACCACCTTTCTCGCATATCATTGCGATTCGCCAAAATAATAAAAGGGTGAGCGCAGCTGGTTAACGCCAATTGTCCCGTTCTTGGCCGCTCCTCACCTCTTGAAAACTCGCCGTCAATTACCATCTCTATTCCGTCTGGCAGGCCGCCTTTTTGGGGCCGATTCAGACAGGTTGCGCGGGCGCTCCGCGGGCCAAATATACTCACAAATCGCTTAAATAAAAGGATTTTTGATCATGCGTAGTTTTGATTTTACTCCCCTCCTCCGCTCATCTGTCGGATTCGAGAATTTGAACCGGCTGGTTGACGCTGCAACCCGTGGCGAAGGCAATTCCTATCCGCCGTACAATATCGAAAAACTGGGCGACGACGCCTATCGAATTTCAATGGCAGTTGCCGGCTTTGCTGAAGATGAGCTCGACGTCACGGTGCATGAAAACGTCCTGATCATCAGTGGCCAAGTTGCAGAACGCGACGACGACGAAGCCCGCGAATTCCTGCATCGCGGAATCGGCACGCGTGCTTTCGAACGCCGCTTTGAACTTGCCGACACCATCAAGGTAACCGGTGCGGATTATGCGCATGGACTGCTCAACATCGAGCTGGCCCGCGAAATCCCCGAAGAGAAGAAGCCACGCAAGATCGCCATCGGTGACACCGGCGCACCTAAGACGATTGACGCGCACAATGATGATGGTCGCGAAGCCGCATAGGCACTCGCGCATTCTCAGATTGGAGGGTCGGCCTGCTATTCCGGGCCGGCCCTTTTTTATGGGATTGGATCTGGCTTAGGCGATTATGTCAGGCAACAGCCGATCTTCGACCTCAGCAATCTCGTCTTTGAGGCGCAGTTTCCGCTTCTTTAGCCGCGCCAATTGCAGCTGATCTTTGGCCGGCGCCTCCAGCAACGCATCGATCGCGCCATCGAGATCGCGATGCTCGGATTTCAGAGCCGCTAGTTTCACCCTCAGTATCGCGTCTTCCATAGGAAAAGGCGATGTCATCAACGGCTTATAGTTGCAAGACCACTGTCCATCTCGTGCGCGAATTTTTGGGGCAGACAAGCCCACCTATTATAGGTTAGCTTCGGATTCCAAAAATAGAGGAGAGAGCGATGGATAATGCTCATGAGACCGCCCTTGAAGCCAAACATGCGGGCCTCGACGCGAAGATAAGCGCGGAACTGCAACGCCCCTCACCCGACCAGATTAAAATCGCGGACCTCAAAAAGCAGAAGCTGAAGATAAAAGAGCAGCTCGTCACTCATTAGCGACTGGCACTAAGCTCTTATTCGTCGCGTGTTATCCGCTCGCGGCGCTCATGGCGCTCCTGGGCCTCGACGGTCATTGTTGCAATCGGCCGCGCATCCAGCCTGGCCAGTGAAATCGGTTCGCCGGTCACGACGCAATATCCAAACTCACCATTGTCGAGGCGCTGCAGCGCCGCATCAATCTTGTTGACGAGTTTGCGCTGGCGATCCCGGCGGCGCAATTCGATAGACCAATCGGTTTCGCTCGACGCGCGATCGGTCGCGTCGGGTTCACGGATTGATTCCTCACGTAGCTGTTCGCGCGTTCCATCGACATCCTTCAGGATGCTGACTTTCCAATCTTGCAGTTTTTGCCGGAAATAACCTTGGTGCGACTCTCCCATAAAAGGAGCATCATCGTCGAGTTTCACTGCACTTTTCGGGGGCGACATTGAGTCGCTGGATGGCGGCGAGCCTTTCCCGGCGCTGTTCTTATCCGATGAACGAACCGCTGTTGCCATCTGATATTCCCTCAAAAGTGGTACGACATCCATCACTTGCAGCGCCGGAACTTATTCGAATCATAGCGTGATCCGTCGTTCCGCCATGGCGCGGGCCTATACTCACCCAACTCAGCGCATACAAGCGACGAATCGCATGCTCGCGACGAATGTCGATATCGCCGGCCACCGATATGACCGTGGTGCACCATCGATTTTCGAGCATTTTTAGAATGAAACTGTCTCTCAATGGGGCATTAACCATGACAGTTGAGAGGTGAGGCTTGGAAATCTCATGTTAACCATTGAAAACATGGTTAACGATATTGTGATCATGCCTTCCTTGTTGCCTTGTGCATCTGCCGATCACCGGATTGGGGCTGGAAATCAGCAAAGTTCGATGGGGCGAACAACAAGGAAGAAACGCCAATGTCTGTTAGAATGGCTCTTGCAAAATTATGTGCCTGTACAGCCGGGGGGGCTATCGTAGGCGGTGGTGCGGTCCATGTGTCCGAAGCACCCGCCGGTGGTCCCGCTGAAGTGCGGGTTACTCAACCGCGCGTTGCAGCACGCACTATTGGAAACAGACCGCGTGTTCATCGGAAGACGCGTCAGGTTCGTCCTGTACGGCATACCTGTGCGCCCTCGCCGACCGTGGTTACTGTCACCAACCAGATCGCGACTCCGGCACCGATTATTCCGCCGGCACCCGTCCCAATCATCGGTGAGCTTCCGTCATTCGGTGGCGGTGGGGCTCCTGCCGTAATTGGCGGTGGCGGATTCTTTGGCGGCGGCGGCGGCTTCTTCGGCGGCTTCGCCGGTAGCAGCTCAACCGGCGGCGGCGGCTTCTTCGTCCGCGAAGGCGATATCGTCATCAAAAACGAGAATAACGGCTCAACCTCTTCAGGCGGTTCTTCGAGCTCATCGTCCAGTTCGTCGAGCTCAAGCTCGTCCAGTTCAAGCTCCAGCTCAGGATCTAGCTCTTCGAGCAGCAGCGGCGGTCGCAGCTCGAACGGTGGTCATCCCGGAAGCACCGGCGGCTATGGCAGCTCGGGTGGTTCAGGCGGTTCCGGTGGATCGGGTAGCTCCGGTAGCTCAGGTAGCTCAGGTAGCTCTGGCAGCTCTGGCAGCTCTGGCAGCTCTGGCGGCTCTGGCGGCTCTGGCGGCTCTGGCGGTTCGTCGAGCAGCTCATCCAGTGGTTCGTCAAGTTCCTCGAGCAGCTCGTCTAGCTCTGGCGGCACGTCATCGTCGACGTCTTCGGGGGCAACTGGCGGATCAAGTAGCTTCGGCAGCACTGGCTCGTCTGGCAGCAGCTCCAGTTCCAGTTCGAGCTCAAGTTCCAGTTCGAGCTCGAGTTCCTCGTCTTCCTCCTCGTCGAGTGGCGGCACCTCTTCGACCGGTGGAACCGAAGTGCCTGCTCCGGCAATGCCACTGTTATTTGGGGCCGGTGTGGTTGCTATTGCAGCACGTCGGCGCTGGAAGAAGAAGAAACAGACAGACTAGTTTCTTCTTCCTCCAGCGGGCAGTAAACGGCGCAGTTCCCCCCTTTGAACTGCGCCGTTTTTCAATGAGGGTTGCACGACTAGTGTGCGCCCGCCATAGCCCGCGACATGCATGACCTAAAACAGATACGCGACAATCCCGACGCCTTCGATGCTGCCATGGCGCGTCGCGGGCTCGACCCTGTTGCCGCCGATATTCTGTCGCTTGACGGACGAAACCGTGCATTGCTGACCGAGGTGCAGACGGGCCAGGCACGCCGCAATGAAGCGTCCAAGATGATCGGCCAGGCAAAAGCCCAGGGCGATGAAGACCAGGCGCAGGCCCTAATGGTCGAAGTCGGCGAACTCAAGAAACGCCTGCCCGCACTTGAAGATGAGCAAAGAGAGATTGCTGAGCAGATTGAACAGCAACTTTCCTCCCTGCCGAACATTCCAGCTGACGATGTTCCGGCGGGCAAGAGCGAAGACGATAATGTCGAACTCAGCCGCAACGGCACGCCGCCATCTTTCGATTTCGATATCAAGGATCATGCCGATCTTGGCCCGTCTCTTGGACTGGATTTCGAGACCGGGGCCAAGATTTCCGGTGCGCGATTTACGCTGGTCCGTGGCCCCGTCGCCAAACTGCACCGCGCGCTCGGCCAATTTGGCCTGGACGTGCTGACAAATGACTATGGTTTTGAAGAAGCCTATCCGCCGCTCTTGGTAAACGACGACACTATGTATGGCGCGGACAAGCTACCAAAATTTGCCGATGATCTGTTCCGCACGACCGATGGCCGCTGGCTCATCCCGACTGCAGAAGTCAGCCTCGCCAATATAGTCCGCGGAGACATTCTCGCCGAGTCCGAACTACCGCTCCGATTTGTCGCCCTCACCTCTTGTTTCCGGTCCGAGGCCGGTGCTGCAGGACGTGATACGCGCGGTTATGTCCGGCAGCACCAATTCGAAAAAGTCGAGATGGTATCGATCACGACGCCAGATGCTTCGGAAGACGAGCATAAGCGGATGACCGATTGCGCTGAGAATGTGCTCACGCGGCTCGACCTTCCGTTCCGGCGGATGGATCTTTCTACCGGCGACCTCGGTTTTGGCGCGACCCGGACCTTTGATCTCGAAGTTTGGTTGCCAGGCCAGGATACGTATCGCGAAGTTTCCAGCTGCTCGACTTGTGGGGATTTCCAGGCGCGCCGCATGAATGCGCGCTATCGCCCAGATGGCGAGACCAAGGGCACTCGCTTCGTGCATACGCTGAATGGCTCAGGGCTCGTCGTCGGCCGTATTCTCGTCGCGATCCTGGAAAATTATCAGCAAGCAGACGGATCTGTCATAATTCCAGAAGTCTTACGGCCCTATATGGGTGGTCTCGAACTGCTGGAGCCAGCCCACTGATGCGCATTCTCCTTACCAATGATGACGGTATCAACGCCCCCGGATTTGCGGTTCTAGAAGAAATTGCCGCAACACTCAGCGATGATATCTGGGTCGTCGCGCCCGCCGAAGAGCAATCGGGCGCCGGGCATTCCCTTACTCTGACTGCCCCGTTGCGGGTCCGCGAACATGGCGAACGGCGCTATTCGGTTACGGGCACGCCGACCGATGCTGTGATGATCGGGATCAATCGCGTGATGAAGGATCATCGGCCCGATTTGTTGCTATCCGGCGTCAATCGTGGGGCAAACCTGGCTGAAGACGTTACCTATTCGGGTACCGTATCGGCAGCCATGGAAGGCGCGCTTGCTGGCGTTCCATCTATCGCGTTGAGCCAGACTTACGCACCCGACGCGCGCGGCGATGATGTTCCCTTTCTCGCCGCCCGGGAATGGGGCGGCAAGGTATTGGAAAAACTGAAAGATTACCGCTTTCCGTCGCGCACGCTGATCAATGTCAACTTTCCGGCCCGAACACCGGATGCGGTGCGCGGGATTCGAACGGTCAGCCAGGGCATGCGCGATTATGGCCGATTGCAGATCATCGAGAACCACGATCCGCGCGGTTTTCCCTATTATTGGTTTGGCTTGGGGCCGATGGTTGGCACGGTGGAGCATTCGACGGACCTGGAAGCCATTGAAGACGGCTATATCGCCGTTTCGCCGCTCCATCTCGATATGACCCATCATGAGTCCCTGACGGCCCTTGGCGCCATATTCGACTGATCGATTGGCAAAAACTTGTTCCATTGCGAGGCCGTTTGAGCGCTGGAAAGCCGCAAAATTCATGGTAAGACCGCTTCATGAGCGCGCAAAGCCCATGGATGCTGCCGCCGGTTTTGGCGTTCACTCTACCCGCACTTATGCTTAGCGCCTGTATCCCATCGGCATCCGAGCGGAGAACCAGCGCGCCACCCCCTGCCGCAGCGCCGGTGCCGCCACCGACCCAATTGGCCACTTGGGATGCGCAGACCGTATCACCTGACGCTCGCACGGTATCTGCCACCCAATATGTTGTCCGATCGGGCGATACGCTCAGCGGCATCGCGCGCACCACGGGTGCCAGCGTATCCACAATCGCTCGCGCAAACGGAATCGAGCCGCCCTATCTGATCCGCCCAGGCCAACGCCTCGATATTCCGGCCGGCCGCTACCACGAAGTTCGTCGCGGCGAGACTGGGATCGGGATTGCGCGCAGTTACGGGGTAGACTGGTCCGATGTGGTAACGTTGAACCGATTGGAAGAACCCTACATTCTGCGCGCCGGGCAGCGCATACTTCTACCCGGCGCAAACCGGCCGAACGGCAATACGCGGCAGCTCCGAGCGGCAGCCTTTGACCTTGATATTGACGATATCGTGACCGGCGGCGAACCTGCCTTGGCGGAGAATGAAGCGCCGACTGCACCGGTACGCACCGCAAGTCGCGCCCTGCCCCCCGATGCTGCCGTTCGATCACCGGCAAATTTCGCTGGCCGATTTGGCTGGCCATTGACAGGCCCTATTCTCGCACCATTTGGGGCGGGCGGCGAAGGCGAGCGCAATGATGGCATCAATATTGCCGCGCCGCGGGGCACACCAGTGCTTGCAGCAGCGGACGGGGTTGTGCTCTACGCGGGTGACGAGATCCGGGTCCATGGGGGGCTCGTACTGCTGAATCATGGAAACGGGTGGATCACGGCCTATGCCAATATGGATGACCTCCAGGTTACGCGCGGGCAACGCGTTGAACGGGGCCAGTTTATTGCCCGCACGGGCACCTCTGGGCAGGTCGACCAGCCGCAGCTGCATTTCGAGATCCGTCGCAATCGCCAACCGGTCGACCCGGCCCAGCATCTGCCGGATCTGACCTGATGGTGCAGTTAAACCGTCCGCCCAATGTCGATAGAAACGGCGAACTCCGTCGCAAGAGTGGTTTTTCCCGCTGGGGTTCACTCTGGCTCAGAGGCGCGGTCGTCTTCTTTCTGGTCGGAGTGGCTGTCGCCGTACACTGGTTCGATCGGGCCGGATATGTCGACCACGCGGACGGCAACATCAACTTTGCCGACGCCGTCTATTTCACAATGGTGACGATAACGACCGTTGGTTATGGGGACATCACGCCGGTTACGGATCGAGCGCGATTGTTTGAAGCCATTCTTGTTACACCGATCCGTTTGTTCATCTGGCTGATTTTCCTCGGAACAGCCTATGATTTTCTGCTACAAAAGAGCTGGAGCCGTTGGCGCATGAGCATCATCCAGAAGAATCTTCACAACCATATCGTCGTTGCCGGTTTCGGCATCAGCGGTTCAGAAGCCGTGGACGAGCTGCTTGAACGCGGTATCGACCCATCCGAAATCGTCGTGATCGATCAGGATCATGCCAGGTTGGAAGCCGCTGAAAAGCGCGGATGTAACGTTATGGAAGGCGATGCATCGCGCGATAAAACGCTAAACCAGGTTCGTGTTTCGCGCGCGCGCTCGATGATCGTATCCGCCGGGCGAGACGATACATCGATCCTTGTTGTTCTGACCGCCCGCGCGCTGGCGCCCAAGCTTGCGATCAGCGTACTCGTTCGCGCTTCGGACAATGAACAACTCGCCCGCCAGGCCGGGGCCAGCAACGTCATCAACCCGGTCAGCTTTGCCGGCCTGCTGCTCGCTGGCTCATGCCATGGCCCGCATATTTCGGACTATATGGCTGATCTCGCCTCGGCGACCGGGCGTGTTGCGCTGCGCGAACGCATGGCAACCCACATGGAAGAAGGCCTTCCGCTTGGCGCTATCCAGACCGGCCTTGGCGTGCGCATTTATCGCAACGGCAAGCCTTATGGCTTCTGGGAAGAACAGGCCAAGCAGATCCTTGAAGGCGATCTGATCGTTGAGATTGTTGGCCAACCCGACAATGATTGACGCGCGCTAGAGCAGCGCGTGGACCGTTCCCATCGCGGCATAGAATAGAAGCCAATAGGCCGCATCGATAAAGAACAATGTCCGGCTCTTCTGCGAGAACAGATAATTTGTGCCAATCGCCGGAACCAAAAAGCCGGCAGCAACACCAACTGCAATCAGAATAGTCGTGCTCAGCCCGGCATCAGGGAAATACGTTAGCAGGTGCGCCAGGGTGATCGACGCGATCAGGCTGAACAGGAACGCCGTTCCGTAAATCATGATCATGTTGCCGGATTGAACGTCTTCTTCGGTCAGTCCGACAGCTCCCATCCATTTCTTGCCCATCACTGGGCCATACCAGATTCCGCCGACGACAAAGCCCGCCGCAGCGGCAACGATGATCGCGATCCAGTTTGCTGCATAGAATTCCATTGCTACCCTCCCGTTTCTCTTATGGCGCTAACCTAGCACGAGACAGGCCTTTTGATCGACCATGCGATCCCCACCGCGTCTGTGGCGGACAATTGGGATGACAATCCGCCCCGAAATCCCTATGTCGCGGCGCATCATGGCAACACGCATCCCCTCCCCGCCCAAGGTCGGCATGGTCTCGCTCGGCTGTCCCAAGGCCTTGGTCGATAGCGAGCGTATCCTGACCAAGCTGCGATCCGACGGCTATGGCCTGTCGCCCGACTATGACGATGCGGACGTCGTACTGGTCAACACGTGCGGTTTCCTCGACAGCGCCAAGGAAGAAAGCCTTGAAGCGATTGGTGAGGCCATTGCCGAAAATGGCCGCGTGATCGTCACCGGATGCATGGGGAACGAGGCGGACGTCATCCGCGACCGTTTCCCTGATGTGCTCGCCGTATCGGGCCCCCAGCAATATGAAGAGGTGGTCGGTGCCGTACATGAGGCCGCGCCGATGCCGCCGTCGCCTTATGTCGATCTGGTTCCCGAAACGGGGCTCAAGCTTACGCCGCGCCACTATAGCTATGTGAAGATCTCAGAAGGCTGCAATCATCGCTGCGCCTTCTGCATCATTCCCTCGATCCGCGGCGATCTTGTCAGTCGGCGCCCCGATGCTGTGCTGCGCGAAGCAGAAAAACTGGTTGCAGCTGGGACCAAAGAACTGCTGATCATCAGCCAGGACACGTCCGCCTATGGCGTCGATATCCGCAAGGAAGAGCGGCAATGGAAAGGCCGCACGATCCAGCCCCATATGACGGATCTTGCGCGCGAACTGGGCCAGTTGGGCGCCTGGGTCCGACTCCATTATGTCTACCCCTATCCGCATGTCGATCAGGTCATCCCGTTAATGGCTGATGGTTTGATCACACCCTATCTCGATATTCCCTTCCAGCATGCCAGCCCGCGTATCCTGAAAGCCATGCGCCGCCCGGCGAACGAGGCGAAGGTGCTTGAGCGCGTTGCTGCGTGGCGCGAAATCTGTCCCGACCTCACAATCCGATCGACCTTCATCACCGGGTTCCCTGGCGAGACCGATGAAGATTTCGAATATCTGCTCGAATGGCTCGACGAAGCGCAGTTGGACCGGGTCGGCGCATTCCGCTTTGAACCGGTCGAAGGCGCGCGTGCCAATGCCCTGCCCGATCCGGTGCCTGATGAAGTGACTGAAGAGCGCTACAAGCGCCTGATGGAAAAATGCGCCGAGATTTCAGCAGCAAAACTCCAGGCCAAGATCGGATCAACGCAGAAGGTCATTATTGACCTTGTTGACGAAGATGGCGGGGCGACGGGTCGCTCTCAGGCAGACGCCCCAGAAATCGACGGTGAGGTCCATCTGCGCGACACCCAAGGGCTAGAACCCGGCGACATCATTTCAGCCGTGATCGAAGATGCCGATGCGCATGACCTGTTTGGCGTACCGGTTGGCAATCCCTAACTGATTCCTGCACGGCCCTGATCCTTCCGGCGTGACCGGCGGACCAGCCAGACAATCAGCACGACAATGCCGACGAGGATCAGCAGTAATGTGATCCCAACCCACATGAAGACCGCACCGACATTCTCCATGACCTCGAGATCTGCCGGCGGTTCGTTCGATCCTTCAACACTCCACTGGGTGATCATCGCATCACCGCCCTCCTGAAAGGTTGTGAATCGCGTGGTGGTCCAATGCGTGTCGTCGGTAGTGACCAGTGTGAAAACCTTCTCCGTGCGCGCACCATCGCCCAGGCCGTCGCTATTCATGCTGTAGGAGGTAATGTTCGTCTCGCCGGGCTGCTCGGGAAACAGATTTGCAGCGCCTTCAAAATCGGCTTGGCTATTCTTCCAAAGATCCGGAGTGACAACGGCTTCAAGTCCGTCGCTATTGCCGCTACGGATATCCGCAACGAATTGCTGGGCCATCGCGCGATCCTCTTCCGAGGTCATTGTCTCGATCATTCCCTGCATCGAGCAAGCCGCCAGAAATAGCGCGAACAGAATCGCGATACTGTTTTTGATGTGTAGTGCCGACATGGCTTCCCCCCCAACGTCCCCAAGTCACCTTGGCCTTTTTGCCGTCTTATGGCTAAGGCACGGATTATGACCGATTATGAACCAATGCTCCAGCCCGACAAGGGCCAATCCGCCCAGTTGCTCCATCTCGTCGATACCGACGGTTTTGACGAATGGTACAAAGCCCTTCCCGACCGAGATCGGCAATCCGTAAAAGCGCAGGGTTTCAAGGGGAAAGACGGCCAACTCGCCATTATCACCGGTGAATCTGCCGATGACTGGATGGCCGCTATTGGCGTCTCAGACGCGGAAACCCTGGATAGCTGGTGCCTTGCAAAAGCGGCTGAAAAATTACCGAGCGGCACCTATCGGCTGGATAAAGGCGATCCGGACCAGGCCGCCTTTGGCTGGCTATGCGCCCAATATCGGTTCGAGCGCTACAAGCAGGAACTGGCTGAATCCAGCGGCCCAAAGGTCCTGCTGACGTCCAAACCGGCAACGATTGAAGAGACAATTGCACTGGCCGAGGCCACCGATCTTGTCCGCACGCTGGTCAATATTCCTGCGGGTGATTTGGGGCCGGCCGAGCTTGAAAACGCGGCTACCGAGGCAGCGACGGAGTTTGGCGCCGATCTCACCGTCACCACAGGGGCCGAGTTGGTCGACGGATATCCGATGGTCGACGCCGTGGGGCGCGCCGCATCGGATGACCGTGCACCGCGACTTATCGAACTCGAATGGGGCGACCCCAAACATCCGCGGATCGCTATCGTCGGTAAAGGCGTGTGCTTTGATTCCGGCGGCTTGGATATCAAGAGCGCCGCCGGGATGCGCTGGATGAAGAAGGATATGGGCGGCGCCGCCCATGCGCTGGCGCTGGCCCGGCTCGTTATGAGCCAAGCATTACCGGTCCGCCTGCATCTGCTGATTCCGGCCGTTGAAAACTCGATTGCCGGTAACGCGTTCCGACCAGGCGACATTATTCCCAGTCGCAAGGGGCTGAGCGTTGAGATTGGCAATACCGATGCCGAGGGTCGTTTGATCTTGGGCGATGCGCTCACCAAAGCCTGCGAAGACGAGCCGGAACTGCTGATTGATTTTGCGACGCTTACCGGCGCCGCGCGCGTTGCCCTTGGACCGGATCTCCCCGCCCTGTTCACCGACGACGAGGCGCTCGCTGCCGAGATTTCTACCGTGGGAATGGAGATTGACGATCCGGTTTGGCGGCTGCCGCTCTGGGACGGCTATGACGAATGGATGAAATCGCCAATTGCAGACCTGAGCAACACATCATCAGTAGCGATGGCTGGCGCCTCGACCGCTGCGCTGTTCCTGCGCCGTTTCGTCTCTGGCGATACTGCATGGACGCATCTCGATACATTTGCGTGGCGCAACACGCCCAAGCCTGGCCGCCCCAAGGGTGGTGAGGCACTTGGTCTGCGTGCGCACTGGCAGGTTTTGAAGAACCGCTATTCGGGCAACTAGCGTTGCATTCCCTTTTGGCCATCTAGCAAATCGCCCGACCACGCTCTTTGATCTCGGGCAACCAACCCGCGTCCGACGCGTTGTATCGTTGAAAAACGCCAGCGAATTGGCGTCGAGCAAAGGAGTATCGGCCATGCCAAGCGATGCGCTTGGACATTGGAGGACAGCAATTGTCGATTATGTACGGTCCGGCGAACCTGACCTCACCAATCGGCAAATGGCAATTCTTATGCTCGTTTATGCGTCTTCGGAGCCACATACCGTTCGCGGAATCGCCCAAAAACTGGGGGTTTCGAAGCCTGTGGTTACACGCGCCTTGAATACTCTCTCCGCCCTCGGCTATCTGCGGCGTGAACGTGATGAAAGCGACAGACGCAACATCTTCATCGCGCAAACTTCAGATGGGGCGCGTTTCCTTGAACGGTTCGAAAAAATCATCGGCCCAAACCGGCCAATCGGGAAGTCCTGACGAGGAGTCGCAGCCATCGACAAGGGCTAGCTTTACGCTAGGCACAACCGCGACGGATCTTGATCCGCGCGTCCACGCGATCCGCGGTGACATAGCCGATATCGCTCTCGCAGATCGGATCGCCCTCCCCCATTATGTTGCGCCCGTCATGCGCCAGGTTTGCGTGAGCGTAGCCGATTTGCGCTGCGATCCCGGTGATGAGGCGGAACTTGGATCGCAGCTGCTGTTCGGAGAGCGGTTTGCATGGCTTGATACCGTTGAGGACTGGGCCTGGGGCTATTGTGTACACGATCATTTTGTCGGCTTTGTCCGCAAAGGCGCGCTGACAGCCGTCACCGAACCCACGCACATTGTTTCGACAGTCTCAGCTCCGGTTGCGAACGGCAGCGCCGAAATGCTCCACATGGGAAGCGCGGTGACCGGCGACGTCGCTGGCGATACCCTGCATCTGGCCGATGGAGCCGTCGCGCTTTCGGATGTTCATCCGCTGGGCAGTATTGTTGAAGACCCGGTTGCGATCGCCGAGATGTTCATCGGCGCACCTTATCTGCTTGGCGGGCGCAGTATTGCCGGAATCGATTGTTCGGGATTGGTACAGATTGCCCTCGCCATGGCGGGCCATGCGGTTCAGCGCGACAGCGATATGCAGCAGAACTCCATCGGCGAACCCTTATCGGCTGACGCCGGCCTGGAACGCGGCGATCTTATCTTCTTTCCTGATCATGTCGGCATGATGGTAAACTCGACTGATATCATTCACGCAACGGGCCATGCGGGTTCGGTCGTCACCGAACCGCTCGTCGAAGTGACGGGACGAATAGCAACAGAGCATGACGCACCGGTGCTTGCGCGCCGCAGGATCGCGCGATGACCGTTTCCGTCTTCATCGACGGTGGCCATGGGACGACAGGATTGCAGATCCGCGAACGTCTGGCTGACCGCTCCGAAATTTCGCTTCTGCTACTCGATGACGCACAGCGCAAAGATGCAGCGGCACGGCGTGATGCCTTACACAGCGCCGATATCGCGATCCTGTGCCTGCCGGATGACGCTGCCCGCGAAGCCGTTGCTCTGCTCGAAGGAAGCAATACCCGCGTCATCGACGCCTCCACAGCGCATCGGACCGCGCTTGACTGGACGTTCGGCTTTCCCGAATGGGAGCCCGGTCATGGCGATACAATCGCCACCAGCCACTATGTCGCCAATCCCGGATGCTATGCGCAGACCTTTATTGCCCTCACGCACCCGTTAATCCAGGCCGGGATTCTTGATCGGGACGCGAATGTGACGGTCAATGCTACATCCGGCTATTCGGGCGGTGGCAAGGCGATGATTGCGGAGTTTGAAGGCGATGAACCGGCTACGGCCTTCCGCAACTATGCGCTTACGCTCGCCCATAAGCACCTGCCCGAGATGCAACGGCATAGCGGACTGGCGTCCCAACCGCTTTTCTCGCCCTCTGTTGCCAATATTTATAGCGGCATGCTTGTCGAAATACCGCTGCCCCCCGCTGCATTGCGCGCCGGCACGACAGAAGACGAAATCCGCTCCGTCTTGACCGAGCATTATGCGGTCGGACAGTCGATCTCCGTTTTGAATGCGTCTGAAACAGCGGCGCTGGACGTGGTGACAATAGAGCGCTGCGCCGGGACTGACCGCATGGAAATCATCGTATTCGCCAATCCCCAAGCTGGATACTTTCGCCTCTGTGCCGTGCTCGACAATCTCGGCAAAGGCGCTGCCGGGGCTGCCGTCCAGAATCTCAACCTCATGGCGGGACTGGGTGAGTTTTCCGGCCTCAGGACTTAATCACCGCCTTATCCCCAATTTCATTCACAAATCGCCGAAAATCAGCTACGACTTGGGCATCACTTGGGGATGAGGGTCGCTGTGAATAAGGTATTGCGCAGAAATCCACCGGGCTCGTTCTGGGTCATATCGGTGCTGTTGCTGGTCTGGAACGGCATGGGCGTTGCCGCCTATCTCAGTCAGGCCTTCTCGAGTTACGAGTCCCTTGCAGCCAGCTATCCAGCTGAAGAAGTTGCGATCATGCAATCAATGCCGGCCTGGGCCACGGCAGGCTTCGCGGTGGCCGTTTTTGCCGGATTTCTAGGTGTTATTGCGCTCCTGGCCCGCAAGGGCATTGCCCGCTGGCTGTTCATCCTATCGCTGATCGGCGTAATCGCCCAGCACAGCTGGACGTTCGGAATGAGCGGCTTGGTCGACATTGTCGGCCCTGAACGGATGATCATGCCGCTCATCGTCGTCGTCATTTGCATCTTTCAGATCTGGTACGCCGGAACCGGCATCAAGCGGGGCTGGATCCGCTAGTCCATTTCGCCGCGCTGGCGACGCAGATCATACCAGCGCTCCACATTTTCGCGATGCTCCGAATAGGATTCGGCAAACACATGCCCGCCTGTCCCGTCTGCGACAAAGAATAGCGCGTCGGTTTCGGCTGGATTGAGCACGGCTTCAATCGCTTCGCGCCCGACATTGGCAATGGGACCACGCGGCAGGCCAGCCATCGCATAGGTGTTATAGTCGTTGCGTGCGTTGATCTCCGAACGCCGGATTCGACGTCCCAGAGCCCGGCCTTGGGTAATTGGATAAATGATGGTCGGATCGGCTTGGAGCCGCATGCCTGTGCGCAAGCGGTTCGAATATACGCCAGCGATCAGCGGTCGCTCTGATGGCTCTGCGGTTTCCTTTTCGACGATCGAAGCAAGGATGATCGCTTCTTCGGGCGTATCGACCGCGGTGTCGGAGCTGCGAGCGGCCCATAGCGCTGCCAGCTCCTCATCTAGCGCAAGCTGCATACGAGCCAGCACATCAGCCCGGCTTTCTCCGCGTTCATAGGCATAGCTGTCGGCAAGCACAGATCCTTCTTCAGGCACCGGGATTTCACCTGTCAGAAATTCGGTCGCCATCAGTCTTTCATGCACCAATACCGCCGGCATGCCTTCCGGGATGGTGACGAACCGTTGAACCGCTGCTTCTTCCTGCAAGATACGCAGCGCTTCAGACTGGCTTACACCGGCCGGCATTTCATATTCGCCAGCGCGGATCGGCGCGCTGCTGCCCAAAAACCGCGCGAAGACCAGGAACCGACTCTGCGATTCGATGACCCCAGCCTCTTCAAGGGTCAGCGCGGCATCGGTCAGTGTCGCGCCGCCTTCGATCGTAACGGCAACCGGCTCTTCCATTGGCCCGACGCCGCCCCAGCTGCGCAATGCGGCTATGAGCGCGGCTGCCAGCAGTATCGCGACGATAAGAGCAAGGCAGCCGATTTTGCGCATGACTGGTTAGACCGCCTTCATCACCAAGCTGGCATTGGTCCCGCCAAAGCCGAAGCTGTTGTTAAGCACGGCTTTAACCTCGCGCTGACGTGCTTCGTGCGGAACAAGGTCCATGCCTGCGGTGCTATCTTCGGGATTATCGAGGTTCAGCGTCGGCGGAACGAGCTGATCGCGCAGAGCCAGGATGCAGAAGATGGATTCCACAGCGCCGGCACCACCGAGCAAATGGCCGATGGCGGATTTGGTTGAGCTCATGGAAAGCGAATTGGCCGCATCGCCAAACAAGCGCTTCACCGAATCCAATTCGATAAGATCGGCCATGGTCGAAGTGCCATGGGCGTTGATATAGTCGATATCGTCGACCGATAGGCCTGATTTTTTCAGTGCCATTTCCATCGAACGATACGCGCCCACACCATCAGGATGCGGCGCCGTCACATGATAGGCATCGCCCGACAGGCCATAACCTACCACTTCAGCGTAGATGGTCGCGCCGCGCGCTTTGGCATGCTCATATTCTTCGAGCACGACGACGCCGGCGCCTTCGCCCATCACAAAGCCGCTCCGATCCTTGTCATAAGGACGGCTGGCCTTCTCCGGCTCGTCGTTGCGGTTGGTGCACAGCGCCTTGGCCTGAGCAAAGCCGGCAATGCCGATTGGGCAGATGGCGGCTTCCGCACCACCCGCCAGCATCACATCGGCATCATCCAGTGCGATCATGCGCGCGGCGTCTCCGATGGAATGGGCACCGGTTGAACATGCCGTCACAACTGCATGGTTGGGGCCCATCAGGCCATATTTGATGCTCACCTGACCCGAGATAAGGTTGATGAGGCGCCCATGGACAAAGTGCGGGCTGACGCGGCCCGGGCCACGACGATCCAGAACAAGCGACTCGCTCTCAATTCCCGGCAAGCCGCCAATGCCCGATCCGATTGAGCAACCAGCACGCAGTTTTTCTTCGTCCGACATTTCGGTGAGACCGGCATCTTCGAGCGCCTGTCCAGCCGCATCGATGCCATAGACAATGAAAGGATCGACCTGGCGCTGGACCTTGTGATCGACGCGCAACGCCGGATCGAAACCATATTCATGGTCAGCAGGTTTCACTTCGCAGGCAATAGTACATTTCTGATCCGACGTATCGAACCGTTCGATCTGGCCCGCGCCCGATTTTGCTGCAGTCAAATTCTTCCAGCTGGTTTCCACGTCGCCGCCCAATGGCGTGACAAGACCCAGTCCGGTGACAACTACACGGCGCATCTCAGTGCCTCCCTTTCATACGGCTCTCCAGCCGCCATCATTAACGACAAAACGGCCCCCCGGGTATCGGACCGGGGAGCCGTTTTAATCCATTTGGCTCGGTCGTACGACCGGGCTCCCTTATCGCATGCAGCGATCAGGCGTTCTGCTTGTCGATATATGCAATTGCGTCCTTAACGGTCGCAATGTCTTCGGCAGCATCGTCGGGAATTTCGACGCCAAACTCTTCTTCGAATGCCATTACCAGCTCGACGATATCGAGGCTGTCAGCGCCCAGATCATCGATAAAGGCTGCATCTTCGGTGACCTTGTCGGCTTCGACCCCAAGATGCTCGGTGACGATCTTTTTCACCCGATCGGCAGTATCGCTCATGGAATATCCTTTGCTTAAATGATTCCCAGTTTTCCTAAAGGGCAGCGCTATCGCGCGCAAGCCCGTTCATCCTCTGGAAAGCTATAACATCGCCATTCCACCGTTCACATGCAAGGTTTCGCCCGTAATATAGGCGGCTTCATCCGATGCGAGATATGTGACGGCAGCGGCGATATCTGCGCCTTCACCAAGTTTTCCGGCGGGAATCCGGGTCATTAGCGCCTCTTTTTGCGCGTCGGGCAGCTCATCGGTCATTGCCGAGCGAATAAATCCGGGCGCCACGCAATTTACAGTAATACCGCGGCTCGCAACTTCCTGGGCCAATGCCTTGGACATTCCGACAAGACCGGCTTTCGAAGCCGCATAATTGGCCTGTCCGGGGTTACCCGTGGCGCCAACTACCGACGTTATCGAGATAATTCGACCACCACGTGCCTTCATCATTGGTCGCATTGATGCGCGGGCGAGCCGAAATGCCGCTTCCAGATTGACCCGGATAACCTGATCCCATTCCTCATCTTTCATCCGCATCGCGAGATTATCGCGCGTAACACCGGCATTGTTGACGAGAATATCGAGCTTTCCGAGCGCTTCGACGGCCGCCGGGATCAGAGCATCCACGGCCTCGCCATCGGAGAGATTGCACGGGAGGACCACCGGATCGCCGCCAATATCGGCTGCAACCGCCTGAAGCGCCTCTTCCCGGGTTCCAGAAAGCGCAACTTTGGCTCCCTGGTCAGCCAATGCCTTGGCAATCGCGGATCCGATGCCACCCGATGCGCCAGTGACCAGCGCGGTTTTTCCTGAAAGATCGAACATGCTTATTCCTATTTAGTGAAAACCGAGGACAGAATTGAGCCATCGTCAAGGGAAATTTCTTTCAGATAGCAATCCCATGTATTGCCATATAGTCGGCCACTTTTACCGTGAATGGCGACATAATGCTCGTCCTCCGACGGTTGAGCTGGTGATTGCCAAAGAAGTGATCCGTTTGCGTCGTAGCAATGAAGATTGCTCTCATCCCGCGGCGTTGAATGGTAGTCTTTCAGCACCAAGCGCCGCCCATCTGGCAACGCATACTCACCGATATTATCCAAATTCCAGATCATAGAGTCGCCAGCACAGCCTCGATGTCATCCATCTTCACGATGCTCTTTTGAGCCGCGTCCTGCGCGATCCGTTTGACCATCGGCGCGACAACCTTTCCGCCAAATTCAATAAACTCCGACACGCCTTCGCTCGCCATCTCGGCAATGCTCTCGCGCCAGCGGACCATCGCCGTAACCTGTTCGACGAGCAATCCGCGGATCGCTTCATGTTCGCCGACCGGCATCGCAGTGACATTGGCATAGAGCATCGCAGACAGCGGATGGATCTCAACGCCAGCCAGCGCCTCTTCCATTGCATCCGCCGCAGGCGTCATGAGCGGGCAATGAAACGGCGCGGAAACTGCGAGCGGCATGGCGCGCCGTGCACCGCGCTCCTTACCGAGCGCGCAAGCGCGGTCGACCGCACCTGTGTGACCGGAGATCACAATCTGGCCCGGTGCATTATCATTCGCCACGACGCAGACTTCGCCTTCAGCCGCCTCTTCGCAAATCTCGGTCGCCGGATCGAAATCGAGGCCAAGGAACACGGCCATCGCCCCCTCACCCACCGGAACGGCCGCCTGCATCGCCTGTCCGCGCCGCTTGAGGAGCCGTGCCGTGGTTGCAAGATCAAAACCGCCAGCTGCGCATAGAGCGGTATATTCGCCCAGGCTGTGACCCGCGACAAAGTCCGCCTTGTCAGCGAGCGTGATGCCGCCTTCTTTTTCCAGCACCCGCAACGTCGCGATGGCATTGGCCATGATTGCCGGCTGCGCATTTTCGGTAAGCGTCAGCTCGTCTTCCGGTCCTTCGCGCATCAACCCGCTGAGATTCTGGCCGAGCGCATCGTCAATTTCTTCGAAAACTTCGCGTGCGACCGGACTCGCATCGGCAAGTGCAGCACCCATGCCGACGGCCTGGCTGCCCTGCCCTGGAAAGATAAAAGCGCGCATCTGTTCGTCCCCATTTTGCTTGCCGCCCGACTAGGGAGCGCGGCATCGCTATGCAAGCGTTGAAGGCCAGATCAGTTGCCGCTAACGTCAACCTATGTCCGACCCGGCCTTTGAATCTCTACTTGTCCAGTTCTGCAATCGCCAGTTCGGAGAGACCGCCGAAATCAGCGGATTGAAGCGCCTAACCGGTGGCGCAAACATGGAAAGCTGGGGCTTCGATTATGGCGATCGGGAACTTGTCCTGCGCCGGGCACCGGGTAGCGGTGAACGCAGCGAAGAACTCGCCCGGATCTCCATGGAAAGCGAAGCGCGATTGATCGCACTGGCTTGCGAGGCCGGTATCACCGCGCCGCCCATGCTCGGTATTCTCACGCCTGAGGACAAGCTTGGCCAAGGCTATCTGATGGCCCGCATTACCGGAGAGACGCTCCCGCACAAGATTCTCGGCAATCCTGATTTTGCGCGGGCTGAAACCGCCCTCACCCAACAGTGCGCCACGGAGCTTGCGAAAATCCACGCGATGCCGCTCGACACGCTACCGGATGATATCCCACGCGAAGATGCGGCGATGTTGCTTGAGGGGCTTGGCCAGCGGTATCGCGATTATGGCGCGCGGATACCGGTATTTGACTATGCATTGCGCTGGCTGGCCGATCATCTGCCTGATCCGGCCGAACCGCGATTGCTCCATGGTGATTTTCGCATGGGCAATTTGATGATTGATGGCGACGGAATAGCCGCCATTCTCGACTGGGAACTCGCGCATATTGGCGATCCGGCCCAAGACCTGGCCTATATCTGCACGCCGAGCTGGCGTTTCACGCGCCATGATCGCGCGGTTGGTGGGTTTGGCAATGTCGACGCATTTCTTGCTGCCTATGCAAGTGCGAGCAACACTGCCGTGGATCGCGATCGGTTCGACTATTGGCTTGTCTATTCAACGCTCTGGTGGGGCATTTGCTGCCTCGGCATGACGCAGATCTGGCGCTCGGGAACCGATCGCACACTCGAGCGCGTCGTCATTGGACGGCGCGTGAGCGAAGTCGAAGTCGATCTGTTGCTGCTCTTCGATACGATCCTCGATGGAATGGCGGACCAGACCATCGATTGGCAGGTGCCGGAACTTCCAGACCATGACGGCGAAACGCATAATGGCGAGCTGCTCGAAGCATTGATCAGTTGGGACAGTGACGATGTGATTCCGGAGGCCAAAGGCCGTGACCTGTTTCAGGCGCGGGTGGCCAAAAATGCGATGGGGATGCTCAAAAGGGACGCCGAGCTAGGTCCGGTTTTCGCGACCCAACAACACGCGCGCCTAGCTGGCCTTGGCCAGACTGAAGACAGTTTGGGCGATGGCCTGGCCGATGGCAGCCTCTCGCCTGACGATCCCAAACTGCTTGCCCATCTCAGACTGACGGCCCTTGAGCGGCTGTCGATTGACCAACCCAAATATCCCGGCCTTGCCGCGGCCCTCACCAAATGGAGCCCATGATGACATTCGTAATCCCACAAGAGATTGAAGATTATCTCGCAGAGCTCGACGATTTCATCGAGGCCGAAATTAAGCCGCTCGAGCAGCAGGACGACAATATCCGCTTCTTCGATCATCGCCGCGAATTTGCACGGACGGATTGGGACAATGACGGCCTGCCGAGCGAGGAATGGGAAGATTTGCTCCGCGAGATGCGCCGTCGCGCCGATGCCGCGGGTCATTTTCGTTTTGCTCTACCCGAGGAATTTGGCGGCAAGAATGGCTCCCATCTCGCCATGGCTCGAATTCGCGAGCACCTCGCGGAAAAAGGCCTTGGGCTGCATAATGACCTCCAGAATGAAAGCTCGATCGTCGGCAATCTCGTCCAACCACTCATGGTCCGTGATTTCGCTACAGACGCACAGCGCGAGGAGTTCATTCCCGCAATGCTCGCGGGCAAGATGCGGTGGACATTTGGGCTGACCGAAGAAGACCACGGTTCGGACGCTACCTGGATGGATACGCGTGCGGTTCGCAAAGAGCGGGATGGCAAACCCGGCTGGCTGATCAACGGTAACAAGATGTGGACCACCGGCAGCCATGTCGCGACCCATTGCATGTGTTTCGCCCGGCATTCCGGAAATGACGGCGATGCCCGCGGCATCGGCTGTTTCATCGTCCCCTATGACGCGCCCGGTGTCGAAATCGGCGAATATCTGTGGACGTTCAACATGCCGACGGATCACCCCAAGGTGAAGTTCACCGATGTTTGGATTCCCGAAGATGCGGTGCTTGGCGATCTCGAGATGGGGCTCGCCTGTGCGCAGCATTTCGTCCACGAAAACCGCATCCGCCAAGCCGCATCTTCGCTGGGTGCGGCCCAATATTGCATCAACGAAGCGGTGAAATATGCGCAGGAGCGCAAACCGTTCGGCAAACCCTTGTCAGCGAACCAGGCGATCCAGTTTCCGCTCGTCGAACTTCACACCGAAGCGGCCATGCTGCGCCAGCTGATTTACAGCGTCTCGGCAGCGATGGATACGATGCCAAAGGTCGAGATCGCCAAACGGCTCTCCGACAAGGTCAGCATGTGCAACTATCGCGCGAACCGTTTGGTGTGCCAGGCTGCCGACCAGGCGATGCAGGTGCATGGCGGGATCGGTTATTCCCGGCACAAGCCGTTCGAACATATCTATCGGCACCATCGCCGCTATCGGATTACCGAAGGTGCTGAAGAGATCCAGATGCGCAAGATTGGCGGACATTTGTTCGGTTACATCTAAGCGCAGACGAACAATCGAAGTTCGTGCCGGTGCATGCTAAGGCCCTTGTCCGTCTGCCACGAATAGGGGGAATTGTGCCATGACGCTGATCAGTGATTTTGTTGCCGGACGCACACCGCCGCAACTCTACGAAACATATCTGTCTCCCGGCCTGTTCGAACCCTGGGGCGATGTGTTGCTCGCGGGCCTGCCGCCTTCGGGCGACTGCTTAGATATCGGGTGCGGCACGGGAGTGGTCAGTCGCAAGCTGGCGGCCGACGGCAATGTCAGCCGGATCGCGGCCATCGATGTCGCAGACCCGATGATAGCCCATGCAAAACAAGTGACGGCCGCCAAGGGTCTCGACACGCGCATTTCCTTTGACGTCGCAAGCGCGCTCGATCTGCCCTTTGCTAGTGACGCATTTGATCGCGCATATTGTCAGCAGGCGATCCAGTTCTTCCCCGACAGGATCAAGGCCATGTGCGAGGTGAAACGCGTTCTGAAACCCGGTGGACAATTCGCAGCCGCCGTTTGGACAGCAGCAGCAGACGGCAATCCGGTCTTCGGTGCGTTCGAGGAGATAGTCGGACGAACATTTGGTTCAGATCTGCTTCCCTTCGGTCCCTTCGCATTTGGCGATGAAACCGCGCTGCGATCCGTGATCGAAGAGGGCGGACTGAAAATCCATTCGCTCGAACGCCGGGAGATGGAATGCACTCTGCCGGACGTGGAATCATTCGTGCTTTTCGATCTACTGTTTCTTGGTCGACCCGATACGGACGGTGTCTTGCAGCCGGTGGTTGCACCCGATGACCCGGATGGTGATGGTCCCGTGGCGCAGCTGATTCTCGAAATGAAATCGGCTTTGGCGGATTATGTCCAACCCGATGGGACGCTCCGTGCTCCAACGACAGCGCATATGGTCATCGCGGAAGCCTAATTTCGGTTCCTGACAACACTCCTGACACAAGGCTGTCAGTAGGGGTGTGCGACAAGCTCCTTGGTCCCAACACCCACCAAGGAGAACAGCAATGACTGAAGCCGCCATGAATCGCCTCGTATGGGCAGAAATCCCCGTCACCGACCTCGATCGCGCCTGCGGATTCTATGAAAAGATCCTGGGCGAATCGGTAAAACAGGATGATACGGGCCCCAACCCGATGGCCATGCTTCCCTATTCCGGCCAGCTTGGCGCCGCTGCAGGCCATCTCTATCCAGGTAAACCTGCCAGCAACGGCGAAGGTCCGACCGTTCATCTCGCCGTACCGTTCGAGCTGGACGATGCGATGGCGCGGGTCGGAGAAGCCGGCGGACAGATTGTCTCGGATGTCATCTCCATCCCGGCCGGTTCGTTTTTCTACGCGATCGATACCGAGGGTAATTCTCTCGGCATCTTCAAGATCTAGCGCTAGTCTAACCCGATGCGACGCGCCGACCGCCTCTTTCAAATCGTGCAATATCTGCGCGGCGGTCGGCTCGTCACTGCCGCGATGCTGGCCGAATGGCTCGAAGTGTCCGAACGGACAATCTATCGCGACATTGCCGACCTCCAAACCAATGGCGTGCCAATCGATGGCGAAGCCGGGGTTGGTTATGTCATGCGCGGCGGGTTCGATATCCCTCCCCTGATGTTCACTCATGATGAGATCGTCGCGCTGGTTGCCGGTGCCCAAGTCGTCCGCTCCTGGGGCGGTATCGCCATGGCACGGGCCGCCGAAGAAGCGCTGATGAAGATCGAGGCCGTGCTGCCGGAAGAGGATCGCGCGCGCGTCACCGATACCAAGATATTCGCCCCCTATATGGGTATCAGTGATCGTGTGCGCGCTCTGATCGACGATTGCGAAGCGGCTGTTGAAGCCCGCACCGTGCTGACATTCGACTATCGCGACGAAGCCGGCGAAGCGACAAGCCGCGATGTCCAGCCGCTCGGCCTATGGTTCTGGGGCAAGGTATGGACATTGATGGCGTGGTGCGAGCTGCGCGAAGATTTTCGGATGTTCCGTCTCGATCGTATGGCCAATGTTGAGCCCGCTGGCCGATTGTACAAACCCTCGCCCGAACGATCACTGGCGGAATGTTTGCGACAAATCGAAGCGAAATACGGACCGCAGCGCTGACGGATGCTAGCTGGCGTCCGGCATTGAAGCGATCGTCCGATTGAAGCCGTCGACGAGGTTTCGGAGCACCGGTACGATCTGTTTCATATCGAACATATCGGCCAGCGGATCGTAGCGCTCGGGGACGATACCAAACTCGATCATCGTCTCAATCCAGGTCTGTTCGTCGAAAATCTCATTATCGAATGTGACCAAGCGCCCGCGGCTGCGGAACTGGTCCAGACGGGTTTGTAGAGTATCCGGCAGCGCGCATTCTCGCATCGCCGACCAAAGTGGGTCGCTGCGCTGGTTAAGTGCGAATGGCAGGATTGCGAAATCGCGCAGTTGGGAGAATAGACTTGCATGTTTCCGATTAAATTCAGTGGCTTCAATCGCCATATCTCGGGTCGCCGGTATGCAACGCACAAGCTGCATCGCCTGTTCCTGCATCAACATTATGTCAGCGGAGAATAACGGCCCGAGATTTGCAGATGCGGTGCCGATACGCGCCAAGTTTCCACTCCACGGCCGCTCCAGCGCATCGAAAGTGAAAGATTCTGGGGTCATATTGGCACCCGCAATTCGGTGCACGGCCGTCTCGTCCATCACATCTGCGGAATAGAGCAACGCGACATCGATCTCATTTGCCAATGCTGTCTCGATCACCACTCCACCGGCCAGGGCGCGCGTACGAACATGGCGTATCTCACCCGGCGGAACACGCGTGGTTCCAATGCGATCAAAGGGTAGCAACGCCTCTGGCATCTCAAGCTGACCGGCAGCAGCGTCCAGTGATAATGCCGACAATGTTCCGTCCGTATCAATGAAAAGATCTGCCTCAATCTCCTGGCCGTCGTCCAGAATGACCTTGCGGGTTTCCGCACCATCTTCGGACTGCAGGATCCGCGCCGGCCGCCCCTCCAGTCGGTTTGCGCTTTCGCCGGACGCGAGATTGCTGAGATAGGCGGCATATCCATCCGCATCGATCTGTACCGTCGGCCCCAACAGGCTGAGCGGCGAACTGGGATCGTCGGAAGCCAGCGAAAGCTTTCCTTCCATCGCGGCGCGCGCCGCAAAGCGGAATGGTTGGATCAGGTAAGCGAGCTTTTCGGGCTCATTATTCATCATCGCCGCGCGCAGCATGATCTGATGCACCGCGACACCATTGATCTTGGGTAAAGTACCCGACGCCGCAACAAAATTGCGGCTCCCCTCGCCCTGCCAATCGACAAGATCGTGACCGAGCCCGAACCGGCCGCCACAATGCTCAACCAGCGCGTGCGCATTGATACCAAGCTGATCGTGAAATCGGCTGGCAACCTTCATCGAAAGGGCTGGAAACCGCCCGCCACTGCTGACATCTTCGACAACCGTTAGCGCGATCCGGTCCGGAAGATTTTGCGCGAGCATTGCTGCGACTGGCCAAACGGACTGCCGGGTGCCGAAAACCGCAATCGAGGACAGGGCTGAAGACGTCATGTTGCCCTCTCCCCGTCGAAGGCAGCCCCATAGTCCCGAATAAAATCGAGATGCAGGCTGGTAGCGGAGACTCGATCAGCAATCGCCGTGCGCATCCGGCTCAATTCCGAATCGAGGTCGTCGCTGGCCATCTGCTCTGTGCGCGGATCGTAGCTTTCTGGCTCGATATTCTGGCCAATGAACACCGACAGCCAGCTTTGCTGCTGAAACAATCCGCTTTCATATTCGGGAACTATCGCGCGCGTCCGAAATGCATCGATCTTGTAGCGCAGGCTATCTGGCCACTGCATCTCGCGCATGTCCCGCCATAGCTCCCCATCGTCACGTTGGTTCGCGACATAGTGCAGCATCAGAAAGTCCCGGACTCGCTCGAACTCGAGATCCATCAAGCGGTTATATTCGTTACGGTCGCTATCGGCGCAGTCCCGATCCGGAAACAGCGCGATCAGGTTCAATATGCCGCTTTGGATTAAATCGATGCTGGTCGATTCCAGCGGTTCGAGGAAACCGCCCGACAAGCCGATGGCGATGCAATTCTTGTTCCACAACCGGCGCCGCTTGCCGGTCAGGAAGAAGAGCTGCTTGGGATCGGCAAGGGGTTCGCCTTCCAGATTCTGCATCAACGTATCGACGGCGTCCTGGTCGCTCACATAGCGGTTGCAATAGACATGGCCGTTGCCGATCCGATGCTGGAGCGGAATGCGCCACTGCCAGCCGCCGGTTCGCGCCGTCGCGCGCGTATAGGGCCCAACGGTATCGGTTATGGCGCAGGGCACCGCATAAGCGCGATTGCAAGGCAGATATGCGCTCCAATCCTCATAGCCGGTTTCCAGTTCCTGCTCGATCAGCAGGCCGCGAAACCCCGAACAATCGACAAACACATCGCCGGCAATCTCCTCACCTGATTCCAAGCTTACCGATTCAATGAAACCGCTCTGACCATCGGTGGTAACGGAAACGACTTTCCCTTCGATCCGTTTCACGCCACGTTTCTGGGCAAAATCGGCAAGAAATGCGCCATACTGGCTCGCATCGAACTGGAACGCATAGGAGTAGCGATCCAGCTGGGAAGAGGGATTTTCATCCGGCAGCGCAAACCGATCATTCTGCGCAGCGACAATCGGGAAGCAATAATCGCCAAAGGACCCCGGATCCCCTGATGTCCGTGCGCGCAGCCAGTAATGATAGAAATCCGCGGGCCCTATGGCCGCACCATAGGCACCGAAGGGATGAATATAACGATCACCCTTTGTGCCCCAATCGCAAAATTCGATGCCAAGCTTTATGGTCGCATTGGTCCGCGCCATCATCTCGGCTTCATCGATACCGACCAAGCGGTTGAAATCGCGAATTTGCGGCAGTGTCGCTTCGCCGACGCCAACCGTCCCGATCTCGGCTGACTCGACCAGAATGATCGACAGACCAGCGCGCCCAAGAGTCTGGGAAAGCGCAGCAGCGGCCATCCAGCCAGCCGTGCCACCGCCGATGATCACGACAGTTCGGATCCTGGTGTCGCCAAGCGCAGTCATGCGGTCGTCCCGGAATCCATCAGATTGAAACGCTGTGCTTGAAAATCGCGAATTGTAAAAACCCCTCTGATTTATTGTCAGAAATAGGCTCGAATGCATCGGGAGCACAATGCGTTTTTCGAAGCTCTTGCAGGTCCCACAATCGGGATCGCAGAAAAGCTTGCATCACCGCGCGTAACCTTCCAGCCTTTTCCACCGAAGAGAATGGTATCGCACATTAGTGACAAGGGGCATTTCCATGGATACGACCACTCGCCGCGCCGGCACGCTCATCGCGGCCGCGCTCATTATCACCATCATCAGCCAGATATTCTACATGGCAACGCTGGGCGGCCCGCAGGCGTCCGATCCCGCCGTGGGCGTGACCAATGCCGATGTCGTCGCCTATTTCACGGATCGTTGGGCTGAGGTGGCGACGGTTTGGACGATCGAACTTGCCGCTTTCATGGTTATGTCCATCGCAGCGCTGATCTTGCTCGTCCGCACCAGTTTCGCACCGGCGGCATGGGCGGCTTTGTTCGCGGCGGGCATGTTCAACGTGATTCAGGTTGGCATCGGCCTTTCGATGTTCCGCCCAGCCGCACTCGCTGGTGAAGAGCTCGGGCCGGTTTTCCTGACCGTCGTCAGCGGCGCTTTCGTTTTTTACTTCCTCGCCAAGGTGCTGATCGGCATGGCTGGTATCGGCCTTGGTCTGATGCTGTTCTCCGGCTCCAGTGGCACAGGCAAAGCCGTGGGCGCTCTGAGCATTGTGGCTGGTGCGGTTGCGGCAGCGCTTAATATTTATGCCATCCCGCAGGGGCTTGCCCAAGTCTTCCTCGCCGGGGCTTCAGGCACGATCGCTGCGCTCACCACGGCGCTCGCGGTGTGGATGCTGACGCGACGGGAGAGCTAACGTGCAATCCCGCGATTAATCGCCGATAAACTCGCTTGCCAGCGCAAAGCCCTGTAAAGGATGCGCAGAAGAATTGGCGAAGAGGAATCACGACAATGTCTGCGGGATTTTACGGACGCGTTGACGAGACGCTCCGCGATATCGATGATCAGGGACTGACCAAGCCTGAGCGTATTCTGACGTCGCGGCAAAATGCCGAGATTGAGGTGCGCGAGGGCGAGGCCGTCTCTTCTGTCCTCAATTTCTGCGCGAACAATTATCTTGGCCTTGCGGACCATGCGGAGCTGAAGGCAGCGGCAAGTGCCGCGATGGAAACGCATGGCTTCGGCATGGCGTCCGTACGCTTTATCTGCGGGACACAGGACCTGCATCGCCAGCTCGAACAGCGAATTGCCGGCTTTTTCGGCTATGACGATGCGGTGACCTTCGCTGCCTGTTTTGATGCCAATGCAGCGGTCTTCGAACCGCTCCTCGGCAAGGACGATGCGATCATATCCGACAGCCTCAACCATGCCTCGATCATCGATGGCGTGCGCCTGTGCAAGGCCGCGCGCTATCGCTTCGCCAATAATGACATGGCCGATCTCAAAGCCCAGCTGGGACAAACCCGGGCGGATGGGGCGCAAACAATCCTGGTGGTGACGGACGGCGTCTTCTCCATGGATGGAACAATCGCCAATCTGCAGGGAATTTGTGATCTGTGCGACGAGTATGACGCACTGACGATGATCGACGATTGCCATGCGAGCGGGTTTCTCGGTGCGAATGGCCGCGGCACAGCCGAATATTGCAGCGTCGAAGGCCGGATCGACATTCTCACCGGCACCCTTGGCAAAGCCCTTGGCGGCGGCATGGGTGGCTTTATCTGCGCGCGCCAGAATGTGATCGATCTGCTGAAACAACGCGCCCGGCCCTATCTGTTTTCAAACGCGATCGCCCCACCCCTCGTCGCCGCATCAATCAAGGTCTTCGATCTTGTTGAGCAAGGAGACGATCTGCGGGCCAAGCTCATTCGCAATTCCGAGCGGTTCCGCGCTGGCATGGAGAAAGCAGGCTTCACCCTGCTGCCCGGCGAACATCCGATCATCCCGGTGATGCTCGGCGATGCTAAGCTGGCTCAGCAAATGGCGGCCGATCTGCTGGAAGAAGGAATCTATGTGATCGGCTTTTCCTTCCCGGTGGTTCCGCGCGGCCAAGCGCGGATCCGCACGCAGATGTCTGCGGCGCACAGCGATGCGCAAATCGACCAGGCGATTGACGCCTTTACGCGAGTTGGTGCCAAGCTTGGCGTTATTGAGGGAGCGACGGCATGAGATCGCTCGTTAAAGCAAAGAAGGAACCGGGCCTTTGGATGGAAGACAGCCCGATGCCGTCCGCCGGCCACAATGATGTCCTGATCAGGGTCAAGAAAACCGCCATCTGCGGCACCGATATGCACATCTATAATTGGGACGACTGGGCCCAGCGGACCATCCCTGTACCCATGGTCGTCGGCCATGAATTCATGGGCGAGATCGTCGAGCTTGGTTCTGAAGTCACCGGCTTTACCGTCGGCGATCGCGTCTCGGCGGAAGGCCATATCACCTGCGGCCATTGCCGGAACTGCCGCGCAGGCAACCGACATCTGTGTCGCAACACCGAAGGGATCGGCGTCAATCGCACCGGTGCATTCGCCGAATATATCTCGGTACCCGCATTCAACGTCTACAAGCTGCCGGACGAGATCCCCGACGATATCGCATCGCTCTACGATCCCTTTGGCAATGCTGTGCACACCGCGCTGGCCCAAGACATGGTCGGCGAAGATGTATTGATCACGGGCGCGGGACCGATCGGTGCGATGGCGGCGGCAATCGCGAAACATGTCGGCGCACAAAATGTCGTCGTCACGGATGTGAATGACTATCGGCTTGATCTGGCGAAAAAGCTCGGCGCGACGCGGACGGTCAATGTCGCCAACGAAGATCTGCGCGACGTGATGCAATCGCTCAACATGACCGAAGGCTTTGATGTTGGATTGGAAATGTCGGGCGCGCCGTCCGGCTTTACGCAGATGCTCGACGTGATGAACCATGGCGGACGCGTTGCATTGCTCGGCCTGTTGCCCGATGGCACAGGCATCAATTGGGATCATGTTATCTTCAAGGGCTTGGAAATCCGCGGCATTTACGGCCGGCGGATGTTCGAGACCTGGTACAAGATGAGCGCGATGATCAAGAGCGGATTGAACATCGATCCGATCATCACACACCGCCTGCCAGCCGAAGAATTCAACACCGGTTTCGAGACGATCAATTCCGGGCAATCGGGGAAAGTCATCCTGGATTGGAGCGCGCAAAGCTAGCGCTACCGACCATGCAATTTCGCGACTTCGACCCCGGTGCTTTCTTGTCCGATTATTGGCAGAAAAAGCCATTGTTGATCCGCAATCCCTGGGACGCCTGGGTCAATCCGGTCGACCCCGATACAATCGCCGGGCTCGCCTGCGAGGATGAAGTGGAAGCGCGGCTGATCACGCAGAACGGCACCAGCTGGGCAGCGGAACATGGCCCCTTCCCCGAAAGCCGCTTCGCCAATCTTTCACCCAACCGATGGTCACTGCTCGTCCAGGCGGTCGACCATTTCGTGCCTGAAGTAGCCGGACTGATGGCGCCCTTTCGCTTTATTCCCAACTGGCGGATCGACGATGTCATGGTCAGCATTGCCGCGGACCAGGGCGGTGTCGGCCCGCATTTCGATCAATATGATGTCTTTCTGATCCAGGGCCATGGGCGCAGGAAATGGCAAATTGGCGGACGATGCGATGAAGCAAGCACGCTGCGTCCGCATGACGATTTACGCCTGCTCGAGGATTTTGCCGCTGAGGAGGAATGGATTCTCGAGCCCGGCGACATCCTCTATATTCCGCCGGGTATCGCGCACAATGGCATTGCGGTTGGCGATAACTGCATGACCTATTCGATCGGTTTCCGCGCGCCGTCCCGCAGCGAACTGATCGCCCATTGGGCGGACTCTATTCTCGACGAACTCGACGATGACGATCGCTATGCCGATCCCGATCTTCGCGAGCAGGAAAATCCCGGAGAGATTGATCCCGCAGCGATTGATCGCCTGCATGCGATGGTGACGGAACGACTAGCCGATCGCGCAGCCTTTACGCGCTGGTTCGGCGAGTTCAGCAGCGCATCCAAATATCCAGAGATTGATTGGCGGTCCGACGCGCCGATCCGCGAAGACGAAGTCCGCAGCAGCTTGGCTGCAGGGCTTCCCCTCCAGCGCAATTCAGCCAGCCGCTTTACCTTTGTCCGGGAAGAAAAGGATGCCATCCGATTGTTCGTCGACGGCGTTGGTTTCGGGTGCCACGGTACGACCGCAGACATTGCGATGCGTCTGTGTGCGGTCGATATCTTGCAGCTCGAACCGGGTTCGGACAATATTTCCGATACGGTGGAGTTGATCACACAATTGATCAATCAAGGCAGCCTGTCCTTCAATCCAGACCCCTCCGAATAAAGCGCATAGAAAACTTGATGCAGCGCAAAGACAGCCAGGCCGTCGACTGATAGTCTCGGAGCAATGCTTTCACTGGGAGGGGATTGCATGGCAAAAATCGAAGAAGCGCCGGTCGCACCGGCTATGGTCGCCAAAGACCTGACATTGGCCGATCTTCGTTCCGCTCTAGCCGCCGGTTGGCAGGATTTCCGGGCCTATCCGCTATATGGGCTGTTTTTCGCGTCCATCTATGTTGTGGCCGGCTTGTTTCTCTATTTTGCCCTGTTCACACGTGGTGAGATAGGTTGGCTGGTACCCGCAGCGGCTGGTTTTCCGATCGTCGCACCATTTATTGCGGTCGGGCTCTATGAAGTCAGTCGACGGCGCGAAGCCGGCTTACCGATGAGCTGGCGGACGATCCTCGGTTCGCTGCGCGGACGCGGTGACGATCAAATCATCAGCATGGGTGTGATCGTTTTTGTTGCCTTCGCCTTCTGGTTGATGATTGCCCATGGCATCTTCGCGATATTCCTCTCGACCTCAGGGTCGGGTTCAGAATCACTCGAGTTTCTGCAGACCCAATCCGGGATCATGATGTTGATTGTCGGAACCATCGTCGGTGCATTGCTGGCTATCGCCTTCTACGCCATCACCGTGATCAGCCTACCGGTCCTGGTTGATCGCGATGTCGATTTCATCACCGCGATCATCCTCAGCTTGGCGGTCGTGCGCTCCAACACGCTCGTGATGCTCGCCTGGGCGGCTATCATAGCGGTGACATTGTTTATCGCGATGATCCCGGCCTTTCTCGGCCTGCTGATCGTCTCACCGGTACTTGCCCATGGCACCTGGCACCTGTTCCGTCGATCGGTCAGCAACGCGCCGCAATAGGCTCGGGCGTCACGTGCGCGATCAAAGAACCTGCGCAGCGGCCCAGCCGCTCGCCCAGGCCCATTGGAAATTATAGCCGCCGAGCCAGCCGGTAACATCGACCGCCTCGCCGATGGCGTAGAGGCCGGGGACAGTCTTGGTTTCCATGGTCTTGGACGACAACTCAGCAGTGCTAATCCCACCGATCGTGACTTCAGCCTTGGCGAAGCCTTCGGTGCCGTTGGGACGGAATCGCCAATCGGCGAGCTTCTCTTCTGCTTGCGTGAGCCGCTTGTCGGGCACATTGCCGAGATCGCCATTGATGGTGAGGCGATCCGCCAGAGTGGTCGCCAGTCGGTCAGGCAATCCATCCTTGAGCAAGCTGCGCAACACACTGCTCGGCGTTTCGCGTTTGGCATCCAACAACCAACCACGCTCGCGATCCGGCAGGAAGTCGATACCGACGTCCTGACCATGCCGCCAATAAGAAGAAATCTGCAGAATCGCTGGGCCTGAAAGGCCACGATGGGTGAAGAGTGCCGCCTCGCGGAACGCGGTCTTGCCGCAGCGCGCGTGCACATCTGCGGCGACGCCCGACAGGTCCCGGAACAAGACGTCATCACCGCCTAGCGTCAGCGGAACAAGAGCTGGCCGCGGCTCGACAATTTTCAAGCCGAACTGCCGAGCAAGATCATAGGCAAAACCGGTCGCGCCCATTTTCGGGATCGAAGGCCCGCCGGTCGCGATCACGAGCGCCGGCGCCTCGGCAGTCAGCGCATCGGTCTTCACATGGAAGCGGCCATCTGTGTGGCGCACATCGCTGATGTCCTGCTCACAGACCAGCTCGACACCGCCCTTTGCGCCTTCGTCGAGCAGCATATCGACAATCTGCCGCGCTGAGCCGTCGCAAAACAGCTGCCCCAGAGTCTTTTCATGCCAGGCAATGCCGTGCGCACCGACAAGATCGATAAAGTCCTGTGCGCTGTATCGACTGAGCGCGGATTTGGCGAAATGCGGATTGGCCGAGAGATAGCGATCAGGCGCGACATCGAGATTGGTGAAATTGCACCGCCCTCCCCCCGAAATCAGGATCTTCTTGCCGGGCGCTTCGGCCCGCTCAACGAGCAGTACCCGCCGCCCGCGTTGCCCGGCCAGCGCGGCGCAAAAGAGACCAGCAGCACCCGCGCCCAAAATGATCGCATCATAGGTATTGGCCATCGGCTAACTGCCCCTATTGGCATCACGCCAGACGCCAGAGTCCAGTCCATCCAGCGTCCAATCCCCCACTTGCCAGCGGACAAGCCTGAGGGTTGGAAAACCGACCGCAGCCGTCATCCGCCGGACTTGACGATTGCGCCCTTCGCGGATCGTCAGCCTGATCCAGCTATCCGGCACGGTCTTGCGCACCCGGATCGGCGGGTCGCGGGGCCATAGATCGGGCGCGTCAATCTGCTCCACCTCGGCCGGGCGTGTCATGCCATCCTTGAGCGTCACGCCGCTGCGCAGCCGCTCAAGGCTCTGATCATCAGGCACACCTTCAACATGCGCGAGATAGGTTTTGGGTGTCTTGTGTTTCGGGTCGGCAATCCGCGCCTGTAGCTTCCCATCATCGGTGAGTAACAACAGACCCTCACTGTCCCGGTCGAGCCGGCCCGCCGGATAGACGCCCGGAACATCGATAAAATCCGATAGGGTCGCGCGCTTGGTCTCGGTTCCCCGATCGGTGAACTGTGAAAGCACCCCAAAGGGTTTGTTGAAGAGGATCAATCGCGCCATGGCGGCGCTCTGGCATCCTATTCGGTCGGTGTCACTCGCAAACGCAGACCCTGGATCGCTGGTGGATTGGTCGGCGACAGCAATATCCGGCCCTGCATCGTGCCGCGCTCGCAGGTCCAGCGGAACTCGCCGTGCAGCGCTCCGAGTGCAGTGAGCGGGCCGTCAGTAGCACAGCTGCCACTTTGCTCTGCCAAGCTCGTCAATTCCAATGCCCAGTTTTCTGCCGAGCGATCGAGCAGGAAGTTCATCGCCAGCATTTCGCGTCCAGGCTCAATACTGCTCGCTTCGAACATCGCGCCAGCAATCGCATAGGTCGATGCCAGCGCGTCAGTGACGGGAATTTCCCGTCCCGAGACGAGGTCTGCAGCCGCCAGCTCAAGCCCGGCGGATCGGACGGCGCCGCGTGGTGCGGCATAGGTTCGATTAGCAAAGGCGAAAATGGCAAACCCGGAATCCGGCAGCAGCATCAGATCAGAACCAAAACCGGGATAGCCTCCCGAATGGCTCATCATCCGACCGAAATCACAATCCTCACCGACGCTGAACCCCATCGCGTAGGTGTATGGCACCTTGCAGGGATCATCCGACTCTTGGCGCGGGACAGTGAAGGAGCGCGGGAAATTCAAGCCATGTGCAAGCTCGCGAACGGAGGACCGACGCACCGGACCGAGCTCGGGTCCGTCCCGCGCCGGCCAGGCCGAAAGCAGGAAAGATACCCAGCGGGCATAGTCATTCATGCTGGTCTGTATGCCGCCCATTGCGCCAAACACCCCGTGCGGTTGCACTGCCGCCGGCGAGAAGGCCTCATTCTCCCAGCGATAGCCCAATGCCCGCTGCGCGAGCGGGGCATCGGTTACCTCAAACCCGGTTGAATCCATACCGAGCGGGAGCATGATCTCATTGCGGATATATTGGTCATAGGGCTGGCCAGACACATTGGTGATAATCCGCCCGAGCAATGCATAGCCGAAGTTGGAATATTCAAACGCAGTCTGCGGTGCGCGTGAGAAGGGTACCCCCTCCTCCAGCATTTCCGTGAAGGCTTCTTCGGACAAGGATTGCTGCCGATCGCCCCAGGGGTTGTCCGTCACCAAGCCGCCGACATGGCTGAGCAGATCGCGCACCCGAATGCGGGGAGAATCCGTTGTCGGATACTGCCAGTTCGCCAGCTCAGGCACATAAGTTTCGGCCAGCGCATCGAGGGATATCAGACCATCGTCGCGGAGCTTCAGGATTGCGAGCGCTGTGAACGCCTTGCTCATCGATGCGATGCGGAACAGGCTGTCGCGATTGACCGGAGTTTCCGTTTCGAGGTCCTGAACGCCTGACAGGCCGACATGGACCAGCCGCCCATCGCGCACCACGCCCCATACCAGACCCGGCACATGGGCCCGCTCTTGATAGGCCAGGAAATGCCCGTCAATCGCTTCGGCAACCGGTGCAGGTAGCGCCATATCGCCTGCCGGTTCCTGGGCGGCTACACCCTGCGCGCAAGCGAGCAGTATTGCCGCACAGGCAATGCGAAAGGGTTTCATGCGATCTTCCTCGATAGGAGGGTCGGCTTTGCGGTGCGCCAATCTTAGCGCACCGTGTTAGCCCTAATAGTCGAAGCCCGGATTGATACGGTTCAGCCTGCGGATCAGGCCCGGCCAGACGAGATTGTCGCCCAGTCCCTTGGTAAAGGCCGGCGCGGCTTGCTGAAACACGCGGTGGCCCATTTCTTCGCTCTCTTCATGGAGATGCTCGGCACCGCCAATCGACTGAGCAAGAATCTGCGTCTTGCAGCTATTTTCCAGCAGATACATTCTGAGGAATGCCAATGCGCAATTCTGTCCGATCGTCAGCGTGCCATGGTTGCGCAGGATCAGCAGGTTCTTCTCGCCAATATCCGCGACCAGCCGCTCACGCTCGTCAAGGTCGAGCGCGATGCCTTCATAGTCATGATAGGCAAGGTCATCATGGATCTGCATCGAGAATTGCGTGTAGCGGCGTAGGCCCTCCTTCTGTACCGAAACGGCAATGCCATAGGGCGTGTGCACATGGATCACGCAGCCGGCATCCTCGCGCGCACTATGCACGGCGCTATGGATGGTGAATCCGGCGGGATTTGCGAAATAGGGTGTCTCCTGCTTCGCATTGCCATCGAGATCGGTCTTGATCAGTGACGAGGCCGTCATTTCATCGAACATCACGCCATAGGGATTGATCAGGAAGCGTTCTTCGCCGTCCTCATCCGGCAGGCGGACAGAGATGTGGGTGAACACCAGATCCGTCCAACCGTAGATTGCGCACAAACGATAGGTTGCTGCCAATTCGCAGCGCAGCTTCCACTCGATATCCGATACCTTGCCCTCGAGCCGGTCGATCTTTGTGGGATCGGCAATCGCAAATCCCTGTTCGACTTCCAAAACGCCCATCGATTCCTTCACTGCCGTCGCCATCTGGCTTCTCCTTCCTGATTTAGGCTACCTTACCGTCGAATGCCCCTGAATGTCATCAAGCGTTTCAGCCACAGCAGAGGCAGCGCGAATTGGCCGATCATTGATGGAGAGATGCATGGCGCTGATACACACACCGGCCAGTCCAATTCCGGAACAACTTGAAGGCGTGCATCTTTTTCATTTCGACGGTGCACCGTGCGCGCAGCGTGTCAGATTCGCGCTCGGTGAAAAGGGCTTGGCGCGCGGCCGTGAAGTGGTGTTCGATTCCGTTACGCCGGACGACGTGACCGGCGAGGACGGAAAATGGGTCAGCCGTCGGGTGTCTCTGGTCAAGAAGGAACATATGACCGACGCCTATGCGGCCATCCATCCGGATATGGTGGTCCCCGCGCTTGTCCATGATGGCCGGCTTTACTTGGAATCGATGGATATCATTACCTATCTCGACGAAGCCTTTGGCGGCGACCCAATGGTGCCGGCTGATCCTGAGCTGCGCACGGCCACCATGGCCCGGGTCGAGCAGGCCAAGAAGCTGCACTTGTCGCTGCGCTATGTGACATTCCATTGGGGATTGGGACGATTGGCAATGCTGAAGCCCAAGGAGCGAAACTCGCTTTCTGATCTTGCCGCCAATGGGCAGGATGGCGAAAATCTCGTGTCGTTCTACAGCGCGTTCAGCACGCGTTCGATCCCGGATGCGGTGAACCAGGATCATCTCACCAAGCTCTACGCAGCATTTTGCGAGCTCGATGTAGAACTGGCAGACGGGCGCACCTTCCTGATGGGCGACACGCTGACAATTGCCGACCCCTTCTGGGCGATGAAAGTCTTGCGGCTCAAGGAAACCGGCTATCCCTTTCCCAGCTATCATCCCGCGCTCAATAGCTGGTTCGAACGTATTCGCGCGCGCCCGGCGTTCCAGAATGAAGTGATGGGCCGCAACCGGATGAACAACCGCTTCTTCACCGCGAAATCGGCTGTCGACAATTTGCTCGGCCGTGGGCTGAAACGGGCACTCGCCGACATCGCCGCCTGAAGTAATCCCATTACCTCCAAGGTAATTGTTTCGCCTCTCTGCCCATGCTTGATGCCGCACAACAGACGCGGAGGAACGCATGACACAGGAATTCCACAAATTCTGGCTCAAGATCACGGCCATCGTAATCGCTTCATTTGCCCCGATCTTCTTTCTCGGCACGATGGACGCAACACTCGAACCGGCCCGTTGGAGCCTCGACCTTCTGAGCTGGCCGCTTGACGGTGCGCAGACCTATGAGTCTAGCGACACGCGGTTTCTTTCGGCGCTCACCGGCGGGTTCCTGCTCGGCTGGGGCGTGATGATCTGGATATTGTCGGGATCCGTCTATGATGCCGCGCCCGAAGGCGTCCGCAAAGCGGTCCTGGCCGGCGCCATTTCCTGGTTCCTGCTCGACAGCGCGGGATCGATTACCTCGGGAAATGCATCCAACGCCGCGTTCAATGTGATCATCCTGTTGATCGCAGTTGGGCCGCTATGGAGGCCAGCGCGCGGATAGGATATCTCCGCTCACTTTTAGCCGTTTCCGGTAAGCACTTCGCAATATGCGTGCACAATGGCATAACGCGGCTGTGGCAAGAATTTTCATTTCCTATGCGAGCCAGGACCTTGATCTGGCGCGCGATATCCAGGCCAGACTGCGGCAGCATGGGCATGACGTATTTTTTGACCGTGAAGGCCTGAAACCGTCTGACGGCTATGACCGTATTATCGCAGAACGGATCGGCAAGTCGGACGCGATGGTGTTTCTCTGTTCTAAGGCTTCGCTAGCCGAAGGTCGCTACACACGCACTGAATTGAAACTGGCAGAACAGATATGGCCGGATCCTGCTGGGCGGATATTGCCGATACTTTTGGGTGATGCCGATCCCGGAGACCTTCCCTCCTATATCAAAGGCATCAGCGCCTATCAGCCCGAGGGAGATACGGTTTCCGAGGTCATCCACATGGTCGAAAAGATGACCGAAGGCCGATCGCGACAACGACTGTTGAAATTGGCCGGTTGGGCCGCAATCGGATTGGGAGTCGTGGCCGTGATAGCCATTGCCGCGCAGGCATTGATGCGCCCGACAGACTCTGTTGACGGGCGTGCGGTGCTAACCGCGGAGTTGCAGGTGATGCCGTGCAGCTGGCTCGGGATCGGACAATTTGTCGAAAGCGAGCGCCGTATTGAGGCTGAAATTTTCGGTGCATCCGATCTGCATCCGCGTTCCGTTGGCAATCGTCTCGTCTCAGAATTGCGCGCGCAGGGCGTTGAAACAGTTGAGATCGAAACCCGCCGCATTGAGACCATCGAAGATGCGCAATGCCCGTTGATCGACAATCTGGTTCGGCACCGGCGCCAGGGTTTGAGCCGCTTCGAAGCGCAAAAATACCAGGCCGGTGGGACCGAATATTTCCGCCTTTTGTTCGAGCCAAGCGATATGCCCGAGCACATCTTCCTGTTTTCTGTCGAACCCAATGGATCGATCCAACCGATCTATGACCAGACTGCCATGGCTGAACAGCAAGTCGGCGCCGGTGGCGGTGACACGCGCCAGGCGGTCTATTTTACGGCAAGCCATGAAGGTTGGGGCGGGTTTATCATTATGCAGTCCGCCACTCCGATCGATCCCGACGGGTTTCTGGAACGTGCGGGCGGGGATCGCGATGCCTTTGACGACGCCGCCCGGGCGGACCAGTGGCAGTTCGAGCTGGCCTGGCTAAATACCGAAGGTTGAGCGCCAATCACCGCATGTGATATCCTGATTGGCAACAAGGGGGGATTGAGCATGAAACGTATCGCGACAACAGTAGCGGCATTTACGCTGATATCAGCATGCGCAGAGGCAGGGTCCGAAGACGCCTATGAAGAGGCTGATACGGCGGCCGAAGAGCTCCAGCAACCGTCGCAGCATTTCGAACCTGCCGAACCGCCAAACGATGCCGAAATGGCAGCAGAAACCGACGCCGAATGAGTATGAAACTTGATCGCCGATCCTTTCTGGTCCGTGTGCTCGGATCATCAGCGGCGCTCGCCCTATCAAGCCGGGCGATCGCTCATCAATCCCATTTTGAACCTGCACCGCCGCCGACCACCGACAGCGATTCCGGCGAATTCGCTGATCCGACAGGAAATGGGCGCGGGCGTGCACGAACGGGCGTAACGCGGCGCTACGAGATTACTAACAGTGCTAGCGGCGGTTCAGGTGGGATAACGGACGCAGATACTGGACCGTCAGCCGACCCTGCAGGAACCGGCCGCGGCGCACCGCGAACATTTCGCAACGGCATTACCGATGGCGATAGCAGCGCTAATGGAAGCATCATCGACGAGCCCGAGTTCGGCCGAACCAATCCCCTCGCCGAGCGACAAAGCGGCATCACCGATAGTGATCTCGGGGCCAGCGCTGATCCCGCGGGAAACGGACGCGGCAATGACTAGCCGCCATTAGTCCGCGTCGGGGTGAACAGTTTAACCGCTGAGTTACACAAAGGGCGTGGCTTCAGGGGCCGGGTCAGCCTTGGAGGACGTAGCGACTCTCGCCTGGCGCGCGGCACATTGTGCGCGTTGCGCGTGCTTCCTCGCCGCCAATTATGATGACGTCGGTAATATCGAGGCAGGTTGCGCCCGAAGGTTCGGAATTCCTCGCGGTTACGGTTGAGGAACCCGACACGTCTTCGCGCACAGGGCTGACCCATTCGGCCGTCGCGCCGACCTCGTCCTGCGCGATGGCCTGTTCGCTCGCGTCTGCTGCGGCTTGCCGTTCTTCAGGCTCGAGCCGACACGCAAAGCTGATCAACGCACCGGTTATGTTGGTGCCCGTATCAATCCGCCGCACCCGGTTTATCAATCGGCCAATCAGGCCCTCAAGATAGATTGTGTCACCTTCATCGCCGCATCGCTGCATGCCATCAGCCATGTCACGCTCACCGCTAAGCGCGCTCGGCTGATACCCCTCGCACTCCGCATAGCGGCAAAAGCGCTCACCCAGATATTCGCGATCATCCCGATAGCGGCCCTCGGCAGCCTGATAGAGTGCATCATCACCCTCGCCAGAGCCGGCTTCGTCGCCCAACTGAGCGGCGAAGGGCATAACAATTTCAGCATAATATCCATCGATCCGTTCGATGCATTGGGTAATTTCTTCGGCGCGGGATCGCGCCAGATTGCGCTCGCGATAATCGTACCGACAATCAGGATAATCCTGGCCGTCAATCACGGGAGTGTTCGGCAACTCCATTGGCTCTGGGCCCTGCGCGACGGCAGCGGAATAGACTGCACAAGCTGCTACCGCCGATACCAATCCATGCCATGTCCCTATCATCGCTATTCCCCCTCATCGCGAGCGGCAATCCTATGTGAGACTGACCGCTGCAAGGCAAGCCGCACGAAGAGATGGGCCCTCTCGGCGATATGCACGCCTAAGGCTGCACCGTCTGACTGCAATGGATGCCATTAGAACACGGTTTTGCGAAGATTCCGCAGCGACCAGTGTCAACCAGTGTAATGTCAGCCACCACTGTTCGCGGATGCAGCATATCGCTTGCCAAACAGGGTCAAAGCCCCTAAATGGCCCGCTTCCAGAGTGAAACGCATGCGTTTTGCGCTGGTGTTTGAAGAAAGCCGGAGGGACGTTCGCATGGTGCGGCGTCAACGATCGGCAAGAAAGGTAAGAGAAGCATGGCTCTTTATGAGCATGTCTTCCTCGCGCGTCAGGACCTGGCACAAGCCCAGGTTGATACGCTGGCCGAGGAAGCCACGAAGATCATCGAATCCAATGAAGGCAAGGTTACGCGCACGGAGACCTGGGGTCTCAAATCGCTCGCCTATCCGATCCAGAAGAACCGCAAGGCACATTTCGTAATGCTGCATGTCGACGGTCCTGGTTCGGTTGTCGCTGAACTGGAACGCCAGACCCGCATCAATGAAGACGTCATTCGCTACATGACGATCCGCGTCGACGAGCATGAAGAAGGCCCGTCGATCATGATGCGCAAGAATGAACGTGATTCGAAGCGTCGCGGTCGCGACGACGACGATCGCTAGACCGGCGACAGAGGAGATATAGATTATGGCACGCCCATTTTTCCGCCGCCGCAAGAGCTGCCCCTTTTCGGGCAATGATGCGCCGGTCATCGATTATAAGGACGTTAAACTGCTTCAGGGTTTTCTCTCTGAGCGCGGCAAGATCGTTCCTTCCCGTATCACTGCCGTTTCGGCAAAGAAGCAGCGCGAACTGGCCAAGGCGATCAAACGCTCTCGGCATATCGGCTTGCTTCCGTACATCGTGAAGTAGGAGCAGTATCATGGATATCATTCTGCTCGAACGCGTTGGCAATCTCGGGACCATTGGCGATGTCGTAACCGTGAAAGACGGTTATGCGCGCAATTTCCTGCTGCCGAACAAAAAGGCCCTGCGCGCCAACAAGGCGAACAAGGAAGTCTTCGAAGCCAATCGCGAACGTCTTGAAAAAGAAAATGAAGAGCGCCGCGCGGCAGCTGCGACCGAAGGTGAGAAGCTTGATGGCATGACCATCGAACTGATCCGCCAGGCCTCGCAGACCGGCCAGCTTTACGGTTCGGTTTCAGTTCGTGACATTGTCAGCGAACTGGAAGCCAAGGGCGAACCGGTTACCAAAAAGCAGGTCGTTCTCGAACGTCCGATCAAGGCCATCGGCATGTATGAAGTTCGGATCGAACTTCACGCCGAAGTCGATGCGACGATCAAGGTCAATGTTGCTCGCTCGCCTGAAGAGGCGGAACGTCAGGCTGACGGCGTCGACGTCATCGCTGAAATGTTTGAGCAGGAGCAGGCTGAAATCGCCGCTGCCGATCTCAGCGAAGATGATGCTGACGAAAGCGAAGCCCCCGAAGCCGCAGCTGAAGGTGACGAAGCCGAAGGCGAAGCCACCGAAGGCGGCGACGACGAGGCGGCTGACACCGAAGACGCCGCTGAAGAAGAAACGTCGGAAGACGCTGCTTCAGACGAGGCCGCTCCGGAAGAAGAAGCCGCTTCGGACGAAGACGAAGACGACAAAACTGCATAACTATTGCGGTTACACAGATAAGAGCGGGCTCGGCACTATCCCCTTCAGGGGTGGCGCCGGGCCCGCTTCCTTTTTAGGGAGGGTCAGCTCATGACGAACGCGCCTCCCCTCTCCCCAATGGCCCAGGCTTTTGCCAAGGGGCCCGGTTGGTTTCCGCAACAGATGGATGCTGCCACCGATCGCGTATTGCTGGTCCGCATGACCGAAGAGAGTTATCGCGAGGCAAGCTTTCTCGATCAACGCATGCTGAGCCAGCAGAGCCAGCCGCAATGGGCGGACTGGGCTGAGCTGGAAACAGCAGACCAAACCAGTCGGAGCGATGCCGACTTCATCTTCCATATCGGCCATGTCGGATCGACATTGATATCGCGATTGCTGGGTGAGCTGGATGGCGTGTTTGCGTTGCGCGAGCCCCAAATCCTGCGCAACTTCGCTGATCTTGCGACCGATCGTAACGCGCCGCATGCCATCTGGTCTCCTGTGCAATTCGATCAGCGCCTCGAGACTGTCATCCGTTGGCTGTCACGCGGTTTTACGCCGCAAGATCGCGCACAGATCAAGGCATCGAGCTTTGTCAGCGAGATAGCGGCACCGATAATCGGCGATCAGCGAAAGGCCCTGCTTCTCAGTGTCTCGCCAAAACGCTATCTCGCAACCATCCTCGCCGGTGAGAATTCGCGCCAGGAATTGGCAATGCTAGCGCCAACGCGATTGAAAAGGCTGCACCAGCGCCTTGGCGGCGAAGATTGGAACCTCTGGGAACTCGACGAACCGGTTCGAGCCGCGATGAGTTGGCTGTGTGAAATTCTCGCCCTTGAAGACGCACGAAAAATCGCACCGGACGATCATATTCTATGGGTCGACTTCGACGCATTCCTGGCCGAGCCCAGCGAACAGCTGACCGATATCGCGCGCTTCTTCGGTTACCCGCACGATGCGGACACAATCGCAGGCCTGACAAGCGGACCGCTCATGACCCGCTACTCCAAGGCGCCAGACCATGATTACAGCCCGGACCTGAGGGAGAAGCTGCTTGCCGAAGCGCACGGCACTCACCAAGATGGCATCGACAAGGCTTTGACTTGGCTCAATGACACTGCCAGCCGCTACCCCAAAGTGGCAGAGGCGCTGGCAAACCATTCGGGGACGTAACGATGTTCAAGATGATCTATGGCCTGTTGAACGGACAGGATATCAAGGAGCTGCGCGAGATCATCGACAGCGCAACCTTTGTCGATGGTAAGATCAGCAACCCGCATTCGCTGGTAAAGAATAACCTGCATCTCAACGACACCGAAGCCTATGAACGGTCATCGACCATCATGTCGAACGCGCTGGTCCGTAGCGAAGAGTTTCGTAACTTCGCCTTTCCCCGCAAGATCGCACCACCGCTCGTAACCCGGTATGAGACCGGCATGCATTACGGTCTGCATCCTGACATGGCCTTTATGCAATCGGTCGACGGTCCGGTACGCTCGGATATCAGCTGCACGATCTTTCTTGCCGATCCCAACAGTTATGAGGGTGGCCATCTCCACATAAAGCAAGCCGACGGACATATGCGGTTTAAAGGCGAACTCGGTTCGGCGATTGTCTACCCATCGACCACGCTCCACGAGGTGGAGAAGGTTGAGAAAGGCGAGCGCGTCGTCGGAATCACTTTCATCGAGAGCCAGGTCGCCGACCCGGCCAAGCGCGAGCTGCTTTCGGAACTCAACGAGGTCGCGGCACTTGAGGGTGCCAATATGTCGGACGAGAATTTTACCCGAATCCAGACGGTCCAGCAGAATCTCTTCCGCCGTTGGGGCGAATGTTAGAAATCAGTTGCCGCGCCTAGGCGCCGCACTGCCATTCGCCGCGGATTTCCGCCTCGCCCTCTTGGCCATCTTCGCGAATCGTAACGACAGCGGATCGGACGAGCTGGGTTTCAATCTGTTCGCCCTCGCCTTCTTCCGGCGTTACGACAATGGTTATGACACCGGCAGTGAAGCTGCCGCCCTCGCCTAGCGTGTCGAAATCGCCGTCAAATTCAAAATGTCGCAATGTGCCATAAGGTTGGCTGATTGCATCGCCCTCGACTGCGACCAGCAGTGCCTTGCCATCGGCTACCACGCTGCATCCGGCCCCAGGCTCGAGCTCGGCTTCGATATCGGTAAAGGAAAGCGGTGCGAGCACAGGCGCCTCGACCTCAACCGGTTCGTCGACCGGAGTCAGACGTTGCGGCGCCTCGGCCACCTCGTCCGACATGCCATTGGTCGTCACTTCGGTCTCGCCCAGTTGGCTCTCGCCGCAAGCTGAAAGCACCAAGGCTCCAGCTGCCACGATCCATCCCGAACTGGCTCTGCGCATTAGATTGTTCATGGCGTTGAGTCTTAGCCTCAATATCCCATCAGCGACAGAACTTCCTTACGGCTCCGTTCGTCATCGAGGAAGCAACCAAGCAATCGTGATGTTGTCATCTTGACGCCCGGCGTCCGGACGCCGCGCGCTGTCATGCAACTATGGCTCGCATTGATCACGACGGCCACGCCATGCGGTTGAAGGTGATCCCAGATGCATTGTGCGATCTCGGCTGTCATCCGCTCCTGCACCTGGAGCCGACGGGCAAAACCGTTCATCACCCGGGCGAGTTTCGAAATGCCGACGACACGCTCGCGCGGCATATAGGCAATTGATGCCGACCCGATGATCGGCGCCATATGATGTTCGCAATGGGACTGGAACGGGATGTCCTTCAACAGGACCAGTTCGTCATAGCCACCGACTTCTTCAAAGGTCCGCTCCAGGTGAACTGCAGGATCTTCTTCATAGCCCTGGCAATATTCCTTCCAGGCCCTTGCGACGCGCTTCGGCGTGTCGACCAGCCCTTCGCGGCTCGGATCGTCGCCGGCCCAGCGAATCAGGGTTTCGATCGCCTCTTGCACCTCATCGGGCACCGGAATCTTGGCCTGTGGCGCGATGATGTCATCGTCCAAGGCGGGGTCCATGGCAGGGTCATAGTCGCTCATATTCAGCCTTTTTCGCAGAAATTGCGTCTTGATACTACAGCTAGGTACTCTTGACGTCCTCGTAAAGCTGGCCAAACGTACAGGACCAGAGGAGGATCCGAGCATGAGCAGCATCACCGTCACCCCTTGCAAGGGCCCCGGCGCCGAAATCGGCAATGTCGATATATCGCAGCCGATCAGCGACGAGGATTTCGCCGTCATCCGCCAGGCCTTTGCCGATCATGGTCTGATCTTCCTGCGCGACCAGACGATTACCCCCGAACAGCATATCGAATTCGCCGAACGCTGGGGCGATATCAACGTCAATCGCTTCTTCACACCGGTCGACGGCTATCCGCAGATTGCCGAAGTGCGCAAGGAGCCCGACCAGGCCACCAATATCGGCGGTGGCTGGCACACCGATCACAGCTATGACGCCGAACCCGCCATGGGCTCGATCCTCGTCGCGCGCGAACTCCCGCCCAAGGGTGGCGATACAATGTTCGCCGATATGGCGGCCGCCTATGAAGCGCTGGACGATGAAACCAAGCAGTTGCTCGACGGGCTCGAAGCGGTCCATTCGAGCAAGCACATCTTTGGCGGCCAATCGGCCTATAAAGAAGGCAGCGACGTCAATGAGCGGCTCCACAATGCCGATGCAGCCGATGCGCTCGACGATGTTGTCCATCCCGTCATCATCACCCACCCGCTGAGCGGCAAGAAAATCCTCTACGTCAACGCGGCTTTCACGATCGGCATGAAAGGCATGTCGCAGGAAGACAGCGCTGCCCTTCTGATGCGGCTCTACATGCATGCCCAGCAGGATCAATTCGTGACGCGCTTCGAATGGAAGCCCGGCTCGATCGCCTTTTGGGACAACCGCGCCACCTGGCACTATGCGCTCAACGACTATCAGGGCGAACGCCGCGTCATGCACCGCATCACCCTGGAAGGCTGCGCCCTGGCGGCGTAGATCGGCAAATTCCCGCCCCAGACAGCTGGCTAGGCCCCGCATTTAGTTGACACTAGTTGACACAGGCCGCCGGTAACCGGGCAATTATGTGTCCAATAGGACGCAGTTTTCCTACGCCCGCGGCAACGCAGTGTTCAAAACAACATGGCTTGTCCGAATAGTATCACAGTCCATTATGTGTAGGACAGCATGGGTTTTCGATCGGGCCGAAGGATGGCTCAAAGACCGCTTCTGGCCGAAAGCGGACATTCGAGAAATTGACTACGGCGCTATTGACTCACCAGAGACCTGCTGGATCTGGCGCCCCTAATCACAAGAGGTTCCCAACATAGGAGACCTATGCGAAGGTTGGTCGGCGAAAGACCGGGGAGAGATCATAATCGCTCAAGAAAACTTGCTTCAACGGATGAGCCGGCTGGCAAATCTGTTCACCTTTGTCGTCTTGCTCTTTTTCGCCTTGATGTGGGCAGTACCAGCTGGAGCTCAACAGAATTTGGAGGACAGAGCAGAAGAACTTTTTGACGCCGGCCAATATGCAGAGGCCGAAGAGCTGGCCAGGCAGCAGTTTGAGGAAAGTGAACGCACCCTGGGGCCTGAGCATCAGGAGACACTTTCATGGCTTACGCATATGGCATCTGCACAAATCGCCATGGGGCGCTACGCAGAGGCGGAAGTACTTATCCGAAGAGCGCTCGAAGCCCAAGAACGAACCCTTGGCCCCGAACATAGCGACACATTGGAGACCGTCGCAAATCTGGCTGCTTTGCGTTTTCATCAGGGCCGCGATGCCGAAGCGGAACCGCTTATTCGGCGGGCGCTGAACGGTTTTGAGCGTGTCTTGGGTCCGGATCATAGTTTCACGCTGGCTATGGTGAATAATGTAGCCACGCTTTACTTCCAAAGGGGCCAGTTGAGGGAAGCCGAACCACATTATCTGCGAGCGCTCCAAACTGCTGAACGCACCTTGGGTCCCGGGCATCCCGGGACACTGACAACGATGAACAATCTGGCGACTCTATATTGGGAGCAAGGCCGCTTCGAAGAGGCCTTATCCCTTTTTACGCAAGCTTTTGACACCAGTGAGCGTGAATTGGGTTTGGTGCATCCCGTAACGCTTGACGTAGCGAGCAGTGTTGCGCGGATGTTGTATGCGGCAGACCTTCTCACCGAGGCACAAGAACTTCTCCAAATGATCGTTGAATTCCGGGCAATGGCATTGGGCGCCGAGCATCCCGATACGCTCGTCTCAATCGGTAACCTAGCCGTACTTTACCACGATCAAGGTCGGAACGCAGAGGCCGAACAACTCTATCGAAGGGCACTGGAAGCCCAAGAACGCACGGTTGGAGCAAGCCATCCCAATACAGTTCTAAACCGAAACAATCTTGCGGGGTTGTTGGTCGCAGAGGGTAGAAATCAGGAAGCCGAACAACTAGCGCGCCGTTCTATGCAAGTTGCAGAAACAGAGCTTGGATCCGATGCTCCGGAGGCCTTGGCCGCTAAAACCAACTTGGCTGTCGCGCTTCAAGAACAGGGTCGTTATTCGGAGGCGGAGGACCTCTATCGCGAGGTCGTAGAACACACTGATCGCACACAAGGCGGGCAGGATGAAAATGGTCTAGCCGCACGCGAAAACCTAGCAACAGTTCAGCAGCTAGCGCGAGCTGAGATTGCAGGTACATCCCAAGAATCAGCTGGCAGGACCTGCATGATTGTGACCGACATTGTTATCAGGGGCGGTGAGGAAGTACGAATGCCATCGCGAATGTGCAGGACTCCTCCTGCTGCGCGCTGGAGCCGCGCCTGAGGGCATAGGGATTCAGTCTAGCCGCTTTTATACTGATTCTAGCTGTGTCCGGTTTGGGCGCAAAGCGGATATCCGAAGACCGGTTTGGTCACCTTGTCCACTGCCGCAGCGCACGCCTCCCCGCGCCTATCAAATTGCCCGCAAGGCCTGGAAATGCTAGCCTTTGGACGGGGACATTTGGGGGGCGCTACAATGATACGGATCATAAAATCACTATTGGTGTTGTTTATTGGGCTGCACGCCCTGTTCTACGTACTTCAAAACATTGCCAATCTGTCGACTGCCCATGAATCTCTCGTCTATGTCCTGAGCGGCACGGATCATGCAGTGTATCGCGAGACATTCTTCTTCAAACTATCCGACCCGATGATCGGCTGGGTCGCGCTGACAATGGTGCTGATCGGCGAATTTGCCGTCGCATTTTTTGGTATCAAGGGCGGTTGGGATCTGTTCAAGGCCCGCACCGCTCCAGCCGAAGAGTTTCACGCAGCCAAGCGCGCCGGCGTCATTGCAGCGGCGCTCGCCTTGCTGGTCTGGTTCGGCTTTTTCATGACCTTCGGCGCGGCGTTTTTCCAGATGTGGCAAACCCAGCTTGGCACGGGATCGATGGAAGGCGCGTACATGTACGCGATGGCATCGGCAATCACGATGCTGTTCGTGTGCCTAACCGACGACTGACGCCCGCGGCGCTCATATCGCGCTATTTGCCGAAAACCATCGTTGGTTAAGCGATGAACGATTGAGGCGAGCGCCGGTCAGATTATCTCCGTCAGTCCTTGATAGGAGGTCCCATGCGAATTGCCTGCGCTATCTTAGGCGTTGCTGCCGCCGCTCTGGCTGCACCCGCCGCAGCCCAAGACTTGACCCCGCTCGATTGGAATCGCGCTGCGTCGCCAGTTCAATCCACTGATCGCGAGGAAGAATTGGCAGTGGAATCACTCGTGATTGGCGAAAGTCGCGAAATTACGGTCCGTTTACCGGCAAGTTATTCAGAGACGCAGGATCGGTACCCCGTATTTTACGTCACCGATGCCGATTGGAATTATCGGATCGTCGCCGACTATGTTGACTATCTCAGCTATTGGGGGCGGATCCCGGAAACCATCGTCGTCGGCATTCGTAATGTCGATCGCAACCGTGACTTTGTCCCGCGGCCCTCTGCGAGTTTTCCCAATTCGGGAGAAGCTGATGCATTTCGCGATTTTCTAACCGACGAACTGAAGCCGATGATCGATGGCCGATATCGAACCTCGGGCTTCAATACCCTGTTCGGCCATTCCTTTGGCGGCGTGATCACAGCCTATGTGATGATGACCCGGCCCGATGCATTCGAAAGCTATATCGCGCTCAGCACCAGCACATGGGTCTCTGGCCGGTTCCTGTTTGAAGAAGCCGAGCGCTTTTTCGCTGCGCCTGAATATCCTGAACTCTTCTACTATATGGCCGTCGCGGAAGCCGATGGCGGCGCCACTGTTCCCGATGGCAATGCCTTTGCGGAGATGTTCGAGGCGCGGGCACCCGACAGCATTGAATGGCACTATTCGGTGGTCCCGCGCACCAATCATTTTAGCGTTGTCATGCCCGCTTTCGCCGACGCCATTGAGCGGCTCTATCCAGCCTGGGGATTTGATACCGCTCTCCAGGAACGGATCGAGACTGACGGCGCGACCGCAATCAATAGCTGGTTTGCCGAACGCGAGGCTGAGCTTGGGCCGCGCTTCTACCCGCAAGCGATGGAGCTCGGCTTGCTCGGAATCCGCTTGGCTGCGGCGGGCGAGGCCGATGCTGCACGCGCGCTCTTCGCTCGGGTGCACAGGGAACATCCCGATAATGCCGAAACCGCATTCATGAACGCACTGGCAGAAAATGCTTTGGGCGACCGCGCGGCCGCCATTCACTGGACAGCGGAGGCCTATCGGGTTGGACGCGCAACAGGCGATGTCATGCCGCACCGGCTGACCACCTATCGCAACTTCGGTGAACGATGGACGCAAGCCGCTGAGCAAGAGGCTGAGGCGGAGTAGGGATTGGTGGTCAGCAGTCGCCGCTGCGGCGATGAATGGTGCGCCCGACAGGATTTGAACCTGTGGCCCCCAGATTAGGAATCTGGTGCTCTATCCAACTGAGCTACGGGCGCTCCAACTGGCTCGTTAGGCGCGGCCTGCCGGGCGGTCAATTCTCGCTTTTTGGCGAGCGGATGGGAAGTGGCAGCGGGGCGACGGGCACGCCGTCCTCAAGCAATGCCTTGGCATCTTCCACCGAAGTTTGCCCATGGATCGGGCGATCGTCGATCTCGCCATCATGCATGGCCCGCGCTTCGTTCGCGAAATCATCGCCGACATAGTCTGAATTTTCGAGCGCCTTGGCCTGCTCCTTGGCGAGCGTTTCCAGCATCGCTTTCATCTGAGCGGGATCCGGATTGCTATTGGATACCGCCAGCGCTGTATCTGAAGAAGCCGCGCTCCCCTCAGCCACTTGGTTGCCCTTGGCGCCAACCGCCGGAGCCATCACTGCCTTGCTGATATCACCGGACCCGCAGATCGGGCAGTTCACAAGGCCCTTCTCGCGCTGTTCCTCGTAATCGCTGGATGAACCGAACCAGGCCTCGAAGACATGGGCACCCGCCCCGCATTGGAGATCGAAGACAATCATCCCGCTGTCTCCGGCGCGGCGAATGGCCGACGATGGCGGATCACGGGAATGCGTTTGCGGACCTCATCGAGCCGCGCTGGATCAATGTCCGCAAAGCCAACGCCAAGCGTGTCGCCCATATCGAGCAGGACTTCGCCCCAGGGATCGACAACCAGGCTATGACCAAAGGTATCGCGCCCGTCCGCATGATGGCCGCACTGGGCCGCTGCGATTACAAAGGCTGCCGATTCAATCGCCCGAGCCCGCATCAGCACATGCCAATGCGCCTTTCCCGTCGGCACGGTAAAAGCCGCCGGAATAGTGATCAGCGTCGCGCCGGCGTCACTGAGTGCGCGGTACAAATCCGCAAAGCGCAGATCATAACAGACTGACATACCGAGCGGACCGAGAGGCGTTTCGGCGATCACCGCCTGCTCACCGGCATCGTAGGTGGAACTTTCGCGCCAGCTTTCGCCGGTATCAAGATCGACATCGAACAGATGGATCTTGTCATAGCGCGCGCGGATCTCACCCTTGTCGTCAATAACAAAGCCGCGATTGACGAGCCGGTCTGGGTCTCCCTCGGCGCGCAGGGCGAGCGATCCAATATGCACCCAAATCCCGTGCTCGGCGGCGGCTGTGCGTACGGCCGCCAATACGCTGTCTTCGCCCTCGGTCGTCAGATGGGCAGCGGCACGCTTGCGTTTCTGATCAAGCAGCCCGCTCATTTCCGGAGTGAAGACCATGGTCGCGCCACCGGCTTTTGCTTCGGCAACCGCATCGACCATCGTCGCGGCATTTTCAGCCGGGTCGATCCCGCTATTCATCTGGAGAAGTGCAATACGCATGACTGCGGATCAGGCCGAGAGCAGCGAATCCAGCTCGCCTGCCCTCTCAAGTGCGGCAAGTTCGTCCGATCCACCGACATGCCGGCCATCGATAAAGATTTGCGGTACCGTAAGTCCGCCATTGCTGCGTTCGAGCATCTCGTCCCGCTTCGGAGCATCCATGGTGATGTCGAATTCCTCGAATGCGACACCCTTGGATTCGAGCAGGTTTTTTGCGCGCGCGCAGTAGCCGCACAGGAATTTGGTGTAGATTTCTACCTTGGCCATATCACCCATGTGTGAAGCAGAGCCGCCGTCGTCAATAGTCATCCGCATCGTCGTGACAGACACGCGCCCAGCAACGAACATGGATTTCGCGGGCGCCGGCGCGTTTCAGCACCTTTGCGCAGGCACGAACGGTCGCGCCGCTGGTATAGACGTCATCGACCAGGACGAGCCGCTGGCCGGCGATCTGCGCGCGTTGCTCGGGGTTGATGGAAAAAGCGCCGCGCACGGTTTTGGCGCGTTCGCGAGCCCCCATCGCGCGTAAATAGGGTGTGGCGCGAGTTCGGCGCAGTGCGGAGAGCGAGAGCCGTTCCGGCGCCGCCGGGGCGAGCGCCCGCGCAATCAAGGCGGCCTGATTATAACCTCGACGCCAAAGCCGCCAGCGATGAAGCGGTACCGGCACGATCAGGGCATCATCACAATCACGCATATGGCGATGAAGATTCGCGGCGATCGTCCGGGCAGCGCCAACCCGCCCGCCATATTTGAGACGCAGCGCCACAATTCGCGCAACATCCCCATAGCGTACCGCCGCGCGCATGGAATCGAAGGCTGGTGGGTCATTCATACAGGCACCGCACAGCGCCTGCGCATCAGGTAGCGAGACAAGCGGATCGCCGCATTGGGTGCATCCCTGATCGAGATGATCGAGCGCCATCCAGCAATCCAGGCAGAAGCGATCATCGCCATCGACGATCTCGCCACAGGCCGGACAGCGCGGCGGAAGCGCGAAATCGAACCCATTCCGGGAAATAGATCCAAGGATTGCAGTAAGATGTGCCATCCCGTCTTGTCCCGCACCGCGCCACCGGGCACAAGCCCGGCCATGGAATCACCGCTTCCCACCCAGGACAAACCGTTCAACCGGTCGCTGCGCCGCATGCGTCGCGATCGCGCGCTTGGGCGCTGGGCCGATCATGCTTTCCTGCAAGATCATATGGCCGAAGAGCTGATCGAGCGCCTGAGCGGCGTGCAACGCGATTTCCAACGGGCGTTAGTCCTTGGATATCCGGGCGAAACCATGATGGCTGCCCTGCAGTCAAAGGGCATTGCCTATGTCGTTGCCGATGCAGGATTTCAGGCCGCGAGAATCGCGGCCGGGGTTCAATGTGACGAAGATCGCCTGCCCTTCGCTGACGAAAGCTTTGATCTCGTACTGGCGGTCGGCACGCTCGACACGGTGAACGACTTACCCGGCGCGTTGGTGCTGATTCGCCGGTGCTTGCGTCCCGATGGCCTGTTTCTGGGCGCCTGTATTGGGTCGGGGAGCCTGGTGGCGTTACGCGAAGCGATGCTTTCCGCAGATCTGGCCCTGGGCGGCGTTGCGCCGCGGATACATCCGCAGATCGATATTCGCGCAGCGGGCGATTTGCTTGGGCGCGCGGGATTTGCGCTTCAGGTGGCTGACGGAGAGACGCTTACCGTCCGATATCCGGGCCTCAATCGACTGATCGGCGATCTGCGCGGATCGGCCAATGCGAGCCTGTTACAGTCGCCGTCCCTCTCGCGCACCGGTCTGGCGGCCGCGCATGCAGCTTTTGAGGCGCGGCGTGAAGACGGGAAAACATCCGAAACCTTCGAGATCATGTATCTTACCGGTTGGTCGCCCTCGCCGGATCAGCCGAAACCCGCTGCGCGCGGGAGCGGCACGACATCGCTGGCCGATGCGCTCAAACCCAGCGACTAAATCAGCGAATCAAGCAATCCGATCAACGGTCGGTCTGCAGGCGGCATATCGAGGCTGAACATTTCCCGCGGAAACACCCATTTGATCTCCGGCGCTTCCAGCGGGCGAGCGATTCCGCCCCACTTCCGGCAGACATAAAGCAACAACAGCAAATGCTTATCGCCGAGCGCCTCGCTCGCGAAGCACGCCGGAGCGAGGCAGGATTCATGGGTTTCGATGCCAAGCTCCTCCTGTAACTCGCGAATAAGCGCACTTTCCGGGGTTTCGCCGGGCTCACATTTGCCACCGGGAAACTCCCAGAGGCCCGCCATGGACCGGCCTTCAGGGCGTTTCTGGACAAGAATACGGCCGTCATGATCGACAAGGGCGGCCGCGGAAACGGTTAAAATCTGGGGGTTCATTCGACAAATTATCACTTTGTTAATGCGGAGATGCGAGATTCGCCCTGGGTATGGAAAATCTGGGGTATGGTGCCATGAAAAACGGGCTTAGGAAAATTGTGCGCGATGAACGCGGTGCGACGGTAATCGAATATGGTTTGATTGTCTCACTCGTCGTTCTTGCAATGGTGGGTGCGCTGGGAACAGTGGCCGGAACAACCACCAATATGTGGAATGACGTTTCCAACGAAGTCACTCAAGATTAATGATTTTTTTGCACGCCAAATCATTTCTAATGGTTAACGCGTCAAAAATTATTGGTTTTAAGTCTTTGGAAAGACCTCCGCTCTAAAACTCAAATCGTCGGTTCGAACTCGTTGGGCTGGCGGGGTATTTGGAAACCTGAACTTGGAACTCAAAGGAGACCAGTAATGAAAAATTTTCGTAAAATGCTGAAAGACAGCAAGGGCGCGACCGCTATTGAATATGGCCTGATCGCTGCTCTGATCGCCGTTGCCGCTATCACGGCAATGAGCACGCTCGGTAACAACCTGAGCAACACGTTTAACGACGTTTCGAACGAAATGGACTAAGTCCAAATCGTTTACTGAGATTGCGGGCGGCGAAGCAATTCGCCGCCCGTTTTCTTTTGTCCAAAGCAAATTTGGAATTTAGCGCCCGAAGACCACCAGCTTTACCCGCTGTCCGGCGCGCAGCGAATCCCCTGATCCCAGTGCATTGAGCACCCGAAACCGGGCTTCCTGGTTACTTTGATAGGCCATCCGCGACGCAAGTCCGCTAATTGTATCGCCGCGCCTTACCGTCACGACATCGATAACCCGTGGACGGATTGCCGCTGCTTCCGAACTGGATAGCCGCGCCACCGATCGAATCATCGAATTAAACGGCCCAATCCCCTGCCCGGCGCGGGTTACGGTCATGAAATGATATTTGCGGTTCGATCCGAAATCATAGGCTGTGACGGTCACATCTACCTGGTTCGATCCGCTGGCCACCCGCGCACTGGCTTGCGCCACCGGAATGCCGTTGATCCGCGACGATGTGACATTGCCATAATTGATCTGGCGCTGATTTCCGCCAAGTTCGCGAAACACCCGCGCGACATGATCGCTCAGCGAACCCGAATGCTGGCCGCCGCCAAACTGAGCCTGGCCGTTTTGCCCCGTTACAACGACCGCGCTCGTCCCATTTTGCATCGTGTATCCCTGCGGGACCGTAAATTGCAGGCGAAGGTCCGGATGGCGGAACGTATTGCCGTCGATTACGCCCTGGGCCGGATCGTCATCATACAGCATGCCGTCAATCGCGTTGAGAAACACCTCGCGATTATTGGTGCCGCCGCCGGCGACCGCGCCAGTTGCCGACGCCGTATTGCGCGCCCGGGAAACACGAGCGCCTGGATCGGGATGCGTACTGGCCCATTCCGGCAGCGACCGCGCTTCGCGCCCGGCGATCCGCGCATTGAGCGATGTCTGTGCAGCCAGCGAAGAGAGCATGCCCGCAGCTGCAAACGGATCATATCCGGCGCGGGTGAGATAGGTGATGCCCAGTTCATCCGCTTCATATTCCTGGCTCCGCGAATAGCGCAGCGTGTAGAGCTGTGCCGCCTGGCCGGCGAGATTGGCGAGATCACCACTCCCGGTGAGCAAACCCAAGCCCACTGCCAATATCTGGGTGATGGTCGATGTACTTTGGCGCCGCGATGAATGGCGGGCCGCGACATGCCCGACCTCATGACCCATCACCGAAGCAAGCTCCGCCTCATTGTTCATCAGGCCGACCAGATTGCGCGTGATATACACATAGCCGCCGGGCAGCGCGAAAGCGTTATTTACCGGCGAATTCAAAAGGGTAACTGTGAAATCATTCTGTGCATTGGAGAGTCCGGATTCGACCGCAATGCGCCGTCCGATCTGCACGACATATGCTGATTGTCGCCCGGAATAGGCATCGCCAAATTGCTGGAGCAATTGCGCATGCGCCTGTGCCCCCTGCTGCCGCTCCTGTTGGCTAATGGCTTCGCCGGCCGCCGGTCCCGATCCGGGAAGCGGTAACCCCGCGCAACTGCCTGTCACCACAGCAGCCGATAGTAGAAGCGCTATTCTCAATTTTGCCATCTATCCCTCCATCCGATCCTGTCTAGCAGGACAACCAAGATATGGGTCAGATCGTTCCCCCCAAGTGGAGAATGCGATGGCTATTTCCCCATATCCAAGAATTTGGCGCGGCGTTTCTGCCGCAATTTGTCGCCCGATACGCCAGCCAGGCGATCCAGCTCTTCGCCAATCGCCTTGCCCAGAGTCTCTATCGCCGCATCGCGTTGACGATGGGCTCCGCCCACAGGCTCGGCAATCACCCGATCGACGACGCCCAGCTTCTTGAGTTCACCGGCACTGATCCGCATCGCTTCTGCGGCGTCAGCCGCCTTGTCAGCCGTGCGCCACAAAATCGAGGCACAGCCTTCGGGCGAAATGACCGAGTAAATGGCGTTTTCAAACATCAACACGCTATTGGCGCTCGACAAGGCGATCGCACCGCCCGAGCCGCCTTCGCCGACAATCGCGGCAACAATTGGCACGCGGAGCTGCAAACAGGCTTGAGTTGAACGGGCAATCGCCTCTGCCTGGGCGCGTTCTTCCGCCTGAATTCCCGGAAATGCACCCGGTGTATCCACCAGAGTGACAACCGGCAGGCCAAATCGATCAGCGAGTTTCATCAACCGGATTGCTTTGCGATAGCCTTCGGGCTTCGCCATCCCGAAATTATGCTTCAGCCGGTTTTCGGTATTGTCGCCCTTCTCATGTCCCATGACGAGAACACGACGACCGCCGATACGACCGAGACCGCCGACAATGGCAAGATCATCAGAAAACCCACGATCGCCGGCCAGTGGGATAAAGTCTTCAACAAAACCAGCCACATAATCCTTGAAATGTGGGCGATCCGGATGGCGCGCAACCTGCGTCTTTTGCCATGGCGTCAACGAGGCATAGGTATCACGCAACATTTTTTGAGACTTGGTTTCAAGCCGCTTCACTTCGCTGTTGATATCCAGCGAACCGGAGTCCGCTGTATCGCGCAATTCTGCGATCCGCGCCTGCAGATCCGCAATGGGTTTTTCGAAATCTAGGAAATGCTGCATATTCGCGCGGTTAAGCCTCCGAGCCGGGCGCGTCAACGAGTGGATGACGTGCATTAACGAGCGCGACCAGCCGCGCACTATCGACATGGGTATAGATTTGGGTCGTCGCAATGTCGGCATGACCCAACAAAGTCTGCAATGTCCTGAGGTCTGCACCGCCTTCCAGCAGATGGGTTGCAAAGGCATGGCGCAATATATGCGGGCTAACGCGATCGGGTGGGATGCCGGAATTTGCTGCCAGTTCCTTGACCAGCTGGTACAGCCGAATCCGGCTCAAATGGCTCTTGCCTGACGGAAACAGCCAGCGTGCATCCTCGGGTACATGCTCGCGCCATTTGTCGACCGCGTCCAATGCCCGGTCAGATATCGGCACCAGCCGTTCACGGCCGCCTTTGCCCGTAAGGATTAGAAATGGCGAGCCGCGTCGTACAGATGCGCGCGGCAGCGACACCAGCTCGGTCGCGCGCATGCCCGACCCATAGAGGAGCTCAATCAACGCAGCCATGCGAAAGGCGAGCGGCTTTTGCGTCGCGACGCCGCGCTCCAGCGTATCGAAGATGCGGCCAATATCGGCATGGCTCAGGCTTTTCGGCAACGGCCGAGCGGAACCCGGACGCGGCAATGCCTCAGACGGGTCATCCGAACGCAATCCCTCATCCGCGAGGAAGCCGAAAAATCGTCGGAGCGCTGCGGATTTTCGGGCAACTGTGGAGCGCGCGAGCTGCGCCCAGCCATCGCCGAGCCGCTCAAGATCTGCCCGTTTGGCCGTGGCGAGTTTGCCTTCCAGTACGCCGGACGACCCTCGCAGGTCCGTCTCATAAGCATTGAGTGTATTGCGGGCCGCGCCAGCTTCAGCGGCCATCATTTCCAGAAAACGGGCAATAAGTTGCGCGTCGTCGCCAGCCGGTTGGGCGCTGCGCTCACCGGCCACCGGCTCAACCGCGCGTTATCGCTTCGGCAGCGATCATCCGGGCTTCGGGTTCGCGCCCCGCCAAGCGATAGGCACGCACGATATGATAGAGGTGGCGCGGCGGAATTCCGGCCCAGCCATCCGATTGCATGCCGACTGCCGATATCAGTGCAACCAGCCCAACCCGCTGCGCGCGCGCAACCAGATCGAGTTGGCGGGTCCAGATGTCTTCGCGCGTCAGGCCAAGGCCAAAGGCTCGGTCGACAGCGCTGATTTCATTAGCAGAAAGGCGATCGAGACCGGCAAGTGCGGCCGCCAATAGGCGCGCGCGATGTTCGCCGGAGGATCCGGCCGCGCTCGCATAGTCCTCGACCCGCTCAAGGCTCGTTTCAACCACCGGTTGCGGAGCGCCCACCGCAAGCAACGCCCACGCGTCGCCATCCGCATCCTCATCGAGAACCGTGGCCCATTGTGCGGCCTGAACGTCCAACCCCGCTGTCATCATCGATGCAATCAGAGATCCAGCATCGGAAACATGGTCAGCGCTCGGCTGGATCCGAACAGCAGCTCGGGCGGTCAATATCAGTCCGGCATATCGACCGTCCCGGCCATCATCTTCCGTCCACAAAGTTTGCATCGCTGCGATCCGATCAGCGGGATCTGGTTCGACATAGGCGGAGCGCAGGATATCCGTCGTCGAACCCGGGATCGCTGCCGGATCGAGATCAGCCAGCAGCGCGCTGTACATTGTGACCAGCGCCTGATTGGACAGCACACCCATGGCCGCTGCTACCCGCGCGGGTGCAATGCGATCGGCCAGATCGATCGTCGGAGTACGGGCGCGCCAACCGGCAACCTGCCGACCGGCCGCCTGGTATAGCTCTTCCGGAATCTCGACGCCGGTTGCATTGGCGAGACCAAATCGCCAGGCGTTGAGTTGCTCAACCCCCTCCCAGTCGATCGCGATGGCCTGAGAGCTGCCGCCAGCATTCACAGCACGATCGCCGAGCCGAATGTCAAAGCCATTCGTCAACTGGGCACCGCGTAACCCCGCCATCTGCGACGTCGCTCGCGCGCTTTCGCCGCCGAGCCCCGCACAGATTGCATCAGCCATGATCCAGGCTGGTGATTCTGCGCTGCGACGGGCGCCGGAAACCAATGGGCAAAAACCTGCCAGATCGGTTGCCGCAAGGTTGGTCTGCATCGCGACCGCATAGAGTTTCGGCGTATGACGATCGCTATCAACGCGCTGCGCCAGCATGCGAGCGCCATCCACTTCGCCCATGCGCAGCAACAGCCAGGCGCGCTCCGCAACCCAATCGGGCGCAACTACATTGTTCGGCGTCGGCACACGGCTCATGAGCGCGCGGCGCAGGCTGATATGCATCCAGCGCGACGCGACCGGCGCATCAAGGCGGCGCATCAGGGTCGAAAGATAGCGGCCATCGGCCCCGGCAAAGGCATCTTCGCCATAGCCACCGAGCGCGGGCGTAAGAGGTCCGACTTGGGTAAGCGAGCGGCGCGCCTGAGCCGGCAGCTCATATTCCGGAGGGATATCTTCATATTCGAGATCGAGCTCGCTCATGTCGAACTCGTCGATATCCCCTTCCCCATCAAGCGCCACGCTGCGATCGGACGGTGCGACCGGCGCGGACGGTGCGGGTCCAGTCGGTGCGGAGGGTGTTGGTGCCGCAGGTGGCGGTGGAGGGGGCGGCGGCGGTGCTGGCACAGGATCGCCAAATCCTTCCGGTAGCAGGGATTCCGGTCCCTCCTGGCCAAATGCCGGGACGACCAGTGCATATGCACTCGCCCCGATTCCCAATGCTATCAGTGAGCTAGTTTTCCAGCGCTTCATCGGCCACCGGTTCTTCGATAAGCTGTGGTTCTACGTCTGTATCGACGGTAGAAAGATAATAGATGAAGATTGCTAATCCAATCAAAAATATCAGGAAAAGCAGCAGCGACCGCGACATATTCGAAACTTACCCTATTATGATTTGTTCTTTTGGCAACGCGCTTTTGCGGCGACCGAACGGACTGTTTATACCCCTAAATCCATGACGCCTAGCCCATCCCCAAATTCCGCCGCGATGGCGATAAAATCTCATATCGACAAACCGATAGTGCTTGTCGGCCTGATGGGGGTTGGAAAATCGACCATCGGGCGACGTCTGGCAAACCGCCTCGATCTGCCCTTTGTTGATTCGGATGACGAGATTGAAGCGGCTGCCGGCATGAAGGTTGGCGAGCTGTTCGAAACCTATGGCGAGGAATATTTCCGCGATGGCGAGCGACGGGTAATCTCCCGCCTGATTGACGGGTCTCCGCGGGTGATAGCGACCGGTGGCGGGGCGTTCGTCAATGATGAGACGCGCGCGCTGATCCTTCGCGCTGCGCTGGCGATCTGGCTCAATGCCGATATCGACGTTCTCGCCGAGCGGGTATCCCGACGCGATACCCGTCCGCTTGTCCGCGACAATGATCCAAAGGTCGTGCTTTCCGAGCTAGCCGCCAAGCGCAATCAATATTATGCGCAAGCACCAATCCATGTGCAAAGTGGAGACGGCGCACATGACGAAACCGTCGAGCGCATATTGGAGGCCCTCGCCAAATGACCATCATTCCCGTGGCGCTCGGCAGCCGCAGCTACGATATCCAAATCGCGGACGGACTGCTTGATCGAGCCATGGATGTGCTCGCGCCCTATATCGCGCGAGACCGGGCGATTGTCGTCACAGACGAAACGGTCGCGACACGCCAACTGGGCCGGCTGCAAGTTTCTGCACAGGCAGCTGGTGTCGAACTTCACACCATTGTCCTGCCAGCTGGCGAAGGCACGAAGAACTGGCACCAGCTTGAGAAGCTGACCGATCAGCTGCTCTCACTCGGCGTTGAACGGGGCGACCATATCATTGCATTGGGCGGAGGCGTGATCGGCGATCTCACGGGATTTGCGGCCGCGGTCCTCAAACGCGGATGCGGTTTTGTCCAGATACCAACGACCCTGCTGGCTCAGGTCGACAGTTCGGTTGGCGGCAAGACAGCAATCAACAGCAAGGCTGGCAAAAATCTGATCGGCGCCTTTCACCAGCCGGGCTTTGTCCTGATCGATCCGTCAGTTCTCGACAGCCTTCCGACGCGCGAGCTGGGCGCTGGCTATGCCGAAGTCGTCAAATATGGGCTGATCGATGATGCTGAATTTTTCAAATGGTGCGAAGCCAATGGCAGTGACCTGCTTGCCGGTGACCGGTCTGCACAGATTGCCGCAATCGGCCACAGCGTTGCGGCGAAGGCGCGCATTGTCGCCGAAGACGAGACAGAGCGCAGCGGCCGCCGGGCGCTGCTCAACCTGGGCCATACCTTCGGCCATGCGCTGGAAGCAGAAACCGGCTTTTCGGATACCCTGCTCCATGGGGAGGCCGTTGCCGCCGGCATATCGCTCGCCTTTGCCTATTCCGCGCGGCGCGGCCTGTGTGACGCAGCGGACGCGGAGCGTGTGGCAGCGCATTTTGAAACCACCGGCTTGCCGAACGGCCTCTCAGCGGCGGGCGTCAGCGCTAGTGGCGATACCCTTGTCGGCCATATGCAGCATGACAAGAAAATGGAGGGCGGCACCCTTCCCTTCCTGCTCGCACGCGGCATCGGCCAGACCTATCTGGCGCGTGACGTCGATCTTTCAGATATTGCTGCCTTTCTGGACGAGGCGGCCTAGCGCGGCTCGCTGCCATCGAAATCGAGTGATTCTGCGGTTCCGAAGCTCATCTCGGCCCCGGCGCGCAAGTCACCCTCCTCGCGCTGCATATCCAGCCGATCGCAGTCGCGCTTGCGATATTCCTCTTCCACCCGGTCGATAAGCGTTTCATCGAGATCGATCCGCGCCATCGCCTGCCGCGCCATGGAAATCGCCGATTCCAATAGCTCGCGAAAGGTACCGTCGAGCTGATCGGCATCGAGGTTGAGCACATGCCGGCGATCAAATGTGCGAGCGAAGATCAGTGCCTTGGGAAACGCCATCCGGATGGCCTCAAGCCGCTCATTGTTGAGCGCCGTGCCATCATTACAGAACAGTATCGCCCGCGCTTCATCCGCCCCGGCCTCGCGGAGCAAATCGACCCGCAGGCCGTCGCCATAATAGACTTTGCGCCCAAATTCGCCCGACAGGTCGATCTGGTCGGGCTTGGAATCGATCAGCGTCACCGGGATATTCGCGCCTGTCAGCATTTGCGACACCGTCTGTCCGAAGCGGCCATGGCCAACGATGATCGCACCCGGTGTCGGCGCGCCGCTTGGCCCATCCATATCCTCGCGCGCTGATGCTTTCACACCGCCAAATCGTTTTGCGAGCGCCATCAGGAACGGCGTGGTTGCCATAGACAGTGTAACGACGGCACCAAACAGGCTGGTCGCGCTATCGGCTACCAACAGGGCCCGTTCCGCTTCGGCAAACAGCACAAAGGCAAATTCACCGCCCTGACTGAGCAGCAAGCCCATGACGAAGGCGGAGCGTGTCGTGACGCCGAATGCCCGGGCAAGCGCGAAGATGATCGCCACCTTGGTTGCCACCAGGGCGACCGCCATGCCGATCACAAAGAGTGGCTGGGCCAGCACGACGCCCACATCGAGCATCATGCCGACCGCCAGGAAAAATAGCCCGAGCAGGATTGAACGAAACGGATCGACATCCGCCTCCAGCTCATGCCGATAGGGCGAGTCAGCGAGCATCACCCCGGCGACAAAGGCACCCAGGGCCATCGAGAGGCCCAGTGAATCCATCAGCGCGGCCGCTGCGAACACCGTGAACAGTCCGGTCACAATAAAGAGCTCGCGCTCGGCAAAACGACCAACCAAGCCCAGCAGCGGATTGAGAACATAGCGCCCAGCCAGCACCAGTCCGACGATCGCCAAGACCGCATAGATAGCGAGCAGCCATCCCGGCGGGGCACCCGGAACGGCCGGTGCACGCGACAGCACCGCTACGATAGTGAGCAACGGAACGATTGAAAGGTCCTGGAACAGCAGCACCGAGAAGGTCCGTTCACCGAGCGGTGTGTTCAACCGGCCTTCGGATTGGAGCAACGGTAACACCTGCGCGGTCGATGACAGCGCGAGCGACATGCCAACCGCAAACGCTGCGGCCAAAGTGAAGCTGGTTCCGGCAAGAACGAGCCCGGTGATGGCGATCGCGCAGACTATCACCTGCAGCATCCCAAGCCCGAAAATATCCCGTCTCAGGCGCCATAGTCGTGCCGGCGCGAGTTCAAGCCCGACAAGGAACAGCAGCAGGACAATCCCGATTTCGGCAACCGCCAATATGGATTCGCCGCTGTCTATCAAAGCCAATCCAAAGGGCCCGACTGCAACACCGGCGAGCAGATAGCCGAGCACCGCACCCAGGCCGAGCCGGCGGAACAGCAAGACGAAACCGAGTGCAGCGCCCAACAGGATAAAGCCATCGAGCAACAGTTCGCCGGTTAATCCATGGGCACCGCCATGCGCTTCTGCAGCGGCTTCGTCCGCCATCAGGCGCCGATCCGCGCTTGCGTCACAGCCATTGCGATCGCTTCGAACGGCAATCGAATAGAAGCGTGGCGCGCACTATGCGGGATTGCCGCGCGAAAGATTTCAAGACCTGGCCAATCGCCCGGATCATCGCTCTGCCCTGCCAGAAACAGGGTCAGTGCGTCGCGCGCTGTCGCCAGTTCTTGCGCGCTCTTGCCGATCGCGTGCTGGCCCATCAAGGCTGCGGACGCCTGGCCAAGCGCGCAAGCGCGCACCTCTTGACCCAATGCCGTTACCCGACCGGCATCATCCGTTTCCACATCCACGACTATGCGGCTGCCGCACACCGGTGATCGGCGCTCGATCGACGCATCGGGGTCCGCCAGTCGATCCAGATGCGGAATCTGGGTTGCCAGTCGCAAGATATCAGCAGTGTAGAGCGGAGCGGCCATGCGCCCTGATTTAGTTGCTTCCGGGATAAATGCCAGCGGTGCAGTGGTGCTATTCAGCTTCGGCTTGGGAATCCGGATCAGTCCCACCCTCGCGGCGCAGCTCAACAAAGTCGACAATCGCCCGGCCGCTGGCATTGAGCAGCGGGAAGGTTCGGCTGTCCTGCATCCAGTCCGGGCGCTCTGCATGGCTGCCATAGGCGATATCCGTGGCGAGATTGGCGAGCAGGAAAACAAGCGTCACTGCAATCAATCCCTTGATCGCGCCAAAACCAACACCGAGGATACGGTCGAACGGGCCAATAAAGGATTCGCGAACACCGATGCCGAGCTTGCGGCCGATATAGCGGCTGCCGAAGAACACGCCGCCAAACACCAGCCCGAATGCCAGCACGGCGGATGATCCGCCAATGCCTGCCAATGGTTCCAACAGCCCGACCACATCGGAGTAGAAAAGCCTGAGCGCGATCACGCCGAACAGCCAGGAAAGCAAAGTCATCACTTCAAAGGTGAAACCGCGCATAAAGCCGCGGATCGCGCCGCCGCCGACGAGAATCAGGACTATCGCATCAAGGATGGTCATAGGACGCCGCTAGGCGCGGTCCAGCAAATGGTCAACCAAAGCGCGCAATGCTGAAAAGCCTTCCAGCGCCATTCCGCTTTCGCGGCTGTCGATCGATGCGGGCAGCAAGGCCTTACGAAAACCGAGCTTTGACGCCTCTCGGAGCCGCAATGCCGCATGCGATACGGTGCGCACTTCGCCAGACAGGGATATTTCGCCAAAGGCCACGCAATCCGCGGCAACTGGGCGTTCGGACAGGGCAGAAATCAATGCTGCTGCTACGGCCAGATCGGCGGCAGGATCGGCAACGCGATAGCCACCCGCGACATTCAGATAGACTTCGGATGTCGAGAAGCTCAGACCGCACCGCGCCTCTAGCACGGCCAAAATCATTGCCAGCCGACCAGAATCCCAACCGACCACCGCGCGACGTGGGGTTGCACCGCTCGCCAGTCGCACAACCAGCGCCTGGATCTCGACCAGCACGGGCCGGGTGCCTTCCAGCGCCGGAAATACGACGGCACCGGTGACATCCTCCTTACGACTCGTAAGGAACAGTGAAGATGGGTTGGCGACTTCTTCCAGGCCCTTTTCTACCATCGCAAAAACGCCGATTTCGTCGGTCCCGCCAAAGCGGTTCTTGATGGCGCGCAATATCCGATATTGATGGCTACGCTCGCCTTCGAAACTCAGCACCGTATCGACCATATGTTCGAGCACGCGAGGGCCCGCGATCGCGCCGTCTTTTGTCACATGGCCGACCAGCACGAGCGCCGTGCCGCGTTCCTTGGCGAAGCGGATCAGCTCCTGGGCCGAGGCGCGCACCTGGCTGACCGTTCCCGGCGCGCCTTCGATCAGGTCGCTATGCATGGTCTGGATGGAATCGATGATCAGCAATGCCGGTGGCTTGCCCGATCCCAGCGTCGTCAGGATATCGCGCACCGAGGTGGCTGCAGCGAGCTGCATTGGCGCATCGCCAAGCCCCAGCCGCCGTGCGCGCAACCGGATCTGATCCGCCGCCTCCTCGCCCGAAATATAGGTTACATCATGCCCGGCATCTGCGACGATCGCGCAGGCTTGCAGCAACAGCGTCGATTTGCCGATTCCCGGATCACCGCCAAGCAAGGTAGCCGAGCCTTCAACAAGCCCGCCACCTAATGCACGATCCAGCTCGGCAATCCCGGTTCCAATCCGGTCTGGCAAGGCGATATCGGCATTGAGACCCACCAGATCGACCGCAGTTCCGCCGGATTGCAGGTTATGCTTGGCTTGAAATGGCGTCACGACGCCACCGGCATCTTCCACCAGTGTGTTCCATTCCTTGCAGTCGGCACATTGCCCCTGCCACTTGGTGGCGACCGATCCGCAGGATTGACACAGATAACGTTTTTGGGCCTTTGCCATGGCCATCCCATAGCTGGAACAAAAGGGGAATACTAGTCCGGTTTAGCGCGCATCGACTTGCGCCAAAATGTCGGCCGCAAAGGTTGAGAGCGTATCATCGCGTGCACCCATCACGATAATCCGGTCACCGGGCTGAGCGAGTTCGACAATGCGCGCCCCGCAATCCTCCCGCGCGGCGATATGCTCAGCCTGGCGCGCGCCTTCGCAGACGCCAGCAACAATCGCTTCGCTGCCGATACTGCGATCCGTTGTTCCGCCAAAATAAACAGGATCACAAAGTATTAGGTGATCTTCCTTAGATATATTTTCAACAAAACATTCCACCAGCTCAGCGCCCATTTTCTTGAGCGGCCCATAGCCATGCGGCTGGAAGAAGATCAGCAAACGGCCAGGAAAGGCGTGCAGTGTCTTGAGTGTCGCGGCGATCTTGTCGGGATTATGCCCGAAATCGTCGATTACGCTGATGTTTCCCGCACTCCCGACCACCTCAAAGCGCCGCCTGAGACCCTGATAGCGGCCGATAGCGGCCACAGCATCGCTCAGAGCCAAGCCACAGGCCCGCGCCGCCGCGATAGCCATCAGCGCATTCTGTGCGTTGTGACGGCCCGGAACGGCCAGCTCTACCGTCGCCTGGCCCGTCCCTTCCTGCACATCAAACCGTATCGAGAGCGGTGCTTCGACAATATTGCTGCCACGTAGATCGGCGCTTTCCGCATCAAAACCCACGCTGGTCAGTTTTTCTGACGAAATCGCAGCGGCGAGCAGTGCGCTCTCCGCGTCATCAATGTTCACGATCGCATGGCCGGCCCGCTCCAGGAAACCGCCAAACAGCGCCCGCAGCTCTTCCATAGATTTGTGATCGAGCGAGATATTGTTGAGGATCGCGATATCCGGCGCATACAGCGCGATTGACCCATCGCTTTCATCGACCTCGCTGACAAAGGCATCGCCCTGCCCGACAAGCGCACTGGCAAAGGGCGTATCGTCCGACATGAAATTCTTCATGACCGCGCCATTCATGACTGTGGGATCGCGTCCGCAATCGCTGAGGATCCAGCCGATCATGCCGGTCACGGTGGATTTCCCACTGGTTCCGGCGATCCCGATACTGCGCGGCGCCGCGTTGAACAGGCTGGCCAGCAGCTCGGGCCGGCTCATGCGATCAAGGCCGAGTGCGTGTGACGCCATGACGTCAGGCACCGTATCCTCGACCGCCGCAGAGGCCACAAGTATTTGATTTGCATCGGTTAAACCGCTGCCGTCCTGGGGGAACAGCGCGATGCCTTGGGCCTCGAGCCAGGCGAACTTGTCACCGGTCCGTCCCTGGTCCAGTGCGCGGTCCGATCCGGCCACGGTAAAGCCCCGCCCGCGCAGGATGCTGGCGAGGGGCAGCATGCCGCTGCCGCCAATCCCGCAAAAGAAATAGGATTTGTCCTGTGTCATCTCGCCTCGCTATGGGGAGCGGCGTGGTTTTTCAATTTCAGAAAGGCGAGAATGGCAAAAAAACCTGTCCGGATCGGCATTGTCGCTGCCAGTTCTCCCTATACGCAGGAGATTGCGACCCGTGTTGAGCGGCTTGCGACTGCGCTTTTCCCGGAGAATCCGCCTGAACTGGTCGTCCATCCGAACAGTTTCCGCACCCATGGCCATTTTGCCGGCACCGACAGTGAGCGCGCTGCAGCCTTCCTCGAGATTGCCAATGACCCGGACATTGACGCGCTCTGGTTCGCCAGGGGTGGCTATGGCGCCTGCCGGATGGCTGATGCGGCGCTGGAAGGGCTGAAATCTGCGGCCCGTGACAAGATTTATCTGGGATATAGCGATGCCGGGGTGCTGCTCGCCGGGCTGTACAAGGCCGGATACAGCGTCGCCCATGGCCCGATGTGCCAAGATATTGTCCGCGATGGCGGAGAAGCGGCCATCGAACGGGCATTGCGGTGGCTGGTGGAGCGCGATTCTGCTGCGCTTGAGCCCTCGCTCGCCGATGGTCAGCCGGCGGCCGCATTCAACATGATCACCTTGAGCCAGATACTCGGCACATCGCTGCAGCCTGACTTAAGAGATCATGTACTGATGCTCGAAGAAATATCTGAATATATGTATAAAATTGACCGCACCATGCATCATATTACCGCCCATCCGGATATCCGGAAAGTGGCCGGGTTCCGGCTCGGTCGATGCGGTGATATCACGCCCAATGATACCGATTTCGGGATGACCGAAGAGGCGGTAGTGAGGGAATGGTGCGATCGGTCCGGGATCCGGTTTCTTGGCCGCGCTGACATCGGCCATGACGCAGCCAACCGCATCGTCCCGTTCGGCCCCCAATAGCCGCACCGAGCCGTCACTAAGCAGCGATCCGAAGCTCTAACCGGGGCAGCGCACAGCCAGTCATGCGCAAATGCTCGACAAAGCGGATAGCCCCTGCCAGCATCGCCATATGCGAGAGAAAGAGCTGCGCCTGGCCCTGGTTTGTTACGGCGGCATTAGCCTTGCAGTCTATATGCACGGGATCACCAAGGAGATCTGGCGCCTCGCCCGGGCCAGCCGCGCCTTTCACGACGACCTTGAACCGACGCACACCTCGCAGCGTGTATATCGCGACCTGCTCGATGCGATTGAGAACCGCAGCAGCATCAAATTGCGCGCGATGGTCGACATTGTCGCGGGAGCCAGCGCGGGCGGCATCAACGGCGTCTTCCTTGCCGAAGCCATCGCATCCGGTAAATCGCTCGACCCACTCACCGATCTGTGGCTCGAAAAAGCCGATGTCGATATCCTGCTCGCTCCGGATAAGCGGCCGATTTCGCGTTTTACCAAATTCTGGGCGGTGCCGATCGCATGGGCCGTGGCCCGGCGACGCGGCGGCCCGATCGAAACCAGTGTCGATCCAGCCGCGCAGGACGAAGTCAGCGCGAAACTCTCCCGCTTTGTCCGTGCCAAATGGTTCCAGCCGCCCTTTGGCGGCAAGGAGTTCACCAACCTGATTCTCGATGCGTTCGAGGCGATGGACAGCCTCCCCACATCCCAGCCGCTACTGCCGGACGGGCAGCCGCTCGATCTGTTCGTCACCGTCACGGATTTTCACGGCCATCCGCAGAAACTGAACCTCAACTCCCCCCCTGAGATTGTGGAAACCGAACACCGCCTCACCTTCCCCTTTTGCGATCGCGGCAATGGACCGCGCGATCTTGGCAGTATTCCCGGCCTGACCTTTGCCGCGCGCGCCACAGCCAGTTTTCCGGGGGCGTTCCCGCCATTCACCGTCGGTGAGCTTGATACGGTCCTGGAGGGGCGCGGGATCGAATGGCCGGATCGCACCACATTTCTCCAGCGCGTCCTTCCGCGCCAAAGCAGCGCCGGGACAGCCGAGACAACAGCCCTGATCGATGGCTCCGTCCTCGCCAATGCGCCGTTTGGCCCGGCGATCGAAGCCCTGCGCGATCGACCCGCCCATCGCGAAGTTGATCGGCGCTTCGTCTATATTGATCCAAAGCCGGGCATTCGCAGCATCGAGATCGGCGAAGGCAGCGAGGCAGTCCCCGGTTTCTTCCGGGCGATATTCGGAGCGCTGTCCGATATTCCCCGCGAACAGCCGATCCGCGACAATCTTGAGGCCATAGAAGGCCGGTCCCGGCGGATATTGCGGATGCGGCGGATCGTCGAAGCCATTCGGCCCGGCGTGGAAAATGCGATCGAGAATGATTTCGGCCGCACATTGTTCCTCAATAGGCCAACCCCAGCCCGGCTCGCAGCCTGGCGTGCGAAAGCCCAGAATTATGCAGTGAAGGAAGCGGGCTATGCCTATGCCTCCTATGGCCAGCTAAAACTCTCCGGCATTGCAGATGAGCTGGTCACCATGCTGCGCAGCCTTGCCAATGGCGACCCGACGACAGAGCGTGCCTTGCGGGCCGCTGTGTGGAGCGAGTTGGCCAAGCGCGGTCTCAATCGTGCGGATCCGGTCAGCAATGGGGTGGTGAGCGACGAAACAATCCTGTTCCTGCGCGAGCATGACATACAGTTCCGCATTCGCCGGCTGCGCTTCATGCTGCGCCGTCTCGTCGCGATGGAAGAAAATGGCGAGTGCGATCCTGAGCTGCTCAATCCGGCGCGGGATGCAATTTACGATACGCTGGGGGATTATCTCGATCGCGAGCGCCGCGAATATTTCGATGAGTCCGCGGTTGCAGTTGCCGAGAAGGCGCTGGCAGATCCGGGAGCCGCCCTCGACATGCTGGCTGCGCAGCGCGACCTGAAAATCGCTGATGATCGGGCAGAAGAGTTGCTCTCGGCGGCGCTGGCCGATTTACCCAAGGCGCAGAAGCGCACAATGCTGTTCGCCTATCTCGGCTTTCCCTTCTACGACATCGCAACATTACCCCTGCTCCAGGGCGAGGGTTTGGACGAGTTTGATCCCGTCAAAGTGGATCGCATCGCGCCCGAAGACGCCCAGTCGATCCGCCAGGGCGGCGCAGAGGAAACGCTCAAGGGCATTGAGTTCAACAGCTTCGGGGCCTTTTTCAGCCGCGCCTATCGAGAGAATGACTATCTTTGGGGACGACTGCATGGCGCCGAGCGATTGATCGATATTCTGGTCTCAACGACGCCGGAGGCCACGCGGCTTCCGGACACCGAGGTCGCAGCCTTCAAGACCCGCGCCTTCCGCGCAATATTGGACGAAGAACGGTCAAGACTGACCCATATCAGCCGGTTGTTTGAAGAATTGGATGCCGAAATCGGCTAACCGCTGCCCTAACCGCGCAAACGTTTCACCAGCTCGATCGTAGCGTCAAAGCCAGCCAGGGCCTTTACCAATAATCGATTGCTCAAAGTCGCCCGGAGGAGCAAGACATCTGCGCAATCCAGGTTGCCGGTGGCAAAACGCTGTTTTTGCGCGCCATCGCCCTCGGTAAAGTCGAACCGGCGGAAGCGGCCATTTTCCATCAGCTGCTTCAACACCTCGACCAGCAAAACAGTGCCGGGCGAATGGCTACTCCAATCGGGATCATAACCGAGATAGGCATAGACCACCGTATCGCCATCGGCGGGCGCATAGAGATAGCTGATGGGTGTATTGTCGGCGAATAGCAGCCAACCACGGACCTGATCGGCAGCCGCTGCGCGCTGCATATCGCGGACGAAGTCGACATCGTCGGGCAAGCCATAATCGAGCAGTTTCTCTTGATAGGTTTTTTCCGACAGTTGCCGCGCGAGCGCATGAAACTCAGTGATCTCGTCGGGCGTCGCATAAGCGCGGAAATCGAGTTCACCACCCGTCAATTTGGCGAATTTGCGACCTTTGCGCCGCAGCGTCGATCGGCTCTTGCTGGAGAAACCAGCCAGATAGTCGTCAAAGCTACCGCTGAGGTCCGCATAACGGCGCGCGTAGCGCTGGCGGACCAGGGCAATGCAATCGCTATTGTCGGCGACAATCGTATCGATCTGCTCTTCGGGCAGCGACGTAATCAGATATCCGTCCGCAAAGGGCGGCAAGCCCGGCAATGCGGCCCGATCACCGGACAGGGCCTCATCAAGCGACAATCCAACACGCACAAGATTGCGCCGGACCGAAAACATCGTCCGTGCACCGACGCGAAAACGCAATGGCTGCGGCATGGCCGTGCTCATGCGGCACGCCGTTCGATGAGATTTGCCCAGAATTGGCTGATCATGCGGCTTGCGACCAGAGGCATAGAAGCCGCTGCTGGCTCAAGATTAAGCCCACAAGGCACATGTTCTAACTGGCTGATATACATGGTTGGTTGGCGGTCAGCCCGCTCAGCGAGGAGCTTGCAGAGACCATCGAACCGGCTTTTCACGACCGCATTGGCTTGCCCGCCGCCGCGCGTGGCAAGCTCAAAACTATGCCCGACAATGGTGGTGACCGGATGGCCTTGTTGCGCCGCATGGTCGAGCGCCCAAGTCATCTCCGCGAGCGAAACGGCACAGATTTGGAGGTGACGGACACCACCATTGGCGATGCGGATTTGCGAAACTGGTATTTCCGTAACGCCCAGATAGCGGGTTGGAGCAATATGGTCAGGCGGCAGATCCAATCCACTCGGCCAAGGCGCTTCACAGCCATTATGGCTGGAATCGATGGAAATGCCGATTTCGGCGAGCGCGCGAAGGCTATCATCATTTACAGCGTAGCTGCCCGAACGGAAGGCACTGGGCTGCGGCGCACCGGCCGCGACCAGCAGGTCACGAGCCTCGGCGATCATTGCGCGCTGCGCCTCGAAATCAAGGTCCGTAAGCTCGAAAACCGTATCCGGCGCAATCGACCCGTCAGCTCTTGCCTTGTCCCACATTGGATGGAGATGAAGCTGCACTTCCTGATCGCCTTCAAGAATTGTCTCGACCATCCGTTTAACCGGATCGAGCCCGAACAATTTGGCCGGCATCGGGTCGACGAAGAAACAGGCCTTGAGTCCATGGCTTTTGAGCATTTCGAGTTGGTAGCTCAGGCCGACCTCTGCGGGCTCAATGCTGAGGGCGTAATTCTCCTCCCAACCGAGGCCAGCGACACGGTGCCGCCATGTGAGCTCGGTATCGATAGATAGAACTACCCCCCCCATGGGCTCGGTTTAGCGCACGCTCGATAACAATTCGTAAACCAATTGCTCCAAAACGGGGGCTTAAACGCGAAATTAAGCCTGTCTCGCTACCTGAAAACATGCACCAGTCTGTGGGGAGACGAGACATTTTCATGCAACGCGCCTTTGTGCCAACGATCGATACCGGTCATTGGACCATGCCGAGCGACACTGCGCTTGAGCAGCTCGTCATGAGCGCGGATCCCCTCCACAGCTTTTTGCGGCCATCCTGGTTTCGCGCGGCGCAGCGCGAAGTTCAGTTCACCGGATTTGAAAGCGATGGCCGCCTGATTGCTGCATTTCCGCTGATTGCGAGAAAAATGGGGCCCATCTCGGTCAAGCAAGTTGCCGGTCCCTATTGGCCGTTCCGCAGTATCCCGATCGTCTTGGACGCGTCCGGAGCAGAGATCGAAGCCATGGTGTCAGGCAGCGATGCGCGTAGCCATCTTGGCAAGGCATGGCGCCTTGGGCCGGTGCAAGACAATGATCCCGCATTTCGGGCTCTCGTCTCCGCCGCCGACAAGACGGGTTGGGCCGTCTTTCAGAGATCGATTGCGCACAGCTTTGATATCGACATCGCGGCTATGCAGGCGAAAGGCCCATGGCCGAGCAAGTCTGCAACGCGCCAAAGCCGCAATTACACCAACCGCCTGGCCCGGATTGGCGAGGTTCAAACCATCCATAGAACAGGCGCCGACTGGACCAAAGCGGATCGTGACGCGATGGCCGAGATCGAAGCGAACAGCTGGCTGGCCGAGCAAGGCGATAATGCCGATACCAAGTTTCTTGATCCGGTATCACGCCGGATGTGGGAAAAAATCGCCGAAGATCCGCAAATCGCACCGCATATGTTTTGCAGCATCATGCGGGTTGGCACTGTTCCGGCCGCCTTCACTTTCGGCCTCGAGATTGGCGCAATTCGCTATCAAATAGCCAATAATTTCAATGAGGCATTCAAGAATGCGAGCCCCGGCCGCATCTTGCTCACGATGAATTTTGCCGATGCGGCCGAGCGTGGTGTGCGGACCATCAACTGGGGCGCAGGCGATGCCGGCTACAAGGTCAGATATGGTGCAGAAGCCGGGCCACAGATTGTCGATCTGCTGTTTCTCGATCAACGCTGGATCGCCCCCTTTGTCAGCCCTCTCCTCGCATCTGGTGGCTGGAACAAGATCAGCGATGCAGAGCTCCAATCAAGGGAGTGGTCGCGCTGAATATCGTCTCCACCTTTGATCGCGAAATGACGCAAATGGTGTTAGCGCCCTTTGACGCGGCGGACATCAATGCCGTGGCAGCGGCAGCGGATCCGGCCCAGGCCCATCTGACAGCAGCCTGGTTTGGCGCCGCCGATCCTGACTATTCGGTCATCGGCGCGCGCCGAGACGATGGATCTCCACTGCTCGCCATCCCGTTTCAGACACGGTCGATGGGGCCTTTCACCGTCAATCAGGTGGCGGGTAGCTATTGGCCGTTCCGCAGTTTTCCGATTGCCGCTGACCTCAGGGACAACGAGCTTGCGGCATTTCTCGCCGATCCAGGATTTGCGCGCGCGGCTGGGCGCATATGGCGAATGGGCCCGATATATTCGGATGATCCCACGGCATCGCGCCTGATCGCTCTCGCACCGGCGCAGGGATGGCAGGTGATCCGCAAGCCGCTGGCGCAATGCTATGAATTGGATCTCGCAGCAATCCGTGCGGCCGGTCCTTGGCCAAAGGGATCGACGGCCCGCAAAAACCGCGCGCGCGAGCGCAAATTGGCGGGTGATGGAGCGGTCGAATACCGATTCTTCGATGGCACGAAGATCGACGATACTCTCATGGAGGCAATGGCTGCGATCGAGGCAAAGAGCTGGCTGGCCCAGCTTGATGGCGGCGGTGACACAAAATTTCTCGATCCAAAAATCCGGGAAATATGGTCAAGGATCGCGCGTGACCCGGGTCTCGCACCCAAGCTGTTCGGAAGCCTGATGACCGCGCAGGACAAACCGATCGCCTTCACTTTCGGCCTCGAGATCAAAGACCGACGCTATTATATCGCGAACAATTACGACGCGGACTATGCCAAGTTCGGGCCCGGTAAATTGCTGCTCTACAAGGATTTTGAACAGGCTACGGAACGCAATATCGGGACGATTAGCTGGGGCGCAGGCGATGCTGGCTACAAGACCGATATGGGCGCCGCACCCGGCCCGGATATCGTCGATCTGCTCTTTGTCCGCGGCCGCGCACTCGCGGCGCTCCTGCGACCAATCTTTCTGCGGAAAGCGTAAATGCCAAAATCCGCGACCATCTTTTCGGGAATACCCGCCCAGCTGCTGATTGCCACAATTGTGGTCGGGGTCGGCATGGCAGCGGTTTCCCTGCTCGAATACACCGCATTTGATTGGCACCCAGCCCGCGAAGAGCCCGCCGGATTCACACCTTATCATTTTGGTCGGATGGCGGTATCCGCGCTACTCGCGATTATCCTGGTCGCTGCCTGCGCCAAGCCGTGGTTGGCAGAACAGCTGCCCGCTCGGAAAAAACTCTGGCCGGCAGAAATGCGCAACGGAATTGTTGTTGCGGCAATCGCCGCTGCAGCGGTCGCGATATTGGCCTGGAACCCGAACCTGTTTCACTGGTTTGCCCGCGAGGATAATGTTCTGGAATGGCTGTCGGCGCTGTTCATTCTCATTGGTGCGCTCTTCTTTCTCTACGCGGCTGCACGCAGCAGCAGGCAGGGTGTCAGCGGACCGGGCAAATTCTTCAGCACATTGCTCATTCCGATCGGTTTTGCCGGGCTGTTCTTCTTGATTGGCATGGAAGAGATTTCCTGGGGCCAGCGCCTGCTCGGCTTCGAAACGCCGGAAAGTCTCGCCGAACGCAATTGGCAGCAGGAATTCAATTTCCACAATATCCATACCGATCTCTTCGAGCTCGCTTACTATCTCGGCACTGGCGCTTTCCTGATCATCCTGCCTCTCGCGGCCCCCCCGCTGCGAAGCTGGCCGGCATTTGATTTCTTCGCGGATTTCGTCCCCAATCGTTCAGTGGCGATGCTGACCGCGCCGGGCGTGATCTTCAGCTATGGCCATTGGAACCTCGTGCCGCTGCAATTCCTGACCTTCGCCACCCTGTTCGCGATGCTGATCTTCGCGGTAAGCGCGAAACGCGATGGGAGGACCGGCGAATATCGGCTGTTCGGTGCGGTCGCTGCGCTAATTGCGATCGGCCAGCTGATCGTACTTCTGTATGGTCCGCAGATGCTTGACGTTCCGGATGCGACCGAGTTTCGCGAGCTCTTCATCTCGATCGGGCTCTTCGCCTTTGCCGCCTATTATGCCTTTGATGTCGCTGCGCCGGACACCGGGAAGAGCAAAGCCAAGCCCGACTAATCAGCCATTGGCGTGGAAATGATCATAGATTGTCTGCGCCATCCCCTTGGAGACGCCGGGCACCCGGGCGAGATCGTCCAGGCCCGCAGACTTCACCGCCCGAGCCGTACCGAAATGCAGCAATAACGCCCGTTTGCGCGCCGGTCCGATGCCTGGCACCTGATCGAGCGGGCTTGTTCCCATCGCCTTGGCGCGCTTTTGGCGATGCGCACCAATGGCAAAGCGATGCGCTTCATCGCGCAGTCGCTGCAAATAGAAGAGCAAGGCCGAATTCCCCGGCAGCATTTCCTCCCGGCCATCGGGAAAGTGGAAATGCTCGCGCCCGGCATTGCGATCCGGCCCCTTGGAAATCCCGATCAACGCGACATCCGAAATGCCCATCTCTTCGAGCGTTTCAGACGCGGCACTCACCTGCCCCTTGCCGCCATCGATCAACACCAGATCGGGCCATTCGCCCTTGCGGCGCTCTGGATCTTCCTTTTCCGCGCGCGCAAAGCGCCGCTGAAATACTTCGCGCATCATCGCGAAATCATCGCCCGGCGCGGTATCGGGATTCTTGATGTTGAATTTGCGGTAATTGGATTTGCGATAGCCTTCGGGCCCGGCGACCACCATCGCACCGACCGCGTTGGTGCCCGAGACATGGCTGTTATCGTAGATTTCGATGCGATCGGGCAGGTCATCCAGCTCGAACAAGTCGGTCATCTCGCGCATCACCTTGGCCTGGCTCGACGATTCCGCGAGGCGCCGCTCAAGCGCCTCTCCGGCATTGCGCCGGGCCTGATCGAGCAGCTTGCGCTGGTCGCCGCGCTGCGGAATTTTGATCGTCACCTTGCGATTGGCGCGTTCGGCCAGTGCCTCCGCGAGCAGTGCAGTTTCCGGCATCTCCCGGTCGACAAGCACCAATTTCGGTGGCGGCACTTCTTCGTAGAATTGCATGAGGAAAGCCTGCAGCGCCTCTTCGTCAGGCACGCCTTTCACATGCGCCGGAAAGAAGCTGCGATGCCCCCAATTCTGGCCGCCACGAATGAAAAAGGCCTGGATTCCGACCGTTCCCGCCTTGCTGGCCAGCGCGAACACATCCGCATCGGAAACGCCCTGGGCTGTTATCGCCTGGCTGCCCTGGATAAAGGTCAGCGCCTTGAGGCGGTCGCGATAGACAGCGGCCATCTCGAAATCGAGATCTTCGGACGCCTTCTCCATCTGTGCACCGAGTTTCTGCTGCACAGTCGTGCTCTTGCCGGCCAGGAAGTTTTTCGCGTCCTCGACCAGCTCGCCATAATCCTCGTCGCTCACCCGACCGACACAGGGGGCAGAGCAGCGGCGGATTTGATAGAGCAGGCAGGGCCGGTCCCGATTGGCATAAAAGCTGTCGGTGCAGCTGCGCAAAAGGAACATCTTCTGCAGCGCGTTGATCGTGCGATTGACCGATCCGGCACTCGCAAAGGGCCCGAAATATTGGCCCTTGGCGCGCCGCGCGCCCCGATGCTTCATGATCCGCGGGAAATCATGATCCTCGCGCAGCAATATGAACGGGAAGCTCTTATCGTCGCGCAGCAGGACATTATAGGGCGGTCGATAGCGCTTGATCAGCTGCGCTTCGAGCAACAGCGCCTCGGCCTCGGTCTCGGTCGTGACAATCGTCATCGCCCGGGTCTGGGCCACCATTCGCTGGAGCCGCTTCGGCAGCTGCTGGATCTGGGTATAGTTGGGTACGCGGGATTTGAGGCTGGCCGCCTTGCCGACGTAAAGAACGTCGCTGCGCGCATCGAGCATCCGATAGACGCCCGGCCGCGCTGGCAGGGTCTTTACGACATCGCGGATCGCCTCGGCACCGGCCTCCAGATCGGGCGTATCGGCCCCCTTGACCGTATAGGTCGCCTTCGCTTCGTTGAAGCGTTCGGGTGCATTGGGAATATCAGGGCGATCGGCTTTCACGCCTGTGATTTAGGGCCTCCGGCGGCGCGCCGCAATTCCGGCGCAAACACTGCTGTCATTGCTGGTTTTGCGGCAGCCCGTCAGCGATCTCGTAATAATCGCCCTTGTCGGCAACAAAGATATGCATACCGAGCTGGGTCTGCGTCGGCGTATCGAACGCGCCCATGGCAACCGCCGTCCAGTCGCGCGAAGCCGGCGGATCCCAGAACAGGGTCGTGCCGCAGGTCTTGCAAAAGCCGCGACGGACTTTTTCTGACGATTGATACCATTGGACATGAGCTTCGCCGGCAATGGTGAGAGCCTCGCGCTTTATATCCGTCGATGCGAAAAAATGGCCGGAATGTTTGCGGCAGGCACCGCAATGGCAAGCGTCCGGTGGCGGCAAATCACCGTCAACCGTGAAGGTTACCGCGCCGCACAGGCAGGATCCTTTGTGCATTGTGAATCATCCTCTCCGTGTTTCGCACGGAGAGATAGCAGGCCTAGTTCAGCCGCGCATCCATGCCCGAGATCGTGCTGTCGATCAGCGACTTGTCCGCATCGGCGTCATGCTTTTGCTCGATCAGCTTGGCAGCGGCAGCAGCAGCCGCGCTGGCAGCCTTGGCGCGCACTTCGGCCACCGCACTGCGTTCCGCAGCAGCGATTTTTTCTTCGGCCAGCTTGCTGCGACGCTCAATCAACGTTTCCGCATCTGCTTCGGCCTGAGCGACGATGTTGCCAGCTTCTTCACGCGCCCGATCCAACAGCTCAGCAGCTTCGGTATCGGCATTGGCCGTCTTGGCTTCATATTCAGCCTTCAGCGCCTCGGCTTCGGAGCGCAGCTTGGCCGCTTCGTCGATCTCACCGCGGATTTCGGCAATCCGCTTATCCATCGCAGCGGCGATCGTACCGGGCACCTTGCGCCAGATCATGATCATGATGACCGTAATCATCGCGACCGCCACCCAACCATAGGTATCAAGACCCCAAGCCGTTTCGTGACCCGCTTCGTCATGGGCTTCAGTCGTGGCGACGGTCTCGGCCGTTTCCGGGCCGGTTTCTTCGTGGATCACTGGTTCGAGTTCGTCATCCATTGGCCATCGCCTCTTTCACCGCAGCCTCAGCTTCGCCTGATGTTACGGAACCGCCTGAAACCTTGCTGACGATATCCTGCGTCGCTTCGACAGCCACGCCTTCAATCTCGGCCAGCGCAGCGACCCGCGCTTCGGAGAGCGCGGTTTCCGCCGCACTCATCCGGGCCTGGATCGTTTCATTGGCTGCCGAGACACGCTTTTCGCGCTCGGCTGCCGCTGTCGCCTTGGCTTCCGACGTCACATCGCCGGCTGCAGAGCGCGCATCATTGAGCTGATTGCGATATTGCTCTTCGATTTCATCGGCCCGTTCATGGGCCTTGTCCGCTGCGGCGAGATCGTCCGAAACGCGCTGTGCACGCGCCTCGACCGTGCCCTGAATCTTGGGCACCATCGTCCGGGCAATGCCGAAATAGATGATGGCGAGAACACCGACCAGCCACACGATTTGTGACGCATAACTGACGGCAATCTGATCGAGCTGTGGCATGGCCTCAGCCTCCCTTGCCTATAGGCGGATAGCTATCCGGTTATCGATTAACCGAATAGCAGGATGAAGCCGATAACGGCGGCGATCAGACCGAGCAGCTCGGTCACAGCAAAGCCAATGTACAGGCGGGCCTGTTCACCATCGGCGGCTTCCGGATTGCGCAGTGCGCCCTGGAGGAACGAACCCCAGATATAACCCACACCCGCAGCAGCGGCGCCTGCGCCAATTGCAGCGAGACCAGCACCGATTAAACGTGCAGCTTCGACTTCCATTGAAAAAACTCCCTTGTGAAAATTACGTAATTGAAAAAAACGAACTAGTGCAAATTCTCTGCGTCATTGATGTAAAGCGCAGACAATAGCGCAAACACATAGGCCTGGATCGCGCAGATCAGCAGCTCAAGCGCGCTGACAAACAGCATCAGCAAGAAGCTCGGGATACTCACCAACAAGGCAACTTCAGGACCAGCATTGATCCCGGAGATTACGAAGCTTGCAAAAACCTTCAGCAGCACGTGGCCGGCGGTCATCGCGATAAACAGCCGCAGCGCGAGGCTGAACGGACGCACCATGAACGATACCAGCTCGATGAGGAACAGCAGCGGCACCATCGGGAGCGGCGTTCCATTGGGTACGAACAGGGTGAAGAATTTGAGCTTATGCTTCCAGAAACCCACCGCCAGCACGATCGAGAAGCTCATCACGGCCATCACGCCGGTCACAAGGATATGGCTGGTTACGGTGAAAGGATGCGCGCCGGTAAAGCCGATCGGCACAAGGCCGAGCAGGTTGGCGAACAGGATGAAGATGAAGATCGTGAAGATATAGGGCACATATTTCTTGCCCGCCGGGCCGATATTCGTGACCAGCATATTATCGATAAAGCCCGTCACGCTTTCGACGGCAAGCTGCCACCGACCGGGAATGAGCGAACGCTTCATTCCACCCCACATGAAGATCCAGATCACCGCAAGCGTGAACAGCATCCAAAGCGAGCTGTTCGTAAACGCTATTTCTCCCTGATCAAGAACGCCGGCAATCGGCTCGATCTTGAACTGGGACATCGGATCAATGCCGCCGCCTTCAGCTTCAGCCACAGTAAAATCCCGTTTCTTCCTGAGCAAAGCGCCCCTAATCGGAGCGCTTACTCGTCAACAAATATACATTCCGAACTGCGACGATGAACCCAAGGAACATCATCGACAGCATGAGCCATGGGTAGGTACCGAGCAGCCAGTCAAAAAACCAACCGACAATCGCACCGCCAACAGGACCGCCGACCAATTCGCTCACCGCGCGGTTGGCGTAATTTGCGCCGCTACCCCGCCGATTGCGCTTGGCCACTTTACGGGCCTCTGTGCGTTTTGCCGCTTCCAGTCGCTCTTCAAGCGCCTGAAGCCGCGCATCTTCCGCGACAGAGGATTCCTGCCCAGTGTCTTTCTCCGCCATGCTTGCTCCTATAGGCCTAAAAGCCGGACGCGCGCATGGAGGCGATCGACCCCGCCAAGGCACGGCCCGTTTAGTGAGCGGCCCTATCCAAGTCAACCGCAGATGATGCACTGCGGCATAGCATTTGGGGATTGTTTTCAGCCCTAGGAAAACGCGGCTATTCGCGCCATTATGCCGGTATGAAAAATGCACTTCCCTTCCTCGCCGCAGCACTCTTGCTGAGTACTGTACCTTCCGCCGCTCAGGCACCGGTCGAACAGGCCGAATCCGAACCGCAAAACGGCTTCTCCTACAGCTATCCCGAAGAGCGGCTGGAGGCGCTGCCGCAACTCGCAGAGCAGATGGCGGTCTTTGCCGACTCCGCGGAACGCGATTTTGCGACATTGGTAGCGGAATCAGAAGACGCCATGCCGGATAGCCCGGCCCTCGCCAATCTGACTCATAGCGAGGATTGGGGGATTGCCGGCGAAACCGAAACGCTGCTGAGCCTTGCCGGGACAATCTACGAATATGCAGGCGGTGCGCATGGGAACACGGAATTTGCCAGCCTGTTATGGGATGTCCGCAATGACCGGATGATCACTCTCACCCAGCTGTTCACTGATCGCTATTCCGGACTCGCCGAAATCGACGGGGCCTATTGCGCCAATTTACAGGCAATGCAGCGGGAGCACGGATTGCAGGACGGTGAATGGGGCGATTGCCCGCTGCTCCACGACATGACGGTCGTGCCGGTAGCCGTTCGCGATGGCGCGCCATTTACAACAATCCGTGTGCTGGTTCCGCCCTATGCGGCGGGTCCCTTTTCGCTGGGCCCGTTCGAGGTGGATGTGCCGGTCAGTGACAGCTTGATCGCGCTGGTCAAACCGGAGTTTCGCAGCAGCTTTGCCAGCGGCAGCTAGGTCGACACCGTGGACGATCTCGCATTGATGGTTGACCTGCATGGCGATGGCGAGCGCCAGAGCCCGGGCGATGATGCCGTCACGCGCCGCGCGATTGCACTGGCCGGACTGCCGGGCCGCAAAAATCTCTCCATCGCCGATATCGGCTGCGGAACCGGGGCATCGACGATGGTGCTCGCGCGCACGCTTGATGCGGAGATCGCGGCAATCGACTTCGTTCCGGAGTTTCTGGAAACGCTGGAGGACAATGCGCATCGCGAAAATCTCGGACAGAAGATCGCGACCCACCCGCTGGCAATGGATGCGCTGCCGTTCGACGATCAGTCGCTCGACGCGATCTGGTCCGAAGGGGCGATCTACAATATCGGTTTTGAGAATGGCGTTCGCTATTGGCGCCGTTTTCTCAAACCGGATGGGATACTGGCGGTATCCGAACTCACCTGGCTCACCGCGACGCGACCCGATGCGCTGACAGAATATTGGGAGCGCCATTATCCCGAAGTCGATACGGCGTCGGCCAAGATCGCAATCCTGGAAGCCAGTGGCTATTCACCGCTCGGTTATTTCCCGCTGCCCAGCTATTGCTGGCTCGCCAATTTTTACCGGCCGATCGAAGGACGGCTCGGCGCATTTCTCGAACGCCACGACAATTCAGACGCCGCGCAGGCGATAGTCGCAGAGCATCGCGAAGAAATTGCCTTCTACAAACGCTATTCCGATTATTTCAGCTATGGATTCTATATTGCCCGCCGGAGCGACGGCTAGCGAGCGCTAGCAGTAGGACGGCGTTGCGATCGGCGCGGAACCACGGGTCCGCCACGCGCCATCGCGCAGCTGATAGACTTGTCCCGGATTAACGCTCGACAGGCGATTGCACGCGGTTTCCTCGGCAACCTGTTGACGGGTCGTACCGCGCTGCTGTGCGAGATCGGCAAAGGCTGAGCGGCGTCCCAGATTGATCGCATCAACTTGCGCGCGCAGCTCGCCAGACGGGGTCTGGGCAAAGCCAAGATAGCCGGTGGCCGTCTCGCCAACGATGCCGGCATTGATTGCCTGGCGCACTTCGCTGCCTTGGGCGGGTGCCATGGTCGCCATTCCGCCAAAAGCGGCAGTCGCGGCGAGGATGGCTATAATGCTCTTGTTACGCTTGGTCATTCTGGAAACAGCTCCGGATTGTTTTCGATCAGATTTTCGACATCTTCTTGCAGATTGACGTCGACAGTCTGTGCAACATTAATGTTCAATTCGATCACAATGGGCTCTTCAGGGGCTGAAACCTGCACACAACCACTTGTTAAAGCAGCCAAAAGTGCTGCGGCGGCGAGATGCGTGCGTTTCATCCTTCTGTCGGTCGCATTGTGCTCCCTAATCGTCAATATCGCAGTCTTCATGGCATAATGTCGCTTTCGGGAGGCTGAACACCTCGTTCGGCTCTGGTTCGGTTTATTCGCGCACGGATCGCCTGCTGGACGAGGAAGCCGGGATCGTCGAGCAGGCGGAATGAGTAGAGCATCTGGTTGAACGGCGCGTTCATCGTGATGTTGAAACGCAGCGGCAGTTCAGCGAGTTCATTGGTGAATCCGGCGACCAGGAAGCTCTGATCCTCGCGTGCCAGATTGGGCGATACGCCGGTGAAGCTCACATTGGTGACCATCTCGCCATCGATCGCACCATTAAACTCAATCGCCAGCTCGGAGTAGCGGATCAGCTCAAGCGCATTGAACGCAAGCGATCCGAAGACGCCAACATTCACATCGCTGATCTCACCAATATAGGAGAAGGTTCCACCATCGCCTTGCGACACCAACCGCCCGTCGACAATCCGTCCGCCATCCCGATCGAACACCATCGGCAGCTTGCCATCGAACTGGCCGGTCGCGACGATATTTTCAAAATTACGCGCTTCGAGGAACTGGAACGCATCGACATCTTCGACCCGGAAAACGAGCCGCCGTGCCCGATCCACCCGGAAATCAAGGATTGTGGGTTCGAGGATCAGATGACCACCGGCAAAGGGCCAGCGCGCGCCTTCTACTTGCACCCGGTTGCTGTCGAGAAACTGGTAGGTCACGACCCCATCCGTGGCGATCACGCCCGGGTTTATCTCGCGGACCGTGGCGGTTTGCCCGGGCTCGGTGTTCATTCCCAGCAGGTCGGTAAACCGCAATTCTGTCGAGATTCCCTGCACCGGGCCGAACGGCGCCGCCAGATCGACATCTGTGAGCTGATACACCCCGTCGCTGGTTACACCCTCGGCATCCCATCGAATGGTTCCGGTGCCGCTCACCAACCCCTCGACCTCGGCCACGATCCCGAGCACAAGGTCGGTGAGATCGGTCGGCTGGATATGTTCATCAAATGCCAGCCGATATGTATCGAGGACTGCCTCGCCGCGACCGAGCTGGAGATCGTGAAACAGATCGACATCGGCGATGAAAACTTTCGATTCCGGCTCGCGCAGCCTGCCGGTCATCCGGATGAGATTATCCTCCATACGCAAGGCCAGTTCGCGAACCTGCAAGGGTTCGAACAGCTGATCCTCGGCATCATTGATCAGGCCACCCACGCCATCGACCTGCAGGATACCGCCGGTAAACCGCCAGTCGCCGCCACTGTCGGTCAATCGGATTGGGACATCGACTATCGCTCCGGTCGCCCCGGAATAGACACCGTCCACACCGCCCGTCACAAAATCTGCTGACATCGCGGCGATATCGAGCACCGACTGACTGCCGTCTGGCCCCAGCCGAACAGCCAGATCCGAAATCGCAAAGGATGGTCGCCGCAACGGCATCCGGAAACTGCGCGCGCTAATAGTCAGCGGCGTCTCTCCAAGCCGTCCGTTAAGACGTGGCCGGATCAGCTGGCCGCCACCCGATAAGCCGGTACCTGGCGAGTAGCGCACCAGTGCGCCACCCTCGATCGGGCAGAATGGCAATGTCGTGGGTCCAACCCGCATACCGGCTACCGTCAGGCGGTCCCAGCGAACCGGAACACATCCTTCACCGATCGCCAGCCGCCCGCCCTGACCAATGGTGCCACCGATCGGGATACGCAGCCGCTCGACCCGCCCATCGGCCAGCGGACCGGTCATTTCCACCTGGGTGACCAATTGCGTTACGCCATTGGGCGCAGCCGTAAAGCGCACCGGTGCAACCGCCAGGATCGCATTGCCTGTTCGCACCGGCTCGATCTCGGCATAACCTTCAAGGGGAGCGCCCGCACGCTCCTGCTCAATTGTCAGATAGCTTTGCGGGAACCCGCCACCCGCCAGCCGCATCGCACCATCAAAACGGGCACGGCCTCCGGGCCAGCCAAATTGCACACCATTGCCGCGTTCAAGGGTCAGTTGCGCGCCGCTCGCACTGGTCCCGCTAATCTCGGCGAAGCGGACAGCCGCACTCCCCTCGCGATAGGCAGCCGTGAGCGCAAAACGGGCATCGAAATCCCGCCCAGCAGCTTGCACGGCCTGCGCGATGATCGCCCCAACCGGACCAAGCGGCGTCCCCTCTGCCATGCGAAGTTGGCCGGAAAGATCGCTGATCAGCCCGTCACCCGCCTGCGCATCGCCAAGGTCGACATCGCCGTCAAAGGCAATCGATCGGCCGCCATCGCGAATGCGGTAATGGCCGATAACCGCGGCACTCTGCGCGCGCACATTTGCGGTTTGCGCATCTGCAGCCTGCGCCCGCACAGTTCCGGTCGTCTGGCCACCAGCGGTGCCGTCAAATGAGACTGCCAAACTAACGGCATCGCCTGCGCCACTCCAATGGGAGGCAGACGCCGCGTCTAGCGTTGCATCCCCGCCCCATCGATCCAGGCTCTCAGACAATATGGCCGAAATAGCCAGCTCCGGTGCGTCGATATCCAGGCCGTCGGCGCAATTGATCTGAGCAGCCCGCAATGGCCCATTGATTATCGGTCGCCGGTCGGTCACGCGGATTGCAAAGCTCGCCTGCATCGCGTCGGCTTGGCAATCCTCCCATGCCAAGCCAGGGCTCGTGCTCGCGAAATGGCCACGAAAACCATCGTCCAATGCCCCGGAACCGGCAACGGCCATGGCCACCGGCCCATAGGGTGTCCTCAGCTGCATCACGGCATCGCTGATATCCAACTGCAGTTCCGGCAGCACAAATGGCTCTTCGCTCGGCTCCGGCAATAACCGGCCGAGCTGACCCAGATCGACGGTGCCATCGACCAGGCGCCCATATAACCGAACGCCCTGCGCATCGATCCGGCGAACCTGCGGATAGCCGAACCCATAGCGCAGAAATATATCCGCGCGCTCGACGGTCAGGTCGGGATTTTCGGGATCGCCGATTACCAGATTTTCAACCCGCTGCCGGCCCGGTCCGAACTGCGTGATTTCATAGCTTCCCTCGGTCTCGGCATCAGCGAGATACGTGTCGATATAGCCGATCGCGATATTTTCGCGCTGGACCCACAGCAGCGCTAAGCCAATGACAATGAAGACCATTATTCCGCCCAACCAATAGCGCCGCCGTTGCCAGCGAGGTTTTTGATCGGGAACAGTTTCTTCCATTTTCTCCGATTAGCGCGATTGCGTGCGCGCCGCCATCCCGATAGCGTTGCACAATGGCAGATGCACCTATGGACGGCACGGGACACCGCGCCCGGTTGCGCAAACGATTGATCGAAGGCGGGCATGAAGCGCTGCTCGATCATGAGCTTGTGGAGTATCTGCTCACGCTCGCCATTCCGCGTCGGGATACCAAGCCGCTCGCGAAAAAACTGATCGCCGAATTTGGCGGTCTTGGCCCGCTATTATCCGCAGACGCCGCGGCGCTGGCGCGGGTCGACAAGTTGAGCGAAGGTGCCGTCGCTGCCTTGATGATCGCCAAGGCAACCGCGCTGCGACTGCTGGCTGATCCCCTGCAAGACCGGCCTGTACTGTCCAACTGGCAGGCGCTGGCCGACTATCTGCACGCCGATATGGCGCATGAACCGATTGAGCGCGTGCGCGTGCTGCATCTCGACGGCAAGAATGTGTTGATCCGTGATGAGCTCGTCACCGAAGGATCGATCGATCAGGCAGCCGTCTATGTCCGCGAGATCATCCGTCGCGCTATCGATCTACACGCCAGCGGCATGATTCTTGTTCATAACCATCCCTCGGGCGATCCCTCCCCCAGCAAGGCGGATATCCAGCTGACCCGGGAAGTCGCGGAAGCGGCGCGGCCGCTCGGTATCACTTTGCATGACCATCTGATTATCGGAACCCGCGGGCAGACCAGCCTGCGCAGCCAAGGACTTATCTGACATGACTCTTCCCACGACCATGCGCGCGCTGCGCGTATCCGATCTCGCACCGGACTTTGCCGGGTGCGCAGTCGAGGACGTGCCTGTACCGACGCCCGGACCCGGCGAGGTACTTCTTCATGTGCGCGCTGCAGCGCTCGGTTTTCCCGATCTGCTGATGACCGAAGGCAAATATCAGCATCGGCCGGATCTGCCATTCACACCGGGCACAGACATAACTGGCGAGATCGCGGCGCTCGGCGATGGTGTCGCAGGTTTCTCGGTTGGCGACGCGGTCGTCGCGCCCCTCAGTTCCGGTGGATTTGCGGAGTATGTTCTGTGTCCGGCCTCGATATTGCGGCGCAAACCCAAAAATCTGGACTACGACGCAGCATCGGCCTTCGGTGTTGCCTATCTCACGGCCTATGTCTCGCTGGTTCGCCGGGCAGAAATCCAGGTCGGCGAATGGTTGCTGGTCCACGGGGCGGCTGGCGGTGTGGGCTTGGCTGCGGTTGATCTCGGCAAGGCATTGGGCGCGCGCGTCATCGCAGCGTCGGCGTCTGACGAGAAACTCGCCATTATCGCCGATCATTATGCGCCGGATGCGACAGTCAATGTCTCAGACGGGTTTCGCGAACGGGTGAAAGAGCTGACGGATGGCGGCGCGGATGTGATCTATGATCCTGTCGGCGGCGACATCTTTGACGAAAGCACGCGCTGTATCGCCTTTGGCGGGCGGCTGTTGATCGTCGGCTTTACATCGGGCCGGATCGCGACGGTGCCGACAAATATTCCGCTGATCAAAGGCTTTTCGGTCGTCGGTGTGCGCGCCGGTGAATATGGCCGTCGCTATCCCGAGCGCGGTAGGGAAAATCTCGACGCAATCTGGGCATTGGCCGAGAGCGGGAAAGTAAAGCCGCACGTCCATGCTGCCCTACCGCTTGATCAGTGGCGCGAGGCCTTCGAGATGATGCGTAGCCGCGAAGTCGTCGGTCGCGTGATCATCGCTCCCAACGGCTAGCTAGTCCTCACCATTTCCCGACTTTCGCATGTCAGGATGTAGCGAGGTGCCAAGGATATGCTCGGCATTGTGCAACACATGCTGGGCCCGGCCGACGATCAACGGATCGGGCTTTTTCGCGATGGTCGGGTCCTTGTCAGGATAGTCGATGCTGTCGAGGAAATGCATCATGCAGTTGATGCGCGCGCGCTTTTTGTCGTTGGATTTGACGATCGTCCAGGGCGCATCGGCCGTGTCCGAATAGAAGAACATCGCTTCCTTTGCCTCGGTATAATCATCCCATTTGCTCAGGCTCGCCTGGTCGATCGGTGAGAGTTTCCAGCGTTTCAGCGGATCGGTCTGGCGAGAATCGAAGCGCGCATGCTGCTCATCCTGGGTAACCGAGAACCAATATTTGAAGAGCTTGATTCCGGATCGAACAAGCATGCGTTCAAGGTCCGGCACCTGGCGCATGAATTCGAGATATTCATTGGGTGAGCAAAAACCCATGACCCGCTCAACGCCGGCCCGATTATACCAGCTGCGGTCATAGAAAACCATTTCGCCAGCCGATGGCAGATGCTCGATATAGCGCTGGAAAAACCATTGGCCGCGCTGGCGATCATCCGGTTTGGGAAGAGCCACAACCTGGATTGATCGCGGATTGAGATGCTCGGTGAAGCGCTTGATCGTGCCGCCCTTGCCTGCCGCATCGCGCCCTTCGAACAGCAGTACAAACTTCTCGCCTGTATCCTGCGCCCAGAGCTGAACTTTCAGCAGTTCGGCCTGCAGCTGCGCTTTCTGGCGTTCATAGCTGCGCCGCGACATCTTTTTCTCATAGGGATATTCGCCGGTCTCAAAAGCCTCGCGAATGCGATCTGGTGTGGGTTTGGGAACGACCGTTTGCGGGCTTGGCGGCGCATCCGTCGCAGCGCCATTTGCCGGCTTGGCCTCAACCGCAGCCGGCGTCTTGCCGCTCTCCTCGTTCGCCCCAGCCTCTTCGAGAGATTTATCGACCATGATCTGCCCCTTCATTCACATGTCTTCTTGATGCTGAAGAATAGGGAATCGGAAAGCAAATCCATTGATGTAGGTCAAAATCAGGAAAATACTCTATTGCATTGTTATTACTCTATATTGTTGGATTTCTAGCCAGTCGAGCCGGCGTCGATTGCCCGGTTTTCCTGACGGAGCGCTGTGAGCCCGGACTATCCACACGAAAAACCAGCAATATTTGTCCCCCGCTCCACCCCCTGCTAAGCGGCGCGCTTCACTAGTCCGAAGGATTCTCCCGCAATGATCCCGCGCTACGCCCGGCCCGAAATGACCGCCATCTGGGAACCGGAGGCAAAGTTCCGCATCTGGTTTGAAATTGAAGCCCATGCGACCCAGGCGCTGGCCGATCTTGGCGTAGTTCCGGAATCGGCTGCGCAGGCGCTGTGGGACTGGTGGGCGACGGAGCCGGAAATTGATGTCGCCGCGATCGATGCGATTGAGGCCGTGACCAAGCATGACGTGATCGCCTTCCTCACCTGGGTAGCCGAAAATGTCGGCGAAGAAGCGCGCTTCATGCACCAGGGCATGACGAGCTCCGATGTCCTCGATACCTGTCTGGCGGTTCAGCTCGCCAAGGCGTCGGATATCCTGCTCGCCGATCTCGACGCGCTCCTTGAGGCGCTGAAGCGACGCGCCATGGAGCATAAGCTCACACCAACCATCGGGCGCAGCCATGGCATTCATGCAGAGCCGGTGACCTTTGGCCTCAAACTGGCTCAGGCCTATGCAGAATTCGATCGCTGCAAGACGCGGTTGAAATCAGCGCGCGCCGAAGTGGCAACCTGCGCAATATCCGGCGCTGTCGGGACCTTTGCCAATATCGATCCGCGGGTCGAAGCGCATGTGGCTGACAAGCTAGGCCTGTCGATCGAACCGATCTCTACGCAGGTGATCCCACGCGATCGTCACGCCATGTTCTTCTCTGTACTGGGCGTGATCGCTTCATCGGTTGAGCGACTTGCGGTTGAAGTCCGGCATCTCCAACGCACCGAGGTGCTGGAAGCCGAGGAATATTTCTCGCCGGGCCAAAAGGGCAGCTCGGCCATGCCGCACAAGCGCAATCCGATCCTCACCGAAAATCTCACAGGCCTGGCGCGCATGGTGCGGGGCTATGCAATACCCGCGATGGAGAATGTTGCGCTGTGGCACGAACGGGACATCAGCCACTCGTCGGTCGAACGCTATATTGGGCCGGACGCCACCATCACGCTGGATTTCGCCCTGGGTCGCCTGACCGGCGTCATCGACAAGCTGCTCGTCTATCCCGAGCGCATGCAGAAGAATTTGGACAAGATGGGCGGGCTCGTTCACTCGCAGCGCGTATTGCTCGCGCTTACCCAAGCTGCCGTATCACGCGAAGACGCGTATCGCCTGGTCCAGCGCAATGCGATGAAGGTGTGGGAATCCGATGGCCATCTATCGCTGCTTGAGCTGCTCAAGGCTGATGATGAAGTGACCGCAGCGCTTAGCGAAGCGGAGATCGAAGAGAAATTTGACCTCGGCTATCATCTTAAAAACATTGACACGATCTTCGAACGGGTTTTCGATAGCTAACAGCCAAAATACAGGCTGGTTTGGGGCAGAGCATGAAGTTATTTGATAGAGCGCAGCGTCGGCGACGTATGCTTGAGGGTTCCGAGGTTGTTGAGGAACGCATTCGCAAACGCCTTGAAGCCAAAGTCCATCAATTGGATGAGCGCGAGGCATTGCTGGCGGAACAGTTTGAGCGGCAGGAACAGCGAGCGACACAGCAAGCTGAACGGTCCCAAAACCTCGATGAGAAAGCCCGGAAACTCGAAGAGCGGGCGCAAAGCCTGGACGAGAAAGCCCAGAACCTTGAGGAAAAACGCCTAAGGTTGGAGGAGGCCCGCGAATATATCGATGAGAAACGGGCCAACCTCGAAGCAAGAGCGGCAAACCTGGCGGAGAAAGAAGAACGGATCGGGCGAATGGCGTTGGATCTTACCCGTGGCAGCGGGCCGACTGCAGAGGACTAATTCTCGCACCTGATCGTTGCAAAAACTGCAACCGTGCTATTGCTTTTGGCGATGGCGAACGAGCCGGCGGACCCCATTTCGTGTCTGAAACGACCCCCCGTTTCACATGCAATGGAAGGTAGAGATCATGGACATGTTCTCAAAATCGATCACCGCCCTTGCCGCAGCGCTGGCCCAGCTCCTGTTCATTGGAGTTATTTTCGGCGGCTAGGCTGCGCCATCGACGAGTTAGAAGTTCAGGCCGTCAGACCTCGCGTCTTGCGGCCTGTTCTTTTAGTGACTGTGACCGCCATCATCATGGTCGTGCGTATCTTCGCTGGCGCTCGGATCAGTAAGACTCGCATGGACGAAGCCGATAAATCGTTCACCGGAAATGAAACCGCCTTCCAGATCGTAGTCGGCGGTAATCCCCATCGCCTGGATTTCTTCCAGCGAGCGGCCCGCATCGATCGCGGTTTGCACCGCCGAAGAGATTGCAACGAGCATGTCGCGATAGCCAACCAAGTCCGCGCGCGTGCCCATCGGACCATGGCCGGCAATAATCTGGGTTTCGGCGTTGGTCATATCCACCACCATATTCGCGGCGCGGATCATGCCCTGGACGCTGCCGCCGCTATCGCGATCGATATACGGGAATGTACGACCGCTAAAATAGAGATCGCCCATATGAACAATATTGGCATTTTCCCACCAGATCACCGAGTCCCCATCGGTATGTGCGTCATGCACATGGATGGCGTGGACGGTATCGCCATTCAGATGCAGCTTTATGCCATCTTCATAGGTTACAACCGGCAATGCGGCCGGTGGGGCCGGTGGAACCACGCGGCGCCCGTCGGACCCTTGCGCCATCCGGATCCGGACATTTTCATGCGCCATGATCAGCGCGCCGGCTTCACCGAAATTCTCATTGCCGCCGCTATGATCCCCATGCCAGTGCGTATTGATCAGAAACCGCGTCGGTTCAGCGCCTAGATCACTGATTGCCGCCTGAATGCGGGCGGTGAGCGGAGCGAATTGATCGTCGATCAGCACGGTTCCGTCTTCGCCATAGGAGACGCCGATATTGCCGCCTCGACCGAAGATTACGGCAATGCCTGGTGCAAGCTGCTGACTGGTCACTTCGACATCAGCCATCTCATTGTCCTGCGCACAGGCTGGAGCTGAGATGAGGATGGACGCAGCTATGGCGACGGAGGAATATCTGGTCATAGGAAGTCCTTTCAGGACGGTGCGATATCAAAGGCGACGGACATCCTTTCCCCCGCGGGAAAGGCGCGTGTGCCGTGATAGAGATAGCTCGGAAACAGGACAAGGCGACCAGGCCTGGGCGCTATGGTTGCCAGTGGCTCAAGGTCGATCTTGAGATCTTCGGGAGGTCGCCCAAGTTCGATCCATCCTTCCTGTCGCTCCGGATCCAGCGCGTCGGGCACGGCCGCATAGAAAGCCGAACTCAAAACTCCCGCGGGATGCACATGGCTGACATGAAAACCGCCGCCCATGATCCGTATCGACCAGCCGGTTACGAATGTCGGCTTGGCATCACGATGGCGTAACAGCGGATGCGCGTCATCGCGCGCTGGAAGCGCTTTCCAGAACTCGGAAACAGCGACGGCAAGCCTGCCCCGCAAATTCTGTATCGGTCGCTCAATCCGCTTGAAGATATTGCCGCGGGTTTGCGTTCCGCTGCGTACACTTTGTCCGATCGGCGCAGACCCTGACGCGTGAAGATCTCGGAGCAGATCGGCCAGATCGGCCAGCTCTGTTTCTGACATTTCGAGATCTGCGGGTCCGAATAATGCACCATCGCCAACCAACCAGTCATGCCGAGGGTCTTCAGCAAGCCGCCAGGCTATTTCCGTCAGCGCCCAATTCGAAACATCGTCCGGGTGACGCGATCGGGCTTCATCCAGTTCGACGATTGCCGCGTCCAGATCACCCGTGCGCAGACGATGCCTCGCCAATTGTTGCGGTAGATCGGGCAATTCACGCGGCAGATCTTTGAACAAAGCTGACGCGCGACCAAGATCGCCCCCTGCCCCGGTGTGCATCGCCTCGATCAAGCGCAGCATCGGCATATCGAACCCGGTTTCGCGCGCCGTCTGTGCAGCATCGGCGGCGGCTAGCAATTTGCCAGACCCGGCCAATAACGAGATATAGTTTTTCCAAAGGCCCGCATGGCGCGGGAGTTTGTGTAACGCAGCTTCGATCTCACCGAGATAGCCCTCAGTATCGCCCATTTCCCAACGGAAACCCGCCAGCGCGACATGGCCATCCACCCAATCGGGGGCGCGGCCGAGAATATCTTCAAGGCGAGCCAATGGCTCGGACTCATGGCGAGACAGGCGCAACGCAGCCTCACTGATCAGCAGGCCACCATCATTGGGATTGTTTTTTAGAGCTGCCGAGACCAGCGCCAACGCGTCCGCGTCTCCGCGATGATAGGCTGAAATGGCGGCATTACGTTGGGCTTGCGCATCAGACGAGCCGGATTCCGCCACCTGCTCCGCCTATTCGCCAAACATGGTTTTCAGCTTGTCGAAAAAGCCCGCGCTTTCCGGACTCTCTTCGCCGGTTTCGGTCTCGCGAAACTCCTGGAGCAGCTCTTTCTGCCGGCTGTTCAGCTTGGTCGGTGTTTCGACGTCAAATTGCGCAACCAGATCACCGAAGCCACGCCCCTGAAGCACCGGCATTCCGGCACCGCGTTTCCGAAGTTGCTTGCCGGATTGCATGCCGGCGGGAATCTGGAAGCTGTGCACTTCGCCATCCAGGCCCGGCACGTCGATGGCACCGCCAAGCGCGGCTGTTGTGAACGATATCGGGCAGCGCGCGAACAAGGTTGTACCTTCGCGCTGGAAAATCTCGTGCCGGGTCAGGTGAACGAAAATATAGAGATCGCCGGCCGGGCCGCCACGCGATCCGGCTTCGCCCTCACCCGAGACGCGAATTCGTGTCCCATCGTCGACACCCGGTGGAATCTTCACCTCGATAGTCTTGGTCGTATCGACCCGACCTTCACCGCGACAATCTTCACACGGATCGGCGATCACTTGCCCCAAGCCATGGCAGCTTGGGCAGGTGCGCTCGACGAGGAACAGGCCCTGCTGTGCACGGACTTTGCCATGGCCTTGGCATGTCGAGCAGGTTTGCGCCGATGTACCGGCCTTCGCGCCCGAGCCATCACAGGTCTCGCACGACGCGGTGACATCGAGCATCAGCTCGGCGTCCTTGCCCTGAAATGCATCTTCCAGGGTTATCTCATAGTCATATCGCAGGTCTGCGCCGCGGCGAACATCCCGACCACGGCCACGGCCGCGACCGCCGCCCATGAAATCCTCGCCAAAGATATTCTCGAAGATATCGGAGAATGCGCCGAAACCATCCTGCTGCTGATGCCCGCCGCCACCGCCGCCATTTTGGAAGGCAGCATGGCCAAAGCGATCATAGGCCGCGCGCTTCTGCGGATCCTTCAAACACTCATACGCTTCGTTGATGGATTTGAACTTGGCTTCGCATTCTGCATCGCCCGGATTGCGATCCGGATGATATTGCATGGCGAGCTTACGATAGGCGGATTTTAACGTCGCACCATCGGCGCCCCGTTCCACCTGCAACAGTTCGTAATAATCGACTTCCGTCATGGCTGCCCCAGCGTGACGAAGCCGGGGGAGAAGCGCATCGCCTCTCCCCCGATCATCTTAGGATTTCTGGTCTTCGTCGACTTCGGAGAATTCAGCGTCGACGACATCTTCGTCTTCGCTCGATCCACCTGCATCAGCGGCTTCGCCTTCGGCCGCGCCACCTTCAGCCTGCTGGGCTTCGTAGATCTTCTGGCCCATCTGCATGGCAGCCTGTGCAAGTTCTTCCGACGTGGTCTTCATCGCCGCACTGTCATCTGCCTCAATCGCCGTTTTAGTTTCGGCAATCTTGGTTTCGATTTCAGTCTTGAGATCGTCATCGATCTTGTCGCCATGTTCGGACAGCTGCTGTTCGGTCGTGTGAACAAGGCTTTCGGCCTGGTTCTTGGACTCGGCGGCTTCGCGACGCTGTTTGTCTTCTTCGGCAAACTGCTCCGCTTCCTGAACCATCTGCTCGATATCGCTATCGTCGAGACCGCCAGAGGCCTGGATCTTGATCTGCTGTTCCTTGCCCGTGCCCTTATCCTTGGCAGACACGTTCACGATGCCATTGGCATCGATATCGAAGGTCACTTCGATCTGCGGAACGCCGCGCGGTGCCGGTGGGATGCCAACCAGATCGAACTGGCCGAGCATCTTGTTGTCCGACGCCATTTCGCGTTCGCCCTGGAACACACGGATCGTCACGGCATTCTGATTGTCGTCCGCTGTCGAATAGACCTGGGTCTTCTTCGTCGGGATCGTGGTGTTGCGATCGATCATGCGGGTGAACACGCCACCGAGCGTTTCGATACCGAGCGAGAGCGGGGTAACGTCGAGCAGGAGAACGTCTTTGACATCACCCTGCAGAACGCCGGCCTGAATGGCCGCGCCCATCGCTACAACCTCATCCGGGTTAACGCCGGTATGCGGTTCCTTGCCGAAAAACTCTTCGACGACGCTGCGAACCTTGGGCATGCGGGTCATGCCGCCGACCATGATCACTTCGTCGATATCGGCAGATTTTACAGCGCCATCTTCGAGTGCCTTTTTGCATGGCGAAAGCGTCCGCTTGATCAGATCGCCAACCAGCTGCTCAAGGTCCGACCGGGTAATCGTTTTCACGAGATGCTTGGGACCATTTTGATCAGCGGTGATGAACGGCAGGTTCACCTCGGTCGACTGAGCCGAGCTCAATTCGATCTTGGCTTTCTCCGCTGCTTCTTTGAGCCGCTGCAGGGCCAGCTTGTCTTCGCGAAGATCAATGCCTTCCGCTTTCTTGAACTCATCCGCCAGGAAGCCGACAACCTTGCTGTCGAAATCTTCGCCGCCGAGGAAAGTGTCGCCATTGGTCGACTTCACTTCGAAAACGCCGTCGCCAATCTCGAGAATCGAGATGTCGAACGTGCCGCCGCCCAGATCGTAGACAGCGATGGTTTTGCCGTCATTCTTCTCCAGGCCATAGGCGAGCGCAGCCGCGGTCGGCTCGTTGATGATCCGCAAAACTTCAAGGCCCGCAATCTTGCCCGCGTCTTTGGTCGCCTGGCGCTGGGCATCGTTGAAATAGGCCGGGACGGTGATAACCGCCTGCTCGACCGTTTCGCCGAGATAGCTCTCGGCGGTTTCCTTCATCTTCTGAAGAATGAATGCCGAGATCTGCGACGGGCTATAATCTTCGCCACCCGCTTTCACCCAGGCATCGCCATTGCCGCCTTTGACGATATTATAGGGAACCAGCTCCATATCCTTTTTCGTCATCGGATCGTCGAAGCGGCGGCCGATAAGGCGCTTCACTGCAAAAACCGTATTGTCTGGATTGGTGACGGCCTGGCGCTTTGCCGGCTGGCCGATAAGGCGCTCGCCATCCTTGGTGAAGGCGACCATGGACGCAGTCGTCCGTTCGCCTTCTGAATTCTCAATAACTTTGGGCTTGCCGCCTTCCATGACAGCAACGCACGAATTTGTCGTGCCCAGATCGATACCAATTACTTTAGCCATTTTATCCCTCGATAGTTCCCCGAAATACGGCGGAGCCGGTGGCTCCCCTTGATGAGTAAGCAAGAACCGCCGGCGCGGTGTTATAGGCGCGATATAGGTGGGGTTTTTCTTGCTGCAACCATTTGCCCCCCGTAAAGGAAAACGATTGTTCAGATATGGGATTTATCATGCGCTTACCGATTGTTGCCGCGCTGGCACCGCTTGCCCTTATTGCCTGCAGCACCGCCGAAGAGGCTGGGCCGGTTGAAACGGTCGAAAATGCCTGGGTCAGGCTGCCCGCGGTCGATGGTCGCCCGGCGGCAGCATATTTCACGCTAAACGGCGGAGAAGCGGGCGATACACTGCTTGCAATTGACAGCGAGCGGGTCGCCAATATCGAGCTGCACGAGACCATAATGGATGGCGATGCGATGCGCATGCGGCCGATCATGTCGGCCGATATGCCGGCTGGCGAAGTGGTGAGTTTTGAGCCTGGTGGGCGCCATGCGATGCTGTTCGGTATCGATCCCGAAGTCACGCCAGGAACATCACTTTCCCTTAATTTTCGGTTCGATAGCGGTCGTGACGTCACCGTTGAGGCGACCACCATTGCCGCCGGCGACTCCCCACCCTCGCAATCCGATTCATCAGTTGTGCATCACGAGATGAACTAGGCGCCTGGCTGACAGGTTTAGATTGTCCGCAAAATGGACGGAATCACCGTCTTTCAGTCTGGACGCTGAAGGCCGTCTGGTCCACTATGCCAGACGGACCTGGGTCGCTCCGTCTGCTGACACTTTTCTCGGGGGGTAATCACCATGAACGCAATTCGATCAATCGCCATTTGCGCGAGCGCAATCGGTATCGCCGCTGCGCCTGCCCATGCACAAAATGTCAATCTCGATCCGAGCTATGGCACCATCCAGCTCCAAGCCGGTTTCAGTGACGATCCGCGCCTCGTGGAGCTCTCCTCCGGCGGTCGCAACCTGGCGTCTGACACGGCCAATGGATGCCGCGGCTATGTCGCCAATGCACCCGATGTGCGCGTCATCTATTCGAGCGGCAGCCTGCCGCTGCTGTTCTCCGTCGCCTCGGACGCAGACACAACCTTGATGGTCAATGCGCCAGACGGTCGCTGGTATTGCGATGACGACAGCGCCAGCGGTCTCAACCCGTCAGTCCGGTTCAACAATCCGCTCTCTGGCCGCTATGAAGTTTGGGTCGGCACATTTGGCAGCGCAAGCCTGCGTTCGGCCATACTCGGTATCTCCGAACTTTATGATGATATCTCCAACCTGCCGAGCGGCAACAGCAGCGGCGGGCCCGATTTCTCGCTCGATCCGAACTACGGGACGGCCAACCTGCGCTCGGGGTTTACGCCCGACCCGCATCGGGTACGGCTACAATCCGGCGGTCCGATCGACGCATCGACCCTCGGCAGCCCGTGCCGCGGCTATATTGCCCGGGCGCCAGACTATCGGGTCAACTATTCCAGCGGACGCCTGCCGCTGAACATTTCCGTTGAATCAAGCGCGGATACGACGCTCGTGGTCAACGGACCGGACGGCAACTGGTATTGCGACGATGACAGCGGAAACGGGCTTAATCCGTCGATCCGTTTTGAGACGCCGCGATCCGGCCAATATGATATCTGGGTCGGCACCTATGGAAATTCGCGGCTCGAATCCGCGATCCTGGATGTGTCCGAACTGTACAGCAACTAATCGGATCGCAGGGGCAAGGCGCTGAAACAGTCCTTGCCCCTGCCCCCATATATAACCGAATAAGCGAGCGATGACCGCTACCGCCCGCCCTTTGACCGTTGCCGAGCGCAAGCTCGTTGCCAGCATCTTTGGCGATGCAATCGACTATGATGCGGTGAAACTTCACAAACGGAAATGGTATCCGTTGCAGCCGGTCAACACGCTCATGGCGCCGACCGGTGGCATCTGGTTTCACCCCAAGGGACCCTATTGGCGCGACGATTTTGGGACAGTACCGCTCAAGCTGCAGGCCTTGTTCCTGCACGAGATGACCCATGTCTGGCAGTATCAATCCGGGATATTCCTGCCGCTCCGTCGCCATCCCTTCTGTCGCTATCATTATTCGATCCGCCCGGGATGGCCGCTCAAACGCTATGGCATTGAACAACAGGCCGAAATTGTCCGGCATGTTTTCCTGCTGAGAAACGGGCAAACGGTACCCGGTGCCCCGCCGCTCGGAAGTTTCGAGGCAATCTTGCCCTTCAAACCATATTGAACGGATAACCCCGCCAGCTTCATTGCCGAGCACAGCATTGACCGCTAATGATTCCCGGGAACAGGGGGATGATATGGGATTTGGTCTGAAGAAACTGATGGGAGCAATATTTGCTGTTGCGGCGCTCACCGCAATACCAGTTGCCGGTCAGGCTCAGCGTCCGCCGCCGCCGCCGCTTCCAGACATTCCTCCCACACCGGTGATGAGCGGCGTCACCTACCCCGATTGCCTGTATCAATATCGCGAATATCGCGAACCGTTCGAAAAAGCTGCAGCCACAACGCGCTGCACCGAACAACTTGACGCCTATCACGGCACGGTGCTGGCAGAGTTTCGTGTTCGCATGATCGAACATCAGGAAGCTTTGACAGAGCTCTATGAATCCCAAGTCATGAATGACTTTGCCTATACGCAAGAACAGGCGGACGGATTTTATGCCGAGATTACGCAAGAACATGCCGATTCCAATCCGGACGGACGCCACATGGCGCGGCTCCGTGGCCTGGAAGCGCAATATGAAGAGGACCGTGAATATCTGCAGGAACGGTTCTGCCGCTATTCCGAAATGTGCGCAGATTATCAAAGCACGGCCGTAACCGCCGAACGCGATCGCGAAGATGGCACGGTACGGGCAACGAGACGGCGTGAATCCGATGGTGGAGGTTCATGTGATACCGAACGCGCCGGTGGCGGCATCTTGGGCGGCCTGCTGGGCGGAATAGTCGGCGAAGCCGCCGGTATAGGTGCGCTGGGAGGCTTTATTGCCGGTCAGTTTGCCGGGGTCCTGGTGGCAGAAATTGCCTGCCAATTGGAGCCTGAGGAACAGGAAGAGATGGCCACCGCCACCGAAACCGTGACCGAGCAGGAAGAAGTTGGCGCGACTGCAGAATGGGTCAGCCCTACCCGCGCCGACGTTTCCGGCTCTTCAACCGTCACCGCGCTTAACTCACAACCCAATGGCGCAACCTGCATGGACGTGACCGATGTCGTGATCATCAGCGGTGAAGAAACCCGGATATCGAAGCGCATGTGTCGCGGTCCAGGCGAGGCGCGATACACTTTGGCGGCTTGATATGGATGTGGTGATCCGGCGGTTCGAGGCGGGCGATGCGAAAGCATTTGCCGATTTGAACCTGATCTGGATTGAAGACGAATTCACGATAGAGCCATCGGATCGGGACCAGCTGGAACGCCCCGACGACACGATTCTTGCCAAGGGTGGTCAAATCATCATTGCGGAGATCGATGGCGAGGTATGCGGATGCGGCGCCGTGCTGCCTGCCCACCTCCAGCCGAGCGATGACAAGTTTTTCGTCGAGATCGTCAAAATGGCGGCGAAACCGGATCTACGCGGCAAGGGCATCGGTCGAAAAATCATGACGCGGCTGATCGAGGAAGCCCGATCAATGGGCGCTGACGGTATCTGGCTCGAGACGAGCGACAAGCTGGTCGCGGCGACCTATCTTTATCGCTCCTCTGGATTCCGAGACCTTGGCGAAGGCGAACTTTGGCCAACGCCCTACCAGCGCTGCAACTCGCAGATGATCATGGAGTTTTAGTCGGCCTTTTTGGCAACGCCGACCAAAGCCGGGCGCAACAGGCGATCCTTGATGACATAACCGCGCTGCATCTGCTGTACGATGGTGCCAGGTTCCGCGTCATCGGTCGGAATTTCGACCATTGCCTGATGCCGGTTTGGATCCAGCTCTTCGCCAATTGCTTCGACAGGCTCGATGCCGTGTTTGGCAAAGATCGTCACAATTTCGCGTCCGGTGGCTTCCAGGCCTGCGACCAGGCCTTTGAATTTCTCGTCTTCGCGCAGCTCATCGGGAATCGCATCCAGTGCGCGTTCGAGATTGTCGGCGACCGACAGGATATCGCGCGCAAAGCCCGTAGCAGCATAGGAGCTGGCATTTTGCTTTTCTTGTTCGAGACGCCGGCGCGTATTCTGCTCTTCGGCTTTCGCGTAAAGGACGGCCTGCTTCGCTTCAGCCAATTCTTCTTCGAGCTCGACCACGCGGTCCGCATCGGAGACAGTCTCATCGTCCTCCGCGCCATCGTCCAGCATATCTTCAGGAACGCCAGCCAGTTCAGCTTCGGCCGCTTCCGAAAGGGATTCCTTGTCCATATCGTCGGTCTTTTCGCCGTTCATAACTCTATTTTTAGCTCACTAATTTCGAGAGGGTTTTTGCCGTGAAATCCACCATGGGAACGACCCGGGCATAGTTCAAGCGCGTTGGGCCAATTACACCCACTACGCCAACCACCTGACCATCGCCATCATGATAGGGCGCGGCGATAACCGATGATCCGGAAAGCGCAAACAGCTTATTTTCCGATCCGATGAAGATTTTCGTCGCGCGGGCATCGCGCGCATGATCGAGCAGTTGGGCAATTTCTTCCTTGCCTTCCAGCTCACCAAGCAGCTGTTTGACCCGATCCAGATCCGCCGCCGCCGTTTCATCGAGCAGATTTGCCTGGCCCCGTACGATCATCACCGGGCGCGAAGCATTGTCGCGCGACCAGGTTGCCAGGCCCCGCGCAATCAGATCCTGCGCCGCATCGTCCAGTGCCGCCTTCCCCTGGCCAATTTCTTCCGTCAGCCGGGCCCGCGCCTCGTCCAGGGTCAATCCTGACAGGCGTTGGCTGACATAATTTGCTGCCTCAGCCAGTGTTGACGAGGGAATGGAGTGCGGCAGATCGACGATCCGGTTTTCGACGGTGCCATCATTGCCGACAAGCACTGCCAGCGCCTGGCTATCGGATAGCGGCACAAAGCCGAACTGATTGAGCACCGGTTCGCGTTTCGCCACATGGACGATCCCCGCACAAGCAGACAGTCCCGACAAGGCAGCGGTGGTGTTGGCCACCGCCTCTTCTACCGGCCCCTCCCCATCAATCTGGGTGGCGATGGCCTGTTGCTCGGCAACCGTCAGCCGACCCGCTTGCATCATGCCGTCGACAAACAGCCTGAGGCCCGTCTCGGTGGGCATGCGCCCGGCACTGGTATGGGGAGCAGCCAAGAGCTGCAGCTCTTCCAGATCCTGCATCACATTGCGGATCGAAGCCGGCGACAGATTCAATCCCGACATCTTGGAGATCGTGCGCGATCCAACGGGTTCGCCGCTTTCGAGATAATTCTCGACTACGGTACGAAACACATCGCGTGCACGCTCAGACATTTCGGTGACATTGGAATCCGCCATAGGCGGGATGTAGAAACTCCGAAGGGAAATCGCCAGTGCTGGCTTTTCATGTCGTTCGTCGCGCCAATATTGCAGTTGGTCGACAGACGAGTAACGACACTTGCCGTAAAACCGCGAATCCGGTACCGCTCCGCGCGAAACGGAACAATGACCGAACACGACCAGACTCCACCCCCGCCCTCCGAGGCCGAAGCGGAAATTCTCCAGATTGTATGGGAGAAGCAGCCGGTGTCTGTGCGCACGGTGCATGATCATATCCGCCAGCTGCGCGATGTTGGCTATACAACAGTGTTGAAGCAGCTGCAGCGGATGCTGGACAAGGGGCTGGTCGATCGGATCCCGGGCAAGGGCAAATCCTTCGATTATGTGGCGACCCAACCGGCATCAGAAACCCGGACAACCCTGTTAAACAGGCTGGTTCGGACGGTTTTTGGAAATTCGAAGACCGATCTCGTCATGCATGCGCTGGGGCGCGAAGACGTTTCGACAAGTGAGATAGAACAACTGAAGGCTTTCATCGCCGATTTGGAAGCTGAGCAGGGGGAAGATGAGGATGGCCGTTAACCCGAGCGTGTTGGTCGATAGCCTTGGCTGGGCGCTGCTGCACAGCCTGTGGCAGATTACCCTGGTTGCAGCGCTCGTTTACGGCCTGCTTCGGATCATTCCGCGGCACAGCGCACAATTACGATTCGTAACGGCTTTTGGCGGTCTTGCAGCTAGCTTGCTCTTCTTCATTGCGACCTGGATCATTTGTTATCGGACGATCGGTGCCGCCCAGACGGTCACGCTCGCGCATATTCCGCCGGCCCAGGGTTGGCAGGCGGTTGTCGAAACGCTTGGTCGCACAACCTGGCTGGTCAGCCTGGCCTGGGGCCTTGGCTTTACCTGGCTCGGCGTCCGCTATGTCCAGTCGCTGCGCGCGACATCGCGTCTGCGCCGCATTGGTACAGGTCCGGTGCCGACTGATTGGGAGCTGCGCTTCCGGCTTTGGGTCGAGCGGCTTGGTGCCGATCCCCGCGCGATCATCCTCCAATCTTCGCGGATCACCACGCCGCTGACAATCGGCGCATTGAAGCCGATCGTATTGGTGCCAACCGGTTTCTTCCTGCGCCTACCGATTGACCAGGCCGAAGCGATCCTCGTCCATGAGATCGCCCATATCTGCCGTCAGGATTATCTGCTCGGCCTTGTCCAGGCGATGATCTGCAACATCTTCTTCTTCCATCCGGCAATCGCCTTTCTCTCGCGCCAGATCGATATCGAGCGCGAATATGCCTGCGATGCACGGGTTGTGGCGGAGACCGGAAATTCAACGGCGCTCGCTCAAGGGCTGGGCAAAGTTGCGCTTGAAAGCGCGGACATGCTGCCGGGCTTTGCAATGGCCGCGGATGGCAAGCGTACGCCCTTGATGAACCGCATCACCCGGCTGCGCGAGCGTCCCTTCCGGCGCGAGAGCGGTTCGACGATGCCGGCTGCCGGCCTTACGCTCCTCCTCGCCGGCTGCCTGACAATTGCCGCCTCGGCCGATGCCTCCTTCTCCTCGACGAACTTTGAGGAAGACAAAGGCAAGAACCGCGAAAGCGCAAGCGATGCCGCCGCCGAACCAGAGGCTGAAGCGACCGTCGCTGCCCCGGTCGAGACCGCAGAAGCAACCAGCCGCCCTGCCCCGCGCGCTGTTCGCAACGCCGAGCGCTCCGAACCGAAATCGCGCGAAGACCGCTGGTCCGAGCATCGCTCCGAACGCAGCATGGAACGGCGCTCCGAACGCCGCACGCCGAGCAATCGCAACAATTGGACCTTCGATATCGAACCCGGCAGCTGGGCCTATGACTTCGAGCGGACCGATCGCAACGGCTCGAAGCGCGCCCGCCCTGCGCCGCGCCTCACCGCCGCGGCTGAACCTGCAGGCCTGTTGCGCAGCGCCGTTTTCGAAATCGACACGATTGAGCCGGTCAGCATCTCTGAGAATGAAGGGTGCGATGACAAGGGAGCGGATGCCGCTGCGATCGAATTTGACCGCGAACAGGAGCGCATAGAGCGCGAACAGGAACGCGCCGAGGCACGCTATGACCGGGAAGAAGTTCGGATCGAGCGCTCGCTTAACCGCGAACTGGCCAATCTCAACCGTCAGCACGCCAATGAAGAAAGCCGGATTGCGCGGGAAATCTCCACTCTCGAAGAGCGCATTCAACAGGTTGCGCAGAGCCTCGAGACACAATCGCCGGATGAACTTCAGCGGCTAACCACCCGCATGACATCGCTCGCGGTTCAGATGGAATCGCTGGTCATGCGCTATGCCGAACGCGCGGCGGTAATCGAACATCGCGCTGAAAGCCGGATCGAGCGACTGCGTCACCGCGAGTCCCCAGCGCCGCGCGCTCCACGCCCACCTATCGCGCATGAATCGCCGGAACCGCCGATCCCAACGATCACAATCAGTTTCCGGATTGAGCTGGACGAACCACAAGCGGATCTCGTCGCCGCCGTGCCGAACATCATTCTGGCCAGCGCCCCGACCAGCTAGGGCAACAACCAGCCACATTCTCGCCGCTACCATCTGGACGCGTGATGCCGCGCGCGATAGGGGCTGAGCGACACAATCCAAGAAGGACATATTCTATGCGCCCCTCCGGCCGCGCCCCCGATCAAATGCGGGCTATCACAATTGAACCCGGTTTTACCAAACATGCGGAAGGATCGTGCCTAATCAGCTTTGGCGAAACGCGCGTGCTGTGCACCGCCAGTGTCGAAGATCGGGTGCCGCCCTGGATGCGTGGCAAGGGCAGCGGATGGGTCACCGGCGAATATGGCATGCTCCCCCGCGCCACCCATACGCGCGGCAATCGCGAAGCCGCCCGCGGCAAGCAATCGGGTCGTACCCAGGAAATCCAGCGGCTGATCGGCCGCTCGCTCCGTGCCGTTACCGATCTCGAAAAACTCGGCGAACGCCAGATCACCGTCGATTGCGATGTCATCCAGGCCGATGGCGGCACGCGCACGGCGTCAATCTCGGGCGGCTGGGTCGCCCTGCGCCTGGCGATCAATTCGCTAATTAAAGATGGCCGATTGGACACCGATCCGATGACCCAGAAGATCGCGGCGATCTCCTGCGGCATCTATAATGGCGAACCGGTTCTCGATCTCGATTATGCCGAAGACAGCAATGCTGGAGCAGACGCCAATTTCGTGCTGACCGGTGACGGCAATATCGCCGAAGCACAATGCACGGCCGAAGGCGAAACCTATAACGAAGAAGAATTGTTGCGTCTCTTGCGCCTCGCCAAGATTGGCTGCGACGAAATTTTCGCCGCCCAGGACGCTGTCATCTCGTGAGCCGGAAGCTGGAGCCTGGCAAGCTCGTCATTGCGAGCCATAATCCGGGAAAGGTGCGCGAAATTGCGGACCTGCTCAGGCCCCATGGCATGGACGTTGTCAGCGCCAGCGAACTCGATCTGCCGGAACCCGAAGAAACCGAGGACAGCTTCGCGGGCAATGCCGAGCTGAAAGCACGGGCTGCGGCGGAAGCGGCCAAGCTCCCTGCCCTGTCCGATGATAGCGGCCTATGTGTCCATTCGCTTGGCGATCACCCGGGCGTCTATTCTGCGCGCTGGGCCGGACCGGACAAGAATTTCGGAGCTGCGATGGGCAAGATTGAGGAAATGCTTCAAGAACTTGGCCCGAAAACGCCGCGCAATGCGTTTTTTATCTGCGCATTGTCACTCGCCTGGCCGGATGGTCATATCGAGACGTTTGAAGGCCGGGTCGATGGCACCATGGTATGGCCACCGCGCGGCGAAAATGGCTTTGGCTATGATCCGGTATTCATGCCAGTGGGCCATGACATCACCTTTGGTGAGATGGAGCCCAATATCAAACATGCGATGAGCCATCGGGCGCATGCCTTTGGCAAGTTGATCAAGGCGATCTTCTAAATCGATGGACATGCTGGCCCTGTATATCCACTGGCCGTTCTGCGTCTCCAAATGCCCTTACTGCGATTTCAACAGCCATGTCCGCGATACGGTCGACCAGCCCGCCTGGCGCGATGCTTTGCTGGCGGACATGGCCTATGAGGCAGCGCAGACCAGGGATCGCCAGCTGACATCGATCTTCTTTGGCGGCGGAACGCCCTCTCTCATGCCACCGGAAACTGTGGCGGTCCTGATAGAAGCGGCTGAGCAGCATTGGGGTTTTGCGGACGATATCGAGATTTCGCTGGAGGCCAATCCCTCCTCGGTCGAAGCGGCCCGCTTTGCTGATCTCGGCCGCGCTGGTGTCAATCGCGTTTCGCTTGGCCTGCAATCGCTCGATGATGACGCGCTGCAGTTTCTGGGTCGCGCGCATGACGTTGCCGAAGGGTTGGCCGCGCTCGAAACAGCGCAATCGGTGTTTGCCCGAACGAGCTTTGATCTCATTTATGCACTGCCGGACCAGGACGAGACGGCTTGGCGTGCTGAGCTTAACCGCGCTCTGAGCTTCGGCACCGATCATCTCTCGCTCTATCAGCTGACAATCGAGCCGGGCACGCAATTTGCGACCCTGGCGCGCCGTGGTGAGCTTGGCGAAACGACACCAGACGATGGTGCGCACCTTTACGAGCTCACCCAGCAGATCACCGCCGAAGCCGGATTACCAGCCTATGAAATTTCAAACCATGCGCGGCCCGGCCATGAGAGCCGCCACAATCTCACCTATTGGCGCTATCAACCCTATGCGGGCATCGGCCCCGGCGCGCACGGCCGACGCGGCCACCATGCGACCGTGCGCCATAAAAAACCGGAAAACTGGCTCTCTGCTGTCACCCGTAACGGACATGGCCTGCAGTCCGAAGATCATCTCGCCGCCGGTGACGAAGATGCTGAACGCCTGATGATGGGCCTCCGGCTAACCGAAGGCGTCGCGCGCGATGCGTTTTCACCCCACAGTATCGACGAGGACGCTGTGGCTCGCCTCATCGGGCATGACCTCCTGGAAACGCGCGATGATCGCATTGTTGCGACATTGTCCGGACGACTGGTGTTGAACAGCCTGCTCGCCGAGATACTTACAAGCGATACGATAAGTGCCTAAGTCTGATCGATAAACGCCGAACTCCGTCATTCCCGCGTAGGCGGGAATCGGTATCTGCACACGTCGAACCCAGCCGTCGGAGATTTCCGCCTGCGCGGGAATGACAGGAATGCAATATAGCAAAGTGCCGGGACACAAAGCGTTACATTGTGCTCCGGTGCAGGCCGGAGCCTAGGCCTGTCATCTCAGCATGAATACGGAGCCCGGTGGACTGGGCTCCGGCCTGCACCGGAGCACGGGAATGCAATATCCCTAGCCTCAAAAACCGCTGGGTGCCGGCGATACCACGGTGAAGCCGCTGGACCGGATCTGCTGCACTTCGAGTGCCCGTTCTGCGACTCCATCGCTGTTGAATCGGAACGCACCGTCAACGCCCGAGAAACCACCCGTATCGCGCAACTCGCTAACCGGGAACGGGCGATCAAGCGACCATTCGCGGGCGATGCGCACAACCAGCAATGCCGCGTCATAGCCAAGGCTCGACAGACGATAGGGATCCGAACTGAAGCGCGAGCGATAACGGCTGGTCAGCGTGTTGAACATGCGATCGGATACGCTGGCAAAGAGCGCGCCTTGCATTGCCGGATCGCGTGCCAGGTCGGGCTGATTGTTCCACAATTCCGTGCCAAGTATCTGGACATCCGTGGCACCGCGATCGCGCAACATCTGGGCGGCCTGGCGCGCTGTTGTTCCGCTGTCAGCGATCAGGATCGCATCAAACTCGCCTTCACCGTTTATCTGCGTAACCGCCAGCTGCAGCGAACGGCGGGAGCGCGCATAGGTCCGTGTCGCAACCAAGCGGCCGCTATTATCACGCACTGCCTGGGCAAAAGCCGCAGAGGCACGCTGACCATAGAGTCCCTCCGGGATCAGTGCGGCAAATCGCCGGGCGCCTTGATCGCTGGCATAGCGGGTAACCCGACGAATTGATTGCGCCGGCGTAAAGCCCATCAGATAGGTGCCGTTCCCTGCGACATTGGTATCGTTCGAAAAGGCGATCACGGGAACACCCGCATTGCGGGCAACGGGTGCGGTTACGCGCACATTGTCAGCGAGAAGCGGGCCAAGGATCAATCGGCTCCCATCGGCGAGCGCCCGGTTGGCCGCGCTGCTCGCGCCTCCGGCAGCAGCGGTATCATAGGTCGTAATGCGAACGCCTTCGCCGCCACTATCAAGGATTGCCATATTTGCCGCATTGGCGATCGATTGCCCGACGCCGCCATTATTGCCGGAGGTCGGAACCAGCAGGGCGACGCGGCGCAGGCCGTCGTCAGGAATTCCCGTTGTAATATCGGGTTGGGTCGGTGGCGGGAGATCAGGCCGATCACCGCCGGGCAGGATCGCCTCACAGCCCGCAAGAGCCATCGCCATGAAGACGATACCAAACCGCAAAAATATCGACTGCCGTTGCCCCGGGTGCCGCTGTGATGCCATGACGAGAATCCTATGAACGATACGCTACTTCCCGGTCTTTATATCGTCGCCACCCCGATCGGCAACTTGCAAGATGTCTCGCGGCGGCAGGAAGCCACGCTGCGTCAAGCCGATGTGATTGCTGCCGAAGATAGCCGGGTCACGGCAAAACTGCTGAACCATCTCGGCATCAAGAAACAGATTACGGCCTACCATGACCATGTCAGCGAGACGGTTGCCGAAAATTTAGTCGATATGCTGGGTGAAAAAGCAATCGCGCTCGTGTCCGATGCGGGGACGCCGCTAATTTCTGATCCGGGCTATAAGCTGGTGCGCAAGGCCCGTGCTGCCGGGCATCTCGTCACCACCATCCCCGGCCCGTGCGCGATGGTGGCGGCGCTGACACTGGCCGGTTTGCCGACAGATCGCTTCTTCTTTGCCGGCTTCCTGCCCGCCAAGGCCAAAGCGAGAGCCGATACAATTGCCGAAATCGCCGAACTTCGCGCGACTCTGATGTTCTACGAATCCGGCCCGCGCCTCGCAAAATCGCTCCGCGCATTGGCAGAGGAACTGGGCGATCGCGAAGCGGCCGTTGCCCGCGAAATTACCAAGGCCTTTGAAGAAACGGTGACGGGAACGCTGCCCGAGCTGGCGGAACGCTATGCCGATGCGCCACCCAAAGGGGAAATCGTCATCATTGTCGGCCCGCCGGGAGATCGTCCGGCAGCGTCAGACGCAGATATCGATGCAGCGCTCCGTGAGGCTCTCGAAACGCTGCCACCGGGCAAGGCGGCCCGTCAGGTCGCCAAGACACTCCGCATGTCCAGTGACGGCCTTTACGAGCGGGCAATGGCGCTCAAAGACGAGGCATGAGCCGAGCGAGCGCGGAACGCCGGGGTCGATTGGGGGAAATCCGCGCTGCCTGGTATCTGCGGGTGCGCGGCTATCGAATCCTCGATCGCCGGGTCCGCACGCCGCGCGGCGAGATTGATCTGGTGGCAAAGCGGAGCGGATTGATCGTCTTTGTCGAGGTGAAAACCCGCGCGACACAGGCCGAGCTTGATCTTGCCATTGACGAATATCGGCTAGCGCGCGTGGCGGCGGCAGCCGAAATATTGGCGCCCGAATATGCTCGAAAAGGCGAGGATATCCGCATCGATGTGATACTGATCGCGCCGGGCCACAAAGTACGCCATATCGAGAATGCTTGGATGGGATAAAGCAGGACTGTGGTTGATTGCGCGCACCGCAGCGCTATTGCCTGCAGGCGAACCAGGAGACAGCCATGCCGCTCAACGTTGCGATCCAGATGGACCCGATGGAAAAGGTCAACATCGCTGGAGATTCCAGCTTCGCGATCATGCTCGCCGGGCAAGAACGTGGCCACAAGATCTGGCACTATGATGTGCGCGAGCTCAGCTACCATGCCGATGGCCGGCTAACGACACGCGCCCGGCCGGTCACTGTACAACGCGTCGAGGGCGATCATTTCAGCTTTGGCGATGTCGAAACGATCGACCTGCGCGGCGATATCGATGTCGTCTTGATGCGGCAGGACCCGCCGTTCGATCTTTCCTATATTACAGCCACGCACTTGCTCGAGCGGATCCAGCCCGACACGCTGGTCGTCAATGATCCGGCTGCCGTGCGCAATGCGCCGGAAAAACTGTTCGTGCTGGATTTTGCCGAATTCATGCCGCCGACGATGATCACGCGCAGCCTGGAAGATACGCGAGCGTTCCAGGAAGAGCATGGCGAGATTGTCGTCAAACCGCTTTACGGCAATGCCGGCTCGGCCGTCTTCTTCGTCGGCAAGCACGATCGGAACCTTGCTGCGCTGACCGAATTGTTCGGCGATGTCTGGGTCGAGCCCTATATGGTCCAGGCCTTCCTTCCCGATGTCAGCGCCGGCGACAAGCGGATCATCCTGGTCGATGGCGAACCCACCGGCGGCGTGAACCGACTGCCCAAAAAGGGCGAGATTCGGTCGAATTTCGCGGTTGGCGGATCGGGTGCAGCGTCCGAATTGACGGCGCGCGAGCTGGAAATCTGCGAAGCACTGGGGCCGGAACTGAAAAAGCGCGGGCTGCTTTTTGTGGGCATCGACGTGATCGGCGGCTATCTCACCGAAATCAACGTCACATCTCCAACAGGAATCGTGTCGATCGATACTTTCAATGGAACCAATACCGGCGCGAAAATCTGGGATGCAATCGAGACGAAACTCTAGCGTTTTCCACGCGATCTAGGACTCCTCCTGCGCCCGCGGATGGGCATTGCGATAGACGTCCAGCAAATGCGCAGCATCAACGGACGTATAGATTTGCGTAGAACTCAAACTCGCATGGCCAAGCAATTCCTGAAGCGAGCGAAGGTCTGCTCCGCGCGCCAGCAGATGCGTCGCAAAGCTGTGCCGCAGCGCATGCGGTGTCGTCCTTCCTGAAAGCCCAAGCCGCGCTCGCGCGCCGCGGACGGCCCGGCGGACTATGTCACTGCCCAGCGCTCCGCCCCGTGCACCGCGAAACAGCGGATCCTCAGTTTCGATTGGATAGGGGCAAAGCCGGACATAATCCTCGATTGCCTCGCGAACCTTGTCGAGCAGCGGAACAATCCGGGTTTTGTCTCTTTTACCCGTGACCGACAGCGTTTCACCGAGCGGCAAAATTGCACCCGTGAGACCCAGCGCCTCTCCGGCGCGCAAGCCAGCGCCGTAAAGCAACAGCAAAACCGCCCAGTCGCGCGCGGCAATCCAGGGCTCATCCGCTTGCGCGGCCACATCCTCGGCCAAAGCCAGAGCTTCGTCAGGCGCTACCGGCCGCGGAACACCCGGTTTGAGTTTCGGACCTTTGACGCGTGGCAGATTGGCCTGTTCGCCGGCGCGCTCCGCCGCAAATGTCAGGAATCCGCGCAATGACGAAAGCTCGCGAGCCGTCGAACGATTGGCTAGTCCCTCACCTCGGCGGTACGCCAGAAAGGCCCGCAATTCTGCCGCATCCATGTCGCGCAAAACTGTCCCGGTTACCGGCTCTCCGCGATGGTCACCCAGAAAGGCAATGAGGCGATGGGCCGCGGCCAGATAGGCGCGTATCGTGTGGGGAGAGCGACGTCGGTCGCGTTTGAGATGCGCGGCCCATTGCTCGGCCAGCGCGGTAGCCGGATGGGCATCTGGGGTCAGGGCAGCAGCCACCGGCCCAATAGTCGCGCTAGGCTATCACCCAGGAAACCGAGCAGTTCGGCGCCGTGGTGCGTTTCAATATTCTGGCCTTCGCGTTGCCCGAGTGCCAAGATTCCAGACGGCAACGGTGCGTCATTCTCCAGCCGAATCAACGCTTCAGCGCGCATAAATTCGGCGGCCGGCCCAAATAGCGGATGACCGCTTTCGCAATCGCGTAGAACCACGCCGGAAACGGTATTTGCGGCTTTCTCGATCAGTCGCCGTTCGACAAATTGCATGCCCGAATTGTCGGCGCGCAGGCCCGTCTCACCGACATACAGCGCCAGGCTGACGGCATCGACGCCCAGAATGTCGGGCCACTGTTGGGTAACGATGTGCAGGAGATGATCGAGCCCTTCGGCCGAAATCGCTGCGAGCACGGCATTGTGAATAGCTTCGGTTGCACCCGAATGACCGCGCGCAAATGCGAGCAGATCGCTATTTTCCTCTTCCGCTTCTGCCACACGCCTTTGCAGCTGCGCGACAGCCCCGGTTTCAAAGTCGATTACCGTGCCCATAGCGCGGATTCTAACCCAAACATGGTTAAGAAGATATGAGTAATTGCCCTAGAAGATGGCAAAAAGGCCGAGCGCCACGACAAGCCCGATCAGCGGGACAATTACGGTCAGCGCGCCCACAGCGCCGTAGGCGGCAGCATGGGTCTCTCCGCAAATCGCCCGGATGGTTGTTACGACATAACCATTGTGCGGCAGGCTATCGAGCGCACCGGAGGCGATTGCGACGGTTCGATGCAGCTCATCGGCACTGGCACCGGCATCCAGATAATGCGGCGCAATCAGCGGCAACGCGATACTCTGTCCACCGGACGCGGATCCCGTCAGGCCCGCAATCACGGTAACGGCAATCGCGGCACCAATGAGCGGATCGCCTGGCAAGTTCTGGACCAGCACAAGCGCTTCCTGAAACGCCGGCGACAAGGACGCGACTGCGCCAAATCCAACGACTGCACAGGTATTGGTAATGGCTACGACAGCACCGGTCGCCCCTTTCGAAAATGCGCTCGGCATCTTGGCGCGGCTCTGTAGACCGACCAGTAGTGCAATCACCGTTCCCGCTCCCAAAGCAGCCACCAACGCCCATTTGTCGAGCGATTGCTCCGGCATGATCGCGGATAACGGACCGAGCTGCTGCGGATATTGGAAGATCATGAATACGCCCAGCACAGCCACAAGCGGCATTAGGCAGAGGAACGGATTGGGAAGCACGCGATCTTCTTCAACAGCATCGTCGGTATCACGGCCTTCAAAAACTTCGCCGCGCGCAACCGCCCGCCGCACCATCCATTGCAGCCAGATAAAACCGAGTACCGCCATCAGAACGGCAACGACCAGGCTGACTTCCCAGGCCGCATAAGCGGTAGTTCCCAGATATTGCATCGGTATGAGGTTCTGGATTTCCGGAGAGCCGGCCGATGTCATCGTGAATGTGACCGAGCCAAAACAGAGCGCGGCCGGAATAAATCTGCGCGGCAAATTGGCTTCGCGAAACAGACTGACGGCGAGCGAGTAGACGGAGAAGGCAACGATGAAAACGCTGACCCCGCCATAGGTAAGCAAGGCGCAAGCAGCGACGACCGCGAGCACCGCATGTTTGATTCCGATCTTCTCGATAATCCAATGGGCTACACTCGCAGCAGCACCAGACGCGCCCATTACTTCACCGAAGATGGCGCCGAGCAAGAACATGAAAAACCAATCGGCGAAGAAGCGCGTGAATCCGGCCATGTAACTGGTGGCAAAATCGGGTGCATCAGCTTCGGCCAGTGGCGGCAACCAGGCAATCCCGCTCGTCGCCGCGACAATGGCAGCAGCGACAGGTCCGGCAATCAGGATGTTTACACCGCGAACGGTCATCCAGATGAGCAATGCCAGTGCGCCGATCAGGCCGATCGTGCTTATCATGATGTCCCCTCTTCTCGACCGGTTCGTCTAACCACCGGAGCGAGACCGTCAATACGCACTGCCCGGGTGATTTTCCAATTGAGATCGCTTAGGACTGCCCGAACGGGTGTAACCATAGCGAGGATCGGATCTAATTATGGCAACTTTGTTGACGCAGCATCTCCGCGATGTTGGTGAGACATATACTGAGCATCTTGGCATGGCCTCAGGATTTGGATTGAGATTGGTTGTAACAGGGTGTGCCTGCCTTGTTCACGGCATCTTTCCGTTTCTGTTTGAACGTACCGGGAGCAACATGGTTCGCCGCTTACATGCCGAAATGGTGCGGAAACGCGCTGATACCCTGCATCAAGACTGGGTGATCTAGGAGAAACCATATGCGCGAAGCCGCCATCGTCTCGACCGCCCGTACGCCAATCGGCAAGGCCTATCGAGGCGCATTCAACGCAACGGAAGCGCCGGCATTGGGTGCGCATGTTGTGAACGCAGCGATCGAACGCGCGGCGATCGACCCGGAGCGGATCGACGATTTCTTCTTCGGCGCGGGAAACCAATGGGGCACACAGGGCGGCAACCTTGGCCGAATGACATTGTTTGCTGCCGGCCTGTCCAACACGATCCCGGCCTTCACGCTTGATCGGAAATGCGGCTCAGGCCTGACGGCGGTAGCACTCGCGGCTCGTGCCATCATCTGTGACGAGATGGATGTCGCCATGGCCGGCGGGATGGAGAGCATCTCCCACACCGTTACCAAAGATGCGCCGCGACGGATCAACCAGTCCGTGATCGAAAAAGTTCCGCACGCCTATATGCCGATGATCGAGACGGCCGAAATTGTTGCCGAGCGATATGGCATCAGTCGGGAGGACCAGGATGCCTACGGTGCGATGAGCCAGCAACGCGCGGTTGCGGCCACCGAGGCGGGCAGACTGAATGACGAAATCGTCCCGATCACCGTCGAAAAGCAGCTCTACGAAAAAGATGGCAGCAAGGCTGGCATGGAAACGGTTACCCTGGCCCAGGACGAAGGCCTGCGCGCCGGAACAACCGCCGAAGGACTTGCCGGACTGAAAACTGTCTGGTCCGACGGTGCATTTATCAAGGAAGGCAAGCACATCACGGCTGGCAATGCGAGCCAGCTTTCCGACGGTGCGTCTGCCCAGATATTGATGGACCGAGCGACGGCAGAAGCCGAAGGCAAAGAAATTCTCGGAATTTATCGTGGGTTCCAAGCTGCGGGCTGCGATCCGGATGAAATGGGGATCGGACCCGTGTTCGCGATCCCGAAGCTCTTGGAGCGAACCGGCGTGGCAATGGACGAGATCGGGCTTTTCGAAATCAACGAAGCCTTTGCCAGTCAATGCCTATATTGCCGCGATACGCTTGGAATCGATCCGGAAAAGCTAAATGTCGACGGCGGGGCGATCGCCATCGGCCATCCGTTCGGCATGACCGGAAGCCGTTTGGTTGGCCATGCGCTCGTCGAAGGCCGGCGCCGGGGCGTTCGATACGTCATCGTATCAATGTGTACAGCTGGCGGAATGGGGGCAGCCGGTCTTTTCGAGATCGTGTGACCTACATCACAGAGCGAATCATCGCAGCCGCCGATAAGGCTTCTCGACGATAACGACACTCCAAAGCTTTATCGTTATGGCCATCATGGTTCACCCGGTTTATGCGACCCGGCCGGACACCATGATGGCCTTTCCTTTGGACACACAAATATTTCCTCAGACCCACAATCGAGCTGAGATTCTGGTGCAGAATCTTAGGGTATCATGATGACATGTAAGGGAAAATGGTGGGCACGGCTGGGATTGAACCAGCGACCCCTGCGATGTCAACACAGTGCTCTACCACTGAGCTACGCGCCCACGCGAAGGGGCTATCTAGTGGAGCGGCTCGCCATGCGCAACCGCTGATTTTCAAAGGCCTGATGCGTCGCCGACCTCGAACATCCGATCCACTTCAAGCACGAGATCGCGGAGGTGGAATGGTTTTGACAAAACTTTGGCATTTGGCGGTGTTTTGTTGTTTTTCAGTGCGACCGCCGCAAATCCGGTAATGAACATCACGCGCATTCCCGGCGCAATTTTCGAGGCTTCTTGAGCCAATTCAATGCCATCCATGCCTGGCATGACGATATCCGTCAGCAGCAGGTCATAGCGTTCTTTCTCGAGCATCGGCATCGCCGAAACCCCGGAATCCGCGGTATCGACTGCATAGCCGGTGCGTTCCAAGGCGCGCTTCAGATATTCGCGCATCGAGTTATCGTCCTCTGCCAACAGGATCCGGATCATTGTCTTTTCATCGCCTAATTATGCGCCACCCCCTGGCGCTAGTGTCCTGATTATAGAGCAGAGCTCTTAAAATTTTCCAGCCCTTGCGTAAATTTCCGTTGCTTGCCTTTGTTCAAGGGCGATTCTAGGCCGGAATCATGGAAAACAGCGGATCTGAAGAGATCTATCTTACGCAGCTTGGTCCGACCGCACCGCAGAGTCCGGTCATCCTGTCTGTGCCACATGCCGGCCGCATCTACCCGGATGAGCTAAAGCTTCAGGCAAGACTGGACGAAACGCAACTTCGCGGCCTGGAAGACCGCCATGTAGATCGGCTTGTGAGTCCATTGGCCGAACAGGGCTATAGCGTGATCATAGGGACGGTTGCGCGCGCCTGGATTGATCTCAATCGATCCGAACGAGAGGTTGACCCATCGATGATCGCACCGCGACCATCACCCGGCAGCTTCGATATTTCGGCAAAAGTTCGCGGTGGCCTTGGACTGGTTCCGCGCAGACTGGGTAGTTTCGGAAACATTTATCGGCATCCGTTGTCCCAGCGTGATCTGGCAGATCGAATATATCGCGCACATCGTCCCTATCATGCCGCGGTGTCTGACATGCTGGATGCCGCACGTCGGCGCTTCGGGTTGGCGATCCTGCTTGATTGCCATTCCATGCCGCCGTTGAAGCCTAATGATGGAACGGCGCCTGCAAAGATCGTGATTGGCGATCGCAATGGGAAAAGCGCGGCTCCCATATTCGCGGCCCGGACCGAATCAATTTGTCGCGAAGCGGGATTTCGAACGACCCTCAATTCGCCTTACCCGGGCGGCCATATCCTGGCACGCCACGGAAAACCGGAACGCGACATACACGGTCTGCAACTTGAGCTATGCCGATCGCTCTATCTTGACCCGTCCCATGACCAACTCAGTCTTGCGCATGAACGGATAACCGAACTTATCGAACAGATTGCGGATGGTTTGGTTGACGAAGCCATGTCGCCGCCAGACTCGCTCGCCGCAGAATAAAAAAACCGCCCCGCGCCAAAATGCGCGAGGCGGCCAGGTTCAGGGAGGGAGCGCATCACAAGATGCACTCACACCTGGCTGCGAAAAGGGGGGCACGCAGCCACGTGCCCCCCTTAGATATTAACGCAACAATACGGATTCAAGCGGGACCGATAATCAGCCCCAGCTTAAAAGCTCGCAGTTTAGCTCGGCTCCATCGCCTGCGGCACATCAGCGTCGGGCTGCGGAGGTACCTTATCCTGCTGAAGCTGCATGGCGAAAATATCGCGCACCAGCTGCAGTGACATCATGTGCGAATAAATCAGCGCCATCATGCCGTTCTGCACCCATTTACGCGCCTGATCGCCGCGGATTTCCTTGAGCTTTTCTTCGTTGACCATCTGGAAGCCACGATAAACGAAAGGCTTGTCCGAGTTCGGCGTATCGATCGCGACTTCACCTTCCATCAGCAGCTCGGCATCAACCAATTCCTGGACAAAGGCGACGGTGCGATGGCCCGATGTTTCGACCTGCTCGCAGAACTGAAGCAAGCTCTTTGTTGTCTCGCTCGCTTCACCGCCATCGAACAGCGGTTCGCCTTCGTCATATTCACCGATGATATCAGTCGTCGGGTCAAAGCAGAGCGACAGCTCTTCAGAATCTTCCCGCAACTTGGCAAGCAAAAACGGATAGCGACGCGCATAGGCCGGCATATAAACCGGGTTGCCAGCCAATTCGCCGTTCTCGTCGAGGAAAACATTGACGCCCTGGTTCAGGCCCATCAGCGCCAGCGGCACCGGATTTTCGCCCGATGAAAAGACGATCGGCATGACCCGCTGGACCATGACGAATTCGTCAATCGTCACCGGAACGGCATGCGTTTCAGCAAGGAACGGCATCTTCGGACGAACCTGCAACTTATAGTTTGCATGATCCTGGCTCGAGAGCGGAATCACATCATTATACAACAGCGGAAAGTTCTGCTGCGGGGCAGCGCTAGCCATGAAATATCTCCTGTGGCCGGAATAGGGAGGAGCCAACGGCAAGGCCGGTGGAACCAGTTGCCCTGCCCTCTATGGATTATCGTCGGGATTCGCAAGCGGTACGAGCTTGCCAGGGTTCATTATTCCGCGCGGATCAAGCGCCTGCTTGATCGCGCGAAGCGCAGACAGGAGGGTCGGATCCGTTACGCGCGCAAACTCCGATAGTTTCAACTGCCCAATTCCATGTTCAGCAGACAGAGAGCCGCCCACGCCATGGGTTAGGTCATGAACGAAACTACTCACCTGGGGACCGGTTTCCGCTAGCCATTTCGCATCATCGCCGCTCGCTGGTGCACGCACATTGAAATGAACATTTCCATCGCCAAGATGCCCGAACGCAACGACGCGGGTTCCCGCAAAACGGTCTTCCACCGCTTGCGTCGCATCTTCGATAAAGCGTGGCATAGCCGAAACCGGCACCGAAACATCATGTTTGGCAGCACGACCATCGGCCCGCTCGGCTTCAGAAATGACTTCACGAATTTTCCAGAACGCCTCAGCCTGCCCTTCGCTTTCGGCAATCACCGCATCCGCGATCAGGCCTTGGTCGAGGGCCCCTGCAAGCCCGGATTCGCATTGGCTACGCAAATCTTCCGGGTCCGATGCGCTGCGTAATTCTGTCAGGACATTCCAGCGATGCTCTCCGGCAAGCGGGGCCCGGGTTCCTGGAATATGCTTGAGAACCAGTTCCAGAGCGGCTTGCGGCACAAGTTCAAAACTCTCGACGGCATCGCCCACTTCGCTCTCCAGCAACCGCAGGAGTGCGAGTGCATCGCTGGCAGAGCCTAAGCCGATCCAGGCCACTGTCCGGTGCGGCGCGGCAGGAATGAGCTTCAGGCTCGCCGCCGTGATGATACCGAGCGTTCCTTCGGAACCCGCAAGCAGCTGGCGCAGATCGTAACCGCGATTGTCTTTGCGCAAGGTCGACAGACCCTCAAACAGGCTGCCATCCGGTAGTACGGCCTCAACACCCAACGTCAGGTTTCGCATCGATCCGAAGCGCAACACCTGCGTGCCGCCGGCATTAGTTGCGATCAGCCCGCCAATCGTCGCGCTGTCTTTTGCGCCAAGCGACAGGGGAAAGCGCCGCCCATGCTCTTCGGCCGCCGCATGGACATTGCTCAATATCGCCCCGGCCTCGGCGGTAAGGCTATTGTCAGCCGCATCGATGGAACGAATGGCATTCATCTTGCGCAGGGACAGCAGGATTGCGCGATCGCCCGGACATGGCACACCGCCGGCAACCATGCCCGTGTTTCCACCTTGCGGTACAATTACGACGCCTGCCTCGCTCGCCAGCCGCACAATGGCCTGCACCTGGCCAACATTCTTCGGTGAAACCAGCGCCAGGGCATCGCCCGTTACGCGTTCTCGCCAGTCGGTAAGCCATGGAGCAAGATCTGCAGCCGCTGTCGCGATGCCAGAGGGCCCGACTATGTCGGTCAATCCGTCAAGAAAGGATCTATCATCCATGGTGCGTGGATAGCGTTTCCGGCGGCCCAGTCCAATTCATCTTCAGTTAAACGCAGAACAGCGACAAGGCCCTGCACCACAATTGGAACTATTCGTGTCGATCGTTGGAACCGCTTTGATGTTGATGGTCACATCGCCTGTGACCCTTCCGCTGCACATCTCAATGCAGGCGACGATCGAGCAGCGCATCATCATTCGCATTCCAACTCGGCCCACCCAACGGCCCAGGCGCCGCGCGCCGTCCGGGATAGTCTGGCGCGAGCGCCCGACCGATGATTGCCAGCCGGTGTCCGAGATCTCCCGCGCCCGCTTTACCCGGCCCGGTGTGGTCGACCTGCTGATGCAAGATCGCAGCCTGGTGCGAGCACGGCTCAGTTCCGAATGCGTTGCGCTCGGATATTATTCGGCATTCTATCTTGTTCCGGGTGATGATGGACAGATTTGTGCATCGCGGGATGCGATTGTTTCACGCGCTGGAAATGAATGCGCGATATCCGGATTTCACCGGCTCGAGCCGCGCCAGAACGACTGAAGGAAAAGCGCGCTTTCGCTTGACTTTTGGCCGCCTAGCGCCCAATCGCCAGCCGCGAAAGCGCGACCTCGATATTCCGCGCTCAATCAAATTATTTCGGAACCTGTATGACCTTCGCCGATCTCGGCCTTTCTGATGAATTACTGCGCGCAGTTGGCGATGCGGGGTATACCGAACCGACACCTATTCAAGCCGAAGCCATCCCCCCGGTCCTGATGATGAAGGACCTGGTCGGCATCGCTCAAACCGGTACCGGCAAGACCGCCAGTTTCGTGCTGCCGATGATCGATATTTTGAGCCATGGTCGCAGCCGCGCGCTGATGCCACGCTCGCTCATCCTCGAACCGACCCGCGAGCTTGCGGCGCAGGTTGCCGAGAATTTCGAGAAATATGGCAAATATCAGAAACTGGAAATGGCGCTGCTGATTGGCGGCGTGAGCATGGGTGACCAGATGAAGGCGCTCGAAAAAGGCGTCGACGTATTGATCGCTACGCCGGGCCGCCTGATGGATCTGTTTGATCGCGGGAAAATCCTGCTTTCTGGCTGCGATATCCTGGTGATCGATGAAGCGGATCGCATGCTCGACATGGGCTTCATCCCGGACATTGAGAGCATCTGCCAGAAGCTGCCGACCAACCGCCAGACGCTGTTGTTCTCGGCAACCATGCCGCCGCCTATCAAGAAGCTCTCGGACAAGTTCCTTAGCAATCCGAAGCATATCGAAGTAGCGCGTCCGGCAACGGCGGCGACAAATATCGATCAGCGTCTGATTGAAACGAGCCCCCGCGGCAAGAAAACGACGCTGAAAAAGCTGCTGCGGTCTGAAGACATAACCACGGCCATCATCTTCGCCAATCGCAAGACGACTGTCCGTGATCTGCAGAAATCGTTGCACCAGGACGGCTTCAAAGCCGGCCAGATCCATGGCGATATGAGCCAGCCCGAACGGATGCGGGAACTCGATCTGTTCAAGTCGGGCGATATCAATATCCTGGTGGCATCGGACGTCGCTGCGCGCGGACTTGATATCAAGGGCGTCAGCCATGTGTTCAATTATGACGCACCATGGCACCCCGATGATTATGTGCATCGTATCGGCCGGACCGGCCGCGCCGGAGCAGCAGGCACCGCGATCACGCTCGTCACCAAAGCGGACGAAGAAGCGATCGAGAATATCGAAAAGCTGACCGGGCAAACAATTGCACGCGGCGATGACGGCGGTGGGAAAAAGCCAGCGGCCAAATCCAAGCCATCCGAAGATCGCGATGAAGCGGCGGATGACAAACCGAAGCGCAAGCCCCGCTCGCGATCAAAGCCCAAATCGGAACCGAAAGACGACAGCCCGGCTCCCGAAAAGTCTGAAAAGCCAAAAGCCAAAAAAACTGCTGAAAAGAAGCCCAAAAAGGCGCCGGCCAAAAAAGCCCCGGACAGCGATGGTGGCGATGACGAGTGGAACGGCCCGATGCCGGGCTTCCTCAACGTCAAACTCGGCGAATAATTCCTCTAAATCGCTGGTTTTATGCGGGTTAGCCCGGTTGCTTGCCGTTAACGTCAATCCGTTCTACATTGCAACTGAATTTCGCATGAGGAACAGGTTATGGCTCGAGAAGACGCTCCAGAGCATCTAGACGTTATTGTCGTTGGCGCCGGAATTTCCGGAATTGGCGCGGGCTATTTTCTGCAACGCGATTGCCCCGATAAAAACTATGCCATTCTTGAAGGCCGTGAGAATATCGGCGGCACATGGGATTTGTTCCGCTATCCCGGCATTCGCTCGGATTCCGACATGTATACGCTCGGCTATTCGTTCAAACCCTGGACCGAGCAAAAGGCGATCGCCGACGGCCCCTCAATCCTGAAATATCTGGATGAGACGGCGAGCGAGAATGACATTCACGAGAAGATCCGCTTCAAGCACCATGTGAAGGGCGCGGAATGGTCGTCCGATACGGCGACCTGGACCGTGGAAGCCGAGATTGACGGCGAGACCGTCCATATGACCTGCGACTTCCTCTTCATGTGCACCGGCTATTATAATTATGAGGCCGGCTACACGCCCGACTGGCAGGATTTCGAAAATTATAAGGGCACCATCGTCCATCCGCAGCATTGGCCGCAGGATCTCGACTATGCCGGCAAGAAGGTCGTGGTTATTGGGTCGGGCGCAACCGCGGTGACCCTCGTCCCCTCGATGATCGATGGCGAAGGCGCTCCTGAGCATGTCGTGATGCTCCAGCGATCGCCGACCTATATGGTCTCCCGGCCTGCCGAAGATGCCATGGCCAACCGTCTGCGGAAATTCCTGCCCGATATGTGGGCGTACAAGCTTATTCGCTGGCGCAACACATTGCTTCAACACATCATTTTCCGCCGGGCCCGCAACAAACCGGAAAAGGTGAAAACCTTCCTGCTCGACAAGGTGCGCGAGGAGCTGGGTCCCGATTACGATATGGAGACCCATTTCACGCCCAACTATAATCCATGGGAACAGCGTTTGTGCCTGGTGCCCGACAGCGATTTCTTCCGCGTGATCCGCGATGGCAAGGCATCGGTCTCGACTGGTAATATCGAGCGCTTTACCGAAGACGGGATTCTCCTGACCTCCGGCGAGAAGATCGAAGCCGATATTGTGGTCACGGCCACCGGGCTCGACCTCGAAATGGCGGGTGGCGCCAAGCTGGTGGTCGACGGCCAGGCGATCAACTTCCATGACAAGATCACCTATAAGGCAATGATGTTCGACGATGTGCCGAACATGGCCTTCTCGTTCGGCTATACGAATGCGTCCTGGACGCTGCGCGCCGATCTCACTTGCGAATATGTCGCGCGGCTGCTCAACCATATGGATGAAAACGACGCGCAAATTGCTGTGCCGCGCCTGCCACAAGACGAAACGGTCGAGCGGATGCCCTGGGTCGATTTCTCATCCGGCTATTTCAAACGCGCCGAGAAGAAGCTTCCGGCGCAAGGTGATCGCGGTGTTTGGAGAAACCTCCAAAATTATCGCAAGGATATCAAAGAGCTGCGCGAAGCCCCAATTGCTGATGAGGCGATGGTGTTTGCCAAGAAGGGCGAGCTCAGCCTCGGCCCGGCAAGTGCCGAGGAACCCGAAGCAATCGCTGCCGAATAGGCTTTCGACCTAGTCTTTCTGATCGCGTCCGCGCGCCTGAATGGCCGCGCGCCGCGCTTCAATTTCATCTGCTGAAACGCCAGCATTTACCGCCGCGCGCTCCTGTTCGATGGACAGGCCCTCACCAAAGGTGGCGGCAAATCCATCGTCGATAAGCTTGCGATAATTGATCAGCATCTCGGGCTCGACGGAAAGCATGTCCTCAGCCAATTGCCGCGCCGCAGGCAGCAGTTCCGCAGCTGGCACAACGCGATTCACCAGACCCCACCGCTCTGCCTGTTCGGCCAGCAAGAAGTTACCAGTTAGCGAAAGTTCCTTGGCGCGCGATATGCCGATGGCGCGGCTCAGCTTCTGGCTCAATCCCCAGCCCGGCATGATCCCGACCCGTGCATGGGTATCCGCAAATCGCGCATTTTCGCTGGCGATCAGGACATCGCAGGCCAGCGCCAATTCGAAACCTCCGGTAATCGCCACGCCATTGATTGCGCCAATCACCGGTCCGGAGAAACGGCCAAGCGCAGTCACGGGATCTTCGACATCAACGGCGTCACCCACCGACGATTCTCCTGACCCCAGTTCTTTGAGATCAAGACCGGCGGTAAAGGCCCGCTCCCCTGCCCCGGTCAGGATCAGGGCACGGATTTCCGGGTCAGCTTCGATATCGAGAACGGATTGCGCTAGCTCGGCGCGGAGGGCTGCCGACAGCGCGTTCATTGCATCCGGGCGGTTCAGTGTGAGAATGGCATAGCCATCAAAACGATCGATCTCGACAAGAGCCATTGCTTATTCTTCCTGCTTGTAGCGCGCGACAAAGCCCGACGCGAAACGCTGAAACTCGCCGGCGGCAATTGCAGAACGCATATTGGCCATCAGCGACTGATAGAAATTGATATTATGCTCGGTCATCAGCATCGCGCCCAATATCTCACCCGAGCGCACAAGATGATGCAGATAGGCGCGCGACCATTGATTGCAGACCGGGCACCCGCATTCTGGATCAAGCGGCTCGGTATCTTCGGCAAAGCGCGCATTCTTGATATTGATCGGGCCATCAACCGTGAACGCCTGTCCGGTCCGTCCGCTGCGCGTCGGTAAAACGCAATCGAACATGTCGATACCGCGGGCGACCGCGCCGACAAGATCGTCCGGCTTGCCGACACCCATCAAATAGCGTGGCTGGTCCTCTGGAAACTGCGCCGGTGCGAAATCGAGACAGGCGAACATGGCCTCCTGCCCCTCTCCCACAGCAAGGCCGCCAATGGCATATCCATCAAAACCAATATCGCGCAGGGCATCAGCGGATTCCTTGCGTAAACCCTCGTCCAGCCCACCTTGCTGGATGCCAAACAGCGCGCCCGAGTTACCCAGCTCATCAAAGGCCTCGCGCGATCGTTTTGCCCAGCGCATCGAGCGCTCCATCGCTTCGGCCTGCGCTTCTGGCGTATCCGTGGTCTTCACCAGTTGATCAAATGCCATGACGATGTCTGCGCCGAGCAAGGTTTGGACTTCCATCGAGCGTTCCGGGCTCAGCATATGACGAGACCCATCGATATGGCTCGCAAAGGCCACGCCCTCCTCGCTGACCTTTGTGAGATCGGACAGGCTCATCACCTGATAGCCGCCGCTGTCGGTGAGGATCGGGCGATCCCAGCCCATGAATTCATGCAGTCCACCGAGTTTGGCGATGCGCTCAGCGCCGGGCCGGAGCATGAGGTGATAGGTGTTGCCGAGGATGATATCGGCGCCAGCCACACGAACATCAGCAGGTTTCATCGCTTTGACCGTCGCCGCAGTCCCGACCGGCATGAAGGCCGGCGTGCGAATTTCACCCCGCTGCATGCGGATAGCTCCGGTGCGCGCGGCGCCGTCCGTTGCGTCGATCGAAAAAGAGAAACTATCGCTCATGATCGCGGCTTAGGGCAGCAACAGGCTGGCGTCACCATAGCTGTAGAAGCGGTACTTCTCGGCAATGGCATGTTCATAGGCCGCGATCATGCGTTCCCGGCCCATGAGAGCGCTGACCAGCATAAACAGCGTTGATCGAGGCAGATGGAAATTGGTCATCAAGCCGTCAATCGCCTTGAATTCATAGCCTGGCGTAATGAAGATGTCGGTATCGCCATCAAACGGCTGGATGGTGCCATTTTCGTCAACCGCACTTTCCAGCAAGCGCAGACTCGTCGTCCCGACGGCGATCACCCTGCTGCCAGCCGCACGGCACGCATTGAGGCGGTGCGCTGTTTCCGCGTCGATCCGGCCCCATTCGGAATGCATCACATGATCGTCGCTATCATCGACCTTCATCGGCAAGAAGGTGCCCGCCCCGACATGGAGCGTCAGCGTTTCATGGGCGATCCCGGTCGCTTCAAGCCGTGCGATCAATTCCGGTGTAAAATGCAGAGCCGCCGTGGGCGCAGCGACCGCCCCCTTTTCGCGCGCAAACATGGTCTGATAATCTTCGGCATCCCGCTCGTCGGTTGGTCGCTTGCCCGCAATATAGGGCGGTAACGGCATGGATCCTGCCCGTTCCAGCAACACTTCCACCGGCTCATCGCCAGCAAAGCTCAGCAGGAAACTGCCATCCGTGCCACGGTCCGAAGCAATCGCGGACACACCGCCGCCGAATTCGACTGTGTCACCGTCATGCAAGCGTTTTGCATTGCGGATAAAGGCGCGCCATTGGCGAAGGCCTTCGCGCTTGTGCAGGGTCGCGCCAATCTTGGCGTCGCCGCGCCGTCCCACTAGCTGGGCCGGGATGACCTTGGTGTCATTAAAGACCAGCATATCCCCCGGACGCAGGCAATCCGGCAGGTCACGCGCCAGGCGGTCATGTGTTGTGTCTCCATCGAGCACCAGCATACGCGCACTATCGCGCGGGCTAGCCGGGCGCAGCGCTATGCGGTCTTCGGGGAGCGCGAAATCGAAAAGATCAACGCGCACGGCTTGCTATTGGGGCGTCTCGCCCGCCAATTCGCCAAGCGCAGCTTCCAGCGCCGCGGCCTGATCATTGGCGGCCGGCTGGTTCATCGCAGCAATTTCCGCAGCCGATGGCGGCGGTACATTGTCGGACCCGATCGACGCGCGAATGATCCGGGCGGGATTCGCCGGTGGCTCGCCGCGCGGAATGGCATCCACATACTGCATGCCCGACGTCACCCGGCCGAAGGCTGTGTAGTTACGATCAAGGCCGAGATTGGGCATGAACATGATGTAGAATTGGCTATTCGCGCTATTGGGATCGGTAGCGCGCGCCATCGAAACCGTGCCGCGAACATGCGGAAGCGTCGTGAATTCAGATGAAAGGTCCGGCAGCTGCGAGCCGCCCTGACCGGTGCCCGTCGGATCGCCGGTCTGCGCCATGAACCCTTCGATGACACGATGGAAGATAATGCCGTTGTAAAAACCCTGGCGCGCCAATGCCTTGATCCGCTCGACATGCGATGGCGCAGCATCTGGTCGCAGCCTGATGGTAACCCGTCCGCCGGTGGAGAGATCCAAATGCAGCGTATTCTCCGGATCCGCCGCAGGCGTGACTCCTGTTGCATACCGAACTTCCGGCGTACCGCTGACATCGGTGACGCCGCCCTCATCATCCTGCGCATGGGCAGCGCTGCCCATGGCAAGCGCTACAATGGAAAACAGAAACAGCTTCAAACGCATACAATCCTCATACGATTCATTTTACCGAGCGCATGATCCGCCACGGTCATATTTCAATGTGCTTTAGCCCAACCAGAGCGCGTCTGAAAGGAGCATGAACGCTTAGTCGTTAATCGCCCTTCCGGCCGATCTTCTCGACCCGTGCCTTCATTTCGCTTTCGACAGCCGGGGTCACGAATTTGTGAATATCACCGCCATACATCGCAATCTCTTTCACGAGCCGCGAGGCAATTGGCTGCAGGGCCACATCGGCCATCAGGAACAGCGTCTCGATATCCGAGTTGAGCTGCTGGTTCATGCCCGCCATCTGGAACTCATACTCGAAATCGGCCACTGCACGGAGACCGCGCACGATAACCGTTGCGCCTTCCCGCTCAGCAAAATCCATCAGCAACGAGTTAAAATGCACAACGCGAATATCGCCTTCGCAAGACGCCACTTCGCGTTCTACCGTCTCAAGCCGCTCCTCATCCGAAAACATGGGCGATTTGCTGGGATTGGTCGTCACCCCGATGATCAACGTATCGACAAGTTTCGCGCCACGCCGGATGATATCCATATGGCCGAGTGTGATCGGATCAAATGTACCGGGATATACTCCCACCCTGTTCGCGCCCATCAATGCGTCCTTTCAATTGAGAAGCGAGCAATTTCGCGCAGCATATCAGCCTCTTCGCCATAGTCACGTAGATGATCAATAGCCTGATCTACAAGCATTTTTGCCTGCTGCTTGGCTCGATCCAGCCCGAGTAGCGAGACGAATGTCGCCTTGCCAGCTTCTTCATCCTTTCCGAGCTTCTTACCCGCCATTTCTTCGTCACCTTCCACATCAAGCAGATCGTCTGCGATCTGGAAGGCAAGACCAAGGTCGCGTGCATAGCCGCGAAGGTGCGTACGGTTTTCCGGCGGGATGCGGCCCAGGATGCACGCCGCCTCGAGACAGAATCCCATCAAGGCGCCCGTTTTGAGCTGTTGAAGCCGCGTCACTGCCGGCAGGTCCAACTGTCGATTCTCCGCCTCGAGATCCATCATCTGGCCGCCGCCCATGCCGGACGGGCCGCTGGCCTTGGCAAGGGCCGCCATCAGCTCCGCCCGGACAAACGGATCGGGATGGGTCGCCTCTTCTCCCAAAATCTCGAAGGCCAGCGCCAAAAGGCAATCGCCTGCCAGAACCGCAGTCGCTTCATCGAATTGCTTGTGCACCGTCGGCTTCCCGCGCCGCATGTCATCATCATCCATGCATGGCAGATCGTCATGGATCAGCGAATAGACATGGATGCATTCGACGGCGAACCCGGCCCGCATCGCGCTATCACGATCGACATTGAAAACCTCTGATGCGGCCACCAGCAGCATGGGCCGTAATCTTTTTCCGCCACCAATCGCCGCATAGCGCATGGCTTCATACAGTTTCGAGCGCGAATCACCGGGTACAGTAAGCCAGGTGTCGAACAGAATATCGACATCCTTCGCCATGCGCTCGAGCGCTGGCTTTAGCCCCATGGATACGACCGGCACAGGCTAGTCCGGATCCAGCGGTTCGGTGCCAACCGGTTTGCCGTCCGCATCTATCTGGAGCTTGTCGATCCGCGCCTGTGCCGCCTTTAACCTGGCTTCGCACTGCGCACGCAATTTGTCTCCGCGGGCGTAGAGGGCGATCGATTCATCCAGCGGCGCCTCTCCAGCCTCCAGCTTTGCAACAATCGATTCCAGCTCCTCAAGGGCAGCCTCGAAGGAAAGATCAGCAATGTCATTGGCGCTTTCATCAGTCATGCAGTCGCTATGGGCGAGCGACCAAGCTATGGTCAAGCAAGAGCCGCGCGCGATATGCGATTCGACAGGTTCAAGGGGTCACCGATCGGCACGAAAACGAGGGGGAATGATGCCTACACAAGTAAATCCGGCCACTGGCGAAGAGGGCAAGACCTTTCCGGCACTGACCGATGAGCAAATCGAAGCAAAGCTCGCCAAGGCAAGCGAAACCTTTCGATCGTGGCGCACCACCGATCTTTCGACCCGAACGGACTTGCTGATCCGCATTGCCGACCAGTTTGCCGCGCAGAAGGAATCGCTCGCGAACATTATTACCGCCGAGATGGGCAAACCCATCACCCAGGCCCGTGCCGAGATCGACAAATGCGAAAAGGCATTTCGCTTCTACGCCAAGAACGGCCCGCCAATGCTGGCGCCGGTCGAGCAGAAATTGGTGAGCGGAACATCAGTCTCCCATTGGCTGCCGCAAGGCCCGGTGCTGGCAGTGATGCCGTGGAATTACCCCCTATGGCAGGTTGTCCGCTTCATGGCGCCGACGATCATGGCCGGTAATGTCGGGGTGCTGAAACATGCCAGTTCGACACCGGGTTGCGCTGCTGCGCTTGAACAGATCGTTCTTGATGCAGGCGGTCCCGAAGGCGTTTTCCAGAATCTGCACATCAGCGCCTCCAAAGTAGCAGGGATTATCGCGGATGATCGCATCGTCGCCGTCACCATTACGGGCAGCGAAGGCGCAGGCATCAAGGTCGCCGAAGCGGCTGGCCATAACCTCAAAAAGGTCGTGCTGGAACTGGGTGGTTCGGATCCGTTTATCGTGATGCCGAGCGCCGATGTTCGCAAAGCGGCGGAAACCGCGGTCACTGCACGCCTCCAAAATGCCGGGCAAAGCTGTATCTGCGGGAAACGGATGATCGTCCACGAAGATGTCTATGACGAGTTTATGGAGATTTTTGTCGAGGGCGTGAAAACCATCAAGATTGGTGATCCGACCGACGATGGCACCCAAATGGGACCGCTCTCGAGTGTTGGCGCGCGAGACGAGATTGCCGCGCAGCTGGACCAGGCCGTGCAATCCGGTGCGAACAAACTTTATGGTGGCGATATCCCGGACCAGCCGGGCGCTTGGATGACGCCGGCTATTTTGACCGACATTCCGGATGACGCCCCCGTCGCACGGGAGGAGTTTTTCGGACCGGTAGCAATGGTGTTCAAGATCAAGGATATCGACGAAGCGGTTGCGGTTGCGAACAATATCCCGTTCGGCCTCGGCTCCAGCGCCTGGACCAATGACGCCGACGAACAAGCCCGTTTCATTCGCGATATCGAGGCCGGGATGACCGCTATCAACCAGATGTTGGCGTCCGATCCCTATGCACCCTTTGGCGGGGTCAAACGCTCCGGCCATGGTCGCGAACTGGGCTCACACGGTCTGCACGAGTTCATGAACCTCAAAAATGTGATGCTGCCGGAGTAGCTTAGACGCCCTCTTCCGCGCGCAAGGCCTTGCGATCCAGCTTGCCGATCATTGTCTTGGGAAGCTCGTCGCGCACGACGACCGCGGTTACCTGCTCATGCTTGCCGAGTTGCGGGTTGAGCCAGGCAGTCAGCTCTTCACCCGTCGTGGTTGCGCCGGTTTCCAGGGCCACAAAGGCTTTCGGTTTCTCACCGGTATAATTGTCCGGAATCCCGATCACGAGCGCCTCTTTGATCGCGCGATGCGAATAGAGGACCTCTTCGAGCTGGCTTGGGAAGACCTTGAACCCGGAGACCGCAATCATGTCCTTCAACCGATCGACGATGAAGATATAACCATCCTCGTCAATCGTGCCGACATCGCCGGTACGCAAAAAGCCATCATGCAGGATCTGGTCATCGGCATCGGGTCGGTTCCAATAGCCATACATGATCTGCGGGCCAGCAATCACGATCTCACCCGGTTCACCTTCAGGCGCCGGTTCGTTGGGATCTTCCTTGTCGACCAGCTTCACGATGGTGGCTGGCGCTGGCTGTCCGATCGAACCCGTCTTGTTCTCGCCCTCATAGGGGTTGCACGAGACGACACCGGAGCTTTCCGTCAGGCCATAGCCTTCGACGAGCTTTGCGCCGGTCATCGCCTCGAACTTGGCTTTGGTCTCGGCCGGTAGCGGCGCTCCGCCGGAAATACAGACGCGGAGCGAGCTGAAATCGGTCTTGCGCGTCAGCGGATGATCGAGCAGCGCGGTATACATGGTTGGCACACCGGGCAGCGCCGTTGCCCTTGTCCGCTCCATCGCTTTGAGAGCCTGGGCCGCATTCCAGCGCGGGAGCATGATGATTTCGCCGCCGCGCAATACGGTTCGGTTGAGCACGGTCGCGTTGGCGAAGACATGGAAGAAAGGAAGTACCCCCATGATCCGGTCATCGGCGGTTGGATCAGGATCAAATTCCTGGATCTGACGCGCATTGGCCGTGATATTCTGATGGGTCAGCATCGCACCTTTGGGGGTGCCAGTAGTACCGCCAGTATATTGGATCAGCGCGATATCCTTGCGCGGGTCGATCGGCACGCGGCCGCAATCGCCCTTATTATCAACCACCTCGCTGAACGGAATGATATCGCGACGTTTCGGGATATCGACCGATTCTCCGCCCTTAAACACCCGGAACATTAGTGATTTTGCAAGCGGCAGAGCCTCAACGACTGTACCGACAACCAGCTTTTCCAGCGAACTATTGTCAAGCACTTCGAGCGCAGTCGGCAGCAGGGCCTTGGCCGAGAGCGTGAAGAGCAGTTTCGTTCCGGAATCCTCAACCTGATGGGTGAGCTCATCGACTGTGTAGAGCGGCGAGAAATTGACGACCGTCGCGCCCATCTTCATCGCGCCATAATAGGCGGCAAGATAATGCGGCACATTGGGCAGGAAAATCCCGACCCGATCGCCTCTCTTGATGCCCAGCTTTTGCAGGCCGCGCGCAACGCGGTTCACGCCAAGCCGAACATCCGCATAGCTATATTTGCGGCCCATAAAGTCCGCGAGATAGGCATCGGGATGGGCTGAAGCGCTATCGGCGAACATCTGCGGCACGGTGAGCGGCGCATAGGTTTTATCCCATGTCCCAGGATGCCGATAATCATCGCGCCAGATGTCAGGAATTTCTACCATGATCGCCCTATAGCAAGGACGACCGGCAAATCAAATTACTGACATCCCTGTCAGTAACCGAACTGGCATCTAGTCGTCTTTTTTCTTGAACAGCTCTTCAGCCCCTTCCGGCAATGCCTTCGGAGCGCTGTCTTCGGACGGCGCTTCGGGCCAACTTGGCGCGGCATCGGCATCTTCTGCGGCCGGGGCTTCTTCACCCGCTTCTTCTGCGGCTTCGGCTGCCAAAGCCGCTTCGGCTTCCGCAGCTGCCTCACGACGTTCATTACGCAGTTCAGCGATCAGCGCTTCGCGATCGCCTTCGATCGTTTCGTCCTTCGGCGCTTCGATGCCCGCTTTCTTGGCGGCTTTGGCAACGACCGCATCAAGCTCGCGCTGCGAACACAGGCCCAGCGTAACCGGGTCCTTCGGAACGATTTCGGCGATATTCCAATGCGTGCGATCGCGGATCGCATTGATCGTGTTCCGCGTGGTGCCAATCAGCTTGCCAACCTGCGCGTCGGAGATTTCCGGATGGTTGCGCAGCAACCAGGCGATGCCGTCGGGCTTGTCCTGACGCTTGGAAACCGGCGTGTAGCGCGGGCCCTTGGTGCGGCGAATCTGTTCTGGGCCTTCGAGCATTTCGAGGCGATAATCGGGGTCTGCCTGGCCTTTTTCGATCTCTTCCATCGTCACCTCATGGGCGGCAATCGGATCGCGTCCGGTGAGCTTGGTAGCAGCCGTATCATCGGCAATTGCCTGCACCTCGAGGATATGCAGACCGCAAAATTCAGCGATCTGTTCAAAGGACAATGCAGTGTTGTCGACCAGCCAGCTCGCGGTCGCATGGGGCATCAATGGATGGGCCATCTTGAACTCCAGAAATTAAAAGGGCCGCCCCTGCGGGACGGCCATCGTTGGGCTCCAGATAGGCCGAATTACCGAGCGCGGCAAGTCCTGTGCCGACTGTCCGGCAATGCAGGCGATCCGACCGCTAGGCGGCTACCGGCAATTCAGGGGTGATCGGTTCCAATGCTGCCAAAAACTGCCGGGCACTTTCAGCCCAGCTATAGCTTTGCGCATAGCGGGCGCAGGCTTGGCGATCCCGGCCCAACCCGCCGACGATCGCCCGATCGAGATCGTCATCGAGACATCCCACTGCATCGCCAACGATATCAACTGGCCCCGTCACCGGATAGGCGGCAACCGGCGTGCCGCACGCGAGCGCCTCTATAAGAACCAACCCGAAAGTGTCGGTTTTGCTGGGAAAAACAAATATGTCGGCACCGGCATATGCGCTCGCCAGTTCTTCGCCGAATAGCGGACCAAGAAACACAACGTCCGGATAGGCTCTTTCGAGGCCGGCCCGCGCTGGCCCATCGCCGACGACCACCTTGGTGCCAGTATGGCGCGTTGCGAGGAACGCTTCGATATTCTTTTCCACGGCGACGCGGCCGACATAGAGCTGGATCGGACCGTCCATGTCGGTAAGGGCCGGATGCGGCGGGCGATCAGGTGAAAACAAATCCAGATCAACACCGCGGCTCCACGGCCGTACGTGAGAAATTCCATGGTCTCGCAACTCTGCGCGAATGGAATCTGTGGTTGTAAGTACGGCGCTCGACGGCGCATGAAAGCGACGGATAAAGGGCCAGATCAAATCGGCAGGCAGGCCGGTGCGCTTGGCGACATAGTCCGGGAATTGCGTGTGATAGGCCGTGGTGAACGGCAGCCCGTTGCGCTTGCACCAGCGCCGCGCCGCCAGGCCCAGCGGCCCTTCGGTTGAGATATGAATTGCATCAGCGCCGATCGCTGCCAGCCGGGCACCCACTGCGTCTGCCGTCGTCAGGGCCAGGCGGATTTCGGCATAGGTCGGACAGGGTACCGATCGAAATTGATCCGGAGAGACGATATGCACATAATGACCGAGCTTTTCGAGCTCATGTCGCGTCGCCTTGAGCGTTCGCACGACGCCATTCACTTGCGGTTCCCACGCATCGGTGACGAGGACGATTCTCATGCGGCTTCCCTCCCCTCATCTTGCTCGAGCTCGAAGGCCCGGATCGCATTGCGCGCGGCAATTTCGTCGGCCCAATGCAGGATCTCCATGCGCCCGTCGAAATGCTCGACCAAAGCCGTGCATCCTTCGACCCAATCGCCATCATTATAATATTCAATGCCATCGATATCGCGCATTTCAGCGGTGTGGATGTGGCCGCATACAACACCGTCAACGCCCCGTTTTCCAGCCTCCTCAGACACAATTTCCTCGAACTTCGAGATGAACTCGACGGCGTTCTTCACCTTGTGCTTGGCGTGCTTTGAGAGCGACCAATAGGGTCGGCCAAACCGGCGGCGTATGCCATTTACCCAGTGGTTGAGCGCCATCATGACGGTGTAGGCTGCATCGCCGACATGGGCGAGCCAGCGATGCGACAACATAATCGCGTCAAACTCGTCGCCATGAAGCACCAGCAAGCGGCGGCCGTCGGCGGTCTGATGAATGGCCTTGCGCCGGATCTCGACCTTGCCGAAATTCAACCCGGTAAACTGGCGGAACATTTCATCATGATTGCCCGGAATGTAGACTATGCGGGTGCCGCGCCGCGCGCGCTTCAGGACGCGCCAAATCACGTCATTATGTTCTGACGGCCAGTAGAATTTCTTTTTCATCCGCCAGCCATCAATGATGTCACCGACCAGATACATGGTGTCGCTATCGGTGTTGTCGAGAAAATCGATCAGCAACTCCGAATTGCATCCCTTGGTACCGAGATGAATGTCAGAGACCCAGATTGTTCGGTAACGTTTGCGCTGGTGATCAGGTTCAGGACCGGTCAGTCGCTTGTCCTGCAAATTGGAGATCGCAGCGTCTTTCAGGAAATCATGCGGTGCTTCCATGACGAACCCCTATCGGTTGCTCCGCCTGGAAGCCTATGACGTTTTATTGTTACAGCTAAACGACGGTTCCGCGCATTTTTTCCAGTTGCCAATATGGGAATGCCCAAATAGCAGTGACGCTATGGCGATCCTGAAGATACCCAGCACAACCGCAATACAGACGCTGAAGAGCAACAAAGTCTCGAACTGGGGGAACCGGACGGATCAGAACCGTGTCGAACCCATTGCCGCTCCAGCTTTTGAGGCACCGTTCCAACTTTCACCCGGCGAGAAAATCTATACGATTGGCTCGTGCTTCGCGCGCCATGTCGAGACCAAATTAATCGAGCAAGGCTTCGACTTGCCGATGAGAAACCTCTTCGAAGCCCCCGAATTCGAAGGTTTGCATCCCAACATTGTCAACAATTTTGGGACACCATCGATCTTCAACGAAATTGCATGGGCATTTGATGAAGTGCCTTTCGACGAAGATACCGCATTCCTGAAAATGGCACCGGACAAATATACCGACCTGCACATGGTATCGAGTTTGCGCCCTGCTCCCATTGAGATTCTCAGACAGCGACGCGCGCGCCTGTTCGATGCCACACGCTCGCTGGCTGATTGTCGTGTCGTGATCATGACGCTTGGATTGATCGAAATCTGGTGGGACGAGGAAGCCGGGCTTTACCTGAATACACAACCACCGCGCTCGGCTCACAAGGAAAACCCAGACCGTTTCTCGCTGCATGTTCTGGGGGTCGACGAGTGCGTGGATTATCTTGAACGGACGATTGATATCATGGTTCGGCATGGCAAGCCGGATCTCCAGATGGTCTTGACCGTATCACCGGTCCCGATGACGAGTACGCACAGGCCCATCGATGTGATGATTGCAAACACCTATTCAAAATCAGTTCTGCGGGTGGTCGCGGAATATATTGTCAGCAAACATGACCAGGTTACCTATTTCCCGAGCTATGAGACTGTCACGCTCAGCAACCGCCAGCTCTCCTGGATGGACGATTTCGTCCATGTCCGTGATGAGATGATCGGTTTTAATGTCGAACGGATGGTCAACGCATATTCGGGAAATGCGCGAACGGCCGATATCGCGCTCGCGACAGACGTCGCGGCAAATGCCGAGGATGTCGAGACTGGCTTCATGGCTGAAAAAGCGCGCCAGGCCCGCCTGGACAGTGACGCCGATTTCTTTCGCGAGCACGCAGAACATAGCGCGTCATCTCCAAGTTTCGCGATCGAACATGCACGGTATCTGCTCGATGAAGGGGAATATGCTGAAGCACTCCGCATCATCGAGGATGATGACAGCATTGAAGCTCAGCTTGTGACGGCCAAATGCCTGATCGGAACGAAGGATTTCGACGAAGCGATCAAAACCGCCTGGAATGTCTGCCTCTCGCCGAACAAGGGCATGAACCAGTGGCGCGTATTGCTCGAGGCCACAGCGGCCCGTGGAATGAGCATCGAAGAACTGGAAGAGATTGAAGAGAAATGGCTCCCTGCCGCACCTGGTGCACAACATATGGTCAAATTCCTGTGCGGATCAGCGCTGCGTAGAAGTGGTTTTCCAGAGCAAGGCTTGGAGCGCCTTACCTTCGCCATCGAAGATTCTCGGTCCGTGGGCACGGCGATTATCGAATATGCGCGATGCTTGATTGATATCGGAGATGTTCCCGCCGCCATAGAGAAACTGCGCGGTTTCGAAGGCGACAATGAACACCAGAAGTTCAGGGTCCAGAACATCCTGAAACGTGCGGAAGCCATGCTAGAGAGCAATTAGATCGCCCGGCGATTTTATACTTCCATCTCGACATGGCCGGGAAGCGATGCGACCCGGTCCAGCCAGCGCTTCACGGCGGGCCAGCGGGAAAGATCGAATTCCCCCTCCTCTGCGACGTGCGTGTATGCGTAGAGGGCGATATCGGCGAGCGTAAACTGGTCGCCGAGCATGAAATCTCGCGATCCAAGATGCCCGTCCATCAGCGTAAGCGCAGCTTCGCCACCCGCCAGTTTGTCCGGGATGGCATCGCGTTGCTTGTCACTCAGATTGTCCTTGCCGACATAGAGATAGAAGAAGCGCATCTCCGCGATCGTCGGCTCATGCTTATGCTGTTCCCAGAACATCCAGCGCAGCATGTCGGCATGGTCGAACCGATCGTCGGGGATCAGATCACTACCCGTGGCAAGCAAATAACAGGCTGCATTGCTTTCCGGCATGTAGCGATCGCCAAGCTGCAGCACTGGTATCTTGCCGTTTGCGTTGATCGTTTCGAGGAATTCCGGCGTCCGGGTCTCACCGCGCATGACGTCATAGCGCTTGCGCTTGATCGGAATGTCGAGATGGCCCGCAGTCAGCCGGATTTTATAGCAGTTGCCGCTCCGCGGGTCCTCGTGAAGGATCAACGGCTCCACCGTCAGACTTCCAGGATGATCTTGCCGATATGCGCGCCGGCTTCCATGTGCCGATGCGCGCCAGCCGCGTCAGCCATCGGAAAACTCCGGTCCATGACGGGTCGCAGCTTGCCGTCCGCAACAAATGGCCAGGCCGTGCGTTCGATCTCATCGGCGAGCAGCCCCTTGAACTCGACCGAACGCGCACGCAGCGTCGAACCCGTGAGCATCAGCCGTCGGCTCATCACCTGCGCCATGTTGATCGTCGCTTCGAGGCCGCCCTGGACGGCAATCGTCACATGTCGGCCATCTTCTTTCAGGCATTGGAGGTTGCGCGCAACATAATCGCCCGCCACCATATCGATTACGATCTCGACACCATTGCCGTCGGTCAGGCGCTTCACTTCCTCGACAAAATCCTGGCTCTTGTAGTTGATCGCGTGGGCCGCGCCGATCTCGACAGCGGCGGCGCATTTATCATCGCTGCCACATGTCACGATCACGGTCAGGCCAAACAGCTTGCCAAGCATGATCGCCATTGAACCGATGCCGCTGGTTCCGCCATGGACGAGAACCGTTTCGCCTTCGCGCGCATAGGCGCGCTCAAACAGATTGTGCCACACCGTGAATATCGTTTCCGGGAGTGCGGCGGCTTCTTGCAGCGACAGTCCTTCGGGAACCGGCAGGCATTGGACTACGGGCGCGGTGCAATATTCCGCGTAACCGCCGCCGGCGACCAGTGCGCAAACCTCTTGGCCCATCAGCTCGGCATTCACCCCTTCGCCCAGCGCGACAACTTCGCCGGCGATCTCGAGGCCCGGAATGGACGGCGCGCCTGGTGGTGGCGGATAGAAACCTTTGCGCTGGACAATATCAGGGCGATTCACACCGGCGGCCGCAACCTTGACCAGGACTTCGCCAGCCACTGGCTCTGGCACCGGCCGCGTAACTGTGACGAGCACGTCCGGTTCGCCTGGCCCTTCCATATCGATGGCCGTCATTTCGGTCGGCAGCGTTGCCATGGTTATCCCCTGCTCAAGCACCCCAAATCGCGCTGCCTTATTGACAGCCGTGGGTCGAGGGTCAACGTTAGAACCATGGATTTGGACGAACTTTTCGCCAAGAAGCCCGGAGATCCGCTCACTCAGCTGTGTACCGAGGATCTCGACCCCCTTTCGGTCGAGGAGTTGGAGACGCGAATTCAGGCACTTGAGGGTGAAATTGCGCGGGTAAAAGCCAAGCTTGACGGTGCGGTTACCCACCGAAAAGAAGCCGACGAGCTGTTCAAGCGATGAAGCAAGCGGCGGATATCATTGCACAACCGCCGAATTTCGGGACTTTCGCCCTTTCCCTTCATCCCTCTGTTAACTTTTCCAACAAGCATTCCCATATAGGATTGACCGGGTCTCGGATGTTTCGAGACCGGCAAGGAGTTAACTAATGCCCTCTTTTGCTCGTGAATTGGAACAAACGCTGCATAATGCGCTCGCCGAGGCGGCGAACCGCAAACATGAATATGCAACGCTGGAACATCTGCTGCTGGCGCTGACCGATGACGATCATGCGGCCCAGGTGATGACGGCGTGCGGCGTCGAGATATCGGAACTGCAGGAAGCGGTCGCCGTCTATCTCGATAACGAGCTCGAAGCACTACGCATCGATGGTGCGACAGACCCCTCTCCGACCAGCGGCTTCCAGCGCGTCGTGCAACGCGCCATCCTGCATGTGCAATCCTCCGGACGTGATGAAGTGACCGGCGCCAATGTGCTCGTCGCCTTGTTCTCGGAACGCGAAAGCTATGCCGTCTATTTCCTCCAGCAACAGGATATGAGCCGGCTCGATGCGGTCAGCTTCATCTCCCATGGTGTTGGTAAGGGCGACGCGCTGAGCGAAAGCCGCGAAATTAGCGGCGCCGAAGACGAAGAGCAGCCCGAGCAGAAAGTCGGCGGCAAGAAGAAAGCCGAAAGCCCGCTCAAGCAGTTCTGCGTCAACCTCAACGAGAAGGCCGAAGCCGGCAAGATCGATCCGCTGATTGGCCGCGCTACCGAAGTTGATCGGACGGTTCAGATCCTCTGTCGGCGGTCCAAGAACAACCCGCTCTATGTGGGTGAACCTGGAGTCGGCAAGACCGCGATCGCCGAAGGTCTGGCGCGTCGGATTGTCGAAGAAGATGTTCCCGACGTGCTCCAGCCGGCCGTGATCTACGCGCTCGATATGGGCGCGCTGTTGGCCGGTACGCGCTATCGCGGCGATTTCGAAGAACGGTTGAAGGCGGTTGTGTCCGAACTGGAGAAGATGCCGGATGCCATTCTCTTTATCGATGAAATTCATACGGTTATCGGCGCGGGCGCTACATCCGGTGGCGCAATGGATGCGTCGAACCTGCTAAAGCCTGCTCTATCGAGCGGCGCGATCCGCTGCATCGGTTCGACGACCTACAAGGAATTCCGGAACCATTTCGAAAAAGACCGGGCCTTGCTGAGGCGCTTCCAGAAGATCGATATCAACGAGCCCTCAGTCGAAGACACGATCAAGATCCTTCAAGGCCTGCGTCCACATTACGAAGAGCATCACAACGTCAAATACACGGCGGATGCGATCAAGGCGGCGGTCGAACTTTCGACGCGCTACATCAATGACCGCAAGCTGCCCGACAAGGCGATCGACGTGATCGACGAAACCGGTGCAAGCCAAATGCTGGTCGCTCCATCCAAGCGCCGCAAGATGATTACGCCGAACGAGATCGAGCAAGTTATCTCTATGATGGCGCGGATCCCGCCCAAGCAAGTCTCTACCGATGACAAGCAAGCGCTCGAATCGCTCGATACCGATCTGAAGCGCGTCGTGTTTGGCCAGGATCTGGCGATCGACACGCTGGCGTCTGCGATCAAGCTGAGCCGTGCTGGTTTGCGCGAACCGCAAAAACCGATCGGCAATTACCTGTTCACTGGCCCGACCGGTGTCGGCAAGACCGAAGTCGCGCGGCAGCTCAGCTCAATCATGGGCATCCCGCTCGAGCGCTTCGACATGTCGGAATATATGGAGCGGCATAGCGTTTCACGACTTATCGGCGCGCCTCCCGGCTATGTCGGCTATGATCAGGGCGGCCTCCTTACCGATGCCGTAGATCAGCATCCGCATTGCGTACTGCTGCTCGATGAGATCGAAAAAGCCCATCCGGATCTGTTCAACGTGCTGTTGCAGGTGATGGATAATGGCAAGCTCACCGATCATCACGGCAAGACGGTCGATTTCCGCAATGTCATCCTGATCATGACAACCAATGCCGGCGCTGCCGATATGGCGAGCGAAGGCATCGGCTTTGGCGACATTTCCAAGGAAGACGCCAGCGAAGAAGCGGTCAAGAAGATGTTCACGCCGGAATTCCGCAACCGCCTCGATGCGATTGTGCCGTTCGGCTATCTGCCACCCGCCGTGGTTGCCCGGGTAGTCGACAAGTTCATCCTGGAGCTCGAACTGCAGCTCGCCGATCGCGAAGTGCATATCAAGCTGGACGATGAATCGAAGACCTGGCTTACCGAGCGCGGTTATGACCGGCTCTATGGTGCCCGCCCGATGAGCCGCCTGATCCAGGAGAAGGTCAAGCAGCCTCTCGCTGAGGAATTACTGTTCGGCAAACTGGTCAATGGCGGTGAAGTCGATGTTTCGGTCAAGGATGATGCGCTCGAGTTTCAGCTGACACCGGCTCCGCCCAAGCGCAAACCACCGAAAAAGAAGAAAAAACCTGCGGCCAAGCCAAAGGCGAAATGATCGGAGCGGCGAGCAACTCATGGGTTTCTCGCCGCTTTTTTCTTGCGCAGCCGTACAGCCCAGCTTCAGATTGATGCATTAGACCATGGTCAGGGTCGCGATCAGGGGACACACAGGCTGGCATCATGCCATTTTGTGTAGTATATGACTAATACACTATGGCCGATCGTGACTTCCCTTTTGAGCGCCGAAGCTATGAAGACCGTCAATCGCGCCTGATCGGACCCCATGCCGACGATCCGGCCTTCGATCCCTATTATCGCAGCGACCCGCGTCGCGAACCACCGGAACCGGTCGATTCCGATTATCCCGGCTATTCCGAATATGCCCGTCACCGGGATGATCCAGTCTATGACGAATATCCATTCGAATATGAAGATGGTGATTTCGAAGAGCCCCCGCCGCGGCGCAAGAAGCGCTGGATCATCCTCAAATGGATGCTGCGGCTTGCCATGGGTTTTCTCACGCTGCTGCTATTATGGCTGATCATATTCGCGCCGATCTCCCAGACCGCCGAACCGCTTGTACCCCCGCCCATCGTCCTGACGGCGGAAGACGGGAGCCCGGTCGCCAGAATGGGGCCAGTGATGGATCGCCCGGTCCGGGTGGATGAGCTTCCCGACTATGTCGCGCAGGCGTTCATGGCGATTGAGGATCGGCGCTACGAAGATCATTGGGGCATCGATCCGCGTGGCATCGCACGCGCCCTTTGGACCAACATCACCTCTGACGCGACCCATGGTGGCAGTACGATTACCCAGCAGCTTGCCAAGCTCACCTATCTGGAATCGGATCGCACGCTCAGCCGCAAGATCCAGGAAGTGCCGATCGCGCTGTGGCTCGAAATCTGGCTCAGCAAGGATGAAATCCTCGAACGCTATCTGTCGAACGTCTATTTCGGCGACAATGTTTATGGCCTGCGGGCCGCCTCTCTGCACTATTTCTACCGGCACCCGGAAAACCTTACCCTCTCCCAGGCAACGATGCTGGCCGGCTTGGTGAAAGCGCCGTCGCGGCTCGCACCGACCCGCAATCTAGAAGGTGCCCAGGCTCGCCAACAGGTTGTCATCGCCGCGATGGCAGATGCCGGTTATCTGACCCGCGCCGAAGCCGATGCGATCGAGCTGGCGACAGTCGATCATCGACCGCCACCCGCCATGCCGCGCGGTGGCTATTTTGCCGACTGGGCGATCCAGGAAGCTCGCGCCGGCCGTGATCGGGGGTATCAGAGCGTCGAAGTGGCCACGACGCTGAATCAGGATCTCCAAGCCCTGGCCGAACGTGTCACACAACAGCAAACGCCAGCCGGCGCACAGGTCGCGCTGGTTGCGATGCGACCGAATGGCGAGGTCGTCGCCATGGTCGGCGGACGCGATTATTCGGAATCGCCTTTCAATCGGGCGACGCAGGCGAACCGCCAGCCGGGCTCAACCTTCAAACTGATCGTCTATTTGGCGGCCCTGGAAGCCGGGATGACGCCAGATATGCTGGTCGATGACAGTCCAATTGAAACCGGCAGCTATCGCCCCAGCAATTATGGCGGTCGCTATCGCGGTGAGATCACCCTGCGCGAAGCCTTTGCCTATTCGAGCAATGTCGTCGCCGTTCGGCTGTATCAGGAACTTGGCAGCGAAGCGGTTGCGAATGCAGCGGAAATACTTGGTATCGATCGTGAATTTCCGGCCAATGCCAGTGTTGCGCTAGGCAGCGCTGAAATGCCGCTCATCGAACTGGTTTCGGCCTATGCAATGGTCCTTAACGACGGCTACCAGGTCGATCCCCACGCCATCGCGCGCCCGGAACCGGGCGTTTTTGAACGCTTCCTCGATCGGCGACCGCGCTTGTCCGCGCATCGCCGAAACCAGCTGCGCGACCTGCTCGAAACCGCGATCACCGATGGCACAGGTCGAGCGGCCAATCTTTCGATCCCCGCCTTCGGCAAGACAGGCACAAGCCAGGACAGCCGCGACACTCTCTTTGTCGGGTTCGCCGGGAATCTTGTCGTCGGAATATGGATTGGCAATGACGACAACACACCGCTTGGCGAGGCAAGCGGCGGCGGAATACCGGCACAGATGTGGCGCGCTTTCATGATTGGCGCTGTTCCGAACGCAGAGCCGCGACGGGCGCGCAGCATCGATTCAGGCGGAGACGATCGCGTCGCCATTCTCTCCAATCCCGAGTTTCGTATCGACCCGGATGGCGGCATCACCATCGATACGCAGCTCGGCGGTGCGCGGATCACCTTTGATGGTGATGAACTCAATTTCGAGCCGAATGACGATCTCCGTCGTCGTCTGGATGAGCTTGAGGAGCTGGGTGACAGGGCTGATCGCGCTATCGACGAAAACGAACGATCTGGCCGTTAGGCAAGCCGCAGACATTCCCCTACCCGCCGATCAGCGATAGCATCTTCGTCTACCCGAACAGGAGATGGACGATGGCGCTGACTTTTTACACCAACCCGATGTCGCGCGGACAGATTGCGCGCTGGATGCTCGAAGAAGTCGGTGCCCCCTATGAGCAGATCCTGCTCGACTATGGGACGACGATGAAGGCCGACGACTATCTCGCTATCAATCCGATGGGCAAAGTCCCGGCAATCAAACATGGCGACAAGGTGATCACGGAATGTGCGGCGATCTGCGCTTATCTGGCCGAAGCCTTTCCCGAAGCCGGCCTGGCCCCGATATCCGATGAAGAGCGGGCAGATTATTATCGCTGGATGTTCTTCGGCGCCGGGCCACTGGAAAGCGCGGTAACGATGAATTCGCTGGGCTGGTCACCGGATGAAGAGCAGGAACGCATGGTCGGATTCGGCGATTATGACAGGGTCGTCGATGTGCTCGACACCTATTTCAAATCCCATGAGTATGTGTGCGGAGAGCGGTTTACGGCCGCCGATGTCTATGTCGGCGCACATATCGATTGGGGCATGGCATTTGGCAGCTTGCCAGAGCGCGATTCCTTCAATGCCTATGCAGGGCGCTTACGTGATCGCGCGCCCTATAAGCGGGCCAAAGCGATCGATATGGAACTCATGCCCGAGCAGCCGACCGCCGAGTAATAACCCATCCCAAATAAGGGGGGGGTCCGCCCCCTCGGGGGTGAGGGAGCGGACCGGGTCGCAGGGTCGGGTTGCACGTCGGAACACTAAAGGACGCACCCCTGCACAGGGTCTGGGTTGATTTGAGGCTCGCCGATTAGCGCCGCCGACGATTGACGGTGCGACGCGTGGTTGTCACCCGGCGCGCACCATCTGCATTTCCTGCGACCACACGACGTGTCCGGGTATTTCCATTCTGGCGGACGCGGACATTGCGACCGGCCACCACATCACCATCACTGTTGCGGACACGTTGCTGGCGATCGAAACCGTTCGGCGTGCGCCGCCCGCGGGCATCATAGGTATAGCTATTGCCGTTGAAGCCCGTGCCGGAACCGCTCGTGCGATAGCCGTTCTCGGTGCGCACGCGTTCGCCCTCATAGGACCGCGTATCGCCATTGAAGCGGGTGCGGGTGCCGCTGATTGTCGCGCCCGTGTCCGTGCGCTGGGTTTCCCGATAGGCTGTAGCAACCGCGCCATCTTCCTTGCGGGTCAGCGTTGAATCGACGGTCCGCAGACCGGCATCGCGGTCGCGGGTAACGACGCGCTCGCCTTCGACACGCGGAGTATCGATGGTGATGGTCCGCGTCTGCGCCTCGGCCAAAGCCGGCCCGGGCAACAGCAATGCGATTGCAGCGGTAGTCCAAAAATTGGGTTTCATTTTACTCTCCCTACTGGATACGCGACAGCGTTTCTTGCTGTCTCATCCACCCTAACGCGGGACGAGGAGATTCCCTTCGCGGCTATCGCCTGGGGCGCGGAATCCGCGGCCTGGGGGGTCTTTGCGGCGGATTGCGTCCAGCCGCGCGTGCGCGCTGGGCGGCACGTGCAGCCTGAATTCGCGCCTGAATTGCTGCGCGGCGGGCAGCGGCGGTCGCTGGCGTATCTGCCGCCGACATATTTGGGCGGGCCTCTGGCATCTGCATAGGTTCCGGGCCCGGTCCGCTATCCTCAATCGTTATCGATCTGCGAGTGACAGGTGCGTCCGGCACAGGGCCTTCAATGGCTACAGGCGTCGCTGTTGGTGGCGCATCCACCGGCGGAGCAGCCATCGGCCGAGCCGGCGGCCTGTTTGTCGATTGTAACGCTGGCGGCGGCGGATTGGCGCCGCGTTCCCGCATGCGTTGCTGAATCCGTGCCCGGCGGGCCTCGATCGCCCGCTCGCGTGCCGCCGGCGGTGTAACGGCGCGCCGTTGACGTATCTCTTCGATGCGCTGCTGGCGCTGTTCGGGCGGCATGGCCTGGATCCGCTCGCGGATGCGTGCGCGCTGGGTCTCGGTCAGCCTGCGACCGGGCTGGCTCAATGACCGCCGAATGATACGCCGTTCAAGCGGCCGGTTTACGACCGGCGTAACCCCGGCCAGCGCGCGGCGTGTCCGGATGCGCTCGATACGCTGACGGATCAACCCGGCGCGGACAAAGGGACGGTCAATCCATGTCGCGCGCTCGCGCGGTGCATCGGCGCCCGGAGCGCCGTCTACCGCGATGGACGCAGGCCGCGGCGTTACTGGAGCCGCCGGTGCGGCTGCTGTTTCTTGCGGCGCCGCTGGCGTGAACAGCTCAACCACGGGCTTTGTAATGCGAGCAATCTCGAACGTGCCATCGCTGACCCATGCCGCGGCAACGGCGCTTGCCGCCATCAGCCCGCCGCCAATGACACCGAAAACGACCGGACGGCGCGTGCGACGCGATTTGTTCGTCCGACGCGTCCGCCATGCCTGAAATGGTCCGCTGATCTTGCGTTGCGGCTGGGCCACGGCCTGCGCGGCAATGCGCGTTGTGAGACCCGCCGGCACGACAGGATCGCGCGAGGCAGAAAGAGCCCGATCCAGGGCCGGGTCTATCATCTGTGGTTCGGCGGTCATGTCAGTTGCTCCACATCGGACGCCAGAACTCCCCGCCCCTCCAGCAACACCCGCATCTTCTTGCGCGCTCTTACCAAAAGGGATTCCATGGCCTTCACATTCAGTTCCAAAATCTTGGCCGATTCTGCATTCGGCAATCCTTCAAAATAACTCAACACCAGCGCAGCGGCCTGACGCTCGGGCAGTTCCCGCAGGCAGCTATCGACGACCGACCCGATTTCATCCGATACCAGCTGCGCATCGGCGCCCGGCTCGTCATCCGCCGTTTCGGGTGGTTCTTCGGGTGCAATCCGCTTGCGTTTACGCAAGCGATCGAAGCACAGGTTCATTCCGACCCGGCGGAGCCAGGCACCAAGGCCGCCGCCGCTCGGCTGCCATTGCGGGGCATTCGTCCAAAGACGGGTGAAGGTTTCTTGCACGATATCCTCGGCCTCATGGCCGTCACCCAGCAATCTATATGCGACGCGATAGATGAGCGGCGTATGTCTCTCAACGAGCGCACCAAAGGCCACAGCATCGCCATCCCGAACACGCGCCATCAACGCCCGATCGGCTTGGTCAGCTTCGCCAGAAGCTGTGCTCACCGGCTGGGACGCCGGCGTCATTCGGCTTTGGTCTTGTTCAAACACTGTGCCTCGTCTTCCCCCCTTCAACGCACGAGCACCAGAATTCCTTCGTTCAGCGCGAAGGTTTTTAGCCTGAATCACGTTAATGCAGCATGTCGGAACCAAAAAGGGCTGGATTTATGCGCCTCACAGCATCGTGCACCGCGTTGTTTTTATGTATCATTCCTCATTCTGCCTATGCGCAGGAGGATAGCTCTCCAAAGTGGCGGCTGGACGTTTCCGGCGGTATAACCAGCTTTAGCGGGGACCAGGAACAGCCCTATATCTCGACAGTATTGCGCCGCGATCTGGGCGATCTCTACGTCAGCCTGGGTGGGTCATTGGTCGGATATGATGGTCCGGCCCCGATAGTTGGAGACACGATCCCCGCCACGACGCGCCAAGCCGTCCTTGGCTTTGGCTACTCAAGCGATTCCCTGAGTATCGATAGCTATGTGTCGCTCGGTGACCGCGATTTCGACACCATCGATATAGCCACGCAAAATGGCGCTGTGGTGCAATTCGAAGCCGATGGCAGCAGCTGGGGCACCGGCATCGCCATCACCTATCAGCAACCGCTCGGTGGCCGCTGGTTCATCTCACCCTTTGCCTCTCTCGACTATAGTGAAATCGATACCGCCCAGGCGATCCAGGGCCCGGTGAACCAGCTTTTTGCACGCGAAGTCGAACAATCCGGGGTAACCGGTTCGGGCGGAGCCACGCTCCAATATGCGCTGGGTGAGCAATATCAGCACAGCCTCGGCCTCTATTCGGCCTTTGTGGCGACCTCGAACGCTGCGTCGACCACGCGCATAGGTGCCGCTGGGTCGGCCACCAGCGCATCGCGGCCAATTGACGGAGCGGGCGATGGCGATGGCTGGTTCGAATATGGAGCGAGCGCCAGCTTCAGCCTCTCTGACACCATATTCCTCGACTTTTTCGTATCGCGGACCGCAGGCTTGCGCTTTGGCGAGGCGAAGTCCGGATCAGCGGGTCTGTCCTTCACCTTCTAGCCTGCGCCGAAAAAAGAAAAAGGCCCGGCAGATCTCTCTGCCGAGCCTTTATTCGTGCGATTTCATCCGCTGCTATTCGCGGCCGCCCATGAAGTTGAGCAGGAACAGGAACATGTTGATGAAGTCGAGATAGAGGTTGAGGGCACCCATGATGACCGTCTTGCCCATCATGTCCGTGCCGGCGACATATTGGTACATCGACTTGATCTTCTGCGTGTCATAGGCGGTGAGGCCAGCGAAGACGAGAACACCGATGCCGCTGATGACATAGGTCATCGCCTGGGATTGCAGGAAGATGTTGATCACCATCGCAACCAGCAGGCCGACAACGCCCATAATCAGGAACGTGCCCCAGCCGCTCAGATCCTTCTTCGTGGTGTAACCCCACAAGCTAAGGCTGACGAATGCTGCCGAGGTCGCAAAGAAAGTCTGTGCGATCGAGGTTCCTGTATAGCGCAGGAAGATCGTCGATAGAGACAGCCCCATCACGGTCGCAAAGGCCCAGAAACAGACCTGTAAAGCGCCCGTCGACATGCGGTGCATGCCGAAGCTCATCACCAGGATGAAGGCCAGCGGCGAGAGGATGATCACCCAGCTCAGCAGGCCGCCTGACATGATGATTGTCGCGGCGGGTGATTCTGCACCACCCCGCGCAAAGAGCATCGCAACGATACCCGTAAGCAGAATACCCGAAGCCATGTAATTATAGACTTTGAGCATGTAGGACCGCAGGCCGGCGTCATATGCGACGTCGCGGGCTCCGGTATCCAGTCCAGCGCGGGCTTCGCCCTGCAGACCGGCTTTCGGATCGGACCAATTAGCCATTTGAACAATTCTCCTCGCATCAATCGGCAGAACTCCGCCGATTTTCTGCTAATATCGGTCATTAGGGCCGGGTTTTCAAGGCAAATCGGCGCTAACATCAGGATAGAAAACGTCTATTGCCAGAGAATATGATGAGGCTTTTTGTCGCAATCCGCCCACCCAAGCCGGTTCGGGAGCAGCTTTTGCTGCTGATGACCGGCGTCAGAAGCGCGCGTTGGCAAGATGACAGCCAACTCCACCTGACCCTGCGTTTCATCGGCGAAGTCGATCACAATCGCGCCGAGGATATCGGCATGATGCTGGAATCGATCCGCTTTCCGAAGTTCGAAATCGCCCTGGAGAGCGTCGGGATGTTCGAACGCAACGGCCGACGGTCGGCACTGTGGGCAGGGATTGCCATGTCGGAACCACTGACCCGCCTCCAGCACAAGATCGAGAATGGCCTCCAGCGGCTGGGACTCGAACCCGAGCATCGCGGCTTTCTGCCGCACATCACCCTGGCGCGGCTCAATAGCAGTACCGGACCGACAGATGACTTTCTCGCCGACCATGCAGCGCTTACTGGCCCCGCCTTCCCCGTCGATCATTTCGACCTGATCGAGAGCCGTCTCGGCAGCAAAGGCGCACGCTATGAAAGCCTCGCCCGCTATTGGCTGGATTAGCTCAGCGCGCCGTTATCAGGTCCAGCAACGCCTCTGCGCCCGCGGCGACGTCATCCCAGACCGTTTGAAAGCCATCATCGCCGCCATAATAGGGATCGGCAACATCCTGCCCTTCCCGGCCCGGCAGATGATCCAGAAACAGGGACAGCGCGGCTGGGGATTGCGGTCGTTGTATCAGCGCCAAATCACCCAGCACCGAACCATCCATCGCCAATATGTGATGAAAGTGATCAAAGTCCGAAGCGCTGATCTGCCGCGCCTGCTGGCCCGAAATCTCCACCCCATTGGCGCGCGCAGCGGCTTGGGCCCGGCTGTCCGGTGGATCGCCGATATGCCAGCTGCCGGTTCCGGCGGAATCGATATGGATATCAATTCCGCGCGCCTCGGCTGCTGCGCGCATGGCGCCCTCAGCCATGGGCGAGCGACAGATATTGCCGAGGCAAACGAACAGGATGGAATGGGTCATTGTAATCGATGCCTTATAAAGTTTTTGCCAATGGCGCTGACGCTGGTACACCAAAAGAAAAGTTAGAGAGTAGGGTTCCTGAATGACAGATAGTGTTGACGGGCGCGAGAGCGCCGAAGCCACTGCTCCAGCTGCAACCGATCCGGTCGAAGAGGAGCAGAAAGCCAGCGGCTATGCCTGGTATGTCCTTTCAATCCTCGTCATCCTCTACATTCTGAACTTTATCGACCGGAACATCCTGTCGATCCTCGCTGAAGATATCAAAGCCGATCTTGGCCTAACCGATGACCAGCTTGGCTTCCTTTACGGTACCGCATTCGGCGTCTTCTACGCGCTGTTCGGCATCCCGCTCGGGAAACTCGCCGATAGCTGGCACCGCGTTCGCCTGATGTCGGCTGGCCTTGCGCTCTGGTCCGCGATGACGGCGCTGTCGGGTTTTGCCAAAAACTTCACAACCTTGAGCGTCGCCCGGATCGGTGTCGGCGTTGGTGAGGCGACCGCCAGCCCGGCCGCCTATTCGCTGATTTCGGACTGGTTTCCGAAGAAGATGCGCGCGACCGCGCTCGCCATCTATTCATCCGGCCTCTACATTGGCGGCGGCGTATCGCTGCTGATTGGCGGCGCAATCGTCGAACGCTGGAACGCCGCCTATCCGGTCGATGCACCGCTCGGCCTCGCTGGCTGGCAGGCTGCCTTTATCGCCGTCGGCCTGCCTGGACTGTTACTGGCGCTCATCGTCCTGACGCTGCGTGAGCCGATCCGCGGCCAGAGCGAGGGTATTGTTACCCCGCCACCGAAAGATCCGTTCCGCGGTTTCGTGCGTGAGCTATTCGCCGTCATCCCGCCATTCACGCTGATCGCGGCGATCCGTGGCGGCAGCCGCACCTTGATGGTCAACCTCGCCGGATTGACTGTCATTGGCCTGGGTGCGTGGGGCATGGCAACGCTGACCGGAAACACCCAGCAATGGGTCGCGGTCGGGATCGGCTATTATGCGATCTACTCCTGGGCCAGCACCCTCAAGAAACGCGATGAGCCGACATTCAAGCTGATCTGGGGCACGCCGGCGTTTCTGACCACCATCCTGGGCTATGGCATGGTCGCCTTCATGTCCTATGCGGCGTCCTTCTGGTCTGCGCCTTATGCGATCCGCGTCCTCGGCGAAGCCCCGGCCCTTGCCGGTTGGTGGATCGGGGGCCCGGGTGCAGTCGCAGGCTTTCTCGGTGTAATCATGGGCGGCCGCATGGCCGATTGGCTGCGCCAACGTAACCCGGCGGGTCGCATTCTCGTCGTGATGTTCGGCCTGGCGGTTCCGGCCATCCCGCTCGCCTTTGCCTTCACCACGCAAAGCCCGTTCGCTTTCTATGTCCTGGTTTTCCTGATGTCTTTTGTTGCAAGCTCCGCGCTTGGTGCGGCTGCCGCGACAACCCAGGATCTCGTCCTGCCGCGCATGCGGGGAACCGCGACGGCCACCTTCTTCCTGTCGACAACTCTCGTCGGGCTGGCGCTTGGCCCTTATATGGCCGGGCAGGTATCTGCGGTCAGCGAGAGCCTCTCGACCGGCGTGTTGAGCCTGTTGATTGCGGTACCAATCGGGATGGCGATGTTGCTTATCGCCTATCGCACGGTGCCGGAGGCGGAACGGACGGTCATCGAACGCGCCCGGGCCGCCGGTGAAGATATCTAGCCAGGCGTAATGACACCGCAGGCGATACGCCCGCCGGCATTGCCGGTCGGGTCACTGCGGTAATCGTCGGGCCCGGCATGGATCATCACGGCGGCACCATCAGCGTCGAGCAAGGCACGATCACTCCCATCAATCCAACCGCCGGTAATGGTCACTTCAAGCAGGCCGCGACCACCCTGCCCCACAATCAGGTTCGGCATATCGCCCATATGCTGGCCGGCCGGATTGTCGCGTCCATGTTCGCGGCCTTCAGGATTCCAATGGCCGCCGGCCGACCTGAAATCTGGTGCGTCGCACCGTCCTGTCATGTGGAGATGGGCCGCCTTCACCCCGGGCGATAGTCCCACAACGCGGATCACGACCCGGATCCCTTGATCAAGCTGAGTGAGCAGCGCATCGCCCACTTCGTTTCCGGAGGCATCACGCAACACGGCCTGGGCAATATCGGCTGGCGGTGGCGGCGCATAAGCCGGTTCTTGAGGCGCAGGCGTGCAACCACCGACAATCATCATCGGCGTGCAGATCATGGCGAGTGTGGCGATACGCATGCTGAGTCCCCTTGCTTGGTCGCAGATACACGGCCCATAATACTGATTTCCGGCGATTTCGCACCCCATGACGGCGAATGCTGGGCTCACCCGACTATCCGGCTTCCTGTTCCTTCAGCAGCGCCTCGACAATCGCGACATCTTCGGGCGTATCGACGCCCGGCCCGCTGGGCTCGGTCTCGATCATCCGGATATCGATATCGGCCGCGAGATAGCGCAGTTGCTCGAGAGCCTCACTACGTTCCTCGTCGGGGATCGGCAGGTCCGCAAATGCCAACAGCATCTCGCGGCGATAGGCATAGATTCCCGCATGCTGGAAATAGCGAGCCGTCTCACCATGCCGGGGATAGGGAATCTGAGCCCGCGAGAAATAGAGCGCATTGCCCTGTGCATCCCGCACGACTTTCACCCGATTGGGGTTCGCAGCCTCCTCAGCCGAGATCGCGTGGCACAAGCTTGCGACCTTTACACTTCCATCAGACCGCATCAGCTGGGCGAGGTGATCAAGGTCAGACGCCCGGACCAGCGGCTCATCGCCCTGGACATTGATGATCGCATCGGCATCTATCCGTTCGGCTACCTCAGCAATCCGATCACTGCCGCTTTGGTGATCGTCCCGGGTCATCTCGACAGTTCCGCCGAAGCTTTGAACGGCGTCCGCGATACGTTCGTCATCGGTTGCCACGATCACCGAATCCACTTCGGTTGCAGCGGCTGCGCGATCCCATACCCGATGGATCATCGGCCGCCCGGCAATCATCGCCAGCGCCTTGCCGGGAAACCGAGTCGAACCCCAGCGGGTTGGAATGATGGCAACGATCTTCATCGGCCGCGCGTCATCCAGCGCGGGAAATGGCGGAAATTGCCTTCAGCTCGGCAAGCAGATCGGGCAGCCATTCGAATGGCAGCATGTTGGGTCCGTCGCACGGGGCATTATCGGGATCAGGATGGGTTTCCATGAACACGCCGGATACAGCACCGGTTGCCACTGCAGCCCGCGCCAGTGCCGGCGCATGTTGTCGCTCTCCGCCACTGCTACCGCCCTGTGCGCCGGGCAGTTGGACCGAATGGGTTGCGTCGAAGATCACCGGACACCCGCTCGTTTCGCGCATGATCGTCAGGCCGCGCATGTCGACAACAAGGTTTCCGTAGCCAAATGATGTGCCACGTTCGCAGACGAAGAAGTCTGACGAAACGCCTGCTTCATCGGCAGCAATACGCGCCTTTTCAATGACTTTTGCCATATCCCAGGGCGCGAGAAACTGGCCCTTTTTTATGTTGACCGGCTTCCCGGCAACAGCGACAGCAGCGATGAAATCCGATTGGCGACACAAAAAGGCGGGCGTCTGCAGCATGTCCACAACCTCTGCCACGGGAGCGACTTGCGCTGCTTCATGAACATCGGTGATCACTGGAATCCCGACCCGTTCGCGGACTTCCGCGAGGATATCCAGACCGGCCTCCAGGCCCACCCCACGAAAGCTGGACGCCGAAGTCCGGTTCGCCTTGTCAAACGATGATTTGTAAATCAGGCCGACACCGGCCGCAGCGAATATATCGCGCAACTGTTCTGCCGTCTCGAGCGCAAATTCGCGGGATTCTATGGCGCATGGACCGGCAAGAACGAAAAGCTCCTCACCCGCCCAGGGCGCAGGGCTCAGATCAGTCATGAATCTGGATAACGCCGAGCACTTGCTTGGCCGGATCGGCGACGACCAGCGCCGTCACGCGCGCTTCGTGCATTTGGGTATCGGCTTCATAGAGTGTCGCGTCCGGGCCGATCGTGATCGGATCGGGCGTCATGATGGCCTCTGCCCGGAGGTCACCCAGCTGATCTACATCTTCGAGACCACGGCGAAGGTCACCATCAGTGATGATACCGCGCAGGGTCTGGTCAACCATGACGAGGACCAGACCAAGCTTCCCGTCTGTCATGATCGGCAGCATATCCTTGAGCGGCGTATCGGTCGCGCAGATAGGAAGATTTGCCCGGTGCATAGCGTCCCGAACCGGTGTTTTGAGCCGCTTTCCGAGCTTGCCGCCTGGATGATATTGAGCGAAGTCTGCCGCCTGAAAGCCGCTGGCTTCACACAATGCAATGGCGAGCGCATCGCCCATCGCCATGGCGACAATCGTCGATGTCGTCGGTGCCAGATTGTGAAGGCACGCTTCGCGTTCAATCGAGCCATCAAGGGCGATGTCAGACTGACGCGCGAGCGTCGATCGCATGTCACCCGTAATCGCAATGATCGGTACTTCGAGCGTCCTGAGATAGGGGATCAGCCCGAGCACTTCATCCGTTTCGCCACTGGCCGAAATCAGGATCGCGGTGTCCCCACGCGTGATCATACCAAGATCGCCATGGCCGGCATCGGCGCTGTGCACGAAGATACTGGGGGTTCCAAGTGAGGCTAATGTCGCGCTGATCTTGCGCGCCACAAGTCCGGATTTTCCCATTCCAGAAACAACGGCGCGGCCATTACGGCCGAGAATAAGGTTTACTGCTTCACCAAAACTACCGTCGATACGGCTCGCCAGGGTCGCCACAGCCGCAGCATTTATCGACAATGCATGGGCGGCCGCTTTTATCGGACTCGTAAGTTCTTCGCCCGGTTCTACGCGTGGGCGAGCTACAGAATCGGTCATTATGGCCCCTTTGGTGACCGGTCTGCGGCGTTTTAGCCACATTTCGTCGGTCGATTAACTAATTTACTGACTTTTCCTGCTTCTAATGATGACAAGAGCGTTACGCAACAATAGTACATGCCCTGCATGGGGGGGCAATGGGAGCAAATATAGCATGAACACCCCTATGCGTCCTGCCCGACTGGTATCGGAACAACAATCCGACGCCATCGGCTCCAGTAATCGCACCGACCTACCTCATATTCCAGAAAACGCCCCTTATTGCTTCAGGGGTCGCAACATTTTGATGTTGCAAGGCCCGGTAGGTCCGTTCTTCGCGCGCCTCGCCAAAGATCTGCAATGGGCCGGTGCCAAGGTCCACAAAGTCAATTTCAGCGGTGGCGACTGGTTTTACTATCCTACCGGAGCCACCAGCTTTACCGATCCAATCGGTCGCTTTCCCGCCTTCCTGAACCGGATGTGCGACGAAAAACGCATCGATATGATCATGCTCTTTGGCGATTGCCGAGAGATGCACCGCCTGGCCAGCGAAATTGCCGCCGATCGCGATATCGAAGTCTATGTGTTCGAAGAAGGCTATATCCGGCCCGATTACATCACCATGGAGTATCATGGCGTGAATGGGCGCAGTACAATGCCGCGAGCCGGAATTTTCTACCTCAACACACCAGCACCTGAACCGGCCGAGACCAGCACAGTTGGCCAATCGATCTGGCATGCAACCGGCTGGGCCTTCACCTATTATTTCTGGTCGATAATCCTTTGGCCGTTCTTTCCGCGCTATCGCCACCACCGTCCGCTCAGTTGGTTTGAAGGATTGGCATGGGTGCGCGGCGCTGCACGCAAATATTGGTACCGGTGGAAAAACAAGCCGGACGTCGACATGCTGATCTCAGAAGATGCTCCGCCATTTTTCCTGGTGCCATTGCAAGTGCATAACGATGCGCAGATTGGCGTGCATTCGGCATTTGATACGGTCGAGGATTTCATCCGCTACACCGTGAAATCATTTGCAAAGAATGCGCCGGCAGACACGTTGCTGGTGTTCAAACATCATCCGATGGACAGGCCGTATACCGACTATACCAGATACATCCGCAAGTTGCGCAAAGAGGCCGAGCTTGGTGATCGGCTGATTTATGTGCACGATCCTCACCTGCCAACGCTGATCAACAATTCGCGTGGCTTGGTAACGATCAACAGCACGACCGGCATGTCAGCGATCCATCATGGCAAGCCGACACTTGCGCTTGGCGATGCGATATACAGGATAGACGGCCTAACCGCTTCCACGGACCTTGATCGGTTCTGGACCAGCGCTGACGAATTTCCGATCCATTCGGAGCTTTACAAGAATTTCCGCCGCCAACTCATATACCGGACCCAGCTCAACGGTAACTTCTATAGACGGATCAAGATTCCTGGAACATTGGCCGGCATTAATTGGACGCGCGGAAGCATGTCTGAAGACGCGAATTCCTAACGTACCAACCCTGCCTTCACGGACCGGACACTCTTAGAAATTCTAGCGGAAGACTGCGGCCGCGGCGATGCCGACTTGCGCGAATACCTGGGTGATGTCCCGGATAAACTGCAATGTCTGACCCGGTGCTTTCGGCGGCACGAGGATGCGATCGCCGGCGCGAACGGATCCACCGCGCTGGACACTGCCATCTGGGCGGATAACCAACGTGTCAGAGCGGTTGGCAAGGTTCGTAAAGCCACCGGATCGCCTCACATAATCGCGGGCATCGTTGCCAGGGGTCCAGAGCAAGGTCTGCGGAAGCTCAACCTCGCCGGCCACAATCACAGTCTGGGTCGCATAAGGAATGACGATCACGTCATCGGGTTCGAGCAATACTCGGCTGAGATCGGCTTCATCCGGGAAGGCTACAAGTCCGCGCGGCTGCACAAGCCGCGCACGCTCGATAAAGGCACCCAGTGACGTTGCTTGCGCGGCCCGTGCCTGCGCCGATGCGGCCGATGTTGACGGCGCCGTGTAGATTGCCCGCTCAAGCCGCGCGAGATTTTCCTGAAGCAGGACGCGCTGGGTCTCCGCAACGCTCTGACGTTCAAGATGGATCATCGGCGAATCTGCCAATGGATCGAGTGGAATCTGTGCCAGTAGCGGCCCGAGATAATCGCCACGATTCACAACATAGGCCGATGGCCCCGTATGGGCCCCGACCACTCTCACGATAAAGGTACCGGACGGGGCATCCGCTTCGAAACGGACACGATCGCCATCCATCAACTCCATCATCGCGAATTCTTCACGCGTGACATAGTCATTAAATGGCACACCGTTTCGCGTCCCGAGAATCGAGACATGGGTTACTTCGGGTCGCGGCCTTGAGTAGCGAAGCAGTTCACCGCCACTGGCGACACGTGCTGAAAACTCGAAAGTATAGGAAGACCGCGCATCGCCCGACACCGAGACGATGGGTCCTTGCTGGCCGACCACAATGACATCGCCATTGCTCAGAGAAACTCCTGACAGTTCACCGTTGAGCAGAAAATTGTAAAGATCGATCGAGCCGATGGTCTGACCGCCGCGGCGGATAATGATGTTACGATAGCTACCGCGATCAGCGTCAATCCCGCCGGCACGCTGCAAAAATCCAATAACAGCGGACTGGCTTGGCCCCTCATGTCCGCCAGGTTCGAGAACCGGACCAGCGACAAATACCTGGATCTCACCTGCATCCGCCATGGTCGCGTAAACCTGGACCGTTGATTGGTAGACTTGCGAAGCAGCCCCGCTAATCACCGAATTGACCTGCGACGCGGGTGTACCGGCAATCTGGACTGGACCCACATTGGGCAGAGCGACATTACCTTCGGCATCGACCGGCAATTGAGCGGTCTCGTTGACCAGGCCATAGGTCGTCACAGAGATGATATCGCCGGGTTGGACAATATGATTGGGGTCGGCTGAGCCGGACATGGTCCCGCCAATTGTCCCCGGAGCGCTTTGACCAGTTTGCGGAGCCTGCTGGCGAAACAATTCTGAACCAAAAGGTTCAGGCCGCCTGCCAGACAGCTGGTCCTGACGAAGTGTTGTATTCTCTCGCTCTGCGCCGCGTTGATCGTCCTGGATCACAGCCGAAGGCGCTGATCCTGCGCCCACCGCGCTCGCACCGGCATTTCGGTCAATTTGCGCCGATGCGGGAACAGCGGCCAATGCTAGAAACGCACTGAAAAACAACGCATAGGCGCGAATATGAAGCTTCGACAGGATGGTCATTCCATATGATCCTTGACGACGGAATAGCCCAGAGTTGCAATGGCCATCAACAGGGCCGCCGCAATTGCAAAGGCAAATATATTGGCAAATCGGCCCCAATAGTTGGAAATTTCGGCAGGCCGTGGCGGAACAATGGCGACAAGATAACGTCGTTCATTGGCGCGCTGTGAGATTGCCTGACGTTCGGCCTGAATGGCGGCGTAATAGGCCTGTTGGGCAAATTCGTAATCGAGCAGGGCTGTCTGGGCCGATACATCGCGTGACGCTTCGGATTCGCCAAAGCCGCCGCGTGCATCCCTCAGCGCCTGGTCACGCTGGGCTTCCAGTTCACGGATACCCTCATCCATGGCCCGGATCTGCGGCGAGTTTGGACGGAATTGAGCAATGGCCGCAGCGCGCTCAACCCGCGCATTGGCAAGCTGGCCCTCAATCTGTCCGACCAGACCGACCTGCTGGGCGGCTTCGCCTTCCAACGTGGTGGCGCGGTTCGCCCGCGAGGCAATCACCCTCTGGCGCGCGTCATTATAGGCTTCGCGGCGCGACGCAACTTCTTCGCCGGCCACGCGAACAGCCTCGTCTTGCACCCGACCGTTCAGCGCATTCACGACATTTTCTGTTTCCGCCATCACGCCTTCGGCGAGTCGCAGCGAATCCTCCGGCGAATAGGCGCGCACATTCACCGAGATAATTTTCGAGACGCTGTCATAATTGGCGCTGACCTGGCCCTGCCAGTAGGCAGTCTTTCGTTCGATCGGCGCGCTTGGGGATATCCAGGAGGGTAGATCAAGGCTCCAGCCCGAATAGGCCGCATCAAATCCGTAATCAGCTTCCAGGCGGCGCACCAATGCGCTTGAGGTTACAAATTCGGTGACAACCAGCCCATCATTGGTGGACGTTGATATCGCCGGAAGGCCAATGCCACCCAGAAGATCGGGCGGCTGCTGTTCCAGCCCCTGTACCGTGAACATCATTTCAGTGTCATATTCGGGCCGCGCCAGCAGCGCATAATATATAAAGACCAGCAGCGTCGGAATCAGGATCCCCGCAGCAATGAACCGGAAGCGCAGACGGCGACGCGCGTGCCTGTCACTCGCCTCGTCTTCGGAAATCTGAAACCAGCTTTTCACCCGGTCAGTAAGTTCAACGCGATTCATGACTGTGCGACCCGTTCATAATATTCCGTTGCTTCGTCCACACTATCGAACATTTTCAGGCGGCCGTGATGCACGACTCCCGCGCGATCGCAATAATCCTTGATCGTGTTCGGCATGTGAGAGGTCATCAGGATATCGGATTCTTCTCGGCGCCGCGCGAATTCGGCCTTGGCTTTCTCTTGGAAGGTAAAATCGCCGGTAGCAATGGCTTCGTCGATTACATACACTTGGAACCTGATAGCCATGCTCAGCCCGAATGCCAATCGTGATCGCATTCCGGACGAATATGTGGCCACTGGCTCATGAATCGCATTACCGATATCGGCAAAGTCAGCGACAAAATCCGAAACTTCTTCGATGTCTGCATTATAGATGCGGCACACGAAGCGCAGATTTTCCATGCCGGTCAAAGAACTGTTGAAGGACGAGGTGAAACCGAGCCGCCAACTTACGCTCACATCCTTATGTACCGATCCAAATGTCGGGCGTTCGGCCCCGCAGATTATCCGCAACAGCGTTGATTTTCCGGCCCCGTTAATCCCAAGAATACCATAGCTATGGCCGCGTTCGAAAACGGCATTGATATCGCTGAGGACAGTCTTGCGGCCGATTCTGCGCGATCGATATGTCTTTGAAACATTGCGAAGTTCTATCATCCGGCTAGCTCACAATCTCTTCATCACCGGTCATCAACAAAATACGGTCGATCACCAGGCCGATGATCAAACATGCCGTTGCAAATGCCATGGGGAACAGGATCGAATAGGCACTGCTATCAAAGCCAGGAATCGCGGCGGACCTGAACCATTCGACCATATGCGCCACCGGATTATAGGCCATGTAGACCCGTAACCCCGTCGGTAATTGTTCGAGTGTGAAAAAGAGTCCTGATAATATCCAGATAGGTCGACTCATATACGACCAGATATTTTTCCATATCGGCAGAATTCGGGCAAGGCTCGAGCTCAAAAACGAGGTCCCTATGGTGAAATAGAAAATCGCCAGCGATGCAAGCAGCAATTGTGACGGATCGCCAAAAAACCAGCTGGGCGAAACACCCGCGACCATGTTGAGGCCGATGAGAAACAGAAAGAACACCAGAACCGTGGTTGCGCCTTCCAACAGCAACCGCGCAATCACGACATCTGAGGGCATGACCTGCGGGTAGGAGAGCAATCCAAGGCTCGCGCTGACCGCATTGGCCGACTGCCCAACGGCGCCGCGCCAGAAAAACAGAGGGACAATTCCCGTGACGAAGAACACGGGGATGGGACCGGGAACAGGTGAGGTTCGGCCCAGAGCCGAGAAGACCCCAATGAACACCGCCAGCGTCACCAATGGATCAACAATCGCCCATGCATATCCAATATTGGAACTGCCATAGCGTGTCCGAGCCTCGCGCATGATCAGCGCAAAAATGACCCGCCCCATAATGACCAGACTTTGCCGCAGCTCCGCAAACCATTCCGGACTGAACGGCAAACGAAATTTTGTTTCGGTTGAAGGCTGGTCCGACATGCTGCGCTATGCTGCCTTTGTTGCCCGACCAATGCCGTGATAGCGCAATCCGGCTGCTTCGGCTTCATCGCTTGAATAGATATTTCGCAGGTCAACCAGCACCGGTCCCTCCAATATTTGCGACAAGCGCCGCAAATCGAGCGCGCGAAACTGGTCCCACTCGGTCACAAGGACCAGTGCGTCGGCCCCCTCGGCCGCTTCATACGGATCAGCACAGAAATCAACGCCCTCCATTATGGCTCGCGCCTGGTCCATGCCTTCCGGATCATACGCACGGACATTCGCGCCCTCATCCTGGAGCGCCTGAACGATGGCGATGGCAGGGGAATCGCGCATATCGTCTGTATTCGGTTTGAATGTAAGCCCCAGCAAAGCAACCGTCTTGCCACGCACATCGCCATTCATCGCCTTGATGATCTTGCGGCCCATCGCGCGCTTACGGGCATCGTTCACCTTCACCACCGATTCCACAATGCGAAGCGGTACTTGTTCATCCTCAGCCGTTTTCAGCAAGGCAAGCGTATCTTTGGGAAAGCAGGATCCTCCATAGCCCGGACCCGCATGTAGGAACTTCGGGCCGATCCGGTTATCCAGGCCAATTCCGCGCGATACGGATTGAACGTCGGCGCCCACGGCTTCGCACAGATCGGCCACTTCATTGATGAAGGTGATCTTCGTCGCGAGGAAGGCATTGGCCGCATATTTGATAACTTCAGCCGTTCGGCGCGTCGTGAACAGCAACGGCGCCTTGTTAAGGTTGAGAGGCCGGTAAATGGCCTCAAGGGCCGAACGGGCGCGCTCATCCTCAACCCCCACAACTATCCGATCGGGATGTTTGAAATCTGTAATTGCGGCGCCCTCGCGCAGGAATTCAGGATTTGAGGCGACCGAAATTTCGGCATCCGGTGCTGCGTCCCTAATCAGTCGCTCGACTTCGTCACCCGTCCCCACCGGAACGGTCGATTTGGTCACGATGACAGCAGGGCCGGTCAGCGCAGCAGCAATTTCCTCTGCCGCGGCATAGACATAAGAAAGGTCGGCATGACCATCACCGCGCCGCGACGGCGTACCTACGGCGATGAACACGGCATCGGCACCGGCCACGCCTGCGGCAAGATCGGTGGTAAAGGACAGCCGGCCACCACGAACATTATGCTCGACCAGAGCATCAAGGCCCGGTTCGTATATCGGCATGATGCCTTTTTCGAGAGCGGCTATCTTGTCGGCATCTTTATCGACGCAGACAACCTGATGGCCGAAATCCGAGAAACAGGCTCCGGAAACCAGGCCAACATAACCCGTCCCAATCATCGCAATACGCATTATACTCGTCCCAAATTCGTCTGCGCGCTGTTACAATAGCGAATATCCGAGCGCCACCCCGCGCGCAAAAATGAAATGCCTAAGACTGCACGGAAAAAGCTGCATAGACATCGGCAATCGATCGACCAGATCCCTTGGCCTGAGGGGCGCTGGCTGTATTTTCTAAGGACAGTTTGATCTGGTCTGCCCAATTGCCACTTTCCAGCAGGAGCTGATCTGAACCCATCTGCCAACTGCCTTGGCTGTCCCAGGCGGCCTGGCTCGCCAGAACCCGCCGCTGATCCGCAATTGCCTGGTTCAAAATTGCCGGAATCTCAGACCCCAATGGCTCAAGCCTGCCCGAGGGGAATACCATGAGATCTATTCCCGCGAGAAGCGCTCGCCACCGCTGTGGCGGCGGCAAGCCGATGCAATCTACGTGTAGCGGCACGCCCAGCCTATCCGCAGCGGTGGCGAGTACGGTCGCATCCCCTTTGCCGAATATCACGATATGCGAAACTCTGGGGCCAAGGCTGGCACACGCCTCCAGGCATTGAATCATGGCAGGATCATTTGACAGCGTTGCGGCAATTCCAATTGCCATGCCGTCGGATCTAATCCCATATTCGAGAAAGGCAACATCGATCGTTCCATCGCCAACCGGGTCCGCCGGGATTGCGGGATGATGGTCCACCAGGACATGGTCAATATCCTGCTGCTCCAGGAAACGGGCAGCTGCAATGCTGCGCGCGATAAGCTGATCCGCGCCGGCGCCCAATCCGACAAGACGAGCCTGTTCAACAATCGCCCTTTCGGAATCTGGCGCGGTTCCCTGCCAACTGGGTGGATTGGAAATGTCGATTATCAAACGGCACCCCGCAACCAATCCGCTGACGGCATCGTCACTGCACTGTGCAATCGACGTTGCAAATATGTGAACAATATCAATCTTTTCCAGATCGACAGTGTCAAACGAAGAGGCGACGGTCACAGTCAATCCGGCTGCCTCCGCCTTGGTTCGGCACTCTGTGACTTGGGATAGCGATTGCCATCTTGCCGGACATAGCAGTAGCAATTCGTTCCCGTCAGAATCGTGATTGCCATCTGCGCGGCCCGGCATGCGCCATTCTCCCTGCTCCAGAATCTCGCCATCCTCGATCATTCGGTTGCACGCGTGATGATCGAGTGCCGACAGAGATTGGTGGCTTTCAATCGCGCCACACAGGAGAGCCGGAACACGCACCTGCCCCGCTGCTTGCAGTCGCTGTGCCAGTGAGAATAGACGCGCCTCGCCAGGGTCGATCTGCACCGCCTGTACCGCCGCACTACCGGCCATATCGGGATCATTGGGCAGAACCCAATGCGCGATTTCAGCGAGTGCACGCGCTTGTGCCTCAGAACCTGCCTGCGCGCCCATAAGCCAGTCCAACGCGGCCTGCGCGCCGTCATTTGCCGCTTTCTCAAGCGCTGGTTCGACAAGCTTCAGCCGCGCTGAAATATCATCATCGAAGCTATTGGGAACGCGCTCACGCCGTTTCGCTCTTTGTTTGGAACGAAGGCGCCGTATCTTTCCCGGCAAACCGAAAAACCCTTTCAGGGTTCGTGCTTCGATCAACGCGCGGCCAAGGCCATATGCCAAGGTGCGATTGGCATTGATCACCCGATATTCGAGCGCTTGTTTCTCTGTCTTGAGGGATACTATCTCACGCTCAGCGGACTCTCGTGCGCGGCGCTCCGCAGACAGCTGCGATTCCAGAGACTTCTCGCCCTCCCCGTTGCGGTTGGTATCGCTAATCTCTTCTTCCTCAATCACATATTTAACCTGTGTCTATGCCGCCGCTGGCCCCGCTGGCAAGCCAGGCGCCGCGCGGCCGGCATGACGAAACATCCAGTCAGCGCGATAGTCATAGCGTTCCTGGCCAAAAAGCCCGCCCTCTTGCGCATCGCTCAACGAGCCGGATCGCCATCGAGCGATCAACAACACCGCCGAATCCCGATCAATCGCTTGCTTGCCATGTACCATTTCAAGGCGCGCAAACATTTCGGAATCCGCGCCGGTTACAACTTCCTCAAACGGCCCCGCATTCATCAGCGTGTTGCGGCGGGTGAGCAAGGTGATCGGAACCGGGCGAACGATCGGAAATACCCTTGGTGCAACAGGACGGCCCGCTTCATCCATCCGGATATGGTTGCCAATACCAACGGCATGGCGATCCAGTCGATCGACCTGGCGCGCAATCCGCTCTACTGGAGACCAATCATCCGCATCAAGAAATGTCAGATAGTCGCCACTTGCAACGTCGATAGCCGAATTGCGAGCGCCATAGACACCTGCGGTGCGCTTGTTCTGGATGGTCAGGATACGTGCGTCGGATTGCGCCATCCGCTCCGCAATCTGTGGTCCATCATCCGTAGACGCATCATCGACCGCAATAATTTCGATATTCCGCCAGCTTTGATTGGCAATCGAGCGGATAGCCGTTTCCAGGGTTGCCGCTGCATCGCGATAGGGAATGACCACGGAAACTTTTGGTCCATTTTCAACAATTTCGGCAGAACCTCCAAGATCATCGATAGTGAAAGCGGCGGCGCCCTCCTCCAATATCGGTCCAAGACCACCGTCTTTCATCAAGTCGTTGAGCGCTGTCCGCGCTGCGGCATGATCGCCATCGCTGATTGCGATATGGGCCAATAGCGCCGCCGCTTCCGCATTGGTGGCTGGCTGCCGGCCGAGTTGTATACGCGCGTCCTCTGCTCGATTGAGGGCAAGGAGGCAGGCTGCGATCGCCTCTCTGTCTCCTCCATCCAATAATGAAATTGCCGCTTCCCTGTCATGGATTGCCACGAGCCGGGCCGCCCATCTGCGCATCGAGGGAGGTAATGCCGACAAGGCAGCAATATCCTCTGAATCTGTACCGGGCGTCGCGGCACGCGCCAGAATCTGTCCCAGGCGCCCTTTTTCGTCAGCGGCCTTTGCATGAGCAGCGAGCGGAAAAAGGCCAAGCCGGGCAAGGACATAAGGATCATCCGGCGCACCTTTCAGCGCTGCCCAATGCATCGCACGATCGGCAGCCTTGCGACTGGCCCAACGGCGCAGCGCAGGAAGACGAGCGCCGACTAGCCAGTTGATCAGACCGTCATTTGGAAACCGCGTCAGAACTAGCCCTCCCCATAGAATTTGCGGCCCGCGTCCGCTCCTACTATGCCGAGATCCGTGACTGGCACCATCCCTGCTTCTGCGCAACGTCGGAACCCACCGGACCATGGCGGTGTGCTACCGACCGATCCGCTCAGCGAGGCGCTGGAGCGGCCTTTCCGGGATCCTATGCTGATCCCGATTTCGGAAAGCGAAGCATTGGAAGAGGCTGCTCTTCTTGTCGACGAGGCAGATCGCGGCGATTTCTCGCCCTGGCTCGTGTCCCGAACAATCAGCCTTGCCGTGCAATTTCCGGCAAATGAGCAACTGCAATATAATGTTGGCCGTCTGTTGTTGCTTTCCGGAGACACGGAAACGGCACGGATATGCTGGCGCGGCATTGTTGAAAGATTTCCTCAATCTTACAATGCGTTCCCGCAATATCTTCGAACGGTATTGAACGCATTCGGGGGCGATGTAGCGAACGAAATTCTGGCTAGTCATTGCGCCGAAGCCGATCTTGCGAGTGACCCGGCAGCGGTCCTGCTTGTCGCACGCTGCCGAACGCTGCTGGGCGCGCCAGAAGAAGCGCTGACCCTTCTCGAAAAAGCACATCCGGGTCCACTGGCCACTGAATTCACTGTCGCGCAGGCACAGCTGCACCGCATGGCAGGTCGCTTCGACCAAGCCCTGGCACTGCTCGAGAACAAAGAGGCCGCAACAGCTGCCCCGGATCTGGCGCGGAATATTTCTACTGCTGCGCGGCTGTTTAAGGGCCCGCACGCAGCGGGTCCACCAAGCGTTGCCGCCATCGACACGCTGATCGGCATGGCCCTCGAAAAACGGGAGTCGCGCAGGCCTGACGGGCCTGTCGATGGGATCGGCCGTGTGATCTTGATCGGCGGTTCGCTGGGTGGCGGCGGCGCCGAACGACAGCTGGCAAACACGGCGATCGGCCTGACGTCTCGCATGCATGCGGGCAGTCAGATTGGCGGGCCAGTAAGCATTTATTGTCGAAAGCTCGATCGGCGACGCAGCAACGATTTTTATCTTGCTCGCCTGGAAGCAGCCGAGGTCCATGTCGCTGATTATCTTGCGGCATCGGAATGGGGCGGCGATCGCGAGGCGAGCATCCTTGCGCCCCATCGCGAGCTGATCGACCTCTTGCCGCCCCGCATGCGCGAAGGCGTGATCAGGCTAACCGATGCCTTGCGATATGAAACACCGGATGTCGTCCAGATATGGCAGGATGGAATGATCTTTGCCGCAGGACTTTCAGCACTGCTCGCCAACGTTCCGCGGATCATTCTCAACGTCCGCACAATGCCGCCAAACCGCAGGAAAGACAGGCAAAAACCAGAACAGGAAGTCCTGTATCGCGGTCTGCTGTCTGCGCCCGGGGTGACGCTTTCAGCCAATTCTCAGATGGCTGGACGAGCCTATGAAGATTGGCTGAACCTTCCCGACGGGAGCGTTGTGACAGTGCCCAATGGCGTGGATCCACTACCAGGCGATGCGCCCAGCGACGAACAGGCACGCTGGGAGCGCTTTGACAGGGAAACCGGCCATAGCGGCTTTGTGCTGGGTGGCGTCATGCGTTTTGACGATAACAAACGCCCATTATTCTGGTTGGAAATCTGTGCGGCCCTGGCAAAGCGCCATCGCGATGCACGGTTCATCATCGCGGGAAGTGGGCCGCTACGCGGCGCCGCTGAGGATCATGCGCGCCGCCTGGGGATTGCCGAACAAACGCTGTTTGTTGGGCGGACTACCCATATTGGTTTCTGGCTCGACCGAATGGACGCTCTCGCACTGACCTCCCGGCACGAAGGCGTCCCAAATGCCTTGATCGAAGCACAATTGGCTGGCGTTCCGGTGCTGACAACACCTGCCGGCGGCGCTCCCGAAGCGGTGGCACCGGTGGAAGCAAATGCGATTCTCAGCGATGCAGAATCGCCCAGCGCAGAGGAAGCCGCAGCGCATCTTGCGACATTGGCTCAACTGTCAGAGGATAAGATTGTCTCGGCACGTGCGAGTGTAAAAAGCTGGGCGCGAGACCATTTCGCGATGGACCAAATGGTCAAGCGGACAATCGATGTTTTCATGAATCAGTGATCGCAGGCGTAATAAGCGCCAGTCACATCTCATACAGGCAAAGAAAAAGGGGCCGGTCGCGAGACCGGCCCCTCTTTCGTTTGGCTTGCGCCGATCCTTACATGCCTGGGCCGTAAGTGATCTCAACGCGACGGTTCTGCTGTTCACGAACCCCGTCGGCGGTGTCGACCAGAGGCCGGCTCTCACCAAAGGCTTCGCTCGCCATCGCACCATCCGGAACACCGCGCGAAGCGAGGTATGCACGGACAGAAGCGTTACGACGCTCGGACAGACCAACGTTGTACGTGGCCGAACCCGAACGGTCAGCGTGACCAGCAAGCATGACCGAGGTCGGGCAACGACCGGTCTGATACTGGGCAGCAACCGCATCAAGCACTGATGCCGCATCCGGACGGATGTCCGACTCATCCCAGTCGAAGAAGACCAAGAACGGGCCAGGCTCACACGGCGGCGGCGGAGGCGGCGGCGGCGGAGGTGGCGGAGGCGGCGGAGGAGGCGGCGGAGGCGGTGGCGGCGGCGGTGGCGGTGACCCGAAGTTATAGGTCAGCGTAACCAGCGCACTGTGCGACCGGACGTCCGTCTCATCAGACGTGCTGTAGAAGCTGTTCGTTCCAACATCATCATGGTTGAAGAGGCGATACTTCACACCGATGTCGAAATTCCGAGAAAGCGGATAGCGGACGCCGGCAACAATCTGCCATGCGAAACCTGAATCCGAGTCATCGGTGATTACCGGAGCAGCATCCGTTACGCGGACACCGTCGAAGCTGGTGCGGGCGATACCAACACCACCACCGATGTAACCCTGGAAACCATCATCATCGCCAAAGTCGACAAGACCGTTAGCCATGAATGCGAGAATCCGCATGCTGCCTGCAGCACCGTTCCACTGGAACGGGTTGCCAGGTGCATTGCCGTTCGGGCCACCCGGGTTGTAATTGACGCCGCCGTCCGCGCGCGGGGTACCCGCGATCGGAAGAAGAGCACCAAGGTTTTGCTCGATGGTCGTCACTTCAGCCCGACGATATGAAACGTCAGCTTCGAGACGGAACCAACCGAAATCGTAACCAAGAATACCGCCAACATCGAAGCCAGGCTCCGTGTTGATGCTATAGGCATTGTTGGTGAACACACCGGCCGAATTCGTGACATCGACGTCAGCATTGCTGATGATCGTACCACCGGCTTCTGCACCGATATACCAAGAATCATCGCGAGCCAGCGCTGGCGTAGCCGCCACGGTGAGCGCGGTTGTCGCGAGCGCCGCTTTGATGGCGAACTTGCGCATAACTATCCCCTTTCTTACAAATTCCTAGCGTAGGAATACCAAAACCATTATCGAAACCACACTGTCCACGCAAGCGGACAATTAGCTTATCTGTTGCCAAAATGCCGCAACTGCACATCCAAATGGATTACGAGCAAGCCCCGGATTCGAGTAACAAACTACCTAACGCTTCTATGGCGAGATGGTTTCGCAGTGGCAAGCGAAGTTGGTTATTTAATTGTGAGCCACTGCAATATCATGTCGCGATCAGCCCGTGTGCCCGCAGAACCGCCAATATTGAGGCAGTTACGGCCCGCGCTTCAACATCAACATTTCTGCCACCTGAGGCCGGTTCGATTGCCGACTGTTGCCGACCTATCACGGTTTTCCCGTCGATTTCGACCGAGCAACATGGATGGAGTGTCTAATTCAAATAGAAATTGCACAATTCGTAGGGCCGAGAATTTGGGTGAGATTCGATTCTGTCTGATGCTGACTCTGGACCGCGAGGACATTTCCGTCGGAGAAGACTCATGTCTTTCCATCTATTTTCTTTGGCATTACATGCCGCGCCATGACAGACGCCAAAGACACACCGCCCGATCGCCTCTCGAACAACCCAATGAGCGATCATTATGAACCCAGCACGCTCGAACGCGGCATCGGGATCCGCTTCAAGGGCAAGGAACGCGCAGACGTTGAGGAATATTGTATTTCCGAAGGCTGGATCCGCGTCCAGGCCGGCAAAACCCGCGACCGCCACGGCAACCCGCTCACGATCAAGCTGAACGGCGAAGTCGAAGCCTGGTATGAGGATGGTGGCGAGGGTTAGTACGTATCATCCGTTTCCGGCAGCTGCTCTTTCCAATAAAATCCGTGCATGATCAGGTAGAAAACCGCTCCTGCCATAAATCCAATCTGCGTCAGGAACAAAGTTGCCTCAGTAGCCTGTTCGACTGCCCGACTGGGTCCCAGCAAAACCAGCGCTACCATTGCTCCGCCTACCACACCGCTAATGCCGGCTTTCACGGCCGTTACCCGACCGGTTCTCCATATTAGGAGATATAGCGGCAGGCCGATCAAGCAGATGAAAACCAGGGAAACAAAAGAGAAGAATAGCCAGGCTCCGATAGATTCGAACTGCGCCGAAAAAAGGAAACCAGCGGTCGCTGATGATCCGATCAAACCAATCACAATGCGTAGCAGCGAAATATCGTCCGAACGATCCATATCCACCTACTTGTACCGCTCAGAACGTTGATTCTCAATCGGCCACCGCATGCACCCGTGCCAGCGGCTGCATCGGCAGTGTCACCAATAATCTCGCGCCTTTTTCCCCACCATTGCACCCCTCCCCATTCTCTGACACCTAAGCGGCATGGAGAATATGGCGGATTTTGACCTGGTGGCGCGCGGTGGTTCGGTGGGGATCCTCCTGCTGATGATCGTCATTTTATGGCGCGATCATCGCCATACCAATGCCGGCAGCATCGGGATCGTCTTCCTGGCGTCCGTCTGTTGCCATGTCATTGCGACAATTCGGCTGACGGGCGGGGATGGCCTGCCCTCCTTCACCGATTGGGTCTTCGAGATCGGTTCCAATGCAGCGCCCGGCATGTTCTGGCTGCTGACCCGGGCCTGGTTCAATGATGAACGGCCGGGGTGGCGCAGCTGGGCAATTGTCGGGCTGTCCGTGGCCTGCATGCATGTCCATGCCTGGATATTGTGGCTCGACATGGATCCCTGGATCCTCCCGACTGGAATATTGGGGCGCGCTGCGGCGATCGGCTTGGTGGCGCTTGGGCTCTATGTCGCCTGGCGCGGACGCGGCGATGACCTGATTGAAGAGCGCCGCCGGCTCCGTTTTTGGGGCGTTGGGGCAATCGGTGTGTACACCTTGCTGGTGCTCACCGTGGAGATCGGCATGCGCCCCGGCTTTGTGCTGTCGACCAATGGCGCGCGCTCCTGGTTGATCCTTGGCATCTTCTTCCTGGCGCTCGCCTCGGCCGTTGCGATCCTGGCGACCAACCGTGCAGACCTGTTCGGTTCGCCCCAGCGCAATGCCGATACCAGCGATGCCAAGCCGGAGCTCGATACCGAGCTTGCGGCCAAGCTTGAGGCGCATATGACCTCCGAACTCGCCTGGCGCGCAGACGGGCTGACTATTGCCGCACTCGCCCGGCGGCTCGACACGCAGGAATATCGCTTAAGGCGGCTGATCAATCGCCAGCTCGGCCATCGCAACTTTGCCGCCTTCCTCAACAGCTATCGGCTGGAGGAGGTGCGCACGGCGCTGGCCGATCCCGAGCAGCGCGATGTGCCGATCCTGACGATCGCGCTGGATGCCGGCTTTGGTTCACTCGGCCCGTTCAATCGTGCGTTCCGCGATGCCGAGGAAATGACGCCCAGCCAGTATCGCGCCGCCAAGATCGGCTGAATTCCGGGCTTTTCTGAACCTATCGATTTCGAAATCCGGCTGGTCGCGTTCGAAGCCGAGAGAGAAATGCCCGTCGCGATAGGCGAAACAGCTCCCGTCAACACCGACAGGAGACTGAAAATGACTTATAACCTTTCCACGATGCAGCGGACGCTTTTTTCGACGCTTGCTGGTTTCACCTTCAGCGCACTCTGCATTGCCGCGGCGATTGGCCCGGCTGTCAACCTTGCCTGAGCCCATGCCCCAATCGACGGCCGGGCGTCCCCCTCACCTCTGGCCGTCGATTGGGTGCTTATCGGGATCTAGATATCCCAGTTCATGAACATGGCCGTGAAGGCCATCGTATCGATAATCCCATGCCAGAGGATCACCGGCCATAGATTGCGCCGGAACAACACAAACATGATGCCGAGCACCAGGCCGATCGCGCCGGTGACAATGACACCGCTCAATCCCTGATAATAATAATGGCCATAACCGAACAGCATCGCGGGCAGCAGGATGGCGAGCACGACACCCCAGCGGATATCGGCGAAGGCGGTTTCGAGGCGGGTGATCAGATAGCCGCGGAAGAACATCTCTTCGCCAAAAGCCGCGGCGGTCCAGACAATTGCCAGCCATAGCAGGAAGAGCGGGAGGTTCCCCTCGAGATCGCCAAAGCGATCGCCGACCGTGTCCGGCACCTGGCCAATAAAATCGAGTCCGATCGCCGGGCCACCGATCAGCACCGTTGCGACCGCTCCGAAAAACACCATGCCTGTCAGCACCGTTTGCGGGATCACCCACAGCTTGGCTTTGAGTCCGGGCAAGCGGCGCACGCCCAGATCACGCCAGCCGATGCCCCGTCCGCGCAGATAGACGGTGAGAATGCCGAGCGTGAAGATCAGCGATACCGGCCCGGCAAAGCGCCAGAAGAACAGGCTCATCACATAGCGGGAGCCGAGGGCCAGCGCGACGAAGGCGAGCACCTCCGCGATGATCAGCCAGCGGTTCATGCTGCCCGGCTCAGCGCCGGTTTCGGTGGCGGTTTGGGGCGGATTTGCGGGGCTTTGGGCGGCTGTCGTCATGGTCTGTGTCCTTTGCGAGTCGCGGCCAAGATACACATCTTTTATCGTTTATCAATATATCACTTGTTATTTATCAATAAATGCAATATTGATTTTCAATATTGAGACAAAGGATATCGCCATGGATTCACCCCCCAAGGATTCGCTGCTGAGCTTCACCCTGTTCGCCACCCGCGCGATCACCTTCCTGCTGATGTTCGCGGGCGTCGCGATGGTGATCGGCATGGCGCTGGTCGGCTATGACATGACGAACGGATCGCCGGCCCTGCTGAGCGAATATCCGGGCGTTGACCTTGCCGCCTTCCAGACGAACTTCTGGCTGCTCGTGCCGACTGCCCTGGTTGGCGTCGTGCTCGGCATATTCTTCTTCCGGCTGCTGACGCGGATCGTGCAGTCGGTGGGCGAAGGCGATCCCTTTGCCGCGATCAACGCGACGCGGCTGCGCAATATGGGCTGGCTCGCCCTCGGCTTTCAGCTGATCGCGCTGCCGGTGATATTCCTTGAGGCGCGGATGGACGAGATATCCGGCCAACCCAGCGGCCTCGACCTTGATCTGGGCGGCTTCGTCCTCGCGCTGGTCCTGTTCGTCCTCGCCCGGGTATTCGAACGGGGCGCCGAGATGCGCGATGATCTCGAGGGGACGGTATAATGACAATCACCGTCAAGCTCGACGATCTGCTCCACGACAATCGGATGACGCTGACCGAGCTCGCCGATCGCGTCGGGATCACCATCGCCAATCTCTCAATCCTGAAAACCGGCAAGGCCAAGGCGATCCGCTTTTCGACCCTGGAAGCAATTTGCCGGGAGCTCCACTGCCAGCCCGGCGATTTGCTCTCCTTTGACGGACCATCCAGCGAATAATCGGGCCAATATCCGATAATCGCATTATTTCAGTGCGTTAGTCTCTAGCCGATTTCGAAATCCGGCTAGCCTGGTTCCGATCCGGGCGAGAATCACTACCCGTCTAGCGGCATAACGGCTCCACCAATTCACATGGGAGAGCCCCAATGCCGACCGACCCGATTTTTGCCCTGCTGCCTGAGCCGATCCAGATCGGCATCGGCGCATTGCCCAATATGATCCTGTTCGATTTTGGCCGCTACATTATTGCCGCCACCCTGATCGCCGCGATTGTCTGGGCCGCCAAGCGGACGGGCTGGGCCTATCGCCAGATCCAGGACCGGGTGGCAAGCTCGGCCGATTATCGCCGCGAGTTCTTCGCCTCGCTGCGCAGCTGTGCGATATTTGTCTTCATGGGCATCTTCGTAGTCGCGGGTGACCAGGTCGGCATCTTCTACGATATTCGTGGCAGCTATGGCTGGGCCATCGATCTTGGCCTTTTTGCCGCGATCCTGGTCGGCCATGACGCCTATTTCTACTGGACGCACCGGATGATGCACCATCCCAAGCTGTTCAAGACCTTCCACCGCTTCCATCATCGCTCGGTCACCCCAACGCCGTTCGCTGCCTATGCCTTCGATGTTCCCGAAGCGCTGGTGATGTTTGCCTTCCTGCCGATCTGGCTCCTCTTCGTGCCGACCCCGGTAACCGTGATCTCCGCTTTCCTCGGCCTGATGATCATCCGCAACGCGATGGGCCATGCCGGGCTGGAGCTGCATGCCCGCTGGTGGCTGAAGACTCCTCTGACGCGCTGGATCAGCACGACGACCCATCACGACCTCCACCATTCGGGAAGCTTCAAGCATAATTATGGCTTCTACTTCACCTGGTGGGACAAGCTGATGGGCACCGAGCATCCAGAATATGCCGCTGAATTTGCCAAGTCGGTTGCCAAGCCCGACGCCGAACAGGCGAGCGAAACGGGCGAGCTGGCGCCGGCACGGTAATCGCCCGCACGCAACACTGAGCTACTCCCCTCGGAGCGGGCGGCCTCACAGCATGCCCGCTTCTTTTTTGGCTAGAGCACGTCCTTCATTTCGCCGAGCGCCTCATGCTCCATGATCCGTTGCGCTGTATATTGGCGGGCGGACTCGCTGAGATCGCGGCCGAGATGCCAGTCGAGGATCTTCATGGTTTCCGGGATCGGCGGGGTCAGCAACACATCGGCCTGGCTGAGATTGCTGTTCACCGCACTGGCACTGGAGACGACCATCGATCGCGACATGATCTCGACGATACTCGGGAATTCATGCTTGGGCTTGCGCCGGAAGATCACATCGGCAAGCAGCTTTCCGCGCGAACGCAGCGAACTATATTTGGTCTCAAGCCGCCATTCCTCGCCCGCATCTGAGCGCAGCGAGACCACGACATTCGGGCCGGCCTTGGCTTCGCGCATGATCGTGACCGGAATATTGTCGAGCACCCCGCCATCGACCAGGATATCGCCCTCGCGCGTAATGAAGGGCGGCAGGATAGTTGGCAGCGATCCCGATGCCCGCACCGCATGCCAGAGCGGCCCGCGGCGATGGATATAGACGCTGTTGGTCGACAGGTTGGTCGATACGCCGAAGAAATTATACGGCAGATCGGCAATATCCTTATTGCCATATCTGAGCTCGAGCTGCTCATCGAACACCCGAGGATCGAGGATCGAGTGCACCGGCACCGTGACCCGCTTCATCGCCTTTTTCGCGATAAACATATCCTGCATTTGCACGATCGTCTGTTCCGGAGTCAGGCCCTGAGCAAGCGCACCGCCCATTGCCGCACCGGCACTGGTGCCGCCGTAAAAGTCGATCGGGATGTCATTTTCGATCAATCCCTGCATCACACCGATATGCGCGCAACCAAGCGCACCGCCGCCGGCGAGCACTACACCATTGGCGCAACCGGCCATGAAGCGGCCGACACGCGCAAAGGCGGGTTCGCTATCGAGCGGAATATGATGGTGGAGCTTTACATTGCGGCTATCGAGCCAGCGCCCGCTGCCTTCGATTTCCTGGGCTTCCTTGTCGCGCCACAGCAGTAGCGTCCGGTTGGCCCGCAGGAATAGCGGAATCGCATAATCTTCCAGCTCGCTGCGTTCGGATTGCTCATCGAACAGCGGCGCGGCGATCACCAGATCATCGGAGTTGCGGGTAATGGCCCGGTCCCATTCCGGATCATCGCCGGCCACCAGGATCACGCGTTTCGCGCTGCGCTCCAATTCCCCAAGCCAGCGGCCAAAGCCTTCACTATCTGCGGACAATCCGTCGGGACGATCGGAATATTTGACCATGCGGGGTTCATCATGACGCCCCAGCGCCGCGCAGAGGCGATCGGCAAACCCGTCAGGCAAGGCTGATCCAGCCGCCGGGATCAGTGCGACGACGCGGCCGGGCTTGGCTTCCATCGCACTGGCCGATCGTGTGGCCACGGCAAGGCGGGACGAAACTGTCGCAAGAATCGCATCGGCGATTGCGGGATGCGCGGATACCACCTCATCATAGGCAGCGCGGCTCAGCAGATAGACCGTACTGTCGCGGCTGGCGCGGACATCGGCCGTTCGCACGCCGCCAGAGAAGAAGGCGAGCTCGCCAACCGGTTCGCCGGCACCAATCTCGGCAACCACGCGGCCATTGGGGAGCTGAACATAGAAGCGTCCCGTCGAAACGAGATACAGCGTGTCGGCTTCTTCGCCGTAGCGAACAAGGTAATCCCCGCCCTTGACCGGGATTGGCTTGGCCGCATTCTGCAATGCTTCCAGCCCATTTTTGTCCAGTCCCGCAAATGCTTCGACTTGCGAAAAGTCATTCGCCATTGAAACACCCCCCTGTTTGCCCCCCCGGGCCTTCCCAATTCTGCGCTATCTAGAGGAAAAATAAGGGGGTTGGGAAGGGGCGGTAGACATAGCGCGTCATCAGTAGCGATTATGGGTGTCAGGGTTGGCCTGATTGCGTCATTCCCGCGCAGGCGGGAATCTCCTGCTGAAGGCCTCAGCGCAAGCCGTTATCGATTTCCGCCTGCGCGGGAATGACGGGCGGAATGCTAGCCGCGATTGACGTCGATTTTTCCGCCATCGGTACGCACGAAACAGCCCTCACCTTCTACATCAGGAAAGATGTGATCATCCTGATGACCGAGCCCGGCAGTTACCTGGGTCAGGGTAAAAGGCTGTGCGCCCGAATTGGGGCCACCGAGATCGAACGCATCGACGCGGATTTTCTCATCGAATTTGAGGCCGAAATTCATGCCATCAATCCAGACCAGCTTGGCACCGATCTGCCCGATGCCTGACAGCTGGACCTGCAAGGTTTCCGAATAGCGATATGACAATCCGTTGCCGCCAAGGCCGTCCGCTGAAAGATTGTTCAACTGGACAGCACCAAGATGCCTGCCGCCGCCGAAAATATCAGCATAGGCGAGCAACGGCTTGCGCGGCGCCCGATAGGGAAACGGCCCCATCTTAAAGCTCGATTGGCTCCAGATCACTGTCATCTGCGAAGTATCGCCGAACATAGTTGAAACTATGCTGATAGGCCTGGTTAACGAGCCGTTGAGAAATACTCCGGAAATGGATCATTAAGCGATTGTAACTATGCGTTTTCGTACGCGATGCGTAGCCATTCCCTGACCTCGTCATCCACATCATCGGCACTTTCCAACCGAATTCGATGGCTGACCATAGCGTTAAAGCCGCCCGAGGATTCGAGGCGGCCAACCGGCGCGACATCCTTGAGATTTATCCCGAGATCTACGCGGGTGCGAGTGCTTGGCTGGACCAGGCCGAACTGCTTGGACCGCCTGAGGCTGACATAGCTTTTCTTGGGCGCAAGCTCCGCATTGGATCCGAGCGATTCCACAAAATCAGCAATAGCGTCATAGATCGGCCGGAGTGCTTCTTTCGGTCCGGCATATTGGCTGGCGACCAGATCAGTCTCCCCGCCCCCGTCAGCGGCCTCGCGTGCCTTATGCGCGACCAGGTTCGCAAAACCATGGGTCATGCCATGCTCAGCCTTGAGCAGTTTGACGATCTCGCCATGTTTGGCCGCGCCACTTTTAGCGACAATTGCCACCCAGTCTTCGAGCGGTTTGCCCGTCTTTTCCGGCATATTCGCAATCATCGATGCGGCTTGTTCTTCCGGTGTAGCCATTTCCCTCTTCCCTGTTTCCCTTTGTTCAATGCAGTTCATCGCATCGTCATGCTGAACTTGTTTCAGCATCCACCCATCATCCCGATATGCCGGTGCCGATGGAGCGGTGGACCCTGAAACAAGTTCAGGGTGACGGAAGAGCGGATGATGGCCCTCAAAACCCCCTGATCCGGTCAAAGGGCCAGTTCTCCGCGCGACAGACTTTCGGTGTGAACCAGCCCATCAAAGGCCCGAGCATCATCACCATCCGGCCGCTCATCAATGGCTTGCCGGTTTCGACCAGCGATTTGAGATTGGCCGTGATGAACGGGCCGCCCTGCGCCATGGATTTTTCCGATTTGGTGCCCGCCGGAACATTGTCGGTGATCAAGGTGAACTCCGTGCCGCCATCCGCTTCTTTCAGTTCATAGGTCACAGTGCTCGCTGGATCGTCCATGTTGGTGAACATCATGGTGTGCGAATATCGGTGCGGCGGATCAAATTCGAGCACCTTGCCGACGACGCTGGCGAACTTCCCATCCTTGGTCTGCATGGCCATCGGCTCGCCGGGCGCCAGGCCATTGGGCGTGCGGCACACGGCGCCAAAGAAGAATGGCAACACTTCATCCGTCGTCACGAGCACATTCCAGACCGTTTCGATCGGTGCCTCGATATGGACTTTATAATAGGCCCGCTCGGCCTTTGCGTTGGTGTCCGCCATGGATGGTTCGCCCGTCATACTCGTCATTTCCCTTTCCTCTCGCTTGATTGTTTTCGCGCAGCTGCCTCAGCGGCATATTTGAGACCGGTGACCCGGCCCGCCCACAGCGCGCTATACTCATCAGTCCAGCGATCATGGATCATCTGGATCGGTGCGGCATTCAGATAGAGCCGACGCACCCGGCCATCGCGTTCGCTGACCACCAGGCCGGCCTTTTCGAGAACGGCCAGGTGATTCATGATCGCGATCCGGCTGACATCGAAGCCCTTGGCGAGTTCGCCAACGCCCTGCCCCGGCCGATCCCGCAACAGATCCAAAATCCGCCGCCGCACCCCATGCGCCAGTGCATGAAACACCGCATCCATCGCCAAATCTGCCTGATCCGAATCAGTAATCATGTAATTACATTATTACATATGATCGCGGAGTCAAGAGCGGTGGATTTGGTGGGGTTGAGAATATGACTGTGCGCACTTCACATTTACATGGGCGACAGTTGCGCTAAACCACTGCGCAATAACAACGGGCGCGGTCAGATGGGGTGGATCTGCGTGACACCGAAAAGGTCGAGGGAGTAGATTCATGGCAGCAGATGCACCGGTTTCGCTGGGTACGCGGATTATCGACAACATCACCAATGTGAGCGATTTCATCTGGGTAGGCACCTGGAATGGCGAAGAGGTGATGCAAGTCTTCGGCTATAATATTCCGCCGATGGCCGCGATCCTTCTCGGCGCGGGTCTCTATCTGATGATCGGGCTGCGCGGCTATCCCTTGCGCAAATTATTCAGTTCGCTGGCCGGCATATTCAAGAAATCGGACAAGAAGGGCGAAGGCGAAATTTCGCCCTTTGCCGCACTCTCAACTGCCCTTTCAGGCCAGGTCGGGACCGGCAATCTGGTCGGCGTGGCGACCGCCATTACGCTGGGCGGCCCAGGTGCCATCTTCTGGATGTGGATCACCGCATTGTTCGGTATGGCGTTGGCGTTCGGCGAAGGCGCGCTTGCCGTTCGGTTCAGGGAGCGCACTGAGGACGGCGTCTATCGCGGCGGTCCGATGAGCTACATCACCTATGGACTGGGGCCGAAATGGAAATGGCTCGCAATCCTGTTTTGTTTCGGCGCCCTGTTTTCGGCGGTGGTGACCGGTAACGGGATCCAGGCCAACAGTTTCGGCGACAGCGTCAGTGAATTGACCGGCTTCGAAGAATGGGTCGGCGGGCTGATTGCGGCCATCGCGGTGTTCATCGTTATCATCGGCGGCATCAAATCGATCGGCAAGGTGGCCGAAACGGTCGTGCCGTTCATGGCTGGGCTGTACATCGTGATGGCGATTATCGCGCTGATCCTCAACGCAGAATATCTCCCTGAGACATTCTCGCTGATCTTTACGAACGCCTTTGGGCTCGACGCCGCTACGGGCGGATTTACCGGGGCGTTGATCATGATGGCCATTCGCGCCGGTGTGGCACGCGGGCTGTTCTCGAACGAGGCCGGTCAGGGTTCTACAGCGATCGCCCATGCCGTCGCCCAGACCAATGATCCCGCGGCGCAGGGCCGATTTGCGATGATGGGGACATTTATCGATACGATCGTCATCTGCACGATGACGGCGCTGGTCATGCTCACCGTCGGCGGCGATTTCACCGCAACGGTCGATGGCCAGCAAGTCGCTGTCGCCCATGCCTGGCAGTCCGATCTGCAAGGTTTTGCGATGACGTCAGGCGCCTATGCAGCGGCCTTCCCGCTTGAGGTGTTCAATATCCCGATCGGGACGTTGATCGCGTCAATCGCGCTGCTGCTGTTCGTGTTCACGACGCTGCTCACCTGGTCCTATTATGGCGAGCGGGCGATCACCTATCTCTATGATCAGCTGCCGGGCGCCACCCGTCAGGGCGAGCTGAGACTGCACCTGTTGTGGCGGATAGTCTGGTGCCTGGTGATCTTTGTCGGCTCCTTCGCCCCACTTGATGCGATCTGGCGCCTCGGCGATATTTCGAACGCCGCGATGGCGTTGCCGAATATCGTGGCGCTGATGGCATTGTCGGGCGTGATCTTTGCTCTCGCCCGCGGTGAACGCGCGGCTGGCACGGACCATGGTCGCGAAACGCCAAAAGAGCTGCTGGAAGATGTCAGCGGTGCGCCGGGGCATTGATCCGGCGATAGCGGCGGGTTGATGATCGCGATGACAAAGACGATTCCCTTTTACCGCTCGCACCTATAAGGGGCGGCAATGTTGAAACGTCTTTACGAATGGACGCTTGAGAAAGCCGGGCATCCAAAGGCCGAGCGTTGGCTGGCTGGCATTTCGTTCGTGGAATCGAGCTTCTTCCCGATTCCGCCCGATGTCATGCTGCTGCCGATGTGCCTGGCGCGACCGGACCGCGCGCTCCGATATGCGCTGATTTGCACGATTGCATCGGTTATCGGTGCGCTACTTGGTTATGCGATCGGCTATTTCCTGTTCGAAACGGTCGGACAAGCGATCCTTGATCTCTATGGGCTCGGCGAGGAATTTGAGGGCTTTGCGAGCGCGTTCAATGAACAAGGCTGGCTGATCGTCTTGCTGGCGGGTTTCACACCCTTGCCGTTCAAGGTGATCACCATCGCGGCAGGCGCCACGGCCATGCCGCTGCATGTGCTTATCTTCGCGGCGATCATCGCCCGCGGCGCGCGTTTCTTCCTCGTCGCCATCCTGCTCTGGAAATTTGGCGAGCCGATGAAAGCGTTCATCGACAAATATTTTGCCATTCTGACGGTTCTCGCCGGCATCCTGCTCGTCGGCGGATTTATTGCCCTGCGCTACATCTTCTAGCGGTCGATCTTCTACTCCACTTCGATGACGATATCGCCCATCGAGCGTGATCGATAATGGACGGTATCGCCCGCCTGCAGAAACTGACCAGACTCGACTTCATTGGCGAGAAACACCTCGATCACTGAGGACGTCACGGTTTCGCCTGAGAAAATTCTGCCTGAGAATAAATGCCAGACAGCGCCCTCGATGATGTCGCCGCGCGTTGGTGGTGTGAAGATCACCCCTTCTGATGTTCCAGACATCAGCGTCATGCCGGTCGCGATATAGGGCACCGGTGATAGCCGGTGATAGGAATCCTGATAGAGAAACCGGGCCTGATCCATGTCATCCAACGCCTGCGCCGTGAGCTCGCGGAAATCGAGCGTCATCTCCCCGCCACGGGCGTCCTGCCGCGGGTCATCATTCACCGCGGTCGTCATCCGTTCCTCGGTAATGAAGCTCTGCCAGTCGCGCGGAATGACGAGGAAGGGCCCTGACGGATAGAAATCCGGCCCACTCTTTGCATCGCTAAAACCATGACCGGAATCGAGATTGTCGGGATCAACCAGGCGCACCAGCGTCGCGCGATCCGTAAAGTCACCGCACAGGAAAAAGCCCTTCTCTGCTGCGTCGAAATCTTCGACGGAGCGAATGGGACGATCGAAGATCATGCACATCTCAATCTCATAATCGAGTAGCATGTCTGGACGGGCCGTGACGGTTGTCCGCGCCGGCGTCGCCAAGCCGAATTTCGGGAAGTTGAACACCTTGTCGCTTGATGCTTCTTCGGCATGTTCGGGGAAATTGGTGCCCGTTGCGATGTGGCGATCGCCTCCTCCTGCTGCGGGTAGAAGGTCCGCAATCGCAACGGTTTCGCGCGTGGTAATCGCTGCCACCTGCTCTGTCAGCGTCGATGCATCGATACTGGCGAGTGCCTCAAACGGGCTATCGGCTGCGTCGGCACCCAACGCCTGCAGGTCGATCACCGACGCTTCGGTCGCATCGAAATCCAGCACGATCAGTGTTGCGATATTGCCGCCCGGCCGCTCGATCTGGGCCAGGGTGACAGCCTCATCGAGCGGACGGATGGATGGCACGAGGTCTCCATCTTCGAACGATGCCGGATTGCCCTGTGGGTCTGGTGACGTCGCCCAAAGGCCGAGCGCGAGAATACCGCCAATTGCGAGAATCGCCACAATCCCGATTGCCAATTTACGCACCATCATTCCACCCCAGCTTGCTCTATGTGCAGGCCGCAATGGCCGCACAGTCAAACACAGCTTTTGAGGAAATCACTGGCCGGCGCAACTAGCCGCCCATCATGGCCGCATCCATGGCGAGAATTTTGGCGAAGCTGTCACGCCCCAATATGCGATCCGTATAGGCCCGGGTTTTCGGGTAAGCATCCCAATCGATTGCCGCCTTGCCATATTCCAGATTCTTGAATGGCGCAGCCACGGCAATATCGGCCAGCGTGATGCTATCGCCGACCAGATAGTCTGGCTCATCGGCGAGCAGTCCTTCGAGATAGGCCAACAGCGGCGGCAGGGTTTCCTGCTCGGCCGTGACAGCCGCAGCCTCGTCCCCTTCCTGCCCCATCATCGTTGCAACCACGCGATTGAAAAAGATCGCGCCACCGGCTGGAACGAGCATCGTATCGCCAAACTCATCGAACCAGATCGTCTTGCCTCGCGCTTCGGGATCGGCCGGGATCAGTGCCGGATCGGGGAACTTGCTTTCCACATAATGAGCGATCGCGGAGGAATCCGACAATGTGAAATCGCCATCCCGGAAACCGGGTACTTTCCCAAAGGGCGAACTCTCCCGAAACTCCGGATCATCGGCGCCGGGCATCACGAGCTGGTGATCAAAGTCGATGCCCTTTTCGTGGAGAAATGCCATGGCCTTGCGGACAAAGGGAGAAAGAGAGACGCCATAGATAATCATCGAAAACTCCAGATTCAGAGAGAGGGGATCAGAAGGTGCTAGCACAGCGATGCCCCATCGCAACCCATGTAAAAACGCACCAGCGTTGCGAAAAAACGATGCGCTAATCCGGCAGGCGATAATGGCTGGCCAGTCGATCCAGAGCGAGGACGAGAACCACTTTTCCCGAGCGGCTAGGCCAGCCCATCTCCTTCTCCGCGCCCTTAAGGCCTTCGCCCGCACATAGAACCCGCCAGGCAATATCATCCAGTCCGGAGCCCAGCACCTGCATTGCATCATCAAATCTTCGCTTCGCGGCCAACTGAGCCTCGCTCGGACTGAGCACAGCCGGCGCGGCGCGCGCGATCTTGCTGGTCGGCGGTGCATCCCATTGCATCGTGGTGCGCGGCGCGAGCTGGGAGAGCTCATAGTCCCGCCGTAGCGCTTCCCCCGCGTCAAAGTGGCGCGCGGTGATATGGCCGCGCGCATGCAGCCAGCTGAGCGGCGATTCCGCGAGGTTGACGGTTACCGAACGGGCCAACCGCGCCTTGCGAGCCGGATGGCTGGGCGCGCTATCATGGACCCGCAATCGTCCATCTTGGGGTAACGGCCGCTCGACAAGCACTCTTGGGTCCGCCCCCCGCGATAGACTTTTCCCCGCCATTCCAGCTCTCCTGACTGCCTTCCAATCCCTGCGAATCGACCTTGCCATTTCGGCAATAGTGTAGGACAGATAAAAACCAATTTGGTTCGTCGAGGATAGGCCAATATGATCACGACAATCCGCGAAATCCGCAAAGCCAAGCGCCTGACGCTGCAGGAAGTGGCTGACCGCTGCGATCCGCCCACCACCGCACAAACGATCGGTCGGTTGGAGACCGGCATGCGGACCGTTTCGGTGGCCTGGCTGAATCGCATTGCCGATGCGCTGGGCGTTGAGGCGGCAGATCTGGTCACATTGCCGGAGCAGACGGATCTGACCGTCGCGGCGGTGCTCGACGGCAATGGCGCCGAGGCGCCGCGCCACGCGACGCGTTTCACGCCCCCTCGCCCCTCGCCTGGGATGGTGGCGATCCAGGTCGATGGCGGCATTGGCGACTATCGGGCCGGTGACGAAATCTGGTGCGAACGGTTGGATCCGGATGCCTTCGCGACTGCGTTGAACCGGGATGTGCTTGTCCCGCGCCCGGCCGGTCGCTTCCTGTTCGGCCGCCTGATCGGGAGAGAGGGCGAGCGCCTGCAGCTGCTCCCCCATGGCGCTGGTGGACGCCAGCAGGTGATCAAGGATCCCAGCTGGATTGGTGTCGCCACGCGCCTCGTCCGCGCGCTTTAGGCGATCTGCGGCCCGCGCGAATATTCGCAAGCGAGCCTTGCCGCGTCTCTTGCCTGCAATCTATAGTCGCTCGTGGAGGTATGCGTGACGAATACAGGGAATCCCCTTCCCGTTCCGGATGAGCCGAACGCAGAGCTGATGCAGATGATCGCCAACAGCCCAGTGGCGTCGGTGATCAGCAATCCGCGTCTCCCCGACAATCCTATCGTTGCGTCGAATGACAAATTCAGCGAGCTGACCGGCTATCCGCGGGAGGAAATCATCGGCCGCAACTGCCGTTTCCTATCCGGCCCGGGCACCGAACCCTGGCTGACCGAGGAAATCCGCCGCGGTGTCCGCGAAAAGACCTCCGTACTGGTCGAGATCCTCAACTATAAACGCGACGGCACACCCTTCCGCAACGCCGTGCTCGTCGCGCCGATCTACAACCAGGCGGATGAGCTCGACTATTTCCTGGGGTCGCAGGTCGAGATTCCAGATGAAGCCGGCAGCATATCGACCGCGCGCCGTATAGCCGCCGTTGATGCGGTCAAGAACCTGTCCGAGCGCCAGCGCCAGGTCCTCACATTCGCCGCGGAGGGTTTGCTGAACAAACAGATTGCGCACGAGCTTGGCGTGACCGAGCGGACGGTAAAGATGCACCGGGCCTTGCTGATGGAACGGCTCGAAGCGCCGACCGCAGCCGACATGATCCGCACCGCTGTCGAGGCGGGTCTATAGGCAATTCAGTCCGTGCTGAGCGACCAGGAGCTCACCGCGCGACATGGTCCAAAGGACATGTAGGATGAGCGGCACCGAACGGGCATAACAATGGTGTTGCGGCGTTGCAGGTCCTTTGGTTGATACAGCCATCTCCCATCCCTCGGCTCCCCTTGACCGGACACCTCCCTCCCACGCCGCAACATTTTTTCCCGGATGCGCTGAGACAAGCCGCACCAAAGCGCGGCCAACGCCGTACGTGCGCGCGCGGCGTGAAACGATCAGAACTGTCTAGGAATGGTGGGCGCTGACAGGCTCGAACTGCCGACCCTCTCGGTGTAAACGAGATGCTCTACCAACTGAGCTAAGCGCCCTTCCTTGCGGAACGCTGGGCTTTTAGGGAATTTCGCGAAGGCGTCAATAGGCGTTTCGCCGAACGGAGCGGTTAGCGGCGGAGATGCACGGATTTTGGAGTCCCAAGGGGGGCCTGAGAATATCCCGGGCGCAAACACCGCAGCTTGGGTGTATGCCGTTAAGGGTCCCGGTTAGACTGACTGATATGTGTCGGACTAAAATCGAATGTCCGCTTTGCGCCCATTGCGGACATTCTGTAGCTTCGAGCTTCGCTATAGATTTAAAGGATACTCTACCTTCAAATGCCGCCTAACATTAATGACGTTCAGTCGTTTTGCTTCGCTTCCAGATCGGGTTTCTGAGTTTGCAGCCGCAAGCAGCACATCGCAAAATTTGGCGATGTAGATCTTCTCATCTTGATTTAGTCTTCGACTTTCATCGATCTTTCGTAAAGCCCTTTGAATATGCAATGTCGCCAGTTGATGATTCCGATCTCCTAAGGCCCCCTGGGCCATTCGTATATCAAACTGAAAATATTTGGGTTTCCGTGCCTCTTGATCGTCGATGAGCGAAAAGGCTCGGCTCATCTGGTCGATGCATCTCGAGTAGTTCCCTCGATCCATCAGCATACCAGCTTTTGTGAAATGGTAAGCCATTCTCGGAGCCATCAAAATGCGCTTCAGATAGTTCATATCGCTAGACTATCGTAAATCATGGCAGACACCACCTAGGGCCCATAGCGAATTGGTAGCTGGAAAGTACAGCGATCAGATATGTCTGCCACAGCCATGATCGATACAACCCTATGCCGGCGGATATTGCCTGGAGTTTTGACTGAGAAGGATCAGCAAATGAGTCTGCCTTCCACCCATTGCGGACGCTAAGATTGTAGGCCAATATTCCTCCATGTCTAAAAAAATCGGCAAACAGGAACGGATGGAGCTACGGCGCAAGATCGGCAATCGAGTGATCACTCCGCCCCCGGAACCGCGGCTGCACAGAGGCCCAGACTACTTGACCTCCCATGCATGTTTTCAATGCCGCAAGTCTTGGAAGCGCAGCGAGGAGCGTGAGCATGTTTGCCCGGAATGCCAAAGACCGTTGGCGATGATGGGACGGAGTTTTAGTGCGCCCAAGAAACGAGAAGTCGACAAGTGGACAGCGGTCCGCAAACTCTGGAACGCGGGATTCAGATTCTGGAGTTATCGGAGCTATCCAGGCGGCGAAAAATACCCCGACGAACTACGCGAGATTGATGCGTTCATTCGCCGAAACCCGGACCATCCGATGCGCATTGCAAAGCAATTCCGCTAACCACCCTTTGCAGACACCATTGAAAACAAATACTGGTTCCGGATGGATCAGATTTCGCGCAACGAGACGAACATATCCGGACGATGGGACTCTTCGAGCGATCGAACTGTCGAGGATGAGACTTGCAAGAGGATTAGGTCTCTCATCAGCGATCACTTGATCGAGCGTCGTCGATCCACTTCTGGATGGGACATTCTGTATCAAGATCCCAATGACGGTCGTTTCTGGGAGCTAACCTTTCCGCACAGCGAGATGCACGGTGGTGGCCCTCCCGAACTGAACGCCATTTCAGCCGGTGATGCTGATGCAAAGTATGATTGAACAATTTTGTCCGCTTCCCACCCATCGCGGACATCCTATTGTTTGACAAACAATCGGTCCCCGATCCTTGATTTTAACGTGATGAACACCGCGGTTGTTACAAATCCGTAGAGCGCCCCAAACCGAATTGGCATCGCGCCCTGGAATAGCAGCAGCAACATCAAACCGCCGGCGAACGTTCCAAATACCAGCAACAGCACATTGGTTGCCGGAATTGCCACTCCCCGTTCGTCAAGTTCTGTCCGAAAACCAAACAGCATCAATGTACCAGGAATTGTGAAAACCATCGTGAATACCGAAACTCCTAAGAAAGCTCGGATTGGAGATGAAACTGCTTCCACAAATCCGGCAATGAGAAACGACATAATGAAGGTTGAGATCAAACTACCCAGGGCAGCAGACAAAATGAGGATCGATAAAAATCGCCACATTACGTCAGTGTAAATGGCTTCAATAATCAACACAATTGTCCGCTATCCACCGGTTGCAGACCGTCGCACCGGTCGCCTATTCTCGCATTCGTGAGAGAACGGGTGTCAGCATATCGAATTGGGAGCATCATCGCCGCTACAGGTCTGTCGCAATCCTGTGCAGCGAACGACGTGGACTATCGAGTTGCCAGCACTCAAGCCGTAGATGAGATAACAATCGATCAGGTGATCGAAGACCCCCACAGCAATGATGGCGCAATAGTTACGACGGAGATTTTTCCGTTTGATAACGGGTTTTCGGAATCATTCCCGTTCTGCCTAGAGCGCTGCTTGCCCCTCGACAGCGAACAGACCCCATTTGTGGTGTTTACGTCACCTGGACGTTTTGCCGACTCAGATGGCACAGCTGGGGTGACCATTCGAATGGTGTTTGACGCAGGATGCTATCTTGGAAATGCGATTTGCGTAGATCTACGGTTCGGCAGATTCACCGAAGTGAGATGAGTATGGCGCGCGCTTAACCGAACGGAAGAGGCTGATTGGGAACGGGGTACTGAACGTCCGCTTTCGGCCAGCGGCGGAAACGTCCGCTAACCACCCATTGCGGTCGTTGTCTGAGTTGGCGACGGTTACCCTGCACCGGGGCTGAAAATTTCAATTCTATACCGGCTTCAGATGTCGGCAAGCGGTAGATTAATCTACTTTCTTCGGCAGGTTTTTTGAGATTAGCCAGGCGAATAATGCACTTATTGCAAAAACTTGGATCGATCCGATTACCAAGCCGGAGACCACCAAAAGCTTCGTGGTATCCACATCTAAGCCTTCTCCGAGTACGGCTCCGACGCCTTCCCAAGTGAAGGTAAGATCTAGCAGCCATATTGAGCCAATACCCCACAACACACTGAGCAAAACGTCGGTCAGCGCTGTGCCTAAGGAAAACTTTAAAATTTCCGACCCGAGCATCGGTCGATTAACTGCTTTGACGTACCACCACATGGCGAGTCCAACTGCTGCTATGGTTATACCAATGGTGGAAGTGAAAAGCTCGGTTCCCGTCGTAAGGAAATAGAGCGTCAGTCCGCCAGCTGCTACGAGTTTCACGACAAGATAAACCAAGACAAAACGCAACATCGAGACGGGTTCAACACTATGACTTTCCATACCGTCCCCTTACGCGACGGAAGGTCCGCTTTCCACCCATTGCGGACATTCGAGTGCGAGGGCATTATACTTGAATGCGCTGGCCTTGGCCTAGAACACCTGCAATCGCACAAGGCCTCCCCTCTGACGTTCGCGAGGGAACGCAAGAACTCGACCGGCGTGTGAAATCTGAGTTTTCACCCGGAACAAGCGAAGCGGATTTGATCCAAGAATTGAGAAGCCAAGGGTTCCGGATCGACCGATCTCACGAAGACTGTAGCTATGCCACACTAACGCATGGCGTGGTGATGAGAACGCTTTGGTCTGTGCGCTGGAGAGCAGAGCATGGGAATATCAAAGAAATCTGGGGTGTGTTTGGATATATCTATCCGTGAGATCTTAGGGTCCGCTAACCATCGATTGCTGACGTTCACTCTGGGTTCGTTCGATGTGCGCGCCACAACAGGTAGAAGCAGATCGCCCATGGAATGATCAAAAATGTCAGAAAGACGTCCCAAAATTCAATCAACAACGACCAATCGTAGAGGACAGCACCAACGGCCATAAGGAAAATCATGGCTGTACCGGTCATTATAGCGAAAGCCAGATTCCTGGCCGTATCTTTTTTCATCTTGATCTTCGATCCAATGACCGTCCTCGGTCGTACCACTGACAATTCGACACCTATTGTGCTCTGAAGGGACGACCCGAGTTTTCGGATATGTTCTCACCGACTGAGCAGGGCAACAAGTACCACAATCTAGTGGATCGCCAATGTCCGCTATCGGCCAGAAGCGGAACGTCCGCTTTCCACCCATTGCGGACGTTAAACATCCGACATAGCCTGCCAGTATGGCAGATATTCTCGGCTACATTTGGACAGCATTGTTAGTCGTCGGATGGGTCGCCGCGACTTATTTCATTATTCGAGCCGGAATAACCGGTCGACCATTCTCCTATACGAGAAAAGCCAGCGGTAGAAGCTGGCCGCCGCATAGATCTGAAAACCCTGTTCGATTTTGGTTCTATTGGCTACCACTAGCCGTACCGGTGTTGTTTCTAAATGCCGCGTTAGTCGCTTGGATCATCAAAATTCTGATTGGATGGTCGTAGCGTTGGGCTACGTGCAATTGTCGACCTGATGCTGACCTTTGCGAAATTCTTCCGTCTGCAACGTAAGCGGAGCGCACGACTTTTGTGGCGGAGTCAAGCGAATGAAGGAACATAATCAGTGAACATTCCAACGATTATAGTTCTGATCTTCATTGCAGTTTATGTTGCATGGAATCTCCTTATTGTCTGTTTTGAAATTCCTCATTTCCGAGAAGGTCGCCGATACATTTTTTCGGCTCTTGCGCGATTGGCGATAGCTGGTGTGGGCGTGTGGCTAATTGTGAGAATGCTATCTGTGTGACCGCAACTCAAATGTCCGCTTTCGGCCAAAAGCGGACTCTCGTCGTAACGGATCCATCCCCCTCCCCCAATTAACTCGGCAGGACGTCGCCATTGTCATGCACCTCGGCAAACCAGCGGTCCAGCGCCTCGGCCGCTTCGTCGGCGAGGTCGATGAAGATGCGGCGGCCGTCGCGGGGGTCGGATCGGCGGACGAAGAGGCCGCGATCGGTCATCGTGCGGATCCAGCGGAGTGCGGTGGTTGGCGGAACTGCGGCGGCTATGCACAGGCTGGACACGGCGACCTGGCGACCCTCGATACGCGCAGCCATCAGATCGAGCAGCATATCCCATGCAGGATCGGCAAAGAGTTCCGCATCGAAAAATCGATCCCGACTCCGCCGCATCCGGATTATCGCCCGAATATCTTCGGCGCCGAGCCGATATGTTCGAACAGGCTCGGCGTGAAAAGCAAAGGGCGCTTCGCCCAGCGCATTGCCTCCCGGCGCGACGGATGGGGCATCGCCATGCGAGAGATCGGCCAGCGCAGAGGCAATACGGGCGGCCTCTTCGCTCAACCTGCGTAAACGCGCATTGCCGCGTTCGCCGCCAATGTCCCGAAGCGTGAGCCTGTGTCCTGCCGTGGCAAGCCCCAGCGCGGCCGCGCGATCGACCTGACCCGGTGCGCAGAGCAAGGCGATGTCCGGATGCTCGATATGGGCATCGACGATATCGACCAGTTCGATCGGGACACTAATCACGCTGCGATAGCGGCCGGCGCGCGCTGCACGCTCAATGTCCTGCAACAGTTCGTCAAGTTGCGGCCCATGGTCTTCGTTCAGATCGACAAGCGCGACATCGAAGACGATTTTTTCATCGATCTGCCGCCGGGCTCCCTCCGGCCTCTCGACGCCGATCACCCGCCCGCCAATGGCATCCACCGATGATCGGCATTGATCCTCGCCATTTTGGCTATCCGAGACAATCAAAACGGATGGAGACAGGCCGCGCTCCTCGGGTACCGATAGTGAATGTGGCATAGCTTCTCCGCTCGGGCTCTCCGCTGGCCCGATCCTCGCTATATTCGCACCGATGCGGAGCGAGAAAGCGCGATATGATCCATTATGGCGAACGGACAGGATCCGCAATAAAGCAATTATATTGCAGATAGTTAGCGAGAATGGCGGGAATCGCCGGATTTACATCCGAAAAGTCAGCTTGGCCGGCTCCTGAAGTTACACCGAAATGGTGATGTCCATAGCGAAGCTGGGCAATCAGTCGCTGCTCAGGATCCAGTCCAGCGCGGCTTCGGCATGCAATGAGGTCGTGTCGAAGATCGGCAGGACATTGCTGGTCGGGTTAACCACCATCACCAATTCTGTGCAGCCCAGGACGATCGCCTCATTCCCGGCCTTTTCAAGATTGGCGATGAAGGTCTTCATCGTGCGTTTGGATTCAACCCGCGCTTCGCCCATCACCAGTTCTTCGAAGATGATCCGATCAATCTCCGCCATCCGCTCCGGATCGGGGATGGCAAGATCGATGCCGTGGCTCTTCAGCCGATCGCGCAGGAACCCTTCGCTCATCGTGAACCGGGTGCCGAGCAGGGCCGCGCGGCTGACATTGGCGTCCTGCATGGCCTTGGCGGTGACATCGCCGATATGGAGCACGGGCACATCGACGGCATCGGAAAGCGGTCCATAGAGTTTGTGCATGGTGTTGGAGCACAGGACGATGCCGTCGGCGCCTGCGGTCTGGAGCCGGCGTGCGCTATCGGCGAGCTGGTTGCCGAGCGCGTCCCATTCGCCGGCCGTCTGAGCCTGGGCAATCGGTTCGAAGTCGAAGCTCTCCATCAGGAGATGCGCGCTGTGCCGATCGCCGAGCCGTTGCATGACGCCGCGGTTGATCTTCTCATAATAGATGGCGGTCGAGGCCCAGCTCATCCCGCCAATCAGGCCCAGTTTACGCATGGCAACTTTCCTCTGCACAGATTCGCTCATGCAAGATAACGGTATGCGGCATCAATCGTTCCGCTGACGGCATGATTTAGTCGCGGCGCGATCAACCGAGATTCTTGTTGATTTCCTCGACCATCTTCTTCGCATCGGACAACAGCATCATCGTATTGTCGTTGTAGAAGACCTCATTATCGACCCCGGCATAGCCCACACCGCCCATCGAGCGTTTGATGAAGAACACCGTCTTGGCCTTGTCGACGTCAAACACGGGCATGCCATAGATGGGTGAGCTCTGGTCGGTTTTTGCGGCCGGGTTCACGACGTCATTGGCGCCAATGATGAAGGCGACATCGGCCTGGGCGAACTCGCTATTGATATCCTCAAGCTCGAACACCTCGTCATAGGGCACATTCGCTTCGGCCAGCAGTACGTTCATATGGCCGGGCATGCGGCCCGCCACCGGATGGATCGCATATTTGACCGATACACCCTCCGCCTTGAGCAAGTCCCCCATCTCCCGCAGCACATGCTGCGCCTGGGCGACGGCCATGCCGTATCCCGGGATGATGATGATCTTCTCGGCCTGCTTCATCAGGAAGGCCGCGTCATCGGCGGAGCCCGCTTTCCACGGCCGCTCGATCCGCTCGCCTTTCTCGCCGCCACCGCCGCCATCGGCACCAAAGCCGCCGGCGATCACGGAGAGGAATTTCCGGTTCATTGCGCGGCACATGATATAGCTCAGGATCGCGCCCGAGCTGCCAACCAGCGCACCGGTGATGATCATCGCGGTGTTACCCAGCGTGAAGCCCATCGCGGCTGCGGCCCAGCCCGAATAGCTGTTGAGCATCGACACGACGACCGGCATGTCCGCCCCGCCAATCGGTATGATCAGCAGGAAGCCGACCGCAAAGGCCAGACCCGTCACCACCCAGAACAACCAGGGCGTATCGACATTGGGCTGCGGCACGAAATAGAAATAGCCGATCAGCCCGAGGATAGTGGCCATCGTACCCAGGTTGATGACGTGGCGACCCGGCAACAGGATCGGTGCCCCCGACATGTTCCCGTTCAGCTTGAGAAACGCGATCACCGAGCCGGAGAAGGTAATCGCACCAATCGCGACACCCAGCCCCATTTCGACGCGGCTAACCGGAAGCAAGATCCCCTCAGCATCGGTGATCCCAAAGGCCCCGGGATTGAGATAGGCCGCAGCGGCAACCAATACCGCCGCCATACCGACCAGCGAGTGAAAGCCGGCAACCAATTGCGGCATCGCCGTCATCTCGATCCGGCGCGCGATCACAAAGCCAATCGATCCGCCAATCGCAATCGCAATCAGGATTTCCCAGATGCTGGCAATCTCATGGGTGACCAGGGTGGTGACGACAGCGATCGCCATGCCGATCATGCCAAAGCGGTTACCCGCGCGGCTGCTTTCCGGGCTCGACAAACCCCTTAGCGCCAGGATGAAGAGCACCCCGGCTGCAAGATAGGCGAGAGCGGCGATGGGATTGACGGCGGTCTCGCCGCCAGCGGCGAGCGCCGGTGAAGCCACCACAAATGCCGTAAGCGCGAGGCCGGCCCTAGCCGTGTGCGATAGAGCGCTCATCAATTGCGCTCCTTCTTCTTGTACATGGCCAGCATGCGCTGAGTGACAGCAAAGCCGCCAAAAATATTGACCGATGCGAGGACAATGCCGAGCAAGCCCAGCCATTTCGCCTCTTCGCCGCCAGCCAAACCGCCAGCCGCGGCAGCAATAAGCGCGCCCACGATGATCACCGAGGAGATCGCGTTGGTCACGGCCATCAACGGCGTATGGAGCGCCGGCGTAACCGACCACACCACATAATAGCCGACGAAACAGGCCAGCACGAAAATTGAGAGGATCGAGATAAAGTCCATGGTAAGTCCCTAATTCGCCGTAAGCCGTTCGTTCACGATCTGACCGCCTTTGGTCAGCGTGACACCCTGAACGATCTCGTCATCCTCGGGGAGGACCGGCGCTTTCGCCTCCTCATCCCAGAACGCGCTGAGGAAATTGTAGAGATTGCGCGCAAACAAGGCCGATGCATCTGCAGCCAGCCTGCCGGCAACATTGCGATTGCCAACGATCTTCACGCCATGTCTTTCGACCGTCTCTCCGGCAACCGCCCCTTCGACATTGCCGCCCTGCTCGACCGCAAGATCGACGATAACGCTGCCCGGCCGCATCGAGGCCAGCTGCTCATCCGAAATCAATCGCGGCGCCGGGCGCCCCGGAATGAGCGCGGTGGTGATCACGATATCCTGCTTGGCGATATGGGAAGACACCAGTTCGGCTTGCGCCTTTTGATATTCTTCGGACATCTCGGTTGCATATCCGCCCGTGCCTTCGCCTTCGATCCCTTCGACTTCCTCGACAAAGATCGGCTTGGCACCAAGGCTTTCAATCTGCTCCTTGGTCGCAGCGCGCACGTCTGTCGCGGAAACCTGTGCGCCCAGCCGCCGTGCGGTTGCGATTGCCTGGAGACCCGCAACACCGACCCCCATCACGAAACAGCGCGCAGCGGTGACTGTGCCAGCGGCCGTCATCATCATCGGAAAGGCACGGCCATATTCGCCCGCCGCATCGAGGACGGCCTTATAGCCGGCAAGATTCGATTGGCTCGACAATATGTCCATTGACTGGGCGCGGGTGATGCGCGGCATGAATTCCATTGCCAGCGCTTCAACACCGGCCTTGGCATAGGCATCTATTGTCTCGCGCCGGTTAAACGGATCAAGCGCACCGATCAGGCGCACGCCTTGTTTGGCCGAGGCGAGTTCATCGGGGTCTGGACCGCGGACACAGAAAATTACATCGGCATTTTCGATAACCGCAGCGCGATCGCCGACCGTCGCACCAGCCTCACTATATTCACCGTCCGATACGCCAGCCGTATCACCGGCACCCGCCTCAACGGCCATTTCAGCCCCAAGAGCCAAGAATTTCTTAACGCTTTCGGGCGTTGCAGACACACGGGATTCGAGCGGATCCCGCTCATTCAGGACGGCGATTTTCAAGTGATCAGCCCCTTATCAAGTTATGGCGACTATGGCTGCAATCGCGGCGATAATAGACAGGATCGTTCCCCACTTCAAAAGGCCAAGAAAGCCCGAATATGTGTTGTCATGCGACTTATAGTCCATGTCCGGATGGCCGTTTCCGTCCGTCATTAGCGATACCCCTGCGTTAGAAAAGCGTTGTTGCGGTTACGTCTACCCATGCCCCCCGCCTGCCTCAAGCTCTTTTGATGATGATTTTTCTGGGTTCGCAAAAAGGTTAACTGTTATCGCGGCCTTAAGGTCGCTTTTACCCTGTCTGGTCTAACACTCGTTGGTTCATTCTGGAGAGAGTGCCTTAATGTCGGCAGAGCGCGTAAAAACCTTATTGTTGATCGATGACGAACCCGCACAGGGACGTCTGATTTCGGCTATCGCCGCACGGGCTGGCTGGCGCAGCTTGCGGGCGGAAACCGGCAAGGATGCACTGTTGTTGCTCGAGTCAGCTGAGAGCGAAACGGTCGATGCTGTCTTGATCGATTACTGGGCGCCCAATGCTGATGATGTCGAGCTGATCCAACACATCGCGAACCTGCCGCAGAAGCGCCCGATCCTGGTCATCACGGCTCAGTCCGAAGTGTCGATTGCCGTTGAGGCAATGCGGGCCGGTGCCACCGATTTTCTTGCCAAGCCGATCGCACCCGAACGGCTGCTCGCTGCACTTGAAGCGGCCACGGAAGCCAATATCCATCGCGGCGAGCTTCGGCCATTGAGCGAAAAAGTCTCGCAGACCCTGCCGTTCGATGAGATTGTCGGTTCGTCGCCTGAGTTTCGGGCCGCCTTGGCGATCGCGGCAAAAGCGGCGCGATCACGGGTGCCAGTTCTCATCGATGGTGAACCTGGCGTTGGCAAAGAAGTTTTCGCTCGCGCAATTCATGCCGCCAGTCCGCGCGCAAAGCGCCCGCTCTACACCCTCAATTGCAGCGCCACGCCGGCCAATCTCATTGAATCCGAATTGTTCGGTCATGAAAAAGGCGCCTTTGCCGGGGCATTTGAAAAACATATCGGCAAGCTCGCCGAGGCCGACAGCGCCACACTCTTCATCGATGATATCTCCGCTATTCCCGCTGAAGTACAAGCGAAGCTTGCCAAGACAATCGAAACGGGAATCATCCGGCCAATTGGCGCACCGCGCGGATTTGAAGTCGATGTTCGGCTCATCAGCGGCGCCAATAGCGATCTTTTGGAACAGGTTACTGCCGGCAATTTTCGCGAAGATCTCTATTACCGCCTGAACATTGTCGGGCTCACCATTCCACCGCTGCGCAAACGGGCCGGAGATATTCCGCCGCTTGCACGCCACCTGCTCACCCGGATAGCGCGCCAACCCGGAATTGAGTCACTCGGCATTACCGACGACGCGCTTGCCGTGCTGATGCGGTACGAATGGCCGGGCAATGTTCGCCAATTGCAGGACACCTTGTTCAGGGCGGCCATCGATTGTCAGGGCGCCGCTTTAACATCAGCCGATTTTCCTGAAATCACAGATCATGTGCGGCAAGCGGAAAACCGTCCCCAGGAACAACCGGTAGCGGTCCACGCCTTTGCCGACGGCCCAGGTGTTGCACTCTATGAACCGGACGGGAATCTCCGACCCCTGTCGGATATCGAGGCCGATGTCATCCGCCTCGCGATTGGCCATTATCGTGGCCGCATGACCGAGGTTGCTCGGCGATTGGGAATCGGTCGATCCACGCTTTATCGGAAACTGGCCGAACTCGGCATCGACAACGCCGCCTAGCTGGTCGGCATCAGTGCCGCGTCTCTCATACCGCGCCAGATATGGAGCGCTTGCAGGCTCTCAGGCACATCATGAACTCGTAACAGCTGAACGCCTTGGTTCGCCCCGAGCACGGTAAGTGCCACAGAACCGCCAAGCCGTTGCTCGACAGGCGCTTCGTTAGATAGTGCTCCGATCAACCGCTTGCGGCTGGCACCCAACATGATGGAGCAACCAAGCGCATGGAACAGACTTAACCCGTTGATCAGCGACAGATTATGTTGAAGCGCCTTACCGAAACCGATGCCGGGATCCACAACGATCCTATCGCGACTGATCCCTGCTTGTTCGAGGTCTGCAATACGGTCTTCAAACCAGTCATATACTTCAATCAGAGGGTCCCGATAGTTGGGATCCGCATGAAGTTCATGCCCTTTGCCCGCATGGTGCATGATGATGACCGGGCAACCGGCATCAGCGACGAGGCCCAGGGCGCGATCGTCAAACCGCAACGCGCTGACATCATTGACGATTGCGGCACCGGCCGCCAGCGCGGCCTCCATAACACTCGCCTTGCGCGTGTCGATCGATACCGCGACGCCGGATGCGGCAAGCCGTTCGACCACAGGTAGAACCCTTTCGAGCTCATCGCCTTCCCACACATCCGCAGCGCCCGGTCGGGTAGATTCTCCGCCGACATCGATCATCGCTGCGCCCTGCGCGCTCATCGCAAACCCTGCGTCAGCGGCCGCCTGCGGATCTTCACTATGCTTTCCGCCATCTGAAAAACTGTCCGGCGTGACATTGAGGATCCCGGCAATGCGTGGCTCGTCCATGCGCAATACACGCTCACCGAACTGCAGTGGCTCGCGGGATGCGGTCACGCGTTCAATGGATTGCCGCGCGTCTTCGGCGTGTTCGTCCGAAAGGGTCTCAAGAAACGTATCGAGCGCCGCGACCGAAACGAGCCTGGGCGCGAGCCGCTGACCACCGTCGAGCACAATCACATCAAATGCGCTGAACCAGAGCATTCCGCCGGAGAGCCGAAGTACCTGGCCATCCAGATCAAATGGCGCATCGACAAATCCAGTGGGACGGAAATAGAGCCGCGCGGATGAGGGGATGTCAGTCATAGCCGATGTTTAACCGAGCCGCGCGAGAAAGCCATGGGCTGATTCAGTCAGGTCTAGGCGGGCTTCTATGCGAAATGGGCCAGGCGATATTCAGCGCGCAATTCGTCAATCGATTGCAGGCCATCCTTTGTCTCGACGAACCAGAAGGTCCAGCCATTGCAGGATGGAGCGCCTTGCAACAGGGCGCCGAGTTTGTGGATCGACCCCTCTTTGCCATTCTTTGTCGCCAGCGACCCGTCAATCCGGACCTCCGCTTTCCAGCGGCGCTTGGAGTCCGTGAGGATCGCGCCCGGCTTCAACATGCCGGTTTCGAGCAAGGAGCCAAAGGGTACTTTGGGCTGTGCAGCGTTGGATTTCATAATCGTGAGCGCGGACTCATCGAGCGGCAGCGCATCTTCAATCCGTTCGCGCGCCACCCGGCAATAGCGTTTCTCACGTTCGATGCCGAGCCATTTGCGCCCAAGGCGGCGCGCAACCGCGCCTGTGGTTCCTGTTCCAAAAAATGGATCGAGGACGACGTCGCCGGGTTTGGTGCTGGCGAGCATCACGCGATAGAGCAAAGCTTCGGGTTTTTGCGTGGGATGCGCTTTCTTGCCGCCATCTTTGAGACGCTCCTGCCCGGCGCAGATCGGAATCAGCCAGTCAGAACGCATCTGCAATTCGTCATTGAGCGATTTCATTGTCTTATAGTTGAATGTGTATTTCGCCTTCTCGCTCTTGGAGGCCCAGATCATCGTTTCATGGGCATTGGTGAAGCGGGTGCCGCGAAAGTTCGGCATCGGGTTGGCCTTGCGCCAGACAATGTCATTGAGGATCCAATAGCCTTCATCCTGCAAGGCAGCTCCGACCCGGAAGATATTGTGATAGCTGCCAATTACCCACAATGTGCCGTTGGGTTTGAGAATCCGCCGCGCCTCTTTCAGCCAGGCGCGGGTAAAGGCGTCATAAGCACCGAAACTGTCAAACTTGTCCCAATCATCGTCGACCGCATCGACCTGGCTGCCTTCCGGTCGATACAGATCGCCGCCAAGTTGCAGATTATAGGGAGGATCGGCAAAGATCATGTCGATACAGGCATCGGGCAGCGACGCCATTGCCGATACGCAATCATCTTCGAGGATACGATCGGTTTCGATCGCGACCGCCGTTTTCTGCGGCTTTGCGCGCCGTCGATTGGCCGTCTTAACTTTTGCCGCAGTCGCCATCCCGCATTACCCCCTCACACAAAGAGACGGGAGCCTGAGTCAGCCGGACTCCCGGGTCAAGCTGAACTTAGTTAACGCATAAGGTTAGGATATGGTTAACGAAGGGCGAACGAAAAGAGTCCAACACCAGATATAGCGCGTCGAGGGGCGTGACGGACTCAAGATGATGGGGTGTGGCGGGAAAGACTCAAAGATCGAGCAATGACTGGGCGACCGGTCCGAAACTCCGCCGATGCAGCGCGCTCGGCCCATGTTTGCGCAGCGCCTCAAGATGCCGCTGTGTTGGATATCCCTTGTTGCTCTCCCAACCATAGTGGGGATGTTCATGCGCAGCTTCACGCATCATCCGATCGCGCGTTTCCTTCGCAACGATCGAAGCAGCAGAGATACATGGATGAAGCGCATCTCCACCAATCACCGCCTCTGCCGAATATCGCCAGTCGGGTAACTTGTTGCCATCGACGAGGATATGATCCGGCTCAAAATCCAGCGCTTCAACCGCCCGCCTCATTGCAGCTAAGGTCGCCTGGAGAATATTGATCGTGTCGATCTCCTCCGGCTCCGCCCAACCAATGCCAACCGCGCAATGTTGGCGGATCTCAATTTCGAGATCACCTCTGCGGCGCGCACTCAATTTTTTGCTATCATCAAGGCCGTCTATCGCGGCATCGCGGAGAATCACCGCGGCGGCTACTACCGGTCCGGCCAGCGGCCCCCGACCTGCCTCGTCGACACCGGCAATGACTCGGCTCACGGCCAATACTCGCGCATTGTCGCAAAGCCGAGCGGTCCGTTGCCCTGCCCTAGCTCCGGGGCGGCTATTAGGGCCGCTCGTACAAATCCACGTGCCTGGCTAATAGCATCTACAGGCGCCAGACCTTGCCCAAGTCCGGTCGCAAGCGCACTTGACAGGGCGCAACCTGTCCCATGGTTGTTTTGAGTTTCAATCCGTCCGGCCTTCCAGCGATCAACTTTGCCATCTGGCTGAACGAAAATGTCGGTGATCAAGTCACTTTCCAGATGTCCGCCCTTGGCCAGTATCATGCAATTCGAGTCTCTCGACAGGCGCCGGGCTTCGCGTTCCATTTCATAGGTAGACGAGAGTTGCGACGATGTTAGTCGCGCCAGCTCTGTTAGATTCGGGGTTGTGATTGTCGCGACACGCATCAGCGCGTGAAAACCGGCAATTGTAGCCTCGTCCGCCAGCATGGAGCCACTCGTCGCGACCATGACCGGGTCAAACACGATCGGAACTTCCAGATGTGCAAGCCGCTGAGCCAATGGGCCGATCAAATCGCTCGAGCCCAACATACCGATCTTGATCGCGTCAATCCCAATATCGGACTCAACAGAGTCAATTTGCGCCAACACAATATTGATGCTGACCGTCTCTGACTCCTGCACGCCGAGAGTGTTTTGCGCCGTAATCACGGTAACTGCGGTCATCGCATGGCCACCGAGATTGGTGATCGTTTTGATGTCAGCCTGAAGGCCGGCACCGCCCCCGCTATCCGAACCCGCGATTGCGAGTATTCGGGCTGGTTTCGTCATGCGTTCGCCTTATATTTCCGTTCGGTCGAAGCCGGAAAGCGTTTAAGCAGCGCAGTTGCGCGAATTGGCCGCCGCTGAAGCTCGCCGCCGCAGTTGGGGCACGTGCCAGCCAGCGGGCCCTTTGTGCAATCTTCGCAAAAGGTGCACTCAAAACTGCAAATATGGGCACCGGGCGCATCGGCGGGCAGGTCTTTTCCACAGCGTTCGCAATCCGGACGCATCTCAAGCATCAGTCGACTCCCTCAACCGCTGCGCAGATGTCGCCCACAACGGCTTCTATCAGATCTTCATTTTCACCTTCGGCCATAACTCTGATCAACGGTTCGGTACCGGATTTACGAATTAACACCCGTCCGGTCTCGGAAAGTCGGCTCTCACCAGCCGCAATTGCCTGCTTCACAACTTCTGCGTCCAACGGACTGCCGCCATTGTACCGTACATTCTTCAACAACTGCGGGTAAGGTTCGAAAAGGTGTAGCAGCTCGCTGGCAGGCTTTTCGCTAGTAACGAGCGCCGCCAATATTTGGAGTCCTGCAATCAAGCCATCTCCAGTTGTCGCATAATCAGTTAGAATTAGGTGTCCGGATTGCTCACCGCCGACATTGCAACCTTTTTCGCGCATGCGCTCCAGAACATAGCGATCACCAACTTGAGATCGTTCAAGACCAATGCCTTCGTCTTCGAGAAACCTTTCGAGTCCAAGGTTCGACATGACGGTAGCCACAATAGCATCGCCGACAAGTTTGCCGCGTCGCTTCCAATCGCTACCGATCAGCGCCATCAGTTGGTCGCCATCGACCAGCTTCCCTTTTTCATCGACGACAATCAGTCGATCAGCATCGCCATCCAGCGCCAATCCGATTGCCGCGCCTTCTTCGACAACGCGCTCACACAGGCCCTGCGGATAGGTCGATCCGCAATTGTCATTGATATTGGTTCCGTTCGGCGAGACGCCCATAGCAATCACATCCGCACCGAGTTCCCAGAGTGCCGACGGGGCAACCTGGTATGCCGCGCCATTGGCGCAGTCCACGACAATCTTTAACCCGTCGAGCCGCAGCTTGCTGGAAAATGTCGCCTTGGCATCGTTGATGTACCGGCCTTGCGCATCATCCACGCGACGAGCACGCCCAATTTGCTCAGAATCAACCAGTGACGGCGGGTCTTGCAATAACGCTTCAATCGCCGCCTCGTCTGCATCGGATAGCTTGTAGCCATTGGGGCCGAACAGCTTGATACCGTTATCAACATAGGGATTATGACTCGCCGAAATCATCACGCCTAAATCAGCGCGCATCGACTGGGTCAGCATCGCAACTCCTGGAGTCGGCATCGGCCCAACCATGACGACATCCATGCCTACGCTTGTGAAACCAGCAACAAGCGCCGATTCCATCATATAGCCTGAGAGGCGCGTATCCTTGCCGATCACCACGCGATGGCGGTGCTCGCCGCGCAGAAAGTGGGCACCGGCAGCCTGGCCGACCTTCATCGCGACATCGGCCGTCATCGGTGTCTGGTTGGTGCGGCCCCTTATGCCGTCGGTCCCGAAATAGCTGCGCGTCATCGATATTCAACTTTAAGTTGTTTCTGCTTGTGACTCTCCTAGCCGCCCCCCATGATCGTGTGAAGCGTGATGCATATGAGAAGAGTGGGCGGAGAAGGACTGGCATGATTGCATGGCTTGAACGGGCGCTCGCCGATCTCAATGCGATGGTGTTCATGAAAGTACCGATCTTTGGAGTCGAGGTTACGCTGATTGTGATCTGGCTCGCGGTGCCGATGATCTTGTTCACCTTATGGCTGGGTTTCATTAACGTACGCGCCCTGCCCTATTCGGTGCGGATCCTTACCAAGCCGGGACATAATATCGATGCGCCCGGCCAGATCAGCCAGTTTGGCGCGCTAACCACCGCGCTTTCCGGCACGGTCGGCCTTGGCAACATTGCCGGTGTTGCGGTCGCCATAGCGACCGGCGGACCCGGCGCTGCGTTCTGGATGTTCATCATCGGCTTTTTCGCGATGACCCTCAAATGCGTCGAGGTGACGCTTGGCCACAAATACCGCGTGGTGAACAAAGACGGCACGATCCGCGGCGGCCCGATGTACGCCCTCAAAAACGGACTGGCCGCCCGCGGCTGGCCGAAAGTCGGACTGGTGCTCGGCGGCATCTACGCCTTTTTCGCGCTCGGCGGCGCGATACCGCTGGTCCAGGTCAATCAGAGCTTTGCCCAGATTTCCAACGTTACCGGCTTTACGAGCGGCGCAGGCTATGGCGCGATCCTGGCGGTACTGGTTGGACTGGTCGTCGTCGGCGGCGTCCGCTGGCTGGCGCGCGTTACCTCAGTCCTCGTTCCCGGCATGGCGGCCATCTACCTGGTCGGCGTTTTCGCCATCATCTTCATGAACGCAGCCGAACTCCCCAATGCGCTTGCGATCATCATCGGCGACGCGTTTAGCGGCGAAGCTGCAGCGGGCGGAATGCTCGGCGCCTTTGTCGTCGGCATGCAACGCGCGGTCTATTCCAGTGAAGCCGGTGTCGGATCGGCGGTCATCGCTCATGCCCAGGCCCGCACCCATGATCCGGCCTCCGAAGGCCTTGTCGCCCTGCTCGAGCCATTTATCGATACCGTGATCGTCTGTTCCCTCGGCGCGATCGCCATCGTCCTGGCTGGCACGCACGAAAGTGGCCTCAACGACATCACCATCACCTCCGCGGCCTTCGCGCAGATATCGAGCTGGTTCCCGATCCTGCTTGCGGTCGCTGTCTTCCTGTTCGCCTATTCCACGCTCTGCGCCTGGGGGTTTTACGGTTTGCAAGCCTGGGGATATCTTGTGGGCGAAGGTCCAATCCGGACCATGACCTACAAGATTCTCTATGTCGTAATGCTACCCATCGGATCGATCCTGCCGGTCCAAGCCGTTTTCGACCTGGTTGATAGTGCATTTTTCCTGATGGCAATTCCCAACGTGATCGCCATCTATATATTTGGGCCGGAGATCAAACGCGAGATTACCGGCTATCTGAACCGCCATCGCAGCCCGCAAGAGGAGCCCGCCCCATGAAGACCCGCACCTTAGGAACCGACCTCACCGTCTCATCCCTTGGCCTTGGCTGCATGCCAATGGCCGGCATCGGCAAGGGTATGTATGGCGTGGCCGACGAAATGGAATCCATCGCCACTATCGATCGCGCGATCGAACTCGGCGTCACCTTTTTTGACACCGCTGAAGTCTACGGACCGCACCGTAATGAAGAACTTCTGGGCAGAGCCATCGCCGGCAAGCGTGACGGCCTCGTAATCGCCACAAAATTCGGCTTTGCTTTTGATGAAAAGGGATTTCGCGGCGTCGACAGTTCTCCCGAAAATGTCCGTCGGGCCTGCGAAGGTTCACTCCAGCGGCTCGGTACCGATACGATCGATCTCTATTACCAACATCGGGTCGACCCCAATGTGCCGATCGAAGAAACGGTCGGCGCAATGGCGCGGTTGGTTGAAGAAGGCAAAGTTCGTCATCTCGGGCTGTCTGAAGCCGGCCCCGATACCATTCGCAAGGCCGCCGCCACCCACCCCATCGCTGCGCTTCAATCCGAATATTCCCTCTGGGAACGCGATGTGGAAGCAGAGATCCTGCCCCTCTGCCGCGAACTCAATATCGGTTTTGTCCCCTATTCTCCGCTGGGCCGGGGCTTTCTTACCGGCCAAGTCACCTCGCGAGACGATCTCGATGAAGGCGATTATCGGCTGAACGATCCGCGCTACAGCGAGGAAAACTTCGCAAAAAATATGGAGATGGTGGCGGTCGTCACAACCATTGCCGAAGCGCATGGCGTCTCGCCGGCTCAAATCGCCCTCGCCTGGCTCTTGCATCAGGGCGACGACATTGTGCCAATCCCGGGATCGAAACGCCGCGTAACGCTCGAAGATTCCATGGCGTCAGCGGATGTGTCGCTCAGTGATGACGATCTGGCAAAGCTCGACGCCGCTGCACCGGCTGGCGAAACAGCAGGGCCGCGCTATCACGAACCGATGATGAAGATGGTGCGGATTTAAGCGGTCCAGGCCCAGACGCCAACCAACATGGTATGGAAATAGCTGGCGGCCACCCACAGTATGATCCCGCCAATCAACGGAATGAATCCGGGCCAGGCAGCGCTTAGCGGGACACGGCCTTTGGCGATCGCGCCAAAGGGAATGAAGGAGGTTCGCGCTTCCCAGCCTTGCCAGGCATCGCCGAGCAGCGCTTCCTTCTTCTTGTCCTGAAGCAGCGAGCCGAAAAATGTCAGCACGAGAATGCCGCTCGCAACCACAAGATTCATCGGGCTCCCGCTCAGCGCAATATGGGTCAAGGCCCAGATAATGAACGCCCAGTTCATCGGATGCCGCGTAATTGCAAAAACGCCGGTTGCCGGCCGCACAATCTCCGCCTTTCCAGACGGATCCGGAAAAGCCGGATTACCGATATTGGATCCCACCAACAGGATGCTGGCAATCAACATCAGGACGGGCGCTGCCCATGCAAAGAACCAAGGCGGTGCCACCCAATAGGGCGCCATCGCCGGCATCGTCCATGCGACCCACACCATCCAGCCCAGCGTGACCAGCGACACCAGCGAATAGAAGCCGAGAAAACCAGTCTCGCCCATGCGCCCGACCAATGCGGCGCGGAGCGGATGCGACATCAGGAAATGACTTCCGACAAATGCCACGGTGGCGATGATCAACAGGGTCAGAGGGCTCATATCTCAGCTACCATTCATACGCTTGGGGCAATTCCCGTTCGTCGATCGACAGATAGCGATCGCGCAAGCGTGTTTGCCGCGATGTCAGCGGCTGCTGCACGCCATCGATCAGGACCACATCCACATTGGAGCTCAGCTCCAGCGGATCTCCATCCCAGATCACTACGTCAGCGCGCCGTCCAGGCCGCAGCGATCCGATCTCATTGCCAAGGCCCATAATTTCGGCTGGCCAGGAACTGATCGCGGCGAATGCCTCGCCCCAGCTTAGTCCAGTCGCACCGGGAACGCGGCCCAATGCCACGAGGTTACCGGCGTACTGCGTTGAATAGCGGATCTGATGCGCGTCGCGATCATCGATCATCCCAATCGCTACCTGCACGCCGGCTGCTCTCATCCGCCCGATATTGGACTGGGTCGCCGCGAGCTGTTCAAACTCGGCGGGAAGATCATTAAGCGCGGAAGCGATGACGGGAACATTAGCCGCCGCCAATTGCGATGCCACGGTCCATCCTTCGCTCACTCCAACCAGAATTAGCCGCAGCCGCGGATAATCTTCGCGGAGCGCAATCACATTCAGTATATCACGCGCCTGTTCGACATGGACGATCAGCGGCACAGTGCCCTGAACGACCGGAACCAGCGCAGCCGCATCAACGCGATTCAGCAAGGAATCGGCCGATCGCCCACCATAACCAGCCGGATTGCGCGCGTAGAGCTGTGCCTGATCCAGTGCATTGCGAAATGTCGCAAAACTGGCCGAACGGCTGCCTCCGGCGCGCGCGGCACCGCGTTCGCCAAGCTCGACAAATTGGAATGCGCGCGGACGCATGATCGCATCCATGTCCGCACCCAGATCGATGATTGCACCCTGCCCGCCAAAGATCGCGCCGCTCGTTCCCGGCGCAACAACGGCGCGGGTGATGCCACCAGCCCGATTGACAGCGATGGAAGCCGCCAATGGATTGATAGCCGGGACCACATCTAGCCCAGCACTGAATTCGGATTCAGCGGCGGAAACATCATTGGTTTCGCTGACGGCCGATACTTCGACCAGGCCAAGGCGTGTAAAGCCGCCGACAATACCCGGCGTCACCCATTGGCCAGTCGCATCAACAGTTTGCGCTCCGGCAGGAATTGAAACATTGGAACCGGCGGCAACCACACGACCATTGCGCACGACGACCGTGCCACCCGGAATGGGTTCAGACCCATCACCGATAACGACAGTGCCGCCCGTGATAGCAAGCGTTTGTGCGGCGGCTGGAAGTGCCATGAATGCGGCACAGGCGAGAGCGAGAAGCTTTTTCATCGGACGCTCCCCTCGCTTGGCTGGCCGAGCTCGAAATCGGAAATCGGCCGCAATTCTGGATTGTTCATATCGTAGAGCAAGGCGCCGTCGATCCAGACCATTTGTGGCCGCGTATAAACACTGAACGGATCGCCATTCCACAAGACGAGATCGGCGCGCTTGCCGTTCACCAGGCTACCGGTCTGATCATCGATACCCAGCGCGCGCGCCGGATTGATGGACAGCCACTGCCAGGCCTCAGCATCGCTGATGTCGATTCCTGCTCTACGTCCATCGGCGAGCGCCTTGGCCGCTTCCTGATTCAATCTTTGTATCTGGTTCTCGTCATCTGAATGGACGATCGCGCAGGCCCCGCCATTATGGACCATCGGGATATTTTCGTTGACGGTGTCATAAGCTTCCATCTTGAAGCCCCACCAGTCAGCCCACATTGCCGAACAGACGCCATTTTCGCGGAGCAGGTCAGGAATCTTATAGGCTTCAACAGCGTGCTGGAAGGTTGAGATGCTGTATCCAAACTCCTCGGCCATATCCATCATGATCGCCATCTCGTCCGCGCGATAGCAGTGATTATGGACGAGGATTTCGCCTGCCATCACGCCTGCCAGAGTTTCGTGGCGCAAATTGCGCGCTGGCGGCGTTCCGCCATTCTCCCGGTAATTCTCCCATTGCCGTTGATAGCGCTGAGCATCGATCCACGCCTGACGCGCCACGGCGATATTCGCCATGCGGCTGCCGGGCGTTTGGTTGCGTCCGCCATAGACCCGCTTCGGGTTTTCACCACAGGCCATTTTGAGACCATAAGGTGCGTCCGGGAATTTCATGGCCTGCATGGTACGAGCGGGCACGTTGCGCAGCGTCACCGATCGTCCACCGAAGAGGTTGGCAGAGCCCGGCAGGATGTTCAGCGTCGTTACGCCGCCATTGGCCAGTGCCCGGCTAAAGCCTGGATCCTGTGGCCAAACGCTATGTTCGGTCCAGACATTGGCTGTATTGTTGCCGGTAATCTCATTGCCGTCCTGATGAGCAGCGACGCTCGGCGTCGGATAGTTGCCGAGATGGCTATGGATATCGATGATACCCGGCGTCACCCAAAGCCCGGTGCCGTCCACGACCGTGGCGCCTGCGGGCACCTCGAGCGTTTGGGCTACGGCCTGAATGCGCCCATCGGCGAAATAGACCATGCCATTATCGATCCGGCCCCCTTCGCCATCATAGATGGTCGCGCCCTGGATAACTGTCGGGCGGCCGGGATAGGGCCGGTAGGTCGATGGAAACGGGTCTGGATCAAAGGCCGAGACCGTATCGCGTTCCTGGGCGGCGGTGCTGTTGCTGGCGCTTTGGCTACCAGTGGTGGCGCATCCGAATAACGCCAGCACTGCCGCCAGCAGGAAAGCAGGTTTCATCATGAACGGACTTCTCCCGAGGTATCGATGCCAGCCGCATCAGGCTGAGCGAGTTCGGACTGACCGAGCATGTCGTCGCCGACATTGTCATCGGAAAGACTGTCGAGATGCATCCACCGTTTGACGAAGCGGGAAATCAGGATGACTACGACGCCAACGCCAATCGCGATCCAGCCGATCTGTAGATAAATCGACATGGTAGCCTCGCGTGTCATTGCTCCGTCCTCGCCGCCGGTCGCCGCACCGATCATGCCAGCAACATAGTTGCCGCCAGCCGTTGCAAAGAACCATGCTCCCATGATGAGGCTGGCCAGGTGTCGCGGCGACAACCGGTTCATGGCGCTCAGACCAACCGGCGACAAACACAGCTCGCCAGTGGTGTGGAACAAGTAGATGCCGAACAGGAAGATCACCGGAACCAGTGTTCCCGCGGGAACGGACGCCGCGCCCCATACGAGGACAAGGAATCCGAAACCCAGTTGCATCAGACCAAGTCCGAACTTCGCAGGTGTCGACGGTTCGAGTCCTCGCTTGCCAAGAAAAGTCCAAAGCCATGCGAATATCGGTGCAAGCACAATTATGTAAATTGGATTGATCGACTGGAAGATCGGGGCCGGAACGCCCTGAAGGTCGACAAAGCGATCGGTGAACAGATTGAGCGAACCGCCCGCCTGCTCGAACAATCCCCAGAAAAGGGGCTGTAGCGCGATCAGGAAAAGAATAGCGAACAGGCGTTCGCGCGGTTCTTTTTCAAGCTTGAATGCCTCGTAGAGGACATAACCCAGCAGTGCGAGGCCGGAAATCAACATCAATCCGCCGACGACCGACTGATATTGAATCAGCACCCACATTACGCCGATGGCTGCAATACCGACGCCATAGAGGGAAAACTCAGTACCTCTGGCAAGCGGAGCCGGTGCTTCGCCCTGCCCAAGTAGCAGCGGCTTACCCAGAATGAAGACAATCAGGCCAAGCAACATGCCGATACCTGCAGCGCCAAAGCCATAGGACCAACCGAGGGTAACGCCGAGATAGCCAGCGATAATTGTACCGATGGCGGCACCAACATTAATGCCCATGTAGAAAATGGTGTAAGCACCATCGCGGCGGACGTCGGTGCGCGGATAAAGCTGCCCAACAATCACCGAAATATTGGCCTTCAGAAAGCCTGAACCAACGATAATGAAGGACAGCGCCAGCCAGAAGATATTGATGGTCGGATCATTCTGCCCACCCGTCCCTTCAAACGCCATTAAGAAATGGCCGAAGGTCAGCAAGATCGCACCGAACAGGACCGCTTTCCGCTGGCCGAGATACCGATCGGCCAGCCAGCCGCCAAGCACAGGGGTAATGTATACGAGACTGACATAAGCGCCGTAAACGATATTGGATGCACTATCATTGAACAGCCAATGTTGCGTGAGATAGAAAATCAACAGAGCCCGCATGCCGTAATAGGAGAAACGTTCCCACATTTCGGCAAAGAAGAGGATGTACAATCCTTTAGGATGACCACCCACTTCCGGTTGCGGCCTGGTGACCGCATACGCGCCCAGTGCCAGGAACATAATCAGCACGATGGAAGCGATGCCCGCGATCCAATCGCCCTGATTCCACAAGGCAATATCTTTCAACTCTGTCACGATAGATTCCCCTCAGAACTCTATGGGCGCGCCTGCATTTTATGGGGGCGCTTGTTATGGCGGCGCAGACTAGCGTCGAAATCCCCGCTGTGAAGGGGCTGGCACAATTAGCCGCGGATGCTAGGAGCAACAGCCATGTTCAATGATCTCTCCACCCCGCTCGATTTTCTGGCCACCCGGCGCTCATCACGCCCGCGCGACATGGTCGCTCCCGGCCCGCAACCCGCAGAATTGCAACAGATTCTCGATATCGCGATGCGCACACCCGATCATGGCAAACTTGCCCCGTGGCGGTTTGTTGTAGTCGACGCGGCACAACGATCACGCTTTGCCGAAATTCTGCATGCGGCATACCAGATCGACCGAGAACAGCCGGGAAAGCTGGAAGTCGAGGCCATTGACCAGTTTGCGCATCAGGCACCGACTCTCATCGTCGCCCTGCACAGCCCGAAATCCAGCAGCAAGATTCCGCTTTGGGAGCAGGAACTTTCCACCGGTGCCGCCTGTTTCAACCTGCTCGCGGCAGTGCATGCCCATGGCTATGTCGGCGGCTGGCTGACCGGATGGGCGGCCTATTCAGACGCGGTGCGTGATGCCTTTGGCGAGGCGCCCGAAAAGATCGCCGGCTTCATCTATGTCGGCACCGCCGGTGCGGAACTCAAAGAACGACCGCGGCCCGAACGCGATGCTGTGGTGAGCGATTGGACGCCTGAATAGCGGCAAATCGAAATAATTCTTGCTCACCCCTTGACGCGCCACAGTGTTTTACTACACTATAGCGCAATGTCTAAAGCAGAACAGCCCGTATATCTCAAGCTGCGCGAGAAGATTGCCGCAGCCATTCTCGATGGTCGCTATGGCGATGGGGACCCGCTTCCCTCTGTCCGCGCCTTTGCGGCGGACGAAGGTGCGAACCCGCTAACCGTTGCGAAAGCCTATCAAACTTTCCAGGATGATGGGATCGTAGTGGTACGTCGTGGCGTCGGGATGTTTGTCGCCAATGGCGCATCAGAAAAGCTAAAGACGCGGGAACGCAGCACCTTCCTCAAGGAAGAATGGCCGAGGATCGTCCGCCATATCGAACGACTCGGTCTCGATACCGCTGACCTGCTGGACCGCGAAACGGCCTAGCCACAACTCCAAGAATTCAATTGACTGCGTTCGCGCTCAGGCGGCGAATGTCTCATCGTCTATGGAATAGAGGATGTCAGCCTTGGCCATTGCCGCCGACTTCAAACCACCGGCTTCCGGAACCACCTGATCCAGATAGAAGCGCGCAGCAGCGATCTTCATCTTGAGAAATTCGCTATCCCCTGCCCCGTTCTGCATCTGCTCCAGCGCAACACGATGCTGCCGGGCCATGAGCCAACCGCAGGTGGCCACCGACAACATGGTGAGAAACGGATAGCTTGCAGCAAGCTGATCATCGACGCTGGCCTGACCGGAACTCAGCCAATTGACCACGGCTTCACAATCGGCTGCGAGCTGCGCCAACCCGGTTTCGCCCTCAGCACCGTTCGCAATATCACTGAGCAGTGAGGCCACCGCCTCACCGCCCTGCATGCGCAGCTTGCGTCCGACCAGATCGGCCGCCTGAATGCCATTAGTGCCTTCGTAGATCGGCGCGATGCGGATATCGCGATAATATTGGGCGGCCCCGGTTTCTTCGACAAAGCCCATGCCGCCATGAACCTGCACACCAAGGCTGGCGACTTCGCAACCGATATCCGTTCCATATGCCTTGGCCAGCGGCGTCAACACTTCGGCGCGCGCCTTGGCATCTTCATCACCAAGCGTCGCCGCATCGACCTGACCGGCGGCATAATAGACCAGCGCGCGGATCGCCATTGTCGACGCTTTCATCCGCATCAGCATGCGGCGCACATCGGGATGCTCGACAATAGCGACGGGATCGCGCGTTTCGCCACCAGCCCGCGCCGATTGAATACGCTCCCGGGCAAAGGTGACGGCCTGTTGGGTCGCCCGTTCGCCAATCTGCACGCCTTGGAGCCCAACATTGAGCCGTGCATTATTCATCATTGTGAACATCGCTCGCATGCCGCCATTTTCCGGGCCAATCAGCCAGCCATGGCAATCGTCATCGTCGCCAAAGGACATGACACAGGTCGGCGATGCATGGATCCCGAGCTTGTGCTCAATCGAAACGGCCCGCGCATCATTGAATTCGCCCGGTGCGCCATTCTCATCAAGCCGGTAACGCGGCACGAGGAAAAGCGAGATCCCCTTGGTCCCTTCCGGCGCACCTGGCGTTCGTGCGAGCACGAGGTGGATCGTGTTCTCGGCCAGATCATGTTCGCCAAAGGTGATGTAGATTTTCTGGCCCTTGATACGCCAGCTGCCGTCCTCAGCTGGCTCGGCTTTGGATTTCAGCGCGCCAACATCAGAGCCGGCTTGCGGCTCGGTCAGGTTCATGGTCCCGGTCCATTCGCCGGTCGACAATTTGGGCAGATAGGCCGCTTGCAGCTCAGGACTGCCGTGATGCGTCAGCGCCTCGATCGCGCCGACGCTGAGCATCGGGCACAGGCTGAACGCCATATTCGCGGATCCAAGGGATTCCAGGATCGAGGCAGCGAGGCTGAAGGGCATGCCCTGCCCGCCAAAATCTGACGGCGCGGCAATGGTGCCCCAGCCACCCTCAACATAGGCTTGATAGGCATCGCGATAGCCATCGGGCATCACCACGCCGTCTTCGGTGAGCTTTGCACCTTCGGTATCGCCGATCCGGTTCAATGGCGCCCATTCGCCTGCTGCAAGTTGGCCGGCGCCATCGAGAATCGCATCGACCATATCACCGGTAGCGTCGGCAAAACGATCGCTGGCGGCAAGGTCGGCTATGCCCGCGATATGTTCGAGCACAAAGCGTTGTTCGGTAACCGGTGGCGTAAAGCTCATGACATGGTCCTGCTCTTGCGGAGAATCTGCGCGCGCTATAGCCCGAGCGGATGCAGAGGCCAAATCCCTCGATAGCAACGGTGATCCGGCCGTTTGACGATGCAGCGATCAAGGACGCTGCCACGCGCATCAGTGCTGGCGAATGCGTCGCTATACCCACTGAAACTGTCTATGGCCTCGCCGCCGATGCAACCAATGGTGAAGCCGTGGCGTCCGTCTATGCCGCCAAGGGCCGCCCCTCCTTCAATCCGCTCATCGTCCATGTCCCGGACATCGAAATGGCAAGAAGCTTGGCCGAGATTGACACCGTTGCAGAGAAACTGGCGGGACAATTCTGGCCCGGGCCGCTCACAATGGTGCTGCCAACGGCAAAGAACAGTCCGGTCGCCGACATTGTAACGGCAGGTTTGAATACCATCGCAATTCGAATTCCTGCGCATCCAGCCATGCAGGCACTTTTGCGGGCAACTGGCCTGCCGCTCGCCGCTCCGTCCGCCAATGCCAGTGGACGGATCAGCCCGACCCAGGCCGAACATGTGCGCATGAGCCTCGACGGAAAGATCGGCCTGATCATCGATGCTGGCCCTTCCAGCCTCGGGCTGGAATCGACAATCATCGCTCCAGGTGAGTCCGGTGTTCGCATGTTGCGGCCGGGACCCATCACGGCGGAACACATCTCAAGTGCCACCGGATTACCAACCGAAACGGGTAGCACTGGCACGATCACAGCGCCTGGCCAGCTAGCAACGCATTATGCGCCCGCGAAACCAGTGCGACTGGATGCGTCATCAAGTGAGCCAGACGAATGGTTGATTGGATTCGGAGCCATCGCTGGCGATGCCTCGCTGAGCGAGAGCGGAGACCTGATCGAAGCCGCTGCCAATCTCTTTGGTTGCCTCCATGAGGCAGATGCCAGCGAGCGACCCAAAATTGCCGTCGCTCCCCTGCCTCGTGACGGTATTGGCGAAGCGATCGCCGACCGCCTGGCGCGCGCGGCACATCGCGACTGACACCCCCCTCTATTTGTCCTTCGGCCCGTTCCGGCCTAAACTTCTCCAATCAGACCAAAAGGTCGAGAGAAACAGGGGGGACGATATGTCTATATTACAGCGCTCTGGCGCGGAATTCCTTGGAACATTCTGGCTTGTCTTTGGCGGTTGCGGCAGTGCTGTGCTCGCTGCGGCCTTTCCCGAAGTCGGTATTGGATTGCTTGGCGTATCGCTCGCCTTCGGCCTGACCGTGCTTACCATGGCCTATACGATCGGCCATATTTCAGGCTGCCATCTCAATCCTGCCGTCACCGTCGGCCTTTGGGCGGGCGGCCGTTTTGCGGCATCCGATATTCCCGCCTATGTAATCGCGCAGGTGCTCGGCGCCATAGCGGCAGCCTTCGCACTCTACACGATCGCCAGTGGCGGTCCCGATTATAGCGGCGGACTGGCATCGAATGGCTTCGACGCTCATTCGCCGGGTCAATATACGATGATGGCAGCACTGATGATTGAGGTCCTGCTCACTGCATTCTTCATCTTCATCATCATGGGCGCGACCGACGGACGGGCTCCGGCTGGTTTTGCGCCGATCGCTATCGGCCTGGCGCTGACCCTGATCCATCTGATCAGCATTCCGGTCACCAATACATCGGTCAATCCCGCGCGCAGCACCGGACCAGCGCTGCTCGAGGGCGGTATCGCCATGGAACAGTTATGGCTGTTCTGGGCAGCACCGATCATCGGCGGGATTATCGGCGGAATCATCTACAAGATGCTCGGCGCTGAAAAACCACCAATCGCAGGGGATGCCGCGAGCTAGGGCTCGGCTGAACCTTAGCTAGGACGCAAGAAGCGCCGGTGGCCGGATCAGGTCGCCGGCGCTTTTTTCAAGCGATCCTGGTAACTTCTACGGAACTTTTGGAGCTTGGGCGCAACCACCGCCATGCAATAGGGGTTTCGGCTCCCTTCCCGTTCAAAATAGTCCTGGTGATATTTTTCCGCCGGGTACCACTCGCTGAACGGTTCGATTGTCGTCACAATCGGATCGGGCCATTCGCTATCGGCGGCCTTGATGGCTTGCTGCGCAAGTTGCTCTTGCTCCGGTGAATGGGGGAAGATCGCCGAACGATATTGCGTACCCACATCATTGCCCTGGCGGTTGAGCTGCGTCGGATCATGGATATGGAAGAAAATGTCGAGCAGGTCGGCATAGCTGATCTGATCGCTATCAAATGTCAGACGCACGGCTTCTGCATGACCGGTGTTACCGGAACAAACCGAGCGATAATCGGGATTGGTCGTCTCGCCGCCAATATAGCCACTTTCGACATTGGTGACGCCAACCACGTCATTATACACAGCCTCGGTGCACCAGAAGCAGCCGCCGGCCAATGTTGCCTGTTCGGTCGTCATCGCAATCTCCTTTGCGTCTATCTTGTTAGAGATAGCGACGGAGCCCGCCCGATCAAGATGAAGGGTATCGGCTGGCTGGGGCGGCAGGGATCGAACCTGCGAATGGCGGCATCAAAAGCCGCTGCCTTACCACTTGGCCACGCCCCAGCAGCCGGGCGCCTATATAGCGACCCTTACGTCGAACGAAACCCCTATTCCCACCGCTATTCCGGCTGGCCAGACCCGGCGCGCAAAGCTAAGGCATCGGGCATATCGAGGAGATTGTAATGGGCGTTCTGGTTACCGGCGCTGCTGGCTTTATCGGCATGCATGTCTGTGAGCGACTGATTGCGCGCGGCGAGCAGGTGATCGGGATCGACAATCTCAACGATTATTATTCGGTACAGCTCAAAAAGGATCGACTGGCGAAACTCGCGGGCGACGCCTTCACCTTTGAAAAGGTCGATTTTTCCGATCATGCCGCGCTCGACAAGGCGCTCGACGGAAAGGCATTCGACCGGATCGTCCATCTCGGCGCGCAGGCTGGCGTGCGCCATAGCCTCACCCATCCGCGTGATTACATCACCGCCAACCTGATGGGGCATCTCAACATGATGGAGATTGCCCGTCACCAGGACATCGACCATCTGGTCTATGCCTCTTCGTCATCGGTCTATGGCGGCAATGAAGATTTTCCGTTCAGCGTCGATGACCGGGTCGACCATCCGGTGTCACTCTATGCGGCAACCAAAAAGTCCGACGAGCTGATGAGCGAAGCCTATAGCCATCTCTATCGCACGCCGATGACCGGGCTGCGTTTCTTTACGGTTTATGGCCCCTGGGGCCGGCCGGACATGGCGATGTGGATCTTCACCAAGGCGATCCTGGCCGGTGAACCGATCCCGGTGTTCAACCATGGCAATATGCGCCGCGATTTCACCTATGTGGACGATATCGTCACAGGCGTCATTGCAACGCTTGATCATCCGCCTGCTGACGATGGCGAGACCAAAGCCGGTGGCAGCAGCAAACCGCATGCAGTCTATAATATCGGCAACAACCAGTCAGAAGGTCTTGGTCATATGATCGACGTGCTCGAGGATGCGCTGGGCATGAAGGCCGAACGTGACCTTCAGCCGATGCAACCGGGCGATGTGATGGCGACTGCGGCCGATATCAGCGCGATCCAGAATGATCTTGGCTTCGAACCATCAACGCCGATCGCGGTCGGCATTCCAAAATTTGTCGACTGGTATCGCGACTATCACGGGCTGTGAGCGCAGGCTTAGCGCTAATAATTCCCCAGCTGGCCGCGGACGAGCTTTGAATAATCGTTCATCAGGGTGAGCGTCATCTCACCAACTTCGAAGTTCCACGGGCCGGCTTCGCGCACCGGCGTTACCTCTGCCGCGCTGCCGGTCAGGAAAAATTGCTCGAAACCTTCCAGCTCTTCGGGCCAGATATCGCGCTCGACCACCTTGATTCCGCGCTTCTTCGCAAGCCCCATCACCGTCTGGCGGGTTATGCCGTTGAGGAAGGAATCAGGCGTCGGCGTGTGGATGATGCCGTCCTGGATGAAAAAGGCATTGGCACCGGTCGCCTCGGCAACCTGTCCGCGATAATCCATCATCAGCGCATCGTCATAACCGCGATCGGCGGCGTGATGCTTGGACATGGTGCAGATCATGTAGAGCCCGGACGCCTTGGCATGAACCGGCGCGGTGTAGGGCGCAGGCCGCCGCCAGGGTGCGATATCTAAGCGGATGCCCTGTTCCTTGTCAGCAAAATAATCGCCCCACTCCCAGGCTGCGACAGCCACATGGGTTTGGGTAGCCTGGGCAGCGACGCCCATTTGTTCCGGTCCGCGCCAGGCCACCGGTCGCACATAGGCATCGACCAGATTATTGGCGGTCAGCACATCCCGACACGCCTGATCAATCTCTTCGACGCTGTACGGCATCGGCATTCCCATGATCTTTGCGGAGTTATGCAGCCGCTCGCTGTGACGGGTCAGTTCAAAGATTTCGCCGCCATAGGCGCGCTGTCCTTCGAACACGCTGGATGCATAATGCATGGCGTGGGTGAGAATATGGACGTTCGCTTCGCGCCACTCAACAAGCTGGCCATCCAGCCAGATTTTGCCGTCGCGGTCGTCATAGGGTTGGGCCTCGGCCATCGAATTGCCTCTTGGATGAGAATCAACGGGATATTGCACCCGGTTAGGCGCGCTGCCAAAGACGGTCAATATGGCGTCAGACCCGCGCAACCCTTCCGCTGCCTCTCCCCTCTTTTTGCGGGAGCCCGAGATCCGTCGCGGGATCGAGTTGCTATTCTTTGCCCATGCTGAGCTGATGCAAAGCGGAGACGCGATTCTCGCAGAAAACGGCTTGGGACGAGCGCATCACCGTGCTTTGTACTTCATCGCACGCAAACCGGATCTCGCAATTGGCGAGCTGATGACACTGCTGGGGATTACCAAACAATCGTTAGGCCGGGTGCTCGGCGAACTCGAAGATCGCGAGTTGATCGCCCGCAAACAGGGCCAGCGCGACCGTCGGCGTATCCTGATTCGCCTTACAGCGGCAGGCGAGACACTCGAGACCGAACTTTTCGCCGAATTCCGCAAGAAGATGGTCGCCGCATACAATGAGGCTGGCCCCGGAGCGGTGACAGGCTTCTGGACGGTGCTGGAAGAGCTGATGCCCGATGACGTACGCGAGCGAGCAGCAGACTTGGCGCGACGGAACGTCTAGCAGCAGCCGGTCAGCTTCGCGCTTCGGCGGCCATTTCCTGATTGCGTTTGGTTGCTGCATCGAGCGTCAGCCGAACCAGCTTGAGGAGCGCATCCTCGGCATCAAGAATATCAAGGCCACTGCGTGTTGAACCGCCGGGACTTGCCACACGATCGGCCAGAACGCCTGGATCTTCCGTCGACTCAGCCGCGAGCTCTGCCGACCCCTGCACGGTCGCCATGGCCAACCGCTGCGATTGTTCGGGCTCGAGCCCCAATGCAATTCCACCCTGCGCCAGCGCATCGATGAAACGGAACAGAAAGGCCGGGCCACTTCCGGACAGGGCCGTCACGACATCGAACAGAGCTTCATCAGCAATCCATTCCGCTACGCCGAGCTGGTCCATCAACCCGGCGACCAGCTGGGCACGGGAATCATCGGGATTCTCTGCAATCAGGCCAAGCGCCCCTTTGCATCGTGCCACTGGGGTATTTGGCATTACGCGGACGATCTGTCCCGCCTCGGGAAACGCAGCATTCAGCGTAGCAAGCTCAACGCCCGCCAAAATAGACATGACAATTGTCTCTGCACCTATGTGCGGGCGCAACGTTGGTCCGATATCGGCCAGCATATGGGGTTTGAAACCGAGCTGAACGATGGCCTCACCAAAACCGGCCACTGGCGGCGAGTCTGATTGCCCGACACCATCCGGCAGTGTCGGACCACCCGGATCTAATACGTGAAAACGATTGGGATCTTCGCCAGCGCGGAGCCAACCAGCCAGCATCGCACCGGCCATATTGCCGCAACCGATCAACCAGATCGGACGATCGGCCATCGCCTCAGGCCTCGCCAGCCGTGTCTATCAGAGCCGCCTCAAGCGCTTCCTGCGGCGTCTTGTCACCCCAGAGAACGAACTGGAATACGGGGTAGAAACGTTCGCATTCGTCGAGTGCCGCCTCGATCAAAGTTTCGGCCTGCTGCAGCGTCAACCCCGCCTCATTGGTGGTGTCGAGCAGGGCCGCATGACGGAACAGGATCATGCCTGATGCCGCCCACATTTCGAAATGTCCGAGCCATAATTGCTCGTTTACCAGCCCGAAAGTTTCATAGACCAACTGGCGCCGTTCCTCCGGAACGCGAATATCCGGAAGTGCCAGGAACTGCAGAACCCGATCATCGGCCCGCCATACAGCTCTCAGCTCATACTGCGTCCAGCTGCCTTTTACCGCGACAACGATCTCTTCATCACCATTGCGCTCGGATTGCCAACCATGGGCAGTAAAATAGTCCTCGAGCACGTCGAGAGGCGCATTTGCCAGCGTCCCTTCGCCATAATCTTCGAGGTTCATGCTATCTGCGTCCCACCCAGGTTTCCCATCCGCCGGAAGTGAAGAATCGGCGTGCGTCGCGCAACCAAGCGGACCAGAAAGCTGTGGACGAGAGCGAAGTGAAGCGATTGCGCTTTCTAGTTAGAATCGCTGCTCTTTTTCGTTGTTTTTGAGGCGGATGCCTTGCGCTTCGTAGGCGCCTTGGCAGCTTCGAGAGCGTCGAGCCGTTCCTTGAGCGCGTCCGCCTCATCTCGGGCGGCCGCCGCCATTTCCTTAACCGCCTCAAACTCTTCGCGGCTCACAAAATCCACGCCGCCGACGAAATCCTTCGCCTTTTCGCGCAGAGAGGATTCGGCTTCACGGCCAACCCCGGCCAATGTTCCGGCCGCGCTGTTCACCATTTTGACGAAATCGTCGATCAGCTTGTTTTCGGTTTGCATGGTAAGCTCCTGGGAATGATCCCGTCTAAGTGCGTTATTGGACTAATACAGTTATATCTGGGTACTCGTTGCGCCGACGACAAGGGTTTCGGCGTCAGGATTTAGGCGATCGATCTCAAAATTGAGCACTGCGGCAAAGCTTATCCATGCCAAATAGGGAAGCATCAGCCATGCGGCTACTCTGCGAACCCGCGCAAAAACCACCGTCGTTGCGACGGCCAGGCCGATCATCAGCAAGATCCAGAAAAAAGCAAAGCTCACCTGGTGCATCCCAAAAAAGATCGGGGACCAGAGGAGATTGACCAGGAGTTGCGCGACAAACAGACCGATCGCGATCCCGCGCCAGCGCGATCCGCGCGCCTGAATCACATTAACGAGTGCGAAGGCCATCAGCGCATAAAGGATCGGCCAAACGATGCCGAACAGATATGGCGGCGGCTGGAAAGACGGTTTTTCAAGCGCAGCGTACCAGCTCGTATCACCGGATCCTGACAGCGCACCGGCAAGCGAGCCGATCAACACGATCAACGGCACCAGGACCAGCGCCCAGCGCAGGAATGACATTCGCAGCTGCCCTTTGGTGGCAATGCCAACCATATCGCGACTCTCCCTTTACGGTGTTCCAGCCTTCGTTAGCGTCAACTCGCGACGCTTTCCAACCGTTCCGCTCCAATCAAAAATTCGACATTCCCTTGAGGCCCCGTAATTGGGCTCGGAGTGGTGTCGATCACGTGCCAGCCGCTGGCCGTGAGCCAATCCGCCACCTCGGTACATACCCGGTCATGAACCGCAGAATCACGGACCACGCCACCCTTGCCAACTTCACCGCGACCAGCTTCGAATTGCGGCTTGATCAGAGCAACCAGGCGCGTACCATACTTCGAATATTTAAGAGGTGTTTCCAATACTTTAGTAAGTGATATGAAGCTTGCATCACAAACAATGATATCGGCAGTTTCAGGGATATCATCAGGCGTTAGATGCCGTGCATTGGTCTGTTCGAGGACAATGACGCGGTCGTCATCGCGCAACTTCCAAGCCAGCTGGTTGGTTCCGGAATCCACCGCATAGACGCGCAGTGCACCCTGGCTCAGCAGCACATCGGTAAAACCGCCGGTGGACGAACCAACATCGATCGCTATGGCCCCCTCGCCCGTCCATCCGAAATGTTTCAGGCCGTGGTCGAGTTTGATTCCGCCGCGCGAGACCCAGGGATGATCGCGACCCCGCACTTCAAGAGGTGCATCGGGCGCGACCGGCTGACCCGCCTTCTCAATCCGGTGTTCACCGGAGAAGACTGTACCTGCCAGAATGAAAGCCTGGGCACGCGAGCGGCTCTCCGCCAACCCGCGTTCGACCAAAGCTTGATCCGCCCGCATCTTCGCCATTTGCGTCTCTCTTTGTAGCCACTCAATACACAGCCGTTTAGCAGAAACCATTGCTCTGTCTGCCTGTTTGGAGGAAATGAGACCGCATGGTGTTTCCGGTTGAGACCGACTACCGCCGATGGCGGCAGAAAGAGTATCGATACAGCCTGGATGAGTTTCTGGCGCTCAGTGATTTGCCGTCAGGTCTAATCATGATTGACTACGGCTCGGTAGAGCTGGCGCTATTGGTGAAGAATCGCGGGGCGGCCGCGAACTTCTATGGTTTCCATGCAGCGCAGAGCCCCCTCACCCGCCAACCAGTGCCCTATTTCCAAGGCCGTAAGGTCGCGCCGAGACGGATGAACCAAATCCTGATTAGCGATCCTTCTCTCTATCTCGATGATAATGTGCGCGTCGGATGGTTCCTCGGTAACAAATATTGCGATCTGGCAAACGATCTGCCGCGTGTGATGGACAAGATTGATGCGCTGACAGGCACGGACAAGCGGCTTTTATGGGGCAATAGCGCGGGCGGCACAGCGGCGCTGATATACGGACGACCGCAAGACATTGCTGTGGTGATGAATCCGCAGATAATCCTCCGCAATTTTACATGGAGCCGCGTCCAGCCCTGGCTCCTTCACGGCTGGGATATCGAGGAATATTTTGAAGGCCAGGCTTATGGCGATCAATTTCTCGATCTCAGAGACCAGGTGACTGTTGGTCGGATTGTCTATTGTCAGAATGAACATGATGATCATGTCGAGCTGCAGCTACGGCCATTGGCAGAGACGCTCGGCGTTTCGGCTGAAAGCGGCGATGATGGCCGATTCAAACTGATCCTGGGTGATTGGGGTAAGGGCCATATTCCGCCCTCGTCGGATATCCAGCAACAGATTGTCGGTGAAGAGGTTGAACGAATGCTCGGCAAACCTCGCGGTTTGCTTGCACGCCTCCGGGCATTGAAGTCAGCTTAGGCGCGCTCGCCCAACTCTTCGACATTCACACTGTTGTGGCGCAGCGCCTTGAGCGCCGTATCGACAATGCCGTCGGCATCAAGACCGGCCATCGCATACTGCTTTTCCGGCTTGTCCTGATCGATGAACTCATCCGGCATGCGCATCGTGCGAACGGTAAGCCCGGCATCGGTTAGCCCGTCATCGCTGGCCATAGTCAGCACATGCGCACCAAAACCGCCGATACTTGCTTCTTCGATGGTAATCGCCACTTCATGGCTCGTCAGCAATTGGCGGATCAAATCTTCATCGAGCGGTTTGGCAAAACGCAGATCGGCGACCGTCGTGCTCAGCCCCATCGCCTCGAGCCGGTCGGCAGCCGTTTTCGCTTCTTCCAGTCGCGCACCCAGCGATAAGATCGCGACCTTGCTACCGTGGCGCACAATGCGACCTTTTCCGATTTCCAGCTTTTCGGGCGTTTCGGGGATCGGAACGCCGACACCCGCTCCGCGCGGATAGCGGACAGCAATCGGCCCAGTGTCATGTTCAGTCATGGTGTGGACCATATGGGTGAGCTCGGCCTCGTCAGCCGCCGCCATCACCACGAAATTCGGGAGTGTAGCCAGATAGGCGAGATCAAAACTGCCCGCATGGGTCGATCCATCCGCACCGACAAAACCGGCCCGGTCCATCGCGAAACGCACTGGGAGATTCTGGATCGCCACATCGTGGACGACCTGATCATAGGCGCGCTGCAAGAAGGTTGAGTAGATAACCGCAAATGGCCGCATGCCTTGGGCTGCAAGGCCGGCAGCAAAAGTCACTGCATGTTGTTCGGCAATCCCGACATCAAAGGAGCGATCGGGAAAAGCTTCGCCAAATTTGTCGACGCCCGTACCGCCAGGCATTGCCGCGGTAATCGCACAGACCCGCTCATCCTTCTCGGCTTCGGCGATCAGGGCATTGGCAAACACACCGGTATAACTCGGAGGACCGCCGCCCGGGCCTTTATCTTGTTTGCCGGTAACAACATCGAATTTGGCGACGCCATGATATTTGTCATCCGATTCTTCGGCATAGGAATAACCTTTGCCCTTTTGCGTCACGACATGGATGAGGCACGGGCCTTCCGCTGCATCGCGCACATTTTCGAGGACCGGAATGAGCTGGTCCATGTCATGGCCATCGATCGGGCCGACATAGTAAAAACCAAGCTCTTCGAACAAGGTACCGCCAGTGACCATGCCGCGCGCATATTCATCGGCTTTCTTCGCCGTCGTCTGGAGCCGCTTGGGCAGTTTCTTGGCAACCCGCTTGGCGATTTCGCGCAGGCCGAGAAATTCGTGCGAGGAAATCAGGCGCGCCAGATAGCCGGAGAGGCCGCCAACCGGGGGCGCGATCGACATGTCATTATCGTTGAGGATGACGACCAGCCGATTGCCAGCCGCTTCCGCATTGTTCATCGCTTCATAGGCCATGCCAGCGCTCATGGCGCCGTCACCAATGACCGCAATGCCTTTGCCGGGCTTGCCGGCGAGCTGGTTGGCAGTCGCAAAACCGAGAGCCGCAGAAATTGATGTCGAGCTGTGCGCGGCACCGAACGGATCATATTCGCTTTCCGAACGCTTGGTGAATCCCGAAAGCCCGCCACCCTGGCGTAACGTACGGATTCTATCGCGGCGGCCCGTCAGCACTTTATGCGGATAGCATTGATGGCCAACGTCCCAGACCAGCCGGTCTTCGGGCGTGTTGAATACATAGTGGATGGCTGCTGTCAGTTCGACCACGCCCAGACCCGCCCCCAAATGGCCGCCGGTCACGGACACTGCGGCAATCACCTCTTGCCGCAATTCATCGGCAAGCTGACGGAGCTGATCAGGCTTTAAGTTTCGAAGATCTGCCGGATACTCAACCTGGTCGAGCAACGGGGTATCGGGACGATCGGACATGTATAACGCAACCTTTCTCGATTCGCCGTAATAAAGCCGACAATCACCGGTGTCGAACCTGCCAATTGGTTCAGGCTAGCCGCATGCAGAACACAGGCCGCGCACTTCGATCACCGGACGTTCCGGATTGAAGCCTTGGCGCTTGGCCGCAGCGCGCACTCCATCGGACAATGTATCGTCATCGAGATGGGTCGTTTCTCCGCAGCTATCGCAAACGAGGAAGATGCAATCATGCAAGCATTCCGGGTGCCGATTGGCAAGATAAGCGTTCGCGCTTTCAATGCGGCGAGCGACATTGGCGGCGGTAAACAAGTCGAGGATCCGGTAAACACTGTTCGCGGCGACACGGCGCTCCTGGGCATTGGAAACAGCTTCCGCGATGTCATAGGCCGAGGCCGGCCGCTCAAAGGCAGCGAGCGCATCGAACACGGCTGCGCGCATCTTGGTCCATTGCTCGCCCGATTTTTCGAGCGCTGTTTTTGCGGCGTCGGTAAGCGCCTCGCCCTCATACAATATGTGCGTGTGATGATTGTGAGCCATGGTTCAAAGGTAGGCGCGATAGGGCGGGTTCGCAATCCCCGGCCGGGTTTCAGCGCTTAACGATAGGCTCTGCGATTGAGGTCATGGCCAAGCGCCAGCAACGCCACTCCAACCACGGTGTAGACAAGCTCCATATCGCCATGCGGCAGCGAGAGTGCGCCCGCCATCGTGCCAACGCCAAGCGAACTGATCGAGACCGGGAGCATATAGCCATGCTGGAGAGCGCCACGACCGATCGCGATCACGCCAAAGCCAATCGCGATGATCAGGCCGACTTCATGAACGACCGGATCGAGCAAAACCCCGCCAGCCGATGCAGCCAACGCAAAGAAGACCGCCCCGGACAGGCAATGGACGATACACAGGCCCGAGAGCCATATGGCCCAGCGGTCGAGCATTCCATTTTCTGTCGCCAAAAGTGGCATTCGGCCCAATTCCTTGTTTGCATAGGCTAAGACGGGCCGACTCAATCGAACCCGCACTGGCAAGATATGTTATTACACGAAGGATACAATATCACACAACCAAAAAAACATGGGCAAAAGATCAGGTTGGCTTTCGGCGCGCGGACGCATATCTGCGCGGGATCATGACCAGCACGGCCCTTTCCAGCGAAACTGCAAGCATTGGTCGGCCACGCGCCATTGCCTGGTGGTTGCTGGGCGTCGCCGGGCTGGTTTTCGTCATGGTTGTGGTCGGCGGGATTACCCGACTGACCGAGTCCGGCCTCTCCATGGTCCGCTGGGAGCCGATTTCAGGGATCATTCCGCCACTCAATGCCGAGGAATGGCAGGCTGAACTCGATGCCTATCGCGCGACGCCGGAATATCAGCAGGTCAATCGCGGCATGTCGATGGCCGAATTCCAGGCGATCTTTTTCTGGGAATATGTCCATCGCGTGCTGGGTCGGCTGATCGGCCTGGCCTTTGCCCTGCCCCTCGCCTGGTTCTGGATCAAGCAAGCAATTCCGTCCGGATACAAGCTGCGCCTCACCGCGCTTCTCGCCCTGGGTGGTTTGCAGGGTGCGATTGGCTGGTGGATGGTTGCCAGTGGCCTGATCGACCGCCCAGATGTCAGCCATGTCCGGCTCGCCGTCCATCTGATGACCGCGCTGTTCATTCTTGGGGGGCTGGTCTGGACCGCCCTCGATCTGTTCGCGCTGGACAAGGATCGCAGCGCCCGGCCTGCGCGAATGACGGTTTATGGATTTGTCGTGATCATCATCCTGACCATCCAAATTATGTGGGGTGCCTTTGTGGCCGGCCTCGGGGCAGGATATGCATTCCCAACCTGGCCGCTGATGGGCAATGAATTCTTCCCCGCCAACACGCCGATGCTCGAAAGCGCGTGGCGTAATCTGGTCGACAATCCGATCGTTGTGCAGTTCGCCCATCGCTGGTGGGCCGTGGTTACCGTTATCGCGCTTGTCTGGCTCGCGCGCAAAGTCCGGCAGGATCACCGCATGGCTTCGGTGGCCATCCATAGCGCCTTTGGCACCCAGTTCCTGCTCGGCATTGCGACCCTACTCACTGGCATGAACATTATCGTCGCCACATCGCATCAGGCAGTCGGTGCGCTGGTCGTGATCACGACGGCCTGGGGCGCGCATATCATCGGACGGCAGCAAAAGGCATGAGCGACATCGCAACCGTCTATGCCGTGTTCGGATCCGAAGACGAAGCGAAGCAGATCGGCGAGGCCATGGTCGAGCAACGCCTCGCCGCGTGCGTCAATATCCTCGGGCCCGCACACTCCATCTACCGCTGGGATGGGAAAATCGAGCGTGCCGAGGAAGTCCCGGCCCTATTTAAGACGACGCGGGATGCGGCCAATCAGCTGATAGCTGCGATTGCCGAAGCCCATAGCTATGACCTGCCTGCAATCTGCCTTTGGCCGATCGACAGGACGCTCGCCCCCTATGCCGAATGGGTGAATGTGCAGATCGATTAGCGTCGCAAAAACTCGCTATGGTATCATGATACCCGTCAGGAAAGCCGCACTCTGCTTGACGTAGCGCAAATTTCCCGCCATCAGGCCGCCCGAAACGCTGCTCCTATGGAGTGGCGTATCTGTTTTTTTACGCAAGCCGGGGCGCAGAGCCCCTTATGGAGGTTGAGGCCATGAAGGCGCTCACGAAATCAACCCGCTCGGCCAATAAGTCCGAAGTGGAGAAAAAATGGGTGTTGATCGACGTCGACGGTCTCGTCGTTGGTCGCGCCGCTGCGGAGGTCGCCAAGATCCTGCGCGGCAAGCACAAGCCGACTTTCACGCGGCACGTCGATTGCGGTGATAATGTCATCATCATCAATGCCGCCAAAGCCCGCTTCACGGGCAACAAGACCACCGACAAGATTTACTACAAGCATACCGGTTATCCGGGTGGCTTGAAGGAAACCACGCCGGAACGGATCCTTGAAGGCAAGAACCCGGAACGCGTGTTCCAAAAAGCCGTTGAGCGGATGATCCCGCGCGGCCCGCTTGGTCGCCAGCAGATGCGCAACCTGCGCGTCTTCGCCGGCGCCGAGCATCCGCACGAGGCTCTGAAGCCCGAGGTAATCGATCTCGGATCCCGCAATCGCAAGAATAAGGTGGGCGCATAATGGCCGACAAGAAATCGCTTTCCGATCTGAAAGAGATCACCGAGGCTGCTGAAGCCGATACCAAGACCGAAGAAACAGCTGCACCTGCTGCTGAAGCTGAAGCAGAGGCCACCGCCGACGCTCCAGCCGAAGAAGCCGCTGCTGAAACGGTTGAAGAAGCCGCTCCCCCGGTCGAAGAAACCCCGCTCCGCGAGCAGGAAATCGACGATCTGGGCCGTGCCTATGCAACTGGCCGTCGAAAAGACGCCGTTGCTCGTGTCTGGTTGAAGCCGGGCAAGGGCACGATCACGGTCAATGGCCGCGATCAGTCCACATATTTCGCACGTCCGTCGCTGCGTCTCGTCATCAACCAGCCGTTCGATATCTCGGATCGCCGGGGTCAGTATGACATCATCGCAACCGTCAAGGGCGGCGGACTGTCCGGCCAGGCCGGTGCGGTCAAGCACGGTATCAGCCAGGCGCTTTCGCGCTATGAGCCGGCGCTGCGCGGCACGATGAAGGCAGCCGGGTTCCTGACCCGCGACAGCCGTGTTGTCGAGCGTAAGAAATATGGTCGGGCCAAGGCGCGTAAGAGCTTCCAGTTCTCGAAACGCTAAATCCCAACAGCCACTATTCTTCGAAAAGGCGGTCGCGCGAGCGGCCGCCTTTTTTCGATCCTGCTTTGCGCCCGGCTCGCAAGGCGGCTATCGCCTAGGGCCTTATGAAATATGCAGATCTCAAAGATAGCTGGGCGCTGGTAACCGGCGCCGCCGATGGCATCGGCCTCGCCCTTGCCGACTCCTTTGCCGCCGCCGGTGCCAATATGGTCCTCGTCGATATCCGAGACGAAGCGCTTGAAAGCGCCACTGCACAGCTCTCCAAACATGGTGTCGAGATACGCGCCGAGATGGCCGATGTCAGCGATCGCGAGGCGATGATCGATCTTGCCGCGCGCTTGGCTGCCGGTGGCATCGTGCCGCGCATGCTTTGGATTAATGCCGGCGTCGGCGCCGCTGCGCGTCTCTCGGACGGCAAGGAGAAAGCCATCCGCTGGGTCTATGATGTCAATCTTTTCGGCACGATCTGGACAGCCCAGGCCTTTATTCCGGCTATGCGCGAACTTGATGCGTCAGCGCATATCGGCGTTACGGCATCCAGTGCGACATTGGTGCCGGTCGATGGCCCCTTCCCGCTCTATGCGGCATCCAAATATGCCACCGCCGCTGTCGGCGAAGGCTTGATGAGCGAGCTGGCTGATAGCGAAATCGGCGTCACCATCCTCTGCCCGGGCCTTCTCAACACCGGCATCTGGAACAGCGGCCGGGCGCGGCCAGATCGTTTTGGCGGTGCGCGGGAACTGGACGACAGCGCAGGCGAATATTGGCATCAGGCGAAAACACCGGACATTCTGGCAGCGCCGGTCAAAGAAACTGTCGAGAGCGGTGGTGGCTGGTGTGTCGTACAGACCGAGCCAGGAACCCGGGACGCATTCGATGGCCGGAACTCTGCCCGAGCGGCTCAATGGACGGATTTATCGAACAATGCTGAGTGAAACTGACATCGAAGCGACCAGCTATTTCACCCATCTCGAATGCACGCGCACAGGCGAACGCGTCGAGGCTGGCCAGCTCCATAATCTCTCTCCAGCCGGCGCGCCGCTCTTCGCCCGCTACGATCTGGAAGCGCTGGCCAAGAACCTGACCCGCAAGACTTTTGCCGAGCGACCGGCAAGCTTCTGGCGCTATCGCGAATTACTGCCGGTGAGAGATGCGGCGCACATCCCGGCGCTGGGCGAGAGCTTCACCCCGCTTGTCCGCCTTAACCGATTTTCGGATGGCAATGTGATCGTCAAAGATGAAGGGCGTTTACCGACCGGCTCCTTCAAGGCGCGCGGGCTCGGCATGGCGATTGCCGTTGCGAGTGAGCTTGGCGTGAAGCGCGTTGCTATGCCGACGAATGGTAATGCGGGTGCGGCGATGAGTGCCTATGCCAGTCGTGCGGGCATGGAGAGCTATATTTTCTGTTCCAATGACACGCCCGATCTCAACATTGCCGAGACGGCACTGCAGGGCGGCAAGGTCTGGCGGACCAATGGGCAAATCGATGAGTGTGGCAAGTTCGTCCACGCAGGCGAAGAACCGATGGGATGGTTCAATATGTCCACCTTGCGCGAGCCCTATCGTGTCGAAGGCAAGAAAACGATGGGCATCGAGTTGTTAGAACAGCTCGATTGGGAAATGCCCGACATCATCTTCTATCCGACCGGCGGCGGCACCGGCCTGATCGGCATGTGGAAGGTCTTTGCCGAACTGGAAGCGACCGGTCTGATCGGTTCGGAGCGACCCCGCATGGTCGCAGTCCAGGCAAGCGGTTGCGCGCCAATTGTGAAAGCCTGGAATGACGGCGCGGAATCGGCCGAGCGCTGGGAGAATGCCAAAACCGGCGCTGCGGGTATCCGGGTTCCTTCCGCATTGGGCGATTTCCTGATCCTGCGCGCGGTGCGAGAATCTGGCGGTTTTGCGATGGCGGTAGAGGAAGAGGAAATATTCGATGCCCGCGCTCAGATTGCGGCGGATGACGGGCTATTGCTCTGTCCCGAAGGCGCAGCCACCGCCGCAGCCTATAGCAAGGCCCGCGCCGCTGGTTTGATCGATGCGACGGACCGCGCAATCCTGTTCAACTGTGGAAATGGTCTCAAATATTCCATGCCCGGAGATGCGCCCTTAATGGACGTGCGCGGCGCGGTCGACTAGGATGAAATTGCCAAGGTGTGACCGGCTAGATCGCAGCCTTACACCTTGTCGACATAGATCATCCGCCCTGCGCCAAGCTGATCGAGGATCGTCTCGATCTCGGTCGGCGCAAAGGCGAAACAGCCTTCGCTGCGTCCGACGCGTCCCTGCTGGCGGACAATATCCTCGCCAACATACCAGGCGGGGTGGATGACGATCGCGCGGGCTTCGGCATTGCTGTTCTGGGGATCGAGACCCTGCAATCGGCGCGAAGCACCATGCGTACCCTCATAGCGCCGTGCAGTCAGATAGGTGCCGGCAGACGAGGCCAGCGATCCCGGACGATTGGAAAAGCGCTGGACATAGCCGCTATGGCTCGGGTCGGACCCGCGCCCATGCGAAACAAGAAATGCTCGGCTGCGCCCAGTGGCACGATCGATAACGAAGAAGCGCGCATCGCCGGAATGCGCGGCATAATCTACCACACCGATCCGATCATCGTGCGTGAATTGAGCGCGATGACGATCAAATGCTGCCCTTGCCCGCTGCATCAACAGTTCGGGGGGACCGGAATTGTCCGGAGAATTATTTGAGCGATTGGCGTGTAACCCGGTGGCGCCGATGGCTGCCACGGCCCCGCCAATCAACAGATTGCGACGCGAAATATGATCCATATCAATTTCAATTTGGGGATTTGCGTCCATATTCGCAAGACTATGGAGAGGCATTTGCACTGGAATTCTGCGCTATTCGCCGCAAAAAACGAAAGCATATGGGTATGAAAGCAGCCTCGCTGATCCGCGCTTTTCTCGCGGTTCTCCTGATTTTCAGCACGTCATCTCTGCACGCCGAATCTGACGGAACGACGCGCTCACCGGCTCAGCCCTTCCTGGACCTCGTGCTCGATTTCCAGCGCCATCCGCATTATTGGGCACTGCACGCTGCCCATGCGGTCGAGGAGGATCCCCTCCGCCGTCGAGCACTGGCCGTGAACATGGCACGCTGGCTGGAGATGCCGAATGACCTCGGTTCCCGCTATCTGCTCGTCAATATTCCGGCATTTGAACTGACCTATTGGGAGAATGGCGAGGTTATCGACCGCCGCCCGGTCATAGTCGGTACGACGCGCACACCAACCCCGCCGCTATCAGCGACCGTCAGTGGCGTCGTCCTCAATCCCTGGTGGGAGATCCCAACCAGCATCGTTCGGGAAAGCGTCGGGGCATTAGTCCGCAATCGACCAGCCGTCGCCAGAGCGCGCGGTTATGTCGTCCAAAATGGCCGCTATCGCCAGCGCCCCGGGCCGGGAAATGCGCTCGGGCAGATGAAGCTGGTAATGCCCAATCCGCAGAGCATCGGCCTGCACGACACGCCGAACCAGGATCTCTTCACCCGGCCTGTCCGCGCCTTTAGCCATGGCTGTATTCGCGTCAGCGACGCCCTCGGCTTCGCCACGCTGGTGCTTGAACGCGATGCGGGATGGGATCGGGACAGGGTCGATCAGGTGATCGCCACCGGACGAACTCAAACCATCGACCTCATCCACCCAATGCCGGTCTACATCATTTATCACACGGTTGATCTGGATGCTGCCGGCGCCATCCGTTTCCATCCTGACACCTATAATCGCGACCAGAGCGCGACGGTCGCCAGGTTAGATGTCGCTGGATCGGAATGTGAATTGGGATTGGGGTAGCGTGATCAGGACCCCGGGATTGTCAGATATCGTGGACTGACCAAAGCGCCGCACTCCGCCTAGAAACTGCCCTCGACGGTCAAGGTGAAGATCGTGCCGAAGTTTCGGAAGCGATTTTGGCGGAAGGCGACATCGTTGGTCAGGCGGTCATTGAAGATTGTGCGGAACGTATCATTGTCGCGGTCCAGGACATTGGAGACGGATGTCCGGACAGTGAGGTCGAAAACATCCTTATGCTCGACAAATATCGACGCGAAGGCAAAACTTTCGCGACCGACGCTGGTTTCGTCAAGCCGCACGTCTGCCGATTCCTCATCATAGAAAAAATCGAAACCGGCGGCCCAGTCAGATCCTGGAAAGTCCTGGCGGAAATCGACATTGAGACTGAAGGTTTCGGTGTCCGAAATCTGACGCGGCGTGCCGAGCAACGGATCAAGCACCTCGGATTCCACCAATGCGATCGCGAGATCCAGCCGTGCACCTGGCCAACCGATAGGATCGGACAGCAAGGTCAGATCAGCCGACACACCGAACCGTTGCGCTGAATCGATATTGCCGGGTGCCTGACCGCCGCCGACAATCGGAATCTGATCGACAATATCTTCAAAATCCTCGGCGGATCCCCGCACAGTGATTGAACCAAAATCACCCAGGGACTGGTTGACTTCGACTTCGAGTAGCCAGCTTTGCGGGGGCACGAGATTGACATTGCTGACATCAACCTGCCCCTCATTGACGTTAATCGACGCCACAAAGTCCGAAAAGCTCAGCTGACCAACCACACGCTCCAACCGAGTCGAGACAGTCAGGTTGTCATTGGCGTCCCAATCGAGCGCGACAAATCCCTTTGGCCGCACAAAACTGCGGGTAAGGCCAACATCGCCGCTTTGCGTAATTCTCGAATATTCCGCGCCCAATGAGGTTTGCAGATGCAGGTCCGAGCCAAGCTCGCGCGCATAACTGAGCGTTAGTTCCCCGCGATCTTCTTCAACCCGTGAAGATGAACCCAGAAAATCGACCGGTTGTAGATCACCATCCGCGTCGCGCTGCTCGAGATCCGCTTCGATATCAAGACTGTTGCGCGCGCCTTCCAACGAAAACTGCCAATTCCCGCCGAGCGCAGCAAAGGCATATTCAGACCGGAGAATTGTCTCGGCCTCATCCGCTTCTTGTGTAAAGACCGAGCCTGCCATCGGTCGGCCATCGGCAAATTCGACATCGACCCGATCGACCGACGGGCTATTTTCAAATCGCCGCAAGCCGATGACCTTGAGCCGGCCGCCGCCAAGGGCAAACTCATAATCGGCGCCAATCTCATAGCTGAACTCATCTTCGGTCTCGCGAAGGAGGCGAAGGCGATCGACGTCAATCGCCCCACTGCGCTCAGAAACTTCGTTTCGGCGGACGAAGAATAGCTGTGCTTCGCCGTTTACATTCAGGACATTCCCGTTTGCAGCGGTACGCGAAAAGGAACCGGAAATAGATGGCCGATCGGTATTCTGGTTATTCTGCTCCTGCCGCGTATCGAGCAGCGCACCAGCGCCATCGAACAGGAATTCCGGTCCAGCATCACCGCGGCGATTTTGGTCATTGGCGAGGCTCAACGTCCATTCGCTATTTTCGCCACCACCCGACACAGTGATTTCCGCTTCACCCCAGCGAAAGGGTGTACCGGATGACCGAAACTGCGGTGAGACCCGAAACTGTCCGCTAATGCCGCCGCTGTTGGCGGTGATGACATTGAGCACCTGGCCAGACAGTCCGCCGATATCAAGGCCGGCGCCATCGACAATCTCCAAGCGCACGACATCCGCAGCGGAGATACGCGACAAGGCTTCGACAGGGCCATTGGACTTACCCGATACCCGCCGCCCATTGATCAGGACATTGGTGTCTGCCTGGCCTAATCCGCGATCATCGCCACCTTCGCGGACGGAAAAGCCTGGGATCTGATTGACCATGTCGAGCGCATTGCGCGGAGCAAATTGCGCAAAATCCGCCGGGACAAATGATCTCCGGGCAGTCGTCTCGGATCCAATATCGGTCTCATCCTGAACAGTCGCCAAACTCGGTTGATGGAGAGCAATTAGGGCGCCGAAACATACGAACCCACTAGGTCGGTAATACATCTGAAAGCCTTGGATTCGCGTTTGGGTCTGTTGGAGGGAGGGTCGGAAGAAATTAGGCAGGCGGATCGCATCGATTTCAACCGACTAGGGCCGAATAAAGGGCGCTACCATGAATTCCGATATGTACCAATGGCCATCCGCCACCCCCATTTGGTTAACGGCATTTTTACCCGTGGCCCGCTAGGGTCGAGCTCTATTGTTACGGGGCACGACTCTTGCGGAACGAAGGCAAACAGACGGCTCAGAATTATTGGTCCGGTGATCCGCGTTTTTACTGGCGCGAACTGGTGCGTGTCAGCGCACGTCCGAACACCTATCGTTTCCGCGCCCTCCAGAACCAGATCCGCTCGGCAACCCGCTCCTATTATGGCCTTTTGCCGGCCGCGCTCGTTTTCGTGCCGCTGCTGATTTATCTCTATTCCGACATTACCCAGCTGACGATGCTTATTGTAGGCGGAGCGCTTGTCGCTGCCAGCTCGATTTTCGGGCTGATGACCATGTCGAAGGGCAAGGTCGAAACCGGGGTCGAAGCGCCTCGCAAGCTCATCCTCACGCTCTGCGTAAACGGCTTTATTGCCGCGATCGGCTGGTGCCTGATGCTCAGCGCACTCTATTTTGGCGGCAATGAGGAAACTCGGGTCTTCGTCCTAACGATGCAGGTCGGGCTGATCTGCACCGGAGCACTGATGTTCATCAGCCTGCCCTCGGCCTTTGCCTGTTTCTCCATTCCGCTTGCGATCAACCTGATCGTCAATGTGGTTCTGCGCGATGCGACGGCACAATGGATCATGTTTCCGCTGCTCACTATCTTGCTCGTCATGCTGATCCGTACGGTAGTCGATCAGTCGAGTCAGCTCGTTGCAAACAGCATGGCGATGGAAAAGCTCACCCGATCAGAGTCCGAACGTCGCTCGCTGCTCGAAGCGGAACGCAGCCGGGCCGAAGAAGAGAAAAAACGCGAAGTCGATAGCGCCCAATCCCTGCTCGCCGAACGCGAACGGATGGCAGAACAGCGCCACAAGGAATTGCTCGAACTGGGTGAACGTTTCAAACAATCAGTCGTCCGTGTGGCGAGCAGCCTTGGCGATGCGATCGCCAAACTCGATACGTCCTCGACTGATCTCGCTCGTCTTTCTGCTGAAACCAGCCAGGATGCAGGCAAGGTGTCCGACCGGGCGTCTGGCGCCAACAGCGCGGTGCAGACTGTCGCCAGCGCCGTGCAGCAACTCGATGCATCGGTCAGCGAGATATCCGAACAGATCGGCAATGGCCTGTCACTCAACACCACCGTGTCGCAAGCTGCTGACGAAAGCGATGCCGCGATGAAGCTGCTCATCGAGCGCACCCAGGGCATCGGCAAAATCGTTGCGCTGATCTCCGAGATTGCCGGGCAGACAAATCTGCTGGCCCTCAACGCGACGATCGAAGCCGCACGCGCCGGTGAAGCCGGTCGCGGATTTAGCGTGGTCGCCCAAGAGGTGAAATCATTGGCGCAGCAGACAACCGAGGCGACTGATAATGTCGATCGCCAGCTGCGCGAAATCGAAGATGCCGTCCAGCAAGCTGTTGGCGCGATGTCCAAGGCGACCGGAGAGATTAGCGGTATTACCGAGATTTCAAACTCGATCGCCGCAGCCGTGATGCAGCAGCGCGAGGCGACCCGGAACATTGGCGACAACAGTATCCAGGCAGCGCAAGACACAGACGATGTGCAGCAGAATATTCAGCGTGTCGCGGGCGCGGCTCGCAACAGCGGTGAATTGAGCGCAGATGTCAGCCGGACGGCGGAAAGCCTCGCCGAACAGGCTGATGCACTGCGCGAGGCAACCACCGCATTTCTGGACGAATTGCGCGCCGCCTGAGGCGCCGTCCGACTATCCCGCCGTTGCTGCTTCCAGGTCCGCAAGGAACGCGCGGATCCGATCACCGTTCACACCAAGATCGCTGATACCCACCCGGCTCACCGAGCGCATATGGACAATGCTGCCCTCGCCATTGGGATTGGGCGTAATGCGCAACACGACATCATCCTTGAAACGATAGATGGATACTGTTTCGGTGGCTTCGACGCGGCCAGTCGCCGGATCGGCAACGGCCAGTTCCCAGCCCCGCTCGGTTACCAGCTGCTCGGCAGCGGCTACCGCGTCTGGCACGGACACCGGCACGATAATCGGCTGAATGTCGGCATAGCCTTCCTCATGCCACATCCGCCACCGCGCCGCATTGTCGAGATCGGACATATCCGCGCGATCGCCATCCGGCACGACTTCGCGATTATCGGATCGCAGGGTCAGTGTATCAAAGGCTGGCGGGTTGGAGAGATCGGTTGTGATGTCATGGATTGGCGGAACCGTCGCCGCTTTGCCGAAGCTGTAGGAGGTATAGCCGACAAAGCCCACCGCCACGAGAATGGCGATGAGCGGCCACAGCATGGCCCGGAAATTCTTGGAGAATAGGGCAATGATCACGGCCACCAGCGAGAGTGCACCTCCGCCCATCGCCGCATAGGTCAGGTTACGCAGCGATCCGAGGCTCGTTACCCAGCCGATGATGCCAGCGCCAGTTGCCAGCGCCATGACAACAGCAAGCACGGGCGCGCCAATACCAAGGATCACGCCGATCCGCCTTATCCATTTCGAAATCGGGCCGAGTTTTGGCTCATCCGCTGCTGCGGCTGTCGTATCCGTCATGACATCACTCCCCTGTTTCGCTGTTCTCTAGCAGCGCCGCGGCGGCACGCAAAGCATGGACAAAGCCCGGCACCTTTGCCACAGACGCGCCCCGGACGCGGGTGTAGCTCAATGGTAGAGCAGCAGCTTCCCAAGCTGACGACGAGGGTTCGATTCCCTTCACCCGCTCCAATTTTTTCAATAGCGTCGGCACGAAACGTCCGCTTCTGGCCGAAAGCGGACATTCATTGGCGCGGCTAGTTGTCCAATCGAGACAGATAGTCCCGTTGTAAGCGATAAGCGATTCTTATTGTCGACGTTTGCAGATTTGATCCAGAAATGCCGGTTCTTGAACCCGGATTGTGACAGGATATCACTCCTGCCGGCGAACAAAGATCCCGGCGTCCTGGCCACCAAAGGTTTCGCGCATATTGCCGAACCTAAGAGGGAGGCTACGGCTGTAGAAGGGATCGGGGCCGTCATTGGCCTGGACATGGAGATGGACAACCGAGCTGTCACCGGTATCGCCGACCGCGCCGATGACATCGCCCTGGTTGACCCGGTCGCCGACCTGCACCGTAACACTGTCGGCGGCGAGGTGGCCGTAGGTGGTATATTCGGTGCGGCCGTCAGGGAGATAATGGCGCAGGGTCACATAATTACCGGCGAAGGCACGGCGGAAGTTGATCTGGATCTCTCGCATACGTGCACTCTGGATTCGCCGCATCGCCTCCTCCCGGGCTTCGTCCTCGCGGACCGTGTGAAAAACGCGATCTTGGATTGCATCCGATACTACTGTGATTACCTCACCGTCGGCTGCCGCGAGCACATCCTCGCCATACCCGAAACTATTGTCGGCGACCGTGTCGTCACCCTCATGTAACGCACCGTCAGCCCCAAGCTTGAAGAAATCGAGCGCAAATTCGTTGCTTGGGATACGGCGATGGTGACTGCGCTGGCCAGGTAGGCCGCGCATATTCCAGACCCCCCTCAGCGGGAAGGCATAGTGTTCGCCCGCTTGAAGAATGACTCTTCCAGTGGCGGCTGCTGAGCGGTCGCCATAGCCAACCGTCACGCTGACGCTGTCGGGCACCGTCGAGGATACGATATAGTTTGACATTGCGAGCAGTATCTCGCCAGGCTCAAGCACGGCATCGGTAGACAATGTTGGCGTAGTCTCGTCGAAGCGGTCGAGGCCTGCTTGGTCAAGCAACTGGAGTGCAAGGAAAAGACCCATACCGTTCGCCGCCATCCCTGCCATCTCGGCGGTGCCGTCCACTGCACCTGTCAGATCCACCCAGTTACTCGACGTAACTACGCCATCGCTCGAGAGGTCGATCCGGATTGAACTAACCTCCGCAGGTTCGTCACCGCGGTTGATGATTGCGATATTCTGAATCATCAGGTCGACTCCGCGCTGCCCGTCAAGCGCGAGGGCGTATACCGGATCTGACGGAACCAATTCGACCCTTAGATCGGCTTCAGCGAGGGCGGGATGAGCGACTGAGGCAAGTACAGCGATGATGGAAGTGCGCGACAAGCAGTTCATTGATTTACCTTTCGATCAAAATCTGACCGGAAAGTATCGGTGTGTTGGATTAGCCGTCGTCCTGATGCGCGTATCAGGACTCAAATCCGTGTCCGGAAACACACATCAGGCCTCCCAAAACTGGAATTACCGACGATACTCTGTTGGCGATGTCCCGGTCTGGCGCTTGAAGGCGGCGTTGAATGCCGATTTCGACCCGAAGCCGGAATCGAGCGCGATACTGAGCACCCGCGCTTGCTTGTCTGCGACCAGCAGTGCTTGTGCGTGTTCGATCCGCTTGCGGTTGACGAACTCGAAGAAATTAACCCCGCCCTGGCCGTTAATCGCTTCCGACAGCTCGCGCGGCAATACGGCGAGCCGGTCAGCGAGTTCCGCCAGCGTTAAGTCTGGATCACGATATAGCGCCTCCTCTGCCATCAGCTCTTTGGCTCGGGCGAAGAGATCGACGCGATCTTCCTCCGACAACGTCGAATCCTTGTAGCGAACCGGGGCCATTGTGGAGCGTTGGCGCAGAAAGTCGGCGAGCGCGAGGACAGCAAGGAAGGTCACGAACAAGAAATGAGCGCCGTTGAGAATTAGGAAGCCGACCGGGCGCAATGCCGCCGGTCCGATGGTCAGGAACAGATGGAGGAGAAACACTGCCGCCCAACCGGCCATCAGATTACCGAGCCACGCGAGATTGCGTCCCTCGATCCTCGAATACCAGTCGCGCAGCGCGATGCCATGGTTCTTCAGCAGCACAAAGACGGCAACTATATAGCCGAGTTGCAGCACATCACCGAGAATCGGGATCACCAGGCGGTTTGCAGGTCTTGCCAACCCGTCGCTCAAAAACACGGCGCGCTCGACGGGGCCGGCCGCGTAGACATTGATCGTAAGATAGAGTGCATAGGCAGCAAAGGGCAGCAAGTGGAACCAATCGCTCCGACGAAGCGCGAAATCAGGCTGGACCCGCGAGCGGACATAGAAGTAAAGCGCCGGTGTCACGAGCACTTGAAAGGGCGCGAGGACAAATGCGAAGTTCGGCAGCATTTCGAGCCCGCCAAGCATTTGGAACAGCTGATCGGCCTTGGTCGCAGCAAGCAGAAGCAAAACAACGGCGAGATAGAGATTCGTGCGATTGGCGCGAAAGCGAGCCGAAAACATTACAGAGCTGAAACATAGTGCCTGCAGCAAGGTCGCCCCAGCCAAAACCAACGCAACAAGGAAGATAGGGGGCGTACCAGCCATCGCTAGATGGATTGCCGAGCAAAGCTCTACATGTCAAAGGCTCGAGACCAGCCCTTTGCTGAAATCGGCCAATGTCCGCTATGGGTGGAAAGCGGACATTGCTGTGTTGGTCGGAATTTCCGGATAGACAGGCAACGGCTTTTCGCGCGCTGTGCTTGCGCAGCCGCGACTTAGCTGCATCATGGGCGAAGGAGGTTGGAGGAGATGAAAACCAATCAGAGGTTCGTTCGGCTGGTCACGCTCATCAGCGCGGTGATCTTAACCGCCTGCGAGCGAGGCAGTTATAGCGCATGTGTCGGTGAGGCTTGTAATGAAGGCACAGCATCTGAAAACACTGCATCGAGTGGACCGGACGAACATCCTGCGACTTCAGCTTACCAGGAAGGTGATCCAACCCTTTCCTATCAAAGTGACCGCAGCAAGATAGAATCAGCAGCAGAACTGGCAGATTTCGTCGACATCAGCTTTGAGTATCCAGCATCTTGGGAAGTCCGGCAGGCTGGCCCCTTAGGCCGTGAGAATATTGTGATCGCTACCACAGCTTCCGACGGGGCTGATGGTCAGGTCGCTAGATTATCGAGTTGGCGGGCATTTTCACCAGCCGGGCAAGAAGTCACGCGAGAGGCGGTTTCCTATTTGGTTGAAAGAGACGCGCAAGGAATTGCACGCGACTTGCGTGAAGAACTCGACAATTTTGAGATTGTTGATGTTGGATTCAAGAACTCTGAAAATCAGACAATCTTCGGCTTTGCCTATCGTGGAGTTCAACGTCAGGAGCAAGGTGAATCTGAGTATCCCGTGCCGATCATCGGTCTGTTGGACATCATCGTACCAAATAACACCGACCACGGCGTGGTAGTGCAAATTGAATCTGTTCCCAGCGTGGCACGCCATGTTTCGTCGCACGAAGAACTGCGCGCAGACCCCGCGTACGGTCTTGTGTGGAGCACGTTACAGATCGGTGGACGCTAAATGAGTTGATCGCGTCAACGGAGAGTAAGAATATAGTGCTTGGCACCCCATCAAATGTCCGCAATGGGCGCAAAGCGGACATTGGTTCGATGTCACTCGAATGTCCTGTTCTGGGCCGATAGCTGACCGCAGCCTTTCAGGCCAGAATCTGTGAATACATGATCTTGGATGGTTCTTTTAATCAGGTGTACGGATTGCTTGCTGCTGAGCGAACACCAAGTTCCGGATCCTACTTGAGATAGGGAGATACTAAGATGCGACGTGCAATCTTGCTGAGGGGAATTGTCGCTGCTGGACTGGTAGCCATCGCCGGCGCTGCGACAAGTCAGGGCTTTCCGCCCGGCCTGATGGATCTAAAGGAAAGATTTCAGACCGCAGAAGACGATGCGGTCGCTGAGCCCTTTGTCGGCGTCCACACATCCGAAGGGATACGGACCGGGTTGTTCCCCCTGCAGGCATCAGGCGTCTCGACCGAGCCGGTGAGAGTGGCCGCAAGCACATTCCTCGCATCCCTCACGCCGACCCAGCTCATGCGCACACAGTTTGCTGCACAAGACCTCGAATGGAGGCGTTGGCTTAACGTCGATAATGGGATCTATTCGCGACGCGGTACTCCACTTGCGGAAATGAATGACGAACAGCGCGATGCAGCAATGGCGCTATTGACCGCTTCGCTTAGCGCGCGTGGAGTCGAACAGAGTTTGGCAATCATGTTGACCGACCAGGCATTGAAGGAACTTAATCCGGAAAATGCGGCGTTCCTCGACCCGGATCTCTATTATTTCACCGTCATGGGCTCGCCGTCCGCAACTCAGCCGTGGGGATGGCAGCTCGACGGGCACCATTTGGTTATCAACTATTTTGTCCTCGGCGACCAAGTGGTAATGACACCGACTTTTTGGGGCGGCGAGCCTGCGATCTCTCGGCAGGGTAGCACCGCGGGAAACGCAGTGCTGCAAAGCCAGCAGGACTTGGGCCTAGTGCTGATGCAGTCCCTTTCGGCGGAGCAAAGATCTATTGCGATACTCGAGCCGGAAAAGACTCATGACAACATGGTCGCAGGCGCATCCCAGGATAATCGAGAACTTGATTATGCGGGGCTGGCTGCAATCGATATGTCCGCCGCTCAGCGAAAGATGTTGATTGATGTGATCGAGAGCTATGTCGGCGCTCTGCGCGAACCACATGCTGCTGTGCGTATGGAAGAGGTCTTTGCGCATCTCGATGAGACATGGTTCTCATGGGTTGGCGCGACCGAAGACAATTCCATCTTCTACTATCGCGTCCACAGCCCGGTCATCTTGATCGAGTTCGACCACCAGATCCCGATCGGCACCAGGATGCTAAACACGCCCGGCCAACCAACACGGGACCACATCCACACAGTAGTGCGCACCCCAAATGGGAATGATTACGGGCGCGACCTGTTGGCGCAACATCTCGCGGCGGCGCATTCCAACTAGTAAGTGACATGGGCTGGCTCCTTTTACCGTTACTAGCGCGTCGGAGTGGCGGTCGACGATATGGTCGTTTTTTGTGTCGGCAACTGCCGTTCGCTTCAATGCCGAACGGAGGACCGTTTTCAGGCGCAAAAAAACCGGGGCTCTTGATGTCGATCTATGTCCGCATTGGGAGCAAAGCGGGCACTTTCTGCTTCGCTGTGTATCAATCCACCAGCCGGAAATGCACGCCGCCGATCGTCACGCTGTCTGCAGTGGTAGCGAGGCCGCGTGCTTTTGCGCGGTCGATGATTCCATCCCGGTCGAAGGCTTGGAGATCGATGCCGCTGAGGCCCGGGCGGCGCCCGTCAGTGTCGGGAACGAAGCGCAGGCGGTTATTCGCCAGTTCGACGATAGGACTGCCATCGGCCTCCCCGACAGAAACGCCGGCAACATCTGCCCAATGCTGTGCCAATGCCTGCGGGTCAGGCCCTTGCAGCTCGATCCCGACAATTGCGCTCACCACATCGGTTGAGATCGTATCTTGCCAACCATCGCCGCCAGCCGGCAACCAGAAGCCTTCAGGATCGAAGCGCTCCTGCCAATCGACTTCGAAAAAGGCCGCCCGCATGTCGCCAGGATGGAGCTGCATGATCTTCCATTCGTCGCCATCCGTCTCCCAGGCAACGCGAACCCCATTGTCCGATGCCCGTGCGCGGCACGCATCCTGCTCCTTTTTGGTTTCGACCTGGCCGATGACCATATATCCGCCGTCACCGTCGCGTCGCTCGAGATACCGGCCGGCGGCCGTATTCTCTTCGATCGGCGCGACGACCTCAATAAAGTCGGTGCCGATGGCGAGCAGCGTATTTTCCAGTCCGAAACTGCGGACGTGCGGATCGACATAGGCGGTCTTCAGCGAGAAGACGGCCTTTAGATCGGCGATGACAGGTTCGAGCGTGTCCGCGACGAGGCACACCTGCCTGAAGTAAATGCTCATATGTCCCTCCGCGCAGTTGAGCCGGGAACAACGGGCCCCGATCTGCTGAATTCTTACGTAACGCCATGCACCCGCCGGAAAATCCTGGCAATGGCGCCAAATTTGCGTCTTCGGTTAGACGGCGGCACAGTTGATATCCCGACTGTATTCTGTCGACCGATCTTTGGCGCTTGCAGGGCCAAAAATGTGAAAGGACGAAAATGCTGAAACTTCACTTTGCTCCAAACTCACGCGCGGGACGGATCGTATGGCTACTGGAAGAATTGGAGCTGCCCTATGAAATCAACAAAATGGCGTTTCATCCCAAGGATCTGAAGTCGGACGAGCATCGCGCGCGCCATCCGCTCGGTCGTATACCGGTGTTGGAGGATGGCGATGTCACCATTTTCGAGTCCGGGGCAATCGTCGATTACATTCTGGAACGCCACAAGAATGGCGGCCTGAAACCCGCAGTCGATGACCCACGCTTTCCCGACTATCTCCAATGGTTCCATTATTGCGAAGGGATGGTCATGCCGCCGGTGAACACCGTTGTCGTGCACACATTATTGCTGCCCGAAGAGCGCCGCGATGCGACCGTTTTGGGCCAGGCGCAGCGGCTGCTGACCAAGGCGCTGGGGCCGGTTGATGAAGCGCTGCAAGGCAAGGACTATTTGATTGGCGATTTTTCCGGTGCAGACATCATGCTCGGCCATGCCTGTTTCATGTCCAACCGGCTTGGGTCGGTCAGCGATGAGATGACAAACCTGAAAGCCTATGTGGACCGGATCGCGGCGCGCCCCGCCTTCCAAACCGCGATCACAATGGCGTAAGGCGGGCTGCACCGCAGTGTAGTTCACATATGGCTGAGCGCCATAGATGGCGTCTGACGCGTCTGCCGCCTATGGATCGCCGATGGAAGAGCGCAAATCCAAGGCGGCGACCCGTTTCGTCCTTGGGACCATCTTCGTCTATGCGATCGGCTTTGGCATCATCATGCCGGTGCTGCCCGATCTTGTAGTCGAGCTGGCCGATGTTTCACTGCCAGAGGCAACGTCGATCGGCGGCTGGCTGATCCTCACCTATGCTCTGTTTCAGTTTACATTCGGACCGCTGGTTGGAAGCATCAGCGATCGGTTTGGCCGCCGGCCGGTGCTGCTCCTCTCCCTGGCCGGGTTCAGCATCGATTATGCAGTTATGGGATTGGCGCCGACCCTTGCCTGGCTGTTCCTGGGACGCGCGCTGGCCGGTACTTTCGGTGCGGCATTCTCAACCGCCTATGCGACGATGGCCGACATCACTGACGAGGAGAACCGCGCGCGCGGTTTCGGCTTGATCGGCGCGGCGTTTGGAACTGGTTTCATCGTTGGCCCAGCAATTGGCGGGGTGATTGGCGAATTCGGCACCCGCCTCCCCTTCTTTGTGGCCGCCGGGCTGGGCGCGGCAAATCTGATCTATGGCTATTTCGCCTTTCCCGAGACACTAGCGCATGAAAACCGGCGGCCATTCAGTCTCATACGTGCCAATCCACTCGGCGCCTTGCTGAAGCTGCGGATGATGCCGGGCGTGTTGCCGGTCGCCCTGGTCTATCTGTTCTGGATGAGCGCCCAGAATATCTATCCCGCGACCTGGGCCTATTTCACGCAGATCCGGTTCGACTGGACGAGCGGTATGGTCGGGATCTCGCTCGCATGGACCGGAGCGATGATGGCCGTTGTTCAGGCGTTCGCGGTTGGCCCTATGGTGAAACGCTATGGCGAACGGCGCAACGCGATACTCGGGATCGCGATCAGCGCGGCCGCCTATATCCTATACGCCATTAGCCCCTATGGCTGGGCTGTGTTCGTGATCATGGCGGTGACAGCGCTCGCGGCCCTGGCAGGCCCGGCAATCAGCTCGATGATGAGCCGACGCGTCCCGGCCCATATGCAAGGAGAGTTGCAAGGCTTTATCGCAAGTTTGACCGCCCTCTCCGCGATTATTGCACCGCTGACTTTCAATCCGACGCTGGCGCATTTCTCAAGTGATGACGCGAGTATCTATTTCCCCGGCGCGGCTTTCGCTATCGCAGCGGCCATGGCCTTAACTGCGATGGTGATCCTGCTGTTCACGCGTCGAAGCCAGCCCAAGCAGGCGGACGGCTAGATACCGCCCGGCGTAACCTCTTGGCCGTTGGCAACCAGCGCCTCAGACAAAGCGTTCATGCACGCCACAAGCTGATCGGCATCGGTCGAGCGCACCACAAAGTTCGCACCGACCCGCCCTTCGCGGAAAAAAGGATAGCTGCCGATCTGGCTGTCAGGGTGCGCATCTTCGACCGCGCCCAATATGTCAGCCACTTCGCTTTCGGCCGTCCAACAGCCGATCGTATCCGACAGCACTGGGTCGCCGCCTTCAAGCTGACCGGTCAGCGCATCCATCATCTGTTCTGCGATATGCGGGATGCCTGCCATGATGAAGATATTGCCATGGCGAATGCCGGGCGCGCCCGACATCCGATTCTCGATCAGCTCGCCGCCATCGGGAACCCGTGCCATCCGCAGACGTGCATCAGTGAGGCCACCTTTGTCCTTATAATAGCCTTCGAGCATCGCCCGAGCGCGCGGATGCACGATCACCTCGACACCGAGCGCCGCCGACACCGCATCGACGGTGATATCATCATGGGTCGGGCCGATGCCGCCGGTGGTGAAGAGATAGTCCGTCTCCGCGCGCACGGCATTTACGGCTTCGGCAATCCGCTCAAGAATATCTGGCACAATTCGTACCTCAACGAGCCGGATTCCTTGCACATTTAGCCATTTCGCAAGTGCAGCAACGTTCTTGTCCTGTGTCCGGCCTGACAAAATCTCATCGCCGATCACAACCAAGCCGGCGGTCCAGGTTCTTTTCTGATTCATGCGGCATGCCTTAGCGCCGGCTTGGCTGGGGCGCAAAGATTAGAAGCGTGTCATGATTCACACAGGTGAGTCAGAACCGTAAGTTACCCCCACCTCCAGACTCCGCAAAACTGCGGATTTGTCACATAAGTGACACGACGACTCGTTAGACGGCGGGTCATCGGACCGGAGGTGCAAAGGGGCACGAGACCGGTCAGGGGTAATCAAAGATCCATCGGGGATAATCATGCGCTATTTCAAGGTTTTTCTGGCTGCTACCGCAGCTTCGGCGTCGGTTGCAGGCGTCATCGCCACTCCTGCTGCGGCGCAGCAAATTACATCAGGTGTTCAGGGCCGAGTCGTTGATGATGCGGGTAACGCCGTCGCCAACGCTTCGGTTGCCGTAACCGATACGCGAACGGGCTCGACCCGACAGCTGGTGACTGGTTCTGACGGTAGCTTCCGCGCAGGCAACCTTGTTACGGGCGGACCATACACGGTCACCGCAACGGCATCGGGCTTCGAAGGCCAGACGGTCGAAAACATCCGGATCAACCTGTCAGGCGATACATCGCTCGCTTTTGAACTGACCCGTAGCGCCGGCGAAGCAACGATCGTTGTTACCGCAGCCCGCGCCAACCTGGTCCAGCTCGCACTTGGCCCGGGCAACTCCTTCAACGAGGAGATCCTCGAAAGCTTCCCGTCTATCTCACGCGACGTTCGCGACCTTATTCGTATCGATCCGCGCGTCAGCCTTGACCGTTCGAATGAAGTTGACCGCATCTCCTGCCTCGGCGGTAATGACCGGTCGAACACCTTCACGGTTGACGGCATTGTGCAAGCCGACGTGTTCGGTCTGAACGGCACCCCGTTTGCTGCACGTAACGCACTGCCGCTTCCGTTCGACGCCATCCGCGAAACCTCGATCGAGTTCGCACCGTTCGACGTCGAGTATTCGGGCTTCACCGGCTGCGCCGTCAACGTGGTGACCCAGGCAGGTACGAACCGTTTCTCGGGTTCGGCCTTCTACACCTTCCGCAACGAAGACCTGCGCGGCGACACTGTCGACGGTCAAGACTTCACGCCGGCTGCATTTGAAGAGAAGCGCTGGGGTGTCACCCTTGGCGGACCGATCATTCCCGATCGACTGTTCTTCTTCGGCGCCTATGAAGAAACCGATCTCGGCGATTCCAATGATACGGGGCCTGCGGGCGGGGGCTTCGCAAACGATGCCGACTTCGTAACCCAGGCCCAGTTCGATCAATTCTCGAACATTGCTCAGAATGTCTATGGCATCGATATTGGCGGCTACCCGCGGTCTCTGCCGGAAGCGAGCATTCGCTATTTTGGTCGTCTCGACTGGTATGTAGATGACGATCACCGCATCGAAGCCACCTATCAGCGTCTTGAAGAAACCAATGTCGAAAGCGACACGGGCGATCAGGAACTGACTGGCCTCAACAGTTTTGAAGATGAAGGCACCGTCTCCGACTATTACTCGCTGCGTGTCTACTCGGACTGGAGCGAGAATTTCTCAACTGAGCTTCGCCTGTCGCGCTCTGACGTTACTGACGTTCAGGGACCGGTTGGCGGCGGTGAGGCGCAGGACGGCAATCCGATCCCGCGCTTGTCGGTTGGTGTTATCGGTCCATCGCAAAATGGTGTGTTGAGCACCGGTCCTGGTATCTTCCGGTCCGCCAACGCGCTGGAAACTCAAACCGATCTTGCCCGCATTACCGCAAACTGGACGATTGGCGATCATGACATCAAGTTTGGCGCAGAGGTCAATGACCTTTCCGTATTCAACCTGTTTGCCATCAACGCAACAGGCACGATCTTCTTCCGTAACCTGACCGATTTCCAGAACGGCGATGTTGCCCCAGGCTTTTTCTCTACCGTCTTTAGTGACACGGCCGACAATATTGCTGCTGGCACACTCGGTGGTGCTACGATCCGTGCAACTCCATCGGGTGACATCAACGAGGCTTCGGCAACGTTCAATCGGCGCATCTACGCAATTTATGCGCAGGATGATTGGCAGGTAACGGACCAGTTGAGCGTGATCGGCGGTGTTCGCGTCGAATGGTTTGATGGCAGCGCGCCGCGCACCAATCCGGCCTTCAATACCCGCTATGGCTTCGGCAACAATTTCGGCTTCAGTCAGCTGGATCCGATCATTCTGCCGCGGCTCGGCTTCACCTACACCTTTGATGACTTCGAAGGCCTGATCCGCAACAGCCGGCTTACCGGCGGTGTTGGCGTGTTCTCAGGCGGTGATCCGATCGTCTACTTCTCGAACGCATTCTCCAACAACGGTTTCTCGACCGGTGAAGGCGATACGTTCGATCCGACCTGTGCGGGCTTCACCAATCCGGATGGCAGCTTCAACGTGCTGGATGCAGGCGGCAACTTCACCGGCTTCCCGGGCTGTGCCACTCAGTTTGCATCCGGTCAGGCAGCAGCCGGCCTAGCTGATACACAGTCAACCGATCCGAATTTCGATGTTCCGACGGTAGTCCGTGCGAATATCGGCTTTTCCACCGAATTTGGCTGGGGCGAAGGCTTTTTCGATAACTGGCAGCTGCAGCTCGACTATATCTACAGCCACTTCCAGGATCCGATTAACTTCGTCGACCTCTCACAGGTCGTCGATCCAACCCAGGGCCTGAATGGCTTCACCGTTGATGGCCGTCCAATTTATGTCGCAATCGATCCGTCCAATGCGGGTTGCGCATTGACGCTGAACGGCACAGGCGGCACGGGCCTCACATATTCGGGAACTTTCTCGAATGCGTGTCGCACGCGGCGCGATGATGAGATTCAGCTGACCAATGGCCGATCCTATGACAGCCACGTCTTCTCGTTCAGCATGTCGAAGAATTTCGATCGCGGCGTGTTCACCGAGAATGGCAGCGTGTTCGTCAACTTTGGCTACGCATTCACAGACTCGAACAACTCCCGGAACAACAACAGCTCGACAGCAACGTCCAGCTTTGATGAATCGGCAGCATTTGACCGGCAGAACCCGGTCAACTCGACGTCAAACTATGAAACGCGGCACCAGTTTACTTTCGCTGTGAACTTCACCGAAGAATTCATCGACGGCTATGACACGCAGCTCGGCATGTTCTTCAGCGCCCGTTCGGGCCGTCCGTACAGCCTGACCTTTGATGGCGGCGGGGTGTTCAACGACAGCTCCTCGGGTAACGACAACGCGCTCATCTACATCCCAACCGGAGTGAATGATCCGAATGTGTCTCCGCTCTCCGTGGCTTCGGAAGTCGCCGAGCTCGTCAACTTCGCTCAGCAGTGGGACTGCGCCAGCGAAGCAGCGGGTACGACGATTCGTCGGAATACCTGCCGGGAAGACTGGACCTATGATATGGATATCCGCATCAGCCAGGAACTTCCGGGACCGGGTAGCTGGTTCGGCATCACTCAGGATCGGTTCGAGCTGTTTGCCGATATCGATAACTTCCTGAACATGCTCGACAGCAGCTGGAACACGTTCAAGACGCGCGGTTCCTTCGGCGATGGTCAAGTGGTTGACCTTGTCGACCTTGATGGTGTCGATGCCCAGGGACGCTACATCATCTCGGGCTTCAATCCGGATATCGACCAGAATATCTCAAGCTCCGCATCGGTATGGCGGATCCAGATCGGCGCGCGTTACGAGTTCTAGGATGACAACGCATAACCGCTAAAAAATGGGGGCCGGAGACGATCATGTCGCCGGCCCCTTTTTTGTGAGGAAGGGACGCACACTGCCATGACACGATCGACAATTGCACTTCTGGCCGGCCTGGGATCATTGGTTCTAAGCAGTTGCGCAAATGTGGCCGCGGCACCGCAAGCTGCGCCTCCGCAAAGTGCCGAAGAAGCGCTGCGGCCCTATTACGCCACGCTCGACACCAATGTCCCTCAGGCCAATGCCGGCGCGCAGCTCGACATCAGCCGCGCGATCAGCCGGATCGCATTTGGCAGTTGCAACCACCAAAACCGTCACCAAACCATCTGGTCGACAATCGCGGCCCACAATCCGGAGCTGTTCCTGATGATTGGCGACAATGTCTATGGTGATTTCGGTTATCGCGGCGAGGCAGATCTCGGCACGTTCGCACATGCCTATCAACTCCAGGCTTCGCATCCCGAGTTCATCGCCTTTCGCAACCAGGTCCCGATGCTGGCGAGCTGGGACGACCATGATTTCGGGCCCAATGATTCCGGCGGAGCCTTTTCCTTTCGCGAGCGATCCGAGCAGCTGTTCGAAAGTTTCTGGCGCTCGAGCGATGCCGTGCGCGCACGACCGGGCATCTATGACAGCGTGATGATTGGGCCCGAGGGCGAGCGGGTACAGCTTATCATTCTCGACACTCGCTTCTTTCGCGATCCGCTGGTCTCCCTGCCCTATTCGGCCGAACGCAGACCGCTCGGCCATTACGGAATCACCGACAGTCCCGACGCGACGATGCTCGGTGCTGCCCAATGGGCGTGGCTGGCTGGCGAGCTGGAAAAGCCCGCTGATCTTCGTATCATCGTTTCATCGATACAGCTGCTAACCGACGCGCATAATTACGAAAAATGGGGAAATATGCCGCTCGAAAGAGAGCGATTCTATCGCGCGCTCGCAGCGCGCAATGGCGGCGGCATGGTCGTCCTGTCGGGCGATCGCCATAGCGGTGCCTTCTATCAGGCCACGCCCGAAGCATTGGGTGAAGAACTGTGGGAGCTCACCGCCTCCTCGCTCAACCTCTCGTTCGGAGAAGGCGATACCGGAGCCCGCGAACCCGACCCGATCCGCCGTTCCGGTTTCTATTCGGATGAGAATTTCGGCATGCTCGAGATTGACTGGGCCGCTGGCGAAGTAGCGCTGAACCTCAGGCGATCGGACGGTGAAAGCCTGCACGCCGAGCGCATCCGTTTCCGCTAGCCGGGTTCCGCGATGATGGTAGCGAAACCATGACGGTGTCGCTATATAGCCGCTCATGAACCAGTATCAGACCATAACCGCAGCCGACCCGGTTGCGCGCGACGGCACAATCAAGCTCCACGACGCAAGTGGGTTTGAGGGCATGCGCGCGGCTGGTCGATTGGCCGCCGAGGTGCTCGATGCGCTGGTTCCGCTGGTCGAGCCTGGCGTTACGACCGAGGAGATTGACGATTTTGCCCTTGAGCGGATGAAAGCCGGTGGCGGCATTCCCGCAACGCTTGGCTATCGGGGCTATACGAAGAGCTGCTGCACCTCGATCAATCATGTGGTGTGTCACGGAATTCCGGGCACCAAGTCCCTCAAAAAAGGCGATATCGTCAATATCGACGTAACGCCAATCCTTGATGGCTGGCATGGCGATACCAGCCGGATGTTCACCGTCGGCAAGATCCCGATCAAGGCGCAGCGGCTTATCGATGTCACCTATGAAGCGATGATGCTGGGTATTGCCGAAGTGAAGCCCGGCGCATTTCTCGGCGATATTTCGCACGCCATCCAAAGCCATGCCGAAGCCCATCGCTATGGCGTCGTTCGTGATTTTTGCGGTCATGGCCTGGGTCGATTGTTCCATGACGCACCCGAAGTGATCCATGCGGGCAATCCCGGCACCGGCCCCGAGCTCAAACCCGGCATGTTCTTCACGATCGAGCCGATGATCAATATCGGCAAGCCGAGCGTAAAAGTGCTCGACGATGGCTGGACGGCCGTGACGCGCGATCGATCGCTCTCGGCCCAGTTCGAGCATTCGGTGGGTGTGACCGAAGATAGCGTTGAAATCTTCACCAAGAGCCCAACCGGCCTGGATAATCCGCCTTACACCTAGTCGGACAAGTTTCGCCGAAGTCATTCTGCATACAAGAATTTGCAACGCTCATCCTGCTGGGCCAATAAGGAGACTCAGGAGGGACGTCTGTTATGCGCAAATGGATCGGATTGGCTTTGGCAATGAGCCTGGCGGCATGTTCGGCAGGTACCGGTGGATCGGAAGGATCTACAAGTTCGGCTGAAGGCACGGCAAAAGTCGATGGTGAGTTTCTAACGACTGGCGGAGACGGCAGCGATTGGGCTGCGGCCAGCTTTAATTATGACGAACAGCGCTTCAGCCCCCTCGATCAGATCACGACGGAAAATGTCGAAAATCTCGGCATCGCCTGGACAGCCGAACTGCCCGATGCGCGCGCGCAGGAAGCCACGCCGATCGTTGTGGACGGCATCATGTATATCACCGGGCCATGGTCCAAGGTATTTGCATTCGATGCCCGCAATGGCGAACCGCTTTGGACCTTCGATCCCGAAGTTCCGCGCTCCGTTCTCCAGAACACCTGTTGTGACGCAGTCAATCGCGGTGTCGCGGTTTGGCGCGGCAAGCTTTATCTCGGCACCCTTGATGGCCGGTTGATCGCGCTCGACGCCGGCACGGGTGCGCAGCTCTGGTCCGAACAGACGACCGACCAGGACCGACCCTATACAATCACCGGCGTTCCGCGCGTCGTGAACAATCGGGTCATTATCGGTAATGGCGGCGCCGAATTCGGTGTGCGTGGATATGTTTCGGCGTACAATGCCAATACCGGCGCGCTCGAGTGGCGCTTCTATACCGTTCCCAATCCCGATGGTGAGCCTGATGGCGCAGCCTCGGACGAAGTGCTGCAAACTGCATCGCGGACCTGGTCCGAAGGTGGTTCATGGCGCGAGTCCGGCGGTGGCGGAACCGTGTGGGATTCAATTGTTTACGATCATGAACTGAATCAGCTTTACATCGGCGTCGGCAACGGCAGTCCGTGGAACCACGGCGTCCGGTCAGACGGACAGGGCGACAATCTGTTCCTGTCTTCGATCGTCGCGCTCAATCCGGATACCGGCGAATATCTCTGGCACTATCAGGAAACCCCGGGCGAGACATGGGACTTCACGGCAACCCAATCGATGATCCTCACGGATCTCGAGATTGATGGCGAAACCCGTCAGGTAATCCTCCATGCGCCAAAGAATGGCTTCTTCTTCGTAGTTGACCGCGAGACGGGTTCGCTGATTTCCGCCGAAGCCTTTGTCGACGGTGTGAACTGGGCGACTGGCTATAATCTGGAAACTGGACGGCCAATCGAAAATCCGGCGGCGCGCTTTTATCGGACGGGCGAGATGTTCATCGCCAATCCCGGACCGATCGGTGCGCATAACTGGCAGCCCATGGCGTTTAATCCCATGACAGGCCTTGCCTATATTCCAGCCAATATTGCGCCGCAGCTCCTGCTGCCCGCGACGGAAGATGCTCATTCCGAGCTCAGTCCGATCGGTTTCAATACCGGGACTAACATTGCGGACACCGCCCTTCCCCGTGACGAAGCGACAATGCGCGCACTGATCGCGACAGTGAGCGGCCAGCTGGTGGCTTGGGATCCAGTTGCGCAAGAAGCGCGCTGGACAGTGGATTACACCACTCCCTGGAATGGCGGAATTCTGACAACCGCCGGCAACCTTGTCTTCCAAGGCACGGCAACCGGCCAGTTCAAGGCCTATACTGCCGACACCGGCGAAGAGCTTTGGTCGATGGACACACAGACGGGCGTATTGGCTGGTGCCTCGACGTTCCTGATCGATGGGGTCCAGCATATCGCTTTCACCACCGGCCGTGGTGGTGCGTTCCAGATCACGGCTGGTGCCGCCGACATAACAGCAGGCCAGGTGCCGAATATTCCACGCCTGATCGTGCTGCGACTGGATGGCAGCGGGGTCCTGCCTGATGCACCAGATATGGAGCAGCAATTGCTCGATCCGCCTGAATCAACCGGTACAGCAGAACAAATTGCACAGGGTGAAGGACTCTTCATGCGCTACTGCATGGTCTGCCATGGCGAGGGAGCAGTCGGCGGCGGCATCAACCCTGACGTTCGCTTCTCCGGCTATCTAACCGATGCCGAAGCCTGGCTGAGTGTCGTCCGCGGTGGTTCACTGGCCGAAAACGGCATGCCTAGCTTCACCAGCGTATTGCCAGCTGAACTCGCTGAAACCATCCGGCTCTATGTCATCGACAAGGCCAATGAGGATATCGCCCGGCTCAGGGCGCGCCGCGAAGATGCGGAAGGCGCTGACGAAGGCTAACGGGATAATCCGCGCACAAAGGATGCGCCGCCAGGCTTCGGCCCGGCGGCGCATTTTTCGCTATTGGGGTTCGTCCGGCTCGCCGTCCCCGTCGCGATCGAAGACGTCGGGACGACCATCGCCATCGGTATCCCAACTGTCGGGACGGCCATCACCACGCTGGTCCCAGGCATCCGGTGCGCCATCACCATCGGTATCGATAGTTGGAACAGGCACCGTCCGGTCTTCCGAAGGTGGTGATGCATTACCATCAGCGTCCTGAGCTAGTGCCGGCATTGCCATAGCCGAGGCTGCAAGAAGGGAGGCGCCGAACAGAATAGGTTTTCGCATGATCTAATCCTTAGTTTACGCCCACCACTCGCCGCCAGCATCGTGACTTTTCGACAACGGAACAGGGAGTTGGCGACGGATAGACCCGAAAACAGGACGGTTTTGCAAAAGTGCACGGACCATCTCTCGGGCGCATCGGCTTGCCGGATGCGTAATGGATTATCTTATGTTGACTGAAGCGCGGCGCAGTAAATGATGTTGCCCCGGCCGCGCAACCGACTTGCGAGTCGGGGCCCTGCCCGCTTATGAGTTCAGGGGAGCATTCCGCATCGCAGCCACAGGAAGGGCGCGCATATGAAAAAGATCGAAGCGATCATCAAACCGTTCAAGCTCGATGAAGTGAAAGAGGCGCTGCATGATGTGGGCGTCACCGGAATGACAGTGACAGAAGCAAAAGGCTTTGGTCGCCAGAAAGGCCATACCGAGCTGTATCGCGGTGCCGAATATGTCGTGGATTTCTTGCCCAAGGTTAAGCTCGAAGCCGTGGTGGATGATGGTCTCGCCGATCGCGTCGTCGAAGCCATCCAGAATGCGGCTCAGACCGGACGGATTGGCGATGGCAAGATCTTCGTCTCAACGGTTGATCGTGCGGTTCGGATCCGTACCGGCGAACAGAATTCCGACGCGGTCTGATGCACCGACCGATCAGCAGCTTGTAATATCAGGGAGTTGCGAGACCTGACCCGCGGCAAGGCCGTGATAGCCAAAATCATTCATGCTGCAGTGCAAAAATAAATTGTGCGTGTGCGAATTATTGGGTAACAAAAGGTCTGGGTGATTCCTTAAAGAGGAAGGTAATATTTCATGACGACTACCGCCAAAGACATAATCAAACGTATCGAGGAAGATGAGATCGAATGGGTCGACCTTCGCTTCACCGATCCCAAGGGCAAATGGCAGCACCTTCAGATGTGCTCAGGCGTCATGGATGAGGACGCTCTTGAAGATGGCCTGATGTTCGACGGGTCTTCGATCGCCGGTTGGAAAGCGATCAATGAATCCGACATGATCCTGCGGCCGGACCTCGACGCCGTCTATGAAGACCCCTTCTCTGCCACGCCGATGCTCGCTGTTTGCTGCGACATTGTCGAACCGGGCACGGGCGAACTATATGGCCGCGATCCGCGCTCGACTGCGAAACGCGCCGAAGCCTTTGTGAAGGCATCGGGTGTTGGTGACACCGTCTATGTCGGACCGGAAGCTGAATTCTTCATGTTCGACGATGTGCGCTTCGAAGACGGATATGATCGCAGCTATTTCAAGATTGACGATATCGAGCTGCCGACCAATTCAGGCCGCGAATATGAGATGGGCAATATGGCTCATCGCCCACGCGCCAAGGGTGGTTATTTCCCGGTTGCTCCAGTCGACAGCGCCATGGATATCCGCGCCGAAATGGTTTCGACGATGCTCGAGATGGGCTTGCCGATGGACAAGCATCACCATGAAGTGGGCGCCGCCCAGCATGAGCTTGGCCTCACCTTCGGTTCGCTGGTTGAAACGGCCGACCGGATGCAGGTCTATAAATATGTCGTGCACATGGTGGCCCAGGCCTATGGCAAGACGGCCACCTTCATGCCGAAGCCGATCAAGGAAGATAATGGCTCGGGCATGCACACCCATATGTCGATCTGGAACGAAGGCAAACCGCTCTTCGCTGGCGACGGCTATGCGGGCCTAAGCGATACCTGCCTCTATTATATCGGCGGCGTTATCAAACATGCGCGCGCCCTGAACGCATTCACCAACCCGACGACGAACAGCTATAAGCGCCTCGTACCGGGTTACGAAGCGCCTGTTTTGCTGGCCTATTCGAGCCGTAACCGCTCTGCGTCCTGCCGTATTCCATATGGTACTGGTGACAAAGCCAAGCGCGTCGAATTCCGATTCCCTGATGCGATGGCCAATCCATATCTTTGCTATTCGGCCCTGCTGATGGCGGGTCTGGACGGCATCGAGAACCGGATCCATCCGGGCGATGCGATGGACAAGAACCTGTACGACCTGCCGCCGGCAGAGCTTGAGGGCGTCCCGACAGTATGTGGTTCGCTCCGCGAAGCACTCGAAGCGCTCGAAGATGATTTCGACTTCCTGACCAAGGGCGATGTATTCTCCCAGGATCAGATTGAAGCTTATGCCGAGCTTAAATGGGAAGAAAATGACCGCTGGGAAACGACCCCCGGCCCGGTCGAATTCGACATGTATTATTCGGCCTAATCGCTGGACGATTGAAGAAACCCCCGTCGCCGCAACCCGGCTGCGGGGGTTTTCTTATGCGCCAACAAGGGACGCACAGATACACGGCTGATAGCGCCCAAACCCCAAAGCAACGACAGTCGATTGAACCATCGGCCTGCATCCCCTATCTTGGTTTCAAATCAGAACCTAAATCCCCGAATCACAGGAGCGGAATGTCATGCACAGCTATTTGAAGCACTATATCAACGGCCAATGGGTCGATAGCGATGGCGGCTCACGCCATGAGGTCATCAACCCGGCGACCGAAGAGCCGTGCACGGAAATCATGCTTGGTAGCCAGGCTGACACCGACAATGCCGTTGCGGCTGCCAAAGAAGCGTTCAAGAGCTTCTCGCAGACCAGCGTCGAAGAGCGGATCGAGATGCTCGATCGGATCGCTGAAGAATATAAGAAGCGCATGCCCGATATCGCCAATGTGATGGCCGATGAAATGGGCTGCCCGGTTGCAATTGGTAATGCCGCCCAAGGCCCAGCCGGCCTCGGCCACATCCTCAAAGCCTCTGAAGTGCTTAAGGAATTTGAATTTGAAGAGCAGCTTGGCCCGGCACGCGTCGTGCATGAGCCGATCGGTGTGGTCGCCATGATTACCCCATGGAACTGGCCGCTTAATCAGATCACTGCAAAAGTCGCGCCTGCGCTGGCTGCCGGGAACACTATGGTTCTCAAACCGTCGGAAGAAACGCCGGGTTCAGCCGCGATCTTCGCTGAAATCATGGATGCTGCTGGTGTTCCGGCTGGTGTGTTCAATCTCGTCCAGGGCGATGGCCCGGGCGTTGGCACGATGCTGACCAAGCATGACGATGTCGACATGGTGAGTTTCACCGGTTCGACCCGCGCTGGCATCATCATCGCCAAGAATGCTGCGGACACCGTCAAGCGCGTGCATCAGGAACTGGGCGGCAAGACGCCGAACATCGTTCTTGAAGGCGCTGATCTCAGCGAAGCTGTGCCAAACGGCCTGCAGGGCGTGATCATCAATTCAGGCCAGAGCTGCATCGCACCGACCCGCATGCTCGTCCATGAATCGCAATATGACGAAGCCGTCCAGATCGCCAAAGGCGTGATGGAGAGCGTGCCCGTCGGCGATCCAACCGAAATGGGTCAGCATATCGGTCCGGTCGTGAACTCGGCGCAATATGAGAAGATCCAGGGACTGATCCAGACGGGCATCGACGAAGGCGGCAAGGTGGAAACCGGCGGCACGGGTCGTCCAGATGGGGTGAACCAGGGTTTCTACGTGAAGCCGACGGTTTTTTCCGACATCACCAGCGACATGACGATTGCGCGCGAAGAGATTTTCGGTCCGGTCGTTACGCTCATCAAATATGAAAATGATGATGAAGCGCTCGAGATCGCCAATGACACGGATTACGGCCTTTCCGCCTGCGTCTACGGCCCAGCTGAAGAAGCTGCGAAATTTACCGGCAAGCTGCGTGCTGGCTTGGTCGGCGTGAACAATTGGGGCCCGATCCCCGACGCGCCGTTCGGTGGCTATAAACAGTCCGGAAATGGCCGCGAAATGGGCAAATATGGCCTGCGCGAGTTTATGGAAGTGAAGACGATCCTCGGCGAACCTGCCTAGTTTCTCCCTTCCAATGCAACGCTAGGAAAGGCGGTCAGCTTGCTGGCCGCCTTTCTTTTAACCGAGCCGCCGCCTTTTCGGCGACCTCCCAGCGCGCTTCCTCGATCGTCGACAGTCGCGCAGAAAGCATGGCGACAATCTCTTCGGATTCGCGGCTTGGATGTCCGCCATCAAAGGGCGGGCTCGGGTCATATTCGATGCCCAGTTGTATCGTCCGGGCCATGGCCTCGCCGTAGAGCTCGGCCACCAGTGACAGCGCCATATCGATCCCGGCCGAAACCCCTGCCCCTGTGATACGATTGCGATCAATGACGACGCGCTCACTCACTGGCTCTGCGCCAAACAGCTTAAGCTGATCAATCCAATACCAATGGCTTGTGGCCTGATACCCTTCGAGCAAGCCAGCCGCAGCAAGGATCAGCGATCCCGTACAGACCGACGTGACGTATTTCGCGCCGTCTGCCTGGCTTTGCAGCCAGTCCAGCACCTCATCATCTTCTATCAGTGCGGCCTGACCAAAGCCGCCTGGCACAAACAGAAGATCGGCCTGTGGCGCATCGGCCAGGCTGGCACTGGGTACGATTGTCAGGCCGTTGATGTCCGAAACCGGCTCGGTGCTCTTCCACACAAGATCAATTTTGGCGTCGGGAATCGCGGCAAAGACTTCGAACGGCCCGGTGAAATCGAGCTGGGTCATATTCGGGTAGAGGAGGATTACAATCTGCATAAGGCGTCTCCTGTTGGTTGCGGGATGCCCAGGCGCACGGCAGATGACGCCCGCACTCCCCGATGGTCCACCATCTCGAATCGCCAGTTATGCAGGCGCGACACCAGTAGCAGCAACGCGGCTAATAATCCCGGCTGATCTGTAGGTTCGCGTCGACACGGCCGAGCGTCGATATGCTCGAGAGCAAGGAAAGCCAGCGCGTGACGCGGAATTCTGTCTCAGTAGCCGAATAGCCTTGCCCGTCCGTAATCACCTCAACGAACAGGTTCCGCGATACATAAAAGCCAGCCGCGACCGCCGTACCGCGACCAACGGCTGGATCCGCTGGCAGGATACGGAGCCGATCAAGGCCAATGGCATCACGGACTGCATTGATTGGGTTGAGACCATTGCCGCCAGCTTGCAACGATGCGAGCGCCGCACCGAGCTGGATCGCTTCAGGTGCAGAAAGATCGGTGATTGATGTACCGAACAAAAGCCGGCTCAACAGCTCGCTCTGTTCAAGTGCCGGAACGCTCGTAAAACTGATCTCTGGGCTGTTGCCGCTACCACCGATATTGATTGTCGCATCCAGCCCTTCGACGTCGGCTTCCGCAACAATATCAAGGCCCGGATCAACAGGCTGATTGCCGTAAAACTCAATCCGACCGCGATCGAGCTCGAACTGCCGTCCGGCAAATTGATAATCGCCGCGAACCAGGTTCATCTCGCCCAGTATCTGAAATGCGTCCAGCGGACCGCGCACCTGGAGATCAGCACCCCATTCGCTGTTCAGGCCAAGACCGCGAACCATGAAGCGGTTGCGCGCGGTTACATCGACATCAAGCGTCCAGTTAACGGGCGCAACAGGCGGACCACGATCGTCAATTCGCCTGTTGATCTCCGTCACGTTGAGCTGGGGAACGACAAGCTCTGGAGCCGCCTGGCCCAGCATGAATTCACCCCGTGCCATAGTGAAATCGCCAGCAATGGTCCCGACAGGCCGAGCGTCAGCGGAGCCGGCCACGCTGCCTTCGGGAGTCCGCAACCTGATTGAGAGGGGTCCGCTGACCTGAGCAGAGATATCGTCGCGACGGATCAGCCAGGCCCGCTCGGCCAGCAACTCGATCTCCATACCGAGCCCGGTCGCCAAATCGAGATCAAATTCAGCGCGGCCCGATACTGAGCCGCCACCAGGTGTCGTGCCAGCTAGCTCCGAGAATTCCAGACGGGATTGGCGCACAATGCCGCTCGTGGTCGTGCGCTCATTGATCAGGAAGATCCCGTCCGTCGAAACGCCTTCGATCACCGTACCGGTCAACGCGCTTTCGAGACGGCCATCGCGAACCTGCAGGACGCCGTCTACATCCGCGTGGTCGAGTGTTCCGCCAATATCGAGATCAGCATAGAGCGGGCCTGATAGGCTCAAAACTTCATTGCCCGTCAGCTGCCAGAGAGTTTCTGCAGGGCCGCGATATTGCAGCTCAGCGAACAATGGCGCGCGGGCAAGAATATCTCCGAAATTCCCGCTACCCGCCATATCGTCGAAGCGCGACTGGAACCGCATGATTTGCTCGCCGTCGCTCTCCATGACGGCACGCGTATCGAAGCGACCATTGGCGAGACGCGAGTTAATACCAAGATTTACAGGACGCGGACGCAGCGCAAAGCCCTCACGGGTCAGGTCGCGCAGGCGCAATTCCGCGTCGATAGTTGGAATCGTTTCTCCGGCAAATTGCAGATAGCCCAGTGAACCGGTGGCCGTGCCAGCAAGACCCGTATCGGGATAGAATATGTCGACCACCGCCAGAGGCACACTGGACAGGGAGGCATCAACCGACGTGCTCGTGTTCATGAAGCGACCGGCGATATTCGCTTGCCCTCCCCGATAGCTGATCGTGCTTTCTTCCAGGACCCAACCCTCTTCCTCCTTGCGAAGCAGGAGCGGCGTCACTTCAATGGGCTCTCCCCGGAATTGTCCCTCGCCTTCGACCGAAATGGAGACTGGACTGATCTCGGCGCGAGCTTCGAAATCGAAATTGCGACTGCGGCCGCCGTCAACCGTTGTGTCGGCTGCGCCAACTCCGTCGACCAGCGCCAGATCGCCACCAAAACGGGGTAGCGACAGGCCGCGACGTTCAAATCCATTCAATTCAAGACTGGCCTGCAAGGTTGGTGCTTCGGCAAGCGGGCGCCAACGCAGATCGAACAGGGCTTGGCGCATCGTCGCATCAATCTCTCCGCCCAATTGCCCGTTCTCGGCATCAATATCCACCACCACCAGCTGCTCGCCGCCATCCATGCTCAGCTCGATATCGCCGGACACCCCATCGCCTTCGAGGTCCAGAGCGCCGACCATTCCGCCATCCCGAAATGCGAACCGACCCTCTGTCACGGTATCAGCGACGCGAAACTCTCCCACACTAACGGCGGCCGGCGCATCATCTGGCAATTGCAGCTGTCCTACAGATGTGAAAGGTCCGGCCATCGACTGGCCGCTGGCCAAATAGCTAAAGCCGGCTTCATTGGGATCCAGCAGAGCCTCTACATTAACGACACCCGCATTTGGGACCGGACTGGCGAGCGCCAATTCTACCCGCGGACGCGATGGCTCGCCCTGTGCCGTGAGCGTGACCGGACCATATTGCGCTTGCTCGCCCGAACCAGCCACAAACAGGTTGCCCTCGCTATCGAGATAGCCGTCGCCAGCAAAATTGAGCGCCGGAGCACTCACCTCAAAATCGGAAAAGATGAAACGCCCATCGGGGCCATAAGAGATGCCGGCATTGGCTGTGGTCTGCCCAGCGGCGAGCGACTGGAAAAACTCATTATCGAGTTGCGGTGTGACCGCACGCGCGCGGCCAGCAATCTGAAAACCGCCGTTAGGCGCAGGCACGATCTCAATCTGCGAGTTGATAGCGAACACGCCAAGGCCCGGCAGTTCGAAGCGATCAACATCGCCATCGAGGCCGACTGCATAATTGCCGGTAGCAAAATCATAGAGCACGGCGAGATCGCCAGTCAGGCGATCGGAGCGCAATGCCAGATTATCGCCAACCAATTGATCGCTGGTAATCAGCAAATCGCCGTCGAGCGCCACATTGCTCAATATTTGATCGATCGTGCCGTTGATCCCGGTTATTCGATTTGCGGTTGCCGAGACCGGCAGGGCGAACGGCGTGTCGCCCCATTGCCCGCGGCCCGCGATGCGCAGAGCATCGAAGCTCGCGCCGCTGATCACCGCACTTGGCGCGGTCAGCTCATACCGGAAATCGGCATTCGAAAATGGACCGTCCAATGCAATCCGCATGCGAACATTCTGCCCGCGCATATCGCTCAGCAAGGCCGAGGGGTCGAGCAAACGGATATCGCTGGTGAAATCTTCGAAGCCGCTTGCGGCAAGATCGAAAACACCGCGCCCTTCAATGATCGCAGCCGGAGATCGGATATCGAAATCGCCGGCAAGGCGCCGATCCTCGAAAACCGCGCGCGCACTCAGCGTCATTTCCGGAGCAGTCAGGCGTCGCGCTACACCTGGGTCAAGCAAGTCCGTGGACCGGACCACACCGCCGAGAACGAAATTCCCGTCGGCAGCTTCCAGATTGAGATCAATCACCCGCGCATCGCCGCTATCCACCTGCGCCCGTCCGTCCCAGGACTGCCAGGTACCACTGCCTGCAATATCGATGACCAGCGAGCGCTCAATCCCCGTAAACCCCGCCAGGATTCCATCATTCGGAGCAATAAGTTCGACATCGAGATCGAAGACATCGCCATCCGGTTCGGCATCAAGCAACAGCGCCAGTCGCTCGCCGCTGTCCAGCCCTTGGGCATTAAGCTCGATCTGCGCGCGTCCGGTATGGATCTCCACAGTCCCGCCAATCGCCGCATGTTGGCGTTCCCCTGCAATCGCCTCTTCAAATCGGAACCGTTCAAAGTCGATCCGGTCAATCGAGATATCAAAACTCGGAAGGATCGGCTGATCTTCCTCTTCGGATGGAAGGAGTGACGGCACGCGATGCAGGATCACGAGATCGGAGGTTAGACTGCCAATCTCCAGCTGATTGTCGAACACGTACATGAGCGGCTGCCAGTCAAGGTTCAGCTCAGGGGCTTCGAAGAACAGACCGTCTGGATCATAGAGCCTCAGATCTGAGATCGTCATTGCGCCATAAATCGAACCATCAATACGACCGATACGAATGCGCAGTCCGTTGGCAGGCTCCAAACCCTCAATCCGATCGATCAGGAAGCGGCGACCGGGCGGCGTATCCAACGCAAATAGTGTGACGAAGAGCAGTGCGAGCAATCCGACAAAGCCAAACAGGGTGTAGCGGGTTAGACGCCGTCGCCGCGACGTAGCGGAGACAAAATCGACATCTACCGCCTCCGGATTGGTTGCTGTTGCGGCCATCAGAAGGCCTGTCCGAGCGAAACATAGATCGCGATGACAGGGTCACCGGGTTGCGGATTGATTGGCGTCCCGACATCGAGCCGGATCGGCCCGAAGCTGCTATAGTAGCGGACGCCCAACCCCGCTCCGAAGCGCAAATTGGTGAAATCGGGATAGAGATCGGTGTAGATCGCACCTGCATCGATAAAGGGCACCACGCCAAAATCGCCAAAACGATATCGGGCTTCGAGGGCAAATTCGACAAGACTGCGACCGCCTACCGGATCATTATTTGCATCGCGCGGACCGATCGACTGATAGCTGTAACCGCGCACAGAGCCACCGCCGCCTGCATAGAAACGCCGGGACGGCGCAATATTATTGGTCGACGCGCCGGGGATCGCACCAAGCCGAACGCGCCCAGCCAGGGTCAGAGCGTCCAACAATGCGTAATAAGCGCTGCCATCAATCTGAACTCGTGCATAGCCGAATGTACCATCCTGGAAGGAGAGTTCAGGTGAGATAAACGCCGAAAGGCGCGCGCCCTCATTCGGGTTCAGGAGATCGCCCGTACCGTCATAGGCAATGCTGAGCGGCAATGCTCCAATCAAGAAGGTTTCGCGAGCTCGCAATCCGGTCGCTCCGACTACGTCACGCTCATCTGACGCCAGCAGCTCCACTCCGACAGACCAGATCCATTGTTTCTGCCACAATTGGTTTGAAATTCGCTCGAAGCTCGCGGTGACGCCTGCAGTGCGTGCGTCAAATGCGTCCCGGTTCGTATTCCCGGCAAAAAGCTGGGCAGTGAGCAATTGGTCGCGGTTCAGGAAGTTGCTGCGCCTGATGCTGACGCTGGCAAATTGATCATCCGTTCCGATAATGCCGCGCAGCGCCAGCGCGCCTTCGGGCCGGAAAAAGTTGCGATGTTCCCAACCCACTTCGACACGCGCGCCCTCACCCGTGCTGTAGCCAATCTCCCCGGAGATAGTTCGCGGCGGTGCGGGTTCCATTTCCACTGCGAGGTCGACCAGCCCCGGATCGTTCGATTCAACTGGGGTCAGCTGCACGCGCGACACAAGACCTGTCTGAACCAGCGCACGGCGCAGATCATCGACCATAGCTGTCGAATACAGATCGCCGGGTTCAAAACGGGCAATTTCGGCAACATGATCGGCGCCAAATATCTCGTTTTCACCCTGTAAAACGCGAATCGAACCGAAATCACGCTCACCGCCTGTGTCCACCGGTACTGTGAGTGTCGCCGTTCGGTCGGAATGATCGATGACCACTTCTTCTTCGCCGACGACGGCAAATGGATAGCCGCGATTGCCGAGTTCGGCCGTTAAGTTGGCTTCCGCCGTGTTTACGTCCGCCGCATCGACAGGATCATCGGCTTCCACCGGATACTCCGCACGCAGTTCGTCGGTCCGTTCACCGGCGCCCGCGAGCCCGGGCAAGCGCACACTATCGAAACGATAGAGAGGCCCAGCATCGATCTCGAATACGACTTCGATCTCGTCGCTTCCCGTTTCACCGGACAAAACCGACGCGACCTCAGCGTCATAATAGCCTTGCGACCGCAAAAGCTCATCCAGCAGATCGCGATCGAGATCAGCACGCCGATTGATCTGCGCCACCACAGCGCGATCATCTTCATTTTCGCGCAGGACAGACAAAGCATTAAACTGTGATCGAATCTCGGCCTGCTCTTCTAGACCATCGAGGCCGCGCAAAGAGACCGAATAGCGTTGTTGCGTACTGATCGAACCAGAATCGACGCCACCTGTTACCGCATCGGATCCATCGACCATGTCAGGCCAAGCAACGCTAAAGTCCGAGATCTCGGTCATCGGCGCCGATTCATCAAAACCATTTGCCGTGCTCACCGCACTGCGATCCCGAATCTCGAGCAAATCCACGCCGGTTGCGCTCTCATCGGTTGCCCGTTCGGGAACCAGCTGCGCGTGCGCCACAAATGGCACAGTCGCTATGCTCAAAATAAACAGGGAACCGACAAATGCCCGGCCCGGTAGTATCGCGGCGGTCATGTGCGGCTGGTAGCGTGAAACCGCCGCCACCGCCAATCAATTTACCGTGATTTGAGACCTGCTGTCCCTAAGCCGGACAGCCCTCAGTGAACAGTCCGTTCGGCCTCAGCGTCTTCCATCCATTCGACCAGCCGCACAATCTGCCGCCAACGACAGAAATGGATGATGTTCCCCTTGTCGCGACTGCGATTGGCACGCGCGGAGGCTTCCGCGGCTGCCATCACGCCATATTCGGCCATCAGTTCGGCCGCGTCGTTTACCGCGTCTGGGTCATCAAGATAGAAAGGGGTGCGCATAAAGGAGTATCACCTGCCAGAGTTCTGCTGATCATCGACGATCAAGTTCAGTGGGTAATACAGACAAAGCGTTTCAGTTCTCCCGGCGAACTTGGTGAAAAAAATGTTAGCCATTGAGCCGGGTGACAGAAGCGATCACCGCTGCCATAGCGGCCTTCATGGCTGAGACTTCACGAGACAATGGAATAGGTGGCGGCGTCTTCATCGCCTTTGGTCCGTTCATCGGACTGGCTTTGGGGTGGATCCTTGGTCAGCCCACTATTGGCCTGCTGGTCGGCCTTGCTGTTGGCATTTTTCTGGCAATTGCCATCTGGCTGGCAACGCGATCAAGGCATAACGACTAGGCTAGTCGACGGCCGGCCCAAACTACCCGGCCCACGATCTCCAATGAAGCCAGGTCACAGTCGAGCCAGTCGGGATACCCCTCATTGTCGCTCTTGATTGTAAAGCGCCGGTTTGCCGGATTCATCGCGACCCGTTTCACGATCAGCGCATTATCGACCCGCAAGACATATATCCCGTCGCGCAATTGATCAGCACCGTCATCTGCGCTGACAAGGATCTCATCGCCGTCCGAGAGGGTCGGCTCCATGGAATCGCCAGATACCGTGATTATCGACAACCGAGCCGGATCACCTCCGGACAAGCGCCTCAACCAGCGTTCTGGAAACGCGATATGTGACAATTCTCCCTCGTCGGCTGTCAACGCCCCCGGCCCGGCTGACGCCTGAACCGAATATTGGCTGATCGCGATCATATCCTTGCCAATTGATTGTAGCTGATGAGGATTTTTCCTAGTCACCCGAGGTGCCGGCGCGCCGAGAAGTGATTCGTCGATGCCGAAATATTCCGCTAGTGTGTGACGATCCTCTTCGGAAAGACGTTTTGGAGTACCGCGCCTTATAAACTGTTGAATATAGGCTGCATTTCTTCCAATCAGTCGCGAAAGCGCCGAAAAATCGTCGCCTCGCTCCCGCGCTAGGCGCTGCAAAACCATGCGGGGATCACCGTCATCCATAGCCAGGAATCTAGCGCTAGGAATATTCCTAGACAAGTAGGAAATTACCTTTGAGATAGGAAAACGCCTAGCGACGATGATTCGCTTGTCAGGCAGTAGCTTGAAGGAGAATGGAATGAGCCTGCTGATCGAGATTGACCGTTATTTGCGACATACAGACACGGCGCCGACCCGTTTTGGCCGAGATGCCGCCAACGATCCCCGTTTCGTTTTTGATTTGAGGCGTGGCCGGGAGTGCGGGCCGAAGCTGCGCGCACGGGTGGAGGCCTATATGGCAAGGGCTGATAGTCGACCTACGCGCAATGGCTAATACTGCCTTCCCCTGGGTCGCATTTGAGAGATTGGTGGGCGCACTAGCGTGTCGCATCGGCAGTCAGCCGACGGTTGAACGTATCCGCATGACGCCTTGGTCTAGCATGTCTTTTAGCGGTCACCGCATTTGCTTTGCACTTTGGCTTGATGGGGCGCAGGGCCGCGATCGAGCAACTGCCCTGACCGACGATCTGGACTATACGGAATTCGATCTGGGAGATCGCATCCTTGCGGATATTCTCGTGATGAACCAATCCATCAATCGGGCCGGGGCAAGGATCGAAATCGAAGCCCTCCTGCTCGCCAATGAATGACGATTCTAGCTGGCCTTGCCGCTCACTTGCTGAAGCGCATCTAGTGCTTCTTTCAGCGCTTCATCCTGCGCTTCTGCTGGGCGCGCTTGCGGATGTGTCGCTACATTCTCCGGAATATCCTGAACTAGCGTCCGTTTTGCGCGCTTGCGCTTGAGCCCAGCTTCCAACCGTCCAACCAGTTCTGCAAGATCGCCACGGATTTCCGGTTCTGCCGCGGTCGGCGACGGCTGGACGACCGCTTCATCACGGCGCGGGAGCGGAACCTCGAATATCGTCTCGCTCGATGCGTCATCAGCAATTGGCGCGCTGTCCATATCGACTGTCTCTGCGACGAATCCAGCTTCTTCCGTCGCACCTTCGGCTTCGGCCTCCGGCGCGTCGCCTAAGATCTCAGCCACCGCACCAAGGTCCAGTGCATCGCCATCGGCTTCCTCGTCCATAGCAGCCTCGACATCCACATCATCGAGTGCCGTACCAAGATCATCCGTGGCCATAATCGGACGGCGATAAGGCGCATCGGGATGCGCGTCGCCGCGGCGCAATGCGCGGGCGCGGACATCCGGATCAAATTCTGTATTTTCGGCTTCGCGTCGTGCTTCGGCTCTCTGGCGCATCTTGCGTCCAACAGTCGCCGAGAGCGCGCCCCATGCAATGAGCGTCACCATCAGTGCAGCAGCGAGCGCGAAAACAATGCGGGCCCGCGCGCCCAATGGAGGTTCAGCGGCACTGATCAGTCCTGGCAGGCCAGATTCCGTGACAAATGCCTCGAACCAGCTATTCGGTGTCATTAGGATGAGCGCAGCCACAATCAGGCCCGAAACGGCCGATGCGACCGGAATTTTCGGTAGATTTCCAAGAAGATCGGGCACGGTCGCACCGTCTCTGATGGCTTCCAGTGAGAATTTCATAGCCTAGACCGCCTTGCCGGTAAGTTTTTGGTAAACAGGGGCATAACGCGAAATGTTTGACGACCAGTTACGATCGCGTTCGACAAATGTACGGGCCGCGCGGCGCCGTTCTTCCCAAACACCGCGATTTGCAAACATATCTGCGAGTGCAGCGGCCAAGGCGTCTGGATCATCTGGCGGGAATAAAGTGCCGGTCACCCCGTCTTCGATCAACTCGCGGTGACCACCCACATCGGACGCGGCAACCAATCGCTTCTGCGCCATCGCTTCCAATGGCTTGAGTGGTGTTACCAGATCCGTGAGACGCATTTTCTTGCGCGGATAGGCCAGAATATCGATCAGGCCGTAATAGCGTTCCACCTCATCATGCGGGACACGGCCAGTGAAATGGATATGGTCGGCAACATCCGATGCTTCGGCCTGGGCGCGCAACTCAGCGTCCATTGGACCGCCGCCGACAAGCAGCAGATGTGAATCCGGACGCGCCATGATGAGCCGCGGCATCGCCGCGATCAGATCGTCCAAGCCCTCATAATCATAGAAGCTGCCGACAAAGCCAGTTACCTCTTTGCCTTTGAGACCCAGCGACTGCGCAAGACCAGGATCAACCGGCGGTGGATTGCCGAAAAGCCCCATGTCCACGCCATTAGGCGACACCATGATCTTGTCGCCATCCACGCCGCGGCGGATAAGGTCCTGTCTTAATCCCTCGCAAATTACGGCTACCGCATCAGCTTGATGCGCCGCGTGTGTCTCAAACATGCGCGTGAGCCAGTAGCGTGCCGAGTTTCTCGTACCGGTGCCATTTCCAACAGCCGCATCTTCCCAAAAAGCCCGGATTTCATAAATCAACGGCAATTCGCGGCGGCGGGCAACGCGCAAGGCAGCCAGCGCATTGAGCACTGGGGAATGGACATGCAACTGATCAGGCTTCCACTCGGCGACCACATCGTCGATCCGATCCGCCAGCAATGCAATTTCGCGCCATTCCCGGATCGGTGTCGTCATCGTTTCCGGGGCCCGGGTGCGGTAGAATGTGAGCCCATCGACCGTTTCTACATCCGGCCCTTCCGCAGTGTGGCGTGCACCGGTAACCCCGGCAACGTCCCATCCGCGAGCGATTTGAGCCTTCAATATGGCACGCGTGCGGAAGCTATAACCGCTGTGCATCGGCATGGAATGGTCAAGGATGTGCAGTATCCGCATGCTCTGCGATTGCCACAAACTGCTTAACGCGGCGTCAACTGCTCCTGTTCTAATGCAAAAAACCATTTTCTGGTGGAGTGCGAAAAATGAAGCGAATTGCCCTGTTAACGGCCTGTGTCGCACTGGCAGCAACTGCGGGTGCTCAGCGCCCCGCCCCTTTTGTGATTGCCGAGACCGGCGAAGCGTTCGGCGATCTTGACGATGCGGTCCGCGCGATTGGGAACCGCCAAGGTACAATTCGGATAGCACCAGGCCGGTATGGCGACTGCGCGGTTCAGGAAGCCGGCATTATCGCTTTTGTCGCCGATCAGCCTGGAACGGCTATTTTTGACGGTGGCACATGCGAGGGTAAAGCGACCTTGGTGCTGCGCGGTCGCGCCGCGTCTGTTGAGGGCCTCACCTTTACCAATATCAGTGTCTCTGACGGCAATGGCGCTGGTATCCGTATTGAAGAAGGCGATCTCGACGTTGTCGATAGCCTGTTTACGGATTCACAGAGTGGCATCCTCTCCGCTGCCGATCCGTCATCGGCGATCCGCATTGATCGTTCGACTTTCCGTCGCCTTGGCAAACGACCGGACGGCAACGGCGCCCACCCGGTCTATATCGGTTATTATGGCAGCCTGACGGTCACCAATTCACGGTTTGAGCAAGGGACCGGCGCCCATTATCTGAAGAGTCGAGCCCCGATAGTTCAGATCCTCAACAACAGCTTTGACGATAGTCGCGGAGAACAGACCAACTATCATATCGATCTCTCGGTCGGAGCAAGCGGCCGGATCGCCGGAAACACATTTGTCCAAGGTACGGATAAAGAGAATTATGCAACCATGATCGCGGTTGCACCCGAAGGGCGTGAGCATAGCAGCAACGGATTGGTGGTTGAGAATAACCGCGCCTGGGTATCGCCCGGATTTCGTTGGAGCACCGTTTTCGTCGGCGATTGGAGTGGAGAAAACCCGGTCGTGCGCAACAATGAATTGGGCGACCAGATCAGCAGTTATGACCGGCGTTAGGCTTTTAGCTTAGAGCCAAGTTTTTCAGCGAAATATTCTAGATTAGCGACCCGCCGCATAATGGCGCTGTCGCCGATATTCTCAACGCGGAAAAAGCGCCGCATGATCGGATATTCAAGATCAATTACCCGGCTGAGATAGTCTTCAGTCGCCAGCCCACCATGCTCGTCCGCGCGGTCCGCGAGACGACGTTGGATCGCATAGCTTTTGTGGCGCAGCGCAATGGGCCGAATTCGGGTGGACCATTCACTAATCCGGTGGCGAAGCCCGGGCTCTCCGAGAAAATCATGTCCGTAACAGGATGGCATCCCGGCCAGCTCGGGATCGATCGTTGCTAGCAATCGAGCCTCAAAGCGGCCGGCATTTTTCTGTTTAATCGGAAGCGATTGCGCCTGGGCAACGACCGCATGATCGAGAAACGGCATCAGATAGGCACCGTATCGTGCCTCGAGGCTAATCTCATGCCCGAACATCGCGCGGCAGCGTGCGGCCGGATAAACCCACTCCAATGCGTTGCGTGGCAGCGGCCCGCGTTCACCGGCCCGTCCGATGGAAGACAAGATCTTGTCTTCAATGCCGCGCAAAAATTCCTGTTCGTCAAATGCATCCGTCACATCGCCAAGGGCGAAACGAGCGAAAAAGGCGCGTGTTACATCCGCTGCGCTATAGGGACGGTCGCTTAGGAAGAAGAAATTTCGGAATATCTCGCCACAACCGCCGGACACCGAGAGGGCACCATCCGCATGCCGTTTTGATCGGGCATATGCCCCAGCTCCATTATCGAAGATCATCCCGAAATTGGGCAGTCCGTCATGATCATGGAAATTGCGTTCCACCTGATCGGGATAATCATCGATCGCGATCTCGCGATAGACTTCCTTGTCCATCACATCGATGGGGATACCGAGTGCCTCGCAAATCTGCCGCGCGACGATGATATCGCACTCATCCTCTTCGCCATAGCTGTACATCGACGGCTGACTGGCTTGATTGCGCAACAGTGCAAAAACCAGCCGGGAATCCAATCCGCCGGATAGCGGGCAGAATATCTGGTTTCCGAACTGATCTACCCAGGGCTGAACCGTCTTACCCAACAGTTCATGCTGCGCTGCCAACTGGGATGCCAGATCGCGTTCGATCCGGCCCTCCGGCATGGGTTTGTCCTGATGATGGCGTTTCGATCCGTCTTCACACAGCTCGATAACGGCGAACGGGCCGAGTTTTTTCAGCTCGCTGAAAACCGTGTCATCGCCGATCGACACGATATTGAATGCGTGTTCGTACACCGCCTGCGAATGGAAATGCAGTTCTGGAAGACAGGAAGTCGCGGCCAATAGCGACGTCGAGAAAAAACTCTGTTCACGATCATGATAGATCTCGAATGCAGCAAACCAGTCGGTGAACAGAAATGACCGCCCCTGCTTGCGGATCACCATCACAAACTGGCCGCTAGTTCGACTCCAATCCGGTGACAACGGGTCAAGCTCTGTCAGCGCAGCATTCAGCGCCGCTCGTCCAACCTTCCCGTCAAAAGCAAAACTCCCCGCAAAGCCAATAAAACTATTGCCTTTTTTTACAAAATTGCTCGGCCCGCCTTCGACATAGGGCGCGTGCAATAGCCGCCAGCCCGGAAAGAGGCACTCTTCCATCTCGCTGAACCCATGACCTGCAAATTCTGCACGGACGGCATCCATCGTATGAGCGGCAAATCGCCCAGGATCGTCTCGAGATAGAAAAAGCGCAGTCATTAGGTGCTCTTAGCCTCGGAAATTTAACAAATCACGCATTAGGCTTAATAGATCCTCAACTCCGTGTCGCTAAGCCGTAACCCGCTAATTTGGAGGGCTTACGCCTGGAATGATCGACAAGTTCGCCCTGTTGGTAACGCACGGGCTCATGCTGCTCACAGCATGGCGCCTTTTGTCACGCCCGGATCTGCACCAGACCGAAGCCGATGAGCCGAGCAATTCAGCCGATCTTGAGCCCAAGGCGCCCTAACGATGACCGATCTCGCCTTTGCCGGATTTGTCGCTGCTCTGCTCATCCTGGGGCTACGTCAGCCATTCTTATGGGTTCTCGCCTATGCCTATGTCGATGTGGTCTCTCCGCACGAGCTTTCCTATCGATTGCTGAGCGATATTCCGCTTTCGATGATTGTTGCGCCGTTGGCGATCGGCGGATGGTTCGTTTTCGACAAGAACAAATCCTTTCAGACCAGCCCCAGCCAATGGCTAATTGCAATGTTCGGACTGTGGTGCGGATTTACGACGCTATACGCTGAGTTCCCGGTCGAGGCGGAATTCAAATGGGACTGGGTCTGGAAGGGAATGCTCTGGGCCTTGTTCGTGCCATTTGCGCTGCGGAACCGGGTACGGATTGAATCCTATATCCTCTTCATGGTGCTGGGCGCAGCAACGATCATGATCGCTGGCGCCATCAAGACGCTTTTGTCAGGCGGCGGCTATGGCACGCTGAACATGATGGTCGATTCCAATAGCGGAATCTACGAGAGCAGCACGGCTTCGACGATAGCGATCACAATCATTCCATTGATCCTCTGGCTTGCCCGTCACGGGACAATCTTTCCCAAAGACTGGCGGGTCACAACATTTGCCACGTGCCTTATCTTTGCATGCCTCCTCATCCCAATCGGCACGGAGGCGCGGACAGGCCTGGTTTGTATTGCGGTGCTCGGTATCTTGATTCTGCGGGACAATCAGCGACGCTTCATGTTCATTGGATTGGCAGGGTTCGGCGCGATCATCTCCCTACCCTTTCTGCCACAAAGCTTTTCAGACCGGATGGGTACAATCTCGACCTACCAGGCAGATTTTTCGGCCATGACCCGGATCGCGGTATGGCGCTGGACGCTCGAATATGTATCGGAAAATCCGGCGGGTGGTGGCTTCGGCATCTACCATGGCAACAACATCTCTTATGAAACCAGCGAGCGGATCGAATCCGCTGGATCGACGTCGATCCAGCGACGCGTCGTTGTAGATCGCGGGCGTGCCTATCACTCGGCCTATTTCGAGGTCCTGGCCGAACAAGGGTGGCTGGGTCTCGGTCTTTGGCTGACAATCCATGGCCTCGGCGTTTTGCGAATGGAAATGCTGCGGCGGCGCTACCGCGGTTCGCGCGCACCACCGGGCTATGAGTGGGTCTCCCCACTGGCAACGGCACTCCAGCATGCACAGCTTATTTATCTTGTCGGCGCATTGTTCATTGCGATCGCGTTCCAATCCTTCATCCTGATGCTGCTTGCCGTGCAGATCAGCCTCGACCTGCATATGTCGCGGGTAAGGAAGCAGAGTCTCGCAAAACCATTGCGCGAAACGCTCAGGGAACCGGGTATCGCGAAACTGTCCCCTGTCCTGCGCAGCGGATCATGAAAGATCGGGTCAATCTCGGCGCGCTCACAGCTTTGCGCGGCATCGCGGCATGGTATGTCGTCCTATACCATGTGCGCCTGTCATCGTCCGACCTGTTTCCTGAGTCCATCGTTGCGATATTCAGCAAGGGCTATCTTGCGGTCGATTTCTTCTTCTTGCTGTCCGGATTTGTGATCTGGCTGAGCTATCGCGACCGGCTTTCGGAAAATGGTGTGGCTGCAATACCCCATTTTCTGGCGCGGCGGTTCGCGCGAATTTACCCGCTCCATTTCGTGATTCTGTGCGGCGCGGTTGTCTTCGCGCTCCTCCATATAGCGGTGGATCGCTCGAGCCCGGAAGCCTTTCCCCTGCATGAGCTTCCGCTGCATTTTCTTCTGGTCCAGAACTGGGGTTTCACGGACGCACTGAGCTGGAATGACCCTGCCTGGTCGATCAGCACGGAGATGGCTGCCTATCTGCTGTTCCCGATTATTGCACTCGGTACAGACTGGCGCGCCGTGTCGACCCCAATCTTACTCGCTCTGATCGCATCGCTCGCATTGGCCCTGCACATCTTTTTCGTCACAATGGACGCGCCGCTTCTCGGCACAAATATTCCGCAAACCGGCCTGATGCGGTGTTTGGTGCAGTTTACGATGGGCACGTTGCTGTGCGCGCTCTGGTTACGCTGGCGGGACAATGCGGGTCGCATGGCGATTGTTGCGATAACCGGGGCAGCGATCGCAGTTGGCCTTGTGCTATCGGGATCGGTCCCAGAAACCTTGGTCGTACCGCTCGCCCTCGCCAGCCTGTTACTGGCGGCAGCGCTGACCGCCGAACGGCGCTACAATCCACTCTCAAGCAGGCCGCTCATCTATTTGGGTGAGATCAGCTATGCGACCTATCTGTGTCACTTCCTGCTGTTTGACGCCTTCAAGATCCCCTTTGTCGATGATAGCGGTCAGATTACAATGATCGCCCTAGGCGGTTTCCTGGCTCTAACGCTGATTGCCTCAATGCTCTTGTACCACCTCGTCGAACGTCCGGCCCAAAGCGCTCTGAACGAGAGATTTGATCAGTTGCTGAAAAGAAAAACGCAGCCCGCATAGCCACCGCGCTCGACAACACGGGGCATCACGCCTTAAGAGCCGATCGCATTATGACACAGCCTAGCGAACAACCCGATATCGTCACCGAAATAGTCGGTGCGACCGTGATGGAGCGTATGCACACGCTTGCCACTGATGCAGTCAGCTGGGTTGAAACCCATACGGCCGAAATCCTCATCAGCCTTGGCGTCGCTTTTGTAATCGTGCTCATCCTCGCCGGTATGCGTCGATATGGCCGGCGTCTGTTCGAGCAGAATACCAGCCTGGAGACCTGGCAGTCCGTAGTCGGTCGGACGATGGCAAAGACGCGCACCTGGTTCATGATAGCGCTGGCGCTCGAGATTGTTTCCATACTGTCGAGCGCGCCAGGCCTGATCCACCGCTCGATCAGCTTCTTGTTCTCGCTGGCAATGGTAATCCAGTCGGCTATCTGGGCGCGGTCGATAATCCTTGGATTTGTCGAGCACCGAACCCGCACCGATGAAAGTTCCAGCGAGGCACTGGGCAGTGCGATGAAGCTGATCCGGGTGCTGGTAACCTTTGGTGTTGTCGCAATCGCCGGGATTGTCGTGCTCGATAACCTCAATGTCGATGTAACCGGCCTAGTTGCCGGTCTCGGCATTGGTGGCATCGCAATCGGCCTCGCCGCCCAGGGTATCTTCTCGGACCTATTCGCAGCCCTTTCGATCATCTTCGACAAGCCATTCAAGGTCGGCGATTCTGTTCATTATGACGGGACCTATGCGACGGTCGAACAGATCGGCCTCAAATCGACGCGTCTCCGGGCGGTTACCGGCGAGGAAGTGATCATCTCAAACACCAATCTCCTCGACAAGGAGATCATGAACCTGACGCGCCTTAACCGCCGCCGGGTAACCTTCGGCATTGGCGTGATCTATCAAACGGACCCAGCCAAAGCCCATCGCATCCCCAACATATTGCGCGATATAATCAATGCAGAAGGCCATCGGTTCGTCCGTTCCGGCTTTGTCGGCTTCGGCGATTCCAGCCTCGACTATCAGCTCCAGTTCGACGTGCAGAGCTCTGACTATGAAGTCGTATTTAACTCGCGCCACGCGGTGGGAATTGCGATCTTCAAACGCTTCTCGGAAGAAGGCCTCGAATTCGCCTATCCGACCCAGACCAGCTTTACGGCCGCGCCGAACGGCGAGATGGTCCTTCCTTATCCGAAAGACGGTTGGGGCTCAGGCCAGGACTAGCGATCGTAAGTCTGCCCAACATCATCGAGTGATAGCAGTGCCGCATTGCCGCCTGCGCTGGTGGTATCGATACTCGTGACTCGCTCCGCGCAGAAGCGGGCGAGATAGTGCGGGCCGCCGGCTTTCGGCCCGGTACCGGACAGCCCTTCCCCACCAAAAGGCTGGGATCCGACAATCGCACCAATCATCGACCGGTTCACATAGAGATTGCCGACCTTCGCTCGCGCCTCAACAAGATCACCGGCCCGGGCGATGCGGCTGTGCAAACCCATCGTCAGTCCGAACCCTTTTGCATTGACCCGCCGGACCATCTCTTCAAGCCCACCGGATTTCCAGGTCGCCACATGGAGCAGCGGTCCAAACCATTCGGTGTTGAGATCATCCACACTGTCCAGTCGGATCAGTGTGGGCGGCACGAAACGTCCTTCTTCGGGAACATCGACCGTCTTTAGCCAGCGATCCCGCATTTTAGCGCGATGTGCCATCAGTTTTTCATAGGCCAGATCATCGATCACCGGACCGACATCTGTCTCCGGATTGGCCGGATCACCAACAATCAGCGCATCCATCGCGCCAGTCAGCATCTCGATCATCGTGTCTGCAACTTCTTCTTGAACCAGCAGCAAGCGCAGCGCCGAACAGCGTTGTCCGGCCGAACCGTATGCGGACAAGAGCACATCGGCTACCACCTGTTCGGGCAAGGCTGTAGAATCGACAATCATGGCATTGACGCCGCCGGTCTCCGCAATAAGCGGCACAATTGGGCGGTCTTCGCCTTCGAGCAGCGCGTGCGCGATTTTCTTCGCTGTCACCGTCGAGCCCGTGAATGCCACACCCGCTATCCGGCTATCCGCGGTCAGCGCAGCGCCGACTTCAGGTCCGCCTGATGCCAAGCGCAGCGCATCTTCCGGCACGCCCGCCTGATGCGCCAATCGCACTGCTTCCGCAGCAATGCGTGGTGTTTGCGGCGCTGGCTTAGCGATTACCGTGTTGCCGGTGACCAAGGCCGCAGCTACTTGCCCGGTGAAGATTGCCAGCGGGAAGTTCCACGGCGCGATACACGTCCACACGCCGCGCCCTTCCATCCGCAACACATTGCTTTCGCCGGTCGGCCCAGGAAGCTCGATCGGCTGGTGTTTCTCAACTGCTTCGGCGGCGTAATAGCGGCAGAAATCGATCGCCTCGCGCACTTCAGCCAGCGCATCGGGAATGGTCTTGTTCGCTTCATGCACGGCAAGCGCCATCAGTTCGCCGCGGCGCTCTTCGAACAAATCGGCCAAGCGGATCAGGCAGCCCGCACGTTCTTCGACCGGCAAGCTAGACCAATTTGGAAAGGCGCTGCTCGCCCGTTCCACCAATGCTCCCACATCCGCTACCGGTTTCGGTTCCCCGCCAATATCGGATCGTTTGGCAATCCCGTCTTTCACGCGCTTCAGGACGCGCCAATCTTCAAGATCGAGGCCTTGGCTGTTGGGTCGCTGCGGCATGAACAGATCTTCAGGCAATGGGATGCTCGGATGGCGAGTTCCACCCACCGCAATGATCTTGTCGACCGGATCGGCAAGGATTTGTTCATCGGTCAGCTGCTCATCGGCAAGTTGATGCACAAAGCTGGAATTGGCGCCATTCTCCAACAGTCGCCGCACGAGATAGGCCAGCAGGTCGCGATGCCCACCTACCGGTGCGTATATCCTGCATCGATACCCCTGATCCCGCACAAGCCGCTCGAACAGACCCTCGCCCATTCCGTGAAGCCGCTGAAATTCGAAACTGCTCTTGTCTGGCGCCCATTCCATGATGGTCGCGGCGGTCAGCGCATTATGAGTGGCAAAGGCCGGCCGAATCGATTCGGCTTCCAACATGTCTTTCGCGCACGCCAGGTAGCAGACGTCGGTCGCCGCCTTGCGTGTGAACAATGGATAGTCAGTGAGTCCCATCTCCTGGCTATGTTTGATCTCGCTGTCCCAATAGGCACCTTTCACGAGACGAACCGGCATGCTTCGTCCAGTGCGGCTGGCCAGCGCTTCGGCCCAGCCGATGGTCCGCTGGGCGCGCTTGCCATAGGCCTGGATCGCCATGCCGAACCCGTTCCAACCTTTCAGCTGTGGAAGTCCAGCGACGGCTTCGATGATATCAAAGCTCATTTCGAGACGCTCAGATTCCTCGGCATCGACGGTGAGCCCGATCTGGGCCTTGGCGGCAGCTTCGGCCAAGCTTTCGAGCCGCTCCGTAAGGCTCGGCACGCAACGCGCCCATTGCGCGACCTCATAGCGTGGATGCAGCGCAGAGAGTTTCACCGAGATGGAATGATTGACCTCGGTCGATCCATCGCCGCGGGCATTTCCGACGGCTTCGATCGCGCGCAAATAGGCATCGAAATAACGATCCGCATCGGGGAAAGTTCGCGCTGCCTCGCCCAGCATGTCAAAGCTTGCCGTGAAGCCCTTGTTTTCAGGCTTCTTCATCCGCTTGATCGCTTCATCGATCGTGCGGCCCATGACGAAGATCTCGCCCATCATGCGCATCGCGGCACCGACTGCCTGACGAACAAAGGGTTCACCGGATCGCGAGATTAATCGCTTCAGCGCATTGGCTTGCTCATGCTGGCCGACCAATGCCCGGCCAATCACCAGGCCCCAGGTTGCCGAATTTACGAGCTGCGAATGCGAGCGACCTGCATGGGATCGCCAGTCGCCATCACCGAGTTTGTCGGAGATTAGACGGTCAGCCGTGTCGGGATCCGGAACCCGCAAGAACGCCTCTGCCAGGCTCAGCAAGGCAATGCCCTCGGAACTGTTCAGACGATACTCCTGGAGGAACTGATTGACCCAACCCGTTCGCTGTCCTTCGCGCAGATCGGCCAACAGCTCGAGCGCCGTCGCTTCAACCCCGGCGCGCTCATTGGCATCGAGTCGCGCACGCTCCAGCAGTGGAGCAAGCACTTCGGGCTCGGGTGCGCGGTGCACCTCTTCCATATGCTGCCACGCGGCTGACGTAGCGGAATCGGGATCGTGCATCTGACTGGGCATGGACAGACCTTGCGGTTCGAGGAATTGGCTTCCACTATGGCGGGGAAGCCATCGCCATTTAGCAGAAAAAACGAAAGAGGAAACGGATATGAGCACCGTCACCATTGACGAAATGATGAATATGGCCGGCCAGAATCTCGGCACGTCCGAGTGGATTACGGTCGACCAGGACATGATCAACAAATTTGCCGATGCGACCGGCGATCACCAGTTCATCCATGTGAACGAAGAAGCGGCCAAGATGACGCCGTTTGGCACGACGATCGCCCATGGTTTCCTGACACTGTCGCTATTCCCTGTGATGATGGCCAAATCCGATTGCCCGCGCCCCGAAGGCGTGAAGATGGGCGTCAATTATGGTGGCAACAAAACCCGTTTCCTGACCCCGGTTAAATCCGGATCCAAGGTACGTGGTCATTTCAAGCTGCTCGATCTGATCGAAAAGCGCCCCAATCAATATCAGCAGACGCTTGAATTCTCCGTCGAAATCGAAGGCGAAGAAAAGCCGGCGCTGATTGCAGAATGGATTAGCCAGTTCTTCACATGACGCGAATAACGCCTCTGTCTCAGCCTTATCCGGACGCCCTGGCGGCAGCGCTCAACGCGCTGACGCCAGATGGCGGCGATGCGCCGATGCTGTTCCGTATCATTGGCACGTCGGAACGGGCGTGGCAGAAGTTCATTGGCGGGTCCCTGCTCGACAAGGGTCCGCTGCCGATTCGCGAGCGCGAGCTGGTCATTTTCCGGACAGCGGCGCGGATCGGCGCAGATTATGAGTGGGGCATGCATGCCACGCTTTTTGCCGAGCGATGTGAGATCGACGAAGCGCAGCTCGATGCGCTGGCAACCAAGGATGCAGAAGATGGCGGCTGGTCTGTTGCAGATACCGCTCTGTTGGCAACGGTTGATATCTTGCTCGATCGCCGCCACCTCAGTGATGAGGAGTTTGCCCGGATTGCTGACCATTTCACGTCTGATCAGATTTTCGAGATCGTCCAGCTGGTCGGTTTCTATCATGGCCTCGCCATGATTATCGGAACATTTGATATTCGACCGGAACCCGGCACACCGTCGATACCGGCCTGATTTCCCCTCAATAGCCACCAAGGAGTTTCACCATGCGTGATGCAGTTATCGTTTCCACCGCCCGCACACCGATCGGCAAAGCCTATCGCGGTGCTTTCAATAACACACAGGGTCCGACGCTGGGCAGCTTTGCCGTAAAAGCCGCTGTTGAGCGCGCCGGCATCGAAGGCGGTGAAGTCGATGACCTCATCATGGGCGCCGCGCTCCAACAGGGCTCAACTGGCGGCAACGTCGCCCGCCAGATTGCGCTGCGCTCCGGCCTGCCGATCACCGTTTCTGGCATGTCGATGGATCGCCAATGCTCGTCCGGCCTGATGTCGATTGCGACGGCCGCCAAGCAGGTAATCGTCGATCGCATGGATTGCGTCGTCGCTGGCGGGCTTGAGTCCATTTCGCTGGTGCAGACCAAAGAGATGCGCGTGCAGCCCGATCCGGAGCTCCTAGCGATGCATAACGATGTCTATATGCCGATGCTACAAACGGCTGAAACCGTCGCAAAACGCTATGATGTCAGCCGCGAAGCGATGGACGAATATTCGCTGGAATCGCAGAGGCGGACAGCAGCTGGCCAGGAAGCCGGCCATTTCGACGACGAGATTGTCGCGACCACCACGACCAAGATTGTCGTGAACAAGGAAACCGGCGAAACCAGCCAGGAAGAAGTCACCCTTTCCAAGGACGAAGGCAATCGCCCGTCGACCACGCTGGAAGGCTTGCAGAGCCTGCAGCCGGTAATGGGGCCGGACATGACGATCACCGCGGGTAACGCATCGCAGCTCTCCGACGGATCGTCGGCCAGCGTCGTCATGGAAGCCTCGGTTGCCGAGAAGAAAGGCCTGACCCCGCTTGGTCGCTATGTCGGCATGGCTGTTGCCGGCACCGAACCCGATGAGATGGGTATCGGCCCGGTCTTTGCCATTCCGAAGCTGCTGGAACGTTTCGACCTGTCGATCGATGATATCGGCCTGTGGGAGTTGAACGAAGCTTTTGCTGTGCAGGTTCTCTACTGCCGCGATCGCCTGGGCATTCCGAACGAGCTGCTCAACGTAAATGGCGGCTCAATCTCGATTGGCCACCCCTATGGCATGACGGGAGCGCGCTGCACCGGCCACGCCTTGATCGAAGGCAAGCGCCGCGGCGCAAAATATGTTGTCGTCACCATGTGTGTCGGCGGCGGCATGGGTGCTGCTGGACTGTTTGAAGTTCTCTAGCTTCACGAAAGACAGAAAATGGAATACCGCGCGCCATCGTTTTTTGAAGCGGTGGTCCGCGGGTTCCGACTATATTTTCGATTTTCTGGCCGCGATACGCGTGCACATTTCTGGCCATTTGTGTTTGTGGCCACCCTGATTCCTGGCATTATCACATTCGCTACCGATCAGGTCCGTGCGCGACAGGTAGCAGCGGCCTATCCAGATTTTCCTCAGGACCTAATGGCAGGAGTCATCAACGAACGGGCGCTAGATGCGATGCGGGAGTCTCCTGCGCATGATCCTTTTCCTCTCGCCTGGTTCACTATCGCGACCATATTAATTCTGATCATACCCTATTCGTCAGCAGTGGTCCGCCGACTGCACGATATCGGGCTCCGAGGCTGGTGGCTGTTTCCGCAAATTTTGATGGGCACAGCCGTTGGATATGTTCAACTCAGCGTAATTGGAAATCCAATTCAGAACGCGTCAGAATTCATCGAGTTTTTTCGGATAGCGCTCTTGCTAAATCTTATGCTTTTGCTGTGGACTCTAATGCTGGTCTACTTCGTCGTTCAGGATGGCGACTATGGAGCAAATCGTTTTGGTCTCGATCCAAAACACAGGGAGTTCGCCAAATAGCCTGATACCTTAGGGATTAATCGTGCTTGGCGATCCAATCCTCGACTACCGGAGCGATACGTTCGCGCCATTTGCGGCCATGGAAAATACCATAGTGGCCCACTTCCTCGGCCATATGATATTTCTTCAATTTCTTGGGTAAACCCTTGGAAAGTTTGAGTGCTGCCTTGGTCTGACCGAGGCCGGAAATATCATCGCGTTCGCCTTCGATGGCGAGCATCGCGATATCCTTGATTGCCCCTGGATCGATCAACTTGCCCCGATGCCGGAACTCGCCGCGTGGCAATGCATGGGTCTGGAACACAACGTCGATGGTCTGGAGATAGAATTCCGCCGTCATGTCGCAGGTTGAACGGTACTCATCGTAGAAATCCTTGGTTGCATCGGCGCTGTCACCATCCCCTTCGACAAGATGTTTGAACATCTCCCAATGGGTGATCATGTGATTGCCGAGATTCATCGACATGAAGCCGGCCAACTGCAGGAAGCCGGGATATACCTGTCGACCAGCCCCTGGATAATACATCGGAACGGTTGCGATCACATTCTGTTCGAACCAGCTGTGGGGGCGCTGTGTTGCCAGCGTGTTGACTGAAGTCGGTGCTTCGCGCGTGTCGACTGGTCCGCCCATCATCGTCAGCGTCCGCGGCCGGGCCGGATGATCGTCCGCTGACATCAAAGCGGCGGTGGCATAACAGGGCACCGATGGCTGACAGACCGCGAGCATATGTGCGCCCGGTCCGATATGCTCGAGAAAGCTGACGAGGTAATCGATATAATCGTCAAGATCGAAACTGCCGTTGGAAAGCGGGACCGTCTTCGCATCGCGCCAGTCGGTGACCCAAACGTCATGGCTCGGCAGCATCCGTTCAACGGTGCCACGCAATAGAGTGGCAAAATGGCCGGACATCGGTGCGACGATCAATAGCTTGGGTTGGCCCTCAATGCCTTCTTTCTGAAAATGCTTGAGCTGTCCGAACGGGTGACGCGCCTCGATATCAACCGACACCGGCACCGACTCGCCATCCACCTCAACATATTCGATGCCGAAGACCGGTTTTCCGCGCGGTGCCGAAGCGTGCGAGAATACATCCAGCGCTGATGCGACGATCGGCCCCATAGCCGAATAGGCAAAGGGATTTGCCGGGTTTTGCAGCATCTCTGCGCTCCAGCCAGCCATGGCACTTGCACCAGCCAGCATCGAACGCTGCATTTCATACATGTTGTAAAGCATCAAAATTCCCGCCTGCGCGGTCGTCGAACCGCTCTTGAGCGCCCTTCTAGGCCTGTTTTGGCCTACGTTGCAATGCAGCAATATACAGTCTGTCATGTTGAGCCGATGGAGCCGCACTGCTAGGCGCTCTCTATGGCAGACAGCGACGCAGATACCCCCAAATCCCGCAAACTCGGCAATCTCCGCCTAATCTGGAGTTTCGCCATCCGCTATCCGATGCGGATCGTGGGGGCTGGCATCGCGCTGCTGCTCGCAGCAGCCGCAACCTTGGCAATTCCGGATGGATTCCGGCGCGTTATTGACGATGGTTTCAGTGGCGCAGGCGGTGGCGATATCTCGCAATATTTCTTCTATCTGCTGCTGATTGTTGTCGTGCTCGCACTGGCAACGGCCATGCGCTTCTATTTTGTGTCCTGGCTCGGTGAGCGGGTGGTTGCGGACCTCCGCGTCGCGGTGCAGCGCAATCTGCTGGCTCTCGACCCCAAATATTTCGAAGAGAATCGGCCCTCGGAAATTGCCTCGCGCATGACATCTGACACTTCGGTGATCGAGATGATTGTCGGGACAACCATTTCCGTTGCTTTGCGAAATATCGTTATGGGCATTGGCGGGATCATCTATCTGCTGACCCTCTCACCGAAGCTCGCGCTGATGATGCTGCTTGGTATTCCATTGGCGATTGGGCCGATCGTGATCCTGGGTCGTATGCTCCGCAACGTATCGCGCCACAGCCAGGATCGGATCGCCGATGTGGGCGCAATGGTTGCCGAAACTCTGGGCGCCATGAAGATAGTCCAGGCCTTCGGACAGGAACGCCGAGAAGGTGATCGCTTCGACAAGGCCGTGCAAAGTGCCTTCGCGACCGCGCGCCGCCGCATTGCGATCCGCTCCGTCATGACAGCGATTGTCATCACGCTCATATTCGGCGCGATTACCATGGTCTTGTGGCAGGCAGCCTCGGACGTCATCTCGGGCCAGATCACAGGCGGAGCCGTCGCAGCGTTTGTACTGACCGGCATGATCGTTGCAGGTGCATTTGGCGCGCTTACCGAAGTCTATGGCGAGTTGATGCGCGGCGCCGGAGCGGCTGGCCGCCTGAGCGAGCTGTTGCAAGAAGTTCCGGAGATTCGGGCACCCACCCGTCCGCAACCCCTGCCCGAGCCCGCGCGCGGCGAGCTCAAATTTGATGATGTGACATTCCGATATCCTACGCGTTTGGAAACGCCCGCGCTTGAGGATTTCAGCCTGGCGATCAATCCTGGCGATCTTGTTGCTGTGGTAGGGCCATCAGGAGCCGGTAAATCAACACTCTTCCAGCTGGCCCAGCGTTTCTACGACCCTCAACAGGGCAAGGTTACTTTGGACGGTGTGGACCTCAGGGACGCCGACCCAGGCGATGTCCGCAGGCGGATCGCGATGGTGCCTCAAGATACCGTGATCTTTGCTGCGTCAGCGCGGGACAATCTCCGCTATGGCCATTGGGGCGCCAGCGACGACGCCTTGTGGCAAGCCGCTGAGGCCGCCAATGCCGCCGAATTCATCCGCGACCTTCCCGAAGGGCTTGATACGTATTTGGGCGAGAGTGGCGCGCGCCTGTCCGGCGGACAGCGTCAGCGACTTGCCATTGCGCGCGCACTGCTCCGCGATGCGCCCCTGCTATTGCTTGACGAAGCGACCTCAGCACTGGATGCGGAATCGGAACGGCTGGTGCAGCAAGCACTGGAGCGGCTGATGGAAAACCGCACGACCATCGTTATCGCCCATCGGTTGGCCACGGTTCGATCGGCCGATCGTATCATCGTGATGGACAAAGGCCGGATCGTCGAACAGGGCGATCATGCAGCACTGACCGGCCAAGGCGGCCTCTATGCCCGCCTGGCGCAGCTACAGTTCGAAAGCAGTGGTGCATAACGATCTGCCTGGAGCGTCCCAGCAGCGACGCTCCTGCCCGCCCACCGGATACCATGTAGCACGCAGTTTGGATCGCGGTAGCGTCCCATGCGCGGACTGCGGCGCGCGCAACCTATAGCCGTGCTCAGATGAGCTACAGTCCCGGCTCCACCAAAAGAAAAAGGCGAGCCCGAAAGGCCCGCCTCATTCCTTATTTGAGAGATGTCAGCTTAGAACTGGCGATATTGGTCGTTGCCGATAAAGCCCATGTTCGTAACCTGAGCACGGCGTGTAATCGCCAGCACTTCGTCCACCGTGTTGTAGCGCGCCTGCGCGTCCGGGAACATGTGCAGCTCGGGCACTGGGTTCATCGTTACCGTGATATCCAGATACTGACGAAGCGTCTGGCGCGTCACCGGCTCACCGTTCCAAAGGATCTGATCGGTCGGCGAGATATACACCTCGTTCTTGATCGGATCGACAATTTCATCAGGCGGCGGATCATCATTGGCAACCGGCAAGTCGATCTTAACGGCATGCGTCTGGATCGGGATCGTAATGATGAACATGATGAGGAGCACCAACAGGACGTCGATCAACGGCGTCGTGTTGATGTCGATCATCGGATCGTCATCAGCGGCGGCGGGGCCTACTTTTCCACCCATCTTATTCTACTCCTAAAACCATCCGACTTAGAGCCGTTGAATGCCGACACCCGGTGCAGGCTCTGAAATAAAGCCAACCCGCGTAAACCCGGCTTGCTGCATGTTGAAGATCGGCCCACCAATGCAGCGCCATGGCGTGTTTACATCGCCACGAATATGCACTTCGGGAAGATCGTCCTCGGTCATGTTTTCTGCACCACCGAAGCGCTCGATTTCGTCTTCGATATGCTGAATGGCACGGGTCAGCATTTCATTCGAATTGACCCGGGTCATTCCCCAGAACACTTCGCATGTGCCGTTGTCCGCCGCACGGATCGAGAGCGAGACATTTTCCGGCTTCGTAGTCGTCGGAAGCAATCGTACCGAAGGCAGGTTGACTTCAACTGTCTGGATCACGACCGGAACCGCGATCAAGAAGATGATGAGCAACACCAACATGACGTCCGTCAGCGGGACGACATTGATCTCTGAGATCGCAGATTCGTCTTCACCTTCGCCGGGTCCAACACTCATTCCCATGGAATCAATCCTATCCTAAACTCTAGTCCAACCGCAGCCTGTTGGCATCACGGCTAGCGTCGACCGGGAGCGGAGGTGCTATTCGCACCCCGCTCCCGTATCGCATTACGACTTGGTCGCAGGCTTGGCAGCAGGCGCTTTGCCTGCAGCAGCAGCCGGGGCTGCCGGCTTAACCTTGCCGTCCGACACGATGTAACCGTGAATCTGGTTGGAGAAGTGCTGCAGCTCTTCAGACACCGTCTTATTGCGGCGAACCATCCAGTTATAGGCCATAACAGCCGGCACAGCCACGATCAGACCAAGTGCGGTCATAATCAGGGCCTCACCAACCGGGCCAGCAACCGTATCGATCGATGCCTGACCGGCTGCGCCGATCTTCACGAGAGCACGGTAAATACCAACCACCGTACCGAACAGGCCGATAAACGGAGCCGTCGAACCGACAGTAGCGAGAATTGCCAGGCCTTCAGTCAGCTTGGAGTTGATCGTACCAACCGAACGCTGAAGAGCGTTGACGGTCCATTCATGCGCTTCGACCGGATCGGTCAGCTGGTCATGATGTTCGCGTGCTTCGATGCCGTCTTCGACGATCTGACGATATGCGCTATTCTTTTCAAGCTTGGCAGCGCCTTCACGAAGGCTGTTTGCCCGCCAGAAATTTTCGCGGGCGCGCCTGCCCTGCTTCAGGATCTTCTGCTGTTCGAACCATTTGGTGAACAGGATGTACCAGGAAGCCGCCGACATCAGCACCAGAATACCAAAGGTAGACTGGGCCACAATGCCGCCTTCTTCCAGCGCCGCACGAAGACCATATGGGTTTTCTGCGGGGGCTTCAGCTGCTTCAGTAGACATGATTTACATTCCTCTCAAATAAACTTGGTGCAATCATAGCAAACCCGAGGTTCGCGATAAAAAATCAGTTGTTAGTTCGGGATTTCCCAGCGGATCTGGCTCGAATAACTGCCAGTCGTTGGATTGCCCGCATCATCCAGTGCCGCTCTAAATCGCGCTCGACGCCTTAGCTGACGGCAGGTTTCATTATCCAATCGGGAAAAGCCCGTAGACGCTGTAATCGTGCAGTCCGTCACACGACCATTGGTACCGATCGTCAGGCGGAAGCTGGCCGTACCAGTTTCCTCGTTCCGCAAGGATGCCGAAGGATAATCATTCGGCGTGACCCAGCGGCCCGGGTTACCGCGCGGCTGTGCAGCCTGCGCCAAGCTCGGTGGCGGTGGCGGCGGCGCCGGGGGCGGCGGAGCTGGGGGCGGTGGTGCCGGTGGACGCGGCGCCACGGTCGGCCGGTCAAAAACGACTGGCGGCGGCGGCGTTACGACAACAGGCGGCGGTGGCACCGGTACTTCCGGTGGCGGCGGCGGCAATTCTTCTTCCGGTGGCGGCGGTTCATCTTCAACGTCAAAGACGGTGAGATCTTCCTGCACCTGCCTGGCGACCTTGACGGCCAGACCCGAAATCAGCGCGTAGGCGAGAGCGATGTGCAGGACTGCAACGGCGATAATCGCCGACAGCCTGCGCGAGCTCATCTTCTGATCAGCATAGGCCATTAATTTTAGAAACTCCCTCCAAAGCCCGGTGTCCATAAAGCGCCAGTTAATCTGGCTACTCAAAGAACAGCAACCCAACGTGAAGCGATAGCTGCCCGATGGAAAGCGATTCCCTACCTTCGAGAATCACGTTACGCAACAGTTACCCGATTGGCCAGATACGATACAAGGCGTTTGTCCGGTCCAATATGTGCCAAGGATTGTTTGATGCAAAAATTTGTCACCCTTTTGCTCGGTGCATTACTAGCGTTTGCACCGGTTGATCGCTCGGAATCTCAAGCCTTTGCCGAGGGTAATGCCCTAACCTTTGCCGACCTGGCTGACCTGTCTCTTGGAGCGTCGATTGTCGCCTTGGCAGAGGTCGATCGGGTGCGGCAGGTTGACGAAGAACGTGCCGTCGGCCTCGCACCCAATCATGTTCGCTACTATGTCGAAGCGGAACTTGAGACCCTGATTCGCAGTGCGAATCCCATCCCGGGCCGTGTGAGATATCTTGTCGACCTACCCCGCGACGCCGATGGTGACCGGCCGCGGATCAATGGCAACCGGGTCATTTTGTTCGCAGCCCCGGTGGCAGGACGGCGCGAGGAATTGCAGCTGATCGCGCCCGATGCGCAGCTCAACTGGACAGAAACAAACGAACAGATGATTCGCGCAATCTTGTCCGAAGCGGCATCGGATGACGCACCGGGTTCGGTTACAGGTGTAGCAAATGCGTTCAGTGTTGCCGGAACTTTACCAGGCGAAAGCGAGACGCAAATCTTCCTCGCGACAAGCGACGGACGCCCGGTTTCTCTGAGCATCTTGCGCCGCCCAAATCAGTCACCGCGATGGTCAGTGGCACTTGGAGAAATCATTGAACGCACGTCACCGCCGCCGGCGCCAAACACTTTGCTGTGGTATCGTCTGGCCTGTTTCCTTCCGGACAGTCTGCCGGAAACCAGCGCGGAAAACCTCGATCGCGACAGCTTTCTGAATGCGCGCGCGGACTATCGATTGGTAATGCAAGACCTTGGGCCCTGTGCACGTCGGAGAAACTAGCTGCCGACCGGCAGGTTCAGAAAATCCGCGGAAAAGGATTTGAGATGGGCACCGCCATCGACGAATATTGTCTGGCCCGTGACTGCCTCCGCCTGAGCCAGCCAGGAAACCGCGTCGGCAATCTGCGCTGGCGCAGGAAACGCCTCTAGCGGCATAGCTGCCTCGGCGCGCTCGAGCACTTCGGTAGTGTAATCCACCGTCGGGATTGTCAGGCCGGGGGCTACCGCATTCACGCGAATATCTGGTGCGAGTTCGCGCGCAAGTATGTCGGTCATCCCGGACAGTGCTTGCTTGGACAAGGTGTAGCTGAACTGATCGCCATGCGGATGCGCAATCCGCTGATCGAGGATATTCACGATCGAGCCACTGGCTTTGCGTTTTTGGGCGGCAAAGGATTTGGAGAGAATGGCTGGCGCTGCGCAATTGACCGAATAGTGGGAAAGGAGCGCGTCCATCGTGACACTCTCTGGCCGATCATCGTTGAATTGCGCGGCGTTGTTGACGAGCAGGCTGGGCGGGCCATCGAACAAATCGGCGACGGCCGGGATCAGATTTTCTACCTGTACCGGATCTGCAAGATCGGCCGCAATTCCCTGCCATTGCACGCCAGCCGCTTCGATCGCCTCCAGCAACTCGTCATCGGGCTCGGGATAGGCAGAGGCGTGCAAGGCCAGCGAATAGCCCTCGGTAGCCAGGCGAGCCGCTATTGCCGCGCCCAGGCGCCTACACCCCCCCGTTACGATTGCGAGCTTCACCGTTTATTCCGCACCATTGTTATGCCGATCTCCTCGCCATTTTCGGATATTGCCAGTTTCACGATATCAATCGTCACGCGCAATATCCGCTCATCCTGGAAGAATACCGTATCGGCGATATGGTCTGCAACGGCCTCAATCAGGGTGAAATGCCGATCCTTGGGCAAAGCATCCGTCATCGCATGTTTGAGGTCCATATAGTTTTTCGAACGCGACAATGGCGTATCGGGCTCAAACTTGTCGGGGGCAGTCATATCTGCGGCCACCGAGATACGCAGCGGTTGAGGCAGCTTTGTTTCCTCGGAGTAAATCCCGGTGAGGATCATGACCTCAACATCGCGCACTTCAAGCCTCAGCAGGTCGGTTCCGGGCTCGGTCAAAGGAATGGGCATAAGTGATTCGTGCTTTCTTTTTGCCCGCGAACCGCTAATCGCCACGGCCCTTAAGGTAAATGGCCAGCAACAGACCGTGACAACACTCCACCCCCTCTCTCAAGTGACGCCGGCGGCGATCGAAGCACTACTCGATGCCGCGTTCGGCGCAGATCGCCATGGGCGAACGGCCTATGCAGTGCGCGCTGGGACTGAAGCTGTTGCGGACCTCTCCTATGTGTGCCTCGACAATCAGAAGCTCGTGGGATCCCTCCAAAGCTGGCCGGTGGTGCTGACAACGCCTGATCACCGCCGCATGCCACTGATCATGGTCGGCCCGGTGGCGGTTACACCGGAGCATCAAAGCCAGGGGATTGGTAACCAAATGACGCGTGTTGTTGCGCAGCGCCTCGATCTTGCTGGTGTTTCGGCCATGATGATCGGCGATCCAGAATATTATGAAGCCTTCGGATTTCGATCGGGCCCGGCCAGTGACTGGTCCCTACCCGGCCCGGTTGAGCCGGAACGTATCCTGCTTCGCGCTGCTTCAGGGAGCCAATGGCCCACCGAGGGTGAATTGGGAGCAGACCTTTTGCGCTCTGAGGATTGATTGCCTAACTAGGCCTCATGCCTGCACCCGTTCCGCCCGAAAACCTGGCCTCACTTTCGCTCGATGCTATTGCCGCGCTAGCCGAGGATCGAAGCCTACCGCCGGTTGATCGCTGGAATCCGGAACGCGAAGGCGTGATCGATATTCGTATCGCGAAGGACGGAACCTGGTATCATGAAGGCGATCCGATCAATCGATCGGCGCTGGTGCGACTATTTTCCACGATATTACGCCGCGAAGCCGATGGCAGCCATGTGCTCGTCACGCCAGCTGAAAAGCTGATGATCCAGGTGGAGGATGCGGCGTTCCTGGCGGTCGAAATGAAACTGGGAACCGATGAATCCGGCACGCAGCGGATCATGTTCCGACTGAATACGGGCGACCTTGTCGTCGTGGGACCAGACCATGCGCTTAAATTGCGCGGAGACGTTGAGGACGCCCTCCCCTATCTGCATGTACGCGGAGACCTATGGGCCTTGCTCAGCAGACCGGTCTATTATGCCCTGATGGAGCACGCACTCGAAAATGGCAGTGACCCAATCGGCGTTTCCAGCGATGGCGCCTTCTTTCCGTTGGCGCCAGAAGGTGTAGCGCGATGAGCCTTGCCGTTTCCCTGCGCGACACGCTCGAAAAATCCCATGCACTGGAGATCCCCGTTTTCGAGTCCGACATCCGCGGTGAGCGGCTGGCTGCAAATGGCGATACCGTCGACGCGGCTGTCCTGATCCCGGTCGTCGAGCGCGATACGCCAACGGTCATCCTCACCCGGCGGACAGATGCTTTGCCCAGCCATCCCGGACAGGTCGCCTTTCCCGGTGGCAAGGTGGATCCGATTGACGATGGCCCGGTGAGCGCCGCTCTGCGCGAAGCCGAAGAGGAGATCTCTCTTCCGAGGCATCAGGTCGACCTGGTCGGGACAACCGACCTCTATTTGACCGGCACAGGTTTTCACATCACGCCCGTGATCGGTGTTGTCCCTCCGGGCATCGAGCTTGTCCCGGAAGCGGGTGAAGTGGCTGCCATATTCGAAGTCCCATTCGACACGCTGTTCGATCCCGCAAACTATGCTGAGCGGGAGATTGAGTGGCAGGGGCGGATGCGGCGCTATCACGAAATGTATTGGGACGATCATCGCATCTGGGGTGTCACAGCATCGATAATAATGAATCTGTCACGCCGGCTGAGCGCGGTGAAGGCATGACGCTGCCTGATGCTCCCTGGCGCAGCTGGCCCGGTATGGATCAACTGCTGAAGGCACTCGATGCTGAAGGCGGCAATGTCCGGTTCGTTGGCGGCGCTGTTCGCGATACGCTGCTTGGTCTCGAAGTTCAGGATATCGACTGCGCGACTGTGTTTCGGCCCGAAGATGCGATGGAGCGGCTCGAAGCTGCCGGGATAAAGACCGTTCCGACCGGCCTCAAACATGGCACCGTCACCGCCATCATCGAAAGACGCCCGATCGAAGTCACAACCCTGCGCCGCGATGTTTCAACAGATGGTCGCCATGCCGAGGTCGCCTATAGCGAGAATTGGCAGGAGGATGCGGCGCGCCGGGATTTCACGATCAACGCCCTCTCCGCCGACCCCATCACTGGCGAGATTTTCGATTATTTTAATGGCCGGGCCGACTTGGACGCCCGCCTCGTACGCTTCATTGGCGATCCAGCCGAGCGCATCGCCGAAGATCATCTCCGGATTTTGCGCTTTTTTCGCTTTCATGCGCGGTTCGGGAGCGGCGCTCCCGATGCCGAGGGGCTGGCGGCGGCCGCGAAGTTCGCCAACAGCCTGATGGCATTATCTCGCGAGCGGATCGCTGACGAGCTACTCAAGACATTGGCACTGCCCGATCCATCGGAGACCATCGCGCTGATGATCGAGCATCGCATCTTCACACCTGTTCTGCCCGAGATCGTCAGCGCGGAAGAACTGATCCGGCTGACTGGCCGCGAGACAGTATTTGATCAAGCCGGCGATCCGATCCGACGGCTGGCCGCCCTGCTGCCACCCGAACCCGATACCGCGGTCTCGGTTGCAACGCGCCTCAAAATGTCTCGGGCGCAGCGCAAAAGGCTGGCGACGGCTACCGCCCGTATTCCGGGCGACACGGCCGAGCCCCGTGCCCTTGCCTATCGCCATGGCATAGACGGCGCGATTGATCGCCTGCTGCTCTGCCCGACCAATGACGCCGTTACGGGCGATGCCATCGCACTATTGATCGAAAACCCGCCTCCCGAGCGCTTCCCCCTCAAGGGCGGAGAGCTTATCGCAATGGGTATGGAGGCCGGGCCAGACGTCGCCGTAAAACTGCGTGAAATCGAAAATATCTGGATCGCGGAAGATTTCCCCGGCGAAGCGCGCGTGTGGGAAATCGCGCAGGAAATGCTGTCGTCCGAATAATCGGTCCACCGATCGAACCTTTTCGGCCGCCCCACCGACTATATACCCGTAACGGGAGGTATTTTGGATGGATCAGAGCGGGCGGGTTTTTGATGAGCTGCTCGTGCTCCATGTCCAAAATGGTGACCGGCGGGCTCTGGAGCGACTTGCGTCGCGCTGGCATCCGCGGCTGCTGCGCTCGGCGCGGCGCTTTACCGGTGATGACGAGCTGGCGCGCGAAGCGGTTCAGGAATGCTGGCTCGGCATCACCAGCGGGCTGAAAAAGCTCAACGACCCGGCGCGGTTTCCGGCTTGGGCCTTTACGATCCTGCGTCGCCGCTGCGCGGACCGGATCAAGGCGCATGCCGCCCATCGCCCACGGTCCGATGAGCTGACAGAGGCCAATGCGCCGGTCATCTCGCCACGTGGCGAAGATCAGGCCGCGCTGCGCCAGGCATTTGCCAGCCTGCCCGAAGACCAGCGGATCGCCGCGACGCTCTATTTCGTTGAGCGGCTCAAACTGGACGAGATTTCAGCCGCGACGGGTGTGCCGCTTGGCACCGTGAAGTCGCGCATCTTTACCGCTCGCAAGACGCTAAAATCCCTATTGGAAGGAGAAGAGTAATGACCGAATTTGATGACAAGCTCCGCGCTGCATTGGACGCCGATGACGAAGCGTTCCTGCAGGAGCTCGACGAGGGGCGCGGCATGTTCGCGCAGATCGGCGATACATTTGCCGGGCCACTGGGCGGCTGGGCGAAGCTGATCTTCTTCGTCGCCTTGGTGCTCGGCATCGGGCTGCTCTATGCAGTGTGGCAGCTCTTTACCGCCGATACCGATCGCGAGCTCTTCATCTGGGTAACCGCAACGCTCGCCCTGCTAATGGCCCAGGGCTTTGTGAAACAATGGTTCTTCGAACGGATGAACCTGATGACGATCCTGCGCGAGCTAAAGCGGATCGAACTGCGCGTCGCGCGGATTGAAGAGCGGGGTTAGTTCCGTCTCCGGTTATCGCTTGCCCCTAAAACCGATTATCCTGCGGAAAGCCGCGGGGCGGCATCCTTCCGGCTGTCCCGCGATTGCCGATCCAGTCGCCAAGTTCGGTCTCTGTTCGCGTGCGGCCCGTGTCACCGCCCATTGCCCAGCTTAGCCCTTCGTCCAATGTAAAGGCCGTCGCATCGGACAGGCCGCCATCCTTATATTTTTGGAGCATGATGCCCTGGCCGCGCGCCATTTCAGGCAGCGCCTCGAGTTCAAAGATCAGCATCTTGCGGTTCTCGCCAATCGCCGCGACATGATCGGCGCCTTCGGGGATCGGGCGAACAACGCGCAGCTTCGCGCCAGCTTTGACATTGGCCACCACCTTGCCCTTGCGGGTCGTGCTCACAATCTCTTCGGCGCTGGCGACAAAACCCTTGCCGGCCGAGCTGGCGAGCAACAGCTTGCCCCCCTCCTCAACCTTCACCAGTCCGACAATTTCGGCGCCATCTTCCACATCAACCATCGATCGCACGGGCTCGCCAAAGCCCCGCGCACCGGGCAGCTTGTCTCCGCCCAGCGTGTAGATGCGGCCATTATCGGCGGCGAGCAGCAGCTTGTCAGTCGTCTGGGCGTGGAAATCATAAGCCGGCCCATCGCCTTCCTTATATTTGAGCTTGGCGAGGCCCGCTGCATCGACATGGCCCTTCATCGCGCGGATCCAGCCGCGTTCGGACATGACCACAGTGATCGGTTCCTTCTCGATCATCGCTTCAAGCGGGATTTCCTTGGGCGGTGCCGCTTCTTCCAGGCTGGTGCGTCGGCGGCCGAGTTCGGTATCCGCGCCATAGGTTTTGAGAAGACCGGCCAGATCCTTCTTCATCCGCGTTTTCTGGCGCGCCTTGGAGTTGATCAGCTTGTCGAGCTCTTCGCGTTCCTCGAGCAGATCTTCGCGTTCCTGCCGCAGCTCCATTTCCTCCAGCTTGCGCAAGTTACGCAGCCGCATGTTGAGAATCGCTTCGGCCTGGCGGTCGTTCAATCTGAACTCGGCCATCATCACCTTTTTCGGTTCATCCTCATAGCGGATGATCTCGATGATCCGATCAAGGTTGAGGAAGGCGATGATATAGCCGTCGAGCAGCTCGACCCGATCGTCGATCTTGCCGAGCCGGAACTCCGAACGCCGGACCAGCACGATGAACTGATGCGTCAGCCATTCCTTGAGCACTTCCTTGAGGCTCATCACCCGCGGCGTGCGATTGGCGTCGAGTACGTTGAGGTTCAAGCTCACGCGCGTCTCAAGCTCGGTCAGGCGGAACAGCGAGTCCATCAGCACATCGGGCTCGACCGTGCGGCTCTTGGGCTCGAGCACGATGCGGATCTGCTCATCGCTCTCATCCCGGACATCGGCGAGGATCGGCAATTTCTTATCGGCGATCAGCGCAGCGATCTGCTCGATCAGCTTGCCCTTTTGCACCTGGAACGGAATTTCGGTGATCACCGCTTCCCAGGTTCCACGACCTAAGTCTTCCTGATGCCAGCGCGCGCGCACCCGGAAGGCACCGCGTCCGGTACGATAGGCTTCGGAGATGATTTCCTTGCTATCGACGAGCAGCCCGCCGGTCGGCAGGTCCGGACCCTGGACGAAATCCATGAGCTCGGCCTCTTCGGCCTTGGGATTATCGATCAAATGCGTCGCGGCGTCGATCAACTCGGCGGCATTATGCGGCGGGATCGAAGTCGCCATGCCAACCGCAATGCCGGTCGCGCCATTGGCGAGCAGGTTCGGGAACAGGCCGGGGAAAACCTCCGGCTCTTCTTCTTCGCCATTATAGGTGGGGCGGAAATCAACCGTGCCTTCGTTGAGGCCGTCCATCAGGTCGATTGCTGCCTGAGTCAGCCGCGCTTCTGTGTAGCGCATGGCCGCAGCGTTATCGCCATCGATATTGCCGAAATTACCCTGCCCGTCGACCAGCGGATACCGCATCGAAAATGGCTGGGCGAGCCGGACCATCGCATCGTAAACGCTCTGATCGCCATGTGGGTGATATTTGCCGATGACATCGCCGACGACGCGGGCGCATTTCTTGTAACCCGATGACGGTTCAAGCTTCAGCAAACGCATCGCCCATAACAGCCTTCGATGCACCGGCTTCAGGCCATCGCGCAGGTCGGGTAACGAGCGCGCCGTAATCGTCGACAATGCATAGACGAGATAGCGTTCGGAGATCGCCTCATCGAACGGAGCATCCTTGATCCGGTCGAGCGGATCGTCGGGCTCTGGCATGTCAACGGTATCGGTCGTCATGGGTCGCGGAGTAGCAGTGGGACGCAGCAGCGGCGAGGGCGATTTCCACAGTAAATCACATCTGCAGCCTGACTTGACCGCAGCCAAGGCGCGCGGGAGAAGGTCCGGATGAAAGTCGCTACCACCCTGTTTGCTGTTGGAATTCTCCTATCGACGCCGAGCGCCGCGGAAAACGGGGATTCTCGCGCCGTAGAGCTGGCCGCGGCGATGACCGGTACCTTTGCCACACGCGCCGATGCGCCGGGTACAGCCTTTGCCGATTTTCGCACCGCGATACCGCCGCTCGGCGATGGCGAGTGGATATACTTCCAGCGCAACCAGGGCGCAGAGATGCAGGTCTATCGCCAGCGCGTGCTGCAGCTTGTTGACCGGCCGGACGGTTCCGTCGCGCAGATCACCTACACAATCGCCGAACCCGAACGCTTCGCCAGCGCCCCCGACGACGCGACCGCCCTCAACGCGCTCAGCGCAGCGGACGTAACCGCACTCCTCAATCAAGGCTGCGAACAGCATTGGCGGTTCGATGCAGAGCGCGACGGCGGCAGCTGGGTCGGCCGCGTCGATCCTAACAGCTGCACTATCTATTCGCAGCGCCGCCAGACCGAGATCCGCATCGGTTCGGAAACCCGGCTCACCGGCGATGCGCTCTACGAAGCCGAACGCGGTTTCGATCTGGAAGGCAATCAGCTCTGGGGCACGCCAGCGGGCGAATTCAGCACCATCTACCGCGTGCAATAGCCAGCAATTCCAACCCCTAAACGGAAACCTCTCCACATCGCCGAGTGGCGAGCGAGGAGGCTGGGCGGGTAGCTTTGGCTCCCGTCAATTCGCCCGGGCATTTATCCCCGAGTGGTGCGACTCGCATAGCATGTTTTTGCGCGCATTGCATCACGAACCCAGCACGCACTAGCGTCAACCTGGCCCTCCCTCGCGACAGGATTAGCGGAACACCACGGTCCGCATGCCGTTGAGCAACAGCCGCCGCTCACCGATCCACTTCACCGACCGCGCCAACACCTGGGCCTCGATATCGCGGCCGATCCGGATCATGTCCTCAACACTGGCACGATGATCGACCCGTTCGACCGCCTGTTCGATGATCGGCCCCTCGTCGAGATCGGCGGTCACGAAATGCGCGGTCGCCCCGATCAGCTTCACACCGCGCTCAAATGCCCGGTGATAGGGCCGCGCGCCTCTAAAGCCGGGCAGGAAGCTGTGATGGATATTGACGCAGCAGCCGGCCAGCTGACCGACCATGTCGGCCGAGAGAATTTGCATATAGCGGGCGAGCACCAGCGTCTCGGCCCCCGCTGCATCCATGATCGATCGTATCTGCGCCTCCTGCGCAGCCCGGTTATCGTCCGACACCGGCAGATAATGAAACGGCACATCATGCCATTCGGTCAGCGATCGGCATGTTTCATGGTTGGAGACGACCGCCGCAATATTCACCGGCAGCGTTCCGGTATGCCAGCGATGCAGCAAATCGTTGAGGCAATGGCTCGCCCTGGACACGGCAATGACAATCGATGGCGGTGCGTTCCCGGCATTGAGCTGCCAGTCGAGATGATGGACGCTCGCAACATTCGCAAAAGCCGTTTTGAGAGCATCAAGCGATCCGGGAAATTTCACTCCCGCCGCCTGGAACTCGACCCGCATGAAGAACCGCCCGGTTTCCAGATCGGCATATTGCTGGCTGTCGAGAATGAAGCCGTCATGATCGGCGAGGAATCCGGTCACCGCAGCCACCAGCCCCACACGATCCTCTGCCGTCAATGTCAGAATGAAACTCGCCATTCCTCACCCTCGCCTGTCGCGCCCCAAGTAACGCCCAGCTGATTGAATAGCCGAAAAATACAAAGATTCGGTGCAAATTTGCGAATATCCCGACCACCACCCGTCGTCATTCCGGCGCAGCCTGATATCGCTAGCCGCCAGCGCAGGGACCAGCGGCACGGGCTTTACCGACCCAAACAATAGCCATCCAATTGCCCGCATGTCCGTTTCTGGCCGAAAGCGGACGTTTCCAGTGACCGTGGCGAACCAGCTGAAATCATTTCTGGTGTTCCTGGCCCAGCCCTGCTGTAGATGCGCTTTACATGGGGGCAGCATGACATTTCTGACGATAAACCGCGGGCGCGATCGCAGGCCGCAATGGGGAGTGCTGCTAGCGGCCATGTTGGGCGCTTGGACAATGCCCGCGAACGCACAGTCTCCTGTCGATATGCTCACACAGGCGCGCATTGATATGGACGCGCTCCAAACAGTGAATTTCGAAGGCGGACAATTGCGTCGTAGCCTTTATGGTCGATGGATTAGGCGAGACGATGATGGGCAGTGCTCGACCTATCGATATTGGGGCGAGGATGGATCCCATTTATCGATATGGAACGAAGAGGATGACAGTGTCCTGACAATCGATGTCAACGCTCTGTCTATGCGCGCCGGGCTGCTGAACGCCGGCGAGAGATCGCTGATCCGTTTCCATACCCTGACAGACGCATCGGCAGAGCGGGATTTGGATCCAATGCGCGATTGCAACGATCCGCCCGACCCGGTTTCCGTACCGGTTTCGGGAGGTGTATCTGGTGATTTTCCCCTGGAGACCATTCATACTCGCAACGGAATATTCTCTCGGATATCGGCTACCCAATGGCGCTACTTACCCGGCCACGGAGATGGATTCGCCAGCAATGCGGTGCCTGCCTATGACGTCGTCGGCAGCAGCGAAAACCATCTGCTCGCCTTTAATGAAGCAAATCAAGTCTACGCTCTGGTTGAGCTTGATAATCGATCCTTTTTGATCTTCAGCCTGAACGGCGTTGTCGACCAATTTTATCCAATCATCACAACCACGCCTGAATTCGCATGGGAAACGGCATCGCAAAGACGCGATATGACCGCGACCGAGATGACGACCATTGACTATGAAGGTGGTCAGTTTCGAAGGCTCACCAGCGCGACATGGGTCGATGTATCCGATGAAAATGGCTGCTCTTACTATCAGGAGTGGAACCGCGATTTCGGCAATCTGACCATGCTTGCCCGCAGGCGCGGCCCTTCTCCTTCACCAAGCATCTCCATCAATGTCTTCAGCATGACCGCAACCGTGCACAGTGGTTATTCGTACAACGCGCCGGTGGCCGAAACACGCCAGCTGATTGCTATTGGCAATGAAGATCTTGGCGAGGACCCGTCGGCTATTTGTCGGCCTGGCTAAAATTCTTGTTGATGAATGCAGGCAGTCGGGTCGTTTTCACCTACCAGATCGCGCGCGCGGGCATTGATGATCCTCGCGATGATGAGTCACGTCTCAACTGGCTTCCGGCAAGATTGCCGATAGCGCTGAGCATAAGGCCGGTGTGTCATGTCCACTTTGGGTGGAATGCGGACATTCGTTGGTAAAGAAGATGGCCGCCTCCGAACTCACCGGCCAGTGCAGCAGGCTCGCCCTTGCTATCACCGCGCAGTTACGCTCAACTCCCTCAGCCAATAGGGTAATCAGGGGGTTTTATGACAAAGACATTGATATTGCTCGGCGCTGCGATGGCGCTCTGTGCGTGTGGTAGCGAGGCACAGGACGAAGCGGCGCAGACCGACGCGCCCGAAGCGATAGAAGAGGAGGCGCCCGAATATAGTTTCTTGCCGCATGGCGCGCCGCTGTTTCCCGATGCGGACGAAAGCACAGCCGAAGAGCATGCGGTCTTCCGCGACAGCTACGAATATCAGTCGAACGCATCCAAGCTGGAAATCGCGCAATTCTATGGCGACTATATTACCCAAAGCGGCAGCATGCGGGTGATCTCAGCCGGCATCCGCACCGCGAGCGGCCAACGGATCGGGATCAACGGCAATATCGTGAACGCCTATCGCGCGGATGATGAGAGCTTCAATGCCAATCTGACCAGCGGTATCACTGCCACGATTCCCATTCATCCCGAGGCGCGGACCGATACGCTCAACGCAAATGACGAGGGCAACACGCCCTATGTCAGCTATCAGGTGGATGATGCCATATCATCGATGGATCTGTTGGCATTCTACGAAGACGCATTTCGCGGGCAGGATATGGGAATCAGCGAAATGAGGATTACGGGACAGGGTGAGAGTTACCGCCCGAACCTGGCGGTTACGATCAGGGACGCAATGGGTGGCGGACATTCAGTAGTCGTCAAGGCGACCGGCTTCACGCCCGACGGACAGCCAGCCGGCGAGTAACGCGCCGCACAATGGTGTGGTAATGTCTGCAGTGGGCGCAGAGCGGTCGTTCCCCGCTTGGCTGAAAGCGAAAGGTATTGGCAGACATTAGTGGGCGTGAGACATACTAAACAGGTAAATGTTGCATATCTTCCTGCTGATCGTACAATCATGATCATACTTCTGTGGGATAAACAGCAATGAACGGGAAACACGATGATACCGCCATTGTGCGCCCCAAGGCATTTATCAGCCATCATAGCTCGCAGGTTGAAACGGCGCGCCAACTAAAGCGGATGCTCGACACCAACGGTATCAGCGGCTGGATGGCTCCCGACGACATCGACCCGGGCCGCCCCTTTGACAAAGCCATCATCGAACAGGTCCGCAAATCCGACCTGATCATCCTTTTATTTTGTGCTCAGTCCGATCAATCGCGCCATGTGAAGCGTGAGCTAATGATGGCGGAAAATGAGGACAAATTTATCTATCCGGTCCGGCTCGAAGAGGCCGATGCTGATGGCCTCGCTTATTGGCTGAACGACTATCAATGGGTTGATTGGTTTGACGGCAAAGACCAGACCATCCAGCGGATGATCAATAAGATCAAGGGGCAGTTCAAAGTGTCCGAACGCGACGAGGCAGCCGCACCTGCACCGTCCCATTCCTCCCCAGCTAAGCGTGAGATTTCGGACCGAGCACACGCAGAACCCCCGTCGCCAGTTCAACCTCCGTCAGCTCGGCATGAGCAGTCAAGGGAAGGATCCCAAACCGATTTGAGCCAAGATGCAGGGCAATCGCAGAACCCGCTATTCAGCAAAAGCGTAATAATCGTGGCCATCATAGCTGCCGCAGTCGTGCTGCTCGAGATTTTTTGACGATGATTATGGTGATAAATTTTGGCAACTCTTCCTTGAAATCGTGCAATTTTAACATTCGATTTCAGAACTAGATGAACGTCAGCTTTGGGCGCAAAGCGGACAGTCACAGGCCCGCCAAATTTCTCGCACTAGGCGGACACTCCCCTAATCCGCATACCAATCAGCATCCGGCAGGCTCACACCCTCGCGTTCATTGTCCCAGATGATGTGCATGATCCACCATCGCGTGCCGTCCCAGAACAAATGGATCATGTTCATGCCCTTGAACAACAGCGTTCCGCCTTCTGCAGCATCGCGCGCTTCATATTCGCTGAATGCCTGGGCGATATTGCCGAAGCGGTAGAGTTTTCGGCGGGTTTCGATCTCGTAGAAATGCTGGTCGGCCAGCATCGGCGCGGTCGCCTCGACAAAGCTATCGACATCGAAGGAGAATAAGAGCGGGCTGCCATCCTCGGCGACGCGCGTGCGAACCAGCCGGGCGTCTGCATGATAAAGCTGCTTCTCCAGCTCCCAATCCTGCCCACCGGGCGGACCGGATATGGCCGTGTAGAGCGCCTTGATCACGGTATCGATATCGCTGAAGTCCATCATCCTCTCCCTTGGTGCGATCATGCCAGCCTAATCGGGCAGTGCAACTTCGCGTCTTGGGTCGCCGGGATCGAGCCGGATGATCGATCGCAAGGGATGCGCTTTCGCTTCGGCAATCAGCCAATCACGAAACAGTTTGATCTTGGACTGGTTGCGTAGATGATCCGGGCACACGACCCAGACGCTGGAATTGCCATATATCGCCGGACCCAGTCGCACGAGACGCCCATCGGTCAGCTCATTATTCCACAGGGCGAGGTCGAGCATCGCTATCCCCTGCCCGGCGAGCGCCGCGCTGCCCTCGATCATCTGGGAATCGAGCCGGATGGCTGGCGATGGCGGCGTATCGGGAATGCCGAAATGGCGCGACCAGTTGATCCACCAGCGATCGTCCGGGCTGAGGATGCGGGACGCCATGATGCTTTCCGGGCCATCGAACGGGCCGAATTGTTTGACGAAACCCGGGCTCGCCATCGGCGCATATTGGACGCGCATCAGGAAGCGACTGTAGAGGCCCGGCCAATCGCCGCGGCCGATCCGGATCGCCACATCGGCATCGTCGCGTGCGAAATCGACAAGCCCGTCATTGACGTCCAGCCGCACTGCAAGATCCGATTGGTCCAGCTGAAACTGACCGAGCCGCGGTGCCAGCCAGCGATTGGAAAAGGTACCATAGCTGCTGATCGTCAGCATGGACTCATCCTCTTCCCGGATCCGCGCCACCGCTTCATTGAGGAGATCAAATGCCGCGCTCGTTTGTGTCGCCAGAGGCACCGCATCTTCGCTCAGCATCACCCGGCCCCGCTCCCGCCGGAACAGTGGCAGGCCGAGCCAGGCTTCGAGCGATTTGATCTGATAACTGACCGCCGCCTGGCTCATCCCCAGCTCTTCGGCTGCGGTTGTGAAATTTTCATGCCGGGCAGCGGCTTCGAACACCCGGATGGCAGCAAGAGGCGGCAGATCGCGCATAAGCTACCCATAAGCTCAGCTTATAGTTGATGTCGAGAGATTAGTTGGGGTTTATTCAATAACAGGCCTAAATCCTCCTTGAACGATAACCGCTCATAAGGAGATTTGAGATGCGAGACGAACTGGATTGCCGGGTTTGGAATGCCCATCATGACTCCGCAGGCGACACGCTGACGCGGATTACGGAAGATTGCGCCAAGGGCATCGAAACCGCCCGACAGGCCTTGCTGCACAAAGTGCGTGATGCGGGTTTCCGCAGCGCCATCATGGTCGCAGCACTGATGGTCAGCGGGACATCGATCCTGCTTACCGTGACACCTGTGGGCGCTGCCTGACCCTGTCGGCACGGGGCGCACCCCTACGCCCCGTGCCATCCCCACACAGATTGCGCAGACTTGCGACATTCGCTATAGTCTTTGCCTCGCCTCGGACCGCGTGCTCTTTCGCCGCTTCCGGGGCGCGTTTATTTTTTGGGAGTCACGCCAATGACCCGCCGTCGCCAAATCTATGAAGGCAAGGCCAAGATCCTGTATGAAGGCCCGGAGCCCGGGACGATCATCCAATATTTCAAGGATGACGCGACCGCGTTCAACAATCAGAAAAAGGGCACGATCAACGGCAAGGGCGTGCTCAACAATCGGATTTCCGAGCATATCTTTACGCGCCTCGGTCATATCGGGGTTCCCCATCATTTCATCCGTCGCCTCAACATGCGCGAGCAACTGGTTCGCCAGGTGGAGATCGTTCCGATCGAAGTGATCGTCCGCAATGTGGCGGCCGGATCGCTGACCAAGCGGCTGGGCGTTGAAGAGGGCACCCCCCTGCCCCGCACGCTGATCGAATATTGCTACAAGGATGATGCGCTGGGCGATCCGCTGATCGCCGAAGAGCATATCGCCTGTTTCGGCTGGGCGAGCCCGGATGAGATGAACGAGATTGCCGAGATGGCGATCCGCGTAAATGATTTCATGTGCGGTATGTTTGCCGGCATCAATATCCGATTGGTCGATTTCAAACTGGAATTCGGACGGATCTGGGATGGCGACTATTCGCGGCTATTGCTGGCCGACGAAATCAGTCCCGATGGGTGCCGCCTCTGGGATTTCGATTCTGATGAGAAGCTGGACAAGGATCGGTTCCGCCGCGATCTGGGCGGTGAAGTCGAAGCCTATCAGGAAGTCGCTCGCCGTCTGGGCCTGTTGCCGGAAGACGCAGAAAATGAGGTGCTCGATCTCGAGCAGCATCGGAAAAAGCGCGGTAAATAGGGCTTAGCGGCCGATTTTATTGCCGCAAATGATACCGAATATGAAGGTAGCGGTGAGCGCCAGCTGCACCATCCCGTTGGGATCGCGATAGCCGAGCATCTCGCTGCCAAAAGCAAACAACCCGATAAACATAGCCAAAGACACTAAAACCATAATGGTTCTTCTCCAGGGCAAAAAACGCACACACGCCGCAGCTAAAGCTCGACGGGTTGATGGGTAGCCGCAAAGGTTTTGAAATTGGGTTAACGCGCTGTCAGGAATTTGGCAGGGATTTGGCAGGGATTTGGCAGGGATTGGCGGACACCTGTGCGATACGGCAAGAGCGGCGCCGTTAACATTTCCGGGCTCCGTGCCTCTTGCAACCACCCGCAGATCGCAGCATAGAGCGCGCGACTCTCGCCCGTCAGGAGATCGGCCCGTGAAAACCCGTATCCATGTGACGCTGAAAAACGGCGTTCTCGACCCTCAAGGCAAGGCCATTCACCATGCGCTTGAAACCCTCGGGTTCGATGGCGTCAATGATGTCCGCCAAGGCAAGCTGATCGAGCTCGATCTCGATGACACTGTATCCGATGCCGATATCGAGGCGATGTGTCGCAAGCTGCTCGCCAATATGGTGATCGAGAATTTCGAGATTGAGCGGGACGCGGCCTGATGCAAAGCGCGGTCATCGTCTTCCCCGGATCCAATTGCGATCGCGATATGGCGGTCGCGCTCGAAGATGCGACCGGCGCCAAGCCCCATATGGTCTGGCACCGCGAAACCGAATTGCCTGACGGGCTTGGCCTGATCGCCTTGCCCGGTGGTTTTTCCTATGGCGACTATCTGCGCTCAGGCGCGATTGGCGCAAACTCGCCGATCATGCGCGAAGTCAAGGCAGCCGCCGATCGCGGCGTCGCCGTACTCGGCGTGTGCAACGGTTTCCAGCTGCTCACCGAGGCAGGCCTTTTGCCCGGCGCTCTGCTCCGTAATGCAGGTATCGATTTTGTCTGCCGCGATGTCGCGCTCACCGTTTCCTCAAGCCAGACAGCGTTTACGAGCCACTATCAGGCGGACGAAGCGATCACCATTCCGGTCGCCCATCATGATGGCAATTATTTCGCCGATGATGCAACGCTCGATCGGCTCGAAGGCGATGGCCGGGTCGCCTTTCGCTATGGCGAAACCGTCAACGGATCAGCGCGTGATATCGCCGGCATCGTCAATGAAGCCGGCAATGTCCTCGGCATGATGCCGCACCCCGAACGCATGATCGAAGCTGCCCATGGCGGCAGCGACGGCAAGCGGATGTTTGACGGCCTCGTCGAGGCGCTGGGTTAGCGCTTCACAATTCCCGTAAAGCGGGCCAGCAGCATGATCGCCGTCGGCCAGAACATCGTATTCCAGATATCGTGCCAGTTGCCCGCATAGACTTGCTGCGCACCGATCGCTTCGGTGTCATAGATATCCCATAACTCGCCCGCGCATGCCGCCAGCAAGACGGCGAGTACGGGGCGAAAATCGCGCAGCGGCAGGCGGAATATCAGCGCCGTCCCAAAAAAGATGACCAGCCCGACATAAACATGGAGCGCATCTTTCGAGAGCCCGAATGTATCAAGCAACAGGATTTTGAAATCCTGGAAGATGCTCATCAGATACTCGTCTTGAATGGGGTGAAGCCGGTGTGTGCGTCATACACATCCAAACCCTCGCGTCGCTTGAGCCAGCCGACCACCACATAGGTAACCGGTGTCAGCAGCGCTTCCCAGGCCACCTTCAAGAGCCAGTTGGTGATCATTACCGTGATCACCAGCTCGTTGGTCCAGACGCCCCAGAACGCGAGCGGGTAGAAGATCAGGCTGTCGACACCCTGGCCGAACACTGTCGAACCGATTGTCCGTGACCAGAGATGCTTGCCCTGGGTCCAGACCTTCATCCGCGCCATCACATAGCTGTTCACAAACTCGCCCGCCCAGAAGGCGATGATCGAGGCAAAGACGATGCGCGGTACCTGGCCGAATACTTGCTCGTACGCCGCCTGGCCGGTCCAGCTCTCATCGGGCGGCATGGCAACGACGATCGTTGCCATCAGCGCCATGAACAGCATCGCGACAAAGCCAGCCCAGATGCAGCGCCGCGCCCGGGCATAGCCATAAACCTCGGTCAGCACATCGCCGATCACATAGGAGAGCGGGAAGAAGAGGATACCAGCGCCGAACGCATAGGCACCGATCAGCGGCAGATCGACATTGGCGACCTTCCCCGCACCGATCACATTGGAGAGCAGGAGGATGACGACAAAGGCCACCATCACAAAATCAAAATAGCGCATCCGCCGACCACCAAGGTCCGATGCGTCAATCCTCTCGATACCCGATGGGGCAGTCACAGCGTCGCTCATTCCCTTCCCCTGCCCCATATCGATCCCGCATTCCAGCCGGTTTTTACGGGAAACAGACCTGTCAGTCTGTCAGGTGCAGCATGCGGCGCGTATCTTCGTCCAGCTCGTCCGCATCGGCTATGCACACAGTCCTGTCGGGGAAATGGTCAACGATCCTGACCTGCAGATCCTCAAAATGCTCGACGATCTTGATCGATTCGGTCGGCGAGGACGAACATTCGCCCACCACCTGCCAGCTTTCATCTTCGAAATGCTCGACGATCCTGATTGTCCGGTCCTCAAAATGCTCGACAATCTCAACAGAAAGCTCAGACATTTGCGCAAGCGCCGCGCCCGGCGCGGTGACAAGCGCTGCCGCCAAAACCAGATATCTCATATCCGTCATCCCCAACTCGCGACCCGGTCATCGGTCTACACGTCCAAGGCTCGACCAGACATGAACAGCTTTGCTGGCCGAGCACAGCGCGCGTCCGCTTTACGCAAATTGCGGACCTTCTATGGGCATATCTTCCGCTGGGGCACACCATTTGGCACTTGACCTTATCCTGTATTTGCATTATTCATGAAATATGCAAATACAGGATATGAAACAGACTGCCGTGCGCGTCAGCGGGGTTCTGAAGATGTTGTCCCATCGCGAAAGACTGATGGCTTTGTGCCATCTGATTGAGGGGGAAATGTCGGCAGGCGAGCTCGGCGAGGCATTGGACATGAAGGCGCCGGCTATGTCACAGCAACTTTCAATTCTACGGCGCGAAGGCGCGGTAACCACCCGGCGCGAAGGACAAGCCATAAAATATTCTATCGCGGATGACGGTGTCAGGAAGATCATGCACTTCCTCTACGAAACATTTTGCCAGCCCGAAGGAAGTGAGTCAGCGGCATCAGAGGCGGGAGCCGGACTATGACACACGCTGAGATCACCGCCTTTTTTGACGAAGCTACCAATAATGCCAGCTATGTGGTTGCCGATCCCGCAACGGGCAAATGCGCGATCATCGACTCCTTGCTCGAATATGATGCAGCGTCTGGGCACACAGCAACTGTTTCGGCCAACAAATTGGCGGCCCATGTTCGCGCCACCGGCCTCGACGTAGAGTGGATCATCGACACCCATGTCCATGCCGACCATCTGTCCGCCGCGCATTACCTGAAATCCGAACTGGGGGGTAAAACCGCTATCGGTGAGCATATCACCCAAGTTCAGGAAATCTTCGGGAAGCTCTTCAATGTCGAAGCTGATTTCCGCACCGATGGCAGCCAGTTCGATCACCTTTTCTCCGATGGCGAAACCTATTCTGTCGGGTCGATCGATGCGCGGGCGATGCATACGCCCGGCCATACTCCGGCGTGCATGACGCACCTGATCGGCGATGCCGCATTTGTCGGAGATACATTATTCATGCCTGATTATGGTACGGCACGGTGCGACTTTCCGGGGGGCGATGCTCACCTGCTCTTTCAATCGATCCAGAGGATTTTTGAACTGCCGGACGAGACCCGGGTTTTCCTGAACCATGACTATCTGCCGGATGGGCGGAGCGACTATCGCTGGGAATCCACGATTGGCGAGCAAAAGCGTGCCAACATCCATGTGCATGCCGATGTCAGCGAGAGTGATTTCGTGGCCATGCGAAATGCGCGTGATGCCACTTTGGCGGTTCCCAGCCTCATTATTCCGTCGGTACAGGTCAATATGCGCGGCGGCGAATTCCCGCCTCCCGAAGACAATGGTGTCCGCTACATAAAAGTACCGGTCAACGCGCTGTGACGCTGCCAGGCTTTCCTCACGCAATGCCCCTGGAAGGGTTGTTAGGCGGCGTGATGATCGGGCTTGGCGCAGCCGTGATGCTGCTGGCAGCTGGCCGGATTGCCGGTGTCAGCGGGATGGCAGCAAGAGCAATGATGCTGGCGCGCGGCGGCGCTCCGATATCGATTGCATGGCTATTTGTTGTTGGCATCATTCTCGGTGCGCTGACCTTTCAGGCGATCACGGGCTCAATCGAGGCGCGCTTCCCCTCGTCACCGCTGGTGCTGATACTGGGCGGTCTGTTGGTCGGTTTTGGCACGCGTCTGGGAAGCGGTTGTACCAGCGGCCATGGCGTCTGCGGCATGTCGCGCTTGTCCCGCCGCTCGTTGATCGCGACCGCAACTTTCATTGCATCGGGCATGGTGACGGTAGCGCTCGCTAATCAGCTGGGCTGGGGCTGGTAATGGCTATTCGTCTCACGGCGCTCTTTTCGGGATTGCTCTTTGGCATCGGACTGGCCTTGTCGGGCATGATGGATCCGGCGCGAGTGCGCGGGTTTCTCGACATATTCGGCACCTGGGATCCAACTCTGGCCTTTGTGATGGGCGGCGCTGTCATTATGATGGCCGGTGCATGGATAGTCCGCTCCCGGATGGCAGCACCGCTGGCGTCTGGCGAATTTCATCTGCCCGGCACCCGTCTTATTGACGGCAAGCTGATAGGTGGGGCCGCGCTGTTTGGCATGGGTTGGGGCTTGGCCGGCCTGTGTCCTGGACCGGCGATAGGCGCATTGGTCGTCGCGCCGGCATCGGCAGGGCTCTTTATAGCAAGCATGATCCTTGGGATGGTGCTGTACCGGTTGGTCGATCGACCAATTTCCGCTGCCTAGTCGAAGGGAGCGCAAGACGCCGATGGCTGAAAAACGATTCCAGGCAGCAAGCCGCTTTCTTCCGATCCTGAGCTGGGCGCGCGATTATAACAGCACCGTGCTGACAAACGACCTGATGGCCGCGGCTATCGTCACCATCATGCTCATCCCGCAGTCATTAGCCTATGCCATGCTCGCCGGGCTTCCGCCGATAGTCGGTCTATACGCCTCAATCTTGCCGCTTCTTGCCTATGCATTATTCGGAACGAGCCGGACTTTGGCTGTCGGGCCGGTCGCTGTGGTGTCGCTGATGACGGCTGCGGCCGCCGGGAATATCGCAGCAGCCGGATCCGCGGAATATCTCGGCGCAGCTATAGCCCTTGCGGTGTTATCCGGCGGCATTTTGCTGGTTATGGGACTGTTCCGGCTCGGTTTTCTTGCCAATCTGCTCTCGCATCCTGTGATCTCGGGCTTCATCACCGCAAGCGGCATAATCATTGCCGCAAGCCAGCTGAAGCACATCATGGGCATTGAGGGTGGAGGAGATAACCTGCTCGAGATTGTGACGAGCCTCGCCGCCAACTTGGGCGCGCTTCATTGGCCAACACTAGCCATCGGTGCATCAGCGACGGCATTTCTGTTCTGGGCGAAACTGGGCTTGAAACCCCTGTTAATGCGGTTCGGTTTGGCGGACCGCCCCGCAGATCTGATCGCAAAGGCCGGGCCTGTTTTCGCGGTCCTGGCCACAACCGTAGCTGTGGCGGTTTTCGGTCTCGGCGATCGGGGTGTGGCGACGGTGGGCGTCATCCCGTCGGGGCTGCCGCCCGTTGCAATACCAACCCTCAACCCAGACCTGTGGTCGCAACTATTCGTTGGAGCGCTGTTGATTTCCATCATCGGCTTTGTGGAATCTGTATCGGTGGCCCAGACCCTTGCCGCGAAACGCAGGCAGCGGATTGACCCAGACCAGGAGCTGATCGGCCTTGGCAGCGCGAACATCGCATCAGCTGTGTCAGGCGGCTATCCGGTCACCGGCGGGTTCGCACGATCAGTTGTCAATTTCGATGCGGGTGCGGAAACACCTGCTGCCGGCGCGTACACGGCAATCGGCATTGCGCTTGCCACTGTTTTCCTGACGCCGCTGCTGTTCCACCTTCCAATCGCGACCTTGTCGGCCACTATCATCGTCGCGGTTCTCGGGCTGGTCGATTTGCGCAAGCCTGCAGAGCTATGGCGCTACTCAAAGAGCGATTTCGCGGCGATTATCGGCACGATCGCCCTAACGCTGTTCGCCGGGATCGAAACGGGCGTGATCGTGGGCGTTGCGCTGAGCCTGATCCTCCACCTGTGGCGGTCGTCACGGCCGCATGCTGCAATTGTCGGGCGGGTCCCATCGACCGAGCATTTCCGGAACATAGACCGGCACGATGTGATCACCTCGCCCTATATATTGACCGTTCGGATCGATGAATCTCTGAGCTTCTTGAATGCGCGCTGGCTCGAAGAGTTCGTGCTTGAGCAAGTCGCCGCAAACAGCGAAGTGCGTCACGTGATTTTGATGTGTTCGGCGGTAAACGCCATTGATGCCTCCGGGCTGGAGGCGTTGGAGGCTATCAATCATCGACTGGCAGATGCCGGCCTTGCGCTGCACCTGTCGGAAGTGAAGGGGCCGGTGACGGACAGGCTCGAGCATTCCAATCTCCTGAGCGAGCTGACCGGTCGTATCTTCCTGTCACAAAATGATGCCTTTGAACGGTTGATCAGCGAGAGCGAGCATGGCGATGCGGCCTCGATTCAGTCCAAAGACCCATGGTATGCACGGGGGCTAATCTAGACGTGATATTGGTCGGCGATCTGCTGATATAACGTCCGCTTTCGGCCAGAAGCTGACATTGCCCAAAAGGCGTCAACCTCCCCCTTTCCCATCTCGATCTTGCATTTTCCCCGAATTTGGCGTGAAAGCGCGGCCATGTATTCGATTTTCACATCGATGAAGGTGTTTAGCGATCCATGGGTTGGCCATCCCGGGCTCAACCGGATGGGATTGCACCGCAAACGCCTCAAAACCGCGCAGGCGATATCGCGGTTTCGCCGCGCGCAGACGGTGCGGGTGCGCGATGCAGATGAGCAGCATCTGCTGGATCATGGCTTTGTCGCGATTGAGAATTTCCTGCCGACGGACGAATTCGCAGCGATGGAGGCTGAATGCCATGGCGCGGCTGAAGCGGCCGCTCAAGCGACAGCTATTCCCGAAAAGCCGGAGGTCTGGGGTTTTGGCGATAGCGATCGCCATGACTGGGGTTTCGACCGGTTCGACGGCAGCACACTCAACCGCTTCATCAAGCCCGGCCCGCTGGCCAAGGCCTTTCCGCGCAATCCGCGCTTCAAACGGCTGGCCCGGTTGGTGACCGGCAAGACCATGTCGCCACGCCGCAACTGGCTGTACCAGACCGTGAATGGTGATGAAGCCGAAATTCCCGATCAGCAGCGAGAATTTCACCGCGATACCTTTTTCAATTGCATGAAATATTGGTATTTTATCGATCCGGTTACCGAAGATGACGGGCCATTTGTCTACGTTCCCGGGAGCCACAAGCTGACCCTCGAGCGTCTCGACTGGGAAGAAAAGAAAGCGCAATCGGCCGTTGAAGCGCGGATCGCCAAAAACCGCCGCGAGATGACCGGCTCTTTCCGTATCGAAGAAAGCGAGATGGAAGCGATGGGCCTTCCGCCAGCGCAATCCTATCCAGTTCCCGGCAATACGCTGGTCGTTGCCAATGTGTTTGGCTTCCATCGGCGCGGGGATGCAGTGCCCGGAACCCGGCGGTTAGCCCTCTACGGCAACCATCGCCCCCAACCCTTCATCCCCTTCGGCAGCTAGATACCGCTCCCTATCGCGCCGGCGCACCGATCGATGCGTCGCGCAGCTCAGTGTCGCGCGCCTCGGCTTCGCGTGCACGCAACATCTCCACATTGCGTTCATGGCGTTCCCGGGTGATCGGATAGAAAATCAGGAACAGCGCACCGATCGTCCACAAGCCCAGCGAAAAGGGAATGTATGAGATGATGAGGCCGTCGACAGCGGTTTCCGGAATCGTTTCCGGGTCCGCCTGTTCGGGAAATTGCGCCAGATAGAGAACCTGCCCAGCGACAAAGATACCGAGCGCATTGGAACATTGCTGCATAAAGCTCGACGCAGAAAAGAAGGTACCGGATGTGTGACGCCCGGTCTCAACCGCACTGTCATCGACGACATCGGCCAACATCGATGATGTGTTGATCAGCGAGATGGCCACCATCGCTCCATAGACAGCGCCAATCAAGAACAGCGTTGGCACCAACAGCGCATCGCCCGGCACGAAGAACAGGTCAAAATAACTGAGCAGCAGCGGCATTATGCCGATCGATACGCCAACGATGGCGAACAGCATCGAGCTCAGCCGTTTGCCGATCCACCGCGAGAATAGCGGCGCGAGCGGCACGGCCAAGGTGGCCGCGACAAAGCTGTCGATTGTCAGGATCGCCAGCTCTGTGGTGTTCAGCTTGAACAGATAGGTGCCGAAATAGAGATTTGTCGCGCTGTACAATCCGATAGCTGTGTATTTGCAGACACCAAATCCGAATATCGAAAGAAAGCCGCGGTTTTTGAAGGCCGCAAACATCTCGGCCAGATGCTGTTTAACAGGGATATGGCCTTCGGGTGCATCGGTCTGGCGCAGATAGGGGATGCGATTATGGGTGCCCCAGCTGCAAATGAGGATCGCGAGGAAGATCAGGGCCGCACCAAGCGCCGCAAAATTGACATAGCTTTCGGGGTTAAGCTGACCACGCGGATATTCTTCATTTTCGACAAAGATGAAAATCAGGCTGAACGCAGTGAACCCGTAAACCCCCGCATATCCGAACCAATAGCGCAGCGAAAACAGCTTGGTTCGCTGGGCATAGACGGACGTCAGCTCCGGAGCCATGGCCGATGCATTGATCTCAAAGGCGCTGATACAAGCCCGCGTCATCGCGGCCATGCCGAAGACCCAGAAGCCAAGCTGCATATGGCTCATCCCGTCAGGCGGGAACCAGGTCGCGTAGAAGAACAGCGCGGTCGGAAAGGCGGCGGCATACATGAAGGGATGGCGGCGACCCCAGCGTGAGCGGGTAACGTCTGCCCAGCGCCCGAGAAACGGATCGACAATGGCATCGACCAGCAGCGTACAGGCGAGCGCAGTTCCAACTATCGATGCGGGTACACCGATCACCTGGTTGAAGAACAGCATCAGATAGGCGCTGAATGCAGCCCCTTTGATGCCATTGGCCATCGCGCCGGAGCCGTATGCGAGGCGGGTTCCAAGATTGAGCGGCGGGATCGGCGGCGCAGATGGTGTTTCGGCGCTGTCCGCCGCTGTGCTGGCCAATATTGCTCTCCCACGACGATGAGCATGCCTGTGCCGACAGCTCTTTCGAAACGCCATAGTGGGCGACTTCGACTCTTAAATGCAACCGAATGCGCAAAAGTGACCGCTCAACAGCAAATCCGACATTTCCATTTTCTGGCAAACCCTGTAACCCGCCGCTCACTAGCGCGCGCCCGTAGCTCAGCTGGATAGAGCGCGAGACTTCTAATCTTGAGGTCGCAGGTTCGACTCCTGCCGGGCGCGCCAATTTTTCATAGCAAGATCGCAGAGCAATCAGTTAATCGCACTGTTCCATTTGCAATTCCCTTCTGATAGATGCCGCCGTCGAGAATTCAGTCGCAGTTTGCGGCTGATTTTTGTATTGGAAATCCAACTACTTTGATGAATAAGTCCCGATGATCACACAATTGCAGGGCACCATAGTGAGAGCAATTCTGTGATCTGAGGCGTTACACCAATTCCCTATTATCTATGACAACTGGGCTTCGACCCCATGAAAGCGATTGAGAACGAGCTATGAAGATTTTTGTTTTGGGTGGCGATGGATTCTGTGGATGGCCAACCAGCCTCTACCTCTCCCGGCGTGATTATGACGTTACCATCATCGATAATCTGTCGCGCAGAAAGATTGACGTTGAACTGGGCGTCGATTCCCTCACCCCAATCGCGCCCGTCGATCAACGCCTCGCAGCCTGGGAAGAAGTGACGGGCAAGAAGATCGCGTTTCACGATTTCGACATTTCGGAAAACTATCACCGGTTGTTAAGCCTGATCGAACAGGAAGAACCCGATGTGATCATTCACTTCGCCGAACAGCGCGCGGCGCCATATTCGATGAAGTCGAGCTTTCACAAACGCTATACGGTCGACAATAACCTCAGCGCGACAAACAACCTGTTAGCGGCCGTGGTTGAAGCCAAGAGCAATGCGCATATCGTTCATCTGGGTACCATGGGTGTCTATGGATACGGTACGGCCGGAATGAAGATTCCTGAGGGTTATCTGACCGTTCAGGTGGACACCGATAACGGCATGGTTGAGCAGGAAATCCTGTATCCGGTCAATCCGGGTTCAATCTACCACCTGACCAAGACCCAGGACCAGCTGTTCTTCGCCTATTACAACAAGAATGACGGCATCCGGGTCACCGACCTTCACCAGGGTATCGTCTGGGGTACGCAGACCGAAGAGACCAAGCTCGACGATCGGCTGATCAACCGGTTTGACTATGATGGCGATTATGGAACGGTGCTTAACCGATTTGTGATGCAAGCGGCCCTTGATTATCCGCTGACCGTGCATGGTACCGGCGGCCAAACGCGCGCCTTTATCCATATTCAGGATACGTGCCGGTGCATTGAGCTCGCCATTACCAACCCGCCACAACATGGCGAGCGCGTCCATATTCTGAACCAGATGACTGAGACGCACCGGGTCCGGGATTTGGCTGTGAAAATCGCCGACATGACCGGAGCGAAAATTGAGAATGTCGAAAATCCGCGTAACGAAGCTGCGGAAAACGAACTGCATGTCGCCAATGATCGTTTCCTGGGCCTGGGCCTGGATCCGATCACCCTGGACGATGGACTTCTTGATGAAGTGAAGGAAATCGCAGAAAAATACGCAGATCGCTGCGATCAATCGAAAATTCCGTGCGTCTCCAAGTGGCGGTAATCTGACGAGGATTTTGTGGATTTTGCGACCAATCAGTCTCTGGAGCTTCGGCAGACGGCGGATCAGCTCAACTCTGCCTTTGCTGAGCTTAGTGCGTCGCAGATTTTGGACCGGGTACTCAACGGGGGAGTAGCCGGTCGTCCCGCTGTCATCTCCTCATTTGGTGCCGAGGCGGCGGCGCTGCTGAAGCTAATTGCCGACAAGGACCCGGCCACGCCGGTCGTTTTCCTCGATACGAGAAAACATTTTTCCGATACACTGGATTATGTTGATGACCTGATGGATGTGCTGGGCTTGTCGACGCTTGTGCGTGTGCGGCCCAGCGCACGCCGACTAGCCTTAGAAGACCCAGACGGGAAGCTGCATAGTGTGGATAGCGACCGGTGCTGCTATCTGCGCAAGACTTTGCCGATGATTGGCGTCCTTCGAAACTATGATTGCGTCCTGACGGGTCGCAAACGCTATCAAACCGCTGATCGAGCAGGAATGGACTATGTCGATGTCCAGGAAAGCTGGTTGCGCGTCAATCCGCTGGCAGACTGGAGTCACGACCAAACGCGAGATTTTCTCTCCAGCGAGAATTTACTCGAACATCCTCTCGTCGCGATGGGCTATTCGTCGATTGGATGTGAGCCGTGCACAATACCCAGCGATGATCATCGTGCCGGTCGCTGGGCCGATGAAGACAAGACTGAATGCGGGATCCATATTACCGAGAATGGAGCGGTGGCGCGGATCCCAAAGACTTCCGGTTAGGCCGCAGCCCGCTGCCGGCCAGGTAGCTAATCCTGGCTCGTCGTCTGAAGTTCAGTATCGGGCTGGATGATCGGATATTGCAGCGTTTTGCAAAGCTTCCCATAAGCGGCACTTGCCTCGGCGGCTTGCGCCAATTCTTCTGTGATCGCCCTTGGTTTTCGCGGCGCGATCACATCGCCTGTTCGTCCACTGTCTCCGGACAAGGAGAAGGCGGAGAATGTATCAATGAACTCCGGATTATAATCCAAGCCCAGGATCTTGCAGGCGCGTTGCATTTCTTTTTCCGGATTTTCCAGAAAGTCCTCATATCGCATTTGATCAACGCCCTTATGCGCATCAAGAAATGCGAGATAGCGTTCAGCATAAGTATCGAGCGTAGGCGGTGAGAAATGAAGCCACTCGTTGACTTGGAGCGATGAAAAAGACGCCAATGGATGGCGAACAAACAAGATTGAACGCAGCGCGTAAGTCTTTTCGAGCACGGCTCTCAGGTGCAGGCGCGATTGCAGGCCCGGTCCATCACAGAAGATGCTGTGGGCATGATCTCTCAATATCAGGTGCAAGCCGCGACTTGATGCGTCGCGATAAAGAACGTCCATGCCAGCCAAGAATATTTCAACCGACAGCGCATCATCGGCTGGTCTGCTGCCAAAACGAAGCAGAGAAATCAGATCGGCCGGAACAAACCTATTCGATTGAGTAAGCTGACTTAATGGCTCGACTTCGCTCAGTAACTGGGTGTTGGGCATGGCCCCAAGGCAGCGGTTGAATAATGTCCCACCGACGCAGGCAAGATTATGAACCGTTCGAACGGGCTCGCCAGTCTCCAATGGAGAGGCGGCCGATTTGGCGCCTTTTTGATCCTTATCTGCAGTAGAATCTTGATCGGCTCCCGAAACGGATTGCAGTTGCTGCCGCAGGTGCGAAAACCGGCTCTGCAAGTCCTTGAGATCTGCTTCTCTGACCAACTGTAATCGCAACGCCATGGTCAAATCACGGCGAGCGGTTCGAAAGGCATTAATTCGGTCCGCGACCGCATTCTCCAGTCTCTCCTTTTCGGCATTGTGCTGGCCGACCTGGATAGAAAGCTGCTCCATCTGTTGTCGCTGCGGAAACCGAAAGGCAGCAAAGATTTTGATCTCCGGATCTGTGGCGCCGGCCAAATCGAAAATCCTGTCAAACTGGTTTCGACGCAGCCAAGTTTTGGCTGGCCCTTCGCCAAAATCGTCGCCGATGACCGAGCCGGCCAATGTCCGGACAAAGATGTCCGAAATACGGCTCAACAGGCCCTCGCGTTCCAGATAATCAAGGAGGCTGACATCCTTGCCAAGCATGTCGATGACAAGAATATCGCGCTGGCGATGCGCGTCCGACAATCGTGATTGAACAGCCTCTGCCTTCACGGTGGTGACTGACACTTTCTGTGTTTCGCGCAATCCTGGAAAACGGCGCTTCAATGTCTCTGTAGGTGCAAATCCATCGAGCGCTTGATGATTGTATCGCTTCAAAATTGCTGTCTTCGACCCTGGAAGAACCCCCGCCGAAACAACATTCATATTTTCGTGCCGCCAGAATTTTTGCTGAATTAGAGCCGCCCGTTCCGGATCGGGTTCGAATATCTGTACGCGCCGGGCATTGTTCAGGCGATAATATTGATCGCCCAGCATAGCGCTGCCCAACGAGATTATACTATCTTCCGGCCTGATCGAATCCAGGACAGAGCTGAGCTTCATCGACCACCACCCAAACGCTTGAAGAGACGGCTTCCTGCCCGGATCGGCGCGGTCATGCGCCAGGAAACAGATCCACGATAGAGTGCGATCCGATCTTCAAGTTTTGCTTTAGCGCTCTCCAATTTCTCACTTTTCTTGGCAAGTGCAGCATTAACCCGTTCGAGATCGGCCTCCTTGGCACTGCTGTCGCGCAAACTCTCTTCCAGCTGGCCGATCTGGTCAGCCAGGATGTTCGCCCGTGCGACGGCGTCCTTGGAGCGATCCAGGGCAGCTTGCTCACGCTCGGTCACCTCGTCGTTAGCCAATGTTTCGGCTTTCAGTTGATCGAGTTCATCCTGATGACGGGACAGCAAATCCTGCAGCGCCTGACCGATGTCTGGCATTTCTTCGTAACGTATCGGGCTTCTCGCCTGAATCTCGCCCAGCATGTGCACGACTATCGGTGACTGCAAAACACTCACCCAACCGGCAGCGGCCCAGACTGGCGCAGCATCAGGCAACCGCACATCAATGTTCGGGATATTCTTGCCGGGAAATTTCTCGCTGATCGCGCCGTGCAGACGGGTTGAGGCCTGTTCTGAAGCAGGTGCTTCAGCAATCAATATCTGGCCCCGGAGCAAACGGATCGCGTCAAGCACAGGGCTCGCTTCGGATCGCCAGCGCTCCAATTCCCGCTCGGCGATCCCCGATTCAGCGAGCGCATGCGCCGCAATCCTTTGCGGTGGTGCAAACAGGATCAGACCATGTGATCCTTCCTTGCCGAGCGCGACTTGCAGGCGTTCCGCCGACGGCATGGGCTGAGGCGCGTTGCCACCGTCCGGTAGGTGATAAAGCTCGAAGAATGGGTCAGCAAATTTTTGCGACATTGCGATACTCCAATTCCCCAGCTGGATTGCCATTTTTCGGCAACCGCCCGCCCGCTCTAGCATAATAGCTGATCTGATCGATGATAGCGCCCGCTCTCACCCTTCGAACGATACCGGTACGTCTAGGCCGTGTTCCATTAGAAGGGCATGGCGCTTCGCTGTCTTCAAGTCTTCCGCGACCATTTCGGCGCACATTTCCTGGGCCGTGATTTTCGGTTCCCAGCCGAGTTCCCGTTTTGCCTTGGAAGGATCACCCAATAATGTTTCCACCTCCGCGGGCCGGAAATAGCGTTTGTCGATCCGCATCACGACGTCGCCAGGCTTCAATGCCGGCGCAATATCGCCGTCGATCGCCGTCACTGTGGCAATCTCTTCAATGCCAGTGCCAGAAAATTCCAACCCAATTCCCAGCTCTTCGGCGGACCAGCGAATGAATTCACGAACCGAATATTGTTCCCCGGTGGCAATCACAAAATCCGCCGGTTCGTCCTGCTGGAGCATCATCCACTGCATTCGGACATAATCCTTGGCATGCCCCCAGTCCCGCAGACTATCAATATTGCCCATATACAGGCACGGCTCGATACCCATTGCAATATTCGCCAATCCGCGAGTGATTTTTCGGGTCACAAATGTTTCGCCGCGGCGGGGGCTCTCGTGATTGAACAAAATGCCGTTACAGGCGTAAAGTCCATATGCCTCGCGATAATTTACGCATGTCCAATAGGCGTAGAGCTTCGCCACAGCGTACGGACTGCGGGGATGAAAAGGTGTAGTTTCCGTTTGCGGCGTTTCCTGGACCAGGCCGTATAGTTCAGATGTTGATGCCTGATAGAAACGCGTTTTTTTGGACAGTCCCAGAAACCGGATCGCTTCCAGCAGTCGCAATGTCCCAATGGCATCGACATCCGCTGTATACTCCGGCGCTTCGAAGCTCACGGCCACATGAGATTGAGCGCCCAGATTATACACCTCGTCAGGCTGGACCTCCGACAGAATACGAGTGAGGTTAGAGGTGTCGGTCAGGTCGCCATAGTGCAGCCTGAAATGCACATCGCTCACATGAGGGTCTTCGTAGATATGGTCGATGCGATCCGTATTGAACAGCGATGCCCGGCGCTTGATCCCGTGGACCTCATACCCTTTGTCGAGCAAAAACTCGGCTAGGTAAGAGCCATCCTGACCCGTAACTCCAGTGATGAGGGCTTTTTTCGACATTTCCTATCCCGTCCATTCAGCGCCTTGCTTGCACGCCTCTTCATTGTTTCTATGCCGCAATCCGCAATACGCTCTGCTGCTACCATCACTGACAAAGGAAACACAGCTACACCGTATTGATGCAGCGGTAGCGGTGGACAGGTCCCGAGCGCAGCCCGACCTATCCCAGCCTCGCCACGGCTCGCGTCCATCGCAAAAAAACCGCCATTGCCGCAATGATTTTAGATCGAACTCCTCTGAAAGTCCTGAATTTCCGACTCATTTATTCTGATTGCACTTTATCGCTTATGGTCGCGCAAAACTCGGAATCTGCCAATATGTAGATTGCCCCAATCGGACGCAGGGACAGCTCCTCTGGCGCAGGCCAGGATTCTACGCTCCGCCTGCATCTCGAATAGTCAGGGGAATCCGAAGCGATTGAAATCTCAACAGACACGGCTCCGCGGTACTCGCGATCATCGGGCAGGAGCGTCACATATGACTTGCGACTGTAGTGACAATATTGGTCCCATACCGACACTGAATGCCGCTCCCAGCCGTCACCAGCATTGTCATCGTCTAATGTACGTACATCCAATACTGGCGAATGCGGTCCAATCTCATGCCGCTGGACAATTCGGAAACGAAACGGCTGATCATCCCGCGGTTCAATGCGAATGCAAATGCGTTCGAGATCCTTATGAGACGGCATCGATAATCTTTGTGATTTCAGCGTCGATTGCGGAATATTATAGTTGCGAAATTGACGTTTCAAATCGTCAAAAGGCAAGGCCGACAGGAAATCCGCCAACTGGTCTGCCAGTTTTTCACCGCTTTCTGCCGTGGTATGGACATCGTTGAATTCCGCCCCCGACGCCGCGATCTGCTGTGTATCAGCTATCAAGATAGGTAGACCATGCTGTTCGCATATCTCTACAGCTGCCGTGAAATTGGGTAGTTTTTCTGGCTTCCGGCCGATCGGTAGCGGCACGAGAAATGTCACCGGAAGAATGCCATTATCCAACAGCCTTGAATATATGAGACTCACTTCTTCATGGGTTGCCAGTCGTCCAACAGCCTGATTCTCAACGGCAAGTTCAAGGATGCAGATATCGGGTTTCTCGCTGATAACATGGTCCAGCGCGATCATGCCGCCGTCCGACAATCTGTTCCCGGGATAACAGAAACGCTTAATATTCGCCGAGCGAGAATTCACATTCGCCGCATGTTTTCGTTTCAGAAATTCAACATATCCAAGTGCTTCCCCGCTATCGTGGCGAACACCTTGGCCCGTCAGCGAGGCGCCAAAAACGCCATATCGCTTGCCGCGATCAACGGCTGATCCTGTGATTTTTTCGTAGAGCGCAATATGCCGCGCGACCGCTATCTCAGGATCATTATGCGCGCGCGCATCGATATGGTTTTGGGCACGGCGATCTAAGGTCGTTGCGCTACTACGGCCTGCAAGAGCCCATTCAATTCCAGTAGCGAAATCCTCAATATCTCCCTGCTGAGCGATATAACCGGTGACGCGATGTTCGATCAGCTCAACAACGTTGCCAACCGGAAACCCGACAACCGGCGTACCGGAAAGCATCGATTCCACGACCGTCAACGGGGCATTATCTTCACGTGACGGAAAGGCAAATATATCCGCGGCCGCGTAAATAAGAGACATGGTTTCCTCATCGGAGACCTGGCCCATTTCATGGGCTGGAATCCCGAAATCAGCGCCACCATGCCCAAAGAAAATACCTTCAATCCCATCCAATGCGTTTCGGGATTTCAATATCTGGATAGCCGCGCGCAGAATATCACCACCCTTTCGCGAGTTACCCAAGCTGTCGGCGCCAAATGCAATCAGCTTTCGGTCAAGCGGCAGACCCAATCGCTTCCGCGCAACCAACCGATTAGTTGGTTTGAACCGATCGACGGGGAGTGCATTCGGGATCATGTGGACAGGCCGATCCCCCAACAGCGTGCTGTTCCGAACCCGATCTGCCAGCCATTGGGACGGACAAATGATGTGGAGATTCTTTAGTTTGGCATATGCATCACGCTTGATACGCCAGAATTGATGAGCGAGATCTGATTCACCGCCGAGCAACGGGCAATTCTTACAATCCGTTTGATAGCCCTCACAGCCCTCGGAGTAATGACAGCCACCGGTAAAGGCGCTCATATCGGCTAGGGTCCAGACAATCGGTTTTTCGGCGATGACGTCTACATTTTTATAGTCGAACACCCCCGATACCCAGTGCATGTGCACGATATCGGCTTCTTCAAAAACAGATTTGGCATTGCGAAAGTCGACGATCGATTCCGGCTTTGAAAACAGTTCATTAGCCTTAAGATCGGGAAAATCACTTCTGCGTAAGACCACCTTTTCTTTCCAGTGAGCGCGTGCATCCGGCAGCTGTATTTCTGTGCTTCCCGGCGTTGCTAGGGGCAGCTGGTGCACATAGTCGTGGTCCGTATTGCGCAAGGCGCAATAGATGCGTGCATCCAGCCCGGCCTTGCGGAGATATTCTACCCTGCGTTGGCTACCAATGCCCGCGCCGCCATGATCTTGCGTTGAAAACGTAGCGACCCGGAAACTGGTACCATCATTTGAGGTAGTCGACGCGTTGGCCGGCATTTTGCCATTTCCGATCCGCGCCACCGCTTGGTCGAACCTTTGCCGCAAGACAGGATCCGATGGCGGGTTGTTGCCCGGATATTCGGCATCGCTCAGCGCGCGGCCGAGCCGTTCTTCAAACAGCGCATGATTTTCAGCCGTCAGAATCTTATCGACACTCTCGAAGAATGCGCGGCTCCAATATGCAAACAGCATATGTTCGCCAATTTCAGTCATGCCTGCGTCATTCAAAACATGCCAGGCGCGACGGCGCCATTCCAAGGCGTCGAACAATTTTCGTGCGGTGAAGTGGTTCATCGCGCTTTCGGGGTTCGCTTGATAGTTGTAAACAACGTCCGGAATTAACGAGATCGATCGTGCCCGCGGGACCGCATTGACCATAAACATGCTGTCTTGACCCATTTTCAGATCAGTCGGGTAAGGCGTCTGGCGAGCGAAGGTAGCCGCATAGAGATATGACCAATGCCCTTCGGTTGTACGCAACAAACGGGGCATTTCCTTCAATGTGGTATTGGTCACTATCTGGTCTTCAATGCCGCACGGATATTTTGTAATTGCTTTAGCAGACTCTTGCCGATGCAGGCCCTGGCTTGCTCGATACGCTCCCTTCACCATGTCGCTCTTATGCTCTGTCGCCGTGCTGTAGAGCGCTTCGAGCGCATTGGCGGGCAATGTGTCATCCGGATCAAGGTGGAAAATATATCGGCCATTCGCAACGCGAACACCCGCATTCCGGCTCGCTCCCAGTCCGATGTTGCCGTCATTTCTGAATGACTTAATGCGACGATCGCGCGCCATATGATCGTCAACAATCGCCTGGCTATCATCAACGGCGCAATCATTGATGCAAATGACTTCAAATTCCGACAGGCTTTGCGCAAGCACGGAATCGAGGCACTCACCGATGCTCGTCTCAGCCTCGTAAAATGGCACGATCACGCTGATTTTCGGCCAGGTTTCAAAATCTGTATCGCCCAGCGTATCAAATGCGTCGGATTGCCATCGCTTGCCATTATGCACGCGTCGGTCTTCGAACAATGCGCGACTGGCCTTAACAAATTTTGGATCATCGAGATGCGCGCCAGCGATCTCGAACAGAGTGTCGGCGCACATCGTTTTGTTATCCGTGAGCTGGCGCCGCTGATCTGGAGTTAGACAAGGAAACTCCTTTGCCAACAAGCGATCTTTCTCACTTTCCAGAAGCTCATGATTTGTGTTCGAGATTCCCGATGTGCGGAAGTTCAACAACGGCTCGGGCACTTCATAATAGGTCGCATGAGCATCAAATAGGCGTGCGGTTAGATCTCGATCAGCGATGATCCGATAGTCGACATCATAGGGTCCGACGCAGTCATATAATGCTGCTGGCACCAACATGGTTTCATGTCGCAATGGCATCCGGAAATAGACCGCGTCATCAAACGGCATCGACCGCAGAATATGGGACGTGTTCGACTCCTCGTCGATATAGCGCGCCAAAGCCCCAACGAATTCACGACCGCTATACTGTTTTGCATCGACCAGCCGTTCGATTGCATTTGATTCGAGCCAGTCATCGGAATTCAGGATCAGGATGAGTTCGCCCTGGGCAAGCTCGATCGCCTTGTTCATCGCGTAGTAGAGACCGTCATCGGGTTCTGACACGAAATAGTCGATCAAATCTTCATGGCGCCGCAGGATGTCGACCGTCGCGTCGCTGGACGCACCATCAACAACCACATATTCGATATTGCCATAGCTTTGATCGCGGACCGAACGGATCGTCTGCTCAATTGTCTCGGCAGAATTGAAACTGACTGTGATGATTGTCACGAGTGGCGCATCGGGCGAGCTTTCGCGCGTCAGACCAGCCAGTCGGCGACCGCCTTCGGCACGCCGATCACCGGTCAGATCTGGATAGCGCTCGTATTTCCCAACGAAGCCTTGTGTCATTCGATGTCCTTCATTGAGACCCTATATCGGACATCGCCATTTCCCAAGCCTGGGTCACCAACATATCTCGCGGAGTATTCGAAATCATCTGCACGCTGCCGATGGACAGACATGCTCAATCAATCAATGATGCATATCGCGGTCAGGGTTATCAGCGCATTACCATGCTATCGCCCCGAAACCGCTCATCCGATTGTCATGATTGGCATACCAAATCAACAGCATATCGGTATCAAATCCGGAGCATCATCTCGCTTCCACATGCGGCTGCTCGCGCCGAAAGAGGATTCGCGGCGATCCGGCTGTCGCGGCCACCTAATCTATACGAACACCGATCACGGCCATTCGCTTATTCTGGTAACCAAAGGCCCAACCCTATAGTCCCACGCTCATCGGTACGAATCGGCAGGAGCCTCTTGAATGCGTATTTACGTAGCTGGCCATTCCGGCATGGTCGGGTCGGCAATTCTGCGACAATTGCGAAAACGAGATGACGTTGAGCTGATTACGCGTACCAGTTCAGAAATTGACCTGACCGATCAAGCAGCGGTGCGCCAATTCTTTCAGGATGAACGCCCTGATCAGGTAATATTAGCCGCGGCCAAGGTTGGCGGGATTGCAGCGAACAACAGTTATCCCGCGCAATTTATTTACGAAAACCTGATGATCGAATGCAATGTGATCCATCAAGCTTATGCAGCGGGCGTAGAGAAACTTCTACAGCTTGGCTCGAGCTGCATCTATCCGAAGAATGCCGACCAACCGATGCGCGAGGATGCACTTCTCACCGGTACGCTTGAGCCGACCAACGAGCCCTATGCGATCGCAAAGATTGCCGGAATCAAACTCTGCGAAAGCTATAACCGGCAATATGGCACCGATTATCGATCGGTCATGCCGACCAACCTATATGGGCCGGGTGACAATTTTCATCCGGAGAACAGCCATGTCCTACCAGCATTGTTGCGACGCTTTCACGAAGCTGTGCAAAGCGGCGCGCCGGAAGTTGTAATTTGGGGATCGGGAACGCCACGCCGCGAATTCCTTCACGTGGATGATATGGCAGAGGCGTCCTTGTTCGTGATGGATCTGGAGCATGAAACCTATCTCCGCGAGACACAGCCAATGCTTAGCCATATCAATATCGGCTGTGGCGAGGATGTAACCATAAGGGAGCTGAGTACAATGCTCGCGGATGTCACGGGATTTACGGGCCAACTCGCGTTCGACGCCACCAAGCCTGACGGAACCCAGCGCAAACTCATGGACGTATCTCGTTTGGAGCGATTGGGTTGGAAGGCGTCAATTGCATTGGAGCACGGCATTCATGATACTTATAAATGGTTCCTCAGCCAGCCAGCTGATGGCTTGCGAGATCAATAGACGCTAATAGGCAACGCTCTGGAATTCGAAGCCTGACAGCTATATCGCTATCGTTACTGCGTTTTCTTTGACCGGTCCGTTGGCGCGCTCGGCGCCAATTGCAGAGTGACCAGGCTTGAACCAGGAGTGTCGCAAACCGATGAACCAATCTTCCCAGATGGGTATCAGCAATTCTGACGATGCGCCGGAAGTCGTCATGGTTTCCGACCTCCAGTCGATGTCAGTTGCGTCAACCGAATTTGCCTATCTTCGAACGCTTGTCACGACACTCGGACCCAGGGCCGTTGTTCGCTACATGTCGCGTCTCGATGCGCGCGACGATGCGTTTAGTGTACGGACCCTTTCAAACCTTGGAATTGCGGTGTCCCCGCTCCCGCTCGACGGGAGTTTTCGAGGAGCAAATTCGCCCCATGGGCAACTGGCCGAGGTCCCTGCGCAGATATTGGAATGGACGCGACGGACCAAACCGCAACAGCTTCACTTCGTTGGCGCGCCCCATTCGGCATATTATCTCTTGCAGGCGCGAAAAGTCGGTCTTCTCGACTTCGACTTCGCGGCAACCATCCACTTAGCCACGACTTTCGGTTATCAGATAGCGATTGGCCGCTCGGTGGTAGAGACGCCAGCTGACTTGGCGAAGCTGCAAATCGAGAATGCGGCGCTGTTGATGGCAGATGAAGTCATCACACAAAGCAAGACGATAGCTGACTGGATTATCCGTCACCAAGATGTTCCGGCTGGCCAGATTCGTGCCGCTCCGCCGCTATGGGCCGATGCTCCGGAAGGGACGGGTCCAAAGACCCGGCGAACAGAACCCCATATTTTGTTCGCCGGCACGCTAACGGAAACCAAGGGAATCGTCACCGCGGTGCATGTCCTTCGGCGACTGGAGGATGTTTACGGAATCTCCGCATATCCGATTTTTTCAGGTCATACCGATGCCGATTTCCCGGCCTTCGAATTTCTCGCCTCCGAACTGGGACGCGAGGGTCCAAATTTCGAACTGTTGCGGCCCATGGAACATCAGGACTTCCTCAAGCGTCTTGTCGATACCGATCTCGTTGTGGTTCCGTCACGTCTCGATGAGAATCCAATTGTGGTTCAAGAATGTGAGGCTCTTGGGATACCCGTCATCATGGCGGCTTCAGGGGATTTCTCTGCTGAATCGGCTAACCGCTCGGACACGATCACGGTCGTTGCCCATGACCATATCGCAATCAGCGACAAGGCTTCTGAGATGATACTGGCGGATAGCCAGATACCGGCCACCGACACTATCAACGCTGCCATCGCCGACCGCCGACACGCATGGAACAGCTTTGCAGAATCTTTGTCGATTGACCCCAAAGACAGGTCGCAAGATCATAGTGATGTTAACTCTACAGCCGATGCGCCGTTGGTTTCTGTGTGCGTAGCGCATCATAACCGACCGCAATTCCTGAAGCTGACCCTCGAATCAATCGTCAAACAAACCTATCCGAATATTGAGATCATCGTCGTCGACGATGGCAGCAAGCCGGCAAACGCCAAAGCCGCGGAAGATATTGTTGCCGGGGTGGAAAATGCGACCCTGATCAAAACAGACAATCGATATTCGGGGGCAGCCCGAAACACTGCGGCCGAACAGGCGAACGGCGTGTTTCTGCTGTTCAAGGATGATGACAATTACGGGAAACCGAACGAGGTTGAGATTTTTGTCAAATCCGCCCTGACAACGGGCGCTGATATCCTCAGCTGCTTCAGCGATAATTTTCTCGGCGAAGGTAGGCCAGATGCAGAGGCGCTATGGGGCGTTCGTAGAATGCCCTTCTGCCCTGGGCTTGGTTTCAACCTCTATCGAAACGGTATTGGGGACACCAATTGCCTCGTCAAAATTGAAGCCTGGCAGGAGTTAGGCGGGTTTACTGAGCATTATAGAATCGGGCTCGACGATCATGAATTCTTTCTCCGGGCCTATTTGCAGGGCTTTTCCATCGAGCTGGTGCCGGAAGCCTTGTATTATTATCGCCTTGGCGAGCGGAAAACCAAGCGCATGAACCTATCCAAGCGAGCGGATGAACAGCGCATCATGTCAACCTTGATTGAACATTCCGATCACTCATTATTGGACATAGCCAGTTTCTATCTGGCGCGAAACTTGTCCAACAAGGGGTAGGCTGGAGCCTCCTGAGTCACTGCACCCCATCGCAGAGCTACCATGGCGATAGCCAAAAAATCTCTCTAAATCCTATTAAATCAGTCGCTTGGATGACAATATCGATTTGCCTTTTTGGCTGTCCGGTTCGCCCTGTGTCCGGTTATTGCCCCAGCGAGATCGATTACCATTTGTTTACTCGAAATTAGGTGCTCCTCTTTAAGTTTCATACAGCAAAATTGCGTCGGTAGCTGCATGGAAACAGGGAGTTCAAGAGAAGGTGGCCAGGATTTTTATTGTCTTTGGTACACGGCCCGAGGCCATCAAGATGGCCCCGGTCGTCAAGGCCTTTGTTGCCGACCCGGCGTTCGAGACAATTGTCTGTGTCACCGGACAGCATCGTTCGATGTTGGACCAGGCGCTCGAACTGTTCGACATTAAACCTGATATCGATCTCGATATCATGCAACCGGGCCAAACCCTCGCCAATGTCACAACGGCGACCCTCAACGGCCTCGACACACTGTTTTCCGAAAACAGGCCAGACGCTGTTTTGGTCCATGGCGACACAACGACTGCAATGGCGGCGGCATTGGCCGCCTTCTATCGGCAAATCCCCGTCGGACATGTTGAAGCTGGTCTGAGAACAGGAAATCTCGCTGCTCCCTGGCCCGAAGAAATGAATCGGCGTTTCATCGACATGGTATCTCGCTGGCTGTTCGCACCAACCGAAACGTCGGCAGCGGCGCTCCAGAATGAAGGCGTGGAGGACGAGCGTATAACCGTTACCGGGAATACTGTGATCGATGCCCTGCTGTCTGTTTCTGAGGAACTTCGCCACGATCCAGATCGGACGGCACTCCTCGACAAAAAATTTGCGTTTCTCGACCAACAGAAACGATTGATTGTCGTAACCGGCCACCGGCGGGAGAATTTTGACGGCGGGCTTGAGAGAATGTGCCACGCCCTCGCTCAGCTCGCCACCCGTGGCGATGTAGAGATTGTGTATCCGGTACATCTCAACGAGAATGTCCAGCGTGCCGCAAGCGCCGTGCTCGAAGATACCAGCGGCATTCACCTGATAGACCCGCAGGACTATCTGCCCTTCGTTTATCTGATGGATCGTGCCGATCTCTTGATCTCGGATTCAGGCGGGATCCAGGAAGAGGCGCCCTCCCTTGGCAAGCCCGTACTCGTGACCCGCGATGTTACCGAACGCCCCGAAGCAATTACCGCGGGCACATGCCGCCTTGTCGGAACCTGCACTGAGACGATCGTCGCCGAGGCAGAGAAGTTGCTCGACGACCCAGATGAATATGCGCGCGTAAGTGCAATCACCAATCCTTATGGGGACGGCCATGCCGCCCCGCGAATTGTGGAAGCGATGAAAAATGCAATTTAGTCGAGATCGAGAATTTTCGACCGTCTGCGTCATTGGCCTGGGCTATATCGGATTGCCAACAGCCGCGACGCTTGCCGCTGCAGGTTTCGAAGTAAAGGGAACCGACATATCCGAGCATATCGTTGAGGAACTCAATGAAGGACGAGCGCATTTCTCCGAACCGGATCTCGACATGCTGGTACGCGGCGCAGTGACAAGCGGCAATCTCAAAGCCTATACCGAACCACAATCCGCCGATGCCTTCATCATCACCGTGCCGACGCCAATCCGTGACGACAAATCACCGGATATGTCTTTCGTTGAAGCGGCGACGCGATCAGTTGCGCCGGTGCTTGAGCCTGGCAACATCATCATGCTGGAATCGACCAGTCCGCTGGGCGCGACTGACGATATGGCCGAGATTATCCGCACAGCGCGGCCGGACCTTGTGGACGGCAAGGACCTGTCAGTATCGATCGCCTATTGCCCGGAACGCATATTGCCAGGGCAAATGGTGCGGGAGCTGGTCGAGAATGATCGAATTGTCGGCGGCGTAACAGAACAGGACGCTGTGCGGGCAGGCACATTATATGAGAGCTTTGTTCGCGGCGAAATTCACCTCACCGATGCCAAGACAGCCGAGCTCGTAAAGCTGATCGAGAACGCGTATCGCGACGTCAATATCGCCTTTGCCAACGAGGTTGCCAATATAGCCGAAGCGCATGCGTTAAATCCCTGGGAAGCAATCAGTCTCGCCAATCGCCATCCGCGCGTAAATATACTCAATCCAGGCCCTGGCGTCGGCGGGCATTGCATCGCGGTGGACCCCTGGTTTTTGATTTCAAGGAATGCCGAACTGACTGGGCTCATGTCCGAAGCCCGACGCGTCAACGATGCTCGTCCAGCGGCCGTGATTGCCAAAGTCCAGGAGCGGTGCGAAGCGGAAGGCACCACCAAGGTTGCGTGTCTTGGTCTGGCTTTCAAACCCGATGTTGATGATCTTCGCGAAAGTCCGGCAGTGGAGATCGCGATTACACTGGCCGAGAGCGGCCTCGATATTTGTGCTGTGGAACCACATGTCAGTGTACTGCCCGAGGAACTTTGGCGGCATGACAATATCCGCCTCGCCGGTTTCGATGAGGCGCTCGCTAAGGCGGACATTTTTGTCCTTCTCGTCGGCCACAAAGTGTTTGTGAAACGGGCAGCGGAACTCGAAGGGCGTCCGATTATCGACGGCGTTGGCTTGTGGGGTGGGACGCGCTAGCGGCTGCGCCACTGCAGGCGGCCAAAAATCGGCCACGCACTTTCTGATTAGCCTGGGTGGTTGGACACCTCATTCAACAGCGTCTTGATCTGTGCGACCTGCCATTCGGTTCTCGGAGTAACTGTATCCAACAGCTGCTTTGCCCCCTTCAGATCGCCGGTTGCCAGCAGCGATCGGGCGCACGCAATGAACGCCAAAGGCGGCGTATCTTCGTCGGCTTCGGCAACCGGCCTTAACCGCAGGATCGCTGCCTCATGATGTTTCATCTTACTCAGGGTGTTTCCGATATGGGTCTGCACTACCATGCGTTGCTTCGGCTGTGTTTTGAGCCAGAGTTTCTCGACATCCAAAACGCCTTGCTTTCCCTCTTTGGCCCGTCGCGCTTCGATCATCAGATTCCAGTGAATGACACCCTTTGTTTCCCGATTGCAAAGTGGCCGGACGGCCGCGAGGACGGCATCAAAATTCTGTAGCGCAAGGTGCGCCTGCGCCCGCAATAAGCGGGTATCGCTCTGCTCCAGCCCTTTGAGAACAGCCAATGCCTCCTTTGGGCGCTGTTCCGCCAGAAGAAAGCGGCCATATTCGATCGCAAATGTCTCGGATTCCGCAGCTTGATCGGCATGCTCTTCGAAAAACTGCTTGTCGCCTTTCATTCGCGCATTCCTTGCCTTGTCCGCAAGCAACAAAGCTGCAGCTGATTCTATTGGGAAATCAGCCGCTACAGGCAGCGTTTCATGGCCAGCATTCTCATTGCCGACATAGGCATTGACCATTCTCTTTACGTTGAACTCCACAATTTCACGCGTTGTGTGCACAAGATCTTCGGACCATGCGACGCGCCGGTCGGTCAGGGTTACGGATTCATAGCTCGGGAAATAGACAATGCGCTCGTCGCCCACCACGATCTGTTCAGCAACTGCACGCAGTACGGACTTCGAATAGCAGTTGGCCGTCATCACATCTTCGCGACGATGGGTTGCCATCATCGGGACGGGCGACACGGTCATGATGACGCGGAGATCATCGCGACCATGTTTGAACGCTATGTCCAGCGCTTTTCGCAAATAATCATGGCATTCCTGGTAGCTCAAGACATGAAGTGAGAAGCGCTCGGGACTGGCCTTCATTATGCCTGGCAACGGCGATGTATTGAGATAGGTTTGCGCTTCTTCATCCCACCAAACCTCGGCAAGCCCCAAGGTCATTATCAAAATTCGGCAATCGGCCAATGACCGGGTCGCCTCCATCAATCCGCGACGCCGCGCAAGCACCTCCTCGCGGGGTGCTGGTCGAACGCTGTTGACCATGTGCAAGTCAGCATATTTGTCCGCGCCAACTTTAACAATCGCCTGTGTTTCGTCGAACTCCTGCTCGCCAAAAGCCCAGGCAAATTCATTGTAAATTGATGGCGTCCCGAAATTATTGACGATAGCCGGCGGCAAGTTTTCAAAGGCTTTCGTCGAAAACAGCTCACGCATTGGAATTCGAAAACCCTGATCTCTCAACTCGCCCTCAACATGACGCGCAAAGCAAGATCCGATAGTGAAAATCGACTCTCCAGGAACCAGCGAGAACGGCACGTCAAAGGCCGGTTTTGCAATGGGTTCAACGCGATTGTCCTCGCCGCGGACGCCCCAGGTGGCGAGCGTATTGGCTTTGCGAATGCGCAACGCTGCGGGGCCATTTAGTGAAGCTATTGGCATACAACCATATCTATGCGCTTGGGCGCGGAGCGCAAGCAGTGTGTTTGCAAGCCATTCGGTGTCGAGTCCCGCTTGCTTTGCCGACAAGTGGCAGCTAGCCCGGCCAAATCAAATGTCAGTCGAGGTAACTAATTCGATGGACCATCCGGGGGTAGACATTGTCGCGATCCGCAAGAAGCTGACCTCGGGAGAGATCAACCCGCGTGATTTCTTCAACATGCTCAACCAGGCCAGCCACAACGGGCTGATCGGCGTTCAATATATCGATCACCAGGACAATTGGGTCGAGCTCGCCATCGATTATGATGAGAAGCTGATCGGCGATCCCCGGACCGGCATATTGGCGTCCGGCCCGATCATCAGCCTGTGCGACATGGCTTCGGGCATGTGCATCATGCTGACCACCGGCAAATTCTTCCAGACCGTAACGATTGACTTGCGCGTCGATTATCTGCGCCCGGCAAAAGTCGGCAATCGTGTTACCGGCCATATGGAATGCTATCGCCACACCAAGAATGTCGCCTTTGTCCGCGGCTACGCACATGATGGTGATCCCGACGACATCATCGCCAATGTTACCGGCACCTTCATGTTCCTGGGCCCGCAATGACGCTGCGCCTGCCTCCCTATGCCGATGCGCTGGGCATCGAAGCCGGGCGCGATGACAATGGCCGCGTGCTGCTGAGCATGCCATTCGGCCCGCACGTCCAGGGCCGGCCGAACTTCCTCCATGGCGGCGCGATTGCCGGACTGCTTGAAATTGCTGCCTTTGCTACGCTTTGGGATGCATTGGGCGAAGAGGAAGAGCGGCCTCAGGCTAAACCGATCACGGTGACGACGGATTATATGCGCGGTGGCCGCGAACGGCTGACTTATGCCGCCGCTACTATCTCGCGGCTCGGCCAACGGATGGCCAATATCGAAAGCTTTGCGTGGCAGGAAGATGAGAGCAAGCTGATCGCTGCCGCGCGAATGAACTTCCTGCTGGTGCGCAGCTAGCCGCGACGTAAGGCCGCTAAAGCGTCCAATATCCGGGAAATGTGTCCTGGCGATCCCGCCAGATGCCTTTGATATCGACGACCGTCCCGTCCGGCTCCAGTATCGACGTGATTTGCTGGCTATCAATTCCGGTGATGACATCATGGCCAACCGCTGCAGCGACGATGTCGAACTTTTGCTCGGTCGGCCAATCGGACAGCTCGATTTGATAGTGATCCTTTACATCCTCAGCCTCGGCCACCGGATCAAATACGACAATCTCATGCCCTCGCTCTGCCAGCGACCGGTAAAGATCGACGATTTTTGAGTTACGCACGTCGGATACATTTTCCTTGAACGAAATGCCGAGGATCAGAATTCTCGCAGGATTGCCTTTGGCAAGCGAATGGATCTGATCCGCGAGCCAATGCGCCATTGAATCATTGGTTTCCCGGCCGGCGAGAATGACCTTGGAATCATGGCCGAGTTTCTCCGCGCAGAAGCTGAGATAATAGGGATCCACGCCAATACAGTGTCCGCCAACCAGGCCGGGCTGGAAGTTTAGAAAATTCCATTTGGTCCCAGCGGTTTCAAGTACGTCCCACATCGAAATATCCAAGGAAGAACAGATCTTTGCGACCTCATTCACAAAGGCGATGTTAATGTCGCGCTGGGCATTTTCGATAGCCTTAGCAGCTTCGGCTACCTTGATACTCGCCGCCAGATAGGGCTCTCCGGCGCTGGCTGAGGCATACACCTCGCGCAGGATTTCGGCGACCTCCGCATTGTTTCCGGATACGACCTTTACGACATTTTTTATGCCATGGTTCTTATCGCCAGGATTTATGCGTTCCGGCGAATAACCCAGGTGAAAACCTATGCCCTGCTTCAGACCGGACACCTGCTCGATCAGCGGCCCACAGACATCCTCGGTTACGCCCGGATAGACTGTCGATTCATACACGATGATTGGCTTGTCGCTATCGCCGAGGAGCTCAGCAATGGAGCGCGTCGCCGCCTCGACATGCGATAGATCCGGTCGGTTATCAGCGTCGATCGGCGTTGGCACCGTAACGATGAATATGTCCGCACCGCGCGCGCTATTGGCATCGGTCGACAATTCGAACGTCGCTGCGCTGAGCTGTTCGACTGTTACTTCCCCGGTACTGTCATTCCCGGACCGTAGCGCAGCGATCCGATCGGCATTGCTGTCGACACCAATCACACGGTGACTGGCTGACAAGGCAACGGCAAGCGGTAAGCCGACATATCCCAGCCCGAACACAGCTATCTGCATAGTCTATCTCTCATCTACAGCGCCATGATTGGAGACGCACAAACGCTCCGGGACTGCTCCTGCGGATCGCTGCTGCGGTCCCTAGAATAGGCGTCCGACAATATCCAACAAATAGCGCTTCGCCGCGACGTGTCCGAACGCGCCGCGAGAAGAGAATGATGCATGCAACTAACGCGCTCGTTCGGGACTAGCCCGCAATGCTGGTCCGTGCATCGGCATGGACCAATCCGCCATCTACGGTGATCGTTTCGCCGATCACATAGTCACCGGCCCGGCTCGCCAGATAGATGGCAGCAGCAGCCATATCTTCCGCCTCGCCAATACGCTTGGCCGGGATCGACTGAGCGACTGCATCACCGGCATCGCGCGCGGCCTTGTTCATGTCGGACGCAAATGCTCCCGGCGCGATGGCCGTGGCGATGATATTGTCCTGAATGAGGCGCGCAGCCATCCGCTTGGTCAGCCACAGGATCGCGGCCTTGGAGGCGTGATAGCTATAGGTCTCCCAAGGGTTGAGGCGCATGCCGTCAATTGAACCGATATTGATAACCTTGGCCGGCTGATCCGCACTCGCCGCATTGGACAAGAGCTGGTGCAGCGCCTGGGTTAGGAAGAAAGGCGATTTGACATTGAGGTCCATCGCCCGGTCCCAACCGGCTTCTGGGAATTCGAGATAATCGGTGCCCCAGGCCGCGCCCGCATTGTTTACAAGAATATCAAGCTTGTCTTCATTCTCGGCAATTGCGGCAGCCAGAGACTTGCAGCCTTCGACCGTCGAGATGTCCATCGGAATGCCGACCACCTTCTCGCCAAAATGCTCAACTGCGGCAGCGATCTGATCTTCCTTGCGGGCCGAAATATAGACCTTGCGACACCCAGCGGCGAGCAGACCTTCGACAATCATCTTGCCAATGCCGCGAGACCCACCCGTGACGAGAGCGGTGCGACCTTCGAGGCTGAAAAGCTTTGCGAAATCCATGGTATGTTTCCTTCCTGAAGCGGCGTTATCCGCCATTCTTTATTGTTTCCCGGGCGATAATCAGCTGCTGGATCTGGCTCGTGCCTTCATAAATCCGGAACAGCCGCACATCGCGATAAAAGCGTTCGATTCCATAATCATTGATATAGCCAGCACCGCCGTGGATCTGCACCGCACGATCGGCAACCCGGCCGACCATCTCGCTGGCGAAATATTTGGCAGCCGCGGCTTCGAGCGTAATCCGATCGCCGGTATCTTTCTTGGCCGCAGCTTCAAGCACCAGCGCCTTGGCGGCCATGCATTCGGCCTTGCTGTCGGCAATCATCGCCTGGATCAGCTGAAATTCGGACAGCGCCTGACCAAATTGTTTGCGATCACTGGCATATGCGACACAATCGGCGATCAGCCGCTCGGCAATGCCGACGCACACTGCACTGATATGCAAGCGCCCGCGATCCAGCACCTGCATCGCGACCTTGAACCCCTGCCCTTCTTCGCCCAGCCGATTGGCAACGGGTACCGGCGCATCGTCAAAATTGACGTCGCAGACCTTGGCGCCTTGCTGGCCCATCTTCTTTTCCGGTTCGCCGACCGAAACGCCCGGCAGATCGCGCGGGACAAGAAAGGCAGAGACGCCCCGTCCACCGGCTTCCTCACCGGTCCGCGCCATGACGGTGAAGACTGAGGCCTTGTCGGCATTGGTGATGTAGCGCTTGGTACCCGAGAGGCGATAGACATCGCCGTCGCGCACGGCCTTGGCCTTCACCGCACCGGAATCCGATCCGACATCGGGCTCGGTCAGCGCAAAACTCGCTATCGCTTCGCCGGTCGCCATTTTGGGCAGCCATTCGGCCTTTTGCTCATCGGTGCCGGCGATCGCCACGCCCTGGCTACCTATCCCGACATTGGTGCCAAAGGTTGAGCGGAACGCGGGCGTCGTACCGCCAAGCTCAAAGGCAACCCGCACCTCTTCGGTCATGGTCAGGCCGATCCCGCCATATTCGGGATCGATCGACAGGCCGAACAGGCCCATCGCCTTCATTTCCTCGACAACATCTTCAGGGATCGCATCATTGGCCTCGACCTCACCCTCGAGTGGCCGGAGCCGTTCCTGGACAAAGCGACGGATCGTGTCGAGCAGCTGATCGAAGGTTTCCGGATCTAAAGCCATATTCTTTCCCACTCCGTTTACCCTGAGCTTGTCGAAGGGCTGCCCTGCTTATGCACGCAAGACCAAGGCTTCGACAGGCTCAGCCCGAACGGGCGCCCCAAATGCGCCTAATAGCCGTTCATCTCCGCCACGAGATTGGCGTGATAATTGGCATCGCCCATGAACTCGGCCAGGGCGCGGTCGCGCTTCATATAGAGGCCGATATCATATTCGTCGGTCATGCCGATACCGCCATGCATCTGCACGCCTTCGCGGACCGCAAGATTGACCGCGCGAGCCGTCTTGGCCTTGGCAACCGATACCATGAGCGGCGCGCCCGCATCGTCCTCGTCGAGCAGCTGTTGGGCCTTGAGCACGGTGGAACGCGCAATCTCCATCTCGCTATAGAGGTGCGCGGCGCGATGCTGGAGTGCTTGGAAACTGCCAATCGTGCGACCGAACTGCTTGCGCTCCCGCAGATAATCGACCGTCATGTCCATCGCGCCCGCGCCAACACCAACCAGTTCGGCCGATGCGCCGGCCTGGCCCGCATGGAGCATCCTGGTCATCACGTCAGCGCCCTGATCAACCTCGCCGATCACCGCATCAGCGGTCACTTCGACATTGTCGAATTCGATCTGGGCACCCATTGCACTATCGACGAGCCGCGCAGCTTCTGCGGACAGCCCAGCGGCATCCCTTTCGACGGCGAACAAAGTAATCCCATCGGCCTCGCCAGCGCTGCCGGCGGTACGTGCAGCGACGATCAGCATGTCAGCCGACGCGCCCTGGACGACAAAGTTTTTCCTGCCGTTAAGATTGAAGCCATTGCCGGAACGTTCTGCTTTCATTGCAATATTTGTCGGACGAAATTTCGGCCCCTCATCGATTGCAACGCCGAGCACGGTCTCGCCGGCAATGATGCCAGGCAGCCACTGATCGCGCATATCCTTGCTTGCGTGATTGAGGCCAGTGACGCCGACAACCGATGTCGTCAGAAAGGGCGATGGCGTGAGGTTGCGACCGATTTCCTCGAGCACGATACCGGCTTCGGTATTGCCCATGCCAAGGCCGCCATCCTCTTCGGTGGCCAGCATGCCGGTGAAACCCATCTCGGCAAATTGCTTCCACAACGCATGGCTGAATCCATCCTTGCAATCCTTGTCGCGGAATTCGCGCAGATGCGAGACCGGGGCCTCATTCTTCATGAAATCGCCAGCGCTGTCCTTCAGCATGGCCTGATCGTCAGTGTGATAAAGGGGCATCCTGTTTCTCTTTATTCTATGGTGTTTCTTGAGCGGGTGGAACGGCGCGCCTTACGCGTCCGGCAGTTCCAGGATCCGCTTCGAAATTACGTTGAGCATCACCTCGCTGGTGCCGCCTTCGATACTGTTCGCCTTCGTGCGCAGCCAATCGCGAGCCTTTGCACCGCCGCGCGATTCTTCGCTTTCCCATTCCAGCGCTTCGGATCCGCCCGATGCCATCACCAACTCATGCCGGCGCTTGTTCAGCTCGGTCCCGACATATTTCATCATGTTCGGCGTGGCCGGGTGGTTCTTCTTCGCCTTGAGCTCATCCATGAAGCGTTCGGCCATCGCTTTGAAGGCGAGTGCCTCAACATCCAGCTCTGCCAGCTGCGCACGGAGCAGTGGATCATCCAGCCGGCCCATCGCATCTTCGCCAAGGCTCGGCATCACGGCCTTGCCGAGCGAGCCAATGCCTCCACCGCCGCCCATGCCGGAAATCATTTCGCGCTCATGGCCCAGCAGATATTTGGCCACATCCCAGCCGCGATTAATCTCACCGACAAACTGGTCATTCGGTACTTCGACATCGTCAAAAAATGTTTCGCAGAAAGGCGAGCTGCCAGAGATCAGCAGGATCGGCTTGGTCGACACGCCTTTTGAGGTCATGTCGAACAGCATGAAGGTGATGCCGCGATATTTGTCTTCCTTGTCCGTACGGACGAGGCAAAAAATCCAGTCGGCCTTGTCGGCATAGCTGGTCCAGATCTTCTGGCCATTGACGACCCAATGATCGCCCTTGTCTTCGCCAAAGGTCTGAAGACTAACCAGGTCAGACCCCGAACCCGGCTCGGAATAGCCCTGGCACCAGCGGATCTCACCGCGGGCTATCTGGTTCAGATAATGCAGCTTCTGCTCTTCGGTGCCGAACTGCAGCAGTGCCGGGCCAAGCATCCAGATGCCAAAGCTGGACAGCGGCGGGCGTGCCTTGATGCGCGCCATTTCCTGTTTGAGGATCTTGCTTTCCGCTGGTGCGAGCCCTGCCCCACCATAATCGGTTGGCCATTCGGGAACGGTATAGCCCTTCTCGACACAGGCATCGAACCAGGCCTTTTGCGCGTCGTTCTTGAACGTCGCGTTGCGGCCGCCCCAGAACACATCGTCTTCGTCGCGGACCGGTGCGCGCATTTCTTCCGGGCAGTTTTCTTCCAGCCAGGCGCGGGTCTCGCTTCGGAAAGTTTCAAGGTCGGACATGGCGAATCTCCTGTTCGTGCGTCAGCGCAATCTATCATGTGAGCGAGGCCGGTCGGCAAAAAAGCAAAATCCGGCGTCGAGTCTTGCTTTACGCTTACGTCAATTATCGGCTAAGCGACAAGAAAAAGTTTTCGGACGAAACGGGCTTTCTCGCTTCTGCGCTTTCGCCTAGCGTCCATCATGAGAGGAAAATTATGAGATTCGAAGGCAAGCGCGTTGTCGTGACTGGCGGCGCTTCGGGCATCGGCAAAGCGACGGTTGAAGCGTTTATCGCCGAGGGTGCCCAGGTCATGATGGGTGACCTGAATAGCGAAGCCGGCGATGCCATGGCCGCCGATAGCCGATTCGATAATCGACTCGCCTTCCAGACAACCGACGTGTGCGACGTCGACAATCTCAAAAGCCTGATCGACAATGCCGCAAGCCATTTTGGCGGCATCGACATACTGTTCAACAATGCAGGCGCCGGCGGCGCTTCCGAAACCATCGACGAAATCACAGCCGAAGGCTGGGACACGACGATGAACCTGCTCTTGCGCTCGGTGGCGTTGGGTACGCGCTTTGCCGTGGATCATATGAAAGAAGCCGGTGGTGGGGTGATCATCAACACCTCCTCGATCAACGCCCATGAAGCTGGCTGGGGGCCGGTTGCCTATGCCACGGCCAAGGCGGCAGTGCGGCATCTCTCGAAGATTTCGGCGGCACAGCTAGCCAAGTTCAACATTCGCGTGAACTCGATCAGCCCGGGTTTCATCATGACCAACATCTTCGCCAATAGCTTTGAAGATCCGACCGAGGCGCAGCAAGTGGACACCGCCATCCGCGCGATCTCGCCAATGGCACAGCCCGTATCGCGATCCGGCGCCGCCGACGATATCGCCCAGGCCGTCCTCTATCTGTGTTCGGACCAGGGTGGCTTTGTGAATGGCACGGACCTGACGGTCGATGGCGGGATCACGGTTGGCCATCGCCATAGCTGGGATGAGAATTCACCGGGGCTGCTGGACCTGATCCAGGAAAATGTGGGAGGCAACAGCTAGCCCCGCAATGACAGACGCCACCGCGCCCAAACCCGCCTCAGGCGACATTGCCGTTCCGCTTGAGCGGCGCGTACCGGGACGGGTAAAATTCTTCTTCGGGTTCGGCGCAATCGCCTTTGGCATCAAGGATAATGGCTTCTCGCTGTTACTCCTGATCTATTATAACCAGGTGATCGGCGTGCCTGCCGCTATCGTTGGTACGGCCGTGCTGATCGCGCTGATGATGGACGCTTTTGTCGATCCGATCGTCGGCCATATCTCGGACAATTTGCGGACGAAATGGGGACGGCGTCATCCGTTCCTCTATCTGTCGGCCATTCCGGCAGGGCTGTTCTTCTTGCTGCTCTGGAATCCCCCGGAAACGACCAATACCGGGATGTTCTTCTATATCTGGGGTATCGCTTTCCTGGTTCGCGTGACGATGTCATGCTTTGAAGTCCCCATGGCGGCACTCGGGCCGGAGCTGACTAGTGATTATCATGAGCGCACCCGGATCTTCGGGTTGCGCTTTTTCTTTGGCTGGCTGGGCGGAGCGACAATGCTGCTCTTCACCTTTGCCGTGCTGCTTGCCCCGACGCCGGCCTATCCGGATGGCCAGCTCAACCCGGCCGGCTATCGCGATTATGCGATCATCGCCTCGGTAATCATGTCCGGCGCGATCCTGATCTCGGCCCTTGGTACGCATAGCCAAATCAAATATCTGCCGACTGTCGAGCGGGTCCATATGACCTTGGGACAGACTTTCCGGGGCATATTTGCTTCGCTGCGCAACCGGGCCTTCCTGATCCTGATGACAGCCGGCTTTTGCGCCAATGTAAGCCAGGGCATCTCCTTCGGGCTGCTGACCTATTTCATCACCTATTTCTGGGAGCTCGAGACATCGGCGCTTGCCTGGTATGTGCTTGCCCTGCTGTTCGGCATAGTCGGCGCTGTGGTCTTCTCGACCCTGCTGTCGCGAAAAGTCGGCAAGCCCAAGGCCGCTGCGATCTTCCTGATCGGCGCGGTTTGCCTCCAACCCGTTCCCTATATCGGCCGTATCTTCGGGCTGGTACCGGACAATAGCGATCCGTCGCTCTTGCCGACGATCCTTTTCTTCATCGCGATTGGCACCGGCTCCCTGGTTGCAGCCCTGATCCTCAAATCCTCGATGCTGACCGACGTGATCGAAGATGACGCCGAGAAGACTGGGCGGCGATCTGAAGGTCTCTTCTTTGCCGGCCAGTTCTTCGTCCAGAAATGCGTCTCGGGCGCCGGTGTATTCATCTCGGCGACCATTCTCGCCATCGCTGCATTTCCCGATCAGGCAACGCCTGGAGAAGTGGCAGACACTGTTCTTGTCGATTTAGCATTGATCTATGTCGCATTAATCATGACACTTGGGCTTATAGCGGCATATTTCATGAGTCGCTTCCCCATCAAAGAGGCCGACCATCATGCGCGGATAGCCAGGATGCGCGGCCTGACAGATACGCAATAGATCCAGGATTTAGCCAAAGGAGATACCCCATGGATTTCACACTTTCCGAACGCGAGACGCATTTCAGAGATCGCGTCCGAGATTTTATCGACACCGAAGTTCGCGGTCGCGTAGCCGACTATGCGGCCGAGTTCCCGCCAGAAAATCGCTGGGGCACCAGCGAAACCTTGGAAGAGCTGAAGGTTAAAGCGAAGGCCAAAGGGCTGTGGAACTTCTTCATGCCGCCGCATTCCGGCCAAGACCATGTCGATGATACATTTGAATTCGAAGGCGAGCAGCTGACCAATCTCGAATATGCACTGTGCGCCGAGGAAATGGGCCGCGTTTCGCTGGCGTCGGAAAGTTTCAACTGCTCCGCGCCGGATACCGGAAATATGGAAGTGCTGCATCGCTATGGCACGCTTGAGCAGAAAGAGACCTGGCTGCGGCCGCTGATGAATGGCGAGATTCGCTCTGCCTTCCTGATGACCGAGCCGGCCGTGGCCTCGTCGGACGCAACCAATATCGAAACCAAGATCGAGCGGGATGGCGATGAATATGTCATCAACGGTCGCAAATGGTGGTCTTCGGGCCTTGGCGATCCGCGCTGCAAAGTGGCGATCGTGATGGGCAAAACAGACTTTGAAGCCAATCGTCACCAGCAGCAGTCACAAATCCTGATGCCTGTTGATGCCGATGGCGTGAACATCATCCGTCACCTGCCCGTCTTCGGCTATGACGATGCGCCGCACGGCCATATGGAAGTCGAACTGAAAGACGTTCGCGTTCCGGTAACGAACCTCTTGCTCGGCGAAGGCCGCGGCTTCGAGATCGCCCAGGGCCGCCTCGGGCCGGGCCGCATCCATCACTGCATGCGCACGATCGGCGTTGCTGAGGCAGCGCTCGAGAAAATGTGCAAGCGGCTCCAGTCTCGCGTCGCATTCGGCAAGACGATCGCCGATCACAGCATCTGGGAATGGCGCGTCGCCCAAGCCCGGATCGACATCGAGATGAACCGTCTGCTCTGCCTCAAGGCTGCAGATATGATGGATCGGGCCGGCAACAAGACTGCCCGCAACGAAATCGCGATGATCAAAGTGTCTGCACCGAATATGGCGCTGCGCATCATCGATGATGCGATCCAGGCCTTTGGCGGTGCTGGTGTGACCAGCGACCCGGGTCTTGCCCGTGCCTATGCGAGCCAGCGGACGCTGCGCCTCGCCGATGGCCCGGATGAGGTCCATGCCCGTGCAATCGCCCGCTGGGAATTCGGTCGCCATGCACCGACCGATGACGCGGACGAAATTTCGAGCGGCCAGCTCGGCGTTTCGCGCTAACTCTATCAGCCCTCCCTCCGCCTGGAGGGAGGGCCCCTATATTCAAGCAGGAAAAAGACGATGAAAGCTGCGATTCTTGTCGAGCCCGGCAAACCCATGGAAATTGCCGAAGTCGAGATCGATGATCCCGGCCCGCGCGAAGTACGCCTGAAGACGGCGGCCGTCGGCCTGTGCCGGTCTGACCTCCACTTCCTGGACGGTGTCTATCCCTATCCGCTGCCCACGGTGCTCGGCCATGAAGCCGCTGGCGTTGTGACGGCTGTTGGCAGCGAAGTGCAGCATGTCGCTCCCGGCGATCATGTCGTGACCTTCCTCGCACCAGCCTGCGGCACCTGTCATCTCTGTCAGAATGGCCAGCATACGCTGTGCCAGGACAGCTCGCTGCAGCGTGGCAAAGGCAGCCCGGCACGCCTGACGATGAATGGCGAGCCAATGGCGCAGTTCCTCAATCTCTCCGCTTTTGCCGAAGAGATGCTGGTTCACGAAAATGCCTGCGTCGCCATCGACAAGGATATGCCGATGGATCGCGCAGCCCTGATCGGCTGTTCGGTGATCACCGGCTCGGGCTCAATCTTCAACGCCTGTGGTTTGCGCCCGGGTGAAACTGTTGCCGTTGTTGGCGCCGGCGGGATCGGTCTTTCGGCCATCAACTCGGCGAAAATTGCAGGCGCGGGCGATATCATCGCCATCGATCCGGTGGAAGCGAAGCGCGAGCTCGCCACCCAGCTTGGCGCCACCAAGACCTTCGATGCGACCGAAGCCAATGTCGTCGAACAGGTTATCGAGGCAACCGGCGGCGGCGTCGATTATGCTGTTGAATGCGTCGGGCGCACGGACACGACCCAGACGGCTTGGAAAGTCCTGCGGCGCGGCGGCAAGGCGGTTGTCGTTGGCATGATTCCACCGGGCGAGATGGTCGAAATCCACGGCCCCGAATTCTTGCAAGGCAAATCGATCATGGGCTCGCTGATGGGTTCGGGACACTTCATGCGCGATATGCCGCGCCTGGTGGCCTTCTATCTCGACGGCAAGCTGGATCTCGATACCGTGATCGCCGAGCGGATTACGCTCGAGCAGGTCAATGAAGGCTTCGACAAGCTGCGCTCCGGCGATTCCGCTCGTTCGGTGATCATGTTCGACTGATGCAGCAGACGGCAGAACCGGATAGCCTGGGCTTTGTCCCGGACAAGCTCGCTTTCATTCCCGAGTTTATCCGCGAACGCTATATCGCCAGCGGCCGGCTGAAGAATTTTCAGCTGGCGATCGGCCGCGGCGCCGATCTCGCGCTGTTTGCGTCTGATGGCATTGCGCGGGAAGACGGCACGCCCCTCGCGGACAATCAGCTGTTCCGCATTGCATCGATGACCAAGCCGATCACATCGGTCGCCTTCATGCAGCTGGTGGAACAGGGCAAGGTAGCGCTCGACGATCCGGTCCATCGGGTGCTGCCAGAGTTCAAGAATATTGGCGTTTACGCTGGTGGCGGCGGGGAGTTGCCATTCACCACCACGCCGACCGAAGCGCCGATGCGCATGGTGGATTTGCTCAGGCATACGTCCGGGCTGACCTACGCCTTCCAGAACCGATCCAATGTCGATCTCGCCTATCGGGAGCGCAAGATCGAGAAATGGCACGGCAATCATGACCTTGAAAGCTATGTCGCTGAGTTCGGGACACTGCCGCTTGAATTCTCGCCGGGCACGGCCTGGAATTATTCGGTTTCAACCGATGTGCTGGGCGCGGTAATCCAGCGGGTCTCCGGCCAGACGCTCGATAGCTATTTCGCCGACCATATCTTTGCGCCCCTCGGGATGGAGGATACTGGCTTCACCGTCCCGGACGACAAGCTCGATCGCCTGGGCGATTGCTGGCTCTGGACTCCGAAAGAGCCGGTGCTGTCTGACCGGGCGGAGAAAAGTATCTGGTCGAAACAACCCAAGCTCCTCTCCGGCGGTGGCGGCCTGGTTTCGACGTCCGCAGATTATATGCGTTTTTGCAAGATGTTACTCGGCAAGGGTACGCTGGACGGCACGCGCATCCTTGGGCGCAAGACGATCGCGCTGATGACGCAGAACCACCTGCCCGATGGCAAGGACCTGACCGATATGTCGCAGGCCTTGTTCAGCGAAGCGCAGAATGCAGGCACCGGATTTGGCTTGGGCTTTGCGGTAACCGATAATGTCGCGCGAACCATGATCCCGGGATCAAAAGGCGAATTCTATTGGGGCGGCATGTATTCGACGGCCTTTTTCGTCGATCCGGTGGAAGACCTCACCATGGTCTTCATGACCCAGTTGCAGCCTTCCAACGTCTATCCGATCCGTCGCGAATTGAAGACGCTGATTTACTCCGCGCTGGCCTAGTCCGCCGCCCTACTTTGACTCATCTCTCGCTTTGCCGCAGTTTTCCAAATTGGGTGCGAATCATTTGGGGGACGATATGAAACGGGCGTTAGGATATTTGGCGATTCCGGCAATGGCATTGGCTCTGTCAGGCTGCGAGTTCAGCTTTGGCGGACCAAGCCAGGAACGGATCGAACAATCCATCATCGATAATTATGAAGGCGAGGGATATGAAGATATCTCGGTCAGCCTCGAAGAACAGGAAGATGGCGGATATGTTGGCGAAGTGCAGTTCACTGTCGCTGAATCCGGTGTTCAACGCACCTTGACCTGTACGGTCGAGCCTCCCGAAGGCACGGAAGCTTCCTGGCAATGTGCGCCGCGGATCAACGATCTCGCCCAACTGATTGTCGATGGCTATGAGGAACGCGGCGCGGTCGACGCCTATGCCGAACTCAGCGCGCAAAGCGAAACGGAATATGTAGGGTTTGTCGAATATACGAGCGGCAATAATGGCGAACGCCTTCGCCATAACTGCACGGTTACGCTCGCTGACGGCGATGCCAATTGGCAGTGCGCACCTTAGGTTTCGCGCTTGGCTGGCTGGAAAATCACTGATCCTGCGGCTAATCCTGCAAGAGAATAGCTGAGGATTATCATGACCTATTATCGGAACGCTGTGGCGCTGTGCGCGTCCGCCTTGCTTATTGTCGCCTGCGAAGCGCCCGATGCGCCGGAACAAAGCGCTGCGGAAACTGCCCAGGCCAACGCTGAACGCGAACGAGAATTGGTCGAAGAAGCGGTGCGCGATGCGTATCGAGCCGAGGGTGCAGAAGTCACCGATGTCACCATGGCCCTCAGCGAGGACGGATCGCGCTATATTGGGCGAGCAAGTGTTCGCGACCCCAATACAGGCGCCGAGTTGACGGTGGACTGTCGCTACACGACCGATGCCGGCGGCGCGCCGCGGCTCACCTGTGATCGTACCCAAGACGAAGACTAACGACGCCGCGATAGGACATTAGCTTTCCGGTGACGGTGGCCGGGTTGCCGGTGTCGTCTCACCGCGATGGCAGGTGAAACAGGTCACCCGTTGCCCTTCGCCGCCGCTAATCGCGGGCAGCTGCACTTCATTGAGCGCTGCTGTCATGCTGATCATGCCTCGGGCGATGGATTTCGCTTCGCGGTCATCTGCGGCAAAATCAAATTGTGAGAGCGGCATGCCCTCTTCGCCAACATGGCAATGCTGGCAGCGCACGCCGAGACCCATCACATAGCTGATCATCCGACCGCGCAGCGCAGCGCCGCCAGTGCCTTCGGGCAAGGCTTGTCGATTTTCCATCGCTTCCGGCCATGACCAGCTGGGCTGTTCCTGGGCCCCGGCTTGCGACGCTGCGAGCCCGCCCAATATTGCCGCGCCTGCGATAATCGCACCGGCGCCAATCCGTGAAAATTCATGCATCACTATCCCCTCCTTTAGCGGCATGCCTCCCGGAGACAGGCTCGGCTTTGGATGGGATCGCGTCAAAGGGTCCGGTCGATACCGATAGCCGCTTGGTCGAAATTACAGGCTCAGGCTGTCACGCAGCTCGCGTTTCAACACTTTTCCGATCGCGCTGCGCGGCAATTCATCGACAATATGGACGGCCGCAAGACGTTGCGTCTTGCCAAGCTTTGCATTGGCCCATTCCTTGATCGCATCAGCATCACTCGGGCCGACCACTACGCCCACCGGAGTTTCGCCCCAATCATCGCTATGGACGCCAATGACCGCAACTTCTTCGACTTCAGGATGCTCAACGACAACGGCTTCCAAGTCACTGGGATATATATTGAAACCACCCGATATGATCATGTCCTTGCGGCGATCCATCAGGGTCAGGAATCCGTCTTCATCGAACCGTCCAACATCACCGGTCCGGATGTAACGATTACCCTCTTCGTCATACCATTCGGTCTCGCGGGTCTGTTCCGGGCGGTTATGATAGCCCTTCATGATCGTGCCCGATCGACCAACAATCTCGCCAATCTCACCCTGGGGCACTTCCTTGCCCTCTTCATCGATCAAGCGGATTTCATGCCCCGGCATGGGTTGGCCAACTGTGTGGAGCTTGTCCGGGAATTCATGGGCGCGCAGCGCACAGCTGCCGCCGCCTTCGGTCATCCCGTAAAACTCGACAAGGCCGCCGGGCCAGCGTTTCAGGATATCGGCTTTGAGCTCAGCCGAGAACGGCGCGCTGGTGCAGAATTTCATCTGATAGGATGAGAGATCGAAGCTATCGAACTCGGGCTCTTCCATCAGGCGCTTATACTGGACCGGCACGAGCATCGCGGTCGTCACTTTTTCGCGCTCACTGAGTTCCAAAAATTCCTTGGTCTTGAACTTCTGGACCAAGACGGCTTTTCCGCCATTGCCGACACAGGGAAGGAAGGAAACGAGAGTCGTGTTGGAATAGAGCGGCGTCGACAGCAGTGCTGCGGCGTCCGGCGTGAATATCGTCCCGCCAAAGGCCGTCACCTGCCGCCAGCGCATCTGGTGCGAATGGACAATCCCTTTCGGCGTGCCCGTCGTGCCGCTCGAATAGATGATGTTGAACCCCTGTTCGGGATCAATCTCAACCGGCTCCGGTTTCGCATCAACATCGGGGAGCCAGGCTTCGAACGCGGCATCGTCGTCAAGCGTCACCGGCGTCACACCATCGGGGACATCGACGCTATCGAGGATCGATTGGTCGGCGAAGAGAAGCCGCGTGCCGCAATCTTCAACCATCAGGCGAAGGGCTTCGGGCGTCGAACTTTGTGCAAGTGGCGCGACCGTCCCCCCTGCCCGCAATATGCCAAGCCAGAGCGTCGCATAGGCCCAGCCATTTAGCCCGCAGATCGAAACCGCCTCGCCCGGCTGGACACCGTCGCGCTGCAAGCCTGCTGCGATCCGGTCCCCATAACGATCATATTCCGCAAAGCTGATCCGCCGATCACCGGCAACAACCACAATATCATCGGGGCGTTCGCTGGCATGGGCGCGCATAACATCAGCATAGGACGCAAATTCGCTTTGCAGCATGTCTGCGGCACTCGTCATTATCTCTTCCCCTGATAGGTCATTGTCTATTCGCGGCTTGGACTAGCGGATGATCCCGCCAACAGACCACCATCAACCGTCAATTCCGTGCCTGTCATATAGGCGGCTTCGTCGCTGGCAAGGAGCACGGCGAGCGCTGCCACCTCCTCTGGTTTGCCAAAGCGCCGCATCGGCGTGTCGGCGACAAACTCAGCCATGCGCTTCTCGCGTTCTGGTCCGTCACCCAGCATGGGTTCCCACATCGGTGTCAGCACGGCAGCCGGGTGGATCGAGTTGCAGCGGATATTAAGCGCCTGCTCGGCGCAATAGAGGGCGACGCTCTTGCTGTGGTTTCGGATAGCGGCTTTTGATGATGCATAGGCCGCGGCGCCGGGAATGCCGACCATGCCGGATCGCGAGGAGATATTGATAATCGATCCCTCGGCTTTTTTTCGCATTGCCCGGATTGCATAGCGACAGCCAAGAAATGTGCCATCGAGGTTCACGCGGTGCACATCGTGCCAGTCTGCCAGGGTCACATGTTCCGGATCATGCGCCTGTGCGCCGTCCTCGAAACCGGTCACACCGGCATTATTCACGACCACGTCGACTAGTGGAAAGGCTTCCGCGCAGGCCAGCCAGTCGGCTTCTTCCGCAACATCCAGCTTGAGCCATTGCCCGCCAAGCTGGTCCGCCACGGCCTTGGCCCCGGCGGCGTCCTTGTCGGTAACAATAATATCTGCGCCCTCTGCCACAAATGCGTGCGCGATTGCTTCACCAATCCCGCGCGCCGCGCCGGTGATCAGGCACATCTTCCCGTCCAGCCGACTCATGGCAGTTCTCCCGGCAAGGCAATCTCGCTAAGCCGAGGCCCTAGCCGATTATTGGTGGTCGAGCATCCCCAGCACGCGCTTGGAAATGATATTGTTCTGGATCTCGGTCGAACCGCCATAAATGGTGACAGCGCGGTTCCACAGCCAGGTACGGGTGGTTTTCAGCTCATCCGGCTCAAAGCCTTCGCCTTCCCAGCCCAATCCCTGCATGCCCATCACTTCGATCATCAAGTCAGTGCGTTCCTGGGCAAGTTTCGCGCCGATATTCTTGAGCACCGAACTGGCCGCGCTTGGGCCGCCTTGCTCGCGCGCTTCCCGTCTGGCCCGGCCAACGGTTCCCATGAAATTGCGCACGGTCATTTCATGCTTGATGATCTTGAGGCGCAATTCCTTGTCGGCAATCTCGCCATTGTCGTTCACCTCGACATATTTCTTCGCATGATCAGCCAGCGAACGCATCATCGCACGCGCGCCGCCACCGCCGATACCGGCGCGTTCGAACTGAAGGAGGCGCTTGCCAATCGTCCAGCCTTTGCCCTCTTCGCCGATCCGGTTTTCCTTCGGCACTTTCACATCAGTGAAAAATGTTTCGCAGAATGGCGACAGGCCTGAGATCATCTTGATCGGCCGCCGCTCGATGCCCGGCTGATCCATATCGACGACGAGGAAGGTGATCCCGTCATGTTTGGTCGATTTGTCGGTGCGGAACAGGCCAAAGCAGAAATCCGCCCATTGGCCGCCGGATTGCCAGGTCTTCTGACCATTGATCAGATAATGATCGCCCTTGTCTTCGGCAAAGCTCTGCACATTGGCGAGGTCAGAACCAGCGCCCGGCTCCGAATAGCCCTGGCAGCCGCGCGTCGAGCCATCGGCCAGTGGCGGCAACATGCGAAGCTTCTGCTCTTCCGTGCCAAATTCCATCAGCGTCGGTGCAAACATGCCGACGGCGAGCCCACCAACCGGATTATAGGCGCCAACCTTGCGCATCTCATCGTCGAGAACCGCAATTTCCTGCGGAGAAAGGCCAGCCCCGCCATATTCCTTGGGCCAGTTCGGTACACCGAAACCGCGTTCACCAAGCGCCGTCCGCCAGGCAACCATGTCGGGAGACATATCAGTCGGCCCGTCGACCATGCCCATCGGACTGTGGCGGCCCTTCAAGGCCGGATCGAAATTGTCCGCCAGCCAATCCCGTACTTCAGTACGAAAGACTTCCAAAGGTTCGACATCGGCCATGAATTCTCTCCTAGCGGCTCTGCTTTACGTTTACGTCAATTGTCGGCCAAATGGGCGCCAAGGTCAAGGCGAAGATCACCGTCTTCCCTCGATTTGGGGCGACGACAAAACGGTTCAGCTAGGGTTAGGCTTGCCGCTGCCATATCCGCACACAAAGGCGGGCATGGCAAACAGGGTGACGATGCGCGGCCGATTGGCTAATTCCCTGCCCGAATAGTTATTTTTCCGGAGAGCATGATGTTCAAACCCTTCCGATTTTTCGTGCCACTGGCAGCGATCGGCATGATCGCTGCGTGTAGCGGCCCGGCGAGCGATAACCGGTCTGCGCCGACAACCGCCGACGGAACCAGCATCTATGCATCGGAAGAAGGCCGCGACACGCATAGCTATGCCAATCCGGTCGAAGCGCGGGTCACCCATGTCTCGCTAGACCTCAACGCCGATTTCAACGAGCAGCGCATGGTGGGTTCGGCTACACTCGACCTGGAACTCGCCGATGACGCCGAAGAAGTGATACTCGACAGCAAGGGTCTGGAAATTCGCGAAGTCGTCAATGCAACGGGGGAAACGCTGTCCTGGGAGATGGGCGATGATAGCGGCGATGTGCATGGCGCGCCGCTGACGATCCAGCTCGATGGCGCCGAACAGGTAACAATCACCTATGCATCCGCACCCGGAGCGGCCGCCCTCCAATGGTTGGCGCCCGAGCAAACCGCCGGTGGTGAAGAGCCGTTCCTGTTCAGCCAGGGTCAGGCGATCCTCAACCGCACCTGGATCCCGACACAAGATAGCCCGGGCATCCGGCAAAGCTGGGACGCGCGGATTACCGCGCCCGAAGGCCTGCGCGTCGTGATGAGCGCCGAAATGCTAACGCCTGAGGGTGAGCTTATCGATGGCGAACCGGGCCGCCGCGCCTTTCGCTTCCGCATGGCGGACCCAGTTGCCCCCTATCTGATTGCCATCGCTGCCGGCGATCTGGCCTTCCAGGAACTGGGCGAACGCAGCGGTGTGTATGCCGAACCCTCGATGCTGGCCGCTGCGGTCAGCGAGTTTGAAGATATGGAAGAAATGATCGGTGCGGCCGAAGAGCTGTACGGCGATTATCGCTGGGGTCGCTATGATCTCCTTGTCCTGCCGCCTTCCTTCCCCTTTGGCGGCATGGAAAACCCACGCCTCACCTTTGTGACGCCGACTATTCTGGCCGGCGACAAATCGCTTGTCAGCCTGATAGCCCATGAACTGGCGCATAGCTGGTCTGGCAATCTTGTGACCAATGCGAGCTGGGACGATTTCTGGCTCAATGAAGGCTTTACTGTCTATTTCGAGAACCGGATCATGGAGGCCGTCTATGGCCGCGAGCGGGCCGCGATGCTCGCCGATCTCGGCTGGAGCGACATGATGGGCGATGTCGAGGATCTCGGCGGGCTGACATCGGCCGATACCCAGCTGCACCTCGATCTTGCCGGCCGCGATCCTGATGAGGGCATGACCGACATTGCCTATGAAAAGGGCGCGGTATTCCTGCGCACCGTCGAAGAAACAGTCGGCCGGGCCCGGTTCGATGAGTGGCTCCGCGACTATTTCGATCGCAATGCGTTCCAGCCGCAAACCAGTGCGGGGCTGATCGCCGATATGCGCACCAATCTTTTCGAAGGCGATGAAGCCGACGAGATCGGGTTGGAACACTGGATCTACGAACCCGGCCTCCCGGAAAATGCTGTCCATGTGCAGTCGAACCGTTTTCGCGCCGTCGACCAGGCGATCGCCAGTTTCGCAAGCGATGGAGAAGTGACGGTTATCAACTGGCCGGAATGGACGACCCAGGAACGATTGCGCTTCATCAACGGGCTGCCGCGTGAGCTTGATGACGACCGTCTTGAGATGCTGGAATCGACCTTCAGCCTCAATCAGGCCCAGAATAGCGAGATCCGCTTTGCCTGGCTGATGCTGGCCATCGCCAATCGCTATGATGATGCGCGCGATTCCACGGAGCGCTTCCTGCTCGGCATGGGACGTCGAAAGTTTGTCGCACCGCTGTTTGAAGCGCTGATGGGTGAAGGCAATTGGGGCGAACGCCAGGCGCGGCGAATCTATGAAGACGCCCGCCCGCGCTATCACTCTATCACCACGAACACGGTCGATGAACTGGTCGGTACATCGGATGGGTGAACCGGAAAGCGCAGTTTAGCGCCGACTCCCCACCATTTATCGCTTTAGGCTTCCCTGGCCCCGGATTTCCGGGAATGCGACCCTCAGTAAGTCGCTAACACTGCCTTTCGGGGGTCGCACATGTTTCCGGGTCGTTTTCAGGCTGTTCTGAGCCTGCTCGCTATTGCCTTATTCACCTTCGTGCTCAGCACGCCAGCCGAAGCGCGGGATCCGCGCTGGCAATGCGTGACTTATGCTCGCAGCGTGTCCGCCATCCAGATCCGCGGCAATGCCCATACCTGGTGGGCTTCGGCAGAAGGTCGCTATGAACGCGGCAGCGAACCGCGCCCGGGTTCCGTGATGGTCCTGCGCTCCCATGGCCGGATGCGGCTGGGCCATGTCGCGATGGTTCGCGAAGTCGTCAACGACCGCCAGATCCGCCTGAACCACGCAAACTGGTCCCGCCGCGGCATGATCGAGAGCAATGTGCTTGCCGAGGATGTTTCACCGAATAATGACTGGAGCGTCGTGAAGGTCTGGCATACGCCGACTGGCCAGCTCGGTATCACCAACTATCCGGTCTATGGTTTCATCTATGCCGACGAGATCCAGGCCGAGCCGGAACTCCAGATCGCCGCGACCGAAGTCGATGCCAATCGCGCATTGCTGTCCAATTTTGATCCGTCCCAAGCCGAACGGATAGAATAGGCGCTTCGCCTAACGCGCTTCGCGTAGCTGGATAAAGGCTGAATTCACCCAACCGCTGAGGCACGGCCCATCATAGGGCCGCCGCGCATTGACCGGTTCGGACACACCGCAGCTCGGGCTGAGGTCGCCTTCTTCGGTATAGACGATCGCGAGCCAGCTCTGATCATGACTGCGATTGCAGACAAACACCCGCATGCCGACCGTGATACTGTCTAGCTGGCTAGCGCGATCAAAGGGCGCAGCGCGAACGCCTAAGGCCGCTTGCCCACCCAATGTACGCACCTGACCGGTGGCCTGGCAGGCGGCGAAACGCGGCCCGAACTGACCAACCACGACCGGTTGGACGAGCTCATCGGAGCGATCCACCTCACCGCGATTGAGCGGCGCGGTCCCCGATCCGCTGTTCTGTTCGACATTGGGATTGCAGGCGGCAAGCGCCAGCGCGCCCGCCATTATCGCGATAACCGACCCGTGCTTCACACAACCTCCAAAAACCATAGGTGTCTGAGATAGGGATTTGGCCGGTCGCGTCAATCCGCGCGGTCTTGTTTCGGCGCAGTAAAGGGATCGACGATGAAGACCATGATGGCTTCTTGTTGGGTGATATTGCCGTGTCGCGCGTCCTTGGGTCGTTCCTTACCGCGCGGCGGCACCATCGCTGTAGTCGCGTCATAATCCGGATCCGCGAGGAATACCTCGCTGCCACCGCCTGAAAGCCAAGATCCGTCTGGCATCACAATCTCCGTCTCATAGACATTCTTGTAGACTTCGACCGGCGATGCCGTGCTCCGGCGAACCTTGAGCGGGAGCGCATAGGGGCTTGGTTCAACTTTCGCGATCTCGCTTCCTAACCGCAGTGGATGTCGCGAATAGTGGAGCGGCGGATAGGCTTGCTCCCGAACAATCGCGCAGGGGAAGTGCTCGCCCGCACTGGTTGTTACCGCACAAGGTGTTTCGCGATTGGGCGGCGTCGGATGCGTCGGCGATGCACCGATGGCGATCAGGGCAGCCTGCATTTCAGGCTTCAACACCAAAGGCGCCGCATTCCATTGCTCGGCCAACGGGCTGTCCTCCGCCGTCATGCGTATCCGTTCCGAACCATCTGGCGAGACATGGTAGTGCACATCGCATTTCCGGCAGTAATAGACCGCCCCAATCCGCATATCCCGGATCTTGGCAAGCGGCCGACGAGAATTGCACGCGGAGCAGCGCAGGCCGCCAGTTGACCCACCTCTCATCCACGCAAACACCCCACCAAAGGCCATCGCCCGATCTCCCATGCGAGTATGAGGTTATCACGCTTCCATGGGTCGAGCACCCTCCACCTCCAATGGTGTAACCGAACACGCTCCCCACCCGAACACTATCCCAAGCGGTCATGCGCGCGCTGTACACCGCTGCCATTGGGAAAGGCTGTATCTTGCTAATTGTTTTGCTGGCTTCGACGGCGCTGTTTTTGGCGTTCAGCAACGGCGCCAATGACAATTTCAAGGGATTTGCCACCGTTTGGGGCTCGGCCTCTCTCAGCTATCGCAGCGCCCTTATCCTGGCGACGGTGGCAACGATCCTTGGTGGACTCGCATCCATATTGATCGCCGATACGCTGGTTCAGCAATTTTCCGGCAAGGGCCTGGTACATGACGAACTGGCGAGTGCACCCAGCTTTGCATTGGCGGTTGGCGGCGGCGCGGCCTGTACGGTGATGCTCGCTACACGGCTGGGCTTTCCGATTTCAACGACTCACGCACTAGTCGGTGGCCTGATCGGTGCGGGCCTTGCCAGCAGCTCCGGATCGCTCGACTTCGGCAATCTCGGTTCGAAATTCCTGCTGCCCTTGCTGACCAGTCCGTTTTTGTCGGCGTTTATGGCCTTTGGCGCGTATCTCATTCTCCGCCGCGCGCGCCCCAAGCCGACGGAGAAGGATTGCATCTGCCTCGTCGATGCCCAGCCGATCCCCGCCGGAGACATCCGCTTTGTCGCGAGGATCCATGCCGAGTGCAAAGCGCCGCATCTGGTCGTCGAAACCGAAGAGGTCTGCGACGCCGGTGCCGAACCCGTTGCGCGCACATCCTTCACGCGCCTTCTCGATGGCCTGCATCTCTTCTCGGCCAGCACCATCTGTTTTGCGCGCGGCGTTAACGACGCGCCCAAGCTTGCCGCGCTCCTGATCGGGGCCAATCTGTTTAGCGGTACGGCGGCCGCGGTAGCTGTCACGGCGGCGATGGCGCTGGGCGGCTGGCTCCTGTCGCGCCGCGTGGCCGAGACAATGAGCCTCAAGATCAATCATCTCGATACAAGCCAGGGTATCTCGGCCAATCTGATCACGGCCAGCCTGGTGCTGTTTGCGAGCCGTCTAGGCCTGCCAGTATCAACGACGCACGTCTCTGTTGGATCGATCATCGGCACAGGCGCAGCCGGAGGCACGCTCGACCTATCGGTCGTCCGCAATGTCTTGCTATCCTGGGTTGCGACGCTCCCGATCGCCGCCGGGATCGCCTTTGCAATAGGGCTGTTGGCCTAAGCCGCTTCCGCCTTGCGCGATTCCTTTTTGCGGACGTGCGGATCGAGATGGCGTTTGCGGATGCGGATCGCCTTGGGCGTGACCTCAACCAGCTCGTCATTCTGGATATAGGCAATCGCCTGTTCCAGCGTCATCCGCCGCGGCGGTGTCAGGCGGATGGCATCATCCTTACCCGATGAGCGGATATTGGTGAGCTGCTTCGTCTTGGTCGGATTGACCTCCAGATCCTGCGGCTTTGAATTCTCGCCGATCACCATGCCCTGATACAGCGCCTCGCCGGGCGACACGAACATGATCCCGCGATCTTCGAGCGTGTTGAGCGAGTAGGCGATCGCCTGGCCCTGCTCCATCGAGATCAGCACGCCCACTGCGCGCCCTTCGATTGTGCCCTTGTACGGCCCGTATTTCTCATAGACCCGGTTCATGATCCCGGTGCCGCGTGTGTCGGACAGGAATTCGCCATGATAGCCGATCAGGCCGCGTGATGGCGCGGAAAATGTGATCCGCGTCTTGCCACCGCCCGAAGGCGACATGTCTGTCATCTCGGCTTTGCGCAGGGCCATCTTTTCGACGACCGTGCCGGAATACTCATCATCGACATCGACGACAACGGTTTCATAGGGCTCTTCGCGACCATCCGGGCCCTCACGGAACAGCACGCGGGGACGCGAGATGGACAGTTCAAAGCCTTCACGCCGCATCGTTTCGATCAGCACACCCAGCTGAAGCTCACCGCGACCGGCGACTTCAAACGCGTCCTTCTCTGCGCTCTCGCTGATCTTGATCGCGACATTGCCCTCGGCTTCCTTTTCGAGCCGTTCGCGAATGACGCGCGACTGTACCTTGTCACCATCTTTGCCGGCGAACGGACTGTCATTGACCGCGAAGGTCATGGCGAGTGTCGGCGGATCGATCGGCTGTGCGTCAACCGGTGTTTCAACCTCGGGCGCGCAGATCGTGTTGGCGACCGTGGCATCCGTCAGCCCGGCAATCGCGACAATATCGCCGGCTTTCGCGGTTTCTACAGGAACGCGCTCAAGTCCTTCAAAGGCAAGGATTTTGGTGGCGCGGCCACTCTCGACCACATTGCCCTCAGCATCGATCGCCTTGATCGGCATATTCATTTCCAGGCGACCGGATTCGATCCGGCCGGTGAGCACACGGCCCATGAAATTATCGCGATCGAGCAAGGTGGCGAGCATCTTGAACTCACCATCCGGATCCGCATCAGGCTCGGGTACATGATCGACAATCGTTTCGAACAGCGGTGTCAGATCGCCATCACGAACCGTATCTTCGCGGCCCGCATAGCCGGACCGACCACTCGCATAGAGGGTCGGGAAATCGAGCTGCTCGTCATTTGCATCGAGCGCCAGGAAGAGTTCGAAACATTCGTCCAGCACTTCGGCAGGGCGTGCATCGGGGCGATCGATCTTGTTGACCACAACGATCGGCCGGAGGCCAAGCGCCAGCGCCTTGCCAGTCACAAATTTCGTCTGCGGCATCGGCCCTTCGGCGGCATCAACCAGCAGGATAACGCCGTCGACCATCGAGAGAATACGCTCGACCTCGGCGCCAAAGTCAGCATGGCCCGGTGTGTCGACAATGTTGATGTGATGATCATTCCACTCAACGCTGGTGCATTTGGCAAGGATGGTGATGCCGCGCTCTTTCTCGAGCTCGTTCGAATCCATAGCACGCTCTTCAACCCGTTCATTCTCGCGGAATGTGCCGGATTGGCGGAACAGCTCGTCCACTAGCGTCGTCTTGCCATGATCGACGTGAGCAATGATGGCCACGTTGCGAAGGCCCATAGGAATTCTCTCAATTGTCTGGAACGCGATATCTTGCGCGCGGCTATAAAGACATTTGTGCGCCGCAACAAGGCATGAGCGCAGCGCGCCCGATACTGGCGTTCGCGTGACACTGCGCTATGGCCAAGTGATGCGGCGCGCAGCGGACATAATCATCCCGGATCGCTTCATTATCGTCCTGCTGGCGATGGTGGGCGTGACAGCATTCTTGCCGGCGACGGGTCGGGCGCTGGAGCTGCTGGCGACCATCTCGACAATCTGTATCGTCACCCTGTTTTTCGTGCATGGCGCGCGGCTCAGCCGATCGGCCGTGATTGGCGGGTTTACGCGTATTCGGCTCCATTGCGTGATCATCGCCTTCACCTTCCTGATCTTTCCGCTGCTTGGCCTGGCGCTCACAACGATCGCGGCGCCGTTCATCGACGAAGCCTTCATCCCGGGAACGCTGTTCCTCTGCGCCCTTCCCACGACCGTCGCCTCGTCGATCGCGATGGTATCGATGGCGCGCGGCAATGTGGCGGCGTCCGTTATCGCCGCCGCCTTTTCCTCGATGCTGGGCGTTGTGCTGACGCCGCTCATGTTCGCCGCTTTGCTCTCCACGTCCGGCGCGCCGATAGACCTGTCAGGCATCGGCAAGGTCGTGATGATCCTCGCGGTCCCCTTTGCAATCGGTCAGCTGTGTCGACCACTCGTAGGCGCCTGGATCGAAGCGCATCCCGCAATCGGCCGTTCGCTCGACCGGCTCACCATCTTGCTGGCTATCTATGTCGCTCTGTCAGCAGCTGTGGGCGGCGGATTGCTGGCGGGACTGGGGTTAAACCGCTTCCTGTTGCTGCTCGCCGCGATGTTGGTTCTGCTGCTGCTCGTGATTGTCACGGCAATGCTCGTCGCGCGTCTGTTCCGGTTCGACTATGGCGATGGCACCGCCCTGCTGTTCGCAGCCATGCAAAAGAGCGTTATCTCCGGCACGCCAATGGCCCGTGTCCTGTTTCCGGGCGCTGAGGCGGGCCTCATCATTGTCCCGCTGCTCGTCTATTATGTGCCGATGATGACAGTGTCGGCGATCATGGCCGCTCGGCTGGGCGCTCAGCGCGCGCCAGACTAGTTCAACCACCACCGGATGCCATAGGCGACCAGGCTGATAACGCTGAGACTCGCCAGCCACAGCCCGATGAACCAGGCCCATTTCTGCCAGAGCGGGCCCTCAGGCTCGTCCCAATCGTCAGTCATGGCCGTGCTCAGTGATAGCCCGCCTCATCGACCTTGCCCCTGAACACCCAATAGGCCCAGGCGGTGTAAGCAAGGATCACCGGCACCATAACAGAGGCGCCGATCAGCATGAATATCTGGCTTTCGCGGGGCGCGGCTGCGTCAAAGATCGTGACGCTGCCCGGAACGACATAGGGCCAGATCGAAACTGCGAGACCAATCATGCTGAGCACGAACAGGGCGAGTGCCCAAAAAAATGGGCGCGCTTCGTAATTACTCTCCAGGCTACGCCAGAGCATGAAAGCACAGAAGATCACGAGCAGCGGCATCGGGATGGTCACGAATAGTCCCGGCGATTCCAGCCAGCGATCATAATATTGGGGATCGACAAAGGGCGTGGCCAGGCTGACGGTACCGACCGCTCCCAAAAGGACTGGCGTCAGCAAGATCGCGATCCGTCGCGCCTTGTTGTGGAGCGTGCCGGTTCCCTTCATCACCAGCCAGCAGGCGCCGAGCATGGCATAGCCCACGACAAGCGCTCCGCCGCAGAGCAGGGTGAACGGCGTCAGCCAGTCCCACCAACCGCCCGCATAAGCGCGGTCCTGCACTTCGATCCCCTGCAGCAACGCGCCCAGGGTAATGCCCTGCGCAAAGGTCGCGACGAGGGAGCCGGTAAAGAAGCTTGCGTCCCAAAAGCGACGATGATCAGGGTCGCGCCAGCGAAACTCAAATGCGACGCCCCGAAAAACTAGGGCGAGCAGCATTGCGATCAGGGGTGCATACAGGGCAGGCAAGATCACCGCATAAGCGAGCGGGAATGCCGCCATCAGCCCACCGCCACCCAGGACCAGCCAGGTCTCATTGCCATCCCAGACGGGGGCGATGGTGTTCATCGCCATGTCGCGTTCCTGGCCGACTGTGAAGCGCGGAAACAGGATGCCAATGCCAAGATCAAAACCGTCCATCACAACATAGGCGCCGATCGCGAATGAAATGATGCCCGCCCAGATGATGGTGAGTGTCGGATCGCTCATGATGGCCGCTCCTCATCCGTGCCTGTATCGTCGCGGGCAATGCCGGACGCGGGCGTAATGCCAGCCGACCGAATTGGTCCGGAAGTAGCGGCAGCGTCGCCCTGTGCTGGCGGTTGGCGCATCAGCTTGAGAAGGTACAGTGTGCCCGCACCGAACACGAGGAAGTAGACGATCACAAAGGCTGTCAGAGAAGCACCGACAGCCGGGGCATCGATCGCTGAAACCGCATCCTCGGTGCGCATCACGCCATAGATAACCCAAGGCTGCCGACCGACTTCGGTGGTGATCCAGCCGGCGATCACGGCAACAAAGCCTGCCGGGCTCATCGCCAGCGCAAACCGGTGTAGCCAGCGATTTTCATAAAGCGATTTCCGCCAGCGCGACCATAAGCTCCACAGCCCGAGCGCGACCATCAGAAAGCCGAGCCCAACCATGATCCGGAACGACCAGAAGACGATCCCGACCGGCGGGCGATCTTCGCGCGCGACTGTATCCAGCCCGTCGATCCCTGCTTCGATATCATGTTTGAGGATCAGTGAGCCAAGGCCCGGAACCGCGACTTGATAATGCACTTCTTCGGCGTCGCTGTCGGGAATGCCGAACAGGATCAAGGGCGCGGCCCGATCATAGCTTTCAAAATGGCCCTCCATCGCGGCAACTTTCATCGGCTGATGCTCAAGCGTGTTGAGGCCGTGCAAATCGCCCGCCACGATCTGGATCGGCGCGACAAGTGCGGCCATCCACATCGCCATTGAGAACATTTTCTTCACCGCCGGCAGATCGCGACCCTTGAGCAGATGCCAGGCACCAACCCCACCAACGACCAGCGCTGTCGTCAGATACGCGGCAATCACGGTGTGGACGAGGCGGTAGGGAAAACTCGGATTGAAGACGACATCCCACCAACTGCCATCGAGCACATATTGGCCGACGGCGTTGGTGGTGTATCCGGTCGGGGTCTGCATCCAGCTGTTCACGGACAATATCCAGAAGGCCGATATCGCCGTGCCGATGGCGACCATCAGCGTAGCTGTAAAATGCAGTTTCTTGCCGACCCGTCCCATGCCGAACAGCATTACACCCAGGAAACCGGCTTCGAGGAAGAAGGCAGTGAGCACCTCATAGGCCATGAGCGGACCGATGATCGGCCCCGCGCGATCCGAGAAGACCGACCAGTTGGTGCCGAATTGATAGGACATCACGATGCCGGAAACGACGCCCATCGCGAAGGTGATCGCAAAGATCTTCAGCCAATATTTGAAGAGCCGCAGATAAACGTCATTCTTCGTTTTCAGCCACAATCCCTCCAGCACTGCCAGATAGCTGGCGAGGCCAATTGAAAAGGCCGGAAATATGAAATGGAAACTGATCGTGAATGCGAACTGGATACGCGCCAAGAGCAGGGCGAGATCGGCATCGACCATGGCCCCTATCTAGCGCGGTTTGCTGAAAATTGCAGCCCAACCGATCTGCAAAACTGGTCGAGTGGATTGCGCAAATTGCAACTGCGGCTCAGCCGAAGACCGACCACCCGGTCTGTTCTACCAAAGCTTCCAGCGCCAAGGCGCCAACTGTTGATGTTCCGGCTTCATTGAGCCCCGGTGACCAGACGGCAATCGCACCTTCGCCCGGCGCAATCACCAAAACACCGCCGCCCACGCCACTTTTTCCGGGCAGGCCGATGCGAAAGGCAAAGTCGCCCGAATTGTCATAATGGCCACAAGTCATCATCACCGCGTTGATCCGCCGACAGCGTTGCGGGGTGACGATCCGCTCGCGGGTAACCGGATCCTTGCCGTCAAAGGCGAGAAACAGGGCCGCGCGCGCCAGTTGACTGCAGGAGAGCGCCAGCGCGCAATGCCGAAAATAGGCAGAGAGGATAGTCTCCACATCATTGTCGAGATTCCCGAAACTCGCCATGAAATGGGCAAGGCTGCGATTGCGCGCGCCAGTTTCGCTCTCGGATCGCGCGACCTCCATATCGATTGCAATGCTCTCATCTTCGGCATGATCACGCAGGACACCGAGCAACATCTCGGTCGTCGCATCAGCATCACCATTATCGATCAGATGATCTGTGACGACGATCGCTCCGGCATTGATCAACGGATTGCGCGGAATACCCCGCTCATGTTCGAGCTGGACGATTGAGTTGAAGGCGGAACCCGATGGTTCTCGGCCCACCCGCTCCCACAACGTATCGCCGACCTTTTGGAGCGCGAGCGAAAAGGTGAAAACCTTGGAAATGCTCTGGATGGAAAAGCACTCATCCGCATCTCCAATCTTGTGGCACGTGCCATCACGGGTCGCGACGGCCATCCCGAATTTGTTCGGATCGACGCTGGCAAGTGCCGGAATATAATCGGCGACCTTGCCTTTTCCGCGATGCGGTTCGACGAATTCAGCCACCGCTTCAAGAATTTTATCCAGGTCCATTCGCGCTTAATGCCGCGAAAACATGCCGAAAGCCAAGGATTATCAACGCATAGGTGACATGTTGCACTAAGTGTATTATATGGGTAACACGCACCTTGAAAATGTCGCGCTCGGAAGGCATTTAGGAAACAATCCGAGCAGAAGGAAAACAGGCATGGCCACGACACCGGCAAATGAAACGACAACGGCGACGCAAGTCGACACGGGACTGACGCTAGATGCGCCCGATCCGATTCCAGCAGTGACTGCAGAAAAAGCGGCCGGGCTCGTGCCGGTGGAGCCCGAGAAACAGGCCAAGCTCGATCAGAAGGTTGACGGCTTTGTCAGCGAACTGACCGGCCTTGATGCGAACAGCCCGGAATTCGGCGCCAAGGTCGATCAGATCACCAATATGGGTCGCAAGGAAATTGCCGATGCGGCCGGCCAGTCCAACCGCTTCCTCGATCGGCCTATCCGCTCGATGGATGAGAACAGTGCGATCGGCACGGATCTCTCCGAGTTGCGCCGTACGGTCGAAGATCTCGATCCCGGTTCGCGCGGCAATCTGACTTCCAAGCGCAAGCTGTTTGGCATCATTCCCTGGGGCAACAAGCTGCGCCACTATTTTGACAGCTATAAGTCCGCGCAAAATCACATTGCAGCGATTCTGAAGCGCCTCGCCTCTGGCAAGGATGAGCTCATCAAGGATAATGCGGCAATTTCGGTTGAGCGTCAGAAGCTGTGGGATGCGATGGGCCGGCTCGAACAGATGATCTATGTCGCCAAGGCGCTGGATGCGAAACTCGAAGAAAAAGCGGTTGAACTTGAAACTTCGGACCCGGAAAAATCCAAGGCGATCAAAGAAACCGCGCTCTTCTACATCCGCCAGCGGACCCAGGACTTGCTGACCCAGATGGCGGTGTCGGTGCAGGGCTATCTGGCACTGGACCTTGTGAAGAAGAATAATGTCGAGCTCATCAAGGGCGTCGATCGCGCATCGACCACTACCGTTGGCGCATTGCGCACGGCAGTGACGGTCGCGCAGGCGATGACCAATCAGAAGCTGGTGCTTGGCCAGATCACCGCGCTCAACGAAACGACCGCGAACATGATCGATTCAACCGGCGAAATGCTGCGGACGACCACAGCGGATGTTCACCAGCAGGCTGCCTCGTCGACCATTCCGCTCGAAACGCTGCAGCGTGCCTTCCAGAATATCTATGATACGATGGATGAGATTGATCGGTTCAAGCTCGAAGCACTGGGCTCGATGAAGCAGACGGTTACCGTGCTTTCTGACGAAGTTGAAAAGTCGAAAGGCTATATCGCCCGGGCCGAAGGCGCTGCAAACAGCCAGGCGACTGTGCCCTTTGAAGCGATTGAAGGATAGCAGCACCGGTGGCCACCAGCGATCGTATCCTCGCCCAAGCAGACGAGTTGCTGCGGCGCGTCTCGCCGCAAGCGCGCGAGCTCGCCCGGCGGCAACGCCAGCGGCGGCAACAGGCCTTTGTCCGCCGGTTGCGCAAGGGCGTTCTGATTGCCCTCGCGACGATTATCGGCATGACCGGTGCGGGCCTGTTCTTCGGGAGCTTCGGCTTTGCCTGGCTGATGCTGACCTTGCTGATTACCTTTTTCGTGATGGTGACCGTGCTGATCGCCGGTCGGACACCCGAATTTACGCAAGAACAGTTGATGGAGAGCGAGCTCCCTGCCCTCCCCACCAATACTGAACATTGGCTGGAGAAGCAGCGCCTGGCGCTTCCTGCACCAGCAAATCGCAAGCTCGATCAGATCGCAGTGCGGTTAGAGGAACTGCGGCCGCAACTCGCCAATCTCGATCCGCGTGAACCGGCGGCTGTCGAAGTCCGGCGGCTGGTAGGCGTGGAACTTCCCGAGCTGGTTGAAGGCTATAAACGGGTTCCGGATCATCTCCGCCGTGAGGAAAGCCATGGCGGCCACACGCCAGAGAAGCAGCTCGTCGAAGGGCTGGACATCGTGGAAGAAGAAGTTAGCCGGATGACCCGTCAACTCGCCGCAGGAGAACTCGACGCGCTGGCGACCCAGGGCAAGTTCCTGGAGCTCAAATATCGCGGCGATGAAGATATGCGGGACGAAGAGACGAGCTAAGCGGCTCGCCCATCGCTGCTAAATACCGGCATACCAGGCGTAATTGCCATTATCTTCCCAATAGCCGCCCTTGCCGCCGTAAATATCGTCAAAGCTCTCAACCGCTTCCAGCCGCATCACGAATTTCGCATGCTTATAGCCGAGCTGGCGTTCGATACGGGCCCGCAGCGGGGCGCCATGGCGTTCGGGAACATCTTCGCCGTTCATGCCATAGGCCAGGATAGTCTGCTGGTGATAAGCATCGATCAGGTCGACACTCTCATAATAGGGCCGGTTCTGTGAGCCATAGGTGTCGGCACAATGGAACACGATATAATTGGCCCGCTCCCGCAGCACCGCGAGGTCGAGAATGTGCGAAAGCGGCGTCCCGGTCCATTGGCCAATCGCGCTCCACCCTTCGACGCAATCGTGACGCGTGATCTGCGTCCGGCTTGGCATCTGGCGAAGATCAGTCAGCGAGAGTGAGAGCGGTCGTTCGACCAGACCATCGACCTGCAGACGGAAATCGCGAAAGCCGTTGGCGAGCATTGTCTGATAATCTTCGCCCTGCGCTGTATCAGCCGTGCGGCTGCCATTGGCACGGAAGCGGGGCGAAATCTCGGCCAACGAAAATTCTCGAGCCAAAGCCTGGCGGTCCGTGATCAATCGCTGGGCTCGCATCGTCAGGCCTTCGGCAGAACCAAGGATATTCTTGACCCGATCACTCCGACTCCAACTATCGCAGCCGGCGAGCAGGACGGAACTGCCAAGACCGGCAATCAATTTGCGGCGATTGGTGATGATAGACATCAGGCGGACTCCTCTGCGGATACTGCGGGTTCAGATGCGGGCTCGGGCTTCTCTTTCCGGTGTTTCGGTAGGTGGAACCGACCCGTAATCATGGAGCGGATCTCGTTCAGCGGCCCGGCGAGCACGACCATCACCAAGTGCAGCGCGATGAAGGAGGTGATCAGGAATGCGACAATGAAGTGGATGGATCGCGCAGATTGCCGGCCGCCAAATATGTCGAGCAGCCACGGCCAGGCCGCATTCATCGTTGGCGACATGGTGAGGCCGGTCAGCACGATTAGCGGTAACAGCACGAAGAGCACGATCAGGTAGCTGAGCTTTTGCAGGATATTATAGTTGAGTGCGGCTGCCCCGGTTGGGAAACGCAACCGGGCATGCTCCTTGATGTCATGCCAGATGTGGCGGAGCGATAACTCCTCGCGCTTCGGCGCAAGATCTCGCTGCACGTGGCGATTGCCGAAGCTCCAGAACCAATAGGCGAGCCCGCCAAGCACGAAGATCCAGGCAAAGAAGAAATGCCACAGGCGACCCGTAGCGAGACTGTAATAGCCCGGAATGGTCGACCAATGCGGAAAAGCGCGGGTCGAAATGTCACCATCCGGTTCCGTCCAACGGCCCAGCACACCGGTTGTGTCCCAGCGCCAATTGCCAATTTCGAGATAGCCGCGATCATCTTCTTCATAAATTTCCAGCCATGCGTCGTCGAAATTCGCGCCATAGCTGCCCCAGTAGAGGCGCGGATGGGCATTGAAGATTGAAAGGCCGCTCATCAGCAGGACGATGATCGCTACGGCGTTTGTCCAGTGCCATATCCGGGTCGATAGGCGATGTCGCTTTACCAGTTCCCCGGGCTGCGGTTCTGCTGCCTCATCTGTATCGTTCGCCATGCGATAGCCCCTTCTTCAGTTCGGTTATCGGTGAGTTCGCCCGATATGGCCAGCTTGTTACAGCTTGGCTCCAGGATATTGGATATCGCAGTTCTCCAGCCACCCATAGCTGCACCAATGATCAGTGCTATCGATTGGTGCAATTTCCCACATCTCAGGATTCCGTCCGTGCGGCGTGGTATGCAATCTCCATCAATATCCTGTTTTTATGCGATTTTCCAAAACTGGCACGCCTCCTGCTTAGTATGGGGCGTTACCGGCACAAGTCGGAACAACAGGAAGCAGCCAAGGTTCAGGAGACCTACAATGAATGACCAACTCGGATTGCAACACCGCCTAGTCGCCGTAGTTTCAGCAGCCGCCGTTTCGGCAATGTGCATCTTCGGCACAGTCGCTCCGGTTCATGCTGATAGCAGCAGCGACCAGGTTCAGATCGTATCCACGACCACCACCACCAACCAGGAAAACGTAGCATAATGGCAACTCGGCTCGATCTTGCACCGGTAGACACCGGATCCTCATCCAGAATGGACTATGCACTGCCGGCGATTAGCAGCCGGAGCGCACGGCTCTTCTCTCGGATGCGGGACATAATGGCCGCCAATCTTGGCGAGATGCTCGATCGCAGCCCGGAACCCGAGCAGATGATCCGCATGATCATTTGTGAGATGGAAGAGACGCTGGTTCATGCTCGCGCCTCAACCGCCAAACTGATTGCCGATCACAAGGAGATGCTCCGGGCCCAGGACGGCCTGGCGAAGATCGCCGAAGATTGGCATGAAAAAGCACTGCTCGCCATTTCACGGGATCGTGACGATCTCGCCCGCCAGGCCCTGGTTGAAAAGGGCAAGGCCGATGCGCGAGCCACGGAAATCGCTATGGAAACGGCAACGCTTGGCAAGTCCATCGATGCCAACCATGCTGATATTCACCGCCTCCAGTCCAAGCTGAGCGAAGCCTGCCGCAAGCGCAGCAACATTCGCGCGCGGCTGGAATCAGCGGAAAACAGTATTCGCCTGAGAGAGCTCGTTAATGGCGGCGCGATGCAGGATGCATTTGCGCGCTTCGATGCCCTTGAACGCACAGTTGACGAGGCTGAGGGCCATGCCGAAGCGGCAGCCCTGGGCATCGAACCGGAACCGCGTTTCGAAGACGATCCTGTCGTCGCCGCGCGCATTGATGCCGAGCTCGATGAGCTCCGGAAAACCAACGGCCGCCCGGCCGCATAAGATAGCAAGGGAGAAGCATGATGGGATATCGGTACGAAAAAAGCGCAGTGGTAAAGCAGCAGCGCCGGATCCTCGGCGTGTGCGCCGCGATCGGCAACTCGCTTGGTATTCGCGCACTATGGGTACGCATCGCAGCCGTCGCCCTCACGATCATCGTGACGGGTTGGACGATCCCAGCCTATCTGATTGCCGGTTGGGCGCTGCATCGCGCCGAAACCAATCGCCGTGCCAACATCACGCGCGAAACCCGGCACATCAGCCACCATCGTCATCATATCTCGGATAGCAGCCGCCTGCTCGCCAGCCGCGACAGCACCCTGTCCCGCGAGATTGACGCTCTGCGCTAATCCAAAACCCCGGTCCGGCTCCTCACGCAGAGCCGGACCGTTCTTGTAATTGCGTTACCCCAACGTCTATCGCTACCGATGATGAGAGCCTCTCATCAACTCAGATAGGTAGTGAAGCGAATGGACCAGGCCCATGATTTCTTGCGCGAATGCCGGGCGGTAGAAGCGCTGATTGCCCCGCTGGGCCCAGAAGATTTTGGTCGGACCACCGGCTTTAAATCCTGGACGATCGACCAAATCCTCCGACACCTCCATGTTTGGAACCATGCGGCGCAGCTCTCGCTGACCGACGAAGATGCGTTTCGATCCTGGATGACCGTGGCGACCCAGTCGATTGGCGGCGGCAGCATGCCGGATTTTGAAGAGCAATGGCTCGAGGGCGCATCCGGACAACCGCTCTTCGATATCTGGCGGGAGGCGTTTCCGAAGGTCGCCGAGAGTTTTGCCGAAGCGGATCCCTCCCAGCGCGTTCCCTGGGTCGGACCGGGCATGAGTGCGCGATCCTCAATCACCGCGCGCCTGATGGAAACCTGGGCGCATAGCCAGGCCATTTATGACGAGCTGGGGATCGAGCGCGAGAATGGCGATCATATCCGCAACATCGTCGTGCTCGGCTTCAATACCTATGGTTGGACCTTCGCCAATCGGAAGATGGACGTTCCGGAACCACGGCCACAGCTGGTTCTGACGGCACCATCGGGCGAGATCTGGACCTATGGCAAAGAAGCCGGTGAGGAGAAGATTGAAGGCCTGGCCGAACAATTTTGTCAGGTCGTTACGCAAACCCGCAATACTGCCGATACCGAGCTTGTCGTGACCGGACCCAATGCCAAGCATTGGATGAATATTGCGCAGTGCTTCGCGGGGCCGCCCAATGATCCACCGAATCCCGGTCTGCGAAAGATGCGGGTTTAGCGGCCAAGCGGTTCACTGCTGCGCTGACGCTGGCGGATCAGAATTATGGCCTTCCATTGTTGGAACAAAAATAGAACAACCATTTCTGCCAACATGGAGAACCGTTGTGATCTTGGTTGATCCGTCCCTTATTGGGGCAACCGCAATACTAGTATTTGCCGTGTCATCCTTAGTCTGGTCGATTAGGCGCAGACGTTAATCCCCTTCGTCCGGTCTCAGATGATCGAATTTTCGAATACAGATACGCTTATGGTGCCCAATGTCTGCTATTGGCCGAAAGCAGACATTCAACGTCGCGAGTAAATCCAAATAGATTTCTAGATCCAGCCGGGCGCGTGGACGAGCTCGAGTTTCATTCCGTCTGGGTCCTCGAAGAAGACCGCATAATAGTCGCCTGAATAGTCAGGATAGTGAGCTGGCGCATCTAAAACTGTAATTCCAATTTCGATCAGGCGTTTGTGCCATTGATCGACCTGTTCCTGGCTGTCTGCCCGCCAAGCAAGGTGGTGCAGACCCGGGGCGTATCGTCGATGGGAGTGCGAACGATCTGTCTCAGAACAGGCTTTGATACCGATTGACGCACCGTGGGGCATGTCGGCCGTTGGCATTAGGTCCCACTCGCATGAGTCCGCTTCATCTCGAACCATTCGATAACCAAGAAATTCGAGGAACGGACCGTAGACGCAAGCTGAAGCTGCAACATCGCTAACATTCAGATCGATATGATGGATCCCACCGCTCGCCATATCTTCAACATAGCATTAGCCAGGGAAAGGAAAACACCGCGTCTAGCCAATCTTGTCACTAGACGTCCGCTTTGGGTGGTTAGCGGACATTCCAAGATAGTGTCAGGACTGAATCGGTATTCGGGGTCACACTAAGCGAACGTTTCGTGTATCTGGGATTTGCTTCGCCGGCGGATGGTCTTGATTAGAATCAGGTTCAGCCCGGGCCATAGGAAGATTATGACCATCCACCAATTGTTTGCTGGTGATTGACCCGCTGAAAAAACGATAAGCAAAAAAATGGCCGCAATGGTGAGAACCACTCCGTTGACCCGCGTCAATACCTGGTGCCGCGTATCGATCTTCAGGAAGACATTTGCGAAAAACACACATGCATAACTCGCCAGCAGGACCAATGCCAAAACGATGCTGACCAATCCTACACCAGAACCAGATTCTGAAGGTGTGCTGATTGCAAGCACTACCACGCTCAGCAAGAACAACGCGCCCAACAACCCGTTGGAGATCTTAAGCGTCCAAAAGCAGAGCCATGCGAGACGGTCCGGTGCGTGCAGGTCGGTCTTCATCTCAATTGTGGCTATGCCGCTTTCCGTATCGGGTCAATCAACTGCACGGCAGTTATCAAATGCATGACGAACATTGTCCGCTTTGGGTGGAAAGCGGACCATAGTTGGCCGGTGATAAACCCGCTTTATCTACACGAACAAATCAGCCATTCCTTCAATATGCCGACGATAATCTTCAGGAATGATTGCGATGAGCAGTTGGTGCTGGTGATTGAACCAGCTGACGAAGAAGTGAAGATACCACAACTAGGATGCGCAGGTATTCGTTTCTCTCAGCCAGAGGACGGTGACGAGAGATACCATTCAACTGTCTCTGAGGGAAAAAATTTCATTCTGGTGTCCCGTCGACAGTTATGAGATCGATGTCATTGCTGCATCCGCAAGTGAAAAGTTGATGCGGGACATTTGTGTCAATGGGGGCTGGTGCGGCGGAATTGTGAATGGGAAATTCACCACCGTCGATAGCTTGCTTCCATCATCAGGGAACATCACCGCTGATGAATTTGCAATCTTAACTGTCCGCGCTGATGGGTGGCCAGACAACACGCCTATTCCCGACAAACATCTGCATTATCTCGCCGCGAAATTCATCAAACACCTTGGCGCGTCAACGGTAGACGCATCCGTGTTGCATGCACAATCGCGGCTGCCCTTTGACACGTCCGCCGATTGATGTCCGCTTTGGGTGGAAAGGAGACATTGGCGATGTGCGCCGACCCGGCACTCAGTTTGGTCTATGAGATCTCAGATGATAGTACATGACGCACCCCGGGGGTGGTCCCAATGACAGAACAATCCAATGCCGATCAGATCAGAGCGCACGAACACGAAGCGTGGCAAGGCGCCGCGCCGCTCTATTCGGATTATATCGCTCCTTTCACGGCATTTAGTGGGCAGATTGCCTTGCACGATGAGATGGCGCCGATTGGAGCGGGGCAAAAGATCCTCGATGTCGGGAGCGGTACGGGGGATATTGCCGTCCAACTCCGTGATCGCGGTGCCCAGGTCACAGGAATAGACTTTGCGGCTGAAATGGTCGCAATCGCCACGGAGCGACATCAGGACATTGAGTTTCTCGAAGCTGATGTGGAAGAATTGCCCTTCGAAGATGACAGCTTTGATCGCGCTATAGTGAACTATACTGCGCATCATTTTGCCCGCCCTGAAAAAGCGTTTGCAGAACTGCGCCGCTGCCTCAAATCGGGCGCTCCCCTAACGATTGTGCATCCAATCCAAACCGAGCAACCATCATGGGGGTCCTTCGCATTGTCGCTGGCCGAAGCGGTTCCAAGCGATCCTCCCATTGGCGGTCCATTGCTAATGACTGATGATCCTCAGGCTTATGTCACCTTTTTGGCAGCAGCCGGTTTCCATGCGCCCCACGGCGAAAAGCGCACCAAGCAGACAACCATGGACACGTTGGACCCCATCATAAAAGGGGGCTGGGCTGTCGGGATGTTGGATCAACAAACGGATGCCGTCCAACAACAAGTGCTTGACGGCATCAACGACCGGGCAGCGCCCTATCGTATTGAGGATGGTAGCTATGCATTTCCAGACAATGTGCTCATTGCGCACGCGACCGCATAGAACATGATCTCAATGTCCGCTTTGGGCGCAAAGCAGACATTCGCGCTCACTCAAACAGCCGATAGTCGATGAAGTCACAACGGAGGATCTGTCGAACTTAGGCTGAAATGCGAAACTGCCTATTTAGTTAGGAAAGTTTGAAAGCCGAAGTTCCGTAGTGAAGCGAGTGCGCGAAATTTTCGGATGCCGGTCGAGCTCGCTGAACCGATCATCGATGCCCTTTTGGCCACTGGACTGGACCGTCCGGACTGGCTGCGCCCGCAGAGCCATTAACGGTTCTATTGGTAGCGGCAGAATAAACTGGATGCCCCGTGTGGATTCGAACCACAATTGACGGAGTCAGAGTCCGTAGTCTTACCATTAGACGACGGGGCAACCGGGAGGCGGCGACATAGGCATAGCGTCATTTGCTGTCAATCCGCTCGGCTTGCTCTGAGCCGCATATTTGCGCTAGTCTGCGCCCCAAGTACCGGCGGCATCAGCCGTATCGGAAAACATATTTGTTAGAAGAAGTATTCGGCGTGGACGACCATATCGCTGGCCCCAATCCGCAAACCGGTACCGCGTCAAGCGGTTCTGCTGATCAGCGCCACGCTTTCCCCACTCGCAATGGCCAGAAATTTTACAGCCGCCGCAGCTTTGGTGCGCTTGATCTGGGCACCAATAACTGCCGCCTTCTGGTCGCCCGCCCGGCTGAAGATGGCTTCACAGTCATCGACGCATTCTCACGCATTGTGCGGCTCGGCGAAGGCCTGTCGACGACCGGTCGGCTGAGCGATGGCGCGATCGAGCGGGCGATTGCCGCGCTTGCCATCTGCGCGGACAAATTGCGCCGCCGGCATGTCAGTCTTTCACGCTCGGTCGCTACAGAAGCCTGTCGCCGGGCCGCCAATGGACGCTATTTTGTGCGCCGCGTCCGCGAAGAAACCGGCATCGCGCTCGATATCATCAGCCCGCAGGAAGAAGCGCGGCTGGCGGTGCTCGGCTGCCACATCCTGCTGGAACCCGGCGAAGGGCCAGCCCTGATCTTCGATATTGGCGGCGGATCGACCGAGCTGGTGCTCATCGAACCGGGTGGCGAGGAACCAAAGATCCTGTCCTGGTACAGCGCGCCCTGGGGTGTCGTCAGCCTGGCCGAAAAGGAATTCAACGATCTGACGACACTTGAGGATCGGCTTGCCACCTATGAGCGCATGCGCAGCCGGGTTGCCGCAAGCTTTGCCGATTTCGCCTCCACCTTGCCAACAATTGGCTATCAGCCGCGCTTGCTGGGCACGAGCGGCACGGTCACGACATTGGCCAGTGTGCATCTTGGCCTCCCCAGCTATGATCGCAGCAAGATTGACGGGCTGGTGCTTCCGTCCGAAGCGCTGCGCGCCGTCAGCACGGATCTCGCACACAAATCAGTTGCCGAACGCGCCGAAGTGCCCTGTATCGGTGCCGAACGCGCAGATCTTGTCGTTGCGGGCTGCGCCATTTTGGAGGCAATCATGGATATCTGGCCGGCCGAACGGATCGGAATTGCCGATCGCGGCATTCGCGAAGGCATTTTGCGCTCCATGATGGCGAAAGAACGCCGATGAAACAGGTCAGAAAAGCGCGCGGGCGATCTGAATCGTCGCGTCGTTGGCTCGAACGCCAGCTCAACGATCCCTATGTCAAACGGGCTCAGATCGACGGCTATCGCGCGCGCTCCGCGTACAAATTGCTCGAGCTCGATGATCGCTTCGAGCTGCTGAAAGGCGCAGAGCGGATTGTTGACCTTGGCATTGCACCGGGCGGCTGGGCCCAAGTCGCGCGCCACAAAGCCCCGCACGCTAACATTGTCGGTATCGACCTCCTGCCCACCGATCCGATCGACGGTGTGACGATTTTCGAGATGGACTTTCTTGACGACACCGCGCCTGAAATCCTCACCAACGCGCTGGACGGCGACGCGGATCTCGTCATGTCGGACATGGCCGCCAATACCGTCGGTCATAAGCAAACCGATCATCTGCGAACCATGGCATTGGTCGAGGCTGCAGCATTATTTGCAACCGAAGTTTTGCGGCCGGGCGGTACGTTTATCGCGAAAGTATTGGCGGGCGGCGCAGACAATACACTCATCGCCGAGCTCAAGCGGAACTTCAAAACCGTAAAACACGCCAAACCGCCGGCGAGCCGCAAGGGCTCATCCGAATGGTATGTGATTGCGAAGGGCTTTAAGGGCCGCGACTAGTCGCCGGAAGCGGCCCGCGCTTCGGCGACGGCCTCGCGCAGTCGCTCATAACCAACTGCGCCGGACAATATCTGATCGCCGACGACAAACGCCGGGGTGCCCGTCAGCTGGAGCTGGCCAGCCATATTGCGATTGGCGACAATCTCTGCCTCTATCGCGGAATCCGAAATATCCCGCCGCACTTGTCCGGCATTCAAGCCGGCAGCGCGTTGCGCCTCGGCGATTGTTTCAGACCCGGGTCGTCCGGCATCGAACATCGCGCGATGGAAGGCATAATATTCGCTCTGCCGCGCCGCCGACAAACTGACCCGCGCCGCATCGACGCTTTCTTCGCTGAGAATGGGAAGCTCGCGGAATACGACGCGCAGATTATCATCTTCCTCCAACAACCGTTCGAGGTCCGGCAGGCTCGTCCGGCAGAAGCCACAGGCATAATCGAAAAACTCGACAATCGTGACATCGGCATCAGCGGCGCCAGCCCAGGCGCCTTCAAACGGCGTTTCGAGCTGGGTACGGATTCCAGAGATCATCTGCCCCATGCGGCGCTGCTGCAAGCGTTCCATTGCTTCAGGAATGATCTCAGGATTAGCCAATATATATTCGCGGATAACGGTTTCGAGCTCGGATCGCTCTAGACCAGCCGGGAGATTGACCGGCGTCTGGCCTTCCGCCGCTTCCGATCCATCGGAGCGAAACAGGAAGAAAACCGCAAATGCGGCGACCACAGCGACCGCACCGCCGAGAATGAATCGGTTGGCTTGCATAATCTCTTTCCGTTCTTCCTTACCGGCGGCGACGGCCGCCCTGTTCTTCGATCGCCGATTCAGCGATCAGCGCAATATCCTGTGCCCGTATCCAATCCGGCGTGCCGGTTGGAATGCCTTGCATCGCCTGGCGCGCATTAACCAAGGCTTCTTGGGGCGATCCCGCAAGTGTAGCATATTCGGCGGTAGCCAGATAGGCACGCGCCAGATCCCCTTCCTGCGAATAGATATAACCCAATCGACGCCAGGCGAAGGGATTGCGATTGTCGCGCTGGACCGCGGTCCGCAGAACGCGCCGGGCCTCGACCAGATGGTCCTCATCTTCGGTCGCAATCAGGGCATGGCCGAACAGCGAGGCAATCAGCGGATGATTGCGGGAGTTTGCAAGGGCCATGCGCAAATCGTCCAAGGCCTCTTCCGGGCGGCCAGATTCCAAAAGGACCTGCCCGCGAAGCTCACGAAAATAGGGATCTTCCGGATTGGTTTCCAAAAGTGCGTCAACCTCGGCCAGAGCGCGATCAACAAAGGCAAGTTTATGCCATGCATAGGCCCGGGCGTAGCGCGCCGGTACAGTCAGATCAGTTTCCGGATATGCAGTCAGTGTCTGCTCAGGATCGGACGCAAATCCGATCAGTTTCGCCCGGGCGCGCTGGAATCGAGCCTCGAGGGCGGGATCAGTCTCTATCTCCCAAGCGGGATCATTCTGGTACAACTCCTCCAGAATGGCGAGCCGTTCGCCGGTCAGCGGATGGGTGCGGTTATACGCATTTTCCTGCGGAATATTCAGGCGATATTCGATGTTCTGGAGACGCCGGAAAAAGGCCAGGCTGCCACGACCGCTTATGCCGGCTTCGGACAAATATTGTGCGCCGGCGAGATCTGTGGTCGCCTCCTGGGTCCGACTAAAGGCAAGGAAGTTGCCGATTGCGGCACGCGACCCCGCCGAGAGCATGGCCAGGCCTGCTTCTCCGGCGCCGGCAGCAATCGCCGCAGCGCCGAGGATCAACGAGAGGATGCTGATCCCACCAGCATCGCCTGCCGCTTCCTGGATCGCGATCGAGTGGCCGCCGGTGACATGGCCAATCTCATGCGCAATCACGCCCTGAACCTCATTGGCGTTGTCAGCCGCCATGATCAGGCCCGAATGAATGAAAACGCGCTGTCCACCCGCCACAAACGCGTTAATGCTCGAATCGCTGACCAAAACAATCTCGAAACCGCTAGGCTCAAGACCGGCCGCAACAATCAGTGGCGCCGCCATGTCATTGAGCAATGTCTCGGTTTCGGCATCGCGCAGGATGGACTGGGCAGCGACCGGGCGCACAACCAGCAATAGGCTGAGCACGATAACAAGCGACGCCCGCAAAATCGCGGCCGCTGGCATGGCGGATCTTAGGCGTCGCCCATTCATGGCAGCACAGTCAGGCGTTGTGCCTGAACCGGGGCTGAAAGGATGCCACCGCACGTCAATTATTCCTATTCGCCGAAGGTCCGCTGCCACCACCCACGCTTGGGCGGTTCATTGCTGCTAGCGTCGGGAGCCTCGGCAACCGGCGCTGTTTCAGCTGGCGCCGTGCCGCTACCATTAGCAGTCTCAGCTTTCTTGCGCGTGCGTTTGGGTTTCGATGCCGGCTCTTCAGCGGCTCCATTCGCAGCGCTTTCTTCGGTTTCGGCAGGTTCGGCCTTCTTGCGCGTGCGGCGGGGCTTCGGCTTTTCTTTCTCAGCTTCCGGAGCGGTATCTGCCGCAGCTTCGTCAGTCGCTGCTTCTACCTTGGGTTCTGCTTTTTTGCGGGTTCGGCGCTTCGGTTTTTCAGCCGGGGCCTCGGCAACTGCCTCGTCAGCAGATGTGTCCGCAGCGACTGGTTCAGCGTCGGCCGGCTTCTCAGTTGAACCGTCCTGTGCTTCGCCAGCAGAGGTGGATTTGCGTCGTCGACCGCCGCGACGACCGCGCCGCGATTTCTTCGGTGCCTGGCTGTCTTCGTCGCCATCCTTGCTCTGCTGTTCGGCGTCATCGGACTTTTCTTCGCCCTCTTTGGCAGTCTCAGCAGATTTCGGCTTGCCGCGACGGCCACGGCCACCTCGGCGTCCACGCCGACGGCGGGACCGCGGTTTTTCCTCGGCTTCTTCCTCTTCTTCGAATTCGTCGACGATATCTTCGTCATCGTCATCCAGCTCGAGCGGAACGATTTCGACCTTCTTGGTCGGCGGGGGGCCGGATGCGGTCACGTCCATCGCCGCACCTTCCAGCGTGCGTTCCGGCAGAACTTCGATCGAGACGCCGTAAAGCTCTTCGATCTCGCCGAGGTCCTTGCGCTTCGAATTGAGCACATAGACCGCAGCATCGCGCGAACAGGTCAACGACAAAGTTGATCCCTTGCCCTTTGCCGCTTCCTCTTCGAGCATACGAAGCGCGGACAATCCGGCTGACGCGGCGGTCCGCATCAGGCCCGTGCCTTCGCAGTGCGGACATTCGTGCGTCGATGCCTCAAGCACACCGGTCCGCAGACGCTGGCGGCTCATTTCGAGCAAACCAAAGGATGATATCCGTCCGACTTGGATACGCGCGCGGTCGGTCTTCAGCGCGTCCTTGAGGGCGCTTTCCACCTTCCGGTTGTTCGAGCGGTGATCCATGTCGATGAAATCAATCACGACCAGTCCGGCCATGTCACGCAGGCGCAGCTGGCGCGCAATTTCGCGCGCCGCTTCGATATTCGTCTTCAGTGCGGTCTGCTCAATATTATGCTCACGCGTCGAACGACCCGAGTTGATATCGATCGATACCAGGGCTTCGGTCGGGTTGATGACAAGATAGCCGCCGGATTTGAGCTGAACGACCGGCTGGTACATCGCACCGAGCTGATCTTCGACCTTGTAGCGCTGGAACAGCGGCGTCGCGTCGGCATATTGCCGTACCCGTCGAGCATGGCTCGGCATGAGGAGTTTCATGAAGGATTTTGCGGCTTTGTAGCCGTCTTCGCCTTCGACAAACACTTCCTGGATATCGCGATTATAAATGTCTCGGATCGCGCGTTTTATGAGATCGCTATCGGTATAGATCTTCGCAGGGGCAGTCGCACCTAGCGTTCCGTCGCGAATTTCGTCCCACAGGCGTGCAAGATAGGTGAAATCGCGTTTGATCTCAGTCTTGGTGCGGGTCATGCCAGCAGTGCGGACAATGCACCCCATCGTATCTGGCAGTTTCAGGTCCGAAATCACCGATTTAAGGCGTTTGCGATCCGACGCATTGGAGATTTTCCGGCTGATCCCGCCACCATGCGAGGTATTGGGCATAAGGACGCAATAGCGACCGGCCAGGGAAAGATAACTGGTCAGCGCTGCGCCCTTGTTGCCACGCTCTTCCTTGACGACCTGGACGAGCAGCACCTGACGGCGCTTGATGACATCCTGAATCTTGTAGCGACGGCGAAGGTCCATCCGGCGTTTGCGGATATTCTGAACAGACGGTTCGTCTTCCGGCTCTTCGTCGGCATCGGCATCACCGGTTTCTTCGACTTCGGCCTCGTCGCCGTCTTCGTCTTCGGCGTCGCTTTCGTCCTTTTCGGCCTGTTCTTCGTCTTCATCGTCACGAAGCTTGGCTTCTTCCTTAGCCTGCTCGACTTCTTCGGCGAGCAGCTTTTCCCGATCCTCTCTAGGGATCTGGTAATAGTCAGGATGGATTTCGCTAAAAGCGAGGAAGCCGTGACGATTGCCTCCATAGTCGACAAATGCCGCCTGCAGTGACGGTTCGACCCGGGTTACCTTAGCTAAATAGATATTGCCTTTGAGCTGCTTATGCTCTTCGGACTCGAAATCAAATTCTTCGATCCGATTGTTCTTGACGACGGCCACACGGGTCTCTTCCCGGTGGCGCGCATCGATCAACATACGCGTTGCCATGTAATTGTCTCCGAACATGTCGCGCTCGGCCTATTCGCGGGGCGGACATGTGAATTGATGAGAATGGGAGATTTGCGGCCGCGCGATGCAAGTCGGCATACGGCGTCGCGCCCATTCGGGGTGAATTGAGAAAAATCGCTTCTGCTGCAACGGCATGTCCGGCCTCGTGGGCGGGATGATGTGTCACGAACGAGGGGCGGCGCGGTTCGCGCATCGCCGGTCGATCGAGAAGTAAATGCCTCATGCAGCGTCAACCTGGTGGGCCGGGCGGAAATGCGCCGGCACTGTATAATAGGAAAGTTGCCATGCCGAACGGCACATTCAACCCCCTATTGCGGATGAGGGCTAGCAGCGCGGTTCGTACGCCGCAAGAAAAAGCGTCTCAAACATAGCCCATAAATCACGGGCAAAGATGGTAAACCCCGGTTTAACCCTACAATTTCACCGCGTTTTCAGGCGGCAAACCTATCCCGGCACCCGAGTTTGAATGAACAAGGGTAACCTTAATGACGCGTTTGCGCTGGACCAATGGGGGGATAGCACGGCAATATGGGGCCATGTCCCTTTTGCTCGCCATTTTTGCGATTGTCGGATGGCAGCCTGCATTGGCCACCGCCATCCAGGCCGTAGATGTCACGCCTGAGCGGATAACCGTGCAGTTTGACGATTATGTCGAAAATGCATCCGCATTCCTGCTCGACAACCCCTATCGGCTTGCAATTGACGTTGCCGGCGCCCGTGCTGGCCGCGATTCTGGTCGTGCCGGCCCAATCCGAGCAGTACGCCAGGGCCAATATGATCCCGAAACAGCGCGCGTCGTGCTTGATCTCGCCCGCCCCGTGATATTCAGCAATGGTTCGTTTTCGGACGATGGCCGCTCCTTCACGCTCGATATTCGACCGGCTAGCCGGATCCAGTTTGCAAGCGCTGCCGGGGCTGGCCGCGCCAGCTTCCTGCCGCCCATGGCGTTTCGTGCACGGCCACCTCGAGGTCGCGGTGAGCTGACGGTTCGTCTGCCGCGAGCGACGCCAGCGGGCGAAATGGAACTGCCAGAGGTTCAAGGACCGCGCGGCCGGCCACTGGTCGTGCTCGACGCCGGGCATGGGGGTCATGATCCCGGAGCGATCTCACCCTTTGGAAATCGGCATGAGAAAGATGCAACGCTCGCGATTGCGCGAGCCACGCGGGACGCTTTGCTGGCTTCCGGACGGGTGCGCGTTGCCCTGACCCGCGATGATGATCGCTTCCTGGTATTGCGGGAACGCTACGAAATTGCTCGTCGTTTGGGTGCCGAACTGTTCATCTCCATTCATGCCGATGCAGCGGAGAACAGAGAAGCGCGTGGTGCGACGATATATACGCTGTCGGAGGTTGCCTCTGACCAGGAAACAGCCCTTCTCGCCAGTCGCGAAAATGCAGCCGACATCATCAATGGCGTCAATCTTGGCGGCGCGGATGACGATGTCCGCTCCATCCTGATCGATCTGACACAGCGCGAAACAATGAATATCTCGGCCCGTTTTGCGTCCTTGCTGCGGCGCGAAGCCGGAGATTCGGTGCCATTCCGCAGCGATTATCATCGCTTCGCCGGATTTGCGGTGTTGAAGGCACCGGATATGCCATCGATCCTGTTTGAGTCTGGTTATCTCACTAACTCATCCGATGCGCGGCGCCTGTTTTCGCGCGACGGCCAGCGCGCCATCGCGCGCAGTCTATCGGGAGCGATCGAAACGCATTTCGCGCGCCAAACGACTAGCACCGACTAAACTCGGCATCCTGTGGCGAAATATCATTAGTCGCACCCGCACAAAAACCGGCTGGCATCGCTAACCAAAGCTGGTAAACCGTCCCCGGAATGACGGACACCCCTGAAATGACGGCCGATGACGCCGATGTGACGATGAAGCTGCGCCGCGAGGCGACTGGCTTTGGCGCTGGATTGCGGCGCATATTGGGCAAAAGGCGCTATCGCTGGCCGCTATACATGCTGATTCTAACGCTCATTGCGTTGATCGCCTTCTGGTTCACGTTCATGCGCGACCTGCCGTCCACCGATACGCTGCTCGATTACGAACCCGCTCTGCCGACCTTTGTTCGCGACGTGAATGGTGAGCCGGTGCAGAGTTTCGCGCGCGAGCGGCGGGTCGAGCTGGCGTTCGAGGAATATCCGCCCGAACTGATCCGGGCCTTTCTGGCGGCCGAAGATGCCTCCTTCTTTTCGCATGGCGGTCTCGATTATCCGGGGCTCGCAGCGGCCGTATTCGACTATGTGACCAAGATCGGTTCCGGTGAGCGCGCGCGCGGTGGTTCGACCATCACCCAACAGGTTGCCAAAAACCTGCTGCTGACTGACGAATATTCGATCACCCGCAAAATCCGTGAGGCGATCCTCGCCACTCGGATCGAAGCTGCGCTCAGCAAGGAGCGCATCCTCGAACTTTACCTCAATCAGATCTTCCTCGGGCGCAACGCCTATGGTGTACAGGCGGCAGCCCGTGCGTATTTCGACAAGGATGTGGCTGAGCTGGAACTGCATGAGGCTGCGTTCCTTGCCGGGCTTCCCCAGGCCCCCTCGCGCTACAATCCCACAACCAATCCTGACGCCGCCCTCGAGCGACGCAATCTCGTCCTGCGCCTGATGCGTAACAATGACTGGATCGACGAAGCGACATATGATGCGACCCGCGCCATGCCACTGGGCGTGACCCGGACATCGCAATCGGTCACCGACAATGTCGACGGCTATTATATGGAAGAGGTTCGCCGGATCCTGGTCGACAGTTTTGGGCAGGATGCGGAAGACGGGCCGTACGGGATCTATTCGGGCGGCCTTTGGGTGCGCACCTCCTATGACCCCGACATGCAAACCAGCACGGAAAATGCATTGCGGGCAGGGCTTTTGCGGTTCGATCGCGGACGCCCTTGGTCAGGGCCCGTGGCGACAATCCCGATGGACGATGGCGAATGGCGATCGCGCCTTGCCAGTGCCAATCTTTCGGTTGGTTATGAAGACTGGCGCGTGGCGGTGGTCCTTTCCAAGGACGGCAACGCAGCGCAGATCGGTTTTTCAGATGGCGAAACAGCCACCCTCCCCCGTTCACTCGCGTCGGTTGCACGCGTCGGGGGCGGCACGGCCTTCTCGACGATGCAGCCCGGCGACATCATTACCGTGCGACCGAACGGCACCAATTACGCACTGGCTAAAGTACCGGACATCTCCGGCGGAATGGTCGTTGAAGATGTAAGAACGGGCCGGGTTTACGCCATGCAGGGTGGCTTCAGCCAAAGCCTCGAACCCTTTAACCGCGCGACCCAGGCAGAGCGCCAGCCGGGTTCAAGCATCAAGCCCTTCGTTTATGCCGCAGCGCTTGAGAACGGGATGACGCCAGCCTCGATCATCGTCGACGGCCCTTTCTGCGTCTATCAGGGCGCGGCCCTCGGCCGAAAATGTTTCCGCAACTCTGGCGGCGGGGTCGCCGGACCGCAGACTTTGCGCTGGGGCCTTGAGCAATCACGCAATCTCATGACTGTCCGGGCCGCCTCAGAAACCGGCATGGAGAATGTTGTCGAACTGATCGAGAATGCCGGAATCGGCCAGCATGAACCCTTCCTCTCCACGTCGCTCGGCGCCGGTGACACGACGGTGCTGCGTTTGGTCAACGCTTATGGCATGCTGGCCAATCATGGCCGCGATGTCGGACCGTCGCTAATCGATTATGTCCAAAACCGTCGTGGTGAAGTGATCTATCCGGCCAACTGGAGCGCCTGCGAAGGCTGTAATGCAGATGATTGGGATGGGGAGCAGATGCCGCGCCCACCGGTTCCCGGCCGCCAAGTACTCGATGCGATGACGGCATTCCAGATGGTGCACATCCTGCAAGGCGTCGTACAGCGCGGTACCGCCACGCTGCTGCGCGATCTTGGCCATCCGATCTTCGGCAAGACAGGAACGACAACGGGCCCGACCAATGTCTGGTTTGTCGGAGGCACTCAGAACATCGTTGCCGGCGTCTATCTTGGTTATGACCGGCAGGCCCGCAGCATTGGCTTTGGCGCTGGTGGCACCCTGGCCGCACCGATATTCCGCCAGTTCATGCGCGAAACGCTTGAAGGCCAGGAAGTCATGCCCTTCCGCGCTCCGCGCGGCATGCGGATGGTCCGCATCGATCGCCGCACTGGCCGCCGGGTCTTTGGTGGCTGGCCAAGCTCTGATCCGCGTAGCGCGATTATCTGGGAAGCATTCCGGCCGGATAGCGAACCGACCCGCACGATCCGTCGCGATGTCGTGGCACGCCGTCCGGTTCGAGCGGTTCTGCCTGAAGAAGCCCAGAATACGGTCGAAGTCGATGCACCGCGCAACGACAGCGAATTCTTGCAATCCGAGGGCGGGATTTACTAACTCACCGCCAAGTCCAATCCAGACGTGAATCGAGACTAGTCATGCGCGCCGAAGCGCAAGCCCATATTGACCAGATCAACCAGGCGGTGAACCTGCTGCGCCGGTTCCTCGACTGGGACGTCGCCAAGCAGCGGCTTGAGGAGCTCAACGCCAAGGTTGAGGATGCATCGCTTTGGGATGATCCCAAGGCTGCACGCGATGTCATGCGCGAGCGTGGCCGGCTCGACAGCGCAATGACGGCGGTACGCAAGATCAGCCAGGAGCGCGACGACGCGGTCGAGATGATTGAACTCGCTGAAGCCGAAGGCGATGATGGGCTGGTCGATGATGCCGTCGCGGCGCTGGCGACGCTCGCCGAGCGCGCGGAGCTCGACAAGACCGAAGCGTTGTTGGCCGGAGAAGCGGACGGCAATGATACCTATCTCGAAATTCACGCAGGTGCCGGCGGCACCGAGAGCCAAGACTGGGCCGAGATGCTGCAACGCATGTATCAGCGCTGGGCCGAGCGCCGTGGTTTCAAGGTCGAGATTGTCGACTATCATGCAGGTGAGCAGGCCGGCGTGAAGACGGTTACGCTGCTGCTCAAAGGCGAGAATGCCTATGGGTATGCGAAGACCGAAAGCGGCGTCCATCGCCTCGTTCGCATTTCACCCTATGATAGCTCCGCGCGCCGCCATACGAGCTTCTCCAGCGTCTGGGTCTATCCTGTTATCGACGAGGATATCGAGATCGATATCGTCGAAAGCGATTTGCGGGTCGATACGTATCGGGCATCCGGCGCAGGTGGGCAGCATGTGAATACAACCGACAGCGCGGTTCGCATTACCCATGAACCCACAGGTATTGTCGTCGCCTCGCAGACACAGCGATCCCAGCACAAGAACCGTGCCGAAGCGATGAGCATGCTCAAGGCCCGCTTGTACGAGGCCGAATTGCGGCGCCGCGAAGAAGAGGCAAATGCCGTCGAAGCAAGCAAAACCGATATCGGCTGGGGCAACCAGATCCGGTCTTATGTCCTCCAGCCCTATCAAATGGTGAAGGATCTGCGGACAGGCTATACCTCGTCCTCGCCATCCGATGTTCTCGATGGTGATCTCGACAAGTTCATGGCTGCGGCGCTATCCCAGCGTGTGACAGGGGAACAGGTTGAAGTTGAGGATATAGACTGATGCGGGCTGCTGCTTGCCTGATGTTATTGGTTACCGGAGGGTGCAACGTATTTGCGGGCGCCGATGATACCGGGTTCCCGCCAGCCGATCGCCCGGTGTCCGACATCACTGCCAGCCAATTCTCTGACGAGGAATCGCGCGATCGGGTCAACGAGGCCGAAACCGTGATGGACATGGCTGATATCGAGGCCGGAATGACCGTCGCCGATATCGGTGCCGGTAACGGCTATTACACGATCCGCCTTGCTCCGCGTGTCGGTGAAACCGGGCGAGTGCTGGCACAGGATGTTATCCCGGAAACGCGTGATCGACTGGCCGAGCGGGTTACCCGCGAGCAGCTCGACAATGTCAGCGTGCGTCTCGGTGAGTTTGCCGACCCCAAGCTGCCGGACGACAGCTTCGACCGGATCTTCATGATCCACATGTATCATGAGATCGAAAGCCCATATGAATTTCTCTGGAATATGCGGCCTGCCCTGCGCGAAGCTGGTCGGGTGGTTGTCGTCGATGCCGATAGGCCAACCAATCGCCACGGCACGCCCCCGGATTTGCTCAATTGCGAGTTTGAAGCGGTTGGCTATCGCCGGGTTGTCTATCGCGCGATGCCGGATATTGGCGGATATTTCGCAATGTTCGAACGGATCGGTGATCGCCCAGAGCCCGATGCGATTATCGCCTGCGGACAGGAGTAAACCAACTCCGGTTTGCATCGCCAAAGCAACGAAGCCAATCTAGGCAATTGGTACCAATCTGGTTCCAATAGATTGTTTTGTTAATCTAATTTCGCGCCAGCAGGTGTACCAATGGTCTTGTAAGGGGGCGCGGTTTATCACCCCCGTGCTAGAGTCCTAAAGCGCGCCCTCTTACTATCCAAACACGCATGAGTTCCGATTTTCCGAAGGATTAGTGCCGTTCGTATCCGGCCGGTGCGGTGGTCTCCAGGGTCAACAATAATGTGACTGTCGACGGATCTTGCTGGTCATTTTCGACCGGAAGATCGCTGGTAACTGTGTGATAGCTGAACAGCATCGTCACGCCGTCTGGCAGCGTAACCTCTGTTGCACGGGCGACAATATCTTCGCGCGCATAGCCTTCTGACAGATTGTGGTCATAGACGACAACTGTCCCTCCGCAGCACTCATACCGATAATGGCCGTCGACAAAACGCAGCGACGAGGTTGCACCGCCAACCGGCACGAATTCGCCACTATCTTCCTCAAACACATCGACCATTTCACCGTAAACTACCGTCGCCCGTTGTCCGTTTCGCTGGATCCAGCCAGGCGTGACATCCTCCGGAATGGCCAGTGGATACTGGTCAATATCAACTATTATGGTGTTATCATCGGTTTGACAAAGCCCGGCATCGGGCAGGGCTGACACCGCCATGGCGGAGATTGAATAGAGGATCATGCGCATGGCAAATTCCTTTGTAATTCAATCGCCTTATACCGATTCTTCGCGGTGAATTGTCATCGAAAGGTGCCAGATTGGCGCCTTCGCTTGATACGTATCAAATACATATGCACAGAAATATCTACATCGAAACGATGTAAATTCGCGCCATTATGGTGTATGAATGATGAAACGGGGGGGAGCTCAGTTATGTGTTGCGTCCGACCGCTTGCCCCCCGGTGAGAAACATATGACGGCGGATAAACACTCTATTGACCAATTGTCGGCGGGCCAGCGCGATTGCCTGCGCCTTGTCTATCAACATAAATCCTCCAAAGAAATTGCCCGCGAACTCGACATATCTCCGCATACTGTCGATCAGCGCCTGCGCGTTGCGATGCGCAAACTGGGCGTCGAGAGCCGCAAGAAAGCGGCGCTTATGTTTGCGACGGCCAGCGACGAAATGTCATATCAATCATTGAGATATCAATCGCCGCAGATTGCCGCGGCCATCCCTGCCCCACATGATCGTGTCCGCAACGATCGAGCGAAAGAGAGTGGAGCAAAGGTTGAACATGTCCTGCGAGAACAACAGCAACCCTTTACCGTGTTCTCCGATGCCAAGGCATCAAACTCCAAGCTTTCGCTCCCGGGAATGGGGGGACGAGGCAATGACCTGACTATTTTGGAGAAGCTGGCCTGGATCGTGGGTATATCCTTCGCTGCCGCGCTTTCTTACGGCGCCATCATTTCAGGCCTCGAGGCACTTTCGCGGTACAGCTAACACCGCGGGTTCAATCACAATTTTAACGGGAAATACCGTGCAGACGTTCGTCTGCGCCGTAGGAGAATTATTATGCGCAAACAGAGAATCGAAGCAGCCGAAAAAGTCGCTGAAAAGCTTTTCGAAGCAGAAAATGCTGTCGACCAGGCAATCATTCGGGCCGCTGAACTGGCGGCCAGCATTCCTACTGCGCGTACCGAGGCAGGTCTCTCTGCTATTGTCGGGCAGGATGCCCTGGACGAAGTCGTCAAGACGCTCCCCGCCCTCGTCGCTGGACGCAAAGCGCTCGTCGAGACCCATAATCAGCTGGAGCGCACCAAGACGCAAATCGGCCTGCGAAAAGTGGCTTTTGGTACGCCGAATGGCAAACCGCCAGCCCATACGATCCTGCGGGCAGTAGAAGACGCCGCTTAAGGTATAGGATGGCCCAGCGGGCAGGTTGACCCCCCATGGCTTCTATGTTCGGATCATTGAATGATTTGGCAATTCGCCACGATCGCCGCCTTGGTTGCTTGTTGCGGCTATGCGCTGGGTTTCGGCGGCACGACCGAACGGGTCGGTGCGGCAATGATGGTCGCCGCGCTGTCCCTGACATCACTGGCCCTATATCTGTTCGGAACATTCTATCAGACGGCCGATGTCGCGATCATTCTCATCGACGTGGCGCTTTTGGCGGGCCTGATCGCCCTCGCCCTGTTTTCAGACCGTTCCTGGCCGCTATGGGCCTCGGCCTTTCACATGGTGGGAACCGTGACGCACATGGCGTTACTCGGCAACGCGGTTATCGCGCCGATCGCGTATGCTCATACACTGGGCCTTTGGTACTATCTGACTCTGCTCTCGCTCCTCATCGGAACGATAAATTACCATCGCGCGACCCGCGCCCTGAACCGCAAGCAACCTTAAGCGGACTGCTTGAATTCATCAGTCCGGCGTCAGCCGACCATCTCGCCGAGAAACTACTCGATGAATTCGGTTCGCTGCCCGGGATAATCGGTGCGGAGCAGTTCCGGCTTGAGGCTATCGACGATGTCCCCGATGCCGCGTTAAGGCTACTCACCTTGGTGGGGGATGCCTTCCGCCAATCCTTGTCGAGCCAGATTTCCAATCGACCGATCCTGTCGAGCTCAGTTGACCTGATGGACTATCTGCGCGCGACAATCGGCTATTGGCGAACAGAATGTTTCCGCGTTCTGTTTTTGGACACGCAAAATCATCTGATCCGTGACGAAATCCTGCAACTGGGATCGGTCTCCAAGGTCGTCGTTGATCCGCGCAGGATATTGGCGCAAGCGTTGCGGCTCGATGCCACGGCCCTGATTCTGGTGCACAATCATCCATCCGGCATCTGTCAGCCCAGTGCTGCGGACATCGCCGTCACCGAATGTTTGGCCGAAAGTGCCGCCCTGTTCGACATCGCTATCCATGATCACCTGATTGTCGCGGCCGATGGCTGTGCCAGCCTGAAATCGCTGGGTATTCTATGAACGAGATATTCGCCCCACCCCAAAGCTCCAGCTTGCCGGTGTCGCTGGAAACCAAACTGCGCGAAGAAATTTCCGAACGCGACCGGCGCGCGCAGCTTTTTGGCGAAAAAATGCTGCGGCACCCGATTTGGGAAATGCTGCTGCATCTCGGCTGTACGGAGTTTGACTCACGGCCGATCTCCGTCTCGAGCCTGTGCAACTTCATACATTGTCCGCAATCGACAGTACTCCGCTACATGCGCGATTTAGAGGAAGAAGGCGTGCTGCGGTTGCAACAAGATCCCACCGATCGCCGCCGGACCTTCGTATTTCTGACCGAGGAAACCAAGCAGCTCCTCTCGGAACATTTCAGCCAGTAAACGCCGCGCAATCTCCGTTTCTTCATCGGGCGATCTTCAGCGTATTTGCGGCGACGAACCACTCTCCTATCATGTGGCGCTCACACTGAGTCGTCCCATCATCAGGAGAAGCCCAATGCCCCAAGCAACCATCATACTCGGTGGCGGATCGATTGATGGCGTGGGCGGAGCCTTGGCCAAGCGCTTCGCGGAAGGCGGCCATCATGTGGTGTTTACCGGGCGTACTCTGGAAAAGGTCCGGGCCACGGCCGACGAGATAGCTGCAGGCGGCGGATCAATCGAGGCGATGCAGGTCGATGTCACCAAGGCAGAAGATCAAGACACGCTGTTCGCGCGGGCTGAGGAGCTCAGCGATATTGCCGCGGTTATCTACAATGCCGGCAATAACGCCATCATTCCATTTGAAGAGCTGACCGCAGAGGTTTTCGAGAATTTCTGGCGGATCTGCTGTTTCGGTGCATTCCTGACGGCCAAGCGGGCTGTGCCGCTGCTCAAGGCGCAGGGTAGCGGGAGCTTTCTGGTGACCGGTGCTTCGGGATCCATGCGGGGTAAGCCAAACTTCGCCCATTTTGCAGCGGCGAAGGGCGCGTTGCGCAATCTGCTGCAATCCTTGGCGCGCGAGTTTGGGCCGCAGGGCATCCATGTCGCGCATTTTGTGATCGATGGCGTGATTGACGGCGATCGGGTGCGATCGCGCTTCCCTGAATATCTCGAACAGATGGGCGATGACGGGTCGCTATCACCTGCTGCAATTGCCGAAGCCTTTTGGAACACGCATAACCAGCATCGCTCCGCCTGGTCGCATGAGGTTGAGCTCCGGCCGTTCAAGGAAAACTGGTAAGGCCGACCAGCAATACAGGCGAGAGGATTGATCCATGGGATTAGCGGTTGAACCAACCGGCGCGAGCTGCGGGGCATTCGTCACCGGGATCGATCTGAGCGAAGATCTGTCGGCAGACTGTATCGCCGAAATCCGCGCCCATTGGGTCCAGCATAAGGTTCTCGCTTTTCCTGATCAGCAATTGAGTGACGATGATCTGGAACGCATCACCCTCTATTTCGGTGAATTCGGAGACGACCCGTTTTTCGGTCATATCGAGGGTCATGAGCATATCGCCGCGATCCAGCGCAATGCCGATGAGAAGACACCGATTTTTGCCGAAATATTCCATTCCGACTGGAGCTTCATGGAGGTCCCGCCCGCCGGGACCATGCTCTATGGCATCACCATTCCACCCCATGGCGGAAACACGCTTTTTGCCGATCAAGTCGCCGCCTATGAGCGGTTGCCCGATACACTCCGCGACACGGCGGACGGATTGACCGCGATCCATTCCGCCCAGCGCGGCTATGCGCCCGGCGGCCTGTATGATGAGAGCGATCAGCAGTCCGGCCGCAGCATGAAAATCATTGCGAGCGAAAAAGCTTTCGAGACCTGCGAACATCCATTTGTCCGCACCCATCGCGAAAGCGGTGAGAAAGCTCTGTTCAGCTCCGCTGCGTACATCACCGGCTTTGCCGATATGCCAGAAGAGGAAAGCACCGCGCTCGTCGTCGAATTCTACGCGCATCAGAGCAGCGAAGCCGTCACCTATTCCCATCCCTGGCAAAAGGACATGCTGGTGATGTGGGACAATCGCTCCCTGCTCCACTCCGCAACGGGCGGCTATGACGGTTATGACCGGCTGCTCCACCGTACCACAATCGCTGACACCGAGTTTTAGGCAGGATCAGACCTTTCGTCGTCTAGCGGCATGATTATCGGACGATCCGGCAGTGTGATCTTCAATTGCCGTTCGATCGAATTGCGCGATGCGCTTCCTGACGCGGCAACTCCCTCCGCCATAATGAGCAATACCAATTGGGACGGAGCCGATCTTAGCGACCGAAAATGTTTTTCCATTTCCGGTCGAAAATCATGGGCAAATTGGCCCAACTGAACGTGCAAGCCAAGATTGTCCGGAACATGCCCTGTCGCTCGAAATTTCCGCCACTCAAGTGCAGCGAGATGAACGGCCGCATTGATATCGTCATCCAGCGAAGGATCATCGGTGCTGCGGGTGAATGGCCACATGATTGGAGCGTAACAATGTCCTACCGCTGGTTCAATCGAACAGCCTTGGGCCAAGCGTAGCTGCGTCCCCTCATTATCAACCGGAGTTGCAATGATTATCAGAGGCACTGCATAAGCAATTCAAACTATTCTTGAAAAAAGGAAAACCCGATGTCAGATCCCCTATTGTTGGAACGCCGGGATGCTGTTGCGATCATCTCGATCAATGATGCGCCCTATAACCGCATGTCGCTCGAATATATGGATCGGCTCGAAGAGCTGGTCGGTGAGCTGAGCGCTGATGACAGCGTTCGGGCAGTTGTCTTTACCGGCGAAGGCGATGACCATTTTTCGGTTGGCATGAATCTCAAACAGCTGCCAGCCGGCGTGAAAGCCAAGGGCAGTATCGACGGTGTATTCGATCAGCGCTGGCGGGTGCTCGACAAGATTGAACGGATGAACAAGCCGTGCATCGCGACCCTGTTCGGTTTCTGTTTGGGCGGCGGATTGGAGCTGCCCCTCGCCTGTCATTTTCGCTTGGCAGCCGAACAGGGTGCACAGATCGGATTACCGGAAATGGACTTGGGAACCGTGCCCGCCTGGGGTGGATCGGCGCGCCTGGCACGCTGCGTTGGCCGCGATCATGCGCTCGACCTGATCCTGCGCGCCAGGAAGATATCCGGGCCGGAAGCGCTGCGGATCGGATTGGTCAACGAGGTCTGGCCAAATGCCGAACTCAAGGACCGTGCCATCGCATTGGCCGAAGAGCTGGCCGCGATGCCGCGGCTCGCCGTTGCCGGTGTGATGGAATGCATCGTCGGCCATGAATCCAAATCGTTGCATGAATCGCTCGCCGATGAGCGCCGCGCGGTACACGCCAATATGGGTACGCCGGATGCGATGGAAGGGATGCGCGCCTTCATGGAAAAGCGGCGGCCCGTGTTCAACCAGGATCAAGGCTAGCCGTTACAGCCAGCCCAATACCCGAAAGCTGGTGGTCTTTTCATGCGTAAGAATGAGATGATCGTGAATGCGAATGCCGAGCGGACGAAGCAGCATTGCCAATGCGCGCGTTGTCTCAATATCCGCATCGCTCGGCCGTGGATCTCCGCTCGGATGATTATGCGCAATCACCAGGTCGTGCGCATCATGGGCCAGCGCATCGCCGACGATCTGGCGCAACGGCAAGTCGATGGCATCGGCCCCGCCGCACGTCTCGCTGATGGCAACTATCCGATCGGCTGCGCCGAGATGGGCGATGATTGCATGTTCGTGATCATGGTGGAGCAGCAAAGACGCGAAAAAATGATTATCATCAGCATTGTACCGGAACGGCGATAGAATAGCGCGCATCGACTAGCCCCTCATAGTCTAGCCCCCCCGGTCCCTAAATGAATAAGGGGTTCGCGCGGCGTTGATATCGTAACTTCGTCCAATTCGGTGTGAGTTTGGCGCGTCTGGTGAGGCGTGCGAAGCGACCATTCACATCGGAGGGAATTCTTCGGCTTGGCCCTGCCGGTTCGCTCGGCCATAAGGCGAGCCATGCAGCAATATCTCGATCTTATGCAGCGGATTCTCGACGATGGTGTCCGCCAGGAAGACCGGACCGGCGTCGGTACGCTCTCCGTCTTCGGTCATCAAATGCGGTTCGATCTGTCAACGGGCTTTCCGCTGCTGACCACAAAGAAACTCCATATCCGCTCTATCATTATCGAGCTGCTCTGGTTCCTGCGCGGCGATACCAATGTACGCTGGCTGCAGGATCGCAAGGTCAGCATCTGGAATGAATGGGCCGATGAGAATGGCGATCTGGGGCCGGTATACGGCAAACAGTGGCGCAACTGGATCGGGCCGGGCGGCGTGCACATCGATCAGATTGCCGATCTTGTCGAACAGATCAAAACCCATCCGGCGTCGCGCCGACAGATCGTATCGGCGTGGAACCCGACCGATGTGCCGAACATGGCGCTGCCGCCCTGCCACTGCCTGTTCCAGACCCATGTCGCCGACGGTCGCCTGTCGCTGCAGCTCTATCAACGCAGCTGCGATGTCTTCCTCGGCGTGCCGTTCAACATCGCCAGCTATGCGCTGCTGACCCATATGCTCGCCCAGCAATGCGGGCTTGAGGTCGGCGACTTCATCTGGACCGGCGGCGATTGCCACCTTTATTCGAACCATCTCGATCAGGTGAACACCCAGCTCAGCCGCACACCAGGGCCGCTGCCCCAGCTGCATATCCTGCGTGATCCGGGCAGTATCGACGGCTATGAATATGAGGATTTCGAGATCATCGGCTATGAAGCCGCGCCGCATATTTCAGCGCCGGTGGCAGTGTGAAGATCATCTTCCATCTGGCCCGTGCCGATAACGGTGTGATCGGGAAAGATGGTCGCCTGCCCTGGCGGATTTCCGCCGACCTCAAACGCTTCAAGGCGAACACCATGGGCAAACCCATGATCATGGGGCGGCGAACATTTGAAAGCTTTCCCAGTCCACTGCCCGGTCGTCGGCATATTGTGCTGACGCGCTCACGCGATTGGGATCCCGAAGGCGCCGAGATTGCCCATTCGAAGGCCGACGCGCTGGCCATGGTCGGCGATGATGTCGAGGAGGTCGCGATTATCGGCGGCGCAGAAATATACTCTCTTTTCCTAGACATAGCCGATCGGATCGAGTTAACCGAGGTGCATGTCGAACCCGAAGGCGATACGCATATCGCCGCTTTTGACGCGGATATCTGGGCCGAGACCACCCGCCAGGACCATCCTGCCGAAGGAGACAGCCCAGCCTATAGCTTTGTTACATTGGAGCGCCATCCATGATCCGCAAAATCCTGATCGTCCTGCTTATCCTTGTCGGCGCGGCCGCCGCACTGTTCTTCACGCTCGGACCAATCTGGATCGAACGGGATATGAACAAGCGGGCCGATGTCGAACTGCCCGCTATCTCGGAAGCCGCCGAGGCGCTGCATGAGCGGCTGATTATTGCCGATCTGCACAGCGATACGCTGCTCTGGAAGCGCAACATGCTGAACCGCGCCACGCGCGGCCATATGGACTTGCCGCGGTTGCAGGAAGGCAATGTGGCGCTGCAGGTCTTCTCGTCAGTGACTAAATCTCCGGCCGGCCAGAATTATGATTCCAATTCTGCCGACAGCGACAATATTACCTTGCTTGCGATCGGCCAGCTCCAGCCGATCCGGACCTGGACATCGCTCGTCGAGCGCTCGCTCTATCATGCCGAAAAGATGGAATATGCCGAGGCGAACAGCGAAGGTGCGCTCAGAATTGTTCGCAGCCGGGCGGATATTGATGCGCTGCTCGCTGACCGACAACGCGGCGATCCGGTGATCGGTGCGATGCTCTCGATCGAGGGTCTCCACAATTTAGAAGGCGATGCGGATAATTTCGATCGCCTGTTCGATGCCGGCTTCCGCATGGCGAGCCCCACCCACTTCTTCGACAATGAGCTGGGCGGCTCGATGCATGGCCTGGAAAAAGGCGGGCTCACCGATTTCGGTCGTGAGATCATCCAGCGGATGGAGGCGAGCGGCATGATCGTCGATATCGCCCATGCCAGCCCGGCAATGGTCGATGAGATCCTCGCCATGGCCACCCGGCCCGTTGTTTCCAGCCATGGCGGCGTCCAGGCAGTATGCGAGGTCAATCGCAACCTCACCGACGATCAGATTACCGCAGTCGCGGCAACCGATGGCGTAATCGGTATCGGCTATTGGGACGGCGCGATCTGCTCCTATGAACCCGATGATGTCGTCGCCTCGATCCTCCATGTGCGAGACCTTGTCGGCATCCGCCATGTCGGGCTGGGTTCCGATTATGACGGCTCGACAACCGTCGGCTTCGATACCAGCGAGCTAGCCGTCGTCACGCAATTGCTGATGGATGCGGGGCTGAGCGAAGGCGAGATTGCCCAGGTGATGGGTGGCAACACGATCCGCCTGCTGCGTGACGGGCTTCCCGCGCGCTGATCCGGGCATGACAGCGCCGCATTGCCGCACCTGTCCGGCTTGCCTATAGCCATCCCATGCAGCGGCTTTTCCACCGTGATAGCGTGCCCGACGAGCTTCGCGGCGGTGTTATCGCACTCGGCAATTTTGACGGATTTCATCGCGGTCATCAGGCCGTGGTCGGACGCGCGGTCCATCATGCCGATGATGACAAACGACCGATAATCGTTGCGACCTTCGACCCCCACCCGGTGCGCCATTTCCAACCCGATGCCCCGCCCTTCCGCCTGACCACGCTCGACCAGCGCCAGGCTCTGTTTGCGGACGCCGGGGCCCAGGCGATGATGGTGTTCGAATTCGGCCCGGAACTCGCCGGAACGACGGCTGAGGATTTTGTCGAAGAGATTTTGCTCAACCGCTTTGGTGTAGCGGGCGTCGTGACCGGCAATGATTTCGTCTTTGGCAAGGGCCGCAAGGGCGATGTCGTGATGCTCGCCGAATATGCAAAATCGCATGGGTTTTTCACGGAGATCGCAGCGCCGGTGAACGAAGATGAAATGATCATCTCCTCAAGCCGCATTCGCGACGCGATCAAGGCCGGCGACTGCGAAACCGCCGCTCACCTGCTAACCCGCCCGTTCACGATTGAGGGTGTAGTCGAGCACGGTTCCAAGAACGGTCGCAAGCTTGGTTACCCGACGGCAAACATCCAGCTGGGCAGCTATATCCGGCCCAAATATGGGATTTATGCGGTGCGCGGACGCTTGCCGGATGGTCGCACGCTCAACGGTGCCGCCAATATCGGTATTCGCCCCAGCTTCGATCCACCCATTGAACTGTTGGAGCCCTATTTCTTCGACTTCTCCGACGATCTCTATGGCCAGACAATCGAGGTCGAACTGATCAGCTTCATCCGCGAAGAGGCCAAATTTGACGATCTCGAAGCGCTGAAAGCGCAAATGGCCGATGACTGCGCCGAAGCCGAACGCCGCCTCACACAGCATATTATGTGAATACAGATGTGCTCCGGCGCAGGCCGGAGCCTAGGCCCGCCCTGTCAGGATAGTCGGAACCGTATCGACTGGGCTCCGGCCTGCGCCGGAGCACGGGTCGCTAGCAATCTTCTGTCATGCTAAACGTGTTTCAGCATCCACCAGTCCAGCCGCAACGCGGTCACAGCCTGAAAAGTGGACCCTGAAACAAGTTCAGGGTGACGAGATGAAATGGTCGACCACAGCATCCGGGGGCGAAAACCGCTAGACGCCCCGGCCCTTCCCCCTTACATCGCCCCAAATGTCCGAAAAGCCCGACTATAAAGACACGGTTTTCCTGCCGAAGACCGACTTCCCAATGAAGGCGGGGCTCGCCAATAAAGAGCCCGGCATCCTTGCGTCCTGGGAAGAGCAGGATCTCTATGGAAAACTGCGGGAAACTCGCAGGGGCCGCGAAAAGTTCATCCTCCATGATGGCCCGCCCTATGCGAACGGCAATATCCATATCGGGCATTCGTTGAACAAGATCCTCAAGGACCTTGTCGTGCGCAGCCAATCGCTGCTCGGCAAGGATGCGCCTTATGTGCCGGGCTGGGATTGCCATGGCCTGCCGATCGAATGGAAGATCGAGGAACAATATCGCAAGAAGAAGCGGAACAAGGATGAAGTTCCGGCCGCCGAATTCCGTGCCGAATGCCGCGACTATGCAGCCAATTGGGTCGATGTGCAGCGCGAGGAATTCAAGCGCCTCGGTGTGATGGGCGAATGGGACAAACCCTATCTGACAATGGACTTCGACGCCGAAGCGGTGATCGTCGAGGAGTTCCTCAAATTCGCCGAAAGCGGCCAGCTCTATCGCGGCGCAAAGCCGGTGATGTGGAGCCCGGTCGAAAAGACCGCGCTCGCCGAAGCCGAAGTCGAATATGCCGATATCCAGTCGACCCAGATCGATGTTGCGTTCGAGATCACCGAGAGTCCGATCGAGGAACTGGTTTGCGCCCATGCCGTCATCTGGACGACAACGCCGTGGACGATCCCGGTCAACCAGGCGATCGCCTTTGGTGAGGATGTTGAATATGTGGCGGTCGAATTCGCAAACACAGGCCTTGCAACACCAGGTGATGAGGGTGTTCACTTTTTTGGAGCCGATAGCGAGTTCAGACTAGTTGTCGCATTGGAGCTCTTAGATCAGGTCGAGGCTAGACTGGGTCACGGCTGGCAAAAAGACCGCACGCTCAAAACGTTCAAGGGTTCCGACCTCGCCGGCACCATCGCCCGCCACCCGATGCATCATCTCGGCGGTTTCTTCGCGAATCCCCGCCCGTTTATCGCGGCCGATCACGTCACAACCGATGCTGGTAGCGGCCTTGTCCATATGGCGCCCGATCATGGCGAAGAGGATTTCTTTGCCTGTAAGGAGCATGGCATCGATCCGGTATTCGCTGTCGACGATGATGGTGTCTATCGCGAGGACTGGCTCTGGCTGCCACGCGGCGACGAACGCGCGGGCAATGTCATCAACAAGCGCTTCAATTCCTCGGAAGGCCCGATCTGTTCGGACTTGCGCGAAGCAGGCGCCCTGCTCTCCGCGTCCGACGATTTCGCCCATAGCTATCCGCATAGCTGGCGATCCAAGGCCAAAGTCATCTATCGCTGCACGCCGCAATGGTTTGTACGCATGGATGAGGCGCTAGAGAGCGGTAAAACGCTACGCGACACCGCGCTCGAAGAGATAGATTCAACACGCTTCATCCCGCGCCGCGGCCATCGCCGGTTGCGCTCGATGGTTGAGGGACGGCCAGACTGGGTCCTCTCGCGCCAACGCGCCTGGGGTGTTCCGATCACTGTCTATGTCGACAAGCAAGGCAATTATCTGAACGATCCCGAGGTCAATGCGCGGATCGTTGCAGCCGTGCGCGAAGGCGGGGCAGATGCCTGGTTCGCAGCGGATCATCAGGCGCTGCTCGGCAATGCATACAGCCTTGATGATTATGAGATCGTCACGGATATCCTCGACGTCTGGTTCGACAGCGGATCGACCCATGCCTTTGTCCTGGAGAGCGACAATTGGCCGGACATTGATTCGCCGGCCAATCTCTATCTCGAAGGTTCCGACCAGCATCGCGGATGGTTCCAGTCGAGCCTGCTGGAAAGCTGCGGAACGCGCGGCCGCGCGCCGTACAAGGAAGTGCTCACGCACGGCATGACGCTGGATGCCAAGGGCCTGAAAATGTCGAAGAGCATCGGCAACACGCTCGACCCGCAAAAGATCATCAATGTGAATGGTGCGGATATCCTGCGCCTCTGGGCGGCGACGGTCGATTATACAGAAGACCATCGGATCGGCGATGAGATCATCAAGGGCGTCACCGATATGTATCGCAAGCTGCGCAACAGCTTCCGCTACATGCTCGGCGGCCTGTCCGACTATGACGCCGAGGCTGAACAGGTGGCGACGGCCGATCTGCCAGAACTCGAACGCTATGTGCTGCATCTGCTGGCTGAGCTCGACGCATCACTCAGAGACGCGGTGAATGACTATTCCTTCACCCGCTATGTCCGCGCGCTCACAGACTTTGCCAATGAGGACATGTCGGCCTTCTTCTTCGATATCCGCAAGGATTGTTTATATTGTGATGTTGGAGAATCTCTGCCATCAGGGTCTGCGAAGAGACAGGCCTATCGCACTGTTCTTGATACACTTTTCCACGCTTTGGTTCGCTATGCATCGCCGATCCTGTGCTTCACCAGCGAGGAAGTTTGGAAGACCCGCTATCCCGATGCCGGGTCAATCCATCTGGAAGAATGGCCGGAGATCGACGCAAGCTGGCGCGATGAAGCGCTCGGCGAAAAATGGGCAAAGATCCGCGCAGCTCGCGAGCAAGTGACCGAAGCCATCGAGCCGCTGCGCCGCGAGAAGGTAATCCGGTCGAGCCTTGAAGCCGAAGTGACGATGCCGAAACTGGATGAGATGGATGCCGAGGACTTTACCGAAATCTGCATCGTTGCCGACACGCGCTATGATGGCGATGCGGTCGAGATCAACAAGACCGAGCATCACAAATGCGGCCGGTGCTGGCGCCTGCTTCCCGATGTGGAAGAGGATGGTGCACTGTGCGGACGCTGTGCCGAGGCGATCAATGCCTGAGCTGCGCGACTCCCGACCAGTGTCAACTAGTGTCAACCAAATGGTGGCCGAATGAGCGCTGATTCCACTTCCCGTCGGCCGCAATTTTTCGGCTATATTCTCGCGGCGACGATTTTCGTCGTCGACCAGATCTCGAAATATTGGATCATCACGCTGCTGCAACTGCCTCAGCGCGGGCAAATCGAACTTTTGTCGATCCTCAATTTTACCTGGGTAGAGAATCGCGGCGTATCACTTGGCATGCTAACGGCCTCATCGGATACGCAGCGTTGGCTGTTGGTTGCGCTAACTGGCGCAATTTCAATCGGTGTGGCGATCTGGATATGGCGCGAAAAGCGCGGCGGAGACGTGTTGGCGCTCGGCATGGTGCTGGGCGGCGCGATCGGCAACCTCACCGATCGGATCCGCTACGGCTATGTCGCGGATTTCATCGATTTACATTTTGGCGACTTTCAACCCTTTTTGGTCTTCAATGTCGCGGACGCGTCGATTACCATTGGGGTTGTGATTTTGGTGTTGCGGGCTTTTCTGCTACGCGACAAGCCTGAACCGGCGGAGACAGAGTAATGCGTAAAGTAATGGTAGCGACGAGCCTGGTTGTGATGGGCGCAAGCCTATCGGCGTGCAGCCTTTTTAGCGGTAGCCGGGACCGGCCGGACGAGTTTCTCGTGTCACGGTCTGCACCGCTTGTGATCCCGCCTGATTTCGCACTCACACCGCCGCGCCCCGGTGAACCAGCCGCTCGCGGTGCCGATTCGAGCACCCAAGCGCTGCAGGCCATGTTCGGCGGACCAGCGCCGCGCAGTGCTGCGGAAGCTGCCTTGGTCAACCAAGCCGATCCGGAATCGGCCCGTCCCGGTATTCGCAGCAATGTTGGTGATCCGGAAACCCAGGCTGTCGATTATGGGTCAACGACCCGCGATATCCTGAACGCGCCGGAAGGCGATGCCCCCGAAGCAACGGTTTCCACCCCGCAATAGGTGACATCGGATGCGGGCATTATTGGTCCGCCGCCTGCTCACTGCGATACCGACCTTGCTCGGCGTCGTTATCCTGTCTTTCATATTGATGCGGCTCGCCCCCGGCGGTCCCTTTGATGGCGAACGGGCATTAGACGAAGATACCCGCGCTGCGCTGGATGCGGCTTATGGCCTGGATCTGCCGCTCGGCGAACAGATCGCTCTGTACATCGGCCGCCTCCTCCAGGGCGATTTCGGGCCGAGCCTGGTCTATCGCGACTTCACCGTCAGCGAACTGATTGCCCAGGGCTTGCCGGTATCGCTGACGATCGGTGGTCTGGCCCTGATCCTCGCCTGCGTCCTTGGCATTGGCGGTGGGCTATGGGCAGCGGTTCGCGCCGGGCGGTGGCAAGACGAGGCGATCATGGGCCTTGCGACGCTGCTAACGGCCTTACCCGTTTTTGTGACCGGACCGCTATTCGTGTTGATCTTTGCCCTGGGCTTGGGCTGGCTTCCGGTTTCCGGCTGGGAACCCGGCAACCCAAGCTATCTGGTCCTGCCGGTGATCGCATTGGCCCTGCCTTTTGCCGGGGCCATCGCCAAGCTGACGCGGGCCGGACTCGCCAAGGCATTGAATGAGGATCATGTGCGCACCGCGCGGGCGCGGGGTCTGTCTGAACGCACGGTGATCCGGCGTCATGCGCTGCGTCCCGCTCTGGTTCCCGTGGCCAGTTATCTGGGGCCAGCCGCTGCTGGTTTGCTAACCGGCGCGGTGATCATCGAGACGGTCTTCGCGCTTCCCGGCCTTGGTCGCTATTTCGTTCAGGGTGCCCTCAATCGCGACTATCCGCTCGTTCTGGGTGTGGTGACGCTTTATGCGGGGCTGATCATCCTCTTCAATCTTGTCGCCGATCTGATCTATGGCTGGCTCGACCCCAGGATGCGCGCTGAATGAGTGCCTCGCGCATCTGTCTAGCGATTGTTGGCGTTATCGCGCTAATGGCCCTGATTGTGCCTCCACTTCTACCTTGGAGCCACAGCGCGATCGATTGGGATGCAGTTCGCGCGCCCCTATTTGAACCCGGCCACCTGTTCGGCACGGACACCGTCGGGCGAGACTTGCTCGCACGCACATTGATGGGCACGCGCGTGACACTGGCCGTGGCATTGGCGGCGGCGGCTGTCGCGCTGGTCATCGGAACCGCCTGGGGCGCGGTCGCGGGCTGGATCGGTGGCCGGACCGACGAAATCATGATGCGGATCGTGGACGGCCTTTATGCCCTCCCCTTTATGTTCGTCGTCATCTTGTTGATGGTCGTATTCGGGCGATCGATCATTCTGGTCTTTGTCGGCATCGGTGCGGTCGAATGGTTGACCATGGCGCGGGTGGTGCGCGGCCAGGTTATTGCCCTGAAACAAAGGTCGTTCGTGACTGCGGCAGAAGCTGCAGGCGCTCCTGCCTCGCGCATATTGAGTGGCCATATCTTGCCCAATGTTGCCGGCGTCGCACTTGCCTATTTGCTGCTGACAGTTCCCCAGGTTGTAATGGTTGAGAGCTTTCTCTCTTTCCTTGGTCTTGGTGTGCAGGAACCTCTGACCTCGCTTGGCATATTGGTGAAGGAAGGGGCAGACGATATGGACCTGCAGCCGCATGCTCTTCTCATTCCGGGCGGTATGCTGGTTTTGATCATCGTCTGCCTGACGATTGCCGGCGAACGGCTGCGCGACAGGCTCTCGCAATGACCCGTTACGCGGTCAGCAATCTGCATGTCGCAATTGGCGGCACGCCAGTCGTAAATGACGTCAGCTTTACAGTCGCCAGTGGCGAATGCGTCGCGCTCGTGGGTGCGTCGGGTTCGGGCAAAAGCCAGACCTGCCTCGCGCCTTTCGGGCTTTCGCCAGGTGTTGCTCAAGGGTCAGCGCAGCTCGACGGGACTGAGTTGATTGGCGCGGCGTCTGATGATCTCCGCCGGATCAGAGGGCGGGCGGTTGGCTTTGTGTTCCAGCAACCGCTGACCGCACTGACACCGCATATGACAATCGGAGCACAGCTTGCCGAGGCGTGGCAGCGGGGTGGGCAACCCAAGCCGGAGCAGGACGCGATGGTGGCGGCGCTGGAGCGGGTTGGGATCGAAAATCCCGATGAAAGTCTCGACCAGTTTCCGCACAGGCTTTCGGGCGGGCAGCGGCAGCGGGCCTTGATTGCGATGGCGATCGCGCATCGCCCCAAGCTGCTGATTGCCGATGAGCCGACGAGCGCGTTGGATGCGGAGCTTCGCGTCGAGATCATGGCGCTGTTGGACAGGCTACGCCGCGAAGAGGATATGGCGCTGCTGCTGGTAAGCCATGATCTGGCGGCGGTCGGCGATCACGCCGACAGGGTCGTTATGCTGCGCGACGGACAGGTAGAGGAGACGGGCCCCGCGCTGGGCCTGCTCTCCAAACCGCAGAGCGAATATGGCCAGGCACTGGTTGCCGCCACACCGCGCTTGAGCGACCCGCCCCTTACACTTCCGACCACTGGCGAAACGCTGCTACAAGCGCGCGATATCAGCGTCTCCTTCCCGCGCCCCGGCTTTCGCAAAGGCCGCGTGGACGCCGTGCGCCGCGCGTCACTCCGTATTGCGGCAGGCGAAGCGCTTGCCGTGGTCGGCGGGTCAGGATCCGGCAAATCGACGCTTGGCCGCGCAATCGCCCGGCTCGGTCCGATCGATAGCGGCGATGTCGAATGGTGCGGCGAAGCGCTCCCCAACCGCAAACAGATGACCCCGGCTCATCGCCGCCGCATTCAACCCGTCTTCCAGGACCCGACAGCGAGCCTCGATCCGCAATGGCGGGTTTCGGACATTGTAGCCGAACCACTCCGCCATCTGCGCGCCGACCTTGCGACAGCCGATCGAACCGCGCTCGTCGAACAGGCATTGCGAGAGGTTGATCTGCCGACAGACTTTGCCGATCGCCTGCCCCGCCAGCTCTCAGGCGGTCAGGCGCAGCGCGTTGCAATCGCCCGCGCGCTGGTTGCCGAGCCCGATATGCTGATGCTTGATGAGGCCGCCTCTGCGCTTGATGTCCTGGTTGCCGGACAAATTCTCGCCTTGCTCGAGACGCTGCAGAAGGAGCGAAAGCTGGCCTTGTTATTCATTACGCACGATCTCGCTGTTGCCAAACAGCTTTGCCATCGGATTGCGGTAATGCATCATGGCGAGATCATTGAAGAAGGGCCGACGGAGCAAGTGATTGCCACGCCGGCCCATCCGGTAACTCAGAAAATGGTGGCCGCGACTAGAAGCTGACACCCAGCGTACCGACCACGGCACCATCCGTGCCCGGGCCATCGACGGCCGTCGAAACATAGGCCACGCCTACTGACAGGATACCAAAAGCGGCTTCCGCGCTCAGGCCCCAATCCCAATAATCCCCATCCGGATCGACCGAGAGGCTGCCGTCAGTATAGCCGAGATGTCCACCGACCGAGATCGGCGTACCCGGAATGCCGATGCCGACATCGGTGTAGATATAGAGATTGTCATCATTGCCGATCGAATTCTGGCTCGGTGCCCAGGCCACGCCCGTCGTCACTTCCGCCGGTCCAAGCGTATAGGAAAGCGATGCATAAGGCTCAATATAGTCCGCATCGCCGACATTGCCGTTCGGATAGAGATAGGCGAGCACGCCGACGTCAAGCTCAAGACCCGACGTGATCTCACCGGACCAGCCCGCATAAATGTCCAGCTCGGTGTGACCGAATACCGGGCTGTCCTCGATCGAAGAGGCCCAGGTGCCGACATAAAATCCGCTATCATGTTCGATATCGATACCGCCCTGGATTGCGATATCTTCATCGGAGAAGGAAACGCCGCGAAAGCGGTAATCGGTGACGAGCGCAGCATTGCCGGACACGCTGAACCCACCCCCCAGTTCATTCGCCATTGCAGGAGTGGCCAGTGCAGAACTCGCAACGAGTGCCAGGCCGAGAATTGAGATGCGCATAGTATGTCCTTTGTTAGTTCGAATATGTTCCTATTCGTCCCTGCGCACTCCCCAATCTCTATTCCCGCAGGCCGGACCGATGAAGCGTTGTGATGTAATGATGCATATTCTCGCACCTGCACACAATGATATTTCACCGAAAATTGTGAATCGATAGGATTATGTTGCTGCAGTGCAACATGATTGGTGCGCTGCGATAGGGTTAGGCAAATATTAGCGGCTTTGCGCAATGATGGCTGGCAACCACCCAGACAGGACTTGGAATGACCGCACATAGCCGCCTTGCCGAGACGCCATACCGGACCACAGATATGGACCGCATCCCCCAGCTTTACGCTGTTCTGGGTGTCATTGAGCAAATTGCGCCTGGCCGTGATCAGGCGATCAGAATTCCAGAAGAGAGTGACCTACGACGCGCCTATGAACAGAGTTCGGGTATTGCCAAACACGGTTTTGGTCGCACCGCCGAGGAAACCATTGCCGCGGCTACGATTGGTGCAAAGGCACTTATCGGAAAAGGCGATAATGCGGGCGCCGCAGCTGAACAGCTTTCCAGCCATCTGCGTTCCCAGATTATTCAGCTGTCTCGATTCGTCGGAATCTAATTTTCTGAAGGTTCGGGCGGTTCAGCCACTTCGATTTTCGCACCGTCCTTGACGGCCTCTGCCATACCGCTCGGCCAATCCTTGATATGCAGATCGCGCTGCGGGAACGGGATCTCGATGTCATGCTCTTTGAACTTGTTCCACACGCGGACATAGATATCGCCACGCACATTACCGACGCCACCTTCAGGATCCTTGATCCAAATGCGCAGTTCGTAGTTCACCGATGAATCGCCGAATTCCACAATCCAACAGCGCGGCAAAGGATTGTTGAGCACGCGATTGCTCTCTGTGGCCGCCTCCAGCATCAACTTGTGCGCCAGATCGAGATCAGCGCCATAGGACACGCCAATCGGAATATTAACCCGGACTTCAAGGCTGGAATAGGACCAGTTCTCCACCTCTTCCGTCATCAGGATTTCGTTCGGAATCAAATGTTCCTTGCCGTCGCGCGTGATGATCGAGACGGCGCGAATTCCGATCTTGTTGACCCAGCCGAAACTGTCGCCAACCGCAATCACATCCCCTGGTTTGATGGATCGATCCATCAGCAAAATGATACCGGCAATCAGGTTACCGATCGTCTTCTGCATGCCAAAGCCAATGGCGAGGCCAAAGGCGCCACCGAAGAATGCCAGGGCCGTCAGATCAATCCCGAGGATATCGATGCCGACAAAGAAGGCGACAACGATGATCACGATCATCGCCAGCTTGTCCGCCAATAGCTTTTGCGCCGGATCGAGCGCCGAAGACCGCTGGATCGAATGGCTGACAACCCGGCGGACAATACGAACAATAGCGAACAATATCAGCCCGGTAATTGCGATCGTCAGCAGGCCCAGCAGCGATATGCGCGTATCGCCGACGTCGACGCCAATGCGATCCAGGACCAGCGTAACCCGTTCCAGCCCGCCCACGGCATTGGACAGGATGAGGGCGAAAGTGAACACCGCAGCAGCCAGACCAATCCAGCGAGCAAAGCCAGTCGCACGAATGATATGCCACATCATATATGCGGCACACAGGCCCCAGCCAGCGCCGATAATCAGGTCGGTATAGGTCCACCAATCATAGGCGAAGAATGCCACGGCCAACACGATCGATACCGATGCGTGATAGATGATCTTGATTATCCGATCGGCCAGGCCTTCGGCGCGTTCGCCGGCCACGCGTTCCCAAAATCCCTTCAGATGACGTCCTGACAGTCGACTGATTATCCAGCCGAGCGCCATGCCGATGCCGACAATGGTAAAGCCGATCATCGTGGCCAACCAGTTAAGATCATCCGGTAGCGGGATGCCCCAACTGGTGAGAAGTGCAATTATCTCTTGCATGCAGCCTTCTCGTATCTTTCTAGGCCCTTCGCAAGGTCGGCTATCAGGTCATCGGGATCTTCCAGGCCAATATTGAGTCGGATAACCGGACCAGCCGCCTGCCAGCTGGTCGCCGTCCGATCCGGCGCTGGGTCTACCGGCAGGGCCAGGCTCTCATATCCGCCCCAGCTATAGCCTATGCCAAACAGCTCAAGATCGTCGATCAGAGCGGCAATTGCCGCCTCATCACCGCCATTCATCACGAAAGAGAATAATCCGGCCGTACCTGAAAAATCGCGTCGCCAATACTCGTGCCCCGGGCACTCGGGTAATGCCGGATGCAGCACCGAGGCGACCTGCGGTTGTTCGGCCAGCCAGCGCCCAACAGCGAGGCCGCCTTCCTCGTGTTGTCGCATGCGTACATCGAGTGTGCGTAAGCCACGCAGGGCCAGATAGGCATCGTCGGGCGAGACCACCTGACCCAGCCTCTGCGCCGTGCGACGGAGCCGCGTCCAATATTTTTCATGCGTGGTGACCGAACCGATCATTACGTCGGAATGGCCGACTATATATTTGGTGCTGGCGAGGATCGAAATATCAACGCCAAGCTCAATCGCCTGAAGGAAATAGGAAGCGGCCCAAGTATTATCGAGCAAGGTTACAATGCCATGCTCCTTGGCCACCGCGCATATAGCCGGGATGTCCTGTACCTCGAATGTCAGGCTGCCGGGACTTTCCATCATGATAGCGCGCGTCTTGTCACAGATCAGATCCGCGATCCCGGCCCCGATCATCGGATCATAATAGCGGGTTTCGACACCCCATTGCTTGAGGAAAGCATTGGCGTAGGAGCGCGTCGGATCATAGCTGCTATCCGCCATCAGCAGCACGTCACCAGGGCGAAGAACCGACAGCAACGCACAGGCAATGGCTGCGACACCGGACGGGAACAACATGGTACCATGTGCCCCAGGCTCCATCTCGGTCAGCGCTTCCGACAAGGCCCATTGCGTAGGCGATCCGCGGCGGCCGTAAAAGAAACGGCCGTCTTCGTTATTCTTCAATCCGGCGCGAAGATCGGCGACTGTATCGTAAAGATGCGTGCTGGCGCGCCAGACGGGCGGATTGACGACGGCGCCCGTCCACTCTTTCCGCCGACCGCCGGTTACGAGCCGGGTCGGCAGCTTTTTATCCGAATTTCCGCCGCTCACGCGGCTCCCGTCGCTTTTTCGGTGTCGGCCTGGCTGCCCCATTCGGCCCAGCTGCCATCATAAAGCGCGACATCGGTTTTGCCGAGAAGCTTCGCACCGAACAGCAAGACCGCAGCGGTCGTACCTCCGCCGCAGGTGGTGACCATCGGCTTTTCAAGATCAACTCCGGCTGCGTCGAATGCCGCGCTCAGATCGTCGCCACGCTTCCAGGTGCCGTCATCATTGAACAAAGTTGAATGCGGGACATTTTTCGATCCGGGAATATGGCCGGCAGCGATATCCGGACGCGGTTCCGGGCTGGAGCCAGCGAAGCGCTCAGCCGGTCGTGCATCGACAATCTCGGTATCGCTCGACCCGACAAGCGCCTTCATATCGTCCAAGCTGCGCACGGCGCTATCATCGTGGAACGGGGTAAAGTGCCGGTGGCGGACTTGTTGCTTGCCTTGTTCGACGCTGTTGCCTTCCGCTTTCCATTTGGCGAGGCCGCCATCGAGGATCGCAACATTGTGCGCACCGAAAACATCCTTTGTCATCCACCATGCGCGAGCAGCGCTGTGCAGTGGCGAATTGTCATAAATCACAATGCGGCTGCCATCGCCTATTCCCAGCGACTGCATCCGGCTGGCAAATTTCTCGGCCGATGGAAGCATGCCGGGAATCGGGTTCGATGTATCGCGCACTTCATCCAGATCCATGAACACGGCGCCAGGAATATGTTCAAAGCCATGCTCGGCTTTGGCGTCGCGCCCGGAATCCGGAAGAAACTGAGTCGCATCGATAATATGCAAATCGCTGGCGCCGATTTCTCCGGCGAGCCATTCAGTCGAGACGAGCATGTCCATTAGCGCTTTTCCTGCCTTGAGTGTCGAGTCCCCTGACCATTAGCTTTGGCCAATCGCCTAGTCGAGAGATTCTCGCCGGGTTCGTGCGCTATTGCGGATAACATCCGTCGTTACACACACAGGAAATGGCGCGCAGCTGGCTTATAGCCGCGTAACGCTGACCATCCTGCATCCAATCTTTTCGAACTGGCCGAAACCGCGTTCCAACCAAAAGGGCTGCATTTTCGGCTGAGGAGGCTGATGTTCGCGGCCAACAAGCATTTCAGCATGCATTTCGTGAAGCTCTCCGTCTCCGTCACGATATTTGGGCAGCATATCGACTACCGGCACAATCATCGGCTTGCCGTCGGATTGGACGGGCCGATAGGCTTCGGGATCAAGCCGGATCACGCCCGTTTGCACATGGCGCTCGCCCGGCTTTAGCCGCTCCAGGGCCACACAAGGCGGTTCCGGACTAATCTGCAGTTGGCCCGGCTGGCCATCGGTACAGCGTATACCAAGCCGGACAACAATCTCGGTCAGATCCTCGTCACTCACATTCTGGACATCAAGCCGATAGCTGACAGTCAGGCCAACGGTGGAGAGGCGTGCCTTGGTCGGTTGAAAATCTACGATGATGCGCGACGGACGGTCTTCGACATCAGGTTCAGCTGGTGGCGCGGCGCGCGGTGGGGTCGGTAGCGGTTTGGGCGCAGGAATCGCGGGTGGCGCAGGTGGCGCTTCGGGTTCGGGGACTGGCGCTGGCTTGGGCTGCGGCACCGGAGCCGGAGCGAGCTTGGGGGTCTCTACGGTACGATTGCGCGCGGCCATGCGAACAACCGCGATGGCTGCGCCGATTGCGAGCAGGAGCCCGATCCAGACCCACCAGGGCAAGCCATCAGCGCCGGTTGGCTCGCTTGTTGGGATATCTGCACCCGCGCCGGGGTCGGGCACCGCAATGGTCGGCGCGGCTATCGGCGGCGGAACAGTGTCGAGAATAGCCGCTTCCGGCGTCTCGTTTTCAGCCGGCGCCGAATCGCGGCGCGCTTCGGATGCCGATGCTACGGATGCGGCCGTTTGATCAGCAACGGTTTCGGAAGTCGATGGCGCAGCGGTTGTGTCGGTCTCAGCTGTTTGGGGCTGGGGTTGAGGCTGTGCCTGGACCGGCGGCGGCTGCTGTTCCTCATCCTCGATCAGGCGCGGCGCTGGAAGGCCCGGGGCGCGCGGGCCCTGCACATCAGGCTGCGGTTCTTCGCGGACCGGCCCCGGTTGCAGATCGAATACGGGCGGACGTTGCTGCTGCGCTGGCGGATACTCTGCCTCTTGGGCGTGCGCAGGCGTTGCGATCGCCGCAATGGCAACCAGCATGCTGATCCCGAATGTCCTTGCCTCTCGCACCGGTATCGACCCTATCCTGTTCCGGCGTTGAATTTCACCAGCCCAACGCTGTGAGAGCTGAATAACCTGTGAACCGCAAGCCGGGAATGACATCAACCATCGAATCGACTAGACGAGCGACATGGACGCCAAGCATCTCGGAAAGACATCCGCGCTCCCCGCTTCGCCTGAAGAAGCCGAGCTCGACTATGTCCCCAATCCGCGGCCCGGCGAGCTGTATCTCGTGCGGTTCGCGGCCCCCGAATTCACCACCCTGTGCCCGGTTACCGGCCAGCCCGATTTCGCGCATCTGGTGATCGATTATGCGCCGGGCGAGACGATTGTTGAGAGCAAGTCTCTCAAACTGTTTCTCGGAAGCTTTCGTAACCAGCCGGGATTCCACGAAGGGTGCACTGTCGGGATCGGCAGACGGCTGACCGAAGAGATGCAACCGCAATGGCTGCGCATTGGCGGTTACTGGTACCCGCGCGGCGGAATCCCGATCGACGTCTTCTGGCAATCCGGCACGCCGCCCGAGGGCCTGTGGCTGCCTGATCAAGGCGTTCCATCCTATCGCGGCAGAGGCTGAGCATGACCGACATTTTGTACGGCGCGCCGGCGTCCTTATTCTCCGGCAAGGCCCGCGCCTATCTCGACTGGAAGCAGATCGACTATGAGGAACACCGTCCGACGCCCGAGGTGATGCGGGAGGTGATGATGGCCGTTGTCGGCTATCCCGTGATCCCGGTCATGCAGAAAGCCGACGGCACGATCCTCCAGGATACGACGGTGATCATCGATCACTATGAGGCCCAAGCCGGCGGCCCATCGATCTATCCCGACACGCCCAAACAGAGACTGGCAGCCTTGCTGTTCGAACTGTTCGGCGATGAATGGCTGGTCATTCCGGCCATGCACTATCGTTGGAACTTCAACGAGGAATGGATCTACGGCGAGTTCGGCCGAGGCGCGATACCCGATGGTACGGCCGATGAACAATATGCGCTGGGCAAGGAAATGGGCCAGCGTTTCAAGGGCTTTGTGCCGATGCTCGGTATCAACGAACAAACGATTCCCGCGATCGAGAAAAGCTATGAGGCTCTGCTCGCCGATCTCGACGCGCATTTCGCCGCGCACGACTATCTGTTCGGCACGCGGCCATCGATTGGCGATTACGGACTGATCGGTCCGCTCTATGCCCATCTCTACCGCGATCCGGAATCCGGCAAGCTGATGAAGCGGCTCGCACCCCATGTGGCAAATTGGGTCGAGCGGATGATCGATCCGCCAAACCCGTTGGGCGGTGAATTCCTGCCTGATGACGCAATCCCGGAAACTCTGATCCCGGTCCTGCGCCGGTTATTGGGAGAACATATCCCCCATCTTCAGGTGGTTGCGAAACTCTATGCAGACTGGGTCAACGACAATCCTGGCGCAGATGTCCCCCGTGCCGTCGGTATGGCGCCCTATGAAATTGAAGGCGTGGAGGGCGCGCGCATGGCCTCCACCTTCTCGCTCTGGATGCTGCAACGTCCGCTCGACTTTTACCGATCACTGAGCCGCGATGCTAAAGAGCAAGCCGATGCGCTGCTCACTGATATTGGCGGAAAGCCATTCGCGGCGTTCGAATTGCCCAAGCGGTTAAACTTCGAAAATCACCGTCTGCACCAAGCGAACTAGGCTCAGACGACGCTCAATCGACCGCGCGAATCGAATTTATACTCAAACCAGAACCACCGCTTCTTCAGCGAAGGTTGCTCGATCTTGAACGCAGTGATCAGCCGGTCCCCGTCCGATTTGAGATAAATCGCCCCATACACATCGACATTTACCTTGGCCAAACTTCGGATATCTTCGCGCAGCTTCGCCTGTTGGTTCGCGGTCAGGCCGTTGCCGGTTTTGGCAATGGTCCGGTTCACCCGTTCGATCAATTTGGCGTCTTCGCGTTCCCGGCTTGATCGCTGCAACTCGGTCGACAGCAAAACCGGCGCCTTGCCGCGCCCAAATCTCCCCAGCCGACCCAGCAAATCGGGCCGCGGATGCACATGCCCTTCCTCATCGCCAGACGAGATTATGAAGCAAGCCGGATTTACGGTTTCCAGAAATGCGTCAGTCACATCGGACGCGCCATGATGGCAGACTTTCATGATATCGGAGCGCCAGCGCGCGCCGGCATCCTCAATCATGTCCTCATAATCCTGTGTGCCAGTATCCGGAAAATCGTCGATGCCCGCATAATGCATCAGCAGATATTTTTCGGCATGCGAGTTTAGGTCGCCGCCGAATAGCACCGAGAAATCCTTATATTGCAGCTGGAGAATGACCGAATGGCCATTCTTCGTCTTGCCATAGCTGCTGCCCAGCACCCGTAATCGGGTGTCCCCATTGGCATCAAATTCGCAAACCGGGGCAAGGATCTCAATCTGATAGGGATGGGCGTCAGCTGGGGCAAAGCCGGGCACATAGCGACGTCCATTGTCTGCGACGCCATGGCTGGTCGACAACATCTCGAAGTCCAGGCCCGGCATGGCCAGCGCAGATCGCATCAGCGGTGGAAACTCATATGTGTCGATAGGCGCGCCGGGCGGATAGAGCGCGTCGACGCTCGCCCGGTCCGATCGAATATCGGTGACATAGCTGCGGCGTGCCGCATCATCTCGCACCTTCCCGCCGATCTTTTCGAAACTGCCAGACACTGCACGCTCGATCAGGCCGTTATGGTAGAGTTTTTTGAAGCGGAAACCGGAATCGTCAAAGATCGGTTTGAACCCACCATAATGATCCTCGTCCGGATGGGTGAGGACCGCTGCGTCGAAATGCAGACTGCGATATCCTCCGAACCGCTTGCGCAGGAACCGATGCATATTGTCGCCAATCCCGGCGTCGATCACCATTACGCGTTCGTCCTGATCCGTTTCCGGCGTAATCAGGATCGCGCCATCGCCCTGCCCGACATCAAGGAAAATAATCTCAAGTGGGCGGTCGTCGCTGAGATGATCTTCCGGGATGAACAGCTCCCGCCGATTGGTTGGGCTGTTCGGTGACCAGATAACTTTCTGCCAGCCCTGGCTCGGCGGCCCGTCAATCGTTAGCCAATCGCCCCAAAGCACTTCGCGAACTTTCGCACCGTTAACGGCGTCATAGAGATGGGTGTGCTTCCCATCATCGCGCAATCCAACAAATTTGTGCGGCATGGCCTTCTCCATAGATCCAGCCGGACGGTGCGAACCGCCGGCCAATAGATGCGTCCCGAAGATGGCTTATTCGTCTCTATTAGCATGAAATTCGCTGAGTTGCAGCATCTGCACGGCAGATGCCCGTTTCAGGTCATCGTCGCTTTACTGACATTATTGTAAGCTATAAGAGGATTAAAGGCGTAACCGAGTAGCGAATCTGTGACCAACACGATGATCCCCCGTCATGACCATGCGATCGCCGTTGAAAGCGGCGACATCGATTTCATGGGCCATGTGAACAATGCGAATTATCTGAACTGGGTGCAGGAAGCGGTTCTTGCCCATTGGCAGAAAATCGCTCCGCCCCAGGCGGTTGCGGCGCATCTCTGGGTCGCGCTCAAGCACGAGATTACCTATCGCAAACCCGCATTTCTGGACGACACAGTGATTGCGTCTGTCGTGGTCGAGAAAGTCCAGGGCGCGAGCGCATTCTACGATACCGTGATCAAACGCGGCGAAGAAGTGTTGGCCGAAGTGAAATCACGCTGGTGCTGCATTGACGCAGAAACGCTGCGTCCGGCACGTATTGCCGAGGAAATTGCAGCGCTTTTCCTGCCGGAAAAATCCGACACGTAACGGCTCCGCCTAGCGCAACAGCCCACCCAAAATCCCGCGAATGAAACCGGATGCACCCGGCACCCCGAGCTTGTCCGCAATTTCTCGGCTCAGGACACCGCCGGCGGCCGATGCCGCGGTCCGCGTTGGATTGGCACGGCTCGATTGTCCGGTGATTGTGCGCCCCAATTTACGCCCTGCTGAAGACATGCCCGACCGGAAGGCCGCGTCGCGCATCCGCTCGACCAGCCCCTTGGACTTGCGGGGTCGCTGACGTTGCGATTCTTCGCCCTCTTCCGCCACTTCAGCAGCGGTTTCGGTCGCGTCCTGGGCCTTTTGTTCGAGCATCTCTGCAGCGGATTCCCGATCGATCCGCTCCGCATAAACATCGCCAATCGGCGAAGCTGCAATGATCGCTGCCCGTTCGCCGGTTGATAACGGCCCCATGCGCGAACAGGGTGGCCGTATCAATGTGCGCTGTACGGGAGATGGCGCGCCGTCTTCCATCAATGTTGAAACCAGCGCCTCACCAACTTTGAGCTCTGTTATGGCGGTCTCGACATCGAGGTCGGGATTAATCCGAAACGTGTCAGCCGCCGCCTTGATCGCGCGTTTGTCGCGCGGTGTGAATGCGCGCAGCGCATGCTGGATGCGATTGCCGAGCTGCCCGCCCACTTCCTCAGGGATATCGATCGGGTTCTGGGTGATGAAATAGACGCCGACGCCTTTTGAACGAATCAGGCGAACCACTTGTTCGATCTTGTCCTGCAACGCCTTGGGCGCATCGTCGAACAGCAAATGCGCCTCATCGAAGAAGAAGACGAGCTTGGGCTTATCGGGATCGCCGACTTCCGGGAGTGATTCGAACAATTCGCTCATCAGCCAGAGCAGGAAGGTGGCGTAGAGCTTGGGGCTCTGCATCAGCCGTTCAGACATCAGGATGCTCACGAAACCGCGGCCCTGATCGTCAGTGCGGAAGAAATCGTCGATATCGAGCGCCGGTTCGCCAAAAAATTCGGCTGCGCCCTGGTTGTCGAGCTGGAGCAATTTGCGTTGAATCGCGCCGACACTTTGCCGAGAGACATTGCCATAGCGTGCTGAGAGGTCTTTCGCGTTTTCCGATGTCGCGACCATCATTGCTTGCAAATCTTCCAGATCGAGCAGCAACATCCCCTCGTCATCCGCATAGCGGAACGCAATCTCGAGAACGCCTTGCTGGGCATCAGTGAGATCCATGAGGCGGCCGAGGAGAAGCGGCCCCATCTCGCTGATCGTCGTGCGGATCGGATGCCCCTTTTTGCCATACAGGTCCCAAAAAATAGTCGGGCTATCCGCATAGCTATAGTCTTCGAGACCGATCTCCTCGGCTCGTTCGATCAGCTTGTCATGATGCTTGAAGCTCTCGGTGCCGGGCATGGCTACGCCGGAAAGATCGCCTTTTACATCGGCGACAAACACCGGAACGCCAACGCGCGAAAAGCTCTCGGCGAGATTTTGGACGGTGACCGTCTTGCCGGTGCCGGTCGCACCCGCGATCAGCCCGTGTCGGTTCGCCAGGGCGAGATTGAGAAACTGGTGTTCTCCGCCGCCCTTGCCAAGAAAAATGCCTGCTGTTTCGTCCATTGATAGGTCCCCTCAAGTCGCGGCGACGATAGTCACCGGACCGAGCGATGCAAGCATGGAGTCTGAGAGAAAACCGCTCCGCCGCCGCCAGGCAACGGAGCTGAAATTCCTATTCGATAAAGTCTACACCGACATAGAGCGGCGTCGAATTACCACGTTGGCGCAGCAACAGCACCGAGCCGCGACCGGCACGTTGCGCTGACTGGATCACCCGAACCGCATCCGATGGTTCGAGTGTGGCGGTCCGATTGATCGACAAGACTATATCACCCCGGCGAATGCCCTGTTGGGCTGCATCGCTCGATGGATCGACCTGATTAACGACAAGACCGCGGACACGGCTCGACACGCCAACCTGGCGCGCAATTTGCGGGGTCAGCGTCTGGAAGCCAATGCCGATCGCTTCCATTGTGGCTTCGGATTCGTCGCTACCAGGGTCTTCCTTGGTCGGCTCTTCAAGGACTTCTTCTTCCTCCTGGCCTTCCTGTGCTCGGCGGATCAGCTCTTCATCGGTTGGACGTTCACCCATTGTCGCGGTGACGTTCATCCGTTCGCCATCCCGGATCAGCTCGATCGGAACGCGCGAGCCAACCGGGAGATTGGCCACAATATAGGATAATGTCTCGTCCGGCGTGACTTCGCGATTATTGACCTTCACGATCACATCGCCCTGACGGATACCCGCGCGCTCGGCGGCTTCGCCGGGCTCGACACGGGCAACTATCTCACCGCGATTTGCAGGCAGTCCGAGCGATTCAGCAATCGCATCGTTCATCGGCTGGATGCTGACACCCAGATAACCGCGTTGCACGCGCTCACCGCGCTGCAATGTTTCAACGATCGAGCGGGCTTCGGATGCCGGGATGGCAAAACCGATCCCGACATTGCCGCCGGTCGGCGAGAAAATCGCGCTGTTGATACCCACTACATTGCCTTGCAGATCGAACATCGGCCCACCAGAATTACCCTGGTTGATCGAGGCATCGGTCTGAATATAGCGGTCATAGGCGCCGCCCTGGCCGATCGTCCGCTGCATGGCCGAGACGATACCGGCGGTCACTGTGCCGCCCAAGCCAAAGGGATTGCCGATCGCCAGCACCCAATCGCCAACTCGCAGGTCATCGGAATCGCCAAACTCAACAAAGGGCAGATTGTCCCCATCGATCTTAAGCACTGCGAGATCGGATGAGGGATCGCGACCGACGATACGGGCTTCATATTCCGTACGGTCCGACAGGATCACGGTGATCGTATCCACCGCCTCGGTTCCGGGGCGGCCATTGCGGCCACGCGCAGAAATCACATGATTGTTAGTGACGACATAACCGTCAGCTGAAATGATAAAACCGGATCCGAGCGAACTTGCTTCGCGGGTGATCGGCTCATCATTCTGACCACGCTGACCGCCAAATTGACGGAAGAAATCGTCGAATGGGCTGCCAGCAAACGGATTGCGGCGCTGCACTTCGATTGTTTGCGTGGTGGAAATGTTGACGACGGCCGGGGCCAATCGTTCCGCCAGATCGGCAAAACTGCCCGGCGCGCTGGCCTGCGGCATGCTGGTCGGGGCATTTTGAGCGACCTGGGCACCGACCGGCTGTTGCAGCACGAGCGTCGCCGCAGTGCCTCCAGCCAGCAAAATTCCTGTAATCGCATAAGCGTAACGCACGGCCATGATTCTCCAATCTCTTCGCTGTATCCGTTTTACGACACCTGTCTGTTAGCTGCGGAATAGCGCCTTAACACATATTGAACATAGGGGGCTTGAATGCCGTTCGTCGAAACGTCACCGCTGTCCACGGAATTGACGCAGATATTCGTTGTCCGGCGACATGACGATCGCAGCTTCCCCATCATCCGGGCTGGAGGGCCGATCGATGCCGAATGTGGCTCGATAGGACTCCATTGCGCGATAGAAATCATAGAAATCGGGATCCGCGCCAAAGGCCTCGGCATAGGTCCGTGCGGCCTCTGCATCGGCCTCTGCACGGATGATCTGGGCTTGTTTTGCACCCTGGGCCTCGATCGTCAGCGCTTCCTGCTCACGGGCTGACCGCATCCGGCGATAGGCCGATTCCAGCGGCTGGCCTTCGGGAAGGTCAGCACGCTTGATCCGCACATCGACGATTTCCGCGCCATATTGGCGGGCCGCCAGGTTCAAGCTCTCACGGATATTTTCCATCACCTGGCCGCGTTCCGGGCTCAGCAGCGCGGCAAATGGCCGCCGGCCCAGCTCGTTCCTCAACGATGAGGCAAGGATCGGGCGCAGCGCTTCGCTGACCCGGTCTTCGGTCCGCGCCGAAATATACATCTGTAGCGGATCGACGATGCGATAGCGGGCAAAGGCATCAACCTGCAGCCGCAGCTGATCGGTCGAGAGCACCTGCTGGCGCTCCATCTCGACATTCTGGATCCGGCGATCAATCCAGACGACCTGCTCGGCAAAGGGAATATGCGCCATCAGCCCGGCACTGCCCGAGCCGAACGGCACGCCCGGCTCATAGCGGTTCACGATCCGCACCGGCTCACCAAGATAGACGACAACCGCCTGGCGGGTTTCCGGAACGATCGAGAAGGAACTGAGCGCCGTGACGATGATGATCACACCGAGAACGGCATAGGCGATCGGATTACGCGCGATACGACCTGCAACACTCATTGGCCGGCTCCCGCTTCTGGCGCAGGCGTTGCCTGTTGGCGAACCCGGCGCTGCACTTCAGGGAGAGGCAGATAGGGGGTGACCCCCTCGGCCTCGACAATGGTGATATCGACTTCGGCCAAGACCCGCTCCATCGTCTCATAATACATGCGGCGGCGCGTAACCTCCGGCGCCAACCGATATTCTTCATAGACCCGCGTAAAGGCCGCCGATTCACCCTGAGCCCGGGCCGTCAACTGCTGCGCATAAGCGCGCGCATTGTTGAGATAGGTCTGGGCCGTCTGCTGCGCGGCGGACACCCGGCGGAAGCTTTCTTCCACCGCGGCCGGCGGATCGGCTTCTTCAATGGCGACACCCTGGACGAGTACGCCCGCGCCATAGCCATCCAGCAAATCCTGCATCAAAATCTGGACGCGTTGTTCGATCTCACCACGACCAGCACCAATCGCATCATCCAAGGTGACGCGCGCAATAACCGCGCGCATGGCGCTCTCGGCAACTTCGCGAATCGTTTCTTCGGGATTGACGATCTGGAACAGGAAGTTTTGCGGCTCCTTGATGTTCCAGCGAATTTGATAGGCCAGGTCGACAAGATTCTGATCGCCGGTCAGCACGCGGTTTTCGGTATCTGCCCCGCTGCCGCCGATATCGATCGTACGGATATTATCGACATCGATTATCTGCACCCGATCAATCGGCGCCGGGAAGGAGAAGTTCGGACCTGGCTGATAAGTGCCGACATAATTGCCAAAGCGGGTCAGCACGCCACGTTCTTGTGGCCCGACAAGATGGAAGGAAGTGAAGAAAATCCACAGGAAAACCAACAGGATAATCGCCCAGAACCAGATCGGTCGGCCGCCTAATGTCGGCAGGTCAGGCCCGCGTCCACCGCTGCCGCCGCCCCATTGGGACTTGCCGCGCTTCAGCAGATCATCGAGCGCAGTCGGCCCGCCCTGACCGCCCGAAGGACGTTTGCGAGGCGGTTGGGACCACGGGTTCTGGGGGCCATCGTCGCCGCCACCACCCGAGCCATTTCCGCCCGATCCGCCGCTTCCGCGACCACCCCAAGGGCCACGGCCCTCACTATTCAATAAGGAGCCAATCCTGGCACCAAGACCTGTAAAAACGCTCATACTGCTCTTTATAGGAACCCTTTCCGGGAAAAACAGTGTCATTTGGCGATGGGATTACTATTTGGTCGATATGACCGACCCAATTGACCAACTTGCCGCCGCCCTTAACGCCATCGCTGATCCGGTTTCCGGAAAAGGCCTGATCGATGCCGAGCGGGCGCCCGCCCCACGATTTGCCGACGGTATCGCCAGCGTGATCCTCGACGTGACGGACATCAATCCCGACAAGCGCGCGTTGATCGAAGCTGATATCAATCGCGAACTCGGCGCCATTGACGGCGTTGATAGCGTGCGCGTCGCCATGACAAGCTCGCGCACCACCCGCCGAATCATCGCCATCGGTTCCGGCAAGGGCGGCGTCGGCAAATCGACGCTTTCGGCCAACCTTGCCATCTCGCTCGCTCGGAGAGGCATGCGGGTCGGCTTGATCGATGCCGATATCTATGGCCCCTCCCAGCCGCGATTGCTGGGCGCCGAAGGCCGCAAACCGACCGCCAATGAACATAAGAAACTCGTTCCGGTAGAAACCGAATATGGCATCAACATGCTCAGCATGGGCCAGCTCGTTAAGCCTGGCCAAGCGATCGCATGGCGCGGGCCGATGGCCGGCAATGCGCTTGGCCAATTGATCGATGCAGATTGGGGCGACACCGAAACGCTGATCATCGACTTGCCGCCGGGTACCGGCGATGTGCAGCTCACCATGGTGCAGAAATATAAGCCAGCCGGGGCGATCATCGTATCGACCCCGCAGGATCTCGCGTTGATCGATGCGAAGCGGGCCATCCACCTGTTCAATGAGGCAGAGGTTCCGATTATCGGGCTGGTTGAAAATATGGCCGGTTATGAATGCCCGGAATGCGGCGCGATATCCGATCCGTTCGGATCAGGGGGCGCCGAAGCAGCGGCTGAGGAGTTAGGCTATGACTTCCTAGGCCGTATCCCCCTCGAACTCGATATCCGCCTCGCCTCCGACGAAGGCGTGCCGTCCGTCGCCAGCAATGGCGGCGGCGCCGACGCGTTTAACGCCGTTGCCGGGAAACTTGCTGACTGGATAGCGGGCTAGGCCTCACGCCTAAACCGTTCGATCCAGGCGGCGTTCACCGCATCGGCAATTTTCTGAACGCTCGTCTTTTGGGACGGAACAGATGTTGGCGTGATGTTGAGATAGCGAAAGATCTGCGATTGAAACGCAGCGGGATCATTGACGATATCTTCGTAATAGACTGTCAGCGGGTCTGCTTGGACCGCCTCCAGAAATGCCTCGAGTTGCGCATAAACAGACGCAATTATTCGCAAGTTACTGGCGATTTTGTCAGCGTCATAGTCATCAGCAGTGGCGATCATTCTCGGTGTTTGATTGCTCGAGAATTGCCCGGTCAATTGCGCCTTCGTCAACGAAACAGCGTGCGCAACGCGATCACGCCTCTTCAGCATAATGAAACGCGCGCGCGGCAGAATCTGGTCAAGAAAACCGAGCAAAGCACACGATGTCAGGCCATATAAAGTGCACTCAGTGCCGAACAATTGCCTGGCTTCTCGATCCAACAGGTACTGAACAGCCTCGGCATCATTCTGGAATCCATATTCGGTCCGCAGACGCTCGAGACGAGGTGGATTGAACCATTCGGCTACACGGCCAAAGGCCGGATGCCGGGCCACCAACTGGCCGGAATATGTGCTGCCAGCGCGGGCTGCAAACAGGATAATGGGTACGGTCTTAGAGGCAATTCGATATTCAGGAAGCTGATCCGGCAACACCAATTTCTCACGAACCGCACCGATCGCCCTATTGCCGGAACCAGCCTGTAATATTTCAATTGCTCGAAGGCTTGAAGTTCCGTCGCATCGTCTTTCGACCTCACCTTGTCCTTGGGTTGGCGACACGTTCCATCTCCGCACACCCCAAGTGCGGTCAGCATATCAGAAGCGTCAATATTTACAATTATTTCAATATTTTAACGGGCTGGGATGAAGAAGAAACATCTCGGCTGCAGTCATCGACAGCCAGCGTGATCTAACGCACCGACAATTTCTTCGCCTGTTCGCTAAGCAGATCGATGGCGGCGCGGTGGATGCCGGGGGTGGTGACCAAGACGCCAAAGGCTTCGGCGGCATGGGTGTTGAATTCGAGCGGTTCGCCGAATGCGTTTGAGACGATCGCACCGGCCTCGCTTGCGATCAGCGCGGCCGCGCCGACATCCCATTCATGACCCCAACGCAATGTTGCAACCAGATCGGCATCGCCGGCGGCCACCATCGCTATCCGCAAGGCAATGGAGTTGGGCTGTTCGACCGAGACCAGGTTTGAATCCTTGGGCAGGTTGGTGAACGGAATCCGCGCACCGTGAAGGCGCGTACATTCGCTCACCGATAGTGTTTCGCCATTGCGCGTTGCACCCTCGCCGGCCGTCGCCATCCATCGTTCGCCCCGGGAGGGCGCTTCGAGTACGCCGACAATCGGCTGGCCATCCTCGATCAGCGCAACCGAAACGCACCATCCGGCGCGGCCGCGAATGAAATCCCGTGTGCCGTCAATTGGATCGACGAGCCAGATGCGTGATTTGCCAAGCCGAGCCTTGCTGTCAGTAGTTTCCTCGGAGAGATAACCGGCATCGGGATCGAGCGCGCTCAGCTGCTCGCGCAGAAAATCATCAACCAGCAAATCGACATCGGACACCGGATGATCGGGTTCCTTGTCCCATACCTCGATCTCTCCCCGCCAGCGTTCAGACGCCAGTCGCGCCGCTTCGGCTGCGATCGCTGCAATGGCGCCGGGCGATATGTCAGGCACCGGCGACCGTCATTCCCTCAATCCGCACGGTCGGCGCATTTACGCCGCGTATGAATTCAAGGTCATCGGCCGGAACGAGTTCGCGGAACATATCCTTCAGATTGCCGGCAATGGTAATCTCGGCAACCGGGGCGCCAATAGCGCCATTCTCGATCAGATAGCCCGACGCGCCGCGGCTATAATCGCCAGTCACCGGATTGACGCCCATACCGATCAGTTCCGTCACGAGCACACCCTGGCGGATATCGGCGATCAAATCATCGCGGCTTATCGTGCCAGCATCGAGATGGAGATTGGTGGTGCCGGCGCTCGGCGGACCACCGATGCCGCGCTTGGCATGGCCAGTGGGTTCAAGGCCGAGCTGGCGCGCAGATGCGCTGTCCATGAGCCAGCCGGTCAGCACGCCATTATCGATGATCGCACGTTCAGCGACCGGAAGCCCCTCGCCGTCAAACGGCCGCGACCGCAGACCACGCCTCCGCAGCGGATCATCGCGCACCATGATGCCATCGGCAAAAATCTGGTCTTCGAGGCTATCGCGCAGGAAGCTCGTACCCCGAGTGATGGCTGACCCGGTGATTGCACCGATCAAATGACCCAAAAGGCCACCCGACACACGCGGATCGAACACCACCGGCATGGCTCCGCTTTCCAGTTTTGCCGGATTGAGCCGGGCAACTGTGCGTTCGCCAGCCCGTTGGCCGATACTTGCCGGGCTATCGAGATCGGCGAAATGACGCGCCGTGCGATAAGCATAATCGCGCTGCATGCCACTACCCTCACCGGCAATCACGCTCGCCGAGCAGCCAAAGCTTGACGCCCGATAGCCGCCGCAAAAGCCGTGACTGGTCGCGAGAGCCATAATCGATCGCCCGGTAGACGTACCGCCACCTTCACTGTTCGTGACGCCGTCGACAGCCCGAGCTGCATCTTCGGCTTCCAGTGCTTGGGCGCGCAACGTCTCTGGCTCTGCCTCATAGTCATCATGGATATCGAGATCGGGCAAGGTGCCGCGAAACAGCCGATCTTCGGGCGCGAGCCCCGCATAGGCATCTTCCGGTGCTTCCCGGGCCATCGCGGCTGCGCGCTCGACCAATACTGCCATTGCGTCTGCAGAGAGGTCCGATGAAGAGACGCTGGCCGATCGCTGGCCGACAAAGAATCGCAGGCCGATATCCTCGCCTTCGGATCGCTGGACATCTTCCAGCTCGCCCAGGCGCACCTGGACCTCGGTCGAGAGACCGCCAGAATAAATCACATCAGCGGCATCGGCACCGGCCTGCTTAGCGGATTGGACGAGATCGGATGCGCGGTCCTGCGCTTCGGTAACGGTTAGCATGCAGCGGATTTAGGGAGCGGATCGAAGATTGTCACCCTTGGCGATCAGGCTGTCGCTCCGATTACCAGACATGCAAGCGCCATCAGCAATCCCGCCTCGCGGTTCGATCGGAATTTGGCGAGCGCATCTTCACCCTCCTCGACCTTCAACGTTGCGCATTGCCAGCCCAGGTGCAGCGCGATCGGTAGCAGGGCGGCGAGCGCCAGCCATTGTGGACGAACTGTCCACAGAGCCATTGCCCAGCAGAGGAGTGCCGCGAGATAGAAAAGCGCAATACCGGTGCGGGCATGGCGGCCGAAACGGCGCGCGGTACTCTTCACACCGGCCAGCGCATCATCCTCGATATCCTGCAGCGCATAGATGGTGTCATAGCCGATCACCCAACACACCGATCCTGCGTAGAGCCAGCCAAGCGCCGGAGCATAGTCTCCGGTGATTGCCACCCAGCCGACCAATGCACCCCAGCTAAACACTAAACCCAGCCAAGCCTGCGGCCACCAGGTGATGCGTTTCATGAACGGATACGCGGCCACGAGCGCTATGCTGGCAATGGCGACCAGCTGCGCTTCCCAGCGCAGCTGCAATAGGACCAGCAAACCAACAAGGCACAGGGATATCAGCCAGATCCATGCCGCGCGGAGCGATACACGCCCACTCGCCAATGGCCGGGACCGGGTGCGCTCGACCTTCTGATCGAGATCACGGTCGACAATGTCGTTATAGACGCAGCCGGCAGCGCGCATCGCAATCGCACCCAGCAGGAACCAGAGCAGCAGGTCCCATCGGTCCCGCGCGCCGCCGGCCAATGCCACGCTCCAGGCGCACGGCCAGAAGAGCAGCCACCAGCCGATCGGTCGATCGAACCGTCCCAACAGCCCATAAGGGCGCGCTGCAGGTGGCAGCATTGCGATCAGCCAATGCCGCTCTGTGTCAGGAACTGTCGAATCCGCGTCCATGTCCACAGGCCCTATCCGTTTCTGCAAGGTTTGGACAAGCTTGGGCCGACCGGTTTATGGAACAGCCATGCCTGCAACACCCGCCTGGCCACCCGGCAGCTTGCCTCGCCTGTTTGTCGATACGACGCTCGAAGATGATGGCGAGATCGTCATCGATGCCGCGCAAGCCAATTATCTGGTGCGCGTGCTCCGACTGAAAGCTGGCGCGCAGATCAAGCTGTTCGATAATCGCACGGGCGAATGGCTGGCAGAGCTGGCGCATATCGGAAAGCGCGATGCTATCGTGCGGGTCGAAGGCCATTTGCGCCCACGCGAAATCGTGCCCGACCTGTGGCTGTGCTTTGCGCCGATCAAAAAGGGCCGGATCGACTGGCTGGTCGAAAAGGCATGTGAGTTGGGCGTAGCGCGCCTCGTGCCGGTGAAGACGCAGCGTACGATCGTCGACAAGGTGAAAGCGACGCGCCTGCAATCGCACATTATCGAGGCCGCAGAGCAATGCGAACGGACGTCGTTGCCAGATCTTGCTGAGATCACATCGCTGGATACGCTCCTGTCGAACTGGCCCGAAGAACGGCGCCTATATTACGCGGCAGAACGGGGTGGTGATTCAGTTATCGAAGCGATGTCAGACTCAAACGGCCCTGCCGCCATTTTGATCGGTCCCGAAGGCGGTTTCACGGATGCAGAAGACGAGAAAATACGGGCCAAAGAGGCTTCCGTACCGATCTCGCTCGGTCCGCGGATTTTGCGTGCGGACACTGCGGCAATTACGGCCATCGGCATCTGGATGGCGCATCGGGGTGGCTGGATAAGAAAATAGTACATTCAACCTGTTGAATTTACTATATTAATTATTTGGAAACTCTATACCTCATCTTAAATTTTACCCTGTATCACGCTCGCTATGATTGGGGGACGTAAATTTGCACTGGGATTGATGGCGATTTTCGCCATGATTCTTGCGCCGCATTTCGTGGCGCAGGCCGATCTGCGCCTGCCCAATCCGCCGGGCTGGTATGACCCGGATGGCGTCGCGACCGGCGAAGACTGGCACTATCGCGTACCGCTCTCAATTCCGGCCAGCTCCAGCATCAACAGCACGATCCAGGTCGATGTGGATTTCGATGCCCTGCTCGCCCAAATGGGTGTGTCCGGGACGTTCGATGCCAACTCGGTTCGCGTGGTCCGCCCCAATGGATCGCTCGTTACCGTCCAGGAATTTACCGACACGGTGTTTGGTGGCGCGACCGATGCAACCGGCAATGGCCAAGGCGATGTCCGTTTCTTGCTCGAAGATGCGGGCGCATCGACCCATTATATCTATTTCGACATCACCCAGAACGGCACAAAATCCGCCAATCCGCAGACCCCAATCAACGGCAACTTCGAGCGCGGCACCACAGGCGCCCAATCTCCTACCCAATGGACAGGCGCAGTTACCAATGCCGCTTTCGACGCCCAGGTTCGCCCATCGGAAAATGTAACGGTAACCACCAATGGCGGTGGCGGAGCGACACAGAATACGGACGGCACGCCGAATAGCGGCGCCTTCTCCTATCTCATTGGTTCGCGAACGAACAACGAAGCCCAAAATGGCATCGGCGGGACGGTCACTCGGACCATCACGGTACCGACCACCAATCCGGGTAACCTGACCTTCCGCTATCGCGTCGAAGGCTGGGATAGCAGCGATGACGGGGCCAGCCGATGGGACTGGCTCGAAGTCGATGTGATCGGTGCCACGACGACCCAAGCGGTCGGCCCGACTGCGGGCAATTATGTCACCTTCCCGTTCAGTCCGAACAAGGGTACCCAATCCGCCAATACAAACCGCTCTGGCTACGGCCAGTATAATGGCTGGGACACGGACACGAACGGCGTCCACCGATCGGGAATGACACTCACGCCCGGCAGCGAGCCCTGGTTCATTCGCACCGTTTCTCTCGCGCCCTATGCAGGCCAAACAGTCACGCTGCGGTTCCGAACTGACCATCAGACGCAATACCGTACCTGGTTTCATATCGACGATGTCGAATGGAGTGTCGTCACCGCGACGCTTGGCACCCCGGAAGCCTTTGGTGTCGCCGTACTGACCCCGGGCAATGGCGCTGATTTTGCCCCTGGCGATACGCTGACGATCATCGCCCAGGTCGATGCGAATCCAACCGCTGCAACGCTGCCCGTGACCGCCAATATCTACGACGAAAGCGGTACCCTGATGGCGTCCGGAATCGAGTTGTTCGATGATGGAACCCACGGCGATGCAACGGCCAATGACGGGATTTGGACAAACGATAACAGCGAGGCGGGCGAGCCGACCTATACGATCCCGCCCGGCACCTCGAGCAACAACAATTGGACGATCCGCATCTTCGCTCGGGATGCTGGAACCAGCACGATCGGTGCCCAGAACGGGCTCGCGCTGAGGCCCGGCCAGCCCACTGCCGAGATTGAAGCGAATTTCTGGAATATCGATGACAGCAATTTCGACATTGTCGGGGCCGAGATCGTCGTGACAAAAATCAGCACCCTGCTGAATGACCCGATCAACGGCGCCGTTGATCCGTATCGGATTCCAGGCGCGGAAATCCGCTACTGCATCACCATCACCAATAATGGCCCGGCCGATGCCAGCAATGTCGTGGCGACCGATGTATTGCCGGCCACGCTCTCCTATGTGACGAGTTCGATGCTCTCCGGATCAAGCTGCGGTACTGCCGCCACGGCCGAAGATGATGATGCTGCGGGAGCCGATGAAAGCGATCCGATTGGGGCCTCCTTTAGCGGTGGTACGATCACCGCCAATGCTGCGTCCCTCACCAATGGGACCAGCATCGCGCTGGTATTCCGCGCCACCGTCAACTGATCGGCGCGCAGCGTCCAACAGCGGCCCCACACTTTTCTACTACCCCGCCAATGCTTCCTATACTGGCATAGAGCCCGCAAGGCCGCTAAGGCCAAGGCATGAGTACGAAGACGGTTTCGAAAAGCGACGCGCCGATCATAGAAGATCGCCAGCAGCTGCTGGAAGTTTTCTCCAAGGGCGAGAAGCCGCAAGACAAATGGCTGATCGGCACCGAGCACGAGAAGTTTGTCTATTGCCGCACCGACCTGCACGCCCCCTCCTATGATGAACCCGGCGGTATCCGCGATCTCCTGAATGCGTTGACTGAATTCGGCTGGGAGCCGATCGAGGAGAATGGCAAGGTTATTGCCATGCAAGGCGCCGATGGCACGGTGAGCCTGGAACCGGCCGGCCAGCTCGAACTTTCCGGCGCTGCGCTCGACAATCTGCATGAAACCTGCGCCGAAACCGGCCGCCATCTGCAGCAGGTTAAGGCAATTGGCGAAAAGACCGGCAAGGGGTTTTTGGGTCTCGGCATGTGGCCGGACAAGCGCCGTGACGAGCTGCCGATCATGCCGAAGGGCCGCTACAAGATCATGCTCGATTACATGCCCAAAAAGGGCAATCTCGGGCTCGATATGATGCTGCGGACCTGCACCATCCAGACCAATCTCGATTATTCCAGCGAAGCCGATATGGCGCGCAAATTTCGCGTCGGCCTGGCCCTTCAGCCGCTCGCCACCGCGCTGTTCGCCAACTCGCCCTTTACCGAAGGCAAGCCCAACGGTTTCCTCTCTTTCCGCAGCCATATCTGGTCCGATACCGATCCCGACCGCACCGGCATGCTGCCCTTCGTCTTTGAAGATGGCTTCGGCTATGAACGCTATGCCGATTATGCACTCGATGTGCCGATGTACTTCGCCTATCGCGGCGGCGAATATCTCGACGCTTCAGGCCTGAGCTTCCGGGACTTCCTTAATGGCGAGCTTCCAATCCTCCCCGGCGAAAAGCCGACGATCGATGATTGGAACGACCACCTCTCAACGATCTTTCCCGAAGTGCGCCTTAAAAGTTTTCTCGAGATGCGCGGTGCCGACGGCGGACCGTGGAACCGGATCTGCGCTATGCCCGCGCTCTGGGTCGGATTGCTCTATGATCAGACCGCGCTCGATGCCGCCTGGGACATCGTCAAATCCTGGTCGATCGAAGAGCGAGAAGATTTGCGCAACAGCGTGCCCAAGCTTGGCCTGAAGGCGCCACTACCAAGCGGTCGCACCTTGGGTGATATCGCCGGAGAAGTTCTCGACATCGCGACTGCGGGTTTGAGCGCTCGTGCTCGGCTCAACGGCAGCGGCGATAATGAAAGCGGCTTTCTCGACCCGCTGCGCGAAATCGTTGCGACCGGGAAAACCCCGGCCGAAAGCCTCCTCGAACGCTATCATGGCGCATGGAATGGCGATGTCAGCCGGGTGTATGAAGAAGAGAGTTTTTAGGCGCATCAAACCGCCCGATCCGGTCCCGACACAAATATACAAGACTCTATAAGACACTGATATTATTAGGTTATTTGCGAATCACCTATGAGCAAATGACTATCAATGTATCGCCTGTTCAAATCACTCTGGAACCAGTATCGCCTGTCCCGTATCCCGGATCTGGAGGTTTACAAACGGCCATTCCATCGTCCGTTTGACCCTCTCGAGAATCGCATTGATATCTGGCGACGGATCATCTTCGATAAACGCCTTCGTCATATCTACGACCGGACTGTTGCCACGATTGATCGCGAACAGTTTCGATCGTTACAGGAAAAATTCAAGATTCCAGTTGCGGCCGGGGCACATGCAGGAACGGTGAAATATCTGGACCTTGCGCCCTGGATTCGGCTGCATTCAAAAATTGCCTTGCAACTCAATCTCGATACTCGCGCGCCGAGCCGCGTGCTGGATATTGGATCAGGCGGTGGCCATTTTCTCGCCATCGCGAAAGTCCATGGACATCATGTCACCGCACTCGATCTGCCGGATTGTGAGATCTACTCCGATCTTCTCAAGCTGTTCGGTATTTCGCGAATCGCCGGCGGAGTCTATCTTGGTCAGGCGCTGCCTAGCCAGATCGGTAAATATGACATCATCACAATCAATGCACAGAATTTTGATGTCCATCGAGGCACTGGCACACGGTGGAATGTCCAAAATTGGATGCGATTTTTAGAATATCTGACCGCCCACCATCTAACATTTCCGGGCGAAATCTTTGTCGGCCTCAACAAGTCCGCGGGGCCGACCGGCACCGAGGACTATCTTTGGCCGTTGCTCGATGCTGCAAAAGAATGGGGCGCGCAGGACATAGCTGGCAGCCCACAATTCCAATTATCGCTGCAAGAGCCTCTGGTGTTCGACTAGACGGTCACTCCGCCGGAACGATCTCGCCGGGCTTGCCTTTTCGGCGCGTGATCCAGGCGAAAAGGCGGGGGATCGGGGCATTGCGCTCCATCCAGTCGAAATATTCGCGATAGGCGGGATCTGCCATCAGGTGCTTTTCTTCAGTCTTTGCGCGCCAATAATAAACGCCGCTGACCAAGCCCAGGAGCACCGTATTGCGGATCATGTCGACCGGATTGCCGCTCGTCGCAATGAACGGCATCGTCGCCAGCCACCAAAAGGCATTTTTGGCGAGATAGGCCGGATGCCGGGTCCAGCGATAGGGCCCATGGGTGATGATGCCGCGATGGGTAAGGTTGGAGAAGCGTAGGCCGAACGCAACCGTCGCCCAGCTATAGATGATTGTGAGCACCACCAGGATCGCGCCCATCACGGCCAGCGCCACCGGCCAGCCTTCAAGCCAGAGCGTCCAATCGCCCGTGTTGGGATGATAGTCGAGCGGTCCGCCCGCCGTCATCAGGATGAAAGGCGGATAACAAATCAGCGCCGCCATCCAGCTCTGGGCATAGGGATTGGCTGAACGGATATGGGAATCGAGTGGGCGGAAGGTCAGCACATAGCCGACGGTCGCAAAGGCCACGTCGATCAAAAAGAGAAGCGCGATCATGAATAGCGTGAGCCGGACCGGATTTTCGATTATCTCGGCATTACTCCAGCGCAGCACTTCGAACCAATTGCCCGGAACGATCGAGATCATGAAGGCAATGAAAAAGCCCTTCACGGCCCAGCTGCGGAAATGTTCGATGATCTTTTCGCGGTCGAAATCCGCGCGCTCACCGGTCAGCCATGCGCCGACCATATAGCTGCCGTCCTTCGGCTCCTTCATGCGGCGATCGATCCAGAAGATGTAGGGGATCGAGGCGACAAACATGACGGGTGCCGCCCAGGCCAGCATCTGCATCGAAAACAGATACTGCCCGTCCCAATACCAACGCGCGATGCAATAAAGCCCCGCGATAATCGCCCAGGTCGCCCAAAGACCAGCCAGTTTGGCGATGCTGATTTCGCGGGTCTCATCATGCGGGCGTGCGGGAGAATCCCAGTCGATGCCCGTGCTCTCATTCTTCCAGGCCTTGTCGATAAATATCGTCCACAGGATCATCGGCAGGCCACAACCAACCAGCGCAAGCATGGCAGCGAGCGGACCATTGGCACCGGTCAATCGGCCAATAATGATTGCCGCAAACAAGCCGGCCAAACCGACAAATCCCACACCGCTGGAGACCGCAGAATGCGGCCGCGGATCGGCGCTCTCTGCGGCAGCAGGGCGCTTGATATCGCGATGGGCGTTCATGTGGCCCAAATCTAAGGAAAAATGGTAATTTATTGATGAAGATTGTGGTTGAGGCCGGGACGGTACGATACCATAAGCAAGCCTATGAAATCATGCAGTTAACCGGTAATCAGGCCCTATCGTCGGGATGGCGATAGACAAAGCGGAACGGCCAGAGATGCTGTAACGCACGCGGCGCGAAATCCAGACCGACAATCTCCTCACCCCCGATTTCCAGCCGATCCGTTGCGTTATCCCAGTGCCGAGCGACATTGTTACCAGCATCCGTAAAGATAGGCGCCTTCCGGTTATTGGGCATCACGGCGCTGCGCCGGTTGACCACGGCGCCCTCGGTATAGCGCGCCCGGCCCAAGGCCATCAGCCGCCGCCAACCAGCAATTTTGAGCATTTCCCACATGGCCGAAGCACGGGTTCTCTTGCGCGATGCAAATGCGCCGCGAAGGATTGGCGCATTGCCTGTACCTGTGATGGAAAAGGAGATGGACCGGTCGGTTTGCTGCTCAAAGAGGCGGAAGTCAGCCGGAGAGGCATTCAGGCCGAGATAGTCGTTATTATAAGCCAGCACCGCATCGGCATCATTCCACAGCTTGAAGCATAGCGTGGCATAGCCGGGAGAGGCCATCGCGATCGGCAAAGCGAGAGGCAACGCGCCAATCGACGCCCCGGGCTGATCCGCGACGAGCACGAAGAATTGCAGCTCATGATGCGGCCCCATCGATGCATCCCGGAAATCGGCCATGATCATGCCAGCCGCGACACGGCCCGATCTGGTCTCGACGAGATGGACATCCTCGCCCTCGATCATCGCTCCGACCGCATCTCCCGCAACATCGCCAAAGATCAGCAAAGCCTCGCCATCACGCACATGATAGGGCGTCGGCGCTGACCCGGTGCGCAACTCCACCGAGCCGGTGATCGGATTGTCACGAAAGATCGGATGGTCGTCTGGCACGTTGGCTTTGCACCCATCAGTTCTTAGATGCGCTGGAGCGGGTAGCGGGAATCGAACCCGCATCACAAGCTTGGAAGGCTAGTGCTCTACCATTGAGCTATACCCGCTCGCCAAGCGCGAGGCGGGGATTAGTCGCTTGCGTCGCGAGATGCAATATTCGTCGACCTGTGCCGCCCTCACCCTAACTGACCTCCGCGCCATCCTCATCAAGGATACGTTTGGGGCGAACCTTGGCGTAGCGCGATTGGGGGAACCAGGCGTTGGCCGTGCCGGTGAGGTGCGAAGATCCGGTCACTGTCAGGCATTCGTCGCTGATCGCTTCTTGCGGCCCAACATCGCCCATCCATACTTCGGCAAAGGCGGGCAGCGGGCCCGACATATAGAGATCGATCTCCTTGCCCGGATTATCGGTGCACAGATCAACCGTATCGGCATTGCAGACGATCCACCATTTGGAATGCTCGGCAACATCGGTCAGGTTCACGCTGATCACGGTTTCGCCGTCGGGCAGCTCGGCCGTCTTCACGGTCCGGTGGAAATCCCACATGAAGCTCCCGGCATCCATATCCTCATCGGCGATCCGACGGCGCGCCCAGCGCAATCCCCATTTTGACATCTGATCGATCAGCGGCGCCAGCTCCCGGCCGCAACGCGTCAGGCGATACTCGCTGGTATTGTCGCCGGCACCGGTTTTCTTGATGATCATGCCGTTCATTTCCATCTGCTTCAGCCGGTTGCTGAGCACGCTGGGCGAGATGCGCGGCAGTGCTTTCTGAAAATCCTTGTAGCGGGTCGCGCCCATGAACATTTCGCGCATCAGGAGCAACACCCAGCGATCGCCGATCATGTCAGCGGCCTTTACGGCCGGGCATAATGTGCCGGAGTTATTCATCAGATCGTTCCCCTCAATCCAGCTCACCGGCTAGCAAAACCTGAGCAAATTCGCCAGTTTTGCGTAGATTTTGCGCGTTACTACGAAATCAGTAGTGCCTTCCTACGCAATTGATAGCGGATTGCTCCGTTTCGCGAACTATCTGCTGAACACCCGATCCGCGAATGTCTCTCCATCGCCGGAATGGTTCTGGCGCAACTGAAAACTGGAGACACATAATGCCACTCGTAACGATTGATCTCATCAAAGACGTATTCACCCCGGGCCAGAAGGCCGAGCTGATCGAAAACGTCACCGAAGCCATGATCGCCACGGAAGGCGAATCCATGCGCCCGGTGACCTGGGTTCGCATCAACGAAGTCGAACAGGGCGACTGGGCAATTGGCGGCAAGATGCTGACCGCGTCCGATGTCCACGCCATGGCGCAAGCCGAAGCGGCGTAACTCAGCGACAGGCGATCGCCATCCCCATGGCGATCGCCTCGCTATTCAGATCTCAGGAGCATTTCCATGACCCACGGAGAATTCAACATCGCCGCTGGCAAATTCGGTTATCGCCGACCCAGCGCCGCAGAAATCGCCTGGCTCGAGCAGCGTCAGGCACCCAATTTCCCATCCTGGACAAGCGCTATTGTCGGAAGTGCCGGCCTTGGCTTCCTGCTGGCAACGCTACTCGGTGCCTAGATCGCCCGTCTCTCGCAGCTGTGATATCGCATAGAAGGTGACGCGGCGCCGCAACCTGTGCAAGGTTGCGGTTAATGACTGACATCGCCCCCACTGTTACGGCACCGGCGCGGGCTGGACGCCCGACCGACGAACGCAAGACCGAAGCCATTATCGACGCCGCGCGCGATGCGTTTTTCGGCGAAGGCTATGCCGCCGCATCCATCGAGCGGATTGCTGAAAAGGCAGCTGTATCAAAGGTCACCATCTATAAACGCTTCGGTGACAAAGCGGGGCTGTTGGAGGCACTGGTACGCCGCCAGGCTGAACATATGACGAAGACAATCGGCGAAGCGAACCGCGATGCGGATACGATCGAGGCGCAGCTGGTGAATTTCGGCGTCACACTGATGAGCTTCCTGTTCGACGATACGCATTTTCATTTCGATACGATGCTCATGATCGAACGGGACCGCCATCCCGAAGCCGCTCATCGCTTTTTCAATGCTGGCCCAGGGAAGATGCGGCGCGAGCTGATTGCGATCTTGGAGGCCGCCGACCAGCGCGGCGACTTGAAGATCGACAAGGCGAAAACGGCGGCAGAGGATCTATTGTCCTTGTGGAAAGGCTTTGCCGACATGGAGCTGCGCTTCGGCATCGCAAAAAAACCGACGCAGAAAGACATTCGGAATCATGTTTGCCACGGCGTCGACGTGCTCCTCCGGGCTTACCGACCCGATTAGCCCGTCAACCGCCGAGCGCGTGCTCGGTAATCATATCGGCCAAGCTACCATGCTGCGCTTCCGGCAAGTCATGGCCCATATCATCGACCAGCTCGAACCGCGCGCCTTCGACATGATCGGCAACATCCTTGCCGCACGGGTGGAGGATCAACGGATCGGCCTCGCCATGTATAACCAGCGTCTTGGCCTGAATACGCTGCGCAAAGGGCCGCAAATTACCCGTATCGATGATCGCCGCAAGCTGGCGCGACGGACCTTCAGGATAGAGGCTACGGGCGACATTTTTATGGATCAGCTCCTTGATTTCGGCCTGGCGTTCCGCGCCACCGGGGGAGCCAATCGCGTTGAAGAAGCGCATACCGGCCGCGATCGCCTCCTCTTCCGTTTCCGGGCGATTGCGAGCAGCCTGGATCAGGATTTTCCGTATTTCCTTGTCCGGCCCGGGAAGCCCAGGTGCATTGGTCGACGTCATCACGGGCATTAGCGACAGGACGCGATCGGGATATTCCGCACCGACAATCTGCGAGATCATGCCACCCATCGACACACCCAGTACGTGCGCGCGCTCAATCTCGAGCGCATCGAGTACGCCCATCGCATCGGCGGCCATATCGACCAACGAATAAGGCGCCATGCGGCGATTTTTGAAGATCCGCTTCACAAACAGATGCCAAAGCGGGTGCGGCGCTTTCACGCCGTCAAATTTGTGTGACAGACCGATATCGCGGTTATCGTAGCGAATGACCCGGAACCCGCGCTCAACCAGCTCTTCGACAAAAGCATCCGGCCACAAGGAGAGCTGCCCCGAAAACCCCATGATCAGCAACAACGCTGGATGGTCCGGATTGCCATGATCTTCGACTTCAATCTCAAGCCCGTTCGCTTGCACTTTCATAAACGCTCTCCTGTCGGTCGGCGCTAGGTGCGCAAAAACAGGCGTCGCGTCAAATTGGGCAAATTGAGGTTAACCGTGGTTAGGGTTACAACATGGTTTACCCACTACGTCCGACAGCCATTTACCCAGATATGGTATCAATGTCTTTCCGACCGGCAACGAGTCGGTCGCAAACAGGCTATTCATGGGGGCGCACGATGGCCGAGCGACCAGAGGATGAGAAAAAGGAGACCGCCGAAGAACGGGCGGAACGCACAGCCATGTTGCGGCATACCATTCTTCGCGACACCGACGGAGAGGAGATCTCGGTGAGACTTCGCAACCTCTCCGCGACAGGTTTTGGCGGCGCAGGCGACAAGCCACTTGTCGTTGGCCATACGATTACCGCGGAGTTGGATGGCATTGGGCCGGTCGATGGCACCGTCGTCTGGGCCGAGGGCACATCCTTCGGCATTGAGTTTATCGAACCAATTGACCCAGACTCATTGATCCACAAACACCGTGAACTGGCTTCGATGCCGACCCCATACACCGTTCCCGGGCGTTTCAAACCGCCAACCGGCGAATTTCGCCGGCCAGGCCTGACAAGAAAAGACTGAACCAGCGTTGCACTGATCTGCAGACCTCAAATCTGGTGATGGTGGACGGGGCTGGATTCGAACCAGCGTACGCTTGCGCGGGCAGATTTACAGTCTGCTGCCTTTAACCACTCGGCCACCCGTCCATCGGGATCACGGCGCTTCACGAAGCAGTGCAACGAAAGCGCGGCGAAGGGCGGCTCAATGGCGAAACACCGCTTGCCTGTCAACGCTCGTTGATAGAAAGCATGGTGCCATGGCGAAGAGACGCAAGGCGAAACAACGCGAAGGCCGGGCACCGCGCTTCTGGGGGCGGCATGCCGTCTATGCGGCGCTCGACAATCCGAAGCGAACAATCCGCAAATTATGGGCAACCCATGAAGGGGTGGCGGGGCTAGACCTGCCACCCGATCTGCAAGTCGAAATGGCCGGTGTGGCTGATCTTGGACGGCTGGTACCGCATGACGCCCCGCACCAGGGACTGGTCATCGAGGTCAAGCCTCTACCCGATATCGCGATCGAAGACCTGCTGGCCGGCGCCGAAGAAGGACGGCCGTTGGTAATCCTCGATCAGGTGACGGACCCGCATAATGCCGGTGCCATCATGCGTTCTGCACTCGCCTTCAACGCCCTAGGGCTGGTGACCCAGGACCGCCATGCACCGCCTGAGTCTGGCGCCCTGGCCAAGGCCGCGTCAGGCGCGCTGGAAGCCCTTCCCTGGTGCCGTGTGGTCAATCTATCGCGCGCACTGGATCAGATCGCAGATGCGGGTTTCTGGCGAATCGGACTGGCAGGCGAAGCAACGCTCAATCTTTCCGATGCATTGGGTGGCAAGCGCATTGCGATCGTCCTCGGCGCAGAAGGCGCGGGATTACGTCAAAATGTCGCGAGCCATTGCGATGCGCTGGCGCGGTTGCCGATCAGCGATGCAATTGAAAGCCTCAATGTATCAAATGCCGCCGCGATCGCGCTCTACGCGCATCACGAAAGGACCGGATCGTCGGGATAGCACCGAGAAGCGCGGAGCTGACCTGATGGCCACCTCCGTCCAGAACAACTCACAATGGGAGAAGGAAGTGCGGCGTGAGCCTTAGTCTTCCTGCGCGATCGTGACCTTGAGGCCATCCAGCTCGTCGCCGAACGGAATCTGGCAGGACAGACGTGAATGCTCGTCGCGATGATCCGAGCTTTCCAGCAGATCATCCTCATCCTCGTCCATTTCCGGAAGTTTGGCCGCAAAATTCGGATCGACATGAACATGGCAAGTCGCGCAGGAGCAACAGCCACCACAAAGAGCAAGGAGCTCGTCAAAGCCATTGTCCCGGATCACTTCCATCACGGTCAGGCCGTTATCTGCATCGACGGCGGTTTCTTCACCATCGCGATTGACGACAATTAGCTTGGGCATGAACGATTCCTTCAGGCGATTTCGAAAAATGCTGCGGCGCGGCTATGTGATGGACTGCAAATGAAATCAAGGCCTCGATAGATGGGAATAGCCGCTTCGCACCTGCGACAGTCATTGGACAGTCTAGCCAAGATCGAGCCGCGCTTTAAAACGCGCCTTGCCGAGATCGGCTATCCACCGCCGCGTATCCGCGATCGCGGCTATCAGACGTTGCTGAGGACGATCCTGGGCCAACAAGTCAGCGTCGCATCGGCGAATGCCGTCTGGCGCAAATTATCCGATGCACTGGGCGGCGAGATGGAACCCCATGCGCTGCTAGAGGCGAGTGACGCAGTTCTTCGCGGCGCTGGACTGAGCCGCCAGAAGAGCAGCTATGCGCGGTCGCTCGCAGAGCTGATCGTTTCCGGACAATTGGACCTGGCCGCACTCCCTGCGGACGACGAGGCCGCGATTGCAGAGCTTGTCGCGGTCAAAGGCATCGGGCGTTGGTCAGCCGAAGTATATCTTCTGTTTGCCGAGGGAAGGCCTGACATCTGGCCAGCCGGTGATCTTGCGGTGCAGATCGAAGTCGGAAAACTATTGGGCTGGAAGGAGCGGCCGAGTGAAGCAGAGATTCGCGATGCGGCAGAGTGCTGGCGGCCACATCGCGGCACGGCCGCCATCTTTGCCTGGCATTCTTATAACAGTGAAGTGATTTAGCGCGCGGCTAGCTATGCGGCGCGATGGCGCTGCAAAAAATTCTCCAGCACAGCCGGATGAAAGGGTTCTTCAAATTCACACCCGGCTTCGAAACCGCGTGCCCACACGACCTTGGATAGCATTGGCTGGAATCCAGGAAATTTGATCCACACTTCGACACCGGTGGCGAGCGTCATGGCGCTATCGACCTTGCACCCCGTCTGCGAGATATCGCTGACATCGGCTCTCGCGGCATCATAACCTTGCTTACGAAAACCGGCACGCATGTCCACCGGCACACGCTCTGCAATGCGGCGCTCTTCGGAATCTGACTGTTTCACCAAGAGATCGGCGGAGATCGACATGGAAGTTCCTTTGCTTCTGAACCCACTTTATCGCCGATATTCGTAAATTTAGTCCGCAAGAGAGAGGTTAAAACCACATTTACACTTGGCCTGGAGCCCAGTTTTTGGGGAGTTCACTCTCAAATTGCAGATCTGCTCATGGTCAATTTTCCATTCGATATGACAAACATCTCTCTTGACGAAAATGTATGACGCAGTTGACGTAAGCGTAAAGCCATGCTGGTTAGCCGTATGACAGTCTCGACCGCGCCGGCCACCGTAATCGCTTCATACGAAGGCAGGAAACCTCCTGCCCCTCAATGGTTCGATACCGCTCTCGCGCACGAGCCAAGTCGGCATCGGATTGAGCGAGATGCCGGAGGCATCGAATATTTCACATGGGGCAAGGCGGGCGCCCCCGGCCTGTTCCTCCTGCATGGTGGCGGCGCGCATGCCATGTGGTGGGCGCACATCGCTCCATTTTTTGCCGATGATTATCATGTTGTCGCAATGTCCATGGCGGGCATGGGTGGCTCGGATTGGCGGCCGCGCTATGCGATCCACGAACATGCGCAGGACATGAAGGCCGTGGCCGAGGCTGCCGGGCTGCTGGAAGCCGGAAAGCCAATAGTGTGCGGACACAGTTTTGGCGGCGCACCAACAGCAGCAGCCGCCGCCGATCCCGATGCCTGGGTTGGCCAGGCGATTATCATGGATTCCTCGCTGCAAATGCGACACTCGCCAAACAATATGGACCGGCCGCTACGCGAACGCCGCTTCTTTGGCAGCCTTGAAGAAGGGCTCGCCAGGTTTCGATTCCTGCCGCCACAGAGTTGCGAGAATCACTATATCGCAGACATGATTGCCCGCGGCGCGATCGTCGAACTAGAGCCCGGACGATTTAGCTGGTGCTTCGATCCCAATGGCTTCAGCCTTACCGATCGGCTGACCAGCGCCGAAAAGGCCCGATCGACGAATTGTCCGCTAGCCATGATCTATGGTGATCGATCAGCGATCATGGATGCCAATGCCCTGGCTCACCTCCGCGAAACCATGCCGGATGGCACATCTTTCATAGCGCTCCCGGACTGTGGTCACCATGTCATGGTTGACCAGCCACTGGCGCTAATAGCGGCAATGCGCGGCTTGATGGCACGCTAGGCCTTCGCGAAGCCGGCGCCGGATGGTACGGGGCTGTCATGGAGATTCTATCGACCAATCGTGCCTATGGCGGAACCCAAGGCTTTTACGCCCATCGCAGCGTCGAAACCGGCACGAATATGCGGTTTTCAGCCTATATTCCCGATCACGAAGCCGGCCAGAAGCTGCCGGTTGTCTGGTACCTGTCTGGCCTGACCTGCACCGCCGACAATGTGACCGAAAAAGGTGAATTTCGCCGCGCCTGTTCGGAACTTGGGCTGATTTTTATTGCGCCCGACACGTCGCCGCGCGGTGACGATGTTCCAGATGATGACGGCTATGATTTCGGCCAAGGCGCGGGTTTTTATGTCGATGCCTCTGAAGCACCTTGGTCTGAGAATTTCCGCATGCGTAGCTATGTGGAGAGCGAGCTGCCCGCGTTGATCGGACCTGAGTTCCCGATGGCCGATATGCGCCGGCAAGCGATCACCGGACACTCGATGGGCGGGCATGGCGCACTGACAATTGCTCTGCGAAACCCCGAGCGGTTCCGCAGCGTCTCTGCCTTTGCCCCCATTGTGTCGCCGCTTCATTGCCCCTGGGGTGAGAAAGCCCTGGGCGGCTATCTCGGGCCGGACCGCGCATCATGGCGCGCCTATGATGCCTGTGCGCTGATCGAAGACGGGGCGCGCATGCCGGAGATCCTGGTCGATCAGGGAAGCGCCGATCAGTTTCTCGACGAGCAACTCAAACCGCACCTTCTTGAGCAAGCGTGCCAAGCTGCCGATATCCCGCTGACCCTGTCGATGCGCGATGGGCATGATCACAGCTATTATTTCATTTCGACATTCATGGAAGACCATCTGCGCTGGCACGCCGAGCGCCTGGCCTGATAAAGGTTCAATTCGGTGAAGCTTGCTCGGCGGAGCAATCCCGCCGATAAGATCGGACAACGCAATCAAGGGGGCCGCCATGGACGATCAGGCATCGCACAATAATTTCGTGCGCCGGGCATTTGCAGTGCTGGCTATTGTTGCCCTCGCCGCCGTCATCCTCAGCTTAAGCCGGTTGCTACTGCTGATCTTTGCAGCCGTAGTTGTTGCCGTAATCTTGCGTGCAATTGCCCGTATTTTCATAGGGTTCGGACTACCTGAAGGATTGTCCGTTACGGTCTCCGTGATCGCCCTGTTCGGGATATTGGGATCTGTGGCGTGGATTTTCGGCGATCTGATTATCACCCAGTTTGCAGCCCTGATCGCCCGCATTCCAGATGCGATCGAAGCTACGCAAACCGCATTCGACAATTGGGGTATCGACTATGATGTCCGCCAAGCTGCCAGCGACATAACCAGCCAGCTATCTGGTTTGACGACGCGAGCGGGAAGCTTTGCCCTCATGTCGGCCGGCGGTGCGCTGACCAATATCATACTTGTGCTTGCAGGCGCGGTATTCTTCGCGGCGCAACCGGGTCTGTATCGTGACGGACTGGTTCGGATCGTTCCCAAGAACCGCGAACAGCTCGCAACCGAAACCTGCGACGATATTGGCCGGGCTCTGGGGCTGTGGCTCCGTGCACAGATTTTCTCGTCGGTGATCGTTGCAGTGCTGATCTATATCGCACTCTCCATCATCGGGGTGCCGTCAGCTGCTGCGCTTGCGATCATTGCCGGCCTGCTCGATTTCATTCCCTTTATCGGTCCTGTCGTCGCCGGCATACCGGCCGTACTCGTTGCCTTTAGCGTCAGTCCAACGATCGCGCTGTGGACGCTCGGCGTCTATGTGCTGATCCAACAGGTGCAGGGCAATATTCTCCAGCCCATCATCCAGAAGAAGTCAGTGGATTTGCTTCCGGCCGTCCTGTTGTTTGCCGTTGTCGGGGCCGGGATATTGTTCGGCCTGCTCGGTGTCTTGCTGGCTGCGCCGCTTACGGTCGTCTGCTTCGTCCTCACGCAGCGGCTCTACATAGAGCAAGTATTGAAGAAGGAGCCGAAGCGACCGGCTGGCGGTAAAAAAGTCGAATGAACCCCAACTTCGCCGACCTGCCAACGACCATCTTCGAAGACATGTCGATCCGCGCGCGGGAACGCGGCGCAATCAATCTCGGCCAGGGTTTCCCGGACGCGGAAGGCCCTGAAGATGTCCGTCGAGCCGCCGCGGAGGCGACAATCAATGGCCCGAACCAATATCCGCCAATGCGCGGAATTCCGGCACTGCGGAAAGCAATCGCCGATCACTATGCGCATCATCAAGATCTTGCGATTGATGGCGACAAAGAGGTTGTCGTCACCTCCGGGGCGACAGAAGCCCTGGCGGCCTCAATACTGGGCCTGGTCCGTCCCGGCGACGAGGCGATTATCGTCCAGCCGGCCTATGATGCCTATGCGCCGCTTGTGCGCCAAGCTGGCGGCACGCCGAGATTCATCCGCTCAGGTCCGCCGGATTGGACAATCACACGCGATTCCCTGGAAGCGGCTATAACCGACAAGACCCGCGTGATTATCCTCAACAGTCCTCACAATCCAACGGCCACAATGCTGTCGGAAACTGAGCTCCGTCTGTTGGCAGAAGTCTGTAAAACCCATGATCTAGTCGCGATCTGTGACGAAGTGTGGGAACATCTGACCTTTGATGGCCGGACCCATAAATCGCTGATGGCGATGAGCGGTATGGAGGCGCGCACCGTCAAGATCGGATCGGCAGGGAAAATTTTCTCGCTCACCGGCTGGAAGGTCGGCTGGGCTATCGCCGCCCCGCCTTTGGCCAATGTCATCGCCAAGACGCACCAGTTCCTGACCTTCACGACGCCGCCCAATCTCCAAGCCGGGGTCGCATATGGGCTCAGCAAGAATGATAGCTACTTTGACGATATGCGGGCCGACTTTCAGCGTTCCCGTGATCGATTATCAACCGCCCTGAGCCAAACCGGCTTCTCGATCCTGCCCTGCGCCGCCACCTATTTTCTGTCTGTCGACTTGGAGGCATCCGGTATCGCTCTGGGAGACCGGGATTTCGCAATCCGTCTCGTCGAAGACGCAGGCGTCGCGGTGATCCCTATCTCTCCATTTTACGAGAGCGATCCCGTGACCAGCATCGTGCGCCTCTGCTTCGCAAAGGGCGATGAAATGCTCGACCAAGCCGCAGAGCGATTGGCAACGGCTCGAAAACTGTTCACTTAAGTCCTGCTTAGCGCGGCGCCCGCCATTCATGGCTTCCAGTGTAGATCCCGGCCACAGCATTACCCGACCCATCGCGCGCGGGATTAAATCGCGCTCTGTTCATGACCAAATTGCACGTCCGGCCATCGAGCTGGAAATGCCCGCTCGAACCGATGGTGAAGCACATTGTCGGCAGGCCGTTCGCACCGACCCGGACCTGAAACCGTGTCGTGCCCTCTTCGCCGTTACGCAGAAAATTGGACGGATAGTCGCTCTGTGTAACCCAGGTTGACGGATCACCAATCGGTTCAGGCGCTATGGTCTCAGTCTGAAGTGGCGGATCGGGTTGGTCTGGCACCGGAGTGTCAGCGCTTTGCAACGCCGCAGCGACGCCCAAAGCCAACGAAAGCAGCCCTACCATTGCGAATTTGATCGATCTTGAATTGACTGCATCATCGCCCCCCTGGAACAGCGTCTAGGCGAGCCCAGTCCGAACGGCAATGACACCGCATCCATCGAACCAGATCTTGGTCGGTCAATCGGCGAAGATTAGCACGGGCGTTTCGAGAAGCGTCTTCAGCGCCTGGACATAGCTTGCCGCATCATAGCCATCGACGACCCGATGATCGCAGCTGATCGAGAGATTCATCAGCTTGCGCGCTTCTATCTCCCCATCGACGATGACCGGGCGCTCGACAATCTTGTTCGGGCCGATGATCGCGACTTGCGGCCGGTTGATCACCGGTGTGGTCGCAATGCCGCCAAGCGGGCCAAGCGAGGTCAGCGTTAGCGTGCCGCCGGTTAGCTCTGCCTGGGTTGCCTTGCCCGTGCGTGCCGCGTCCGACAGGCGTGCGATCTCCATCGCAAGCTGCCAGACATTCTTGTCCTGCGCGTCGGCAATTACCGGCACGATAAGCCCGGTATCGGTTTGCGTCGCCATTCCGAGATGGACTGAACCGTGGCGCGTTACGCGGCCAGCTTCGTCATCATAGGTGGCATTGATCATCGGGAAATCGGGCAATGTCTTGCAGATCGCCGCAATGATCAGCGGCAACACGGTGAGCTTGGGTCGATCGCCACGCGTGGCATTCAGGTCGGCTCGCGTTGCTTCGAGTGCCGTTACATCGATTTCTTCGACATAGGTGAAATGCGGAATATTGCGTTTGGATGCGGCCATATTCTCGGCAATCTTGCGCCTCAGGCCAATCACCTTGATTTCTTCATCGTCGCGTTTTCGACCGGATCCCGGCGTCAGATAGGTCGCGCCATAGGTCAGATACTGATCGAGATCACTGTGACGAATGCGTTCGCCAGCCTGTGGTTTCACATTGGCAAGATCTACGCCCAGCTCGGCTGCGCGCTTTCGTACGGCAGGTGAAGCCATCACGCGTGTCGGAGCGACGCCGGGTTCGGGTGTTGGTTCGGCAACCGGCGTTTCTTCGACCGGCTCGGGTTCGGCTTCTTCCGGTTCCTCGGCTGCCGCTTCTGCAGCCGCCTTGGCTTCTTCGCGCGCGCGCTCTTCGGAGAGCTTTGCAGCAGCCGCGGGCGGATCTTCTTCTTCGTCGGGGATTTCGTCGGTTTCGATAACAGCCAGTACCGAACCAATCGCCAGCATATCGCCCTCTTCGCCGTTGAGCTCGACGACAGTACCCGTGACGGGCGATTCCATCTCGACCGTGGCCTTGTCGGTCATCATGTCGGCAATGCCCTGATCTTCTTCGATTTCGTCGCCGACTTTCACATGCCAGGCGACGACTTCAGCTTCGGCAATGCCTTCGCCAATATCGGGGAGTTTGAATTTATACTTCGCCACTGACGTCCTCCATGACGCGTTCGATTGCCAGGCGGAGCCGCACCGGCCCCGGGAAATAAGCCCATTCCAGGCTGTGCGGATAGGGCGTGTCATAGCCCGTCACGCGCTGGATCGGCGCCTCGAGATGATAGAAACAGCGCTCTTGGACCAGGGCAGCCAGTTCTGCACCAAAGCCCGATGTCCGTGTCGCTTCGTGGACCACAAGGCAGCGCCCTGTTTTCTTGATCGACGCTTCGATCGTTTCGATGTCGAGCGGCAGCAGGGTACGCAGGTCGATAACTTCGGCATCAATGCCCAGCGTTTCGACCGCCGCCATCGTGACATGCACCATCGTACCGTAGCAGAGCATTGTCACCGCGCTGCCTTCACGAACAATGTTCGCTTTGCCGAGCGGAATCACATAGTGCCCGTCCGGCACTTCGCTGGCCGGATGTTTGGACCAGGGCTCGACCGGCGTGTCGTAATAGCCATCGAACGGCCCGTTATAAATACGCTTCGGTTCGAAAAAAACGACCGGATCCGGGTCTTCAATCGCCGCGATCAACAACCCCTTGGCGTCATAAGGCGTGGACGGGATGACCGTCTTTACGCCGCAGACATGGGTGAAGATGCTCTCGGGTGATTGGCTATGCGTTTGGCCGCCAAAGATGCCGCCGCCAAAGGGCGAGCGGATCGTCAACGGCGCGGTGAATTCACCAGCCGAGCGATAGCGCAAGCGCGCTGCTTCTGAGACCAGCTGGTCAAGGCCAGGATAGATATAGTCGGCAAATTGGATCTCGGCGACTGGCCGCATGCCATAGGCCGCCATCCCGACCGCAACGCCGATGATCCCGCATTCGTTGATCGGCGTGTCGAAGCTCCGCGTCTTGCCGAACTTTTCCTGAAGGCCGGCAGTGGCCCTGAAGACGCCGCCATAAAATCCGACATCTTCGCCGAACACGCAGACATTTTCATCGCGCTCCATCGCAACGTCCATGGCGCTGTTGATCGCCTGGATCATGTTGCGCTGGCTGGTAGAGTTATCGCCTCTGCTCATCGTGTCTTCGCCACATTGTTGGCGGCCTCATTCTCATCGAGCATGTCCTGCATCTGCTCTTTCAAATGCCAGGGCATTTCCTCGAATACTTGTTCAAACATGGTCTCAAGTGGATGGTGTAACCCATGACCAAGAATACCATTTTTCTCTGCCTGTTTAGCGGCCGTCTTGACTTGTTCAGCGCATTCCTTGTCCATCGCCGCCTGGCGATCCTCGTCCCATTCGCCAAGCGCAATCAGATGGTTTTTGAGCCGCGCGATCGGATCGCCGAGCGGCCATTCTGCGGCCTCATTAGCGGAGCGATATTGCGATGGATCGTCCGAGGTTGAATGGCCTTCCGCGCGATAGGTGAAATGCTCAATCAGCGTCGGGCCCTTGTTGGTGCGCGCGCGTTCCGCGGCCCATTGGGTTGCTGCATAAACGGCCAGCGCGTCATTGCCATCGACGCGAAGCCCGGCAATGCCATAACCCACTGCGCGCGCCGCAAAGGTGGTCGCCTCACCGCCGGCAAAACCACTAAATGAACTGATCGCCCATTGATTGTTGACGACGTTCATGATGACCGGTGCCTTGTAGACGGCGGCAAAGATACAAGCCGAATGGAAATCGCCTTCTGCACTCGATCCTTCGCCGGTCCATGTTGCGGCGATGCGGCTGTCGCCTTTTGCGGCGCTTGCCATCGCCCAGCCTACAGCCTGCGGATATTGGGTCGCGAGATTACCCGAAATCGAAAAGAAGCTGCCCTGCTTCGTCGAATACATGATCGGTAGCTGCCGACCCATCAGCCGGTCTCTCTTGTTCGAATAGACCTGGTTCATCATGTCGACGAGGGACCAGTCCCGCGCGATCAGGATGCCCTGCTGCCGATAGGAGGGGAAACACATATCGTCGCGATCAAGCGCAAAGGTTGCGGCAATCGCGACGGCCTCTTCGCCGGTACATTTCATGTAGAAGCTGGTCTTGCCTTGTCGCTGGGCGCGGAACATCCGTTCGTCAAAGGCGCGGGTCAGCGCCATGGATCGCAGCATCTTGCGCAACGTATCGGCGTCGAGTTTTGGATCCCAAGGCCCGACAGCCTTGTTATCCTCGTCAAGGACGCGGACCAGGCCATAGGCGAGATCCGGCATGTCCCCGTGATCGTCAGCCGTATCGGGCCGCCGTGTTTCGCCGGCCGGCGGGACTTCTATGTCGGAAAAGTCCGCATCATCGCCGGGCCGAAATTTCGGCTCGGGTACGTATAATTCTAGGGGCGGCAAATTGCGCCGCGGAGTGTCGCTAGCCATCAGAAATCCTGTCCAGCCGATTCGCTCGGTTGGGTCCTTATAATATAATTACACGGCATTCGGATAGCTTTGTCGCGAATGGAGCGGCGGAGATTGATCACACGTCAGCATTCTGCGACAATAGAGGCATGAAAAAGCTTCCAAAATGGCTCACCGCCTTCGCCGCTATCGCGCTTATCGGCGCGACTCCTGCCACCGCAGATCATCATGAAAATGCCGAAGAAGCCGCCGATCCATGGACCGGCTATCGCGCGCACGGGACCGAGCCATTCTGGTCTCTCATGATCACCGAAGACCGGTTGAGAATCGAACATGCCGGCGATTTTTCAGCAGAAGCCGAGCGGCGGGACCGTACTTCCCCTTGGCCGGGCATGGTATTCATTAGCCAATCTGAAAACCCTGGTGGACGCGATTTCATAGTCTTGATCGACGAGAAAATTTGCAATGACGGAATGGCCGATATGGTCTGGCCACACTCGGTTCGGGTCATCGTAGATGGCCGATTATATCGCGGCTGCGGCGGCGACAGCGCCAGCGTGCTGGCCGGTGAGGAATGGCGGGTCACCACGATTGCCGGTGAAGAAGTTCCAGCAACCGTAGGGCAAACTCTCCAATTTGATATGGAGGGCGGGGTCTCTGGCAATGGCGGCTGCAATCGATTCATGGGCAGGTATGATCTAATCGGGGGCATATCCTTCGGGCCCATCGCATCAACGCGCAGGGCTTGCATCAATCCCGAGATCAGCCGGTTCGAGAGCGCATTGCTTGGCGCGCTTGGCACCGTCTACGGCCTCGGCGTAAGCGAAGATGGTGTATTGACGCTGTTGGGACCGGATGGACCGGCAATAACCGCGCGGCGCTAGGTCCGGGTCTTAGAGATCACCGAAGTGGTGAAGTGCGGCACGAGCAATCGGCTCGCCCCATTCCTGCACGAAATAGCCGCCGCCTTCGATCATCAACGGTTCCGGGCAGCCGTTGATAGTTTCGCGCAGCGCATTCATGACCGGGGGACCGAGCACCGGATCGGCATCGCCCACAGCCATAAAGCTCGCGCCGGTGAATTCATCACTCCAATAGGTCGCGGCTTTGAGGCTGAGCTCTACACCCTCCATCTCGGGTGAGATCGGCACCATCTCGGGAAAGCGCCGCGTTCCCATCTTATAGTCGATCGACGGATAGGGTGCGTCATAGGCAGCCTTCTCCTCATCGGTCATTTGCGGGGTTCCCCGGGCGAGCAGGTCACCGACCGGCAGATCTGGCGTTGCGGCGGCATAGTTTTTCCAGCCCATAAAGCCGTCGCTCGGCGATTTTCCGACACCCAGCGCCGTGTTCATCACAATCAAGCGGGAGAGGCGCGCACGAAATCCCTCATCAACCGGCAAGGTCAAGCCAATAAGCCCGCCCCAGTCCTGAACAACGAGCGTGATGTTGCTGAGATCAAGCCGTTCGACCAGCGCCAGGATATAATCCCGGTGAAAATCGAAACTGTATGTCTCTGGCTCAGTCGGTTTGTCCGATCGACCAAAACCAAAGAAATCCGGGGCGATGACCCGGGCCCCACTTTCGAGGAACACCGGCATCATCTTGCGATAGAGAAAGCTCCAGCTGGGCTCGCCATGCAGGCAAAGGAATGTACGATCGGCGTCGGCCGGTCCCGCATCCACCCAGCTGGCCCGCAGCCCTTCATAGCCCGGAAGATCCTCCGCATAATGCACCGGATAGTCGAAATCCGGGATATTCTCGAAGCGGTCTTCTGGCGTACGAAGCGCTGATACGGTCATGGGCTTTCCTTAGTCGTCTGAGGTTTCACCACCGGCTTCTGGGACCGGGAAACCGCGCTTACGAAGCAAGGCATCGACATCCGGGTCGCGGCCCCGGAACGCCCGATAGGCTTCTGCGCGGTCAGTCTCGTTACCGGTCGAGAGCAAAGTCGACCGGAAGCGATCGGCAATCTCGCGATTCCAGACATCGCCGCTTTCGACAAAGGCTTCCCACGTATCCGCGTCCATCGTTTCGGACCAGAGATAGCTGTAATAGCCAGCCGAATAGGCATCGGACGAGAAGAGGTGATTAAATTGTGGCAGGCGGTGCCGCATCACAATCTCGTCCGGCATACCGATCTCTGCCAGCGTTTCGCGCTCAAAGGCATCGACATCGGTGATAGCCTCAGCGCGATTATGCAGGCGCATATCGACAATTGCCGAAGACAGATATTCAACCGTGGAGAAGCCCTGGTTGAAGGTACTGCTGGCCTCGATGCGATCAACAAGCTCCTGCGGCATCGGCTCGCCAGTTTCGACATGGCGGGCGAACTGGTTGAGGATCGGACGCGTCAGCACCCAATTTTCCATCACCTGGCTCGGATACTCCACAAAGTCGCGCGGCGTTCCGGCGAGGCTCGGATAATAGACATCCTGGAGAAGATAATGGATGCCATGGCCGAACTCATGGAACAGCGTCCGGGCATCATCCAGGCTGATAAGCGCCGGTTCGCCTTCGGGCGGTTCGGTGAAATTGTTATTGTTCGACGCCAGCACATTCTGCTCACCGCCCAGCGTTTGCTGGCTGCGATAGGTCGTCATCCAGGCACCCGACCGTTTGCCTGTCCGCGCATAGGTGTCGAGATAGAATAGACCGACATTCGATCCGTCACGGGCATCAGTCACCACAAAGGTGCGAACATCTTCCTGGAACACAGGAACTTCGCCGGTATTCTCGGTGAATTGTAGGTCCCACAGCGTTTCCGCCATGTAGAACATGCCATTGATCATATTCTCAAGCTGGAAATAGGGCCGGATTTCGGCTTCGTCGATGCTATACTGTGCTTGGCGGACCTTTTCTGCGTAGAAGCGATAGTCCCACGGCGCGATCGTGATATCGGCACCTTCTTCGTCAGCAATCGCCTGCATATCGGCAACTTCTTGCTGGACCCGCGCAACTGCGCCCGGCCATACGCGCAACATCAGATCGGTCGCGTTTTCCGGCGTACCGGCCATCGTATCGGCCATCCGCCAATGGGCATGCGTTTCAAATCCGAGAAGCGCTGCACGCTCCGCGCGAAGCCCGAGAATTTGACCGATGATTTCATTCGTGTCGTTCGCATCGCCATTGTCGCCGCGATTGATATAGGCGTTGTATACCTGCTCGCGCAGATCGCGCCGCGTTGAATATTGCAGGAAGGGCTGCATGAAGGAGCGGGTGTTGACGATCGCCCAACCCTCTTCCTCGCGCTCTTCGGCAGCCGACCGCAGCGTCGCGACAAAGCTGTCGGACAGTCCGGCAAGATCATCTTCGCTATCGAGGAGGACATAGGTTTCTTCGTCAGCAAGAACGCGGTTGCTGAATTCGCTGTAGAGACCAGCCAGCTCGGTCGTGATTGCAGCAAGCCGTTCGCGATCCGCGCCTTCGAGCAAGGCCCCTTGCCGCAGCAGCTGCTCATAATCGCGCTCGACCAAACGAAGCTGTTCGGCATCAAGCCCTGCGCCTTCACGGCCTTCATAAACCGCGCGATAGCGGGCAATCAGCTCAGGCTGGAGATACAGCCCTTGATAAAAGGCAGCAATCTGCGGCGACCATTCGCCCTGCACTGCACGATATTCGTCATTGCTGACATTGCTCACCGCAACGCCGAACATCGACAACACATTGTTCATCCGATCGCCAACAAGTTCCATCGCCTGGTTGGTGTTTTCAAAATTTGGCGCTTCCGGATTATCGATGATCGCCTGCACTTCAGCGCGCATTTCGGCCATGGCGACTTCAAAGGCTCCGGAGAAATGTTCCGGTGCCATCTGATCCCAGGGCGGCACGCCTTCATAAGGGCCGGTCCAATCGGCAAGAAGCGGGTTGTCGGCAGCCGGTTCTTCGGCCGTCGCATGATGGTTTGCCATTGCGGCATCCCCTGCAAAAGGTGTGACAGACGCAGTCAGGGCAAGTCCACTAACCGCCAGAAAAAGCGCGTTGCGCATCGAAGCTCTCCTAAATGGCGGAATCGGCGTCAAACGCTGACCCGCAAATTGATGCGAGACTGTCTATTCGAACTCGTTTCGTTTCGCAAAGAATTTGGCGCCTGGCGGGCTCAATTTTCGCGGAAGAACGGGATTCGATCTCGAACTCGGTATATTTATTCCAAAGCCCGTCTTAACCAAGCATCAAAGGGTTGCCGGGTACAAGTCTGCCAAACCATATCGAGCTGGGATATCATGGCAGCAGGACAGAGCACAAAAGAAGCAGAAAACCAAATGGTTATGCGGCGCGATATCGACGCCCGCGGCCCTGCGCATATGATTGAGGAGCGGCACGCCCCTGCGGGCGAAGTCCGTACTGCTCAGCTCAATATTCTATCACGCTTCACACTTTATTCGGGTGCGACACAGGCAATTTGTGCGGTTGTTTTTGCCATTTTGGAACGACAAACGCTCCCATTGCAGCTGCTTTTGGCGTGGCTCGCGATGATCATCGCCGCGACATATTTTTCCGCCCGTTGGTTAAACCAGACGTCGATGGTTCGGCGCTCGGACCAACTCCCGCTACGCAAGATCCAGATTGCTATCGCCGACAGCACGCTGCGCGCATGCCTTTGGATCTCGATGCCTCTTTATGCCGGATTGACCGGCGCGCCGATCAATTACGCATATACTGGCGGACTTGTGGCGATGATGATCGTCAGTGGTGTTTCGGTGGCCGTGATCCCGACGGCTGTCATTCTCTGGGTTTCTGCCCTGGCCGCAGGCCTTGCAATTGCCGGCTTCTATGGTGCCCAAGGCGGCATCTTGCCCGGCATCGCAGTATTGGCAGCCTATTCAGCCGCCGCATTGGTCGGCTTCATCCTCCTTGCACGATCTTGGCAGGGGCAAATCGATCGGGCGGGAGTGCTCGCTGCCAAGCGCGCGGATATCCGTTACCTGCTCCAGGAATATGAAGATCGTGGTGCTGGCTGGCTATGGCAAGTCGATGGCCAGTATCAGCTCACCTATGTGTCACCCCGGATGGGCGAACTGCTCGGAACCGCTACCTATCAGCTGCTCGGCAAGTCACTCGCCGGTGCCTTGGGCACCCAGGCTGGAATTGGCGAACTGTTGGCAAAACGCGAACGGTTCACGAAGTTTGAGATTGAACTCGGCCAGACAAAGAACCGTCGCTGGATCACCCTTTCAGGCAGTCCGATTATCGATGAAAATGGGGAGTTCCAGGGATATCGCGGCGTGGGCCTCGATATTACCGATTCCAAGAGCTCGCACGCCAAATTGCAACATCTCGCCAATCTTGATGTGTTGACCGGTCTGCCAAATCGATCGCGCGTCAGAACATTGCTGGATACGGCGCTTAGTGATGCCAAGGATCGCGGAATTCCCTGCGCCATTCTCTTCCTTGATCTTGATGGGTTTAAACCGGTCAATGATACGTTCGGCCATCCGAAGGGTGACGCCGTGCTCAAGACTGTCGCCCGTCGACTTACGGACATTGTTGGCAACCGTGGTACTGTCGGTCGTATCGGCGGTGACGAATTTGCAGTTGTCGTAGACGATGCCCAGAGCCGCGTTGCCGTAGAAGCATTGTCAGAGAAGCTGATCGCTGCGGTTAGCGAGCCCTATATGATCGACAATGTGCAGATCCGGATCGGGCTGAGCGTGGGTTGCGCCTATGGTCCGATTGACGGCGATACGGTCGACGATCTGGTCCGCAAGGCCGATCTCGCACTCTATCATGCAAAATCGATGGGGCGTGCCACCTTCTGTAACTTTGATCCGCAGATGCAGGTTGCGGCTGAAGAACGGGTGCGCCTTGAACATGATATGCGCCAGGCGATTAATACGGATCAGTTCAACTTACTGTATCAGCCGCTGGTTTCCTCACAGACGCAACGTGTCACGGGCTTTGAGGCGCTGCTGCGCTGGAACCATCCGACGCGCGGTCCAATCTCGCCCGCCGTGTTTATCCCAATTGCGGAAGAAAGCGGCCTGGTTGAAGAACTGGGTAACTGGGTGCTCCATCAGGCATGCCAAGACGCGGCCACATGGCCCGAAGACATCACCGTGGCCGTCAACGTATCGCCGATCCAGCTCGTTGGCCCTGCCCTGCCCGCAACTGTATCGGAAGCACTCCGAAAATCGCGCATGCAACCCAATCGGCTTGAGCTCGAGGTTACCGAGTCCGTCTTCATGAGCGGCGCCGGTAATGCCGTCGACGTGCTGAAGCGGCTCCGTGGCCTTGGTGTTGGCATCGCTCTTGATGACTTTGGTACCGGCTACTCCTCGCTCGGATATCTCAACAAGGCGGTCTTCCATAAACTGAAGATCGACGGCAGCTTCGTCCGCGAAGCGGCAACTCGCGAGGAAACGGTCTCGATCATCAAGGCAATCGTGATGCTCGCCAACAGTTTCCGACTGTCGATCACGGCCGAAGGTGTTGAAACTGCAGATGATTTCAACCGGATGCGCGACCTTGGTTGCCATCAGATCCAGGGCTATCTCTTCGGGCGCCCGATGCCGATCGAGCGGACCCGCGAGATTGTCGGCAGCAAGTGGGAACACCGCCTCGTCGGTTAAGTCCGCAACTGCCTGAAATTCATGTAAAACAGCTGCAGAAGAATATGCCAACTTGGCCCGTTCAGGCACACATCCTTAACCATATGCCACTATCGCTATGGTGTTGTGGGAGAAAGTGATGCCGACCCTCGGCGGTAAGTTACGACACTTAGCAGCTTCCGAAAGCTCACTTGCGCGTCAGGTTCGCGCAGCCCTTGTCAGCACCCTCTATACATCTCCCGCATCGCTCGCGATTGGGGCAATTGCCGGCAGTGTTACCGCCGCATGTATCGCCTATGTTACTGGCAGTCTCGCGCTCCTAATCTGTTCCATTGCAATCCACCTGGTCGGCATTTTGCGGATTGCATCTGCAATCATCTACCTGCGCGGAAACGCCAAGGGATCCCCGCGCGAACAGCTTCATTGGGAACGGATCTACGAGATCGGTGCGTGGCTTTATGCATCCCTGCTTGGTGCCCAGGCATTCTTCACTCTCACAAACAGCACCAACACCGTCATCCTGTTGATGGCAACCATCATGGCCACCGGTTATTCGGCAGGTGTGGCGGCCCGTAATGCCGGGCGACCGGTAATCGCAATTGGGCAGCTTTGCCTTGGCACCTTGCCAATGGCGCTTGGCCTCTTCCTGATGGGGACCGCGCTCAGCATCACACTCGGCCTGTGTATCGTCATTTTTGTCTTGGGCATGGTCGATATCAGCTTGCAGATTTACGAAGTCGTCTACACTGCCCTTTCCGGAAAACAGGAAAAGAGCGAGGTTGCAGCGCGCTTCGAGAAGATGGCGCGAAGCGATATGCTGACCGGCCTCGACAACCGGCTGGCGATGCAGATGAGGCTTGGGGATCTGCTTGACGATATTGGTGATTTGAAAACCGAAAAACTGGCTGTGATCTGGATGGATCTCGATCACTTCAAGACGATCAATGACACGCTCGGCCATCTGGCTGGCGACAAGGTTTTGATCGTAACCGCACAGCGTGTCAAAGCTGTCCTCGGCGATCGCGGATGGCTGGCCCGCTTTGGTGGCGATGAATTTGTCATCATGGGTCTGGTCGATAGCGCTGACGAAGCCGAGTTGCTCGGGAACGAAATTCTCGAATCCGTCTCCCAACCTGTCAGTATCAACGACAACACAGTCGAGGTCGCAGCATCGCTTGGCGTCGCAGTGGCGCCGGATCACGGTATCCAGAGCGAAGTAATGCTCAAGAACGCTGATATTGCGCTCTACCACTCCAAAAATGAGGGTGGAAAATGCGTCCGCATATTCGAACCCTTCATGCACGAAGACTTCCTTCTCCACCGACAGATTGAATCTGGCCTTACGGAGGCGATGGCCAAGGACCAGTTCACGGTGTTGTTCCAGCCGATCATCGATCTGGCGACCGGCCGCACCCGCAGTTGCGAAGCATTGCTCCGCTGGAATCACCCCGAGCTTGGCGATGTTAGCCCCGCCGTATTCATCCCGGTTGCGGAGAGCGCTGGTTTGATTGGCGATATCACCGAATGGGTATTGCGCAAATCATGTGAGGCAGCTGCTGAATGGCCCGAAGAGGTCAATGTGTCGGTGAACATCTCGCCAGCCTTGTTGAAACAAAACAACCTGCCAGTGAAAATCATCGAAACGCTCGTGAATACAGGCATGGTCGCCCGCCGGCTCGAGCTGGAAATCACCGAGTCCGTCTTGCTCGATAAGAACCCACATACAAACTCGTTATTGCGCCAGCTGCAGAAAATGGGCCTGCGTCTGTGCCTCGACGATTTCGGTACGGGCTTTTCCTCCCTCACCTATCTGCGCAGCTGGGAATTCGACACGATCAAGATCGACAAGTCGTTCATCCGCAATATCGGCAATAGCCCGACCGACCAGAAGATTATTCGCGCTGTCGTTCAGCTCGCGAAATCATTGGAAGTTGCGACGGTCGCAGAGGGTGTCGAAACCGAAGAGCAGCTAGCCCGTGTACGCGACGCTGGCTGCAGCCGCGTGCAGGGTTTCTACTATGCGCGCCCGATGACGGCACCGCAGGCACAACAACGATTGGCCATGGAAACTGTGTCGAACGCAGCCGATCCGCAGATCGTCAACCTGCGCTAATACTCGCCGACAATTTGCTCTGCGCGCGAACCAGGCGTTCCATCAGTCGCAGATCCGTTTCTTTGAGCTTTAGTGCAGTATCCGCCCATATATCGACGATCGCATTTAGTTCCGCCAGCGAGACCGGCCAAACTTCGCGGCTGGCCTTGAATACGGCATGATTACCAGCATGGCGGCGGCTGTTCTGGGCGATATAGTCATGCACCGCTTGCTCACCTTCGCCGTCTTCGACGACCTGGTGAACCAGGCCCAGTTCAAACATTTCTTCGGCGGTATGCGTCTTGCCGCTCAAGATCATCTGCTCTGCCCGTGCAAAGCCAAGCCGCCGGGCCAGCAACGCATGCGCACCCATACCCGGGAACAGCCCAAAGGCGATCTCGGGCAGGCCGAATTTGGCACTCCGCTCGGCAATGATAACATTGAATGAAAGAAGGGCTTCGAACCCTCCACCCAGCGCTTGTCCCTGCACCAGCCCGATCGTAACCATCGGCAAACCAAGCGCCTGCATGTTCCGGAACAGGATAGTGTTGCAGGCCTGGCCATAATCGACGAGCGATTGGCGATCCTGATTGCGGATATATTTGGAGAACAGCCCCAGATCACCGCCGAAATTCCATACCCCGGGGAAGCGTGAGCCCAGAATCAGATAGCGGATCTGATCGTCGCTTTCGCCATAGAGGCGCTCAATTTCGTCCTGCCAGACATCAAAGTCCCGCAGCATCGGTAGGTTAAAACTGGGCCGCCCCTCAGGTGTCATGAAGGTCCACAACGCCTTTGTCTCCGGATCCCAGCTGATATCGAGCTGGCCGAGGTCAAATAGTGGCGATGGCTGGACTTCCGCAACTCGATGAAGCTCGGCTTCGCCCAATATCGTATCGGCCGCATCATTCGGAAGCGATTGACTGTCCGTCGGTCCGATCCTGGTCTGGTCCACTCAACTATCTCCGAACGCGGTAAATGGAATCTAAACACATTTGGTTACGGCGGGCAAACACAAAACAGCCAGTTTTCCATCCGTCCCTGTGTTGGACAGTAATAACGCCGTCCCTCGATCGTGGTTAACGGGCACAGACGTAAATCGATCCATCGACGAATTATTAATGGGTTTGCGTCATGCCATTTACATGGCTTTCGCAGACTCAACTCCCGGCTCAAATCGGCCTGACCAGCATCGCATTGCGAGACTCGGCCTTGTCGATGGCACGGCATTCTCGGTGATGCTCTCGCCAGGTTGTGAGCAATTTGTCGGGCGGTTTGTTAGATTGCCTGAACTGCACACTGCAGACCATGTAATCCGATTTCGGGATCCAGAAACGGCCTCGGACAGCGCCTCGGGCTAAATTCAAGCCTGAAAACTAGCCTCCACATTATACGGCGCTGCTGAAGCGCTCTTCAGAACTGGCGCGATATCCGTCAAACAAGGCCGCTATCGCCCGGCTATATGGCAATCCTTCGGATGCAATCGCAATGTCGCTCGCGCCTAACTCGATCAAGCCGAGTTTCGAAAGTTGTTCCAGGCGAGTCACCATAGCTGTCGGTACGTCAATCTCTGAGAGATTGGCCTGGCCACCACATAACAGGGATTCAATTACGCGTCCGCGAGCATTGTCCTCAGCAGTCCGCAGCACACCACGTTCACCGCTCAACATGCCGGCGCTCGCCATTATGCGATACTGCCCGCTATTTTTCGCATTCTGAACGATGCGATCAGGAAAATTGCTGATTGCACTGGCGCCAAGACCGATCAATGTTTCGCACGGATCGTCGGTAAAGCCCTGGAAATTGCGGCGCATCTGGCCGGATTCACACGCCTGGGCGAGGCTATCTCCCGGTCGCGCGAAATGATCAAAACCGATTGGCACATAGCCGGCACCCGTTAGCCGTTCAAAACCGATCGCAGCCATCTCGAAACGGGTTGCGCCATCCGGCATATCGCTATCGTCGATCTGGCACTGTCGCTTGATCACATTGGGAAGATGGGCATAGCCGAACAGGGCAATTCGATCAGGACTAAGGGTGATCGTCTGCTCAATCGAACTGACCAAGGCATCGCAGCTTTGCCCTGGCAGGCCGTACATTAGATCGAAATTCAGCGATTGAATTCCGGCACGGCGGAGATGTGCGACGGCCTGTTTGATGCTCTCGACAGGTTGCACCCGCCCGATCCGCGCCTGCAAGTCCGGATCGAAGGTCTGGACGCCGAGGCTCGCATGCGTGATTCCGGCCCTGCCGATCAACGCCTCCCATCCATCACACATGCTCCGCGGATCGAGCTCGATCGATAGCCGGGCGTCAAATGCCGTGAATGCAATCAGCAGATGATCCAGCAACCGCACGAAATCGATCGGGTCGAGAGCATTGGGGCTACCGCCCCCAAAGGCAATCTGGGTAACGGAGTGCTGTTTTCCGAGGCGGTCGACGGCTGTTTCAATCTCTGCGTGCAAGGCATCGAGATAACTTGTCAGGCGATGGGCGCGATTGGCAGCCCCGGTATTGCACCCGCAATACCAGCAAATCTTCTCGCAGAAGGGAATGTGGACGTACAATGATATCGGCGCATTTGGCGACAGGCTGTCAAAACCAGCTTCGTGGAAATAGCTGTCCACGGAGCCAAACTCCGCCGCTGTCGGATAGCTGGTGTAGCGCGGGACCGGTTTACCGATCAGTTCAGGGTAATAAGGCCACATGCCCCGCTAGAAACCAGCTTTTCCGCCCTATCTCCTTGACCATGATCAAGGAAGCGATTGACGCAAATCAAGGCGCATCATGCCGGGCGCTCGCAAAGCATGTGTGTCCAAACCGAATTGAAAGGTATCACAATGCGTGCGCTTACCCTCCTACCTCTGATCGCTCTCGCAGCTGCGCCAAGCGCTGCCTATGCCGAAGCTGGAGACGTTCTCCTGCGGGTCAGAGCTGTTGTCGTCTCACCGACCGAAAGTTCCGGATCGATTCTGCCGGCCTTTCCGGGTGAAGAAGTCGAAGTGACTGACAGCTTCGCACCAGAGGTCGACATCACCTATATGGCAACGGATCATATCGGTTTTGAGCTGATTGCCGCTACAACCAAGCATGATTTTTCCGGCACGTCCGGAACCACAGGCGGGATTGGCCAACTGGGTTCAACATGGGTGCTCCCGCCGACCCTGACCGCGCAATATCATTTTGCGCCTGAGAGTTCTGTTCGGCCCTATATTGGCGCCGGTATCAATTATACGGCTTTCTATTCGGAGGATGCGACCTCTGCTCTGGAGGCTGCCGTTGGCCCGACATCGGTGTCGCTGAGCGATAGCTGGGGATGGGCGCTTCAGGCAGGTGTCGACATTGATCTCAACGAGGACATCTTCCTCAACTTCGATGTTAAATATATCGACATTGATACGACCGCGACACTCGTCACCGGGGGCGCAGGCACCCAATCGGTCGATATCGACCTTGATCCGCTGGTCTTCGGAATTGGAATTGGTTTCCGGCTCTAGATAGACCGTAATCGCAACATGGGACAGGCTGCCACCCCTTCGGTGGCCTGTCCCATTTGCTATTCGCGCTCCGCTTCAGCCTCTAGCGCCGCGCGGTTGAGGATACCGATCGTACGACGATCCGGGGTCACGATGATCCCAGCTTCGCGGAGCCGACCAAGCTGACGGCTGACCGTCTCGATTGTCAGGCCAAGAATATCTGCAGTCTGCTGCCGAGAGAGCGGAAGTTCAAACTCATCGGCCGGACCAACTGGACCTTCGCAAGCGCGTCCAGCCAGCCTTTTTGACATTTCGAGCAGGAAAGACGCCACGCGTTCCGCGGCACTCTTGCGTCCAAGTAACAACATCCACTCGCGCGCACGATCCAGTTCACCGAGCGTGCGTTCGAGCAATTCATGTTCCAGATCCGGGTGATCCTTGGCGAAACTATCGAAACTCGAACGCGTAAAAACGCAAAGCTGCGCGTCGGTCAATGCCGTGACCGAATTGGTGCTGCTTGCTCCGAACGGTCGCCCGATAAAATCGGATGGAAATGTGATGCCGACGATCAGTTCGCGGCCATCGCCCGTCGCCGTTGTAAGTTTCAACATTCCGTCAATGACATTGGCCACGATCGGCGCATCATCGCCTTCCCAGATCACTGTCTCGCCTCGCCGAACATTTTTGCGCCGACCAATGCGGTTCAGCTGGCCCAGCTCGTTCGGGTCAAGGACCGCACAGATGGCGCGATTGCGCACCAGACATGTATCACAACTCGACATCGCGCCGGGTTAGACCAAGAATCCGGGCAGGTCAGCCCTTTTTCGTCGTGCTGCCTACGATTGTATCATACCATGGCACCGTCCGACGTACCGTGCTCGGTGCCTGAAAAGGCTTTGCGACCCATCGCGGAATGGCAGGCTTGCGCGCAATCCCGGGGATTCGCTGGTTCCTGATCGCGATCAATCTCAATGGCAATTCGCATGTCTGGCCGTCCGCAGATCGATAGCCACATGACATCGGATTGGTCGGCGGGCGCTGCAACACCGTTACCAGCGAGGCCAAGAATCGCCAATGTCGCCAGATACGGCCCGGATCGCCTCTTCATTCGTCTTCCTCATCATGCAGAATGCGCGTCGCTGCGCCGTCAGGATCGTCGAACTGATTGTCCGACACCGCCCAGAAAAAGGCGGCGAGCCCCGCAAGACCAAGCCCAATTGCCACCGGAATAAGGATTGCCAGGCTCGTCATTTTACGCGCCTCAACCGCAGGGAATTGGCAATTACGATAAGCGAGGAAAGCGACATTGCGACGGCTGCGACAAGCGGAGTAACAAATCCGGCGATCGCGAGCGGGACAGCCAGCGCATTATAGGCAATCGCAAGTGCGAAATTTTGGCGGACAATTGCCATCGTGCGACGGGCAGCGCGCACGGAAAAGGGGATCGGAGCAAGGCCTTCACCGAGAAACACCAGGTCGGCCGCATTCTGACCGACATCGCTGGCCGAACCCGGAGCCATCGACACATGCGCGCTTGCGAGCGCGGGCCCATCGTTCAGCCCATCGCCGACCATCAGCACATGATTGCCGCCCCGGCGCAAACGTTCGAGCGCGGCGCATTTGTCATCCGGTCGCGCACCAGCCTGCGCCGTGAGGTGCAATTGAGCGGCCACCGGTCTCACAGCTTCGACGGAATCTCCGGACAATATGGATCCGGGCAATCCCAATGCCTCAAGCGCCGCAACCGTAGAACCCGCATCGGGGCGGAGCCGGTCGCGAAACTCAATTGTAGTCGGCGCGCGATCGCCAATGGTCAGCGAGACGGCTGGACCATTCTGGGGTCCTTCCGGTCGTGTCAGAGAAACCGGATGGCCCCGATAAGTGCCGGCCACGCCTTCTCCCGGCGTCTCCGCGCCATCGACAATCTTCGCGGCCTTCACTCGGTCCGCCTCAAGCGCTTCGCGTAACGCGCTGGCCAAGGGATGCCGGGAGATCCGCGATAGGCCATGTGCGACCCGCTTCTGGTCCGGATCTAATATTTCAAGATTGGCGACTATCAACCGATCGAGCGTCAGCGTGCCCGTTTTGTCGAACACGACCCGATCGGCTTCCGCGAGCCGCTCGAGTGCCGATTCATGTTTGACCAGCACGCCGCGTTTCATCAGCGATCCAGTCGCCACGACCTGGGCCACTGGAACCGCCAGCCCCAATGCACAGGGACAGGTGATGATGAGTACCGCCACGCCAATCAGCAACGCCTGATGCCAATCGGCGCCGGCGATCATCCAGCCGACAAAACTCAGCAAGGCCAGCGCATGGACCAAGGGCGCGTATAGTTGCGAACCTCGATCGGCGATCCGCACATAACGCGACTTGCCTTGGCCCGACGCTTCCATGAGTCGCCCAATATCGGCCAAGGCTGTCTCATCCGATGCAGCCGTCACTTCGACCGTAATCGGCACGTCCGCATTGAGCGTTCCAGCGAATACTGTTGCGCCCGGAGCAACAGGTTGCGGCACGCTCTCGCCGGTTAGAAGCGATGCGTCGATGGCGCTCTGACCGTCAAGAACCACACCATCGGCGGCAAGCCGTTCCCCGGCTGCGAGCTGCATGACCATGCCAGGCTCAATCTCCGTGGCCTTGACCCATCGGCTATGCCCATCGCTATCGACTATCAGCGCACCCGGCGCGGATTGGCGTGCAAGCGCGGCAGCGCCATCGCCCACCCGCTGACGCATGGTCGCATCGAGCACCCGTCCGGCCAGCAGGAAGAAGAGCAACATGAGTGCGCTTTCAAACCAGGCATGCTCCCCACCAATAATCGTCTCGTAGAGGCTGATCGCGGCAGTAACCGTCACGCCGATCGCGATCGGCACATCCATGTTTGTCCGTCCATGGCGCAGGGCCTGCCAGGCTGACCGATAAAATGGGCGTCCAGCATAGGCGATTGCGGGCAGAGCGATCAGCGCCGAAATCCAATGGAACAGCGTCCGCGTTGCGCCGTCCGCGCCCGACCAGACGCTGACCGAAAGCAGCATGACGTTCATCGCGGCAAAGCCTGCAACCGCAAGCGCGCGGAACAATGCCTTCGTGGCCTTGGCCTGCTCATCCGCGGTGCTGGCATCGGCGATCGCTGTGGGTTCGAAACCGAGCGACCGGATGACCTTGCCGAGATCGTCCTCGGTCAGCGTTTCATCATGGGCGATGGTCACTTGCTTGCTCGTGAAATTCACCCGCGCCGCATGCACACCGGCTTCGGCGCTCAAACCCTTCTCAATCTTGGCGATACAGCCGGAGCAATGCATTCCCGGGACTGCAAAGCGGCTCTCCGCAGCGACTGTGGCTGTGCCGGATTTGAGCGGTGCGTTCATGAAAGATCCGCCAGCAAACGCTTGCGATCCGCACCGCTCTCAATCTCAATCCGCAGCACCCAGCGCCCATCGGCCACCGGTTCGCGACTGTGATAGATGCCTGGTTCGCGTTCTACGAACGCCAGCGTGATCGGTTCGGACCGGCCAAGCGGATGTTCGGCGATTGCGGTCACAATGGCGCCTTCGAGCATGCCATCTGAGGCTTCGACCGCTATCCGAACACCCGTTCCATCCCGGCCCACGGTTTCGGTCCATTGGAGGCTATCCTGCTCACGCGCAGCGGCCAGCCAGTCATTATATCGCTGGCTCGCGACATAGCTGTTGTCGACCACCGTCCCGCCAAAGGTTCGCGTGGCGTAGCTCGCCATTGTGAAATTCACGATGACAATCACACCGAAAAAACAAACCAGTATTGCCGTCATGTGCCAGCCGTTGAACCGCTTTGGCATTATTCGCCTCCCGGGCGGGTGAACCGCGCCGCTTCAATTGCAGATTCCGCGTCATCACCCTCGCCCGCGCTGACCGTGAATGCGAAATCTTCCGAAGCCTCGCCTTCGAAAGGCGCGGCCACAAAGACGCGAGTGTTGAGCAATTGATCCGGTGGCACTGATATCGTGAACGACCGCAGTGCTTGGTCCCGATTGCCAGAACCCGACCACATTACAGCGCCCTCCAATCCTTCCAGACCGAGCGTCATTTCCCTTGGCCGATTTTCCATATTGCGCACGCGGACATCGAAGCTGTTGCGCACATGTCCGTCGCTCAACTGGACAAAAGTCGGGTTGCGGTCCTGTATCGCATTGATTGTGAGCCGGTCTCGCGTGCCGACAGCAAACAGCATTGCGAGACCGATCCCGGCCCAGAGCGCGAAGTAAATCATCGTCCGAGGGCGGAAGACTGATCGTTTGAGCGGCGGTGTCGGCTCGCCAGCTTGCTCAGTCTCGGCGCTCTCCAGCGTTGCATAATCAATCAGCCCGCGCGGCCTGCCAACCTGGTCCATGATGTCATCGCAGGCATCGATGCACAGTGCGCAGGTGATGCACCCAATCTGCGGTCCTTCGCGAATATCGATGCCCGTCGGACAAACAGCTACGCACTGGTTGCAATCGATACAGTCGCCGAACACACCGGGCTGCTCCTTGGCCCGTTTCATACCACGGCTGCGCGGCTCGCCGCGCCAATCCTTATAGGTCACCGTCAGCGATTTTTCGTCCATCATTGCTGTCTGGATCCGCGGCCAGGGGCACATATAAATGCACACTTGTTCACGCATGAAACCGCCCAGCGTGAAGGTGGTAAAGGTCAGCACGCCAACCGTCGCATAGGCGACAAAGGGCGCTTCGCCGGTGAAAAACTGCCAGAACAAAGTCGGTGCATCGGCAAAGTAGAATATCCAGGCGCCGCCCGTTGCCATCGCGATTAGCAGCCAGATGGTCCATTTGGTGCTGCGTTTCGCGACCTTCTTGGCGGTCCAAGGTGATTTTTCCAGCCGTATCTGCGCATTGCGATCGCCATCCACCCAGCGTTCGACATGCTGAAACAGATCCGTCCATACAGTTTGCGGACAGGCATAGCCGCACCAGGCGCGGCCGACCGAGGACGTCACAATGAACAGGCCAATGCCCGCCATGATCAACAACCCGGCCACATAATAGAATTCGTGCGGCCAGATCTCGATCCCGAACATGTAGAAACGGCGTCCGGCCAGATCGACGAGAACGGCCTGGTCCGGCGCATAAGGTCCACGATCCCAGCGAATCCAGGGCGTGAGATAATAGATCGCCAGGGTGGCCAGCATGATCACCCATTTCAGACGCCGGAAGTTTCCGGTTACCGCCTTCGGATAGACACCCTTGCGCTTCTCATAGAGTTGCGGTTTGGGCGGCCCATCCGGCGCGGCGGAATCAGCCGCGCTCATCGCTCTCGACCTGGGCGATTTCCTCGCCTGCTGGGTCGGCAGCGTCCTCGCCTTCGGCCTCGGTTTCGACCTGAGCCACTTCACCGCCGCCACGCGACCAGACATAGGCGGTCAACATGCGGATCGTTACCGGGTCCAATCGATGGCCCCAGCGCGGCATCACGCCGAAGCGGCTGTTGGCCACGGAATCGGTTATTGCCTCGCGATCACTGCCATAGAGCCAGATGGCGTCCCGCAGATTGGGAGCGCCTTGGGTACGATCTCCTTCGCCATTCGGACCGTGACAGACCGTGCAGTTGGCAGTGTAAAGCTGGGCACCGCGCGCCGATGCGGCGCTTTCCTCTTCGGCACCGCTGAAGGTGCGCACATAAGATACGACATCGCTGATCTGGCGATCGTCGAGGATGCCGTCCGTACCAAAGGCAGGCATCTGCGAGATGCGGGTTTCGAGGTGATCCGGATTCCGGATGCCATGGATCAGCGTATATTCGATACCTTCCATATCGCCCGACCAGAGCCAGTCATCATCATTGAGATTGGGATAGCCAGTGCTGCCGGCAGCGCCCGAGCCATGACACTGCACGCAATGAACCACATAGGCAGATCGACCACCCTGGATTGCCGTTTGCATGAGCTGCTCATCGGCGGGCAGATCATTAATGTCGATCGCCCCTATCGCTTCACGCAGCGGTGCACGTTCGGCCTCGACAGCGGCTATATCGGCCGCCACATCCGCGCGGCTCGAATAGCCAAGCACGCCTTCCGTGGCACCGTTAATCAACGGCCAGGCCGGATAGGCGACGGTGTATGCAAGACCCCACACAACGGTTGCCCAGAAGATGATCGACCACCAGCGCGGCAACGGTGTATCGAGCTCTTCGATACCGTCCCATTCATGCCCGACAAATTCGGTGCCAGTCGGTTCGTCGACGCGGTTGCCGTCTTCGTTATTCGTCTCGGCCATCATTCTCACCTTCATCGAAAATCATGTTCGCGGCATCTTCGTGATATTTCTTGGCGCCCGGCCGAAACACCCAAAGGGCAAAGCTGACCCACAGGATGACCATGAAGAGCAGGCCCCAACTGTCGGCAAATTGGCGCATGGATTCGTAGGTCATCGGGACTCCTCCAATGCCTGCGCCGATTCAAAGTCGACCAAAGTGCCAAGCATCTGGAGATAGGCGACCAGCGCATCCATCTCGGTAATGCGCGATGGATCACCGTCAAAATCGCGGATTTGCACATCGCCATAGCGTTCGCGGATACCACTCGGATCGCTGAAAATATCGACCTGGATCGCAAAGTCCGCTGCGGCATTTTCGATCATCGCATCATCATAGGGCACGCCCAAGGTGCGCAATGTTTGCAGATCACCGTCAATATGTTCGAAGTCAATCTCGCGGTCAGCCAGGAAGGCATACGGCGGCATGATCGATTCCGGCACCACGGACCGTGGGTCGATCAGATGCTGGACATGCCATTCATCGGAATAACGCCCTCCAACCCGCGCCAGATCAGGGCCGGTCCGCTTGGATCCCCATTGGAATGGGTGATCATACATGCTTTCCGCAGCCAGGCTGTAATGGCCGTAGCGCTCCACCTCGTCGCGGAACGGACGGACCATCTGACTGTGACAGGTGTAGCAGCCCTCCCGGATATAGATGTTGCGACCGGCGAGTTCGAGCGGCGTGTACGGCCGCACGCCTTCCACTTCTTCAACAGTCGAGTCGATATAGAAGAGCGGTGCAATCTCCACGATACCGCCAATCGCCACCGTGACGAGGGCCAGCACGGATAACAGCGTTACATTTCGCTCAATCTTCGTATGGTCGAGAAATCGGGATGCCATAGTCGTGCGTCCTTATTCGGCTGGAACGGTTTGAGAGGTAACGATCGGACGATCCTTTTCCGGATCGTGCGGCGTATCTGTCATCGGCTTTTCGGTGCGGGTCTTGCCGGCAATCGTCAGCCAGACATTATAGACCATCACGACCGCACCAGCGAGGTAGAGGCCACCGCCAGCCGCGCGGATCAGATACATGGGATGCATGGCGCTGGTGACTTCCGAAAACGCGTAGACCAGATAGCCATCAGCCCCATATTCGCGCCACATCAGGCCCTGCATGATGCCGGCGACCCACATTGACGCGGCGTAGAGCACGATACCGACTGTCGCGAGCCAGAAGTGCCAGTTCACCATTCGCAAACTGTACAACCGCTCCCGAGCCCAGAGGCGCGGAACCAGATAGTAAATCGCGGCAAAGGTGATCATGCCGTTCCAGCCAAGCGCGCCGGAGTGCACATGGCCGATCGTCCAATCGGTATAGTGCGACAGCGAGTTAACCGCGCGGATCGACATCATCGGACCTTCGAAGGTGCTCATCCCGTAAAAGGCGAGCGCCATGACCATCATGCGGATGATCGGGTCGGTCCGGATCTTGTCCCAGGCGCCGTTGAGCGTCATCAGGCCGTTAATCATGCCGCCCCAGCTCGGCATCCACAGCATCACCGAGAACACCATACCCAGCGTCTGCGCCCAATCGGGAAGAGCCGTGTAATGAAGGTGATGCGGACCAGCCCAGATATAGAGGAAGATCAGCGACCAGAAATGGATAATCGAAAGCCGATAGCTATAGACCGGGCGTTCAGCCTGTTTCGGCACGAAATAATACATCATGGCGAGGAAGCCGGCGGTCAGGAAAAAGCCAACCGCGTTGTGGCCGTACCACCATTGGGTGAGCGCATCCTGGACACCGGCAAAGGCCGTGTAGCTTTTCGAACCAAGCAGGCTCACCGGGATCGCCAGATTGTTGACGATGTGCAGCATCGCAATCGTTAGAATGAAGGCGAGAAAGAACCAGTTGGCCACATAGATATGCGGCTCCTTGCGCTTTACAATCGTGCCGATGAACACCACTGCATAGGCAACCCAGACTATCGTTAGCCACAGATCGACATACCATTCCGGCTCGGCATATTCCTTGCTCTGCGTGATACCGAGCAGATAGCCAGTGGCGGCGAGCACGATGAAAAGCTGGTAGCCCCAGAAAACAAAGCGAGCGAGACCCGGGAAAGCCAGACGCGCGCGGCAGGTACGCTGAACGATGTAGAAGCTCGTCGCGATCAGCGCATTGCCGCCAAAGGCAAAAATCACGGCAGAAGTGTGAAGCGGCCTTAGCCGACCAAATGTCGTATATTCAAAATTGAGGTTGAGAACCGGAAAGGCAAGCTGGAGCGCAATATACAGGCCCGCGAGAAAGCCCGCCATGCCCCAGAATATCGTCGCAATGACGCCCCAGCGAACGGGATCGTCATCATAGCGTGACTGATCAGGCTTCGGCGCTCCAGCGCGCGCGAGCGCGGCGAAATCCGCCTTGTTCGCCATGACGAACGTAGCGACGAGCGCTGCTGCGACGACGATCCACATATGAATCGCGAAACCTGAATCGACAGCCGAGGCGGCCGCCACAAAGGCCAAAAATGCGACGATCAGCATGCCGCCGACCTTCATTGTAAGAGTTTCCATGCGCCCTTCCCTTTGCAAAGCGTGCCTTGCTCATAGGGATCGGGTCACGTCCTTCTTTGATCGCGATCAAGAATGGTCAGCTGATTGCTATGGGAGCGCTAATTCGGCGTTCAGCAGTTGAGCCCGGACAGTCCCCTGAACGGGACGATCCGGTCCGTTCGCGTACAATCGACGTGTACAAACCTCAAATTGCGGGAAAATCGTCCAATCCCCCCCCAAGGGCGCGGTACGACAAATGTAATGTAAATATCAGACTTTGGTTATGCAAGCCAAAATCTGTTGCCCTAACCCCATAACCAGATTGGGAGAGCGGCGCAGGGTCAAACTCCCCGGAAATCGCTGGCGGGAACGCCTTACTAATGAAGGGAGCCGGAAAGTGTTGCTGGTCACGATCGACATTTTATCCGGCACCTTCACCACGGCGCAAAAGAAAAGTCTGATTCATCGGATTACCGATGCGGCTGTTGATATCGACGGACCGGTATGTCGGGACCTGACTTGGGTTCGTCTCAATGAGACCGACCAAGGTCACTGGGCGGTTGGGGGCCGGCCAATGACTGCTTTTGATCTGCACGGCAAAAATGTTCCAACGCCACGAATTTCTGATCGCGAACCTATTCATCCCGATTTTTCGGGCTTGGGTAGAACTGGATAGTTTTCAATCCCGGGGGGCTCCCAATGCAAAAAGAGATTTTGACCGGATTTAAGCAGCCCCTTTTTGGCGATGATCATTCATCTCACGCGGGCCTGGAGAGGGTCGCAGAGGTCGGTGCAGTTCCCCCCCCAAAAGAGCGCACCGACCTCACCATGGTTTCAAGAGGTAGCCCTGGAGACGGGGTTGCAGAGGTCGACGTTTAAACCCCCCCCCAAGGGAGCGTCGGCCTCACCACATTTTCGAGATGTAGCCCTGGAGACGGGGTTGCAGAGGCCGGCGTTTAACCCCCCCCCCAAGGGAGCGTCGGCCTCACCATAGTTTCAAGAGGTAGTCCCGGAAACGGGATTGCGGAGGTCGGCGTTTACCCCCCCAACGGAGCGCCGACCTCAAACTACAATTATTGCGAGGGAAATGTCCACTCGATGCACGCTTTTCACCGCCAGATCGGATCATTTAGCGGCGCAGAAATCGCATTCGCGAGGCAGCTTTTTGCGCAAGCGTCTCGCGCCGGGAAAGGCTCAGCGCACAATAGCCGCTGGAATCGCATCCGATGAGCAAGGAACCGATCGCACGCAAAACCCGCAATAAACTGGAAGTTCTCCTGCTCTTCCGGCGCGCCAGCTACCCCGCCCGTCGGGTCGAAGTCCTCGACATCTCTGAAACAGGGTTCCTGATCGATTCCGCAGTCGATTTTTCAATCGGTGAGCGCGTTTGGTTGCAATTGCCTGGCTTGCAGTCCTTGTCTGCAAAGGTCGTGAGAGTAGACGGATTTAAAGTCGGTTGTGCTTTTGACCATCCACTGCACGAAGCCGTTCTGCGAGCAAAATTGGACGAACTCGCAGGTTAGTCAGAGTTTTATGGCCCTTGCGGAGAGGGCGTCCGTCTATCGATAGACCCTCATTTGTTCCCTCAACAACTCGGCAATCGTCAGAAAGTCCACATCGCGCCCTTTGGGGTATTTTCAGCCGCTATTGCGCAGTGCCGTCGCGATGGCGTTGATCGAAAGTTGGATTCCCTCGGCGATCTTTGGATCATCTTCGCCCGCCCTGTGACGCTTGAGCAATTCAATCTGCAGCAGGTTAAGCGGCTCGATATAGGGCAGTCGCAAACGGATCGACGTATCGAGCTTGGGGGTTTTTTCGAGCAACCGCGATTGATCGGTAATGTCGAGCAGCGTGTCATGCGTCGATTGCCAGCCGTTTCGGATATCGCCAAAGACAGACGCTGCCAGATCCCGGTCCTCAATCAGATCAGCATAGCGTTCGGCAATGCCCATATCCGACTTTGCCAGCACCATTTCCATATTGCCGAGTGTCATCTGCAGAAATGGCCATTGCGCGGCCATCTCCCGCAAGAGCCCCTTGTCTTCAAAGGCCTGGAGGGCATGGCCTACGCCGTACCAACCTGGCAGCATGACTCGCGCCTGTGACCAGGAAAAGACCCAGGGAATGGCGCGCAAATCCTCGATAGCATCGGACGTCTTGCGGCTTGCCGGCCGTGAACCGATCTTCAACGAGGCAATTTCGCTGATCGGAGTCATATCGCGAAAGAACCGAGTGAACCCGTCGGTCTCGTAGACGAGCGAGCGATAGGCGCGAAAAGCCGTGGCCGATATTTCGTCCATTGCTTCAGAGAAGCGCTGTTTATCGGTTGGCGAGATTTGTTCGGGCTCAAGCGTCGCCAGCAATGTGGCCGAGACCATGGAGTCGATATTGGCAGCGGCAGAATCGGGTGTTCCATATTTTGCCGCAATCACTTCGCCCTGTTCGGTAATCCGGATACGCCCGTTGACGGTGCCAGCCGGCTGCCCGCGGATCGCGGCAAATGCCGACCCTCCCCCGCGCCCAACGGATCCGCCGCGACCGTGGAACAGTTGGATTGAAGCACCCGCCTGTTCGAACACGGGCGCCAGCGCCTCGCTCGCCCGGCTCAGGATCCAGCCGGATGTCAGATATCCACCATCCTTGTTGGAATCGGAATAGCCGATCATCACTTCCTGATGTCCGCGCCCAGACACCAACGCGGCGATCTCTGGCAAGGCAAAATAGCTGCCCATTATGTCGGCAGCGCGCTCCAGATCGCCGATCGTTTCAAACAGCGGAATAGCCATGATCGCAGCATGCGGATCTTCGCCCGGACGATACAGTCCCACCTCCTTCAACAGGATATGGACTTCGAGAAGATCCGAGACCGTCTCGGTCATCGAAACGATGTAGTGGGTGATGCAATCCGGGCCATAGGCCGTGTGCGCGCGCGCGGCCGCTTCGACGATCGACAATTCGCGTGCCGTTTCGGGCGAGTAGTCAGTGTGCGGCACTCGCAACGGGCGGGGCGATGCCAATTCTCGGCGAAGCAACGCAACCCGGGCATCTTCATCGAGCGATGCATAATCTGCCTCGACGCCGGCCTTGGCGAGGAGCTCATCGACCGCCACTTCATGGACTGCGCTATTCTGCCGCAAATCGAGCGATGCCAAATGGAAACCGAATGTCCGCACGGCGCGAATGAGACGGCCAAGCGCACCGCTTGACGCCAGGGTTTCTCCGCCCGAGCGTGTCAGCGCGCGCGCAATGGTGCGCAAGTCTTCGCTGAAGGCCTGCGGATTGGGATAGGGTTCGCCGGTAAGCCGCGATGGCCGGGGCGGCGTTTCACCGATGAGCGCCGCATAAGTGGCTGCCAGCCGGGCATAGATCCCAGACAATGCGCGCCGATAGGGTTCGTCGGCGCGGCTGGCGGCTTCGTCGCCACTGGCCTCTGCGAGCGCCAGCACATCAGCATCAACCTCGGCAAAATCTGAAGAAATCGAGAGCTCCGCGCCCAGTGCGTGCAGATCATCGAGATAGGTGGACAGCGCTGTCTGTGCCGATCTTCGCAGTGCGAGTTCAAGCGACTCTGCTGACACATAGGGATTGCCATCGCGGTCGCCGCCAATCCAGCTCCCCAGACGAAAGAAGCTTTCTGGCCGGGCACCGAGCGCATCTTCCCAGCGGTTATAGAGGCCGGGCAAAATCGGCAGGAACACATCGCGTAGATAGGAGAGCGCGTTTTCCACTTCATCGGCGACAAACAGCCGTTCACGCCGCAACGGTCGGGTCTGCCACAGCAGCGCGATCTGGCGGGTGATCGATTCCGCGATATCGTCGCCTTCGTCTGTATGCGTATGACCCGCATCGCGCAGGACCATCAGTTCTGCCACGCGGTTGCGATGATCGATAACGCTCTTGCGCCGTACCTCGGTTGGGTGCGCGGTCAAAACCGGAACGATCAGAGCATCGTCGAGCATTTCGGCAACGGTTTCGCGCGTTACGCCATGCTCTTCCAGTCGCTCCAAAGCTGCCGCGACGTCTACATCATTGTCCGCGAGCAATCCCTGGCGATCTTCCGCCAGATTGGCGAGCATCGAAAACAGCATGAAGCCGCGCACAAAATCGAGTGTTTCATCCAGCGTCAGCGCATCGAGGCCCGGATCAATAGCGTCTGAACCCTCAACACCACGGTGACGATCGACAGAGGCTGCACGAATATATTCCGTGCGTCGAAACAGTTGATCCCCGCCATAGGCGCGGATCACATCACCCAGCAGCTTGCCAAGAAATCGAATATCGGGGTTCTGCGATATATGGGGGACCGAAGCCATGTCAGTTACCTTGATTTGAAGCAGGATAGCGCGATCCGGAGAAAGCACGATCAACCGGGCGGTTTAGCCCGCTGCATTCCTGTTCAGTCATTACATTGTTCCGTTGGGCGTTACCGCTGTACCCGACCCGAACCATCGCCGCCCATCAATTTTTCCACTTCAGGAACGGAAACGCGATTAAAGTCGCCTGAAATTGAATGTTTGAGACAACTCGCGGCTACAGCAAATTCCAGCGACTTCTGACGGTCGTCATAGGCGTTCAGGCCATAGATCAACGCCGAAGCAAAACTGTCACCACCGCCGACACGATCAACAATGTCGGTCATTTCATAGCGCCGCGAAAGCTTGAAGCCGCCCTCTCGATCACGAAGACAGGCCGACCAATTGTTACGGTCGGCGCTGAGGCTTTCCCGCAGCGTAATCGCGATAGCCTCCATCTCCGGATAGATATCGAGAACCTTCTGCGAGAGCGCCTCGTATTTGGCCGTGTCGAGCTCACCTGATTCCACATCGACATCCACTGAAATCCCGAGTGACTTTTGGCAGTCTTCCTCATTGGCGATGCCGACATGAACATGTTTGACGAGTTCACTCATCACCTCGGGCGCGCTCTTCCCATATTTCCAAAGCTTGCCGCGAAAATTAAAGTCGCAGGATACCGTCAATCCGGCAGCCTTGGCGGCCTTTACACAATCCATGCTGAGTTCCGCCGCGCTTTCGCTCAACGCTGGCGTGATGCCGGTAATGTGCAACCATTTTGCGCCGGAGAATATGGCGGCCCAATCAAACTCATCCGGGCCAGCCATGGCGATCGACGAATGTGCGCGATCATAGACCACCTTGGAAGGCCGTTGGTTTGCACCGGTTTCCAGAAAGTAGATTCCGACCCGGTCGCCAGAGCGGCTGACATGCTGTGTATCAACGCCAAATTTGCGCAATTCGGCAATCGCGCTTTCGCCGATATCATTGTCCGGCAAGGCGCTGACAAATCCGGCATCTAGGCCATAATTGCTTAGCGCCACCGCCACATTTGCTTCACCGCCGCCAAAGGTTGCCTCGAATGCCGGCGACTGAAAGAAGCGCTCATAGCCCGGTGTCTTTAGCCGCAACATGATCTCACCGAATGACAGAAATTCAGCCATTGTCTTGCTCCTTGCCTCGCGATCGCGCGGCTATTGCCGCAGCCTCGCGCGCGAGTTTCTTGATGGTCCCGAACTCGCAACTATCGACCGCCGCCCGCGGCGTCAGCCAACTGCCGCCGCACGCCAGCACATGCGGCAATGCTAGATAGTCGGACAGGTTTTCTGCGCTGATTCCACCGGTTGGCATGAACCGCATCTCACGAAAGACGGAGCCGAGCGCGCGCAACATTGGCACTCCTCCCGCCAAGCTTGCGGGGAAGAATTTCACATCCCGCAATCCCAAAGCATAGGCACGTTGCACCTCGCCCGCAGTCATGGTTCCAGGATAGACTGGGATGTCCTGATCGATGCAGTAGCGCGCGATTTCATCGACCAAGCCCGGACAGACAATAAACGCCGCACCGCTCGCATGCAGTGACTGTGCTTGATCAAGCGTCAGCACCGTTCCGGCGCCGACTATCACATCCTGTGTCTCTGCAATGATTGCTTCCATACAGTCTTGCGCCGCATCGCTTCGCATGACGACTTCGATGACCGAGAGTCCGCCCTCCTGCAGTGCTTTGGCCGTCTCCACGGCAATCATTGGATCGTCGCCCGAGATGAGGGGTATTACCGGTGTCGCGGCGAGCCGTTGATCAAGTTCAGTGCGCAAATTCACAGTATATCCCTCATCGGATCAGGAGAAAGCGAGGCCGCCATTAATGTCGACATTCGCACCCGTGATGAACGATGCCTCGTCCGAGGCAAGATAGACGACGGCATCCGCCGTTTCTTCTGCCCGTCCCTGCCGACGCAATGGTGTTGCATTTGCCGTGTTCTGGCGCGCTTCGTCTTTTGTGAAACGATCATGAAATGTCGTCGCGATCATGCCAGGACACAGGGCATTGACGCGAATGCCGCGCGGCCCCAGCTCTTTTGCCATACCGCGGGTAAAGGTCATCACTGCGCCTTTTGACGCGGCATAGGCGGACGCTCCTGGCCCACCGCCATCGCGACCCGCCTGAGAGGCCAGGTTCACGATCGCACCGCCCTCTGGCATGTGCGGCACGACTGCCTTGGTCGCGAGGAATGTGGAGGTTGTATTCAACTGCATGACATAGTTGAAAAATTCCTCGTCCATTTCTTCGATAGTCCGCCGCTCAACCAGACCGCCAGTGACATTGACGAGGATATGGATGGCATCGCCAAACGCCTCTCGACTGGCATCAATCAGCGCAGCGACATCGGCCGCCTTGGTCATATCGCCTTTCACCGTGATAGCCGCACCGCCGCCTGCCTTGCTAATCGCGGCAAGTGTGGCCTCAGCATCTTCTTCGCTGTTGAAATAGTTGACGACGACATTGGCACCTTCACTGGCCAATTTGACGCAGACGGCGCGGCCGATATCTCGGCTACCCCCGGTCACGATTGCCACTTTTCCGGCTAGTCTGGTCATTCTATTCCCCCTGTTGGACGTATCGCGCTGGCCGCATCAGGCCGCATTTGGTTGAAGTGGTTTTATGTCCCGACAGAAAATCAGGACTGAAAGAACGGTAAGAATTGCAAGCGCTGCTCCGACAACGAATGCCGGTGCGTATGAATTGACGGTGATCACCGGGATCAAGAAATTGAGTCCGACAACCGCCAGTTTCGCGGCGGTTCCGGCAAATCCTGCCAAGGTACCAACGGATTCACCGCTGAAATAATCACTCGGAAGGGTTTGGATGTTCCCGACCGCCGTTTGGAAACCGAACAGGATCACAGCCATGAGCAGCACCGCGAACATTGGCGTCGCAGCCTGTGTCGTCGCCAAGAGCGAGACCAGCATGATCACACCGCCGAGGCTGATGACCGCCTTGCGTGTCGCATTAACGGACCAGCCAGCCTTGATGCGGTTCTGCGCCAACAGTCCGCCAAACCAGGCACCGAACATTGCGCCGACATAGGGAACCCAGGCGTATTGCCCGATCTCGGCAACGCCGAACCCATAGGTGCTGGCAAGATAGATAGGCAGCCAGCCAACAAACAGCCACCAGATCGGATCGAGGAAGGCCGACGCCAATATGACGCCCCAACTCTCTTTGTGGGAGAGGATCTCTTTGGTGCTCGGCGCATAACTAGCGACTTCGTCGGTTTCCGTATTGCGCTGACCGGTGAGAATAAACTGGCGCTCTTCCTCAGAAATCCAGGGGTGCGCATCTGGCCCGCTTTTGTAGACGATCAGCCATGGCACCAGCCAAAGAAAACCAATCCCACCTATGGTGATGAAGGTTGCTTGCCAGGAACCGAGAAAGACAAAGAGATAGGCAACGATAGGCGCCGAGACGATACCGCCGATCGCAGCACCGGAATTGAATATCCCTTGTGCAAAGGCGCGTTCCTTGATCGGAAACCATTCGGCATTGGCCTTGGTCGCCCCAGGCCAGTTGCCGGCTTCAGACAAGCCAAGCAGCGCGCGAAACACAGCGAAGCTCGCCAGTCCGCTTGCCAAGGCGTGGAGCATGGTCGCCGCGGACCAAACCGCGATTGACAAGACGAAGCCCAGTCGCGTTCCGATCCAGTCGAAGATCTTGCCGAATATCGATTGACCAAAGGCGTAGGCGAAAGTGAACACATTGAGGATGATCGCATAGTCAAACTCGGTCAGGCCCAGTTCGCTGGAAATCTCAGGCCACAAGAAACCCAGTGCGCCGCGGTCGATATAATTGATGATGGTTGCAAGCGCGACCAGGCTGACAATCAGCCACCGTAGTTTGCCATTCATGATTGTGCCTCGTCCAAGCCCAGAAAATCAGCGCGCACGGGATTAAACATGTCCAGCAGCACGCCAGCTTCCAGACACACCGCGCCATGCATTTCATGCGGCGCTACAAAAAAACCATCGCCCGGGCCGAGTTCCGATTCCTCGCCATCGATCGTGACGAGAAAGCGCCCGCTCTCGACATAGCTGGTTTGACTGTGCGGATGGGTGTGCGCCTCTCCGACAGCGCCTTCTTCAAACCAGACCCGCACGGCCATCAAATCGTCGTTGTATCCCAGTAACTGCCGGCGGATCCCATCGCCAAGATCTTCAACTGGCGTTGCATCAGCATGGATAAAGCGCGCGCTCTTATTGCTGCTCAAAACGACCATCTTAACTCTCCCCTCGAGAAAGCGAGATGCGGGCAACACAGCCTTGCCAGCGTAGCTCTTGGCCGTTGACGGTGGCGCTGTGCTCGGCCTCAGCATTGCTATCCCACGACACCGCGACAGCGACTTGTGCGCCGGTGATCGTTTCGATCACAGCAATGTCAGTGGTCCCCGATCGAATGTGGTGCAGTGATGCGATCTGACTATCGCTATCAATCGTTTGTTCGGTCGCGCCATCATAAAGGCCGTGCGGTTCGACCAGGCTCACAAATGTTGCGCGATCGGTCCCGCTGACGCGCTGGATCGCGATCGGTTCGCGGCGCAAATTGAATGAAGGATCATTGGCGCCGGTTTCACCCAGAATGACTTCAAGCTCGCCAGACTGGACAAAGCGATAGGTGTAAAAGCGGCCATCCAGCAGCCAGGTCATCAGGCTCTGTTCGCCGTCAGGCCTGGCGCGGCCATCGACCCAAATATGCTGATACCCATTTGCATCGCCGAGGATCGGTCGGCCTGCCGTGTTGCGATCGACATCGAAGCCTAACCGCATGATATGACCGGCATAATGCAGCGGCAGATCGAATTGGAGCGCGCCGTCTCCTTGAGCCCGCAAGACATCCAAGGCGATCGGAGCCGATAGACCGTCGATTTCGACCATCGCCAGCATGCGTTCCATCGTTACGCTTTCACGGGGATAGGCGTCATCAATCGATGCGACGCTGAACTGCAATTCGTCGTCGACGCCGAAACATTGTTGGGTCGGCGCGGATTGGTCCGCGAGGTCGCGGTCGCCATAGAAATGGCTCTGTTGATTAACGACCAGCGTATTGTGAGCCACCGTCTGTTTCGCCCAGCTTTCGTTTTCGGGCAGGTAGCGGCCGCCTTCCTTGGCCTCGATGTTCAGGAACCGCGCGGCGCCATAGTCGCGGACGATCTCGTGACCATTATCATAGAGCTGCCAGCTCAACTTATCGAAATGCCCATGACCCATGCCTTGGGAGGCGTTCTTGGCGACCAGCGCCATATGACCAGGCTCGCTCCCATTGCGCATGATTGCGACCGCGCCCTGCTGACCATTGGGTCCATCTCGCAAGACCATCGACCGGAATGGGAATTCCTCGGCAAGGCCCTGTTCAATCGCTTCTGCGACTTGAAGGCCGGCCGGCGTGATCATCGTTCGATTTTGGAACTGAGCGATGCCGAGAAGGCTCGGATCGCGGGTTACCGAATAGCCGATTGCAACGCCCTGATAGAGCTCGGCGGTGTTAAGACTCTTGTCCCGGATCGCGTCGTTGAACGGGAAGAAATACCCGCCATAGGTCAGCTGGATCGTTGCCAGCAGCGCCTTGCGCAAAATGCCGTCGCGATGTTCGAAGATCGCCCGCTCCGGTTCATTGCGTTCAATCGCCCCAGCAAAAACCATGAACGGCAACAGCGCAAATCGCTGATAATAGGGCCCTTCAGTGTAATATCCGTCTGGCGAAAAGAGCAGTTCGGTTTGCCGCAGAAAGCCAGATTCACCATCGCCTTGCGTGCCATAAAGCGCGCGGCGGACCAACTCGTCATCGCCGAGAACATAGCCGGTCATCCCGACAGCAGCCGTTGCCCATGTCGCATGGTTATGAATGCGGTTGAATGTTGCTTCGGATTCAACGGACAGGAAATGGGCTGCGCGACGGAAGACATCATTGTCGATCCGATCGCGGCTCTCGCTATCCAGATCGTCGCGGATAACCTCATAGGCCTGGATCGCATGGACCAGCCACATCGCGTCATTGAGCACCTGCCAGAACAGGCGACCCGGATTCTGATTGCTGCGCGCGGGATGGTCTTCAAGCGTCGGGTAGAGATCGGCATATTCGAGCAGCATGTCACGTACGAAGACGAAATAACGCTGATCGTCGCTCAGATTGTAAAGGTGGCTTGCAAGAAACATCGCGCGAAAATTGCGCTTATGTTGTTCATGCGTGTAACCGCCACCGGGATCTGCTGGAACCGGGACCGTAATCCCCGCAGCAATCATCTCATCGACAAACTCGCGCGCTCTTGCGGTTTCGGCAGCGAATAGCGGCGGGACATCCGGGGCCTGTACCGCCCCGGACGGCGCCGTATCTTGCGCAATAGCGGGCGCAGCCGCAGCCGAAGCTGCAGCTGCTAGAATGAGAGGCAGCGCCCTCTTCACTGGCTCTCACTTTCGCTAAACACATTGTCACGCATCTCGACCCGGGGCTCCCCAGGGAAAATCAGCTCGGTCAGGACTGGTTCTGGCGTATCTGTAAAGACGTTGCGCTGCACCGCCGTGCGGGGATTGCCAACCGTATGGGTGATGCCAAGAGCCGCCGATCCAGTAACCAGGTTTTCGCTAATCGCGGTCTCTTGAACGCCGTGAAGCCGCAACGACAGGTCGCTTGCCTCGCCAACATTCTCGAGGATCGAATGGCGAATGGAAACATGCGGGCCGAATGTGCTCTCATCTCTGCCCCCGCGATACACTTCAGCAAGAGCGCCACGAACATTTCGGAAGATAGAGTTTTCAATATCGAGATATTCGACATTGTAACGGCCTTGATCATCGGCTTCTGCGGCCGCGGAAACGACTGTGCCGGTGATATCTTCAAACAGACTGTTGGTGATATGAATCCGGTCTGCCAATGTTGAGGGACCGAGATAGATCACGTCGAAATCGCGATTGACGGTGAGGCCACGGACATTGACGGACTCGAGCTCAAGTACGAAATTCCCGCGGATCGGAGCAATGCCGGTACGAATGACGGAATTGCCGACTGAGTCCGGAGATGCCGACCCGTCGATCACCAGAGATTGGAGCCGCAGATTCCCGCCTTGCTGTATCTCGAAAAGCGACGGGCGCGAGAAAGTCAAAACAGCCTGCTCGCCATCGTCGCCAGTGCGGCCGACAAAAGTGAGCGCGCGATCAATGCCAAGTGTCCGATCTACCTGATAGCGGCCCGGTGCAAGCGCCAGGACATCTCCGTCCTCGGCCTGTGCGACTGCCTCGAGCAAAGCCGCCGTGGTCGCAGCAACTTCGATCTCGCGTCCGGAAGCAAACAGCTGTGCCGGCGCCGGTTTCTCATACCAATCAACGCCCACGTCTTCGAGCGAGATGACGGTTAGATCAGCGGGCACACCAATAGCGCCAAGTGCCGGATCTGTCGGATAGAGAAGCCCGTTGTCCGCGCGGTGCATTTCGGTTTCGACCCGCTGGATATCGGCAAGCGCCGGGTCCAGTTCACCTGCAATGATGACATTGTCGGCACGCTCAATTCCGGAAATATCGGAATCGACTTCGATAAAGGTTTGATCCTCTATCCCACCCAGAACGTTGGCCGTCATCCGACTGTCGACTGGCGGCGCGGAGCGTTCTTCGTCCGCGCCTGTGCCGAGCGAGATTGTCGCGCTATCGACAATAGTATTGCGCTCTATCTGAGCGTTCTGCACTTGAACGTACCGATTGGCCGGTGAGTTGGGCACACCGTTCATCACAGCCATTGCGCTCGAAAAACCAAAGCCGCGCAGGCCTTCCATATAGTTTTCACGGACAGTTTGATTGCGATTGATCACCCGGATCCCGCCCGTATGATCCTTGCCATGCCCAAGGAAGACATTGTGTTCAATGAGGTTTCCGTCGCCATGCCGTAGGGTCAGCGCACCGCGCGACCGCAGGAACAGGTTACCGCGAACGATATTGCCACCGGCTTTGACGGAAATAATCTCAACCTCGCCATCAGTCCGGTCAAAGACATTATTCTCAACGATCGTGTTGGAATCGAAGCTTGCATAATGGCTCGTCCCGATCCGCAACGTCTCGCCGCCATTGGAGCCGAGGACGGACCGCGGCCCGAAATAATTATGGTCAATCCGGTGATTATTGTTGCGGCTCTCCGCCGTGTTCAGGCGAACGGCCAAAGTTACACCGCGATTGGTTTTGCCCTCGAGATGATTGTGGTCGAACCGGTTGTTGCTGCCATAGATCGCGACCCAATAATCGGTCTCATTGCGATCGGGCTTGCTGAAATTGTCGATGACAGTTTGCGTAACGCGCGAATTGTTCGCGAGCGTATCGCTGTCCAGCCGGAATGCGATCACATCGCCAGTGGGGCTGTAGCCATCCCGAAAAACGAGCCCCGAAACGACAATATGCTCGCCGCCAATTCGGAGATTGGACTGGCCCGTCAAGACGACTGAGCCGGGCGTTTCCGACCGAACGGTAATCGGGCTCTCGGCTCGCCCTGACCCGGTCACCGCCATTTCAAAATCCGGCCATTCACCGTCTGCCAGAACAATTGTATCGCCCGCCGAAATCCGGCTCAGAGCCTGCGCATATTCATCCTGGTTGCGGACAAGAAGATCTTCTGCGTGCAAGGGAGACGTCAACGCGCACAGCGCGAACAGCCAAATGAGCAACCTCACAGACATCCTAAAACAACTCCCCTCTTATCGAGAAGACCATATCGGGTCGACAAGGTGTGTCAACCAATATTCTATGCCAGTTTTACAAAATTGTCATACCAGTTTGTCTGGCTAGGCTCAGCGCATCTTCGCCGCGGCGAGGAAACGCTCACGACTTTCCGTCGCCTGTTTCTGGACTTCGGCCAAAGCCTGCTGCTCGGTGGTGTCCAGCATATTTTCGATTAACCGGTGAAAATGATCCCGCATGGCTCTGCGCGCGCCGGCAGAATCCCGGGCTTTCAATGCGTCAAACACTGCGCGGTGTTCGTCTGACCGCATCTGTGCGTCGTCTACGCACACGGCTTCATAGGTGGCCTTCACATCGGGAAGATCTTCGCGCATTCGCCACAAGGACGTAATATTATGGAGCAGAGCGGTATTGTTGGAGGCTTTAGCAATGGTCAGGTGAAAGGCTTCATCTGCCTCATTTGCACTTTCGTGATCGGCTTCACCCATCAGATCAATAAGATGTTCAAGCTGCTCAATCTCTTCATCCGTGATGTTCTGGGCCGCCAGGGCGGCAGCTTCAGACTCTACGAGTAATCGCGCTTCAGTGACCTCAAACGCGCTGGCGGTCGGCAATTTTTCGGTATCTCCGGCTGGAGCCTCGCGCACATATACGCCTGAACCAGTCTTGATTTCGAGCCGCCCAACAGCCTGAAGGGCGATCTCGGCCTCTCGGATTGTCACCCGGCTAACGCCGAGCTGTTCTGCCAACTCCCGTTCGCCCGGTAAGCGAGAACCGGGAGAATATACGCCATCGTCGATCAGCTTGCCGATCTTTTGGGCTACAGATTGGTAGAGTCTCTTGCTGCTCATCCGTCACCTTACCACCGGTTGCCTAGTCCACTTTGGAAAAGTGGATAGGCAATTACCGATCGAAACTCCAGCGACCATTTGAGGCTGCTCAGGCTTCGCTGTCGTAACAGCGAAGCCTGTCGCAAAAGCAACCGTCCCATATTCGGTTGCCGGCCAGTGCGGCACCTAGAACCGGAAGCTCGCACCGAACGTAATCCGGCGATCCGGGAGACCCTGGAAGCACAGCTGTGCGCCTGAGTTCACACAAGACTGGGTGATCCGGGATTTGGTGAGGTTAACGCCCTCCACCCCGACATTGAGCCAGTCAGTAACATCGTAGGAAATGCTGGCGTTCAGCTGTCCTCTCGATTCTGTCACGACAGGGAAGCCCAAGGTACTGTTGAGCGAAGCGCCACCGGCCGTATCCAGGGTCCGGAAGGCATCACGCCACGTGTAACGTGCCCGAGCGGAGATCCCATATTTCTCGTAGTAGAGCGTTACGTTATACGCGTTCTGCGAGAAATCGAGCAGGCCCTGCACCGCCGTAAATGGACCGGTGAGGCCGCTGCTGGCTTCGAGAATCGGTGTCCCGCGAGAAGATGATGAGTTCGTCGCCTCACCACCGCTAAAGTCCTGATAGGTATAGTTTGCTATCACGCCGAAACCGGACAGGAAGCCGAAGCCGCCGAGCGCGCTCTCGAACTGGGACAGATCATATTGGAATGCGACCTCAATACCCGTCTGGGTGGTATTGGCCGTATCATTGATGATCGTCTGAAGCGGTACGCACAGACCGTTACCAGGAATGTTCGAAAGCACGTTGCGATCGGGCAGCGGATTGAAAATCCCGCCGCCTTCACATGGTGCCGTGATGTCGCGGAAGCCATTGGCATCCAAGGCAACATCTTCGACTTGCGTAACGAACAGGCTCGACCGCTCTTTATGGAAGACACCGACGCTGATCACAGACGCAGGTGCGAAATACCATGCGAGCGACGCGTCAAATGACGTCACCGTTTCCGGTGCGAGATTCGGGTTACCAAGCGCAACCGCATTGTTCGGTCCTGTCGGGAAATTGACCGACAGAGACAGATCATTGAAATCCGGACGATTGAGATCTTCAGTCCAGCTGGCGCGGAAGACCAGATCGTCAGTAATGTCTGCAACCACGTTCACGCGCGGTAGCAGCTCGGTGTAGCTACCGCCGGCCGTTACCGGCGTAACCACGCCAGCGGCAACATTGTTGCCCAACGAACTAATGCTCGTATCGACCCAGCGAAGCCCGACATTGCCGCGGATACGGCCAAACTCGAAGTTCACCTGCCCATACAAGGCATGTGTTTCCTCTTCGATGTCGAAAAAGCCTGCCGGATCCGATGTTGGATCACGCAGCAATCGACCACCGCCAGCAATTGCAGCTTGACCACCAGGGGTGGAATCCAGCGCAGCCTGCAAGGTCCGCAATGTTCCGGTAGGATCGGAGAAGGCCTGGTTCGGATCGACCAGCAGGAAGTTCCTGAAAGCCAGCGTCCGGCCGTCGAAATCGCCAAAATTGCTGGGTCCAGGGACAAGCAGGCTAGCAAATAGCGAACCATTTGGGCTGTTCGCGATTGCACCTGTACCGAAGGTAGAACGGACCAGGTCAAAAACGCTCGAACTGTTATTGTAACGATAGCCGACGTCGACCGATGTGACACCCGGGATTAGGTCTTCGAAATCATATGTAAAATCGACCCGGAAGGCTTGTTCACTGTTATCGGTTCTATTGCGACCAACGGTGACAGCATCCAGCACCACATTGCTCGGGCTGAGAAGGTCAGCGACAGTTGGCGCAAATGGCGATGCGAAATCGACACCGAAGGTAAGCGCTCCACCGGTAAGGTCATAGATAAACGGAACGCTGTTATCGTTACTCGTGCCATCCAGAGGCGTGAGCGGATTTGGGTTGATAAAGTTCAACGTCGTGCTCAGATTCGGATTGACCGTCTCCGCATTTGACGTTGACGCCTCTACCCGCAAGTGCGCCCGGCCACTCTCCCAGTCCGCACCAACGACAAACACATCGCTGTCAGTAATGCGTGCACCTGTATCGCTCGAAAAGCGCAGGTTCGGGTCATCATCGTCAACGCCCAGATTTGGCTGGATGGTGCCGGTCAGGGCCGCTTGAATGCTACCCAGATTTACCCCGTCGAGCGTGCCATAATTGATCGTCTCAAACGTATCGGGAACGTTGTTAAAGCGGAGCGAGCTCACGCCGGACGCCTGAATACGCGAACTATCCTGGCGACGCTCCTGACTGTTCACAAATGCATCAAAATAGAGACGCAGTTCTGGGGTCGGAGCCCATTCGACAGAGCCCGCAAAGTTGAAGGTTTGATATTCGAAATTCTCGAGTTCCTGGTTCAGGAACTGGATGCCCTGATAGGGCGTGGTCGGCCCCGGAGCCCCGGCAGCCGTAACCGATCCACCACCCGGGATGAGGGTATCGCGGTCGACGCGAGGACGGAACGACGTTGCTTCCTGCTGGGTAAAGCTTGCGGCCAGCACAAACCCGATATCGCCGGTGCCGGTTTCCCAATTGTCGCCAAAACTGGCTGAAATTCTCGGCGTCACGCTCTCAGAGAGCTCGCTATATTCACCTTGAATACGTCCAGCGATCAAGCGGTCCCGCAAATCAAGTGGGCGGATCGTCCGCAGATTGATGGTGCCACCAACCGAACCTTCAATTGTTCCGGCCGTCGGCGCCTTGATCACTTCGACCGACGAAATGATCGCTGCGTTGATATCTTCGAAGTTGATACCGCCGCGACCCGTGCCCGCAGACAGAACGCTGACACCGTTGATTTCAGTCCGGTTCTCGTTGGTACCGCGGATCTGGACCCCGGTGCCGACACCGGCTGTCCGGGTAATCTGGACGCCTGTAATATTCTCCAGCACCTCAGCGAGGTTTTGATCTGGCAGCTTGCCGATATCTTCGGATTGGATGACTTCGACAAGGCTGTCCGCATTCCGCTGCTCATTCAGAGCGCTGAGTAGCGAACCACGGATGCCGGAGACGACAATCACGTCATCGCCAGTGTTCGCCTCTGGCACCGATTCGTCAGTTTGTGCGATGGCTGTCCCATGCGCCAATGACAGCGCTGATCCCGCCAGCAATCCCGCAAGAATACGTGATTTCTTTCCGGTCAGGCCTACGCCCCCGTTCAAATAACCCATGGCAAACTCCCCATCGCCTTTTCTTGTTTGTTTGGTGGGTCAGTAGACTGGCATGGACAAATGTCAACCTATATTGCACACCTATTACACCAAATTGGTCATACCAATATACCAACTAAGGCGGACCTTCCGCACGGAGGACTCATGGCGATTGTTGCTCGACGTCGATTATTTGCATGGGTGCCATTGTTTTTGCCCGGAATATTCCTGCTCGGCTTCAATATCGGCACGGGCAGCGTCACAACCATGGCAAAGGCGGGCGCTACATATGGTATGTCATTGCTGTGGACAGTTATGCTGTCCTGTGTCGCAACATTTCTGATGATCAACGCGTATGGCCGGTTCACACTGGTCACCGGTGAAACAGCCCTACAGGCGTTTCGCCGTCATATTCACCCGGCGATCGGGATTTTCTTCATTGTTGCTCTCACCGCTGGTGTCAGTGGCAGCGTGATGGGCGTTATGGGGATCATCGCCGAAATCAGCTATGAATGGTCCAAGACAATCATCGAAGGTGGAATTGCACCCATCTATTGGGCCGCCCTCTTCATAGGCATTGTCTATCTGATATTCTGGAATGGACGCACGCAAGTATTTGAGCGCGCACTGGCCGTGATCGTTGCGATCATGGCGGCGAGCTTCGTTTTGAACTTTTTTATCCTGATGCCGCCGCTGGCAGACATGGTGAGCGGCCTTGTTCCATCAGTTCCAGATATCGCGGACACGGAAAGCGATGGCCGAGGCCCCCTCCTCCTGATCGCATCGATGGTCGGGACGACTCTGTTTTCCGGCTTGTTCATCATTCGCACGACTCTTGTAAAAGAAGCTGGCTGGACGATCGGCGATGCACGGCAACAGCGTCGAGACGCCTTGTTTGCGGCCATAATGATGTTTGTCATCAGCGCTGCAATAATGTCGGCAGCCGCAGGCACGCTCTATATTGCCGGGGTCGGCCTCGATCGACCATCCCAGATGATCAGTTTGCTGGAACCGTTAGCGGGCGCGTTTGCAGTCTCAATCTTTGCCATCGGTATTGTGGCGGCCGGTGTGTCATCACAATTTCCCAATGTGCTGATGCTGCCCTGGCTGTTGTGCGACTATCAGAACGCACCGCGCGAAATGACCCTTCCGAAATATCGGATAATGGTGCTTTTGATCTCATTGCTCGGCCTGGTTGTTCCGCTATTCGATGCCCGGCCAGTGTTCGTGATGATAGTATCTCAGGCCTTCAATGTGGTGCTCTTGCCGCTCACAGTCGCGTGCATAGTCTATCTGGGCAATCGCCACGATCTGATGGGCGAACATCGTTTCCGCCCAGCGACAAATTGCGGACTTATCGCGATTTTTCTCTTCTCCCTAATCACCAGCTATATGGGATATCAGGGATTGTTTGTGATGCTGGCGAGCTGAACGGAGGGCGAGGACATGCGTGAATCCTGGCGATGGTTTGGGCCCAATGATCCAGTCAGTCTGGACGACATTCGCCAAACCGGCGCAACGGACATTGTCAGCGCGCTCCATGACGTGCCGATCGGCGCGGTCTGGCCTCGTGAAGCCATAGCTGCGCACAAGGCTTTGATCGAGGATGGTTCTAACGCGCGAGCACCGCTGCACTGGACCGTTGTCGAGAGCATCCCTGTCCATGATGACATAAAATGTGCAGCAGCTGGGCATCATCAGTATGTCGATGCTTGGATTGCGACGCTCGAAAACCTTGCCGCCGAGGGTATCACAACAATCTGCTACAACTTCATGCCGGTGATCGATTGGACAAGGACCGACCTCAAATATCGGTTGCCGAGCGGCGCCTTTGCGCTGCGTTTCGACCAAGACCAGTTCGCGGCCTTTGATCTGTTCATTCTGAAACGCGACAATGCGCAATTGGATTACACTACAGCAGAAATCGATCGGGCCGAGCGTGAGTTTCAGTCGATGACAGCGGCAAATATCGCCGAGCTGACCCGAACAATCATCGCCGGCTTGCCGGGGAAGATGACAGAGGCCTATTCGCTCGAAGACTTTAGAACCGCGCTGGCCCGGTACGACGGCATCGATCACGCGACCCTGAGGAGCAATCTCCATTCCTTTCTCGCACGGGTGACACCGCATGCAGAAAAAGCGGGCGTTCGACTGGCCATCCACCCGGATGATCCGCCATGGGACATGTTTGGCTTGCCCCGCATCATTTGCACGGCGGATGATCTCGATAAGCTGTTTGCCGATATTCCGAGTCCGGCAAACGGTATGACATTATGTGTCGGAACCTATGGCAGCAGGCCCGATAATGATCTGCCTCAAATGGCAGATCGCTATGCAGATCGGATATTCTTTGCGCATCTTCGCGGCGTCACACGCGATCCCGAAAACCAGCGTAGTTTCTTCGAAGCGAGCCATCTCGACAGCGACGTCGATATGGTCGCAATCATTGCGCAACTGTTGGACAATGAAGCCGCCGGACAGAGCGAAATCTTCATCCGCCCTGACCATGGCCATTTGATGCTCGATGATGTCCACCACCCAACCAATCCCGGATATTCAGCCATTGGCAGAATGAAAGGCCTGGCGGAAATTCGCGGGGTGATACGGGCGCTGGCTGTCCGTTGAAGATATCCCGTCGTCAGACGGAATCAGGTCGCCAAACCCTCAGCGGGCCGCGTCCGTGCGGTCGACCGTAACCCTGGCAATATGGTTTGTGCCGCTTTGATGGATCAGCAATGCGCTGCCATCCAGGCTGGTTCGCATGTGGCGAAGGATTCCCGCATAGACCGGTCCCGAAGGAATTGGCCAGCTTTGAAAGGTCTCGGTTTCCGGTTCGAACCGCACCAGCATGTCAGGGCGCACGCCGCTTTCATTATACCAGATCGCATCGTCAAAAACGGCAATCGCATAAGGGTGTGAACTGGGTCCGCTCGGGGAGGCCCATTCCGTGATTTCACCACTTTCCGGATTATAGCGCCCCAAGCGCCCCAGACCCGAATTGACCCACCAGATTAGTCCGTCCCGATCGATATCGAGCCGCCTGACCGTTGTGCCTTGCTCAGGCAGAGTGATTTCGGTGACCTCCATCGTGTCTGGATCGACCCGCAACAAACAGTTGGCCCCGTTACAGGCCACCCAAATCGTGCCGTCTGCTGCAATTTTCACCCCATAGGGACGCGACCTCTCACGGGGACTCCGGATCAGTCGGACTTCGCCGGTAGCCGGATCCAATCGTCCGATCATGTTGCTGCCCTGCAGGCTGAACCAGAGAATTCCATTGGCGTCGAACTCTGCCGTGTGGGGATCGCGTGCGGCCTCGTCCGGCATTACGAACTCCGTGATCTGCTCAGTTGCAGGATCAAATCTACCGATCGTGGCGTTGCGATTTCCGGTGTACCATGCCGCTCCGTCAGGCCCGATTGTCACCGAATGCGGTCGCGCCCCGGCTGGCAACCGATGCTCTTCCATCTCACCGGTTTCAGGATCCAGCCGGCCCAATATGTCGAGCCACTGACCGACCCACCAAATGCTGCCGTCAGGCGCCTCTACCGGATCGCGTGACCGCTGCCCCAAAGTCGGCACCTGCCACTCCTCAAACCGTATGGACAGCGGTCCATTTACGGGTGTTGAGGCTCGGTTTTCACTGGGTGGATATGTGGCTGCAAGATAGTCGAGAATCTCCGCCTCGGTTTCCGGACTTCTGGACAGATCAACCATGGTAGACGCCAGAACACGCCAATCCTCACGCGTATAGCCGGAACTTCTCGCCATGCGGTTCGTACCGTGACAACTGCCGCATACATCTTCGACCAACTCTTCCCCTCGGCCTTCTGACTGTGCGACGGCGGATGCTGGCATCATCAAAGCAGCGATCAATAAAATGGGGCGAAGTATCTTGCTCGGCATGATCAAACTCTCAGTCGTGGCGATGGCGACTAGCGTGACGAGAAGCATGCATCGTCGAAACCGCGATGCCAAGCCGCATCCCATATGGGCGAGCAATCTCCAACCGCTTTCAAGCTCGAAGCAGCCGAAATTCAACTTCCTATGCGGCCCACTATTAGGCAGGTCTCACGAGCGCGATGAATCGCGAACAGGATATGCTGCCAAGAGGGCCTCCAACGAATCCAATATCGGCGGCAAATAGGACTGATCCAAACCAAATTCGAACCGGTGAAATTGCTCGACGTGATCTGGCGTGATTTCTACGCTCCCGGCGACATGGCCAGTGCGATGCATTTTGAGCGTCAACGAGATATTGGGTTCCAATCCTCCCAACGCGGCTTCTCCGCTCAATGATGAATGCATCTCGGCAAGCTGTTTGTGGAATCGAGCGAAATCTTCAATTCTAAGATAGGCTCCGTCAATGGTCACCTTGGCTTCATCGGCGGCCATTGTTGCTCGGAGCCTAAGCCAGTTCCCGTCCCAAAAATCGTTAGAATCGGGGAACTCTCTGCCATGTATCCACACAGACAGGCCTTCCATGACAAGATCGGGCGTCATTTCTGTCATTGGTTGGGGCACTGAAGTGTCCTTTGATTGCCAGTGGCTTGCTGAACCGTCACCCCGGCATTTGCAGTGCCGGTTTATGGGCTTCAGATCCGTACCAGATGGGTTCCGTCTTGGGTTTGTTCGATCGAAATCGACCGCCCGGTGAACAGTTTGATCGTGTCGATATTGGTCAGCGTATGCTGGCTGGGCTTGACGGTCGTAAAGCGTCCGCCGCCGGCCAAGGCCATTGGCAACAGCAGCTGGTCGGCGAGATACGGCCCGGCAAAGGCTGTAGATTTATCATAGCCGAGCATCCGTGCAGCGGCCTGCTTGGCCACGCGCTCCGCCGGCAATCCCATCTTGGCAAAGCCAGCCACCACCTCGGTCACCTGTTCATAGGCCGATTCAAGCACGACAATATTGCCCGGCCCCTGATCTCCTGGAAGATCGCGCTTCACGATTGACTCGTCCGACCAGTCGAGATTGGCGGCCAGAACCTTAATTTCACGCTCGGCAATTTCACGTGGCAGGCCAGCGCTGAGCACCATGGCCTGGTGCGATTTCAGCAAACCGCGATCGACACATTCAATCCGGCGCAGCGACGATGGAGTAATCTCCGCCTCAATGCGGCCACCACCGCGCGGAAAAAATCCATGCCGCGCCAGGCGCAGTTGCACATCTGGCCCCATCTTGCCGAGTATCGGCAGAAAGCTGCGCTCGAGAAAGTCAAAAGGCGGTGCGCCGGAATTATGCGTGCCGCCTTCGATCGCGACATGTGATGGACCGCCGGCCAAGGCGAGCGGCAGCAAAATGGTCTGAAGGACAAGCCCGGTGCTGCCAGCCGTGCCAACCGCAAAACGATAGCTACCGGCGCGGACAGCCCCAGGCCGGAAGACAAGTTCAGAACTGCCAATTTCCAGTCCGCTACAGTCTGCATTTCCAATCTCGCACGCCGCCGCAACGCTAGTCAGATGCTGACGCATCAGCCCAGGCTTTTTCCGCTTGCCACGGATATTCTCAATCTTGAACGGCTGTTCGGTAACCAGGGCGAGCGCAACTGCAGTGCGCAAAATCTGCCCACCTCCTTCGCCCGCCGAGCCGTCAATCGTAATCATTGTCTCTCTTCCAACTTCTGGATGCGTGAAGGGTCACCCCTTCACGCATACCACCTGTTTCAACGTATGGACGATTTCCACAAGATCGGCCTGTGCAGCCATGACCTTGTCGATCGGCTTATACGCTTTGGGCGTTTCGTCGATGACACCGGCATCTTTCCGGCACTCGACACCCGCCGTATCCGCGCGATGCTCTTCGATCGTCACTTCCTTTTTGGCCTGGGTACGGGACATTACACGGCCCGCACCATGGCTACAGCTATGGAAGGACTCAGCATTGCCGAGCCCGCGTACGATGAAGCTCTTGGCGCCCATTGATCCGGGAATGATCCCCATCGATCCTTCAGCCGCGCGTACAGCGCCCTTCCGGGTTACGAGGATATTCTCGCCGAAATGGTTTTCCCGCGTCACATAATTGTGATGACAGTTTACCGCTTCGACATCCGCATCGAATGGCTTGGTGATCTGCGTGCGCAGGGCACGGATCACATTTGCCATCATCACGCGACGGTTCAGCGCGGCAAAGTCCTGCGCCCATTCGACCGCTTCGACATAATCATCGAAATGATCGGTGCCTTCGGCAAAATAGGCGAGGTCCTTGTCCGGCAGGTTGATGAACCAATTGCGCATATCTTCACGCGCCAGTTCGATGAACGACGAGCCGATACGATTGCCCACACCGCGCGATCCGGAATGCAACATCACCCACACTCGGGACTCGGTATCAAGGCACAGCTCAATGAAGTGATTGCCAGTACCCAGCGTTCCGAGATGGACGATGTTGTTGGTATTCTTGAATCGCGGATATTTCTCGCAGATACGATCAAAGCGCGTAGAAACCGCACGCCAGGCTTCAATGACCTCGGCCGGCGGTTCGCCCCAGGAGCCATGATCGCGACGACCACGTCCCACCGAGCGACCGTGCGGCACGGCAGCCTCAATCGCGTGGCGAACGGCTTCCAGATTATCCGGCAAATCGCTCGCCAGAAGCGAAGTGCGAGCCGCCATCATGCCACAGCCGATATCGACGCCGACAGCAGCCGGGATGACAGCGCCCTTGGTCGGAATCACCGAACCAACGGTCGCGCCAATCCCGACATGGACATCGGGCATTGCTGCCACATGCTTGAACACGAACGGCATCTGGGCTGCGCGCGAAAGCTGGTCCCGGGCGCCCTCATCAACGGGCACTCCCTTGGTCCACATTTTGATCGGCACACCGCCTTCGACATGCTGAAATTCATAGCTATCGGTCATGATTGACCTCCTTTAAAAACTGGTCAGGGCGGTTGGATTCGAACCAACGACCCCCGGCTTCCAAGGCCGGTACTCTTCGCAAGCTGAGCTACGCCCTGCCGTTCAAATCCTTTGGGGCGACCGGCCGATTCCGGCCGCCCCTTCCGCCGCTGTATCGTCGGAGATGTTTGCGAACCGACGACGCACGATACATTGCAGATTGCATGCCAGTTTCTGAGAAGCGCAGAAAATTGCCAGAAAACTGCCATTCTTGAATGTTTGGTCGAAAATCCGAGAGAGTCCGAAATCAACATTTTATATCGACAGAGCGCATATTTTATATGATAGTATAAATATGAAACCGCTGACCGTTATCGGATTTTTGGGATCGACGCTCGATGCGTCCAAATATGGCCCGACACGCTGGAACAAGTGGCGACCCAGCGTTGGCATCCATATGCATGAAGATCTGAGGGTCGATAACTTCGTCATGTTGCACGGCGATCGGCACGGTCGCTTGGCCCAGTTCATTGCGGACGACATTGAATCTGTTTCCCCCGAAACCTCCGTCCAGCGCCATCTGGTCGATTTCGACGATCCTTGGGATTTTGAGGAGGTTTATGGCAAGCTTCTCGATTTCACCCGGGGCTTTGATTTTGATCCCGAGGCAAATGACTATCTGATCCACATCACGACCGGCACGCATGTCGCGCAGATCTGTCTCTTCTTGCTTACCGAAGCCCGCTACCTGCCTGGCAAGCTACTCCAGACCCAACCCGAGCGCGGTGGTGCCCCACGGGCGGCCGGCAGCTGGACAACGATCGATCTTGATCTCTCGCGCTATGACAGCATTGCAAGCCGTTTCGCCGGAGAGGTCGAGGAAAGTACATCCTTCCTGAAGTCGGGTATCGACACGCAGAACACTGCTTTCAATCGCATGATCGACGAGATTGAGCAGGTCGCCATCCGATCCACGGCACCGATCCTACTAATGGGACCGACCGGCGCTGGGAAGAGTCAGCTTGCCCGGCGCATCTATGAGCTCAAGCGTCTTAAGCATCAGATTGCCGGACCGTTCGTTGAGGTAAACTGCGCCACACTGAAAGGCGATAGCGCGATGTCAGCGCTCTTCGGACATCGCAAAGGCGCATTCACCGGAGCTATTGAGGGCCGGGCGGGCCTGCTCAAATCTGCTGATACGGGAATGCTGTTCCTGGACGAAATAGGCGAATTGGGGCTTGATGAGCAGGCCATAATCTTACGGGCAGTCGAGGAGAAACGCTTCCTGCCGGTCGGAGCCGATGCGGAATCGGCCTCCGACTTCCAGTTGATCGCAGGAACCAACAGTAACCTGGCCGACGCGGTTGTTGGCGGGAGCTTTCGCGAAGATCTCTTGGCCCGTCTCAACCTTTGGACCTTCTCATTGCCGGGACTTGCCGAACGGCGAGAGGATATCGAGCCCAATCTCGATTATGAGCTGGACCGCTTTGCTGAACGAGAAGGCAGTCGCGTGCAATTCAACATGGAAGCGCGCAACCGGTACCTGGATTTTGCGACCTCACCGGCCGCGATCTGGTCAGGGAATTTCCGTGACTTGGCATCAAGCGTAACGCGGATGGCCACACTTTCCTCGACCGGGCGAATTGGAAAATCGATGGTTACCGCCGAAATCAACCGTCTCGAAAATCTTTGGGGTGTCGATCGGTCGGCATCGACAGACATGCTAGATGCATATCTGGATCAGGGCGCTATCGATCAAATTGATCCCTTTGACCGGGTCCAGCTGGTCGAGGCCATTCGCACTTGCCAAGCAAGCCGGACTCTATCCGAGGCTGGACGAAAGCTGTTCGCCGCGTCGCGACTGAGGCGGAAAAGTGCGAATGACGCTGATCGGCTGCGAAAATACCTCGCTCGCTTTGACCTGGACTGGAAGATCATCACGGACGGCTGACGACGAGACGTCCGCTTTCCAGCCATAGCGGGCATTGGCGATGCTTATTGAAAAGGGATCAGCCGTCGTTGATCCTCGTCCCACAGAGCGAGGCGCAGCGTTCCGATCGTCTGGGGAGCGGTGAGCCGGTTTATAGTTCGCAAGTGCGGATACGCCCTTAGCACTTCGGGAAGCCGATAAAAGGGAATCCGGCTAGCGAGGTGATGGACGTGGTGAACGCCGATATTGGCTGTGAACCAGCGTAGCACGGGAGGAAGATCGAGGTGCGAGCTCCCCCGAAATGCAGCATCGTGGAAAGACCACTCGGCGTCCTGGTGCCAGTGAGTGGCTTCGAACTGATGCTGGACATAGAATAACCAGACGCCCACCGAGGCGGCGAATAACACCACAGGCAGGACGACCAAAACAACAGCGCCGATGCCGAACTGGATGGCGAGCGCGGCCAACAGCAGAGCCAATAAGGCGTTGGTTGCGATCGCGCTGACCCAATATACCGTCCCGGCCTTCATCAGCCCGATCGGGAGCCGGTGACGCAGCAAGAACAAATAGGCGGGGCCGAGCCCGAACAGAATGACCGGGTGTCGGTATATGCGGTAGAGGATTTGTTTGAATCTGGACAGCGATTGGAACTCACGAACAGTCAGTGTGTCGACGTCACCGAGCCCACGCCTATCAAGATTGCCGGTGCCCGCATGGTGCAGCGCATGAGACCTCCTCCAGCAATCGTAGGGAGTGAGAGTCAGCACACCAAGCGCCCTGCCAAGCCAGTCGTTGCTGGACCTGCCAGGCAAGAACGCCCCATGGCCACAATCATGCTGGATCAGGAACACCCTGAGCAAAAAGAGTCCCGCCGGGACGGTGAGTACAAGTGCGAGAAGATAGCCAGCCCCTACTGCGGCCAGCATTATCCAGCTCAAGAACACGAAAGAAACCAGCGTGATCGCGAGTTCGAATCCGCTTCGCCATGGCTGCGGGTCATTGAACGCTTTCAGTGCCTGAACCAGCTGTCGCGGATCGATCGGTGTGGTTCCGGAGCTCGCAGCGGATCCTGCGGCTTCATTCGCTTGGGTGTCGCCAGGTGGCACAGACGCCGCCTCGTCACCATCATTAGGGTTCAGCATTTCTTGGTCCCCGGGAGCATGGCCTGGAAAAGAGCGAATATTGCGTCAATGAAAGTGTTCCGTCAGATCATCGCGGCGCGGTACGCTCTGCTGAGGTAGGAGGCAAGTCAGCCAGTGCAAACCAGGCCGCCGCTACCGTCACGGTCTATGTCCGCTTTCGGCCACAAGCGGACCTCGTTTCCTTGTTGGATAACAAGGAAACGGTTAGCCTCAACCATCCCTGACCCAAGGGGAATGCCAATTTAGGAGTAACTTGGTGTTGATCGAAGCGCTGGCGGTTGCGCTTGGCATTGCAAATGTCACTCTGATCGTCAGGAGAAATGTTTGGAACTATCCGTTCGGCATCGTGATGGTATCGCTTTATGGATACATCTTCTTCGATGCCAAACTGTATGGCGAGGCCGGTCTTCAGATATTTTTTGTCGTCATCCAATTCTATGGATGGTGGAGATGGTCGCGGGCTATCGAACACGAGGGAACACTCAATGTCCGATGGACCGATTTGAGCTCGATAGTCCTCTGGTTGGGAGTAACTGCGGGTGTGACCATGGGTCTGGCCTATGCCTTAGGCACTTGGACGGATGCGGTAGCCCCCTATCCCGATGCGACAGTATCCGCTGCCAGCATCACCGCACAAATTTTGCTTGCGCTCCGCCGGATAGAAAATTGGATCTACTGGATCTTTGTCGACATCATTGCGATTTGGCTGTTCCTGAGCCGTGAGCTTTACCTCACGGCCGGACTGTATGCGGTGTTTCTGGTATTGGCGACAACAGGCCTGATCGTTTGGTGGCGAGCGGGTAGAAAACGGGCGGCGGAGCAAAGCCAAATATGACATCGCGGGGATTTTTGTTAGGTAAGTTCATGCCTCCGCATGCTGGCCATATTGCGCTGTGCCGGGCGGCTGAAATGATGTGCGACCAACTTACTATTCTCGTTTGCTGGTTACCGGACGACCCAATCGCAGGCGAACTCCGCATGGAATGGATGCGTCAGCTGTTCCCCCAATCTCGGCTGATTGGGAATGGCGCTGAAGTACCTCAGCATCCGGACGAAAGTGAAGAATTTTGGCCAATATGGCGGGAAATTGTGCAGCGGGCGCACCCCGAACCCATTGATTTGCTGTTCGCGGGCGAAGAATATGGCGACGAACTCGCAAAACAGGTCGGTGGTAAATTCGTGCCTTTGGGCGGACGGATTATCGATGCCGATCAGAATGGACTAGGCGGATTATCGGGCCAGAAGATCCGTGAGGATTTGTCTGCGGAATGGACGCACTTGCCCGGGCCTGTCCGAAGGGACATGGTCAAAACGGTTGTGTTGCACGGGATCGAGAGCAGCGGCAAATCAACCTTGGCCGCCTCTCTTGCCGATGAACTCAAGAGTTGTTGGGTACCGGAATATGGCCGATCACATTGCGTTGTTCATGGGACCGAACTGTCGCAGTCTGATCTATCGTTGATTGCGGCAGCTCAACAGGCAATGATCGCCTCGGCCAAGGAATGGAGCGGTTTAATCCTGCCCTGCGATACGGACTGGCTCATGACTCGGGCCTGGCATCGTATGATATTTGATGCACCGCTCAATTGCCCGGCATTTCCGATAGCTGACCTTTATCTCTATCTCGCCGCAGACACCGAGTGGATTGATGATGGATTACGACTGTTTGGCTCGAACAAACAGCGATTGAAATTCGATAACCTTTGCCGTGAAGAACTCATTGCCGCCGGGGCGAACTGGATCACCATCAACGGTTCGTGGGATGAACGGTATGAACAAGCCATAGAGGCCGTGCAATCTCTCGACTGACGACAGATGTCCGCTATTGGCCGAAAGCGGTCGTTCATTGGCTGTCGGCTTATTAGTGACCGCCTATTGCAGGTCTTCGACAATACGGGTTGCTCGTTGAGTTGGTCTAACTGTCACGATCCGGACCATCTCCATCACTCAGCGCGTCGACAACTGCGACGATCAAATCCTCCGGCAGTTCGGGTAACTCGGTTTCGGCTGATGCTGCACTCGCGCGGGCAAGTGTCATCGATGCCTGATAGGCCCGCAGATATTCGCGGCACTCGCGGCACACCCGCAAATGCATATTGAAAATGAGGCGCTGGCGTGGCGTGAGTTCGTCGTCGAAATAGGCGATGATGAAGGTCTCGAACTCCTGGCAATCGATCATCAGGGGCAGTTTTGACATCACGCGTTTCATGGCAGGCGGAAAATTGATCCCTTTGGTGATCATGTCGCTTCTCCCCGCATCATCGGCTCAAGCAGGCGTTTGAGAGCGTTACGCGCCCGGTGCAGACGTACCTTGGTGTTGCTTTTGCTCAATCCCAGCAGTTCGGCCGTTTCCGCCGTGGACAGCTCTTCAATATCGCGCAGCAGGATAAGCAAACGATATTTCTCCGGCAGTTCGGCGATCTTTGCGAGCACGAATACGCGGGTTTCGTCGCGGCTCAGAAGGTCTTCAGGCGATTCAAAATGCGTCCAGACCGGCTCGATCCGGCATCCATTCGCATCAAATTCGGGAAAATTGCCATCCGGCAATTCTTGCTCCTGGCGGCGACGCGCCCGCAGGATCGACAGGCAGCTGTTCAGCGTAACGCGATAGAGCCAGGCCTTGAGCGCAAGTGGGTCTTCAAGCTGCGGCAGCTTGCGGAATGCACTAATCATCGCGTCTTGCACACCATCCTCGGCCAGCGCCGTTTCACCGAGCAACCGCCGGCACAGGGCAAGCATCCAGCCCGAATGTTCGCGCATCAGAATTTCGATCTGGCTAGGGTCCATCTGCGCTTCAATCTCCGGCTTTGAGACCTGCTTCACTTGCTCTGATATCCCGTTCCCCATTGCCGCACATCTATCACGGGAGAGGAGAAGTGTAACCAAGGGCGCTCGGCGCGCATCTAAGGATGGTACATTGACGCACAGTGACGTGCTGCCATTACAATGGGAAGGGGAAAAAGCTTGGGTGAAACGGCACTAATCTACGCCGCGGCATGTGCTGTCGGTTTCGCCTGGCTCGCGAAGCGGTTTGAGCGCACGATCCTGACTGCACCGATTTTCTTTCTCGCAGCCGGCTTCCTGATTTCTGGGACCGGATGGGCCGATCCCGAGGCTGGTGAACCGATCCTCCACGCAGTGGCCGAAACCACGCTGGTAATCCTGCTGTTCCTGGACGCGTCACAAGTCGATCTGATGCAGTTCCGAAAACAGCATGTCTGGCCGCAGCGCATGCTGCTTGTCGGGCTGCCACTGGCGGTGCTGATTGGCACGGGCGCGGGCTATCTCCTCCTGCCCGGCTGGCCACTCGTCGCTCTGGCATTGGTCGCCGCCTTGCTCGCTCCGACCGACGCGGCGCTGGGCCAATCAATCGTCACCAATCTGCGCGTACCCGAGCGGGTGCGGCGCGGCCTGACGGTCGAAAGTGGCCTCAATGATGGCCTTGCGTTGCCGATCATCCTGCTGCTCGCGGCACTGCTCGGAGAAATGGCAACACAGGATGCCCAGGGCTGGCTGTTATTTGGCCTCGGCCAGGTGCTACTTGGGCCCCTCGCCGGAATTGTGATTGGCCTGGCCGGTGGCTGGATCACCTTGCATGTCAATCGTCGCGGTTGGACCAGCCGGACCTATGAAGGCATTGCTGCCCTTTCGCTGGCCGGGCTCTGCTATCTCGGAGCGACCGCGATCGGCGGTAACGGGTTTATCGCGGCGTTCGTCGGCGGATTGTGCTTCGGCAATCTCCTCCAGGGTCGCTGCGAATTCCTGTTCGAATTTACCGAGGGCGAAGGCCAGCTCTTAATGTGGGCCGCCTTCTTCCTGCTCGGCTTTGTATTGCTGCCCGAGGCGATTGAGCATCTTAGCTGGCCCATTATGGGTTTGATCTTCGCCAGCCTTTTCATCGTTCGGCCGCTCGCAATCTGGCTCTCGCTGATCGGCACGGACGCTGCGCCCGCAACTCGGCTCTTCTTCGGCTGGTTTGGGCCGCGCGGCCTCGCAACGGCCCTGTTCGCACTGCTGATCATACCGCAGGTCGGCGAAGCCTGGGCCGAACCCATCCTCGTCATCGCCATCAATGCGGTATGGATCAGCGCTCTCCTGCACGGGATGAGCGCCCTCCCGCTTGGTAACCTATACGCGCGCCGCACCGAACAAATGGGTGAGTGCGCTGAAACAATGGACGTCGCGGATCCATTCGAGCGCGTCGAAGACGACGCTGCGACCTCACCACAACAGATCAAGTCAGGGGATTGAGATGTCAAAAATTGCCATAGCCAAATGGGACGAACTTGAGGACCGGACACCGACATATGCGCTGGTCGCCAATGTCGATCTCGTTATCGTTCGCTTCGATGAGAAAGTATCGGTGATGTATGGCCGTTGCCTGCATCGCGGCGCGCTGATGGCTGATGGCCATGTCGACGCCAATGACAATCTGATCTGCGGTGTTCACGACTGGGATTACCGGCTCGACAGCGGCGTTTCGAGCTATGCGAATGAAGAAGCATTGCAGAAGTTTGAAAGCTGGATTCAGGATGGCGAAATCCTGGTCGATGAAGACGAAATCGCCGCGTGGCACCACGCCAGCCCGCAACCCTTTGATCGTGATGCTTATCTCGGCCTCTATGCTGACACCAGCCATGGCACAGAAGAAGAACCTTATACCGGCCTGATCCAGCAATATGCGAAAGATGGCCTCTCAAAGACCGGGCATCACGGTGCCGTCGCGGCGATGGGCGTGCCGCGCCACGAATTGCCCGATTGGGATGATATCCAACTCCTCACCGCGCAGCTGCATCGTCCGCCGCTGCTCGATGACGATCCCGTGGCAACCGAGGTGGTCATCGGACCCAATGCGCAAAAACCCCTCAAACTCGCCATTCCGCTTTTTGTCTCTGACATGAGTTTCGGCGCCTTGTCGGAAACCGCCAAGGTCGCGCTCGCCATGGGCGCCGAACTGGCCGGTACCGGCATCTGTTCGGGAGAAGGCGGTATGCTGGCTGAGGAGCAAGCCGAGAATAGCCGCTATTTCTATGAACTGGCATCGGCCCGTTTTGGCTTTAGCTGGGACAAGCTTGAACGCGTGCAGGCCTTTCACTTCAAGGGTGGCCAGGGCGCAAAAACCGGCACTGGCGGCCATCTTCCAGGTGAAAAGGTCAAAGGCAAGATTGCTGAGGTGCGCGGCCTGGCCGAAGGCGAATCTGCGATTTCCCCGCCGCGCTTTCCCGACTGGACCGAAGTCAGCCAGATCAAGGAATTCGCCGACGAAGTGCGCAGCCGAACCGGCGGCATTCCGATCGGATTCAAATTGTCAGCCCAGCATATTGAGAAGGATATCGATGCCGCGCTCGAAGTGGGCGTCGACTATATCATCCTTGACGGCCGCGGCGGCGGCACGGGCGCAGCCCCGATCATCTTCCGCGACAATATTTCAGTCCCGACTATCCCGGCCCTGGCACGTGCACGGCGGCATCTGGATAGCTCGAACGCAAATGGTGTGACGCTGGTCGCCACCGGTGGCCTCAGAAAACCGGCAGATTTCATCAAGGCCATGGCACTGGGCGCTGACGCAATCGCGGTCTCCAACTCGGCGATGCAGGCGATTGGCTGCATCGCAATGCGCGCTTGCCATACGAACAACTGCCCGGTCGGCATCGCCACCCAGAAGCCGCACCTTGTAAGCCGCCTGCTTGCCGACAAATCGGCCGGCCAGCTCAAGAATTTCTTCGATGCCAGCGTCGAGCTGATGCAAGTGATGGCGCGAGCTTGCGGCCATGATCACCTCTCGAAATTCAATGCGGACGACCTGACAACATGGAAACGCGAGATGACAGAACTGTCCGGCGTTGCTTTCGGAGGCGTGCAATAATGGCCGACAATCAAGAAGGGATTTCCGTCGGCCAAGCGGATGCGCTTCGCTCGGCCCGCAATCACGCGCATAAAGCGCTGCAGCATGTCACCCGCGCAGCCCGGGCCAATCTTGTTGCGGAGCCCGATGACAGTCAGTCGAATGTTGGATGGGATTCCGCATCAAACGGGTTCGTCTCTCACCCAATTGGTGAGCTGCGCGTTGGGCTTGGGTTCAGCGATTTTACGCTGTTTGTCCGGCATCAATCCGGTGTCGCCGAGCAATTCCCATTGAGCGGCGCGTCAGACGCCGAGGTCGCCCAATGGCTCGACGATCAGCTGGTCGCCAATGGACATAGCCGGGCCTCAACAGTCGAATTGCCCTATGCGCTGCCAGACGATGCGGCAGCGATCGAGGGATATGATGCAGATGCTATCGCAGCGAGTGACTTTGCGGGTCTCGCCGATTGGTTTGGCGCGACAGCCGCATCATTGATGCATATCACCGAAACCTATGCAGCCATTGACCCCGGCCCAAGCCCGGTGCGCTGCTGGCCGCATCATTTTGATATCGCTACCTATATCGCTTTGGAATCGGGCGATCCGGAAACCGCAAAAGGCATTGGCGTTGGCCTGTCGCCAGGCGATGAAGGCTATGACGAGCCCTATCTCTACATCAATCCCTGGCCCCATCTCGACGCGGCCAGCCTGCCACCTGCGGTTGCCCCCGGGCATTGGCATAGCGAAGGTTATGTCGGCCTGATCGCGACCGCTAGCGAGATTGGCAAACGCGAAGATCTCGGCACGGCGATTGCAAATTTTCTTGAGCCGGGCGTCGACGTTGCAATCAAGGCGAGAATGGCAACCTAGCTCTGCCGGGTGGCGCACGCCTGTTGACATACAACGCCTCGGCGGCGGCGTTTGCGTGGACTCCAATGTCCGCTTTCGGCCGATTGCCAGTCGTTCGCCGTAACTGAGGCGGGTGAGTGTCGCCTAGGTAGATCTAGTGATCGATTCTGACCGAAAGCAGACGTTCAGATAGCCACTGGCATGGCCATGTTAACTGCCGGACCGACACTGGCGGCGAGCGAAACAAGGGTGGAGACTAGTGCGGCAAGAGCGGCAGCGATTTTGGTTTGTGCGGTGTGGTTTTGCATTTTGGAGTTCCTTTCAAATCATGTTGACAACGCCCTTATGCCCAGTCGATATTGGATAGGAAATTCGCAAAATGTGCATATAATCATCCAAATATGAATGGATTGACTGATGGCAAACCTCGATTGGACACTCCTGCAATCCCTTGTTGCTGTTAGCGAACATGGCTCTTTCTCGGCCGCTGCGCGCGCAACGAACGGCAGTCAGGCCACATTGAGCCGCCACATATCGACACTTGAGCAGCAACTTGATGCGCGTCTGTTTGAACGGGCGGTGGGAGGTGTTGAGCTGACCAAGCGCGGCATTGCCGTACTGCGTCATGTCACCGAAATGGCCGATGCCGCCGGTCGATTATCCCTTGCCGTAGAAGGTAAGGACATGTCGATTTCTGGCACCGTGCGCATCACTGCCAGCACGATTGTCGCGACCTTTGTCTTGCCGAAGATCCTTGCCGCCTTGCGGCTTGAAGAACCTGAGATCGATATTGAGCTGACTGCGTCGGATAAAACCGAAAACCTGTTGCGCCGCGAGGCAGACATTGCTGTCCGCATGTATCGGCCGACTCAGGCGGACGTTTTTGCGCGCAAGGTCGGGGATTTTGAACTCGGGATATTCGCGGCTCATTCCTATCTTGCGCGGCACCCGGCACCCACCACCATGCGCGAGATACTCGAGCACGCTGTCGTCGGAGCAGATCGAAACCAAGACATAATCGCAGGAATGAAGCGGTTCGGTGTTCATATAGAGCGCGAATTCTTTGCGTTTCGCAGTGATGATCCGATTGTATGCTGGAACATGGTCGTCGAGGGATATGGGCTGGGCTTCAATCAGGTTCAGGTGGGGGAAGCTGAACCACGAGTCTCCAGAATTGAAATGGACGGCGAAATAGATCCATTGCCTGTATGGCTTGTCGCGCACTCGGAATTGAAGACCAATCCTCGCGTACGCCGAGTGTTCGATTTCCTGGCCGACAGGTTATCTACAGCTACGCGCTGAGTGACTTTCCTATGTCGATCAGCGAGGATGGCTGCCTGGTGGGCGGCTAAGTCCGCAATGGATGGAAGGCGGACACTCCGATGCGATTGATTCAGGTCAATGCGCTGCAGCGTCGCTGGCCCTAGGTCCTTTCTTGCCAAATTTGCTTTGCGGCTGATGCGCGATTTGACTGCGCAGCAAGCCGATGTCCGGACCACGCGTAATCTATTGTAAGCAATGGAGATCGACCGATGACTGATGCTCAACACACTGATTGGGACGCCATTGTCATTGGCTCGGGAATAGGGGGGATGGCTGCAGCCGCCGCACTGAGCCGGATGGGCCAAAAGATACTGTTGCTCGAACAGCATCATACACTTGGTGGCTTGACGCACAGTTTTTCGCGAGGCGACTTCACTTGGGACGTCGGCATTCACTATTTGAGCTTGTTGGCGCCCGGAGATCCGACGCGCGAGTTGCTCGATTGGATATCGGACGAGCCCATCGATCTCGTGTCGTTGGGCTCGATATACGATACGATACATATTGGATCGGCAAAACCATTGTCGCTTTCCCGTCCCTATGAAGCGCAAGAGAGAGATCTAAAGGACCGCTTCCCGGATCAGGCCGAGGCAATCGAAGCCTGGACCCACGCCCTGCGTGAAGGACGAAAGGCGTTGTACAAGGTGTTTCCAACTCGGGCGATGCCGGAGATGGTTGGTGACATTCTCGACTGGTGGAACCGGAGTAGCATTTCAAAATGGTGCGCCCGAACCACCCAGGAGGTGATCGACGACCTCACCGATCATCCGGAGCTCGCTGCAGTCCTGGCCGCCCAATGGGGCGATCATGGGGGACGACCGAGCAAAGCAAGTTTCGCGATGCATGCGTTGATTTCGGCATCTTATTTACACAGCGGTTCATGGTATCCGGTGGGTGGTGCAACATCTTTTGCCGAGAAGATTGTACCGACCATCACCAAGAATGGCGGCGACGCGCGTGCGGGCGTGCGTGTCGAAAAGCTGCTGCTTGATGATGGTGCCGTAGTCGGCGTGCAAACGGATGACGGGAGCGAGATACGCGCAAATGTCGTGATCTCCGACATCGGAGCACGGGAGACTATCGATACACTCTTGCCCGGCGACTGTGGTTATCGTGAATGGATGGCTAAGATTCGTGCACTGCCGTCCAGCATTGCCAATTTCACGCTCTTTCTTGGTTTTGAGGGTGATATCGAAGCTGCCGGTGCGACCAAGGCCAATCACTGGATCTATCCAACCGGAAAGGTCGATGTTCTTTGGGAAACAGCACCAGATGGCGAGCCGCCCCACATGACCGCTTCCTTTGGTTCATTGAAGGACCCGCAGCATGACCCGGGCCCGCGCCAAAGGCATATGGGCCAGCTTCTGGCCTGGACGGACTGGAGCTCGGTATCTCAATGGGCTGACAAGCCAGCCGGAATGCGCGGAGATGATTATGCTGACTTCAAGCGCCGGGTCGAAGATACTTTGATGGCGCAGTTTGAGCGATATTTCCCGGAGCTCTCAAAATTGGTGGTTTACCGGGAATTGGCGACACCGCTTTCGACTGTCAGCTTTACTGGGCATCGGAAGGGCGCATTCTATGGCGTTGATGTAACGCCGGAGCGCGTCATGTGCGATGCGTTGCAGGCCAAAACCCCCATTCCGGGCCTGTACCTGGCAGGCCAGGATGTTGCGAGCCCGGGCATTCCTGGAGCCCTGATGGGCGGCGTGCTCTCTGCGGCAAGCGTCAATCCCAAGGTGTTTCGCAAGATCGGGGGGTGAATAAATCGCCGAGTGTCGAGCTGCAATCAATGACTGCTTTGGGTGGATAGCGGACGTTGGCAAAACCATAGGCCAGGCGGTAACAACTTGTTGCGTATACAATCGAATGGCCGTGATCCATTCACAATTTCGCGGTGACCGCTAGGGCAGGGATAGAGATGTCGACACGTGATGAAGATGAGCGCCCAATGTCAGCGGATGAAATAATGAAGATGGTGAACGAAGCACATCAGCACATGCGCGAGAACAGGGTGCCTTATCCCGATCCTATGTTGCCTCCCTGGATCGTTTTCCCTGATTATGAAAGACAAAGCATGGGATGGCGCATGGGATCGGGCGAAGACTATTGGCATGATTTCTCGGATTGGTTTCGCGCGCTAGATGACCAAGCTCGCGCACAGTATATCGCCGCCAATCCAGAACCGACCGGTTGGGAGGGATTCTATGGATCGAGGTGACGAACTCCGCCCTGGGTGGTTAGCGGACAATGCCCGCTATTGGCTGGAAGCGCTCGACTAGCTCACGCGGTCCCCGTAGAGCGCCCCCGTGCAATGTCCGCTGTTAGGCGCCCATTCGCCCCCCACACGTTCGCATGCAGTTTTGGCGGCTTCGCCGCGCAAATACCAGCCGGTAGAAAGTCCAAGGACCAGTATCAGCACAATCAGGAGTGCGGTTCTCCACATTTTGGAAATCTATGCTTCACCGCGAATGTTGGCGAACAACGCCCTGGCGGAGAGGGTGTCCGCTTGTATAACGCCATAGTAGCTTAGATTAATGTGAAAATGTTGTATCAAATTCTCTCATTCCCACATTTCTTACCACATGCCGGTCAACCCGATCCGAGAATTTCTGCATCTTCCGTCAAATCCAGCAGCTTTTGAACGCGCTCTTTCATTGACGGATTCTCCGAGCTTGGCGATTCGTCTAACAGCCCTTCAAGCCGTGTTCTGATCTCACCCAAATCTAGGAATGGGCTGAGATTTTGAGGGGTCAAGGACACTATTTCATGAAAGGCATCCGGATTACCTACCCGTGCAATTCCAGACCACTGTTCGAGCACACTGACAAAATCATCATCCGACTCAATACTTGATTTGACAAGCGAAATTGGCTTGTTTGTATCACCGCTTTGATACCATCCATACAGACTACTAACCGGTTGTGGCAGTTTGAATATTTCATTCAAACTCATTTCTTGGAATCGCGCCTGGATTTTTTGAATAGCTATGTCGAGATTTTCGCCATCCAGTATTGGATTGCCTCGCGCATTTTCTCCAACCCGACCATGCGCAAATAGTTCTGATCGGACAATATCTGTTAGCCAACCGATCGCGTCGCCATCTTCAAAAATTTCCGAGATCATATTGGACACGTTATCTGGATAGAATTGAACCACGGCGTCAAAGATAACAATTGCCTTACGCCAGATTTGAGGACGCCCAAAGTGCGAGTCCTGTCCAAGCACAGCCACATCCATTGTTTCCGACAGAGCCGTTACCAACATAGTAGATCTGTCAGATGTGAGGAGATCTTTTATTTGTGGTTGAGTCACTTGGCCCGCCAACCAATCAATTATCAGTGTTAATTCTGAAACACCTGTCGGTAACGTGTTTTTACCCCAATCCAATAAAAGTTCAGTGGTCTTATCCTCGCCCGTATCAAGGGCCGCCATCAACTTTTGCCAACGGCTAGCATACGTTGAATAGGATGATTCACCGTATGACAAAAACAATTTGTAGTGATCAGGACTTGATAGACGACGTAGTTTGAAGGCCGATTCCATGGTGGCTGCATCAACAGCCTCAAATAGTTTTAAATGGAGCTTATTGTCACCTTCTCCATTCTCAAATGCTTCGCTAAATACATCCTGTTCGAAACCTGGCAAAAACGCTTCAAGCCTCTGCAGTAACAAGTCGCCCGCGCCTTGGTGGCTGTTCAACGCCCGGCGCAATCTCTTGATAGAGCGTTTTCGATCCTTTCTTGAGACTATACCTCCAATCGTTACAGCGGCGTTCTCAGTTAGGTAACTCACGATCCAGTGATAAAGCTCACTATGCGCGACTTTGATGATCTGCACCCAGACCAAATCAGCGAAATCAACTGCCCCTTCGACGGCGAACCACGCAAACTTGATTGCATCAAGTGATCTGACGACCGAGCGAGGATTGTGAAAATACCATCCTCCCTCAATGTCAATGATTTCACGAATTCTCGACTGCTCAGCGGTGTCTTTTGGAGAATAGAAGCTGGAAAGCTCCTCCTCAAACCACCGTCGGAGATCAAAGGAATCTGGAACTGGCATTGGGACCACGATTTGCAGGATCTTCTCAAGGAAACTTGATCCCGATTTGATGCCCGATTGCTCCAGTGCGTGCACGACAATCTCTTGATCAAATGAAAGGAGATAAAGAATATTCGGAAAGTTAGCGACAGACTTAATCAATCTAATAATTTCGATTGTTTCACGTGGTTCTAGGCGATCAATATCGTCTATTATCACAACAAATTTGTTTGGCAGGCTCTTTAGTTTTCTCTCTACCTTGCACTTGGCTTCTTCCAATGGAATTGCTTCTTTGGAGTCGATTGCTTTTCCAAATCCCGCAGCGATATCGGCGTGGACGCTGTATCCAGGAATAACGGCCTCAACAGCTGGAGCATATGCTGGATGCCAAGCTATCAATTTTTTTGCATATCGTTGAATTGCTTTTCCGGTATCTTTGAAAGCTTTTATCGTTACGTCGGTCGCATCTCCGTGTTCGTATTTATACTGACCAATTCCAATCGATAACTCCGAAAAGAAAGCTTCCATCAGCGAGCCTTGGCTCCCAATTTGCCATGGCTTGAATTGAATAATTCCAGGACGAGTATGAAGGTTTTGCTCATCAAGTTCCGCAATGAGCTTGTTGATCATACTTGACTTGCCCGACCCCCACGAACCTTCTAGTCCGACCACTAAGTGCGCCTCTGGCGAGCACTTTGTCAGCGCATTTGCAATCTTCTTCGCACTCGCTTCAAATCCTAGCTTGTCCGGCTCCGCTGCATCTAGTTCCCGGTCGCCACGGATCGCTTTAGGATCTATCATACCCCAGCCCAATTTGTCGGTAATCTATCGTTGCGAGCGCAATAGCCGCCGGTCAGACCTACGTTCCGGAATGCAGTTTCGACGTTCTGATTTTTGCTGAAAGCTTCTTGCACGGCTTTCGCGTGGATGCCTCTTGTTAGATCTGCAGTCCAGACAGGGTGATCGAAGAATCGGTCAATGTTTCCAGAAATTATATCCCACGTTTTCTGTGGAACATCCTCTTCGACAAAAGTCAGATCATCATGCGATGGAAACATTTGTGCTGACATCAACTGGCGAATGATCGCAGTCATATAAGCCAAGCTAGCTTGGTATCCTAGCCGGCCGATTCTATGTCTTTCCTGCTCCGGGTCTGCGTCAGGTTGTTCGACGAAACCACGCTCATAAATTTTGTTTAGCAGCTTTACTACGTTCTTGGTCTCTCGTTCCCTTGCTTGTTTCATGGCCTCTCCCTTGAGGCCCTCAGACAGAGGTTTAGTAAAGAGCAATTTCTTCAGAATGTTCTTTTGAAACGCAGCTTCTTTTAGCGAGATCGGGCCATCTATCACTAGACCTTTTCGTTCAATTATCCGCGCGAATGCAAGGTCTTGATCACTGACTACTCTGTCAATGACAGCCGAAGCTATGCCCGCCTTTGCCCTCGCCCTGCTCGCCGGATCCAGCCATGCGATGAAGCCAGCTTCCGAGACCTCTTGGGATCCCATCTCTTCTTCATACGCTTCAATCTGCCTAGCCACTTCGTCCGACATCTTTGTGGCTAGTTCAAAAGGAGTGAGGGGGAGCTTTTTTATTCGGCTCTGGATTGAATTTACCAAATGAAGCGATTCTTCAATCGATATGTCCAGATAGAGTTTAAAGACCAATGATGTCCGGCCGTTGATCAGGTTTGCAACAGTCTTGTGCTGGCCGTCGAACATTAACACGCTTTTTTTATCGCTATCACCGACCAGACGACATGCAGGTTGTTCGTGAAGCGGATTCTTGGTGAGGTCCGTGGCGATCGACAGCAGGTGATTGATATTGATGTAGCGAGGTTGAATTTTGTCATCATTCACTATGCAAGAGATTGGAAGTTCGGCGAAACAAAACGCCATGTCGCGACTTCCCACCCGTTCATGATAAATTGATACGGACTGCTTGCCTAACTCGGTCTCAATTGTGGCGGTTTTTTTGTTCTTTGTCGTCTTAACAAAGCAATCTGTTAGACCAAGTTTGTAAAATTCTTTCGCACTTTTGAAGTTTGCAGCGCCAGATTTGTTTTCCCAGAAACGTTTGAACTGGAGATGTGGTCTGACTTCAATAGAGCTATGATTACGCTTGTATCGATTACAGCCGGCATGCGTTAGGTTCAGGTTATCCCAACTGTCGATTCCGTCTTCGGCAGAAGGTATATTGTGATCCAATTCTATGGCGTCGGCGGCTCTGTTCAATTTGCCACTGCACAGAAAGCAATTATTCGGCTTGTGGTTCCAAACGTAATCTTCAACATCCGATTTTTCGATCTCTTTTTCTGCTGCGATAGACTTCTTCAAGTCTGCCGAAATCTTTAATGGCATAGGCCACCTCCCACATAATCCCTAACGTCGCACTGTGCATCGGCAACGGGAATCAAAAAGAAAAAGCGCTGCCTACAAAAAACCAACGGGCAACTAGTTAGCGCGCAAGACTAGCAGCTATTTAGGCATCAAGGAATGCAACGGAGCTTTTGTGGTAGAGGGAAGACAATTGCTTATGCGCGATCCGAAACTGATATCGCGCGTGCGAAGTTGGATTTAAAGTGGATATTCCTTCAAGTTTTACACCAGGATCAAAATAGACCCTAGCTTCTGAAAGAGCGGCCAAGAACAAAAGAAAATCGGTTCCTTCACAAAGCTCAATTCTCGAACCAAACTTGTAAACTGGGGGCGGCCCTCGCATCAGCGACGGCACAAAAGCTGCCTTGGCATGCTTCCTATTCCAGTGTGACAGCAGATCCCTAAAGCCCCAAGATGCAGCTACTGTTTCAGTGGGATCCAATAGCAATATGTTACCATCCATATCGGTAATCTTCTTTGCCTCCTGATCATATCCATCAAGAACTAGCCTCAAACCGGTCAGATGATGGCGGTCGCCCCCAACCACATATTTCCCGCCAAAGTTCAGTCGATCTGGTTTTCCGTTTCGATCTGGGTAGCCATAACGCTTCATAAACGCGACTATCCCATCTTTACTGCTGATACCGCCGGTCGGAGCGGGTGTGAAAAGGGTCACGGGAGACTTAGCGGTAAATCTTTTAAAATCCCGCACGCCATACTGCTTGAGTTCCCAACCAAGGATATCCGGTTGAGCCTTCGCATTTGGAATTATTCCAAGCTCTGCCTCAAGCGTCAGGCCGGCAGCGTTCCGTGCCTGATAAGAAATTGGAACCCCTTGGCTATTCAACCGTTTGGATTCAATCCAACCTTTTTGATGAATGAGAGCCAATTTTCGGATCAGCTGGCCTCTTGTATCGACCTCACCGGATCTCAATCCATTGAGATCTAAAAATACGCCCTGCGCCGGCACATCCTTTTGGCTTAGTAACTCGATTGTTGCTGGATGCTCTGCTCCCGTCGCGAACGTCAGAATTCGATGATCAGGACAGACGCCAAAGAACAAAACTCGGCCTGACATACGGCCCTTCAGGAGCTCTGCCGGAGCTCCGGATGCATTCTTGAGAAAGCCAGAAAGCCGAACTTCCGGATACTTCGGATACAACACCAGCTGAGCATGCCTTGCTTCGCAAACGCCCTCATCTGTCAACCAAAGGAGGTTCACGTCTGCCTTGTTTCGAGGCCTCTTGCTTGATGCAACTGTTGTTTCGTCAAGGACTACTGGTCCGTGCGGCAACACATTCAATGCCCGGAATCCTGAACCAAGATAAATTTGGTTCTTTCGGTTGTCATTCGCCGCAAGTCGCTTTGCATAGAACCCAGTGGCACCTAAATATGCAAATCTTTCGAGTAACGATTGAAGTGCGCTAGCCAGCTTTTTTTCCTTCCAACGCCAGCACTCCCTTTCCGTCCCGGATGAAATCCGTCAGATCATCGAAGAGAAGCGATCGGTCCACTTTTTGTCTCCCCTTAAGCGCGCATTCCCATACGGTCGCTACCTTCCAACCTGAGGCCCTGAGCGCACTAATTGAAGTTTGGTCTCGTCTCATATTTGCTTCGATCTTACTGCGCCAAAATTCCTTTCTGGTTGTCGGCCATCTGAACATCTCACATCCGTGACCGTGCCAAAAACAACCATTCACGAAAACAATTGCACGATAGCGTTTCAAAACGATATCCGGTTTGCCTGGCAGGTCGGAAGAATGAAGCCGAAAGCGAAACCCGCGCTTGTGTAGTCCGCTCCTGATCAGCAGCTCGGGCTTGGTATGTGCGTGCCTGATCGCCGCCATATTGCGACTTCGAGTCCGCGAATCATGGACGTCAGGCAACGGCCTGCAGTGTTTGTGGCTTGGATTTTTTGATACGTTCGATTTCGGGCAACATTATTCGGGCGACTTCCTCGAAAACTGGCACCGCCACCGAGTTACCGAACTGTTTGTATGCTTGAGTATCTGACACGGGAATTCTGAAGGTGTCGTCGTAACCCATCAATCTGGCACATTCTCGTGGTGTAAGACGGCGCGGATTCCGACGGCCATCTTGTTTGACCAATATCTCTGACCCATCCTTGTAGTATCTGGCAGAAAGAGTTCTGCAGGTATCATCAGGCCCAACTAGTCCATAACCAAATCCATTGCCCGCAGCGCGGTGTTTCTCCGCGTAGCCCTGAAGGTAGTTCCAGAGTTTATCGCTGAGGGTGTATTTGGAATTGACTTCAGCACGCGGCCCTAATGTGTATTCGCCTTCGGGATCTTCACTTCCATCCTCAGGATGCAAAATTGACGACATCTTCGTCTGACCAATTGGAGGCAGGACAAGTCTATCCCATGAAAAACTTGTCGGCTCTTTGAAGCCAACGATCACTATGCGCTCCCGGTTCTGCGGCAAATAATGGAGCGCATTGATAACCCGATAGTGAAGCTCATACCCGAGGTCTTCCTCAAGCGTTCGGCGGATGACCTCAAAGGTTCGCCCTCCATCATGACTTTTCAGGTTTTTCACATTTTCGAGAAGAAATCCTGCAGGCCTCCATCGTTTCAGGATCCTGACGACATCGAAAAAAAGTGTCCCTTGAGTGAGGTCTGCAAAACCGTGATCCCGGCCGAGCGAGTTTTTCTTCGAAACACCTGCAATGGAGAATGGCTGACAGGGAAATCCCGCTAAAAGGATATCATGGTCGTCGATTTCGCCCGCCTGGACATCACGCAGATCCCGACCATCCACTTTTCTGTTATCTCTGAAATTCGCTTCATAGGTTTGCTGTGAAAACCCGTCCCATTCGGAAGAAAATGTGCAGTGCGAGCCAACCGCATCGAACGCCCTTCTCAGGCCGCCGATACCAGCAAAAAGATCAACATGCCGGATTGCTTGCGTCGCCAATTTCATAACTCCAACGGATGGCAATTAGCTACTCGTGTCATTTTACGACCGAACGGTCAAACAAAATGTTCTAACTATGTTCCCAAATCTGTGAACAATGATCATGGTGCGCGAAGCATCTGATTCTGGGGTTCAATACTAGAGAGTCTGGCAACATCAGAAGCAAACAGAAGCTGTCTTTTCAAAGTATCGGGCGCAGCTTGGTCAACTAGCTGAAAATCGCAGATTTTGGTCGATTTACAAAGATGAAGAGTTTGCTGGAAAGGACAAAGTTTTTGCCAGAATGCGCAGTCGCGGCCCCTCTACTAGTTACCGGGTTCTGGAATACTAACTGAATATTGGAGAGGTTTGAGATTTCAGGCATAGGTCGCCTACCCCCGCCTGTGGCCGGGGCAGACCCTATGCCTGATTCAATCTCACCAATATCTCCTGAACATCGGAGTCGGTCGTCGAACTTGGCACCACTGGTCCGGAGGTGGCCAGCAGTTTGGCTGCTACTTACGAGGCTGTCCTCCGCCCCGCCGATCGCCCTTCAGCCTTTCGGTCTGGGCTCCCGCTTGACCGGCCCCACCTGGTAGCGGAGAATATTCAGATCGCCAGGTGTTTTTAGCCGTCCCGATCTGAACAGAAGCATCATGCCGAAGAGCTCGTATCAATCAGTTCATCGATACTGGTTCTCGTCACAAGATTCCGACTTCCGATCTTGCAGGACTGGAGTTCACCCGTCTCCATAAGCTTGTATACGGTCGATCTGCCGACACCGAGCAGGGTTGCAGTTTCGACTATGCTGAAAAGCTTAGGAGAGAGATTCGTTTCCATGTTCTGCCTGATCATTGAAGATCGACGCAGGATGGCCGCGGACAACGCTGGAAAACAGGTAAAAGAGAATCCGCGTTTTACTTATTTCTTCCGACGCCTGCCCGGTTGAGGCAAATTTTCGAGTGTGATCGAAAGACCTGGTGATATTCCTTCCAGAACCCTGTCCTTCTCAAACAAATATCCACGAGCTTTGGCTTGCTGGATATGCCTCTGATATGCCTTGCGAATAGATTCTTCGCCTAAATTGTAACCACCCTCGTCGCAAATCGCCTGAACAGCTTCAGACAGAGTCTCACCCAGTGAATCAACCCGCTGAAGAATGTCATATGCTATCCATTCATCAAGCAGACGGGTCGAGTGACCGGTCAGCGAGAGGCCATCAAGCTCAGCGTTTTTCCGTAGCCGAAGATCCAGCTTGAACGGGAATACAGACAGAGGTTGGAACAGATTAATAATCGCAATTGTTGCTTTTCGATCGAGATGTTTTCTGAGAATTCGCATCAGCGAGAAGTTCTTCCTGCTGACTGTTTTTTCGCCGTCGTCAACAATGGGTGCCAGGTCCATGACAGTGACACAGCCAAGAAGCAGCTCAAAATACTGGAAGAAAACAGGATCCAGCTCGTAAAGCTCCCGCATTCTTTCGCGAAGCGCGGATTTCTGATCTTCATCAAGATCGCCGCTTGCCAAGGCGCGGATTGAGGCATCGAGCTGAGCGGCCAGTAGTTCATAGTCGATTTCCTCGTCTTGGCCTCCAATCCTCATCGACCTCTCCGCTCAATTAAGCTCATGAGAAAAATCGGAGAATGAAGTATCCGGATCGGACTTTCCCTCCGCCTCGGACCACGGCATCAATAGAAACTCGCTCCATGCCTGCATAAGATCGCGACGCTTCTCGAGGAAATTTGTTCGACGATAGGCTGCTTCTGTCTTGTTCGGGATCGAATGTGCAAGAGCTGCCTCGGCGACCTGTCCGGGTAATCCTGATTGCTCAGCTGCCCAGTCCCGGAAGGATGAACGGAAGCCGTGCACAGTGTATGGCAGTTGATAGTCCCGCAGGATCTTGAGCAACGTCATATCAGAAAGCGGTTTGCGCGGCTGCTGTCCCGGAAACACGAGATTTGACCCTGCTATCCGCAATTCACGCGCTCGATTGAACACTTGTGCAGCTTGCAAAGAGAGCGGCACCATATGTGCTTTACCCGCTTTCATTCTTTCTGCCGGCACGGTCCAGACGCGGTTTCCAAAGTCGATCTCGTCCCAGGTTGCTCCGCGTATCTCGCCGGATCGGGCAGCTGTGTGAACAAGCGCTCTGAGCGCCAGCCGGCCGATAGATTCGGTTTCTTCCAGCTGCGACACGAATGCAGGCACGTCCTGCCACGGCATTGCCCTGAACCGGCCACGCTGTTTGGGCTGTTTAGGCAGTCCTTTGTTGACCGCTCGCATCGGGGCTTCCCGAGAGCGCCAACCGCGTGAGTGAGCAAAGTCTAATACGGCACCGATACGCTGCCTTACTCTGCGGGCTGTCTCTGGTTTGGTAAGCCAAATGGTATCGAGAACTTCACATATTATCGGTGCATCCACATCGGCAAGGACGAGGTCGCCCAGCCTTGGCAAAGCATAGGCCTCCATTGTCGACATCCATTGCGCTCGATGTTTCCGGTTTTTCCATGTTGGCTTGTTGGTTTCGAAAAAAGCTTCGGCTGCCTCGCGGAAGGTCTTCATGCGACTGGCCGCTCTTCGCCGTTCAACGATGGGGTCAAATCCATTCTTGACCATCCGGCGATAGTCGCGCGCCAGTTGCCGGGCTTCCGACAGAGTCACGTCTTTAAGGGAGCCAAGTCCAAAATCACGCCTGCGCCCGTTTTTCTGGATTCGCATGACCCAGGATTTCGAGCCGCTCTTGGTAACATTGAGCATCAGACCATCGCCATCGACATAGCGTCCCGGCTCTCTGATTGCCCTGATGCGCGTCGTATTTAGACTTCCCAACTCCGTTTCCCCACATTTATACCCACACTAGACTGTGGATGCAGGCAAATGTCAACGGACGCGCGTGGGCAGATATTCGAAATAACTGCTTATTTCCAATCTAATGTTGGACAGCCGCAAATATCTGTGGATGAGGTGATGGCGGAGAGGGTGGGATTCGAACCCACGGTACCCATAAGGCACAACGGTTTTCGAGACCGCCCCGTTCGACCACTCCGGCACCTCTCCGCATGAGTAGGGCACATCGGCGGATTTCGCCGTGCTGGCCGTCCAAGCGGCGCGCATTAGCTTACCCCACAGCGCTTGCCAAGTCGGTCCTTGCCACCAATGACCCGCGATCCTACATTATTGGACAATGGAACCTGATATCCCCTCCGCGCGCGAACGCAGCATTCTCGCGAAAAACGCGCCATCTGTGGCACATGCGAGCTTTACGATAGGCGATATCGTGAAGCATCGGATGTTCGATTTTCGCGGCGTGATATTCGATATCGACCCGGTTTTTGCCAATAGCGACGACTGGTACGAGGCCATTCCCGAGGATATCCGGCCGCACAAGGACCAGCCCTTTTATCACCTGCTCGCCGAAAATACGGACAGCAGCTATGTCGCCTATGTCAGTCAGCAGAATTTGCTGCATGACGAAAGCGACGAACCCGTTGATCATCCAGCCATTTCCGGCATATTCGACGGCATCGAAAAAGGCCGCTACACCTTGCGGCCAGAACATCGACACTAAATCCTGCCGATATGTGGAGCGGACGGGGTATTAGAAAAATCCACATAAGCGGGAGGAGTTACTAGTTTTGGCTACAGCAGCACCGGCGTCACCGCCGCATATGGTCCCACGTCCGTCACGCCTATTGGCATTTTCTGAGCTTCACAGGGCGATGTTTGAGATGGCAACCTTGCCGCTCACCTCTCCCCTTCTCTATTCTGCGCCACGTGGTGATGGGCACCCGGTAATGGTGTTGCCGGGCTTTATGGCCAGCGGTCGATCGACCAAGGTCATCCGGCGGTATCTCGACCGGCTTGGCTATGACACATATTGCTGGGACCTGGGCCGCAATCTCGGTCCGCGCGCAATTGGCCACGATGGCGAGCATCTGATCGACAAGCTGCATGAGATCCACCAAGAGACCGGCCAAAAGGTGAGCCTCGTTGGCTGGAGCCTTGGCGGATCCATGTCGGCCCAGCTTGGCCAGCGCGTGCCAGAAAAAGTACGTCAGGTGATCACCCTCGGCTCGCCACTGCGTGGCCGTGCACAATCCACATCCGTATGGCGCGTCTACGAAGCCGCCACGGGCGAACGCGTCAGCAGCGACAAGGTGCGTGAGCAAATGGCTGAATTGGCTGGCCCACCCAAGGTGCCGACCACGGCGGTCTACTCAAAGGCCGATGGCGTCGTGCCGTGGCAAAATTGCTGCGTCACGGAAAGCGAGCATTCGGAAAATCTGCGCGTCTATGGCAGCCATTGCGGCCTCGGCGTCAATGGACCGGTGCTATATCTGATTGCCAACCGGTTGGCTCAGCCGGAAGGTGAATGGACACCTTTCGAACGCGAAGGATTGGAGCAGGTGGTCTTCCCCGCCAACTCCTAGCTGGCTTTCGCTTTCTTTTTTGCTGGTTTCTTGGCAGCCGATTTTTTCTTGGCTGGCTTGCGCTGGCCTTTTGCCAAAGCCGTTTTGAGCTCCTCGAAGCTTTCGCGCAGCGCTGCAGCATAATTTTCCGGATCGCTTACCGCACTGCGGTCGGCGGTAAAGGAAACCGTCAGCACCCCACCCGAGCTATAGACGATATTAATCAGTCCCATGCCGTCAAAAATCGGACCGACACCGAATTGTTCGATCAGGCGCGCACCGGCGAAATAGATGTCCATGGGCGGACCAGGAACGTTGGTAACGACGCAGTTATAGGCGGGCGCATGGGCGTTCGCGAGACCCGCTCGGGCGTATAAGCGTGCCCCAAGCCCCATCAACGCACCGGGTGTCATCCCGCTCATGCGTGACAAGTTTCGCGCACCGATAGCGCTGGTGAGGTTTTTCGATTTCTGCGCCCGATCCTGAACATAATTGAGCCGCTCGACCGGATCCTCGATATGCGTACCGAGCCCGACAATCATGGCCGATACCTGATTGCCCAGATCCGCCTTCTGATCTTCCTTGCGCACCGATATCGGCGCCATGGCCGTCATATCGTCGACCGGAAGATCATTTTTCGAGATGAGATATTTGCGCAATCCGCCGCCGATGACCGAGAGGATGGTGTCGTTCACCGTCGCCCCTTCGACCTCGGCCTTGATCGCTTTTATCTCGGCTAGCTCAAACCGCACGCCGTCAAACACCCGCTGGGATGAGACCGTCTGATTGAACAAGGTGTTCGGTGCCGTTCCACTAACCGGCAGTTTCAATTCCTGGGTCAATAAGCCGGCACCGGCCTTGGCTAGTCCCGGGATGCTCCGCGCCATGATCTCTGCCGCCTTGAACGGCTGCCGCACGGCATTCACCTGGGCTCGGATCAATAATTCCGCGTCTGCCGGTTTGTTGTCCGGCTTCCAATCCATATCGAATTCGCGCTCGGGGAGATCCGGCGTGAGGTCATGAACGGCCGTTGTGATCTCAACGCCCGACATGCCGTCAATCGCGGCATGGTGAACCTTGGACAGGATCGCGATGCAGCCCTCCGGAAGCCCTTCGATATTGTCGAGCCCTTCAATGACCGTGAATTCCCAGAGCGGTTTGTTCAGATCAAGCGGGCGCGAATGAAGACGCGCGGCGAGGATACACAGCTGCCGCCAATCGCCTGGCGCTGGGAGTGCGATATGACGTACATGATATTCGAGATCGAATTCGGGATCTTCGATCCAATAGGGATGGTCGAGATCGAATGGCACGCGGACGAGGCGCCGGCGAAACGCCCAGGCGCCGTCCAAACGGCTTTCGATAAAACCCAAAACTTCCTTGAAGCGCAATTTGCCATTGGGCGATGTCGACGGATCATAGATTGCCAGCGATCCGATATGCATCGGCGTCGACGGCGTTTCCATGTACACGAATGCCGCGTCCATTGGGCTCAACTGTAGCATCATTCTCTCCCTGGCAGGCCCGGTTGGTCCGGATTCTCTTGCATGTTGATCCTGATGCTACGGTAATTTCGTAAAATTTGATACCGCTTCGCGAATCCAGAATCATTCCCTTCCCGAAACGATACAGCTTCAATATGGCTGGCAAAGCCTGCCGACTAAGTTGTTTCGCGAAATCTTTGCGGTAAGGGTTTCACATAGGGGGGAAATCAATGAAGCAACTGAACACACGCCGGGAGTATCTGGGGCCTATCACTGACACGCGCCGTTGGAATCATTTCGAGCCGCGCAATGATGACATATTCGTCTGTACGCCGCCGAAATGCGGGACGACATGGACCCAAGCCATATGCGCCATGCTGGTGTTTAAGACCGCCGATCACGGCCAGAAACCGGGCGTAATCTCTCCCTGGTTCGATGCCATGGCCTTTGCGCCCGTGGAGCAGGACGCGGCGATGTTGGAGGCGCAAGAACATCGGCGCTTCATCAAGACCCATTCGCCTTATGACGGCATCCCGCATTATGCGGATACACAGTATCTGGTCGTCCTCCGTGATCCCCGGGATGTCTTTTTCTCCGGTCTCAGCCACCGGGACAATATGTCAGAAGAAGAGCTGGCCTTTGCGGTTTTCCCGAGCGGCGAGAATGCGTTTATCGATTGGCTCGATCGGCAAGCGCCGGATGGCGAATGGGATCTGGTTTCACTGCATGCGATCACCCATTTTCTTGCAACCTATTGGGAGCATCGCAACGCACCTAATGTTCACCTCCATCACTTCTCGGACATGAAACGAGACCTGCGCGGCGAGATCGCGAAAATGGCCGATGAAGTTGGGATAAAGGTCGATGATGCCAAGCTAGCCGAATATACAGAAGCGGCGACCTTCGACAGCATGAAGCGCAACGCCGACCAATTCGCCCCTGGTGCTGGGACCGGAATATGGAAAACCGAACGCGATTTCTTTGCGAAGGGCGCGTCCAATCAGTGGGAGGATCGGCTGAGCGATGCCGAGCTCGCAGCGTTCGACGAACGGCTCGCTGCCCTGCTTCCGCCGGATGCGGCGCAATGGTTGCTCAATGGGGGCGATGCTAGCTAGGCTTGCGCCACATCGCTTCCAACGGCGGCGCGCCCGGCGCGGGATTGAAATGCTCCATATGGGCAAAGCCATGACCGGCATAGAAGCTGTGATTGCGCGGATTGGAATTTTCCAGATAGGCCGGCAGTCCAGCTCTATCCAGGGCTTCCAGCATCGGCGCCAACAGCCGGCGCCCCAACCCCTTCCCTTGCCCCGAAGAATGCACACCAATCGTGTACAAATAGGCATGCGGCTCGGTCGGCTTTTTCCGGGTCATTTCAGCTTCGGCCCTCAGCCCCCGACGAGCCCCGCCAATCCCGGCATGTCGGATCATTGTCAGTGCAATGTCGAGTCTACCCCATAGCGATGGTTGCTTGGGCGCTCCCGGTAACAGCCACATCGTCGCGCCTACATCCTCAATCAGATGGCAAACCCCGTGCGGCAAATAGAGATAGCGCGCCTGCCGTCCAAAGATCGGCGCCATCGCCCGCGTGTTGCCGAATATCCAGCTGGAAACCGGATCATTCTGAAACGCGTCCGCCGTGATCGCGCCCATGGTCTGCCAATCGCTCGGGCCAGCACGTCGCATCTCTTCAGGCAAGCGGATATCGAGATCAGTCACTGCGGCTACTCTCCTCCCAAATCACCGTCTTGCATCCGACAAAGCGGCCAAGGCGGTCAAGTTCGGCATGAAGCTTGTCCCATCGTGGTGGCCCCCATTTGACGCCGGATTCCGGCCAGACATTGTGCACGGTCAACGTGCTCCGCTTCCTGTCCGCCTTGGCTTCGACGCGGCCGACAAATCGGTCTCCTTCGAGTATCGGCATGACATAATAACCCCATTTGCGTTCGGCAGCGGGTACGAAAATCTCGATCCGGAAATCGAACCCGAAAAGCCGGGCGAGACGCTTGCGATCGCGGACTGCCGGATCGAAGGGATTGAGGATACGCAAGCGCGAGGTCGGTTTGGCAAGGGTTTCGAGCCGCGCTTCGATATTGGTCGGTGCCAGTGCCTTGATCAAATTGCCGGCGGCATCGGCAATCTCGACCTCAATCAGATCGTTCGCAACGGCGGCACGCCAAGCCTTGACCTCGCCCAGCGCCGTCGCCGCCCAGAAGCGCATGATGTCTCCCTCGCTGCCAAAGGCCAGACGATCGAGCGCGGCGCGACAGAGCCAATCCACCTGCTCGGCATCCGAAATGTCGGGCTCGCGATGCAAATCCGGGATTACGCGTTCGGTGATATCGTAGAATTTGGTGAAGTTTGTCCGGTGCGAGGTGGTGAGCTCGCCAGCATACCACATATGATCGAGCGCCATTTTGTGCGGCGGGCGCACCCACATCGCCTTTTTCGGAGCCTTGCTATCAAAGGCATGGGTCGAGAGTGGCCCCTCCTCCTCGATCCGCGCCCGGATACCCGCGCGTTCCGTTGCATCGGGCATGGCGCGGGTCTGTTCCCAGCGCGCCGTCTGTTCGCCAAGGCGTTGGAATTGGCGCTGCCAAAAGGGAAAGGTTTCGATCGGCAGGACTGAAGCGTCATGGGTGAAATGCTCGAAGATATTGCGATCTTTGGCGAGCAAGCGATCGAGCATCGTTTCGCGGTAATTCTGATTACGCGACCACAGGATGTGATGATGCGCGCGGGCAACCGCCTGGATCGTATCGAGCTGGACGAAGCCAAGCTGCCGGATGATCGCCATGACATCCAGCTGACCCACCGGTGTGTCCGCCAGTCCCTGCGCCTCAAGCCAGAGCCATCGCGCGTCACGGTTAGAAATCTTCAAGGCCATGCAATGCTCTTGCCCGAACAGGAACAAAAGGGGAAGATCATGATCCCCAGAGAGTGGAATGAGAGTTTTCGGCGGCACAGCGCGCATCGCATCCCGAAACGGCACAAGCAAAATGATTGACATTGCAGGGCGAGCAGCGGCACGCTGAGAAAAACGGCCGAACACGGCCAATGGAGGGAAGTCATGGCTCAAGACGGCCAACCGCTCGAAGGCGAACCTGAAGTCACGATGGCGCTGGGACCGTTAGTCGGTCTGGCGCGCGAGGATTTTGTTGGCGCGATTGCGATGTTGCTGCGCGAAACCGCCACGGATCCACAACGCACATTCAAACATGCACAAAGCTTCTCCGAGGATGTCGTTCAGATCATGACCGGCAAATCGGAGCTGGCCCCCAATCCGCGTGACAAACGCTTCATGGACCCCGCGTTCAGCTTCAATCCCTTCTACAAGGCCGGGATGCAGTATTTTCTCGCGGTCGAGAAAGGCACGAAGCACTGGATCGAAGATCTTGAGCTTGATGCGCTGGAAAAGGACCGGGCGAGCTTCATCTCGCAAATCGTGATCGATGCGCTGGCGCCGACCAATAGTTTCGCGCTGAACCCGATGGCGCAGAAGCGAGCCATCGACAGCGGTGGCCTCTCGCTCGTGAAGGGCTTGAAAAATGCCTATGACGACATGGTCAATAATGATTTCATGGTCAGCCAGGTCGACAAGAAGCCGTTCACCCTGGGCGAAAATGTCGCGAGCACGCCGGGCGCGGTCGTCTATCGCGAGGACATGTTCGAGCTGGTCCAGTACAAACCATCGACCGATGATGTGTACGAAATCCCGCAGCTGACAATTCCGCCGCAAATCAACAAAATGTATATCAACGACCTGTCACCCGAAAAAAGCGTGGTGAAGTATCAGATCGATCACGGCATCCAGACCTTTGTCATCAGCTGGCGCAACCCTACGGACGAAATGGGCGTCTGGGGCATGAGCGAATATGTCGATGCCTGCGTCCGCGCCCTCGACGCCGTTCAGGAAATCACCGGCTCGGACAAAGTCAACGTATCGGGTGGCTGTTCAGGTGGCCAAACGATGTCCGTACTGCTGTCCAAGCTGGCATCGCAAAAGGATGATCGGATCGGTGCAGCCACGATGATGGTCTGCGTCCTCGAGCCAAAACCCGGTGATACCGAGGCGAGCTCGTTGATATCCGAGAATGGGGTCGCGCTGGCCAAGCAGCGGGCCAAGCGCCAGGGCGTAATCGAGGCCAGTTCGCTCGCCCGCGGGTTCGCATGGTTGAGGCCCAATGATCTCATCTGGAACTATGTGATCAACAACTATCTGATGGGCGAAGATCCGCCGGCGTTCGACGTTCTCTTCTGGAATGCCGACGCAACCAATTTGTCGGCCACGCTGATGGGTGATTTTCTCGATCTGTTCGAGGCCAATGCCTATGCAGAGCCTGGCACCTACGAAATCGCTGATCACACGCTCGATCTGAAAAAGGTAAAGAGCGACATGTTCATCCTGGGCGGCGTAACGGATCACATCACGCCATGGCGCGCCTGTTATCGCTCTACGCAGCTCTTCGGCTCGAAGGACGTCGAATTTGTGCTGTCCCAGTCGGGCCATATGCAGGCGATCCTCAATCCTCCGGGCAATCCGAAGGCCAAATATTTCAAGTCCAAGAAGAAGGGCAAACCGCCGGCCTCTGTGGATAAATGGATGGACGGTACCGAGGAGATCAAGGACAGCTGGTGGCCCTATTGGATGGAATGGCTGCAAAGCCGTTCTGGCGATGAGAAACCGGCGCCAAAATCGCTGGGGAGCAAGGCCAACAAGGCCAGTGACCCGGCACCTGGAACCTATGTTCTGGAATAGGCACCGGACACACTCGTCCCGCGTTTAGTTTCAGTTACCAGAAAGATTTTCATGTCCAAATCCAGCCATATGGAACCCCCGGTGTACACGCTTGAATCCGTTGGCGGCCGCGAGCTCCAAGTCGCGTATTGGCGCTACAAGGGCCCGCCAAACGGTAAGCCGCCACTGCTGTTCTTCAACGGTATCGGCGCGAATACCGAGGTCGCGGCTCCGCTGCCGACAATGCTGAACGATCGCGATTTCATCACATTTGATATGCCGGGCGTCGGAGAATCGCCGGAACCGACGATTCCCTACAACCCTTTCACCATGTCTCACGTCACGAACCAGCTGCTCGAACGCTATAATATGCCGCTGGTAGACGTAATGGGCGTGAGTTGGGGCGGCGGGATGGCCCAGCATTTCACACTCCAGCACAGCAGCAAGGTCAATCGGCTCGTCCTGGTGGCTACGACAGCCGGGATGCTGATGGTGCCCGGTAAGTTTGAAGCGCTCTCGAAAATGGTCGATCCGCGCCGCTATATCGATCCGAAATTCATGGAGACGCATTTCGAGACGCTGTATGGCGGATCGACGAAAGGGTCTGACGGCCATATCCACCGCATTAAACCGCCCTCGAAGATCGGCTATTTCTACCAGCTCCTCGCGATGGCTGGATGGACGAGTGCACCGGCGCTGCCTTTCCTGCGCAAACCGACACTGATCATGACGGGTGACCGCGACCCCATTGTTCAGCCGATAAACGGCCGAATCCTCAACTTGTTGATCCCGGGCAGCGAGCTTGTGATTATCGAAGATGGGGGCCATCTGTTCATGCTGAGCCATGCGCAGGAATTTATTGATACGGTCCATGAATTCCTGGATCGGGACCAGAACGAAGAAAGTGCCGACGCAGCCTGAATTTAGACGGCGCTATCGGTTGACATAAAGGCCGACATCCCATATTTGGCGCGCTTTCCCGCGCGGGGCCTTGGCCCTGGCCTTGAACCTGCGCGGATCGCAGAATTGATGAAAGTTGGTACCATGTTCGCAGTCGTGCGCACGGGCGGCAAGCAATATCGCGTCGCTGAAGGTGATGTAATCACCATTGAAAAAATCGCTGGTGAAGCCGGTGATTCGGTCTCGTTTGACGATGTCCTGATGGCTGGCGAAGGCGCCAAGCTTGAAGACGTCAAGAATCTCTCCGTCTCGGGTGAGATTGTTGAACAGGGCCGCGGTGAGAAAGTCATCGTCTTCAAGAAGAAGCGTCGCCATAATTACCGTCGCAAGAACGGCCATCGCCAGATGCTGACCCAGATCAAGATCACGGGTATCGGCGGCAAGAAGAAAGCGGCTCCGAAGAAAGCTGCAACGGCAAAGGCTGCTGACGGCGAAACGGCCAAAAAGGCTCCGGCTAAAAAGGCGCCTGCCAAAAAGGCAGCGCCTAAAAAAGCTCCAGCCAAAAAAGCGGCTGCCAAGAGCACGACGGCAGCTAAAAAGGCTCCGGCCAAGAAAGCGCCCGCCAAAAAGGCAGCGCCGAAGACAGACGATAAGGACGCGTAACCATGGCACATAAGAAAGCAGGCGGTTCGTCGCGCAACGGTCGCGATTCAAACCCGAAATTCCTGGGCGTCAAAAAGTTCGGCGGCGAGAACGTCGTGGCCGGCAACATTATCGTGCGTCAGCGCGGCACCAAATGGATTCCGGCAAACAATGTTGGCCTTGGTCGCGATCACACGATCTTCGCACTCGTGGACGGTGTGGTCCGATTTAAAAAAGGTCGCAACAACCGCACCTATGTGGGTGTGGAGATGGCGGAAGCGGCCGAATAAAGGACAGTCGATAAAGGGCTGTCCTCTGGGAGGGCAGCCCGATGGTTCCGGAAACGGGGCCGATTGAGGGAGACGGGCTGACCCGATCTCCCCTTTTTTATGTCTCCCTCATATAATCGTCATCGAACGCGGCTAAGGCGCGTTTCGGGGGCGGCATGGAGAGAGACATGTTCGCAGTTACGAAGAGACTGTTGCTCAGGCCCGGCTGGATCGAAGAGGCCCCTGCCCTGACCGAGGTGATCGCTGATGAGCGGATTGCCCGGAACACGTCGCAGATGCCCTGGCCCTATCGCCTTGAAGATGCCGAAAGGTTTCTTGCGCGCGAACCAGATCTCGATTTCCCGCATTTCCAGATCATCGATCGGACGGTCGATCCCGTGCGGATGATTGGCGGTATCGGGTTCAAGGATGGCGGCGATGCGCCTGAAATCGGTTACTGGCTAACGCCAGATAGCTGGGGCCGCGGCTTTGCCACTGAAGCTGGCAAGGCAGCCATTGAAGCCGCTCGCGCGTCGCTCGGCTATCAGCGGATTGTCGCTGGCCATTTCGTCGACAATCCCGCGTCTGGTCGGGTTCTCGAGAAGCTGGGATTCCGAAGGACTGGATCAGTCGTGCCCCAGCATTCGATCGCCCGAAACCGCGAAGTCGACTGCGTCATGTTCGAGCTTGACGAGGAAGACATGCTTCGCAGCGTGACCCCGGCCCTAGCGGCCTAGAGAGAACCACCGAAAAGGGCCATGTCCGCAATGGGCATGGCCCAGCTGGTTAGGCAGCAAGCGCTTCCTTTTCCGGCTGCATCACCGCATCGCTATAATCGCTGTCCGCCAAGCGGATCAGCTCGCGATCGTCATGGTTCCATGGATGGAAGCCGGGGAGGAAATAGGCGATCCATTGCGGCAGAGCCTTACGCAACATGCCCGGTGTGCCGAACATGAACCATAGGATCCTGCCCATGGCACGCGCGCCGGTAATGCCGTCCTGGGCCAGCAAGGCCTTCATTCCGCGCACCCGCTTCGGCCAGAACATCATTGTCACGAGCAGCATGACTCGCGATTTGACCTTCCAACGTTGCCAACGCGACCAGTCCTTGGTCGCATGCATCCAGGTGTCATAAGCGACGCCCTTATGCTCAATCTCTTCGATCGCATGCCAACGCCACAAATTCGCCCATTCGGGATCCGCGCTCGCAAAGCCCTTTTCATTCTTCAAAATCTGCTGGGCCAGCAGCGCCGTATAATGTTCAAGCGCCATTGTGACCGCCAGGTCGACAATTGCCGGGCGATCCTTGGTTGCTTCGAGCGATTCCTCGACAACCTTTTCCAGCGGGCTGATGTCGTAACCGGTCTCCGAAACCTTTCGATTGAAAGCGACATGTTCGCGGCTGTGCATGACTTCCTGCTGCACAAAAGCGCGGATTTCGCCCGCCAATTTCGGCGGCACGCCTTTGCGATGCGCCTTCACCGCTTCGATGAAATAGGCTTCGCCACGCGGGAAGGTGACCGATAAGGCATTGAAAAAGGCTGTGCCCACCGGATCATTATTGTACCACCACCGGTCCTGACTGGTTTCTCGCCCGAAGCGGCGATCACGGGGGGTTATCTCAAGGTCGACAGGTGTCTTGTCTTTGGCCATGGTGCGACTCCATTGCAATTTATTCAGTATCTGAAGGCTACTTACATTAATGTCAATAGCGCGAAAACGCCTTACACCAGAACAGAGCAGAACCGCGGCTTTACAGGCGGCCCGTGAGCTTTTGATCGAGTTTGGCCCTCAATCCGTGACCCTGAAGGCGGTCGCGACCCGGGTTGGCCGCACCCACGCCAATCTGCTGCACCATTTCGGTTCTGCATCCGGATTGCAGCGCGCGCTGGCCGCCTATCTCGCTGAAACGATCTGCAACACGATCGGCGAGGCAGTGCTGAAGAGCCGGGCTGGCGAAGGAAATCCCCGCGATGTAGTCGACCTGACCTTTGACGCGTTCGACAAGGAAGGCGCTGGTGCGCTCGCCTCCTGGATGCTGATTTCAGGCAATGAGGATGCGCTCGACCCGATTGTCGAGAAGATCCATGAGCTTGTCGATGATCTCGCCGAAGGCGGACATGACGACCGAACGCTGCATGAGAATACGCTGGAGCTCGTCTTCCTGGCACTGGGTGATGCGCTAATGGGTCGCCAACTGGCCGCGTCACTGGGTCTCGAGCGGGAGACCGGTCGCGAAATTGCAGCGCGACGATTTGCACAGTCATTCGAACTCAGAAACCAGGCGGAAGCCGCCGAGTAAGGCGCGATTTACCTCAATTCGTCGCAATCGTGAAAGATCTGTGGTGTCCGGGCACCACATCTGTTGGCATAATTGTCACACATTCGTCACGAATATGCGGATATCGGCGAAAAATGGCCGATCTGGCTTGCGAAAATGCTGCCATTGATTCTTTATCGCTCCGAACCGGATCAACAAAAATACAACATACCGGCTATCGTAGGAGACGAACCCATGTTGAAACGCACTTTGCTGTGCACCGCCGGTGCGGTGGCACTCTCAATCCCCACAATTTCGCACGCTCAGGCTGAAGGCGTTAACCCCTCTGATGCCGGTAATGTGATCATCGTGACGGCTACCCGCCGTGCCGAAGACATTCAGGATGTTCCGATCGCGGTGACCGCCGTTAACCCGGAACAGCTCGAACGCCAGGGCGTCGCCAATGTCCAGCAGATCACGTCGGTTTCGCCGAGCTTCTCGACATCGAACGCACAGAATGCTGGTGGCACGGTTGTGCTGCGTATTCGCGGCGTTGGTACGACCTCGAACAATATCGGCTTTGAAAGTGCCGTCGGCATCTTCATCGATGGCGCGTATCAGTCGCGCCCGGGTATCGCACTGTCGGAGTTCGTCGATATTGAACGCGTCGAAATCCTCCGCGGTCCGCAGGGGACGCTGTTCGGTCGCAACACATCGGCTGGCGCTCTGAACATCACGACCGTCGCTCCGGACGTTACTGAGTTCGGCGGCTTCGCTAATGCGAGCTACGGCAATTATGATTTCATGAATATCCAGGGCGCGGTCAATGTTCCGCTGATCCAGGATACGCTCGCTGTGCGCATCACCGGCGCTTATAGCGAACGGGACGGCTATCTGCGCCTGCCCAATGCGGTTGAAGATTCGAACGAAATCGATCGCTATCTGGTTCGCGGTCAGCTCGGCTACGAAAGCGCAGGCGGGGTAACGCTGCGCTTGATCGGTGACTATTCGCGCAGCACAGCGACTTGCTGTCAGTCGATCGAAGTCCGCCGTTCGCCGGTGGAAGAAGCCGGTCTCTTTGCGCTGGTCGGGCTCGGCGCTCGTGGTGGTATCAACCAGCCGAATACGGGCCAGGAAGCGGTCGACGATCTGATTGGCTCCGGCAATTTCGCACCACTGGCTGATATTGATCAGTGGGGGATTACTGCTGAACTGAACGTACCGCTCGGTGACGATGCCGAACTGGTTTATATCGGTTCATATCGCGAATTCCGGTCAGACCAGGTCAATGACTCCGATTTCACCGGGCTCAACGTCGTGAACACGACGGTGAATCGTGCCGCGATCGATACGATGACTCACGAATTGCGGCTGCAAGGCGAAGCCCTTGATGGCCGCCTCTCTTGGCTCGTTGGTGGCTATTATGCCGATGAGGACATTACGGCTCGTGGGCGCCTAGAGCTTGGCTCAGACTATGACGCCTTGATCGGTGCGCTGATCTTTGGTCCGACCGGCGGAATGTTTGGTAATTCACCATTGCAAACACTGTCCGGCGGCTTTGATCCGAACGGCGCCTTTGCTGACAACCTCTACACCCAGAACAGTGAAAGCTGGTCAATCTTCACGCACAACGTGTTTGAGATTACCGATGGGTTGGATCTGACGCTGGGCCTTCGCTATTCGGACGAGAGCAAGAGCGGCGGATTTGCGCAGCTCGCAGCAAACAACCAAACCTGTACGGGTATTCTAGCCAATGCGCCGGGCCTTAGCATGGGTCCGCTCGCCGGGCTCGTACCAACACTGGTCGGCACAGCCTGTTTCCCGTTCACGGCACAGGCTGACCTTCCGGGTTCGGGCGTTGCTGGCGGCCTGCCGACACCGGCGACCTTCCAGACGAACTTTAGCGATGACGAGCTGATCTACACGGTCAAGCTTGGCTATGAGTTCCCGTCCATTCCGATCAATGTCTATGCCAGCTTCACGCATGGTTATAAGTCGGGTGGTATCAATCTGGACTCGACGGCTGCTGCTTCAGGCGCCGACCCGCGCTTCGCTTCAGAAGAAGTCGATGCCTATGAAGTCGGCTTTAAGGCACGGTTCCTGGATGATGCGCTGACGCTTAACGTTGCCGCCTTCCATCAGGAGTTCTCGAACTTCCAGGTGCTGGAATTCACCGGTACCCAGTTCCAGACCTTCAACGTCCCGCAAGCCGTATCGACCGGTGTGGAAATCGAAATTCTCGCACGGCCGAATGACAATTGGACGTTCAACGGTGGCCTGACCTATGTCGGCGCCAACTATCCTGATGACTGTGCCACTGCCGCAAACGCAATCCGAGTGCAGAATCTCTGCGGTAACCCGCTGACTAACGCACCGGATCTCGTGGCAATCGCCGGCATTACCTATGAGAATGAAATCGGCAACAATCTCGATTTCTTCCTCAACGGCCAGATCAGGACGGAAAGCGATCGCCGTACGTCGACCCAGCCGTCGAACCCGGCAAGCTTGGCGGATACTGCGCCGCTGCCGTTCGATTTCCAGGACAGCAATACGAAGATCAACCTGCGCGCCGGCATCGGAGCACAGGACGATAGCTGGAATCTGGAAGTCTGGGCCACGAACATCACCAACCAGATCACGCGTGGTGTTACGTTCAACACGGTTCTGCGGAGCGGATCGCGTTCGACCTTCCCACAAGAACCTCGGATGTATGGCCTGACGGTCCGCACTCGCTTCTAAGGAGTTTTTCCGAGGTAAGAATGAGGGCGGCCCCTGGGTCGCCCTTTTTCTTTGTATCGCCCTTTCTGGCGAATCATGTCCCCCTCGCCTAAGTAGCCTCCATGCATTTTCTCGATCAGGCCAAAATCTACATTCGTTCCGGCGCGGGCGGCCCCGGTGCCGTCAGCTTTCGGCGCGAAAAATATATCCAATATGGGGGGCCTGACGGCGGAGATGGCGGCAAGGGCGGCGATATCGTGTTTGAAGCCGTAGACGGCCTGAATACGCTGATCGACTTCCGCTATTCCCAGCATTTCAAGGCGCCGCGCGGCAAGGGTGGCGCTGGCAAGCAACAGACCGGCGCCGGCGGACGCGAACTCGTCGTCAAGGTGCCGGTGGGCACCCAGATCCTCTCGGAAGACAAGGAAGTGGTGCTTGCTGACTTCACCAAGGTCGGACAGCGCAAGACGATGCTGGAAGGCGGTATCGGGGGACGCGGCAATCTTTCCTATAAAAGCTCTACCAACCGCACGCCGCGGCAACACCAGTCCGGTGAGCCCGGCGAAGAGTTGTGGGTCTGGCTGCGATTGAAGCTGATTGCCGATGCCGGATTGCTGGGCATGCCCAATGCCGGAAAATCGACTTTCCTCAATGCCGTCTCGAATGCCAAAGCCAAGGTCGGCGCCTATCCGTTTACGACCATCCATCCCAAGCTCGGGGTCGTCCTGCATAAAGGCCGCGATTTCGTGATTGCCGATATTCCCGGTCTAATCGAGGGCGCTGCCGAAGGTGCGGGAATCGGCGATCGGTTTCTTGGCCATGTCGAGCGCTGCCGCGTGCTGCTGCACCTTATCGATGCAACGGGCGATGATCCGGTGGCTGCTTGGCGCACCGTCCGTGCTGAGTTGCAAGAATATGGTGCAGGACTTTCTGACAAGCCCGAAATATTGGCACTCAACAAATCTGATCTCTTGGACGACGAGCTTATGGATGCACTCGGTGCAGAACTCGCTGAAGCGAGCGGCAGCCCCGTGCTGCACCTATCTGGCGCAACCGGTGCGGGTCTCGAAACAGTGCTCGATCAGGTGATCGAAGCGCTCGGCCAGCCCGCCCCATCGACCGAAGTCGAGGAGGCGGATGAGGGTGAAACATGGTCTCCCCTGTAAGCATGCCCAAAGGACTGGCAATGACACTGCGTGTCGTCGACTGGGCAATGATCCTGTATTGGTCGGTGGTTTCGATGGCCGCGCTCAGTCTTTTTTCGTTGCCGCGCTGGGCCATGTATGACGGCTATGGAACCCCGATTATCGACGCGTGGAATTGGTCTTTTGCGCCACTCGATATCGCGTTTGCCATTGCCGGCCTTGCAAGTATTCATTTTGCCGCCAAGGCGGATCGCCGGTGGATTCCTCTGGCCCTGGTGTCCTTGGCCCTCACCTTTTGCGCGGGACTGATGGCAATTAGCTTCTGGGCGATAAAGGGCGAATTCAATCCATCCTGGTGGATACCCAATATCATGCTGATGCTGGTCGCGATCTACTGGATCCCGAAACTGGCCAATATCGAGCGGAGCACCGACTGATGTTTGGTCCGCGAGAATGCCCTCGCCTCGTCGTCAAAATCGGATCGTCATTGCTGGTATCTGATGAAGGTCGGATTCGCCGAGACTGGCTATCCAGTCTCGTCAGCGAAGTGGCTGAGCGCCAGGCGAACGGCCAGAAGATCATTCTCGTCTCTTCCGGTGCAATTGCGCTCGGTGCGCGATTGCTGGGGCTCGAGGGTGGCGGCCGCAAAAGCCTCGACGATGCACAGGCATCGGCTGCAGCCGGGCAGATTGCGCTATCGCAATGCTGGGCTGAGCTGCTCGACAATCATGGCATAAAGGCCGCGCAGATGTTGGTGACGCTGGGCGATCTTGAAGAGCGACGCAGCTACCTCAACGCCGCCGCCACGCTCGATCGATTGCTCCGCCTGGAGGCGGTGCCACTAATCAATGAGAATGATTCAGTCGCAACCCAGGAAATCCGGTTCGGTGACAACGATCGTCTTGCGGCAAGGATTGGGCAGGCGGCGCGTGCGGACGGCATCATCCTGCTGTCAGATGTGGCGGGTCTCTTTAGCGCTGATCCAAAAAGTCACGAAGACGCGGAGTTGATCAACACCGTTGAACATTTGGACGACGAGATTGTCGCCATGGCTCAAGGGACAAGCGGCATGGGGTCTGGTGGTATGAAATCGAAGATCGAGGCAGCGCGCATTGCGACGACTGCCGGAATCCCGCTTGCCATTATCTCCGGCCAGCATCAGGCGCCTCTTTCGCGATACGCAGAAAGCGGAACAGGTACAGTCTTTGCAGCCGAGGGTGAAACCTCCGCCCGGGAAGCATGGATGGCCGGACGATTGACGGCGGCGGGTAGAATCGTCGTTGATTCTGGCGCGGTCACAGCGCTTCGCGATGGAAACAGCCTATTGCCGGCGGGCGTAACAACGGTGGAAGGCAGTTTCGATCGCGGAGATATTGTTGATATTGTGGATGAAAGCGGCAACCTGATTGGCCGCGGCCTTGTTGAATATGCGAGCGCAGCTGTGGACCGGATCAAGGGACACAAATCGACGGATCTAGAATCAATTCTTGGCTATGCGCCGCGCCCCGCCCTCGTTCATCGCAATCATATGGTGACGCTGTGAAGAATCTGGCCGTGACTGGCGGTACCGGTTTTGTCGGTGGGCATTTGCTGCGGATGGCAGTCGCAGCGGGATATCGGGTGAAAGCGCTGACCCGCAAAGAGCAAAGTGCTTACGAAGGTATCGAATGGGTTTCCGGCCGGCTCAGCGATTCCAACAGCCTCCAACAGCTGGCCGAGGGCGCGGATGCGGTGATCCATATCGCTGGCGCAATCCGCGCCGAGGATCGCGACGGATTTGCCGGACCCAATATCGAGGGCACCCGCCACATGCTGGCAGCGGCTGAGGCAGCCGGCGTTCGCCGCTTCGTCCATATCTCCTCGCTCGCTGCCCGCGAGCCCGCGCTGTCCGACTATGGTTGGTCGAAGGCGGAATCCGAAACGCTGGTGCAAGAGTCCAGCACCGACTGGACGATCATCCGCCCGCCGGCCGTGTACGGCCCCGGCGATGGCGAGACGCTCGAACTGTTTGCCATGGCCAAACGCGGGCTGGTGATAACGCCACCCTCCGGGCGGGCCTCGCTGATCCATGTCGAAGATCTGTGTGCGCTCATCCTTGCCTCTCTCGAAGGGGATGCGGCCAAGGGAGCGATCTTTGAACCGGACGACGGCACCCCCACTGGCCTGTCTCATGTCGAGTTCGGCAAAGCGCTGGGCGATGCGGTCGGGAAATCAGTCCGGACTTTCTCCATGCCAGCGCCAATTGTCCGGCTCGGCGCTCGGTTCGATCGCCTGTTTCGCGGTGCGGACGCCAAGCTCACACCGGATCGCGCTCGCTATTTCTGCCATCCCGACTGGGTCGTGAATCCGGTGCACGCGCCCCCTGCTTCGCTATGGGCGCCGCAGATTTCCTACCAATCAGGCCTTAAAAACACAGCAAAATGGTATCTCGACCAAGGCTGGCTGGATTAGGCCTCAACCCAAGGCTATAAGCCATTTCCGGGGGTATCGGGGCAGCATATCAGGGCTGAATTCGACAATAACTCGCCGTTTTACCGCCGCATTCGGTTGGCAAGCCGATCCGATAGTTTTTAGGGACGCATTATGACAGACCGCGCGAAGACCTTTGCCTCGGTAAAGGACCTTATCGAACCATTTAATGCCAAAGGGACCGAGCTGACCGACAGCACGACCTTTGCGGGCGATCTCGAATGGGACAGCCTGACGGTGATGGATTTTGTCGCGTCAATCGAAGACGAATTCGATATCGTGATCACGATGAACCAGCAGGCCGAGATTGAGAATGTCGGTCAGCTTGTCGATGCCGTCGAGGAGCTGAAAGAATGAACGCGACCACGACCGAAGCCATCCAGCCGGAAACCGAAACGCCCAAGGCAGCCGACCTGTTCGCCAAATTCGATCCGCTGGTTAAGGAGCGCGATGAGTTGCTTGCCGCTGGCGTGCGCGATCCTTTTGCGATCGTCATGGACGAAGTCCGCTCGCCAACCGAAGCGGTAATCGACGGCAAGGACACGATCCTGCTTGGCACATATAATTATATGGGCATGACCTTTGATCCGGACGTTATTGCGGCTGGCATCGAAGCGCTCGAAAAATTCGGTTCAGGCACCACCGGCAGCCGCGTGCTCAACGGCACCTATGTCGGCCATAAGGCCTGCGAAGAAGCGCTGATGGACTTTTATGGAATGGACCATGCGATGGTCTTTTCCACTGGTTATCAGGCCAATCTGGGCATCGTCTCGACCCTGGCCGGGCGCGGTGATTATGTGATCCTGGATGCCGACAGCCATGCATCCATTTATGACGGCTGCTTTCTCGGCAATGCCGATATCGTGCGCTTCCGGCACAATAATGTCGAAAATCTCGAAAAACGCCTCGCCAAATTGCCGCCAGAAGCGGGCAAGCTGGTGGTCCTTGAAGGCGTCTATTCAATGCTCGGTGATATTGCACCGCTCGACGAAATGGTCCCGATCGCCAAGAAATATGGTGCAATGGTGCTGGTCGACGAAGCGCATTCGATGGGCTTTTTTGGCGAACATGGCCGCGGAGTTGCAGAAGCCCAGGGCGTGCTCGATCAGGTCGATTTTGTCATCGGTACCTTCTCGAAAAGCGTTGGCACGGTCGGTGGTTTCTGCGTCTCCAACCATCCGAGAACCGATTTCCTGCGGCTTGTATGTCGCCCCTACACCTTCACCGCATCGCTACCACCATCGGTAGTCGCAACGGCCACTACGTCGATCCGCAAGCTCATGAATGCGGGTGAGAAGCGCGATCATCTGTGGGAAAACAGCAAGCGGCTCCATCGTGGCCTGCGGGATTTGGGCTTCACCTTGGCGACAGACGAACCGGAAAGCGCAATCCTTGCGGTCCTCCTGCCCGATCAGGAAAAAGCCGTCCGCATGTGGCAGGCACTGCTCGAACATGGGCTCTATGTGAATATGGCTCGCCCGCCAGCAACACCGGTTGGCGTATATCTGCTGCGGTGTTCGCTCTGCGCTGAACATACCAGCGAGCAGGTCGAGCAGATTCTCGGCATGTTCGAGGCCGCCGGCAAAGCAACAGGCGCCATTTCCTAATCAACGGTTGCACGGCCAGCTGAGCGAAATTGGCTGACGAACCGCGCATTGCTGCTATCGAAGCGGCGCTGCGCGCGATATAGCGATCAGCCTATGGCGCTCAGCGACGAACAGGCAGCTCCGACAGGCTTTTCTGACAGGCAAATATGGCTGCGCGGGCTGGCTAGCGCTGGCGCACTTGTTCTTGCCCTGCTCTTTGCTGCGCTCATCTATCTTGTCGTCCAATCCAATGATGAGCGGGATGCAGCTGCGCTCAGCGAACGCCAAAGCTTTGAGACCATCATGGCAGCGCGCAGCATTGAGGAATCGATTGCCCAGTCCGAAGCGGCTCTTGGCCGCTTCATCATCAACGGTGATAGCACTCCGGCAACCATCTATCGCAATGAACGCCGAGCCACTGACCGCCGGATCGATCAGTTGCAACGCATTGTCCGCGATTTCCCGGAACAGGCTGCGCGCGCGCAAATTCTTGAAGATCTGTTCAACGCCTATTCGGGCGAACTGGCGGTCGCGGCAAGGCTTGCATCCAGCGGCCGCAACTTCGATGCGTTGGCCCGCTATAATCGCGTAACCGCCAGCCAGAATGGTGCCGATGCACTGGCCACGCTGGATCAGATTATCAGCCAGGAGCGGGAGCTCCTCAGTGACCGATCCGCCGCTCGCGTGTCGACCAATGAACGGGCTCGCTTACTAGCCACATTGCTCACCATAGCCGGTATCATCCTCGGCCTTGCTGCCCTGGGACTTGCCTATGCCACCCTGCTCGCATTTCGCCAGCGGTCTGATGCTGACCAGCGCGCCTATGCACTCGAAGATGCTGTTGCAGCGCGTACGGCAGAATTGGAGGCGGTAAACACCCAGCTGCGCGCGGAAGTCGCCGAACGCGCAGCGGCTGAACAAAAACTCAATCAGGCGCAAAAACTCGAAGCCGTCGGTCAGCTGACCGGCGGGATCGCTCATGATTTCAACAATATGCTGGCCGTTGTCGTCGGCGGACTTGAAATGGCCAAACGCAAGCTTGCCAGCGATAGTGAGAAAGCTGGCACGCATATCGATCACGCCATGGAAGGCGCCAATCGCGCTGCTGCCCTGACCCGAAGACTGCTGACATTTGCGCGCGCAGAGCCGTTCCTTCCCGAAGGAACAGATGCCGCCGATCTTGTCGATGCAATGGCGGATCTCCTCCATCGCTCACTCGGCGAACAGATTTCGCTGACCATTGCCGCCGATGATCGGACTTGGCCGATCTGGGTGGATCCCCATCAGCTGGAAAATGCCGTGCTGAACCTTGCCGTGAATGCGCGCGATGCGATGGACGGCAAAGGGGAGCTGACAATTGCCATTCGCAATCGGGATGTAAAAACCGGCGATATCGATGCCGTGGATGCGGGCGAATATGTCGAGATCGCCGTCAGCGATACTGGTGAGGGCATGGATGCAGAAGTTATCGAACATGCCTTCGAACCCTTTTTCACGACCAAACCGGTCGGCAAGGGAACGGGATTGGGCCTCAGCCAGATTTTCGGATTCATCCGTCAGTCCGACGGCGAGATTGCGATAGAGTCCACGGTAGGCAGTGGGACGACCGTATCCTTGTTCCTGCCACGCTTCCATGGCGATGCAGCTTTCCCGCCATCGGCCCCGGCCGGCGATACAGTCGTGCCGCAATCGGGCTCGGAACAGCGTGCGATGACGATCCTGATGGTCGAAGACGATCAACGGGTGCGCCGATCGACCACCGAAGCACTGGAAGAATTGGGCCATAAAGTCCTGGCATGCGCCAATGGCCCGACGGCCTTGGAGGTGTTGGACGAACGGCCCGATATCGACTTGCTCCTTTCCGATATCGTCATGCCCGAAATGACCGGCCCGGAACTGGCGGGGCATGTGAAGGAACGATTGCCGGATCTACCGATCATTTTCGTGACGGGTTACGCCCGCGACGCGATCGATAGCGAGCAATTGGCGGGCCATGCCATCCTGCGCAAACCGTTCACGGTTGCCGCCCTGGCCGATAGTATCGAAAAAGCCGTTCCGCAGCCGTCTATCTGACGGCACCGCGCATCAACAGGCGCGGCAGGAGGACAAGCGCACCGAGCAGCGGCCATCGCCTTTGCCAGGGACGCACATCAATCTCTGTTCCTGCATGGCGATTGATCTTCCAGGCTAGATAATCGACGCCGCCGGCATAGGTGGCGCTTGCCTTGGCCAGGCGGATAATCGTCAACAGCTTGCCCTCGATCCGCCGGCGCCGCCAACCCCAGCGCGCCGCACGCGAACCACCCTGGCCGGGCGCAACGATGGCATTGGCGCCTTCGACATCGATACCAAGGTCAGCAAGAACCGGCCCCGTGAATTGGCGATAGCGTTCGGGGTCGAAATCGACGACCGAGGCCGCGCGCCCACCCCGTTCCGCACGGAGTTCGGCCGAATATGTCAATGCAAAGGCTTCGCGCCACAGATCGAGCGGATCAATCGATCCGTCAGTCATCGGGATTGCCGCACCAATTAGAGCCGGCGCCGCTTTGGCGATGGCCATCACCACCCGCTCTGTCGCTGCATCATCACGACTCCAAACCAATCGAGACGGCTGCGCGAACCGTGCCCATACAGATACGTTTCGGGTTTGTGAGGATGCCAGCCGATCAAAATCCGCCTCGCTCAGAACCGCATATTTGGCCTGCAGGCCTTCGTGCTGGACGGGAAAGACGTTGGGCGGGATCCAGCGATTGGCAACCGCCAGCCAACGGCGATCATAGGCCTCGCGATAATCCGAGACGATGACATAGAAATCGAGCATCTGACCATCGAGCTCTGTCGTCCGAAGACAAGACCCATAGAATAATACGGCCCGAGCGGAATCGCCAAACAGTCCCGCGACATGCGCTGCAAAGGCCGCAACACGCGGATCGGCGGAGACCGCAATCTCCGCGCGGACCAGATCCTGAACTGTGGTCACGCTGCGAGCGAGAGGAACGGTACGGGCGTTGTATGGGTAAGAACGATCGGCCGTTCGTTATGGGTCTCGAACAATTCACCATCAAGGATCACGCTGGAGCGATCGCCTTCGATACGAATTTCATTACCATGGCTGAGATGGACACCCGCCAGTGAGCTGGTTCCCAGGCGACCGAACAGGCTGGCCCAGAAAGCGCGCAGCAATGTCAGCGGTTTCTGTTCGACCATCATGAGTTTGAGCGGACCGGCATCAGTGGCGCCCAGATCTGTCTGGCTCTTGAGCAACAGCCTTTCGAGCGTTGTCACCATCAACAGCGCGAACTTGCCTTGAATCTGCCCTTCATGGACCACCGAAACGCTGATTGGTCGGGCCTGTGGCGGCAGGAAGCGCGCCTTGATCCTAAACAGCGCCGAAAAGACGACCGCGATCGCCGTGATCAGATGGCTAAAGCCATTGGGCAATCCAAGCGGATAGATTTTGTGACGGCAATAGAGGATCGAATCTGCAAGGCCCGCTCCGCCCAGGAACATGCCGAGTACCGGTCGACCATTGGCATCGCCACCGGACAGCGCAATCAGTTCACGGCGCACGATATGATCGGAAAGATCTGTGCGCACGATCTCCATGATCCGTTCGAGCGCCGCGATCGGATCGCCCTCTGCGCCGAGATCCAGCGCGATCAGGTTCGTCTTGCCGTTCGGCAATACAGCGACCGGCGGCGCGCCATCCGGAAATTGTTGGCCGTGATGCAACTCGGTAAGCGCAGCCTGGACGGTGCCATCACCGCCATTGATTACCAGGATCTGGGGTTTGACACGCGCGATCGTCTGCAACGCATCGCCAATCTGGCTCACATCCTCGACCTCATAATGGAAAATGTCAGCCCGCTGCGCGCAGAATTTGCGGATGCGCGGCAACATGGCGACGTTTCCCGTAGATCGGGGATTGGAGAGAAGGGCGACGCAGACCATCTGTTAGCCAATCGGCTCCACGGACATGCCCTGGAGATAGTTGAGCACCACCGTCACGCGCGTGACACCGCTGCCGGCCCGGATGACGACTTCGTCGAAATCGGGTTCCAGGTTGAACGGGAAGGAGAGATCCGGGTTGCGGGAAAAGCCGCCGCCATCGCGTCGGTCCGAACGGTTGTTGCCATTCGAATCATGGCGCACTGCGATCCCATAGGTACCGGGGCCCGGCAGTGGCAGGCACACGGTCATATTGCGGTTGCGCGGGCGGACCGGGATATCGACCCGATGCAGCCATTCACCGCGTTCCAGCCAGCTGCCGCCGCTGCCATAGGATTGGACACGGACGCGACCATTATTGTCACGAAAGCCCACAACGCGCACAAGCGCAGCGGTTCCGCTGGCGCCGGCCTCGCACCGGGACATGTCGTTAGCGACGCGCGTACCGGCCTGGGCCGCGCTCGTCAGGGTTACCGCAGTAAGGGCTGCGGCCACAGGGATAATTTTGCCTTTCAGCATTCACTCGAACTCCAATGATAGATGCCACACCGATTTGCCCATAAGAGGCATGGCAAAATTCACACTAATCCCCTATTTCGGTCAGATATCTCCAATGCTTGCGGCCAAATTATGGTCACGGAGCGTCTGAACTTTGCAAATTTTCACTGCCACCGACCGTTATATGTTCCGGCTGATCATCGTCCCGCTGGTGGCGACGCTGATCATCGCGGCCATGTTGCTGGTACTCGACAAGATGTTGAGATTATTCGATTTTGTTGCACGTGAAGGCGGGCCGGTCAATGTCGTTTGGCAGATGCTGGCCAATCTGGTGCCCGAATATCTGTCGCTGGCGATTCCGGTCGGATTGATGCTCGGCATCCTGTTTGCCTTCCGAAAGCTCGCTTTATCGTCCGAACTCGACGTGTTTCGCGCGGTGGGAATCGGCTATCGGCGGCTCTTGCTCGTGCCCTATATCTTTACCGTCGGTTTCGTCCTCTTAAACCTGCTGATCGTCAGCTACTTCCAGCCAATCGCCCGTTATTCTTACGAAAACCTGCAGTTTGAGCTGCGTTCGGGTGCGCTGGGCGCGTCAATCAACGTCGGCGAGTTCAACACTCTGGGCAGCAATATGACGCTGCGGGTCGAGGAAAGCACCAATGACGGGCGCGATTTGTCCGGCATTTTCGTGCGCACGACCTCGCCAGATGGTCGCGCGTTATCGGTGTCCGCAGATCAAGGCACATTCATGGCAACCGATGAGCAGGACACGATCCTGTTGCGGCTGACCAACGGCCGCCTCATTCACAATCAGGACGATTTCGAAAGCCCGCGCGTCTTGAGCTTCGAAAGCCATGACCTGCCGATAGATCTGCCTCAGATCGAGCAATTCAGGGGGCGTGGTGGCGAACATCGCGAACTCACGCTGTTCGAGCTTTCCCGCGTCAGTGGCGATAGCAATGCGCCTGAAGAGCTGCGCCTCGCCAGCCGCGCCAATTTCCATTTTCGCGTGGCCGAGATCGCGATGATGTTCCTGTTGCCACTGCTTGCGGTGGCGCTTGCCGTGCCGCCCAAGCGATCGACATCGGCGCTCGGCGTGTTCCTGTCGGTGGTGATGATCACAACGTTCCACAAGATATGCCAATATGGCGAAGACGTAGCCGCACTTGGCCGGGTGGATCCGTTCATTTCGCTCTGGATACCCTTTGGGCTATTCGCGGCGCTCATTATCTGGATGTACTATCATATTGCCTATGTCCCCGGCGGCCAGCCAATCGGGGCGCTCGAAAAAGGCTTCTCCAAAATGGCCCAGCTCGTCCGCCGGATTTTCCTGCGCCGCAGACGACCGATCGGAAACTAACTCTCGACCATGCAGCTTCAGTTTTTCCCGTCGCGCACAATCTCGCTCTACATGGCGAAGATGTTTCTCACCCGCACTTTCTCGGTGCTTGGGGGACTGGTCGTCATCCTGATGACCCTCGATCTGCTCGGCGAGTCTGGCAAGATCCTCGCACCTGAAGGCAATGGTGAGGCCGAACTCTGGTTCTATGTCTCACTGCGCGTTCCCCAACTGATCGAACGCTTCCTGCCCTTCGCGGCGTTGCTTGGAACACTGATCGCATTGAGCTCGATGAACGCCAATAGCGAGATTGTTTCGATGAAGGCCGCAGGTGCATCTGCACACCAGATACTCGCGCCGCTCATCCTGACAAGCTTCATCGTCGGCCTCGGGCTGTTTGCCTTCAACGAACGCATCGTCGCTCCGGCCTATAGCACGCTAAGCGCTTGGGAATCAGTCGATTATGGCCCAATGCCCGAGCAAGCAACAGGCTCGACCAATGTCTGGGTGCGCGACGGCAATGACCTGATCAACGCGCAATCTGTCATAGGGCGTGGCGAGGATGCCGTGCTCGAAGGGGTCACCGTCTATGATCGCACGGGCGGCGTAATCGAATTTCTCGTCAGCGCAGACCGCGCCACCTATACTGGCGACGGGTGGCGTCTCGAAAATCCGCAGCAATTTGATGTCTCGGCGGTTGAACAGAGTAACCCGGAATCCATTGTCATTGCGAACGGCGTAACGCCCGATCAATTTACCCTGGCCAATGTCGAGGCGCGATCCCTGAACTTCTTCGAACTGCGCCGCGCGATTGCTGACCTGCAAGCGGCAGGACGATCCACCACATCGCTGGAAGCCGGTTTGTGGCACAAAATATCCGGGCCACTTTCGACGTTGCTGATGCCATTGCTTGGCGCTGTTGCGGGATTTGGCCTGGCGCGATCCGGCCAGCTCTTCATCCGCGCGATCATCGGCATGGCTCTTGGGTTCACCTATTTCGTGGCCGATAATTTCGCGCTCGCCATGGGCAATATCGGCGCATATCCGCCATTGCTGGCGGCATGGGCTCCCTTTTTCCTGTTCCTGTTGATCGGCGAAGCGGTGCTGATCCGAACGGAGGAATGAGGCAATAACGCAGAGCGACGACAACAGCACACCGGTTCGACGCGGAGACGTTGCCCAAGGCGCGGGAATGGCCGCGCTGGCCCGGCTCGGCGCTCTGATCGAAGTTATCGCACAGCCCATTTATACACTGCTTTTCGGCATCGCGACCTATGGACTCTACATCGTCCTCTGGTCGGCGGTGAATATGGCTGAAAAGATTGTCGATCTGTCGCTGACCCAGGCACTGCAGCGGATCGTTCCCGTAGCCGACGAGGAAGCTTCGCATGGCGCAGTCAAATTTGCGCTATTGGTAACTGTCATCCCGGCCGCGCTTATCGCAGGCCTGGTCACATTTTTCGCCCCGCAGATTGCCGGTGCAATCTCCGCATCACCCGAAGATGCTGCGACATTGCCGCAAATGATCGCCCTGTTCGCCTGGGCCTTGCCGCTCTGGACGTTCGTCGAAGTCGCGACCTCTGCTGCCCGGGCACGGCGCGCATTCGGGCCGGAAATTCGCTTGCGGATCTTCTGGGAGCAATGCGCGCGGCTCGTCTTTGCCGTCAGCTTCTTCTTTGCCGGCTGGACGAGCAACGGCCTGTTGCTCGCACATCTCCTTTCGCTTCTGCTGGTGTCGATCCTCTCAGTCCGCCTTTTGGGACGTTACTATGATCTCAAAATGATGATCACTGCGCCAGTTCCTGCAGGATTACGGAAACTGGTACTGGTGTCCGGCATCGCCCTTTCTCCCGCCGCAATTGCCCGGCGAATATTGAATGATCTCCCGCCGATCCTGCTCAACCTCATGTTGCCAGGTACCCAGGGCGCGACCGCCGCCGGTCTGTTTGGAATTGCGCGCAAGATCGCGTCGGTTCCGCTGATTGTGCGTCAGGCGTTTCTCTACGTCCTGGCCCCGCTAAGTTCTGCCCAAGCAGCGTTTGACCGCTCCGAGATTGCGCCACTCTATGCCTTTTCTTCACGTCTTTCGGCGGCCTTGGTCCTCCCGCTCGGTGGGCTACTGATCCTCTTGGCAAGTGACATATTGAGCCTGTTCGGACCGGGAGCGCAGGCCGCACTTATGGCACTGATCATTCTCACTATTGGCCGGATGGGCGAAGCCATTATCGGGCCAGCCACGCCAATCGTCGAGATGATCGGGCATCGTATATTGCCGCTCATTAACAGCCTGATTGGGATTGCTGTCTGGGCAGTCCTGGCATGGTATCTGGCACCCGATCGCGGTGCAGAAGGCATGGCGATTGCGGTGAGCGTTGGCGCAGTGGCAATCGCCCTGGCCGCTGTGGTTGAACTCCAGATCAGTGATCGCCTCCAACCCTTTGACGGGCCTTTTCTTCGTGGTCTTGCATTAGGCGCGCTGGGATTGTTGATCCTGTCAGGCGTTGGATATGCGCTCGAGCCGCTGGCCGCGCCAATCCGCGCTGCCATTCTCACATTGTTCTTCCTACCATTATGCTGGGTGACATTGCGGGTTGGGCTGGATAGCGAGGATCGCGCAGCATTGGGCGGGATCGCGCGCCGTACAAAGCTGATATAGTCTCCGTCACGCTTCCGCCGCTTACGCCACAAGATCGGCTCATTTTTCGTCGCAAAGCTGCCTTATTGCCTATTCATATGCCAAATCTTAGATCAATGACGCCCATTTGGCCGACAGATTCGTATTTTGAAGGAAGTTTGACGTGAGAGCCGCAGCACCCGCGCGCGCCGGAATTTGGAACCGGTCGCACTATCTGGACAAGATGACGCTTAAAGAGTTGGTCGTCGCCTATTTCCAGTATTACGCGATTATCGCCTATCTGGCACTGACCGTAGCATGCCTTGCACTCTATGCTTGGCAGCCAGCTGCACTGGCACCGACGCTGTTGAGCGCGGCCGCAGCCGTCGTCCTTTATCCGCTCGCCTGGTATGTTCTCCATCGCTGGGTTCTGCACGGCCAGTGGATGTACAAGACGAAGATCTTCTCGCCGGTCTGGAAGCGGATCCATTACGATCACCACCAGGACCCGAACCATCTCGAAGTGCTGTTCGGTGCGCTGTACACGACGCTGCCGACGATCGTCGTCTTCCTCGCGCCGATTGGCTGGGCTATTGGCGGCATGGGCGGTATGGCGATCGCACTTGCAGCTGGCCTGCTGACGACATGCTTTTACGAGTTCTGCCACTGCATCCAGCATCTGAAATATAAGCCGCGCAACAAATGGCTTGCCCGGATGAAAGCGCGCCACATGGCCCATCATTTCCATGATGAGACCGGCAATTTCGGGATCACCAGCTTTGTTTGGGACAAGGCATTCGGTACATTTTACGAACGCCCGGATCGCAAGGTGAAGAGCGAAACCGTGTTCAACCTTGGCTACACGCCGGAAAAAGCGAAGCGTTACCCGTGGGTGTCTGAGCTATCCGGCGGCGTTGCAACCGGGCATCCGACCCAGCGCGCCCAAGGCTAGCACCGCCCTGCCATCATGAGCACAGACATCACCGTCCGCCCGGTCACCGGCAAGGCGGAGCTCAAGACATTTGTCGATATCGCGTATCGGCTGAATGCGGATACGCCGCATTGGGTACCGCCGCTGCGTTCGGACGTCTTTGAACTCCTCAATCACGACAAGAACCCATTTTACGAGCATGCCACCGTCCAGTTGATGATTGCCTGGCGGGGCGATGAGCCCGTCGGTCGCATCTCCGCGCATTTCGACCATCTCGCGCTTGAGCAACCTGCTGAACAAGGCATGGGACCGGGCACCGGCAACTGGGGCATGATGGATGCGGCTGATGAATCGGTAATGCACGCGTTGATCGCAGCCGCGGAGGATTGGCTGCGTGATCAAAATATGACGCGCGTCATAGCGCCGATGAGCCTGTCAGTCTGGGACGAACCGGGACTGCTGACCAAAGGCCATGACCATGCACCGATGATCATGATGGGCCATCACAAGGCCGATTATGAAGGCTGGATCGAGCGTGCAGGCTATGACGAGGTCAAGAAACTGTTGACCTATGAAGTGCCGGTCGAAGATGGGTTTCCGCGCCTGATCAACCGGATCGTGGCCTCGGGCGAACGCAATGAGCGGATCGAAATCCGTCCGGTTGATATGAGCAAATTCGACGAAGAAGCCACGTTGATCCTCTCCATCCTCAACCAGGCCTGGAGCAAGAATTGGGGCTTTGTCCCGATCACCGATCGTGAAGTCCAATATATCAAGGGCAAGCTGAAGGCCGTCATCTATCCACCGGTTAATCTGATTGCCTATTATGACGGCGAACCGGCCGCGTTCATGCTGTGCCTGCCGGATGTCAATGAGGCGCTGATCGATATGAAGGGCTCATTGCTCCCCTTTGGCTGGGCAAAGCTGCTTTGGAAGCTAAAGCGGAAAAACTGGGGCGGCGGACGCGTTCCCTTGATGGGTGTCTTGCCAGAGCATCAGAATAGCCGGCTGGCGAGCCAGCTTGCCTTCATGATGATCGAAACGATCCGCAGCTGGGGTGTCGAGACGATGGGCGCCAAACGCGCAGAAGTTGGCTGGATCCTCGATGACAATCAGGGAATGGTTGCCATCGCCGACGCCATTGAAGGCACGATCAACCGCCAATATTCGGTCTACGAGAAGACGCTGTAAGGTTTAAGCGCGGCTAGTCCGCCAGCTCAATCCAAATCGGCGTGTGATCCGAGGCCTTTTCGCGACCCCGATATTCCTTGTCGACGCCAGCATTGGTGAGTCGATCTGCGGCCACCGGGCTGAGCATCAGGTGATCGATTCGCAAACCTGCATCCCGCTGCCAGGCTCCAGCCTGGTAATCCCAATAGGTCCAGATCTTGCCCGTCGGGAAGCGCGCCCGGATCGCGTCGGTCCAGCCCATTGCCGCGAGCCGGCGAAAGGCGGCGCGACTTTCCGGCTGAGTGAGCGCGTCATCGGCCATCGCAGCGGGCGAATGGACGTCGTCGTCCGTGGGGATCACATTATAGTCGCCGGCCAGCACCACCGGGCGCTCGAGCGCAAAAAGCTCCTCCGCCCGGGCCAGCAGCCGCTCCATCCATGACAGTTTGTAATCGAATTTGGGGCCAGGCTGCGGATTGCCATTGGGCAGATAGATGGAGGCAACAATCACGTCGCCCAGCTCTGCCTCGACATAGCGGCTCTGCTCGTCCTCCGGATCGCCTGGAAGGCCGCTCTGGCGCTCGACAAGCTCACCACCTCTGGGAGTGAGGATTGCTACGCCATTGAACGCCTTCTGGCCGAGCCACATTCCGGTATAACCAGCGTCCTCAATCGCCTTTTTCGGCAAGCGATCGCCATCGCCCTTCAGTTCCTGGAGGCAGACGAGATCGGGCTTTTGTTCATCGAGCCATTCGGTCAGGCGCGGCAGGCGGGCATTGATGCCGTTCACATTGTAGGTCGCGATTTTCATGGGCGCTGTTATGCATGGCCCGCGCGCAAACGACCAGTGGGAGAATGGCGTGAATATCCGATTGGGCAAAGCGACGGAGCTCGACGCGCTTGATGCGGTCATTCGCTCGTCCGACGAACTGTTTCGCGGCACGCATCTCGAATGGGCGCTCGACGAGGATGTTTCCGAGGCGTTTCGGTTTAACCGGGCGCTCGGCGAAGGCACGCTCTGGGTGGCTGAGGTCGACGGGCAGCTTGCCGGCCTGGTCTGCGCTCATGCGACCGAGACCAGCATGTATGTCGACCAGCTATCAGTGGCGAAGGCGTTTCAGGGGCGCGGGATCGGCCGGGCGCTGATGCGCCATGCGATCGCCCATGCGCGAACCGCCTTCCCTGCGATCTCCCTGATTACCGATCGGGAGATTCCCTGGAATGCGCCCTTCTACGCTTCGCTTGGATTTGTCGAATGGCCGGAGCCCGATCCTGGCGTGCAGGCAGACCTGGACGAGGAAATTGCCGACGGATTTGATCCCGCCACCCGCATCGTCATGATTATCGAATTTGGCTAGACCGAGAAGCTGGTGCCGCAGCCGCAACCCGACTGGGCGTTGGGATTGTTGACCTGAAAGGCCGCGCCGCCGAGATTTTCAACGAAATCGACCGCGCTGCCACGCACCAGATCAAGGCTGATCGTATCGACGACCAGCTTCACGCCATCGCGCTCGGCCAAGACATCGTCATCGGCAACATCATCGGCAAGCTCAAAGCGATACTGAAATCCTGCACAGCCGCCGCCGTCGACAGCCAGCCGCAAGATAGCAGGCTTGCCCTGACGCTCGGCAATAGCGGCAACACGTTCTGCAGCAGCCGGGGTCAGATCAATATCAATCACGTCTGTCATGCGCTTAAAATAGGCATTGGGATGCGCTGCGACAAGCGCGCGCTCCGCTCTGCCTCAATCTGATAAAAATTACTGGCTCGCGCCAACCGCGCCAATGCTCTCGCTGCTCGCATCAGCCAGCTGCGCCAGATAGGCACCCGATGTCATGAATGGCATCGGATTGACCGGACGACCGGCGATACGGACTTCATAGTGAAGATGGCTGCCCGTGGAGCGGCCCGTCGAGCCCATACGGCCGATCAGCTGGCCGCGTGTAACGCGTGCACCGGGCTCAACCAGAATACGCGACATATGGCCGTAACGGGTCTGGATTTCGCCGCCATGGTTGATCTCGACATATTTGCCATAGCCGCCAACCCATTGCGCGCGACCGACAATGCCGTCTGCTGTCGCATAGATCGGGGTGCCGACCGGACCGGCCATATCGAGGCCGTTGTGCATGCGGCGACCACGGCGGAACGGATCGCTACGCGTGCCAAAGCTGCTCGTAAGCCGATAGCCCTCAACCGGGCGGAGCGACGGAATAGCCATCACACCCCGGCGTTGGCGTTCATCCTGCCGCCAGCTGGCGAACAAAGCGCGGACATCAGAGGTTTCGGCGCTGGCAGCTGTCGTCGATTGGGCAGCGGCTGGCGTTGCAAAAACTGCAATGCCGAGCCCGGCAAGCAGCGCATAGCCGATGCCAACCAGGGATTTTTTGGCCGATGAAAAAAACTGTATCGTCATAGCGGTGTTGCGACCCGTTTATGGCGATCTGACACGCAAATTCCGCGCGCAAATCAAAAAATACTCATATCCGGAGACGGCAATTGTCCCCCCGCTTCCGGTGTGGGGCGACATTGTTTACGAAGTGCCTAACAGGCAAGGGATTGGTAAAAATCTCGGGTCAAACCGGCTTGTCGACGCGCTGAATCGTTGAATGGAGGCTTTAGCTGCCCGCCAAAATAGCGCGAAACGAGATTCTTCCACTGTTGCTGCGGTGCAACATTGTCACTTTTGCATCTGTATTCAAACCATTTCACGCCGAATCCGACATGCTTGATTTCGTCGTTCATAATACGGGCCAGAATTCGTGCAGACGGAATGTCTCCTGCTTGGTCAAAACGCTCGATCGTCATGGGCGTCACATCCAGTCCGCGCGCTTCGAGCACCATCGGAACAATTGCAAGGCGGGCAGCCGCATCATGTGCAGTCGTCTCAGCCGATTCCCATAAGCCGTCATGCGCAGGCAGCGCGCCATAGCTGGACCCGAGCGTGCGGAGCCGACGATCGAGCAATGCGAAATGCATCGCCTCCTCCGCGCCCACCCGCATCCAATCATCGACAAATTCAGGCGGAAACTGACTACCGAACCGGCCGATCAGATCGAAGGCCAGGTCAATCGCGGCAAATTCGATATGGGCAAGGGCATGGAGCATCGCGATCCGCGACCGCTCCGATCCCCCCTTTCCCCGGCGAGGCATCTTGGACGGCGGACACAGTTCAGGCCGATCAGGACGACCGGGGCGATCCGGCATGTCTGTATCGAAGACATGGCCGAGCCGACCCAGCCGCCAATTACGCGCGGCGGAGCGTGCGGCAAAAACCTTCTCGTGCGGATTGGCGGCAATCAGAACCGATGTGACGGCGGACGCGACGCTTGCTTGCGGCATCGGCCTAAAGGCCTTTGACGGCCTCGAGCACCGCTTCTGCATGGCCAGCGACTTTCACCTTCGGCCACACCGTGGCGACCTTGCCATCACTATCGATCAGGAAGGTGGCGCGCTGGATGCCCATATATTTGCGACCATACATATTCTTTTCGACCCAGACGCCGAAGGCTTCGGTAACCGATCCATCGGCATCGGTTGCGAGATCCACTTTAAGACCGTGCTTATCGGCAAATTTCACATGTTTGGCGGGCGGATCCTTCGACACACCAACGACCTTCGCGCCAGCCTTGGCAAAATCGCCGGCCAAATCGGTAAAGGCGATCGCTTCCTTGGTGCAGCCCGGCGTATCATCCTTGGGATAGAAATAGAGAACCAGCGGCTGCCCGCGATAGGCGCTCAGCTGCGTTTCACTTTCATCCGGTAGCTGCAAAACCACATCGGGCGCCATTTGCCCTTCTTCGATCATCCTGTCTCTCCTTCGTCGGGGATATGTGCGATTCTATGCCATTCGCGCATCACGCATTGCCGCGCTTGTTCATATTCTGCAACCAGCGCATCCCAGTTTTCCGCTCCGCAGCGCGCAGCCACCAATTCCCGACTCGCTTTGGCGATATCCTTTGAACCCGGCGCAACCAATCGCAGCGTGACCAGCATCCGGGTCAGTAAATCATGGGCGCTCGACAGTGCCGGATCGACCAGACCGGCGTCGGACAGCGCGACGATCGCCTTGGGTAGCTGCGGATCAAATCCTGTGCGTTCATATAATTGCGTCAGGTGAATGCAGAATTCGAGATCGACAAGGCCGCCATCAATCATCTTTACGTCGAACGAACCAGCCGCCGGCTTGTGTTGTGCGATCTCCCGGCGGATCGCCCGCACATCGGCAAGGAGCTTCTCACCATCCCGCTCCCGGTCCAGCGTCTGCCGGATCATCTCAGCGAGTTCATCGCAGGCGTCGGAGGGTCCATAGACCGGGCGGGCGCGGGCAAGCGCCATATGTTCCCAGTTCCACGCATTGTCGCGATGATAGGCGGCGAAGCTGTCAAACGACACGGCCAACAGCCCTTGGGCTCCTGAAGGCCTGAGACGTGTATCGACTTCATAAAGTGGCCCGGCAGCGGTGGGCACGCTCAGAGCGGCGCTGACGCGCTGGGCGAGCCGCTGATAATAGCTGGTGGCGCCGAGTGGTCGTTCGCCGTCCGATTGTGCCGAATGATCGCCCGTAAAAAGATAAACAAGATCGAGATCCGATGCATGGGTTAGCGCCTCGCCACCGAGCCGCCCAAGCGCCAGGATCACTAAATCGCTGCCATCAATCTGCCCATGAGTGGCTTCAAACTCTGCGATCGCCGCGTCGGCAAGAATATTGATGGAGGCTTCAGCCACGCGAGAATAGCCGCCTGCGACTTCCAATGGATCGCTTCGCCCCTCAATCAACTGGACACCCAGTGCAAATCGCTCTTCGCCCACCAATTGGCGCATCCGATTGAGCTTTGCCTGATAGTCGGCAGATATGCTGCGCTCTTCAAGCATCGCTATCAGCTCGTCCAGCGGCTCGGGCGGGTCGAGAGCAGTCGCATCGATAAGTCCATCGAACAGCTGGGCATGACGCGCCAACTCATCGGCCAGCGCAGGTGCATGGCTGAGAATATCGACGAGCAATGTGATCAGGCCGGGCCGTGCTTCCAGCAGTCGAAACAGATTTACCGCGCTCGGCAAGCGATCCAGGAGGATGTCGAACCGCCGGATCGCGCCACCCGGGTCAGGTGAGCACCCCATCTCCGGGACCAGAATTGGCAGCACAGGTTCAAGCGCTTCGCGTGCGACAATTGATTGCGTCGAGCGCAACTTTCCGGCGCGCCATCCCGTAATCAGACGCCTCGCCTGAGCTTGAGCGGTGAATCCGGCTTGCTCCAGGGCTTTATCCAGCAAATCAGGGTCAGACGGCAATCGGTCTTCGTCTTCGCTATCGAGCTGATCATACAGAGCGCCGACATAGGTCACGGGTCCAGCCAGCATCTCCAGTAGCGCATCGCCATTCGCGACATCGTGCAGGTGCGCAACCTGATCGAGTGCCTCCGCATCGCTCGGCAAGCTGTGGGTTTGCTGGTCCTCGATCATCTGGAGCCGATGTTCGATCGTTCGATACAGCCGATAGGCGCCGGAAAGTCGCTCCACCTCGCTGACCGGGATATGCCCGCCCTCACCCAGCGCGGCGAGCGCATCCAGCGTTGCCGGAGCGCGCAACTGAGCATCACGCCCGCCATGAATGAGCTGATGGATCTGCGCGTAAAACTCGATCTCTCGAATCCCGCCCCTGCCCCGTTTAAGGTCATATCCCGGTCCGAAACCTTGGCCTTGGGCATAGTGATCGCGGATCCGGTGCGACATTGAGCGAATGGTTTTTATGGCGCTGAAATCGAGGGAACGGCGCCACACAAAGGGACGGATCGCATCGAGAAATTGCGTCCCGAGAGCGATATCGCCAGCCGCTGCACGGGCACGAATGAAGACCGCGCGCTCCCATGGTTCGGCGCTGGACTCATAATGCGCAATAGCCGCACCGATCGCGAGCACGATGGGCGTGACTTCGGGAGACGGGCGCAGGCGCAGATCGACCCGAAACACATAACCGTCTCCGGTTCGCTCATTCAAAAGTTCGCTCACTCGGCGTCCAATTCGGACCGCAGCCTGTTGGGGATCGTCCTTTTCACGACGTGGCATGGTTTCCGGATCGAACAGGAAAATGAGATCAATGTCTGACGAATAATTGAGTTCGCGGCTGCCATGTTTGCCGAGCGCGATTACTGCAAAACCGCGGGGATCGGCGTCCGGATAGCGTTCAGCAAAGGCGGTTTCGATCGCCCGGTCGAGCGAATAATCGGCAAAATCCGACAGTATTTCAACGGTCTGCTCAAGATCGAGCTGTCCCGAAAGATCGCCAATGGCCGTACCGAGCGCGAGTTTCTGTTTTTCCAGACGCAGCGCGCGCATCGGATCAGAATGATCGCTCTCCAGCGCCGTTGCGAAATCCTCAATCCGATTGGGGATCGCACCGCCGCCAAGCTCGGCCGCATATTCCGGATTGGCGTTAATCAGACGATGGAGAAATGGGGCAAAACTCTTCGCCCGGTCGATGGCGGCCGCGATCGCATCTGCTTCTCCCGCTTGTGTCATATGGATACAGCAATCCCCGCGGCCGATTGCCAGATGCAACCATTACCTGCCTTCTACGTTATTCAGGCATGAGCGACAATTCTTCATCCCGCGCCCATGACGGCAAATCTCGGGTAGAGAATTGGCCCCCGGTCTATGGTCCCATTGGCCGTGCGGACCTGATCGGGGGCTGCTTGCGCGCCGCGACCGAAACCGATGGCGACGAGCCGGATATCCCTGACCCGCTAGCGCGGCTGCTCAAACGGTTAGGGTAGGATCGCTGCCTTAGCGTTTGGCGAGATCGTCGACCTCGTTCATGATTTCCTGCAGCGCCGTCTTGTCGTCATCACTTTCATGCTGATCGCGCGGCGGCAACTTGCCCGTCTCCATGATTTCTTCGAGCGCAACCCGCCCGCGCGCCACTCGGCTCTTGATTGTTCCGACAGCGCAGCCGCAAATTTCTGCGGCTTCCTCATAGGCAAAACCGCCGGCACCCACGAGGATAAGCGCCTCACGCTGGGTTTGGGGCAGCTCCATCAGGGCTCGTTGCATATCACCAAGCTCGACATGGCGATCCTGGCTCGCGGGTGCCGCCAACAGCGTATCGGCTGTGTGATCGTCCCACTCGCCTTTGAATTTGGAGCGGCGCATCTGGGACAGGAACAGGTTGCGCAGAATGATGAAGGTCCAGGCCCGCATATTGGTTCCGGCCTGAAAGCGGGCGCGTGCCGCCCATGCCTTGAGCAGCGTCTCCTGGACTAGATCATCGGCCATGTCCCGATTGCCCGACAGCGATCGTCCAAATGCGCGCAGATGGGGAATGACTTCGGCTAGCTGGGTTTTGAAATCGGCATCGGACAGCGATTGCGATCCCGCATCTGCGGATTGGCCTTTATTGGACTTGCCAGAATTAGCGGTCAAAAGACCCCCCAACACATAATGCTCGGCGAACAGACGCCCGGGCCACAGCCGCGGTCTAAGGAAGTCGCGCGGCCTTTACCAGACGTCGCGGCTATGCCGGCACGGTGGCCCGGTTGAAGAAGAGAGCCTGGGCGATCGCGGTTTTGACCGTCGAATGCTGGAACGGTTTGGTGATGAGAAAGGCCGGTTCGGGCCGTTCTCCGGTGAGCAACCGTTCAGGAAAGGCCGTAATGAAAATCACCGGTACATCTATCTTCGCAAGGATATCCTGGACTGCATCGATGCCCGAACTGTCATCGGCAAGCTGGATATCGGCAAGCACGAGCCCGGGCCGATGCTCACCGGCCTGGGCCACGGCCTCGTCGCGGGTCACGGCGATGCCGGACACATCATGGCCAAGGTCGCGCACAATGGACTCGATATCCATGGCGATGATCGGCTCGTCCTCGATGATCAGCACATCGGTTTTCAGTTGCGCTTCGATATCCTGTTTGGCTTCGCCGATCAGCACGTCGATCTCCGCCACCGAACGGTCGAGCAGATAGCCAATCTCCGCCTGCGTAAATCCTTCGACTTCGGACAGGAGCAAGGCTTGGCGCGAAACCTTGTCGATCATCGCAAGCCGCGCATTGGCGATCGCTTCGGAGCTGTCGGTATCGTCGGGGCCGTCGACCGGGCCAGTATCTGCCCGCGCCCAGATCTTGAGGAACGAACGGTACAGCCCGGTGCGTGGCTCCACATCGCTGGGAAAGGCATCGGGCGTATCGACGATCGATTCCAGTGTCAGCCGGACATAGGCATCGCCCTGCGCCTGGTCCCCGGTCAGCGCGCGCGCAAACCGCCTGAGCAAGGTGAGGTGCGGCGCCAATTGCTGTCCCAATGAACTCATCGATAATTCCTCCGGACTTATAACGCCTGCCGGACTAGGCGGTTCCGTCCCAAAAGTTCAACCCACACGCTAGCGAGAATGAAAAGGAGCGTCGATCATTTGTTATGCGTGGTGAGACGCGATTGTAACAAAGGAACTTTTGCCCATGATTGTGAGTTGCGGTGGAGAGGGATATTTGGCTAGGGTCCTCGCGGATCGCAGCACTATTGGGGAATAAGAGCTTGGCGTCTGGCGGCAAAGACCCACAAGAGCCCAAGGATATGAATGCACCCGACGGCACGGAGAAGGCGGAGTCGGCATCCTCTGGCGACATCGGTGCGGCGCTGCGTTCGGCCTATCAGGCGACCGTCAATGAAGAAATTCCCGCAGAAATGCTCGATCTCCTGGGAAAGCTTGATTGATCGCTACGCGCACCGGATGATGCGATAGCATGAGCGAGGCCAGCCCCTCCCCCGAACAGCGGATACACCTGCCCACCGGGCTCAAGACCCTCCTGTTGCTCGGACTGGCGCTCCTCCCGCTTGGCATCGTCGCGATTTCAGCATCGCTTGATCAGGCTCGCGATGCCGAGGAGGCTCGCCTTGCCGAGGTTGAACTGGTTGCTGATATCGGCGCCCGCCATCTCGCCTCGGCGATCGATAATGCGCGTGAAGGATTGCGATCGATACTGGTGGATCACACCTCCGACGCGTCCTTCAATTGCGAAAAAGATGCAATCCTGAATATCGGCAGTGCGGCACAGGAAACCCAGATTGCGATACTGGGCAGAGACGGAACCGATATTTGCGCCGTACCGGATCTGCCGCCGGCCAGCATCGCAGCCGAGATTGGGCCGGAGGAATCAGCGGTGATTGCCGATCGAGAGGCCGAGCGATTGATTGTCATCCAGCGCAGCGCCGACGGTGCTTCGTTCGCCGCCATTGCCCTCACCCGGGCGTCGCTAGCGCTATTGCCGCAACCCGCATTGCTGGACCGGAATTATCATGTCACCCTGACATCCGATGACGCGATATTCACGGTCCGCCCCTTGGCCGACCCAGATTCTGAACGCGATATGGTCACGGCAGAACGACAGGTTGGCGAGACAGATCTTCGGCTCAGCGCCAGTTTCGCGCGACGGCCGCTGACCAATTCTGAACGTTTCTCCATCGCCCTTCCCATTTTGGCCTGGACCTTCGGCGCGCTGCTCGGCTGGTTCGCCATCGGCCGATTGCTCCTCAACCCACTGGCACAGTTGCGCAAAGCCGTAATCCAGCATGCAGATGGTGATGGCGAATTTGCGCTGTCGCACTCGGCAATCTCCGCGACCGAGATTCAGCAATTGGGACAGGCCTTCGAAAAGGCCTTTGCCTCGCTCCGCACGCATGAAACACAATTGGCCGAGGGTTTGACGGAACAAACCCGCCTGACCCGCGAAGTGCACCACCGGGTGAAGAATAATCTGCAGATCATTGCCAGCCTGTTGAGCTTGCATGCGCGCGCTGCAAAATCCGATGACAGCGCAGCGGCCTATGCGTCGATCCAGCGCCGGGTAGATGCATTGGCGATTGTCCAACGCAACCTGTTCGCCGAACTCGAAACAGATGCCGGCCTGCCGCTACGCCCGATCATTGCCGAACTTGCTTCCGGGCTCCAGCACAGCGCGCCCGAGACCAGCCGGATCAGTATCGCCGCCGATATCGACCCCGTGCAGGTCGGCCAGGATATCGCCGCCCCGGTCGCATTTCTGATCACCGAGCTTGTCGAATTGGCCATGCTGAGCAGCGACCAGGCGGATATCGCCATAACGATCACCGCCGCAGAGCCAAAGGGCGCGAAACTGACTGTGCACTGCCTGGCCTTGCAGCAGGCTTCGGAACGTGCCGAGTTTGCGCGCTACCGCCGGGTGCTGACTGGCTTGTCACGACAGTTGCAGGCCCCTTTGGCGGAGGAAGATGCCGGTGCCGCATTCACAATTGTGATCCCGACATTGTAGTCATCAAGATTTTTTCTTGACTCTATCTATCTGATTAGTAACGGTTATTTTAGTTTTTCTGTTGATATGTATTGGGCGGGGGAACCAAAACGCTAACCCCGCGTTCTGGCTCTTGGATAGCGAATTTTTTTGCCCCCCGCTCTCGCTATCCGAAAAAATAGCCCGGAAACGCTCCCATCCCCCCGGCGCGCGTTTCCGGGCTAAATTCATTCTGGCTAGCTGAGAAAAGGCAAGCGGCTCGGTGCCGAGCTAAGTCGCTTCAGCCTTCTTCTTTCGTTTGTCGGTGAACCAGATAATCACCAGCGTAATCTCAAACAACAGGCACAGCGGAATGCCAAGCATCAACTGGGTCACAGGGTCCGGCGGGGTGAAGATCGCCGCGATGATAAACGCACCGACAATGATATATTTGCGCGCTTTCACCAGTTGCGCGCGATCAACGAGCCCTGCGCGGTTGAGCAACAAGATGAGCACCGGCAACAGGAAGGCGATACCGAAGATGATGATGAAGCGCATGACGAGCGATAGGTAACTGCCGACAGCCGGCAAGGCCTCCTGGTCCAGTCCGCCAACTTCGCCCTGATATCCAAGGAAGAAGCGGAACGCGACGGGCATCACAACATAATAGGCCAGCGCCGCACCCAGGGTGAACAGGAGCGGTGTCGCAAAGAGGAAGGGCAGGAATGCACCCTTCTCATTCTTGTAGAGACCAGGCGCGACAAAGGCCCAGATCTGGTTGGCGATCAATGGGAAAGCGATGACAAAGGCGCCGAATACGGCCACTTTGATCTCGACAAAAAAGGCTTCGTAAAGCTGGGTGTAGATCAGCCGTCCCTCGCCAACCGGAAAGGCTTCGGTCAGCGGCTGAACGAGAAATTCGAAAATCTCGGTCGCGAAATAGAAGCAGACGCCAAAGGCTATGGCGAGCCCGACAAAACACCATAGCAGCCGGTTTCTGAGCTCGATCAGATGGTCGAGCAGCGGCGCGCTGCTTTCGTCGATTTCGGCGTCTTCGGCGTCTTCGGCTTCTTCAGTCATGCCTTGGACCCTTGTTCCGCATCATCCGGACCTTCCGGCAGCAACGGAAGCTGCGTTTCCGCAGGCGTAGGTTCGTCCTGTGGCTCATTGGAGGCTTCCGCAACCGGACCCTCGGCAACGCTCTCTGTCGTGCCGGTGTCGGCGACATCCTCCTGCGGTTCGGTGCCAGATTGCTGTGCCGCCGCTTCTTTCTTGGCTTTCATCACCGCTTCATCAGCCGTCATGTCCGGTCCGTCATCCGGATCGGCATCCTGATATTTTTCCCGAGGATGATCGCGCATGACCTGTTCATTCTTCTCGGCCCAGGCTTTTTCATTTTCCTCGACCTCGGCCTCGCGGATCATCGCGTCGATCCCGATCCGGAAATGGCCGGTCATCGCGCGAAGCTGACCCAGCCAGCGACCAGCCGTACGCATGGCAATAGGCAAGTCCTTCGGCCCGATGATGACCAGGGCCACCGCCGCGACGAGCAAAAGCTCAATTGCACCAATATCGAACATAGGCGCCGACCTACCTCAAAACCTGATTGGAAGGGCGGCCCGAACGAGCCGCCAAACCAAAAGCGTTATCCAGCGCTGTCTTCGCGCTTGGCTTCCACCGTCGTCTCAGACGCCGGCGGTGCAGGTTGAGGGGCGATACGAGGCGGTTCGGACGAACCAGCGGAATCACCGCTGCTATCATCGTCTTCACGCAGCCCTTTCTTGAAGCTGGTGATGCCTTTTGCGAGGTCACCCATCATATCGGAAATTCGCCCACGCCCGAAAAAGAGGACGATGAGCAGCACAACAATAACAATTTGCCACGGACCTAAAGCCATGAATTTTCTCCTTATCCGCGGCCTAGTTAGTCATCCTGTGTGGCGGATTCCAGCTCGAGCTCTTCGAGCGCGGTATCCACAGGATCGAGCAGCCCGGCAGCTTTGAGATCATCAAGACCGGGTAGGTCGCGCCGATTCTCTAACCCGAAATGCTGAAGAAAGACAGGGGTTGTTGCGTAAATTAACGGTCTTCCTGGTGTTTCACGTCGGCCTGCAGGTCGAACCCAACCTGCCTCCATCAGCACATCGAGGGTCCCTTTCGATATCTGGACGCCTCGAATGGACTCGATTTCTGCCCTGCTGACCGGTTCATGATAGGCGATAATCGCCAATGTCTCGGTCGCAGCGCGGCTCAATTTGCGCGGTTCTTCGCGCTCGCGGCGCAGAACATGGGCTAGATCAGGTGCGGTTTCGAAATGCCAGCGCTTGCCGCGCTCAACGAGGCGAATTCCACGCTTCTCATAATGCACATCCAACTCTTCAAGCGCTGCGCGAACATCGATGTCTTCGCCAGCAGCCTGGATTATGTCATTAAGCGTCAACGGTTCTTCCGCCGCAAAAAGCGCTGCTTCAACTGCGCGGATATCGTCGCTGATCTCGGTCATTGGCCTGGTCTCACCATCAAATCGGAAAAATGTTCATCTTGCTGCAGCTCCGCTTTGCCCTGCCGTGCCAGCTCAAGGGCTGCAACAAAGCTCGAAGCGAGAGCCGATTTTCGATATCCGCTATCATCACTGTCCGGCAGGAAGCTCTCCAGCGTCGCCCAGTCCAATGACTGACCGACGAGCCGTTCCAACCGTTCAAGCGCTTCTTCGAGGGTCATCACCGGTCGATGAGCGATCACATGGACTGCCGGTTCAGTGCGAGCACGCAGCTGGCCATAGGCGGCGATCAGGTCATAGAGCTCAGCCTGCCAGCGGCTCTTGCGGACAACGCGGATGCCTTCCGGTGCGCCCCGCACAAAGACGTCCCGCCCGATCCGGTTGCGGGCCATCAAGCGGGCGCCGGCTTCGCGCATCGCGTTGAGGCGCTGGAGGCGCAGCTGGAGGCGCAGGGCCAATTCTTCGGGGCTCGGATCTTCCTGCTCTTCCTTGGGTAGCAGCAAGCAAGACTTCAGATAGGCGAGCCAGGCAGCCATCACGAGATAATCGGCGGCAATCTCCAGCTTTAAGGCTTTGGCATCATTGATAAATGCAAGATATTGCTCGACCAGTTCCAGGATAGAAATTTCGCGCAGGTCGACCTTTTGAGTGCGGGCAAGGCTCAGCAGGAGATCAAGCGGACCTTCCCAGCCTTCCAGATCAAGCGTCAGTCGTTCCGACTCTGCAACCTCGGGGGCTTCATCAAAGATATCGTCTTGGGCGTCGGTCATGCCATTGCCAACAATGTGTCGCGCTTGTCGATCAGCGCTTTGAGCGCATCCGATGTTTCCACTGGCCGAATATCTGCCATGGCCCGATCAAGCCGGGCGCGGGATTGGGCGGAAATATCATCGAGCTTGTCGACAGTCGCCTTCATCTCATCCATGCGCGCCCAGCAATTGAGCGCGATATCGCAGCCAGCTGCAACAACATTCACGGCCCGGTCCGACGGATCGCCATCCAACGCCTGCATGTCGAGATCGTCTGAAAATAGCAGACCGTCAAAACCGATCTCTTTGCGGATGATCTCGTTGATTATTTTTGGCGACAGGGTCGCGCAGCGTTCCGGATCCCAGGCTTCGAAAACTATATGGGCCGTCATTCCCATGGATGCATCAGCGAGCTTTTTGAACGGTTCTATATCGACAGCGAGCTCTTCGGCCGATGCTGTCACCCGCGGTAACGCCTTATGCGTATCGACCATAGCCCGGCCATGACCCGGAATATGTTTGACGACCCCGGCGACACCCGCATCAGCTAGGCCGTCGAGCACGGCACGGCCCATTGCGGCCACTCGCATCGGTTCGAAGCCAAGAGCGCGATCACCGATAACGTCGTGCGCGCCGGGCTGGCGGACATCGAGCAAAGGCAGGCAATCGACGGTTATCCCGCTCTCGGCGAGGGTCAGCCCGATGGCATGCGCATTGCTGCGCGCCGCTTCAATCGCCGACATCGGCGCCTTCTCATACAGCGCGTCGAATTTTGCCCAGGCTGGAAATTCGGGCCAGACGGGCGGTTTCATCCGGGTTACACGGCCGCCCTCCTGATCGATCAGTATCGGGACGTTTTCGCGACCTGAAATCTCGCGCAGCTCGTCAGTCAGCGCGCGGAGCTGATCGCGATCGGCAACATTGCGGGCAAAAAGGATATAGCCAGCCGGATCAGCATCGCGGAACAGAGCGCGTTCTTCGTCATTCAGCGTTTCCGCGGCGATGCCAAAGACAACGGGCTTCATTTCACTCTCTTCGTCAACAGTCTCAATAGCCCGAAATTTGGGCCGGCTAGTTGACCACCACGCTGCACGCTTGGCCCGCATTGCGCAAGCGGGCGCAGACCGAGCGGGCGGCGTCACGCGAGCTTGCGGCGGCCCGGAGGCGGTACAATGTACGCCCCCCCGCCTGTACCGGAGTGACGGAATGCTGCAATGAATTCAACGAGCTATCGCCACGCCGGATCTGCGTCCAGGCGGAATTGGCGGCCGCTTGAGTCGAGAAAGCACCGAGCTGGATAAGTCGTCCGCTTGCAGCGGTTGCGCCGCTCGCACCAGCGCTGGTTCCGCCACTTGCAGAGGGCGGTGCAGACTCGGCGAGGCTGCGATCACTTGCCGGGATACGCGCACTCGATGAGCCGGACGCGCTGTCATTGCCGTTCGCGCCGCCGCTTGCCGAAGCCCGCTGTCCGGAGACTGGCTGTTCCGGCGCCGCGCTGCGATCGATGCGGCCATCCGGGCTGCCGCCTTCACTGGCAGCAAAGGCTGCGTCGCCCTCGCCTTCGACTTCCATGCCGCCGGCTTCGCTCGGTCGGACCCGATAATCCTCTTCCGGTGCAGCGATCAGTTCTGCACCATCGGCTGCAGCGCTATCCCGATCGCGCAACCAGAATATGCCGCCAACGACCAATGCGATGGCCGCCAACACGACGAGTACGCCGCCGATCAAAGTCAGCAGGCCGACGCCTTCATCTTCGTCATCTTCAACCGCCTCAAGCCAGGGAAGGCGATCTTCGTCGCGAGGATCTATCGCATTCTCATTGTCCATCATTCCATCTCCTCGACGGCCTCAACCCCCATTATCGCGAGTCCGTTCCGAATAATTTGCCCGATTCCGGCAGCCAATGCCAGCCGCGCGCGCGTCAAATCGGGAGTATTAACCACCAATAGTCGTTTCTCGGGATGATCATTACCACGATTCCAGAGCGCATGAAATTCCGCTGCCAAATCAAAGAGATAGAAGGCGATGCGGTGTGGCTCGTAAGACGCAGCCGCTGCTTCGACCATGCGCGGGAACTGCGCGGCGCGTTTGACGAGCGCAAGTTCTTCACTGTCGAGCAGCCCGAGATCGGGAGCAACAGACAGGTCGATACCTTCGGCTTCAGCCTTGCGATGCACCGAGCGAATACGCGCATGTGCATATTGAACGTAGAAAACCGGATTATCCTTCGATGCCTCGACAACCTTCGCAAAATCGAAATCCATCTGCGCATCGGCCTTGCGGGTCAGCATGGTGAAGCGGACGACATCCTTGCCGACCTCTTCGACGACATCGGCGAGCGTGACGAAATTGCCGGAGCGCTTCGACATCTTGATCGGTTCGCCATCGCGCAGGAGGTGGACCATCTGGACGAGCTTTACGTCAAACTCGGTATCGCCTTCGGTCAGGGCCGCAACCGCCGCCTTGATCCGCTTGACCGTGCCAGCATGATCGGCCCCCCAGATATCAACCAGGATATCGGCCTTCTCAGCCTTCTGGAAATGATAGGCCATGTCGGCGCCAAAATAGGTCCAGCGGCCGTCCGATTTGCGGATCGGCCGATCCTGATCATCGCCAAACTCGGTCGACTTGAAGAGCGGTAATTCAACCGCTTCCCAATCTTCCGGCGTCTTGCCCTTGGGTTTTTCAAGCTCGCCATCATAGACCAGCCCGCGCCCGCGCAGTTCGGTTTCTGCAGCTTCAGGCTTGCCCGCTGCCTGCACGGCTGCTTCGGAGGCAAAAATGTCATGTTCGATACCAAGGAGCGCAAGATCGGCCCGAATAAGATCGAGCATTGCCGCCACCGAGTGTTCACGGAACGGAACAAGCCATTCGCTCTCATCGGCGTCGAGGTAGCGCTCACCATATTCCTCGGCGAGCGATGCGCCCACGGGTATCAGATAATCACCGGGATAAAGGCCTTCGGGAATCTCGCCAATGTCCTGTCCCAGCGCCTCGCGATACCGCAGATGAGCAGACCGGGCGAGCGTATCGACCTGACCGCCGGCATCGTTGACATAATATTCCCGCGTGACGCTATGCCCGGCATATTCGAGCAGGTTCGCCAGCGCATCGCCGACGACCGCACCGCGGCAATGGCCCATATGCAAAGGACCTGTCGGGTTTGCCGAGACATATTCGACATTGACCGTCCGCCCCGCCCCCATCTCCGACGTGCCATAGCCATCGCCCGCATCAGCAATGGTCCGAAGCTCGTTGCGCCATGCTTCGTCGTCGAGGCGGATATTGATGAATCCCGGTCCAGCAATTTCGGCCTCAGCCACGCCTGCAATCGCCGAAAGCTCCGGCACGATAAGCCCCGCCAGCTCACGCGGATTGGTCTTGGCGGCCTTGGCCAACACCATCGCGGCATTGGTCGCCAGATCACCATGCGAAGGATCGCGCGGCGGCTCTACCGCCACATTTTTGCGGTCGAGATCAGCCGGGATCGACCCGGCTTCGGCCAGGGCATCGAGAATGGCACCGATATGATCGGCAAATTCGGAATAGATGGTCACAGATTTTCGGTCCTTGTGCGAGCCAGCGCGATTAGACGATCACGGGCCCGGGAGCAATTGGCGACATCGCTGTCGCTATTCGCGTTTCCACCCTGGGCGGGTCATTCCGACAAAGCGATCACCCAACCCGGTCGCATTCCGATCGAGAATATCGCGGAGGCTGCTGGTCTGTTTGATCTGCGCCAACCCGGTTTCGCTGAACGTTTCTCGCTGGACGTCGGGATCGCCCCAGACATGTTCTGAGAGCAGTGGATTGGTAAGCGCCTGCGAAAATGCATCCATAGCCACCATGCTGGTCAGCAGGTCGGGTAAGGGGCCATTGGCCTCACGCGGTTCGGCGAACAACCCGGTATAGAATTCGAGCTTATCAATACTGCCGTAGAGATCTGCTAGATTTTTTGCGAGTGCGGTTCGCCGCGCCTGCTCAATTGGATCCTTCGATTTCCCAACCAGCGCTGCAAAATCCTTCGGAACTTTCTTGCCCATGGCGGTGCGGTATGCGGCATAGCTTTGCAGGCCATTGATGTGCGACTGGCGGAGCGCATCCATCTCGGCCTTGGCCATGAAATCGGCAGCATTTCCGAGCCCCAACTCGGTTGCGGCATTGTCCGACATGTCGACAAAAGCCTCGGCCAGCCCACCGTCGAGCAGCACTTTGTTGTTGAGTAACAACGCGTTGCCGTCGATCTCGTTACCTGCCCAGCGCATTTTCTGGGGTACGAGCGAGTGCCAGCGATAGAGCAAGGTGAATTCAATCGTCATCCAGTTTTCCCGGTTCCAATCGGCGTTCCAGGCTACCTCTGGCCAGGCACGCAACTCGAACTTCGCGGTGCTTATGTGATTGATATATTCTTCAACGACGAGCTTGATAAACATCACGATGAGGGTGGACCGAGCTGTCTCGAACACCCGGTCATCATCCCAATCCGGATGGTTCTGCTCAATCAATCCCGCGACACGGTTATGCTCGCGCAAAAACAGAATATTCATCATTGCCGTCTGCGGTGCGGCATTCACCCGATCGCCACCAACCGCAAACAGCGTCTCGCGCATTTGCGGTGTTGTATGACGCAGGCCCAAGGGTGGATCGAGGATTGCATCGCCGGTTTCGGGGTCAAGGAATTGCGGATCCACTTGCTCACCGCCCGACAGGAAGAGGCGCAATGGCCATTCCTCGCCATCCACCACTTCCGATTTGAGACGGCCCTTCTGGCCATTGTCTTGCGATCCGAGCCGTAACGCCTGGCACTGTAAATCCGTTCGCCCATAGAGCGTACTCAGATCGATCTCGTGGTTGGACGTGGTCCGGGTGCGATCTTCTTCCTCATCCACGTTGGAAAGGCGCGTGCGCAGGAATCCGTCGGTCAGATATTGCGCAAAGGCTGGAAACAGGCAGGTCGATTTTGGGCAAGGCCGCTGGCCGTCTACCCCGGCAAGGAACAGTTTCACCACTTCTTCAACTGGCGGCGATACCGGCTGCAGGGCGCCCGGCCAGTCCGTGCTGGGTAACAGGCGCCCAAAATAGCTGCGATCCTTTAGGCCGGGCCAGGTGACATAATCGTCGCGCGTGCTCCAGGGGTGTGGGCGGGTGCGGGATGAGGCGACAAGCCGGTTGATCAACAGCGCGTTCAGCCGACGCTTACCGAGTACCGCCTTGAGCAGGCCTATCCCTGCGTCTTCGAGCACACTCATTTCTGTCTCCCACCAATAGTCTCAGATCCATTCGGTGCGCCCGTTAGGAAAATACCATGTTTTGAGGGGAAAGCGGAGTCTGCACGCGGCAAGACCGGCGATATTTGATCAGCTTTGGATCAAACGACCGCCGATTGTGGTGCCGGATGCCGCTGGAAATACGGAACGCCGCACTTCGACCGGATCGAGCGAGAAATGTTCGGAGAGCGCGGCGGTAAAGAGCTGATCGATCGACATGGTCGGACGCAGGTCTCGTCCCTCGTACAGGTCCGATGTGCGCAGGCCTGGCCAGTCGGCAACAACCCGGCCGCCGCGCACGGCACCGCCCAGCATCATCGCCGCCGATCCGGTACCATGATCTGTTCCCGCCGTGCCATTGGGGGCTACGGTCCGTCCGAATTCGGTGGCGACGATGATCAGCGTGTCATCCCAGATCGATCCAAGTCCGGACCGGATGGCACCGATCATGGAATCCAGAGCGGAGAAGCCACGCCGCAATCGCCCGCCCTGATTGGCATGCGTATCCCATCCATCAAGCTCGATAGCGGCAATCCGCGCCCCATCGGGATCAGAGAGGAAACCGGCGGCCAGCTCGCCAAGCGCAGCTTGCCCCCGTCCCGCGTCCATGATCTCGTCGGCCATTTCTTCGGTTTCTAACGCCTGAGCCCAGTCCGCATGAAGCATCTCATCATCTTCATACATCATCGTCACACGGCGCAGCAGCCCAGGTTGCGGGTCAGGCAAGCGCGACGGCGCGTAGGAGCTTGCTTCTGCGCTCCCGCGCAGCACCATGGGCATGGTCGACGACAATGCGATGGCTTCGGCCTGGGAGCCTGACAGCATTGCAATAAGCCGATTCATCCAGCCGTCATTGAGACGATAGGGTTGGGGGCCAGCTGTCTCGAGCACATTCTGACCGTCAAAATGGGATCGACGGCGATAAGCCGATGCAACAGCATGGGCGAATAGCGCCTGGCGCTGGCCATAAAGATTGCCAATCTCGGTGAATGATGGGTGCAGCGTAAAAAAGTCGTTGAGCCGTGTGCCGCCTTCACTATGGCCAGCAAAACTGCCGCGAACAGACGCAAAACTGGGATCTCCAGTGGGTGCCACCAGCTCGAGTCCATCGGCTGCACCGCGCAATATCACAAAGATAAACCGCCGATCCGTGGGAGCCTGTGCCAGCGCAATTTGCGGAGCAAGCATCACACCGGCCGCTCCGATGCCGCCGCGTTTCAGCAATTCTCTTCGGTCGATCATGGTTATCTCCGCAAGAATTCAGGTGAAACAAGCAATAGAGCCAGGCCCTGGCCGGCGCTTTCAGCACTGGCAATTGTCCTGGCTGTCCGTTCGCTCAGCAAGTCACCGAACAATCGCGGAGCCAGCTGTCGGGCGTCCACATTGTCGCGGCTGATATCTGCAATTCGCTGGGCAAACTCGACCCGGCTGGTCAGCGCCGACGACCCGCTCCAGCTGGCGGCAATATCGTCATATCCGGCTGGTGATCCTGGCGCCCAAACTGGTTGTCCCAACTGGCGCAAAATTGCATTCATCCGGCGATCAAAGCGACGGGCACCGAGCGCACGGAAGGACGATATGACCCATTCCCATGGCGTCTTGAATTTGACCGGTGCTTCAATCCAGCATTCGGGCGCATCAATAAGCACCCGATACAGAGTCGGTAGGTCGCCATCTGTATCGCGATAGGCATCGGCCAATCTATCAACGAGCGACACCGGGGGCTCGTCACCCGCAAAATGCCGAGCAAGCTTGGTTGCCAAATGACGAGCAGTTGCAGGTTGTCGGGCCAGATCCTGCAGAATGCTCTGGGCCTGGCCAATCCCTCCCGCTGCGTAGCGTTCGCCGAGAACGGTGCGGGCGCCTGGCTCATGCAATTGTGGGGCGAAATGGAAGTCACCGGGTTGGGCTGAGGCAGGAAAAATCCGGCGCGCTGGGCCGCGGGTCAGGCCAGCCACCGTCCAGCCCGTCAGTGCGCGCGCTAATTCCGTCACATCCGCCTGGGAATATCCGCCATTCACGCCCAATGTATGCAGTTCCATCACTTCGCGCGCGAGATTTTCGTTCAGTCCTCGCTGCCGGTCTTGGCGACGATTGCCGCGGGCACCCAGTGTTGAATTCGGTCCGATTGACCGGGCCTGATTGAGATAGAGCAACATGGTCGGATGTTGTTCGACAGCAACCAGCATATCGGCAAAGCGCCCCATGACATGCGGCCTGATCGCCTCGAATTCGAGCAGTCCAGCAAGGCGGACAAGCGCAAATCCATCGGCGGAAACCGCAAAATGATTGGCCCAGAAATGTACCAGCCGCTCCGCAAATGGCGCAGGCGAGCTGAGCGCTATCCGCGCCCGGGTATCGACCATGTTGAGATAATGTTGTCGGCCGGCCCGACCAAAGCTGCGCCGCGCCATTCTTGCCGCATCATTCGTCGAGGCATTGGCGTTCTCGCCGTCATCGGCCCCTCTTCTCTGCCGATTTCGACCGCGGCTCGCGAAATAGTCAGCGAGCTCGTTTGCCAAGATTGCGCGATCTGGCAGATTGGCTGTTTCGGGTGGTGCAGGATCAAAGCTATCGATCTGGCGTCGGAGCCAGGCTGCGGGATCGATAGAGCGATCATAATTGGCGGTGGCGCCAAGGCCAAACCGATTTTGGGCAATCACCAAGCGGGTCATGGCATCGTCTGATATCACCTTTCACATTAATCGCGTATTGCCACCGATGGGCGGACCAATTGTATAACGCGGCCGCGGCTAAAAACCTTCGGGCAAATCAATCGGGCCGATCTGGGCCCGGTAAGCGCGAATTGCGAAGCTGTCCGTCATGCCTGCAATGAAATCCGCAATATGGCGCGATCGTGCAGGCTCGTTTTCGGGGAGCGATGCCCGCCAATTGTCCGGAATCAGCGCCGGATCACCATGATAGGCTGCGAATAGCCCCGCCACGACACCGCGAACGGCAGTGGCGACCTCCTCCTGTTTTGGATGCTCATACATATGTGCATAGAGGAAGCGTTTGAGGCCACGCTCATGCTCGGCCATTGCCGGAGAGAAACCGACAAGCGGCCTTCCTGCGCCGCGCGCATCGTCGCTCGACGCGATCCCGCTCTCCTGTATCCGGCGCTTGGTTTCGCTGATCAGGTCATTGACCATCATCCCGATCTGTTCGCGGATCAATTCCGATGCGAGCAGTTCGGGCCCGGCATTTGGGAAGCGGCGGACCCCGCCCTCCCACAGCTCGGCCAATCCGGGCGTGGCGAGTAATTGGTCTCGATCGAACAGCCCCGCCCGCAATCCGTCATCAATATCGTGATTGTCATAGGCGATGTCGTCAGCAAGCGCCGCAACCTGTGCTTCGAGGCTAGCAAATGTCTGTAATTCAAGTGGATATTCGGCATCTATCTTAGCGAGCGCCCAGGGCGGATCGCTTACCGGACCATTATGTTTGGCTAGTCCCTCCAGTGTTTCCCAGCTCAGATTGAGGCCGGCAAAACGCGGATAACGGCGTTCCAATTGCGTCAACATGCGCAGCGTCTGCGCGTTGTGATCAAATCCACCATTATCGGCGAGCGCCGCCTTCAACGCATCTTCCCCGGCATGGCCAAACGGTGGATGACCAATATCATGGGCCAGGCAGATCGCCTCTGTCAGATCTTCATTGAGTCCCAATACACGGGCAATGGTTCGCCCGATCTGGGCGACTTCCATGCTGTGGGTCAGGCGAACGCGGAAATGATCGCCATCGGGCGCGACGAACACCTGCGTCTTGCCCCGCAATCGCCGGAACGCAACCGAGTGAATAATTCGGTCGCGGTCACGCTGGAAGATGTCCCGAGGGCCACGCGTCTCATCGCGGCGCTCATCATGCTGGCGACCCCGGCTTATGGCGGGATGAGATGCATAGCTAGCGAGCGTCATTGCGGATTGAGGCGGGTCACCTCTTGGCCGTCGGAACTGCGATAGGTCAGGCCCTCAATATCGCCCTCTTGCTCGATTGCATCGAGAAAAGCCTGAGCCAGGGCGCGGCTATCGAACGGACCGACAAGCAGGCGATTGGTGGCATTGAGCGGCGTGAACCACCCGGTCTGCCCGCCAAAGGCATTCGGCGCCCGCCGCGAAAACTGGCGATAGGTGAAGCGCAAGGCAGACCGTTCGCGGCCTATCGCAACCTGCGCCCAATAGCGCGCGGGATGGCTTGGCGCGGCTGCTGGTGCCTCCTCTTCTTCGGCGGGTGCCATCATCGAACCTGCGGCCATTGCCTCTGGGGTTGGTTGCGGCGACGCGCCTTCGCGATATAGCCGGACAACTGTTTCGCCTTCTGGACTGCGCCAACGCAGTGATTCAATGCCGACTTCGGCGAGCGTATTGATAAACTCCTGCGCTTCAGTGCCGCTGTCGAATGGCCCGACCAGCAAGCGATTGGTGCGGCCGAGCGGTGCATACCAGCCCTCCTGATCGGCAAATATCGCGTTGGCGCGGGCGTAGCGTCGATAGGTGAACCGCATACCGTCCTGCGACGGACCAGTTGCCAGTTGGACCCAGTGGCGCGCCGGATTGGCGGCCTCCACCGCGGTTTCTGGCGGGATTGCGTTGGCGACGGCGCGTTGGACCGGCGCTGCAGTTGGCGGCGGTGATGGGGGCCGGGCAGCAGGTGTGAGCGCGGCCAGCGCGTCCGGCAGGAGTGATTCAGGCGGCGGCTCCGCGGCGGCGGCTGCGCGTCTTTCTGCAGCTCTTTCACGTTCCGCCTGTGAACGAAGATCAGCTTCAAGGTCCGCAAGCGAAAAGCGCGATGGCGTCACTGCAACACCCGAAGATCTCGGTGCCGGCGCGCTGATCTCGGCAGTCTGCGTTTCACGTACCGGCGTCGATGAGAATCCGGGTCGGGGGACACTGGCTTCAGCCTGCCGTGTCTCGACGGGGGCCGGAGGAGGCGGAGGCGGTGGCGCGGGTGGTGGCGGCGGCGGTGGCGCGGGTGGCGGCGGAGGAGGAGGCGGCGGTGGCGCGGGTGCTTGCGCGACTTCAACCGGTGCACTGCGCCCTGGACGTCGGCGGGTCTGGTTGTCGCGCGCTGCCACGCGCCGGGCGACTGCTTCCCGCCGTTCGCGACGGCGTTGTTCTCGACGGGTTTCTCGGCGCTGCTGGGCCTCGCTCGGCTGGCCCAGGGCGGCGCCTTGCGGAACCAGGCCAGCGCCTGGGGTCCCCGCGGCAGCCAGGTCCGGGAAATCAGACAAGGCATAGCGCGGTCCGTCACCACTTGTCGGGAAATTACCGAAATGCACAGCCTGTGCCTTACCGGCATCGCTGAGCTCAGGCAGGCGCCCCAGATAGGGGGTCAAGATGGCCAATTCCCGTCGCGGCATCGAAACGGACGCGGCTTCAACAGCATCACGCACATCGCCAGTCAGGCCGATTACGAAAGCGCGGGTTCGCCACGCGGTCATGTCCTGATCCCGCAACAGCGGATCAAGCACCTGCAGTGCTCCGGCCTGATCTCCTGATATTGCCAGGCTAATGGCAAGCCGTTTGCGCAACATCGGTGTTGCGCCGCGTTCCATCGCCAGCCGATAATCGGATTGTGCGAGGCTTGGCTGGCCCAAAAGGTCATAGGCAAAACCACGATCTGCTGCATAGTCGATCAGCCGAGCCCCAAGCCGCTCGGCTTCGCGAAACTGCTGCATTGCTTCCAGCGGACGTTCGAGCCTAACCAGCGCGCCGCCGAGCCCCGCCTTTACGCGACCATTGCGCGGGCTGAGCTCATTCGCCCGGACAAAAAAGCCAAGCGCCGCATCCGCATCGTCCAGATCGAGAGCAGTGCGGCCGGCCCCTGTCAGAGCTTCCACATTATTCGGATTGTCGGCGAGCATGGTCAGGTAGCGACCAAGCTGTCCGGTCAAGTCGCTGGTTCGCTCAACCTGGTCCATGAAAGGAAAGGCATCACTATTCTGCGAAACCGCAGCCGAAGACATGGCGCACATCAAGGCGCACAGTGCAGCGGATGTGGTTGCGGTAGATTTTCGAGCCATTACGGCGCACCCATAGACGGCGCTCTTTGCGAACGCACGACCTAGATACACCGGATAGGCGACAAAGCGTGGTGGTTTGGCGGCAAAGGACCGACGCAGTTCGATGATCCCGGCAAAAACCGGGATCACGCTCGACAAAGTTTACTGGTTGTTCTGCCGATTGAGGAAATGCGGGATATCCAGCGAATCGCGATCGCCGCCCGAAGCGGCCTTTTTCTCTTCGGCTTCCACCTTGGCTGCACCGCGCGCAATGTTGGACATACGCTCGAACAATGTACCGCCAGAACGGGCTGGCTTGGCAGCCGGAGCCTCTTCCGCCTTTTCTTCCTCGGCCACCCATTTGCTGGCCGGAGGTTCTGCAGGTGTTTCTGCAGGTGCTTCTGCCTTGTCGCTCGAAGAGACAATATTGCCAGCGTCGAGAATGAGTTCATCCTGGTCCGGCTCAGCACTGTCCGCACCTGCCGTATCCGGGGTCACATCGCGCGCATCTTCTCCGGCAGCACGCACCGTGAAAGTCGGCGTCGATGGAATGGGCCGTTCGGAAACAGTAGGAGTCGGTGTGGTATCGTCGAACATCCGGGTGACCGTCGGAGCCGCTTCAGCGGCTTCGGTCGTTTCTGATTCCGGTGCATCGTCTTCAGCATTTATTTCAGGCGCGGCTTCTTCGATTGGAGCCTCTTCAGCAAC